>NZ_FNWZ01000009.1:0-106627 GCF_900108575.1 Tardiphaga sp. OK245 | reverse complement strand
ATCGCCGCCGTCAGCGACGTCTTGCCGTGGTCAACGTGACCGATCGTACCAATATTGCAGTGCGGCTTGTTACGTTCAAATTTTGCTTTGGCCATAGATCCACCTGTTAAGCCACGCCCGTGCGCAGCACCAAACCGGCGGCTGGTTACAAGGGAAAACGGCCCTGTTCAAGCCCGAACTTCTGGGCCAAGCTTGTCCAACCATGCCGGCGAGCCCCCTATGTAAGCCGGCAAATGACAAGATCAATCAAAGCACTATCGGGAGCCCCCATGAACGCCCAAACTGCCGCAAAACACGCCGTTTCCCTTGAGACCCCCGAGCTGCCGCAGGCCCGGCCGGAAACGCTGGGATTGTCATCAAACCGTCTTCAAATCATGTCGGACGCGTTCAAGCGCGAGATCGACAAGGGCACCACGCCGGGCGTCACCATGCTGGTCTCCCGCCGCGGCCAGATCGGCTATTACGAGGCCTTCGGCAAGCAGACCCCGGACGGCGGGACCGCGATGTCGCGCGATAGTCTGTTCCGCATCTTCTCGATGACCAAGCCGATCGTCTCGCTGGGCATCATGCAGCTGGTCGAGAACGGCCATATCCTGCTGAACGACCCGCTTGCGAAATACATCCCCGCATTCGCCGACACCATGGTCGGCGTCGAGCGCAACGGCGCGCTCGAACTGGCGCTGCCGCTGCGCCCGATCACGATCCAGGACCTGCTGCGGCACACGTCGGGCATCTCCTATGAGATCACCGGCAACGGCATGGTGCAGCGGATGTATCAGAAGTCGAACCTGCGCAATCGCGATATCACCAATGAGGAGCACGCCAAGATCGTCGCCGGCCTGCCGCTGATCTGCCAGCCCGGCAGTGAATGGAATTACAGCCGCTCCACCGACATTCTCGGCCGTGTCATCGAGGTCGTGTCCGGCAAGTCGCTGGGCAACTATCTCACCGAGAACATTCTGGCGCCGCTGCAGATGGCGGAGACCGGCTTCCACACCGCAAGCACGAACAAGGACCGTATCGCGCAGCCCTTCCCCACCGATCCGTGGACCGGCGAGAAAGTCGCGCTGTTCGATCCGCTCGAAATTCCGAAGATGGAATCTGGCGGCGGCGGTCTGGTGTCGAAGACCATGGACTATGCGCGCTTCTGCCAGATGCTGCTCAACGGCGGCACGCTGGACGGCGTCAGAGTGATCGGCAGCCGCACGCTGCATCTGATGGCGTCCAATCACCTCAGCCCCAACGTGAAGCTGGAGACACATCTCGTGCCGCCCGGCCACAGCTTCGGCCTCGGCTTCGCCGTGCGCACGGACGATGGTCACGCGCCCTATGCGGGATCGAAGGGTCAGTTCTTCTGGAGCGGAGTCGCCGGCACGTTCTTCTGGATCGATCCGCAGGAAGAACTGTTCGCGGTGTTCATGTCGCAGGGGCCGGGGCAGCGGGAGTATTTCAGGACACTGATCCGGAGTCTGGTTTACGCGGCGGTGGAGTGACGACGAAGTCGTCATTCCGGGGCGCGGCCGGCGCAAGCCGGACGCGAACCCGGAATCTCGAAATGGCCTGACACCGACGGAGACTCCCACGTCGAGGTTCCGGGTACGCGGCCGCCGCCTTCGGCGCCGTCCACGCCCCGGAACGACGAGTTTGAAATCAACTAATCGTCGCGCCGCCGTCGATCACCATGGTCTGCCCGGTCATGAAATTCCCGGCTGCGGATCCCAGGAAGACCGCGGCGCCCGCGATTTCATCGGGGATGCCGATGCGCAGCAGCGGCGAGCGTGCGGTGGAGGCCTTGAGGTTCTCCGGATTGTCCCACAGCGCTTTCGCAAAGTCGGTCTTGATGAGGCCGGGCGCGATGCAGTTCACACGGACATTGAACTTGCCGTATTCGCAGGCGAGATTGCGCGCGAGCTGCATGTCGGCGGCTTTCGAGATCGCATAGGCGCCGAGGATCGTCGAGCCTTTCAACCCGCCGATCGACGACACGATGATCACCGAGCCGTCCTTGCGTTCGATCATGTCGGGCACGACCATGCTGGTCAGCCAGTTGTTGGCGACGATGTTGTTGTCGAGAATCTTGCGGAACTGATCGTCGGAAATGCCGGCCAGCGGCCCGTAATACGGATTCGACGCAGCGTTACACACCAGCACATCGATCTTGCCGAACGCCTTCTTGCTCTCGTCGACGAGGTTCTGCAGGTTCTCCTTGCTGGAGATGTTCGCGGCGATCGCCACCGCAGTCCCCGCGCCGAACTGCGCGTTGATCTCCTTCGCCACCTCGTCGCAAACATCCTGCTTGCGCGACGAGATCACCACCTTGGCGCCGTGCTCCGCCATGCGCTCGGCAATGGCGCGGCCGATGCCGCGCGTCGAGCCGGTGATGACGGCGACTTTTCCGGTCATGTCGAACAGGTTCATGTGTGTTTCTCCCTGATGTTGTTGATGTTGTTTAAAACGCCGGCCTCTCGCTCCCTCTCCCCGCTTGCGGGGAGAGGGTGGGGTGAGGGGGAGCCTCCGCAAGCTCGGAGCGAATGGATAGTCCCCCTCACCCGGATCACTCGCTGCGCTCGCGATCCGACCTCTCCCCGCAAGCGGGGAGAGGTTAGCAACTACGCCAGCTTTGTGCTCGACGTCGCGACTTCCGGCCCCGCCGGCTGATGCATCGCCGCATGCGAGGGATCGGCGATCCATGGCTGCTGGTTGACCATCGGGATGCGCCAGCCGCTGTGGCCGTCGCTGGCGAGATGATCGAGCCGCGTGACCGAGCAGTTGTCGATGGTGAAAGCGAGACCGCGATCCGGCTGATCGTTGAGCGCAAGACCGATGGCCGCCTTGATCGTGCCGCCATGCGCCACTGCAATAATATCCTTGCCGGCGTGCTCGACATTAATGCGTTCGATGCCACGGCGGACACGGTTGTAGAGATCCATGAAGCTTTCGCCATTCGGCGATGGCTCATCGATGGGCGCGAACCAGTAGCTGCCGACATTGATGGGACGGCTGGCGAAGAACGCGGCGCGGTTCATGCCCTGCCAGTCGCCGAGATGCTGTTCGGCGAAATCCGCTTCATGCGGCATCGCGTCGGGTTTCGGAAATCCCGCGGCCCAGATCGCACTCGCCGTCTGATGCGTGCGCTTGAGATTGCTGGCAACCCAGACGGCATTGCGTGGCAGGATCTTGCCGACCGCATCGAACACCACGCGGTCGCTGCAGTCGCAGTCCATGTCCTTCTGGCCGTAGATGTTGCCGCCGTCACTCCGCACCGGGGCGTGTCGCACCCACCACCACCGCGTCGCCGTCACCCCTTGAGGGACTGTATGCTGCGCCACGAACGGTTTCTCGGCGTTGGACATCGTGACCACCCTTCAATACTGTTTCATCCGTCCTACGTCAGAGCGCGAAGCGCCTCAAGCATCTTCGCAGCTTGGCACGCATCATTGAATTCCATATGGCGGCACGCCGCACAAAAAACATACAGGGAGAGAGTTATGGGCCGCCTCGCAGGCAAATCCGTCATCATCACCGGCGCAGGCAGCGGCATCGGCCGCGCCGCAGCGCAATTGTTCTCGCTGGAAGGCGCCAAGCTCATCATCGTCGACCGCAGCGAGAGCGTGCATGAGACAGCCAAACTCGTGAGCGATGCCGGCGGCACCATTGAAGCGATCACGGCGGATGCCGGTTCCGAGAGCGATGTGAAAGCCTTCATCGACAAGGCCGTGTCCAAATACGGCAAGCTCGATGCGATCTGGGCCAACGCCGGCGTGTCGGGCGGCCTCGTGCCGCTGCTCGAACAGACCGTCGAGCAATGGCAGGAAATCCTGCGCATCAATCTGATCGGGCCGTTCCTCGCAATCAAGCATTCCATGCCGCATATGGTGAAACAGGGCCACGGCTCCATCGTTCTCACGGCCTCTGTCGCCGGCCTGAAGTCCGGCGCCTCCGGCCATCCTTATGCGTCCAGCAAGGCCGGCGTCATCAGCCTGGTGCAGACGACAGCCTATTCGCTCTCCGGCACCGGCGTGCGCATCAATGCGGTATGTCCCGGCCTGATCGAGACCGGCATGACCAAGCCAATCTTCGACAACGCCAAGGAACGCGGCACGCAGGGCAAGATCGGCCAGCTCAATCCGCTGAAGCGCGCCGGCCAGCCGCATGAACTCGCGGCGATGGGATTGTTCCTGGCAAGCGACGACGCGTCCTATGTGAATGGCCAGGCGATCCCGGTGGACGGCGGCCTCACAGCGTCAATGCCTTACGCGGGCAAGCCGATCTAAGACGGAACGCGGGATGGGTTTGGCTTCGCTCAACTCGTCCTGCGATCCAGAACAACTGCTGCATGGCCTCCTCGCGGTGCGGCCAATACGGCAAGCGCCGAGGCCACCTGAATGGCGACGCCGATGAAAATCGGTGTCGCGTAGCCGCCCGTAAGGTCGCGCAGAAGCCCCATGGTTGCCGGCCCACAGGCATTGATCACGCCGGCAATCCCGATGGACAGCCCGAGCACCACGCTGAACGCGTTCGACGGGAATTCGCGCTGAACGATTAGCGCCGGCAGCGTGATCAGATTGCCCATCGAAAAGCCGAACACCGCACAGGCAAGGAATAGCCCGGTCGTGCTGGTCGAGAATCCCAATACGCTCAGTGCCGCAGCCTGGCTGAAGATCGATACCGCGGCAGCGCGGCGTGGGTCGACGCGGTCGGCAACGAGACCAAGCGTAATGCGCCCGACCAGCGACATGGCCGTTGTGAGCGAGACCGCGCCGCCCGCCGACTGAAATCCGATTATCGGCGTCAGGATCGATATCTGATGCACGATGAACGCAACCTGCACCAGGATCGCGAACGCGAATGGTGCGGTCAAGCTCCAGAACCCGGGATCGCGCAGGAGGTCTGCACGTGACAATGGCGGAGCCGCATGCACAGCTTCGGCAATCCGCCGTTCCCCTGCGCGCGGGAATCGAACCATGATGGCCACGACCGGCACGAGCACGATCGCCAACACGGCGGCGGCGATATCCAGCGCGTGACGAAATCCGGTCGCTTCGACCAGCAGGACCAGACCGGGCATCAACAAGATGCCACTGAACGTCGCCCCGGTGAAGGTGAGACTGATCGCCAGGCCGCGCTTGCGGTCGAACCACGCACCGACGATCGCCGCAGCGGTGATCGTCCCGAGGCCGACCCAGGCCAGCGCGAGCACGACAAAGCCCGCATAGAGATGCAGCAGGGAGTCCGCCGATGCCAGCAATACAAGACCTGTCGCAAGCGCGGCGATACCCGCAAGGACCAGGCTGCGCGGCCCGATCCAGCGCAACAGATCGCTGACGAACATCGATAGCAGGGAGCCCAGTACGAGGCAGAGCGTACTTCCCGTTGCGATTAACCCGGTCGGCCAATCGTTGAGGCGGCGGAGTTCGGCGACATAGATGCCCTGCCCGTACAGGCCGAAACCGAAGATCGAGATCTGGACCAGAAACAGGGCGGCAACAATCCGCCAGCCCATATAGCGCAACGACGTCTCGTCAGCCGGATCGGTCTCGGCCATCGCATGCGTTTGCATTTCCCCACCGCCGCGCTCAATGCGTCCCCATAGAACGCTACCTATGATTGCGGCGCCATGCCATCGCTGCGTATCGGATGGCGGTCAAGAAATAACGCAGACAGTTACAATCCGTCAGGCGGAGCGTTCGATGAATTCGTCGCCAGCAAACGGTCGCGCACGCGCTCGCGGTGGAAGGTGTAGATGCCGGACAGCACGATGACGCCCGCGCCGAGCACCATCATGGCGTCGGGCACGTCACCGAAGACCAGATAGCCCAGCAGCATCGCGTAGAGCATCTGCGAATAACGCATCGGCGCGACCGACGAGACATCGCCGACGCGCAGCGCGAGGATGACGCACTGGAATCCGATCAGCGTCATCACCGCCGCCAGCGCCAGCAAAGCGAGCGAATGAAACGATAGCGCAGTCCAGTCCCCGTGCAGCAGGGTGAACACTGCCCCAGCCAGGGTCACCGCAACGGCGGTGAGAAAGGTCACGAACAGCGTGGGAATTTCGGCCGGGATGCGTTTGGTGACGAGATCGCGCGTGGCGTAGAACAACACCGATAGCAGCGCCACCAAAGTGAACTGGCTGAACCCCTCGGCGCCCGGCCGCACGATGATCAGCACGCCAATGAAGCCCGCGGCAATCGCCAACCATCGGCGCCACCCCACCGGCTCGCCCAGAATCAGCACGGCGCCGCAGGTCATCACCAGCGGCAGCGATTGAACGATGGCAGTCACATTGGCGAGCGGCAGCGCGCTCACCGCGACCAGGAACAGCGCCGAGCCGCCGATCTCCCCGGAGATACGCAGCGCCACCGACGGCACGAACAGCAGCCGCAGCGGCCGTAGCGCGCCCTGATGCACCGCCAGCGCACCGATCATCACGCTGGCAAACAGCCCGCGCAGCATCATCACCTGGCTGAAATGCATCTGCACGGTGAGAAATTTGGCGATCGCGTCGTTGACGCTGAAACTTGCCATGGAGACAGCCATCAGCAGGCTGCCGCGTAGATTGGGAGAGAGAGGCAAAACAATCCTGAGTGAGTTACGGTCGGAGCAGACAGGCTCCGAACAGAGCAAGACTCAGGCCAAATGATTGCGCCTCATGTGCACGAAGACGGACGTGCGAGCCAGATGGCTCACGCGTCCCTGCCATTCACTGCGCGCCGGACTGATGGCCGGGCGCCAAGCCTACAACCCATCCGGCGGCATGCTCGGCGCACTGGCCGCCGGCAACCGGTTGCGAACACGCTCGCGATGGAACGCATAAAGACCGGACAGCACGATCACCGACGCGCCGAGAACCATCGGGCCGTCCGGCACATCGCCGAACACGAGGTAGCCAAGCAACATGGCCCACAGCAGTTGCGAGTACCGGAACGGCGCAACAGCGGAGATATCGCCGGCGCGCAGCGCCAGGATCACGCACTGATATCCAATCAGCACCAGCACAGCGGCGAGCGCCAGCAGGCCGAGCGACCGGTTCGAGGGCGGCGTCCAGCCGCCCAGCGGAACGAGCAGGATGGCGCCAACGATCGTCACGACGATCGTCGTCAAAAACGTGACGAACAGTGAAGGGATTTCGGTCGGAATGCGTTTGGTCGCGAGATCGCGCACAGTACAGAACGCGACCGACAACAGCGCCAGCAGCGAAAACTGGTTGAAGCCCTCCACGCCGGGCCGGACCACAATGAGAACGCCGACGAAGCCCGCAGCGATCGCCAGCCAGCGCCGCCAGCCCACCTGCTCACCGAAGATGAGTGCCGCACCGAGCGTGATCGCGAGTGGCAGCGATTGAAAGATCGACGATACGTTCGCAAGGGGCAGATGTGCGAGCGACGCCAGAAAAGTCACGGTGCCGCCGATCTCGCCGAATACGCGCAGCGCCACAGACGGCACGAACAGGATGCGCAGCGGACGCAGGGCCTTCCGCTGGGTGGCGAGCGCGCCGATCAGCACGACGGCGAACAGACCGCGCACCAGCATCACCTGGCCGAAGTTCATGTGCAGCGTCAGGAATTTCGTGAGCGCGTCGTTGAGGCTGAAGCCGGCCATGGCTATGGCCATCAGCACGCTGCCGCGAAGACTGGGAGAGAGAGACAAGTGCGTTTCCAGGTCGATCGACGCAGCAGCACTTGCTGCGGCCGGCCCTCTTAGCGGGGCATCTCTGAAGCGATCATGAAAGAGGCGCGATCCCCAGTCGGTCGCGCCTCTTCAATCGTTTATTTCGCGCCCGCGAGCTGCGCGTATTTCCACGACGCCTGCGCCAGCGGCACGGTGCGCTTGGCAGACTCCATCGCCTTGGCTGACGACGCGGTGCCATCGCGAACACGACCGGCAATGCCCTGCAGAATGCCGGTGAGCCGGAACAGGTTGTAGCAATAGTACCAGTTGAGATCGGGCACGCTCTTGCGGCCGGCCTTGTCGCAATAGATCTTGGCGGCTTCATCCATGGTCGGGATGTTGAGCGCCTTGAAGTCGAGCCCGTCGAGGCCCGGCATGATCCACTGCATCAGGAGATAAGTGAAGTCGGCCATCGGATCGCCCAATGTCGACAACTCCCAATCCAGAACCGCCTGCACCTTCGGCTGCGTCGTATGGAACACCATGTTGTCGATGCGATAGTCGCCATGCACCACCGACACCCGCTCCTGCTCCGGCACGGAGGTCGGCAACCATTCGATCAGCCGTTCCATTTCCGGAATGAGCTGCGTCTCGGAGGCGCGGTACTGCTTGGTCCAGCGATCGACCTGACGGGAAAAGTAATTGCCGGGACGGCCGAAATCGCCGAGCCCGATTTTCTCGGGATCGTAGCTGTGCAGTTGCGCCAGCGTCTCGATCTTCGCCGTGAAGATCGCGCGGCGATCTTCCTTCGGCACCGTCGGCAGCGCCGGATCCCAGAAGATCCGGCCGTCTTCCATCGACATGATGTAGAACGCCGAACCGATGACATTGTCATCGGTGCAGAGTGCGTAGGCCTTGGCGACCGGGAAGCCTTGCTTGCCCAATGCCGCGATCACCTTGTATTCGCGATCGACGGCGTGCGCCGATGGCAGAAGCTTGCCGAACGGCTTGCGCCGCATCACGTAGGATTGCTTCGGCGTATTCAGCCGATAGGTCGGGTTGCTTTGTCCGCCCTTGAACTGCAGGACGGTCAGCGGCCCCTCATAGCCTTCCACATGCTCGCGCATCCAGGCTTCGAGGCTCATCTCGTCGAAGCGATGCCGCTCCTCCACTGGCCTCGTGCCGTTATACTCGTCGTCGCGCTTCACACCATCGGTCACGTCAGTCTCCGCTTAGCGTTTCTTAGTGCTTCGACTCATTGGCATACTTGCGCAGTTCGAGCCGCGCAATGGCACGGTTGTGCACCTCGTCCGGACCGTCGGCGAGACGCATGGTGCGCATCGACGCATAGTCACGGGCGAGACCCGCATCGTCGGACACGCCAGCGGCGCCATAAGCCTGGATCGCGTTGTCGATGATCTTCAGCGCCATGTTGGGGCCGGAGACCTTGATCATCGCGATTTCGAGCTGGGCGGTCTTGTTGCCGACCTTGTCCATCATGTCGGCGGCCTTGAGGCAGAGCAGACGGTTCATCTCGATATCGGTGCGGGCTTCAGCAATGCGCTGCTCCCAGATCGAATATTCGATGATCTTCTTGCCGAAGGCGGTGCGCGACGACAGCCGGCGCACCATCTTCTCCAGCGCCTCTTCGGCCTTGCCGATGGTGCGCATGCAATGATGGATGCGGCCCGGACCGAGACGGCCCTGCGCGATCTCGAAGCCGCGGCCTTCGCCGAGCAGGATGTTGCTGGCGGGAACGCGGACATTGTCCAGCTTCACCCGCGCATGGCCATGCGGTGCATCGTCGAAGCCGAACACCGGCAGCATCTTCTCGATCGTCACACCCTTGGCATCGCGCGGCACCAGGATCTGCGACTGCTGCTGATGCTTCGCCGCGCTCGGATCGGTCTTGCCCATCACGATCATCACGGCGCAGCGCGGATCGCCCATGCCCGAAGACCACCACTTGGTGCCGTTGATGACGTATTCGTCGCCGTCGCGCTTGATCGAGGTCTCGATATTGGTCGCGTCCGACGACGCGACATCCGGCTCGGTCATCAGGAAGGCGGAGCGGATCTCGCCGTTCATCAGCGGCTTCAGCCACTTCTGCTTATGCTCTTTCGAGCCATAGCGCATGAACACTTCCATATTGCCGGTGTCCGGCGCGGAGCAGTTGAACACTTCCGAGGCCCAGCCGATATGGCCCATCTGTTCGGCGAGCAGCGCATATTCCAGATTGCTCAGTCCCGCGCCGTGGAATTCGTCGTCTTCATGCGACGACGGCGGCATGAACATGTTCCACAGGCCTTCAGCCTTCGCCTTCTTCTTCAATTCCTCGACGATCGGGATCACCTTCCAGCGCTCGCCCGCTTCGTCCTGCTGACGATAGATCGGCACGGCGGGGCGGACATGCTTGGTCATGAAGGAGGACACGCGCTCGAGCCATTCGCGCTGGCGGTCCGACATATTGAAATCCATGGGGCGATCCTCGCGTTTTTTAGAATTGTTGGCGGCACTGTTGTCCCGTCGCTGGATCACCGCAAGAGCAAATTTGTCTCTGCTGATGCGGCACAGATCCGCGCGGGGGCGATGGCGTTGAGCAGATGCAATATGCCATCAGGCGCACATTGACATTTCCCGACGCTCAAACGATAGTTTCATACACGCGTTTGAAATGCAATGACCCCGATCCGCGCCGCTTGCATGGGGCCATGTTGCAAAAGGACCGTTTTGATCAGGACGATCGCATGGCAGCAGACCACACACGGACGGCGATCATCACCGCAGCCGAACGGCTCTATGCCGAACGCGGCTTTGCGGATGTGACCATGCGCGACATCGTGGCGGCGGCGGACGTCAATCTCGCGGCGGTGAATTATCATTTCGGCAGCAAGGACGAACTGATCGCCGAACTGTTCGTGACGCGCAGCCTCGCCACCAATCGCGAGCGCCTGCGCGAATTGAAGGCGGCGGAGGAAGCCGGCGACGGCCGCGCCGACATCCATGCGATCTTTGCCGCGCTGGTCGGCCCGACGCTGCGCGGCTGTCTCGGCCCCGAGAAGCAGCGCTCGGACGCCGCGCGCTTCATGATCCGCGCCTCGATCGAATCCGTGCCGCCGATCCGCAAGATCAAGAACCGCGAGGTCGATCACCTCAAGCGCTTCGCCGCGGCGATGCGCCGGTCCCTGCCCGATCAGGATCCCGCGGATATCTTCTGGGCGCTGCATTTCGCGCTGGCCATGGCGCACCAGACCATCCGCGACAGCGAACGCCTGACGCGCATGTCCGACGGGCTGTGCGACCTCAACGATGTGCAGGCGATCACCGACCGCGTGGTCGCGGTCGCGGTCATGGCGCTGACGGGCCGCGCGGCCAGGTCACCTGCGAAGGAACCAGCCAAGACCAAAGCGCGCGCCTGAACGGTAAACCCGGTTCCACTTGAGATTGCGCGTGACGCCCCCGCGATTCGCAGCGTATTCCGGGAGCGGATCGGGACCCCAGCATGAGCGCACAGGACGCCATCGACTTCGTGTCGGACAATATCGCGGAAGTGGGCACGCTGATGCGCTCGCTGTCCGGCCGCTATGAAGGCATCTTCGGCAATCTGCGCGCGGCCTATGGCGTCGCCTTCGAACAGGCGGACAGCATCGCCGACGCCGCCCGCGATGCGACCGCCATTGCGGATGCCGCCACCGCAGCCATTCGCGACAACATCCCGAACCAGCCCGGCAATGCCTGCACCAGCGGCTGCGCGGCCTGTTGTCATCTTTACGTCCAGGTGCCGCCCGGCACCGCAACGGTGATGGCCAAACATATCGCGGCGCATTTCACGCCGGACGAACAGGCGGCACTGCGCACCCGCCTCGAAGTCGCCGCGACCGCCGCACGCGATGCCGCCGACGTCATGAAACTCCGCATGCGCTGCGCGCTGCTCGGATCGGACAATCGCTGCACGGTCTATGAGGTCCGCCCGCTGACCTGCCGCGCCTTCACCTCGCGCTCGGTGGCGCGCTGCCACGACGTGGTGTTCGGCGACCTGCCCGAAGGCACCGGCGTCGAGCAGAACGCCGCGCATTTCCGCATTCACATGGAAGCGACCTTCGCGCTGGAGCAGTCAGCGCGCAATCGCGGCCTGCCCGATACGCAGAAGGGACTGGCGCAGGCGCTGCTGGACGAGATGGGAACCATCGCTGGGCCTGCACCGGAAGCTAAGCGCCATGCCGGTTCGTGATGGCGAATGCGCGACCCCGCTCACGACCAACAGCCGACATGATCGATGAGTATTTCCGTCCCTTCGTCGCGCGACTCTACATTCATATCCAGGGGCTGACGCCCTCCCCGCCACCGGCTATCGGCGCCGCGATTTGCGTGAGTGCTGGACTGGCGCAGGCGCAGCCGGCTGCGACACGAGTGAGCCCGATTGGTTTGTGACGTAGCCGCGCGATTCCTGCAGCCGGCGCTGATAGCCCGGCGAGTTCATGAAGCTGCTGCCACCGCCTCGGGCAGATGCCGCGTCAGCGAGCGCGAGTTCAGCAACGGCAGCCAGGATGAGCAGCGCAGCTTTCTTTGACATGATGGTCATATTTCGAACCTCTCCGACCTGAGCAAGCAGCGCAAGGCAAAATCGTTCCGATAATCACATGGCACATAGAACGAGGCTGCGAGAGCGCACCAGTGTTCCCGATCACCGCACCGTGATCCTCGCCCACGTAATCATCGCGATCCCCGAACGTAACTCTCGCGGCACCACGCCATAGCGTTACGTGAAAGGACGAAATATGAGAGCGTTTTCTGCTGTAATCACCGGGCTGGGCATTGCCCTGCTGAGTGCAGCCACCATTTCCGCCGCAAGCGCAGCCGAGACGGTTCGCGTGCGCGGCACGGTCGAGAGTGTCGACGGCGCGAAGCTGACGGTCAAAACCCGCGAGGGCAATTCGACCGCGATCAAGCTGAACGATAACTGGAAAGTCACCGGCGTGGCCAAGGCCTCGCTCAACGACATCAAGCCCGGCGACTTCGTCGGCATCGCCTCGCTGCCCAAATCGCGCGGCGGCGACGGCGCTCTCGAGGTCCTGATCTTCCCGGCGGGCATGAAGGGCACCGGCGAAGGCAGCTATCCCTGGGATCTGAAGCCGAACAGCACCATGACCAACGCCACCGTCACCAACGCCGTCAAGGACGTCGACGGCCGCAACATCACGGTGACCTTCCACGGCAAGGAAAAGACCATCTCGGTCGCGGATGACACGACGGTCGTGACCTTTGCGGCTGCCGCGCAAGGTGAGCTGAAGCCCGGCATGACGGTGTTCGTGCCGTCGCAGAAGGCGGATGACGGAACGCTGTCCACCGGCAACGTGGTCGCCGGCACCAACGGCGTCGTTCCGCCGATGTAGCCCGCGCGAAGCGCGCGTTGCGCCGGGGGATCAGTCGAGCGGTTTGTCGTCGTCGGTCGGAGGCTCTGCCTCCGGCGAGCAGATGTCGCCGCCGCCGAACTGATCCTCCGGAGCGGGGTGATCTCCGGGAATCGTGAGCGGGTCCGGCTTTTCGCCCGGACCTTCCGGGGCCCGCTCCGCCGGCTTGCGAACATTCATGCTGGTGCCTCCCCTTGTGAGCCAACGCGGCCCCATGCAATCCGTTGCATGGGAGGCGACGTCTGCGTTCTGAATGGGAGCGTCCTGGATCCGCGCCGCGATCAGTTGCCGGATGCGCAGAAGGGACTGGCGCAGGCACTGCTGACGAGATGACGGGTTGATACGGGCCCTGCTCGATACCGGACGCAACGACTGGCCGGAGAGCTATTTACCGCGCATTAAGCATAAACTGCCATCTTCGCATCGAAGCTGCCGACATAGGTGCCTCAGATGATTTCGGAAGCACAAATTTTACGTTTGATTGCCCTGCCACTGGCAGGTTGCGCCTTCCTGATCGCCGTTTATCTCACGACCGGAATCGGCTTGAGATAAAGCGACGCGGAAGCCGAGCAGCGGCTCATCCGGAAGCGGAAGAATGCCCTATCCCGCAACGCCCCGCCTGCGTTGCCTCCCTTGCGCGGCACCGCCAAGGTGGAAGCTTGAAAGCTCCACGTCCGAACGAAAACGCCCTAGATGCGCGCCGCGATCAGTTGCCGGATGAACTCCGGCGCCTTCGCGCTGGGCAGCCACCGCGTCACCGCGATCATCTCCGCGTCGCGATCGATCCAGATCATGTTGCCGCCGGCACCAAGCGCATAGACCGCCGTGTCCGGCGCATTCTTGTTGGCATGCGGCCCGCGGTTCAGCCACCACAGGAAGCCGTAATTCGGCTGCTGTGACGACTGCGTCCACATCGCGTCGACCCAGGCCTGCGACAGCAGCCGCTTTCCATTCCAGTCGCCGCCGCGCGCCATGAGCAGGCCGAAGCGCGCATGGTCCTCCGCGCCGATGAACATGCCGCCGCCCCAATGGCCGCCGCCCGGCACCGACTGCATCCGCTGGCCATCGATCTCGACGAAGGAATTGTCATAGCCGACCCACTCCCAGTCCTTCGACGCGCCGATCGGATCCATGATGCGCGCACGCAGCACCTCCGGCAGCGGCCGCTTGAACAGTTTCA
This sequence comes from Tardiphaga sp. OK245, assembly GCF_900108575.1. Classification (NCBI taxonomy): domain Bacteria; kingdom Pseudomonadati; phylum Pseudomonadota; class Alphaproteobacteria; order Hyphomicrobiales; family Nitrobacteraceae; genus Tardiphaga; species Tardiphaga sp. OK245. Next base: position 92,425 of record NZ_FNWZ01000009.1, on the reverse strand, counting down.
GCAGGCAGAGCGACAGCAGGTTCACGCGCACATCGTTATATTCGTAGAAGCTGCCCGGCGTTTGCCACTCGCGCAGCTCGCCCTTGCGGCTGTTGTCGGCATTCGGCGCGACCAGACGGTTGTGATCGATCTGATCGGGCTTGCCGAACAGCTCGCCGCGCCATTCGCTGGTCTGCTCTAAGAGATGCCGCCAGGTAACCTTGGCGTTATGCGCATCCGCAAACAGTGGCCCGGGCACGCGCGTGGCTACCTGCTCGTCGATATCCCCGATCAGCCCGTCATCGACCGCGAGACCCGTCAGCACGGCGAGATAGCTCTTGGCGATGGAGAAGGTCATATCCGCCCGCGCGGTCTCGCCCCACGCCGCCAGCACGCGACCATTCTGCAGCACCATACCCGCCGACCCGCCGCGCGCACGCACCGGCCCCAGCACCGCGCTCCATGGCCCGGTCTCGTTCCAGTCCACATTCGGCGCATAGCGGCCGTCATCGTAATAGAAGCCGCGCGGCCACGGCGTTTCATTGGCCTGCGCGAAGGCGACGGCGGCGGCGAGTCTGTCGGGGGCGTAGCCGGCGGCGTGGGGGGCGATGCGGTCCCAGGCGCTGTGGGCGGGGAAATAGCGTGGTTCAGTCATGGGGATATCGGGCTCGCTTGGGATCGTACCGCGCGGTTATTGACCGGATAGGAGGCGGCGGCAAGCTATTGAGACGCGAGTCTTGCTAGAAGAGAGGTGCCTGCACCCGGTCTTCGCCGTCCTCGGCATCTTCCACTCGCTGCGCGAAGTTCAGCACCAGCCTTTTCCTGAAGCGGGATCTTATCCCCGTCGTGGTCGAGGGATTTGAGGAAGAAGATCATGAATGGAGTATGAGGTCACGACAAAATGGGCGGAGGCTAGCTCATCCGTTTTTAGATAGTATCGTAGCGCTTTCGTTGATTACATTGGGCTCGTGACACAGAAGCTGAACCCATTCTACAGATTTGCTGCCGAGGGTGCTGCCGTCGGCCGCCTGTTGCTGGGGTATTCCAATCTGGAAATAGGCCTGATGAATTGTGTTCAGATGGCATGCGGCGCAAACTTGAATGCAATTTTGAAATCAATGTATTCAACACGCGGAGAGACAAAGCGGATAGATCGAGCAGAAACACTTGGAAGATCGCATTTTGCGCATCACCACCTCACACCGAATTTTCAACATGCGATAGCCATAATCCGGAGATGCCTGCAAATCCGCAATCAGTATGCTCATTGGGCCTTGTGGGATGATAACAGCGGCAAGCTGGCGTTTGCGAATCTTGAAAGTCTTGCCAAACTAAAGCGGCCGGTGAACGATCTCCGCAAGCTCCGCACATTCCATGTCAATGCTACGCTTCTAGCTGAACAAGAAGCCTACTATATTTATTGCGACCGTTACACTGTATGGCTGAATTTCGAGATACGAACTCGTACTGGAAGTATGACAAGAAATGTAATGCAAAAGCCAAGGCGCATTAAGCGGCCGAGGCTAAAGCTGAAATAGTTTTCTGAGGCAGAGCTTTAGGCAGCTACGAACTGGCCCGACTGATTCAGCGGAAGCGGCTTGCGAAGGTTCGTTGATAAGAGTCTTTATTGTAGCTCACATCTGTTTTGAGCGCGCTGCGTCGGCGCGACATTCATTGGTGTTGAACAGTCTGAGGCAGGACATGACTACAATTCAGTGGCTAATTGCGGCCGGGACAAGCGCCTTCGTGGCTCTGATCGGTTACTACCAATACCGAACTGCAAAGCTGAAGTTTGCACTTGATCTATTCGACCGCCGACATGCGATCTACCTCTCAACCCGTGAGGCAGTAAGAAAAATATCGTCCGCAGGAAAGCTGAATCAGAAGGAGGAGTTCGAGTTCGGCGAAACTGTTGAGGCCTCATATTTCTTCTTTGGTGACGATGTCGTCACCTACCTCAAGAGCTTTCAGCAGAACGTTATCGATGTAGGTGTATTTTCCGCCGAGATGGCCGACATGACCGATCAAAACGAGAAAATGGCAGCCATCAAAAATGTCAGGGCAGCGAAAGAGCGCATCCTTAAATTTTACGGTGAAGGACAGCCACTTTTCGCCAGGTACATGCGATTTGACGAGCATCTGCCTCCAATGTTCCAAGATCGCTTTAAAGGAATTCTCGCCGAGACTAAGCAGAAGGCTTGAATCGACTTAGGCTACTTTGAAAGATTTTTCGATATGATCAACGGCTCTAGAAACCGTACCGATTGAGGCGCCGACCGTGCCCGTGTACGATGAGAAATCACCGATGAATGCTTGCGCATTAGGCATGTGTCGAAGCGCGAATTCTTGGATCAAGTATTTGGCGGCTGTGGCGTGCGCCTGCGGGTTTGGGAGATAACTGATGCCGCCCTCTAAATTCGTCAATCGCGCCACCCTGTCATCAAACTGATAATGACCTTGAAACGCGTCCTCCAAAGCACGGTACGTCGTGCTCATGTCGTAGCCTGGGATTACACCAGAGATAACTCTCATGGCTCCCTCGATGATGGTGTGCCGTTTTGCTCCGTCGAACCGAGTACAAAACGTTTGAATGGCGACATGCGTCCATAGCCTGAAATGAAGCTTTTGGGTCTCGATCGGAATCCCCCTACTCAGGAGGAAATTGGACCATCCTTTCGACCCGTCCCAATTCTCGAACCTCATGCCCAAAGCGCGACTACAATCCAACGACATAGCCTCGCTGGCCAGTTGAACTATTCCCTGACCGAACTCCATCGCTGAAATCGGCTTTTTCCCAAACCCGAACATCGCGCGCCCCCCTCAAAAAATTCGTCTGCACCGGCTATTCATCGATCAATACAGAAAGCTACCCGCACAGGTAGCCGCGATACAAGAGAACACGCTTCGGCCAATCGTTATTCATCTCGACGTGCACGCGAATCCGCTTAGGTACTTGAGGGAGTGGACTGCGAACATTCGTCGCGGGGCTGCGTATTCAGCCTGAAAATCTAGCGTCTTAAAGCGTCATCTCGAAAAAGGAGGTAGGATCAAATACTTAGGGGCAATTGCGGCCCGACCAGCGCTCGAAATCGCATTTCACATCGGCACTTTGCGTCGACTTACGGACACAAAACATGGCGTAAGCGTTTGATCTACCTGATGTTTAGGGATGGAGCGGGTAGAGGGAATCGAACCCTCGTATTCAGCTTGGAAGGCTGCTGCTCTACCATTGAGCTATACCCGCGCGCCGCGTCAGGTAACACGTTGCGCGGCGGGTCTCAACCTCATGTGAGGTCGCATCCCCTGCCCGCTGCGACCGGCGGATTGCGGTTGGATTTCAAGGGGATGACGTGTGGACATGCGATGTACGGCTGAAGGCCGACCGTAGATGCCGGGCCGCCTCGCTCGTCATTCCGGGGCGCATGGAAGCGGCGAAGCCGCTGAAATGCGAACCCGGAATCTCAGAGTGTTTTGCGCTGTCTGGAGATTCCTATGCTGAGATTCCGGGTTCGCGCGCGAAGGCGCGCCCGCGCCCCGGAATGACGAGTGTTGGGGGAGCGATACGGCGCTTAACATTTTTTCCTATCTTCCGTTGACAATATCCCTACACTGATTATATTCCCCCTCGTCCGGCCCCGATGAGAGGGGCGAGCGCGATCGTCACGTTCGCGGGGCTGGATGCGGTGGACGCCGGAGATGCGGCGTCACGCGGTTCATGGGTAACGTCTGTCTTCGGGCAGGACGGGTCTGCGCCAGCACTGCCACTGGCAAGGAGACGGCCGACCTTGAGATGGAAAGATCCCTGGACGGTGTGACGGACGACCAAATCGAAACGCGTCCGGCTTAAGTGCTTGAGGCTACCCTGTCCCTCCGCCCTGGGACACTAATTTTGGTGATGGGGCCGTTCGCCAAGGCAGATGTGCAGGCAACCGAAAAAACACCGCAGGCGGAACGCCGGGCACTTCGCCCAGCGCGTCCGAAAGTCCTGATGCACTCTATAGATTGCGGAAGACCGCATCGCATCAGGCCCAAGGGTGCAACGGGCACCCGGCGTTCCGCACGCCCTCTCGATTGAGGGTGGGAAGGAATGCGCAAAACTCGGACGCCATTGGCGCCGCGAGAATGCGAGCGCGTGGCTCTTTGAAATTTTGGAGATGCGATGGCGCGACGGCGCCAGAAATATCCCTCCCCCCGCGCGAAGCGAAGCTTCGCTAGGCGGGGAGGGTCGGCCGAGCGAAGCGGAGGCCGGGGTGGGGGTTGCCCCACGTGAGGGCGCCGCTTGTGGCACCCCCACCCGACCGGCCAAGCGGCCGGCCACCCTCCCCGCAAGGGGGAGGAAAAGAAGGACCTTACCAGGTCGCGAGCACCGAGCCCTTGAACTTCTCGTCGATGAACGCCTTCACTTCCGGCGACTGATAGCTTTCCACCAGCGTCTTCACCCAGGGCTTGTCCTTGTCCACCGCGCGCACGGCGATGATGTTGGCGTATGGGCCCTTCGGATCCTCGCGCAGGATCGCGTCCTTCACCGGATCGAGGCCGGCCTGGGTGGCGTAATTGGTGTTGATCCCTGCGACGTCGACGTCAGGCAGCGTGCGCGGCAGCTGCGCGGCATCGACTTCGGTGATCTTCAGCTTCTTCGGATTCTCGGTGATGTCGAGCAAGGTCGGCTTGAAGCCGACGCCATCCTTCAGCTTGATGATGCCCTTGTCGCGCAGCAGGATCAGCACGCGGCCGCCATTGGTCGGATCGTTCGGGATCGCCAGCGTGGCGCCTGACTTGACCTCGTCCCAGGTCTTCACCTTCTTCGAATAGATGCCCATCGGGAAGTTGATAGTGTTGCCCACAGCGACGATCTTGTATTTGCGATCTGCCACCTGGTTGTCGAGATAGGGCTGATGCTGGAACGAATTGGCCTGCAGGTCGCCGGCTTCCAGCGCCGCATTCGGCACCACGTAATCGGAGAATTCGATGATCTGGATGTCGAGGCCCTTCTTGGCGGCGACGGCCTTGGCAGCTTCCAGCACCTGCGCATGCGGACCCGGGGTCACGCCGACCTTGATGGTCTCGGCTGACGCGGCGCCGGTGAGCGCGGCGAAAGCGAGGATGGAGAGAAAGTAACGACGGAGAGACATTGTGTTTTCCATTGTGAGTAAACGAGTATGAGCGGGCCCGCTGATGCGGGTGACCACTCAGGAATGTCGCGTGCGCTTGTCGAGGCGGCGCGAGATGAAGTCGCCAAGGCTCTGCACGCCCTGCACGAGGCAGATCAGCACGGCGACGACCGTCGCCATGACTTCCGGCATGAAGCGCTGATAGCCGTAGCGGATACCGAGATCGCCGAGCCCGCCGCCGCCGACGGCGCCGACCATGGCGGAATAACCGATCAGGCTGACGGTCGCCAGCGTGAGCGCCAGCGTCACCGCCGGCATCGCTTCCGGCAACAGCACCTTCCAGACGATCTGCAGCGGGCTGGCACCAAAGGCGCGCGCGGCTTCGACGAGGCCCTGATCGACCTCGCGGATCGCGCCTTCGATGACGCGCGCAATGAACGGCGTCGCCGCGATGGTCAGCGGCACCACGGCGGCGCTGGTGCCGATGGAGGTGCCGGCGATCAGCCGCGTCAGCGGCACGATGGCCACGACGAGAATGATGAAGGGCGTCGAGCGCGTGGCATTCACCACAAGACCGACGATGCGATTGACGTTCGGCGCCGGGAACAGCTCACCGGCCCGGCTGGTCGCCAGGAAGATGCCGAGCGGCAATCCGGCCAGCGTGCCGAAAATGCCCGCCAGCGCCACCATGGTGAGCGTGTCCAGCGTCGACCACAGGATCATGTTGATCAGTTCAGGCGACATAGCCGAGATGCTCCACGGTGTTGCGGGTCGCGGTGAGATCGGCGATCAGCTTGGCCTGCAATTCCGGCTCGGCCGCGACGGAGGCGATCAGCGTGCCGAACGGATGATCGGCAACATATTCGATCTGGCCATGCATGATGTTGAAGTCCACGCCATAGGCACGCGTTAGCCTGGAGAGTACGGGCTCATCGGCATCGGCGCCGGTGAAGGCGATGCGGATCACCGCCTGACGGCCCGGTGCGTAATCGGCCAGCAGCTTGCTTTGCAGCCATTCCGGCACATTGCCGCCGGTGACTTCGCCGACAAAGCGCTTGGTCGTGGCGTGGGTCGGCTTCGAGAAGATCTCGTAGGTCGTGCCCTGCTCGATGATCTGGCCGCCTTCCATCACGGCGACGCGCTGCGCGAGCTTCTTCACCACGGACATTTCATGGGTGATGAAGAGAATGGTGAGATTGAGATCGGCATTGATCTGTTTGAGCAGCGCGATGATCTGCGCGGTGGTCTCCGGATCGAGCGCGGAAGTCGCCTCGTCCGACAGCAGCACTTTCGGCTTGGTGGCGAGCGCGCGTGCGATGCCGACGCGCTGCTTCTGGCCGCCGGAGAGTTCGGCCGGATAACGGTCGCGCTTGTCGGCGAGACCAACCATGTCGAGCAGCGGCTCGACGATGCCCTTGATCTGGTTGCGCGGCGTGCCGGCGATCTCCAGCGGCAGCGCGATATTGTCGAAGGCGGTGCGCGACGACAGCAGGTTGAAATGCTGGAAGATCATGCCGATGGAGCGGCGCGCCTGACGCAGCGCCTTCTCATCCAGCGATCCGATGTCGAGGCCGTCGACGGTGACCTTGCCGTGGGTCGGCTGCTCAAGCCCGTTGATCAGGCGAATGAGGGTCGACTTGCCGGCGCCGCTCTTGCCGATCACGCCGACAATGGCGCCTTCGGGCACCACGAGATCGATATTGTCGACCGCCTTCACCTCGGCGGAATCATTCCGCGACGGGAAGATCTTGCTGACGCCATCGAAGGAGATGATGGCACGCCCTTGTTGGCCAGGATCTTGCGGATCGAGAACTGGCACGGGCGCTCCGGTCGGCTTGGACAGGGGAGCGTTCATTGAATGACGTTTCTGCGCAGTTGTGAAGCACGGGGCCGGCCTGCGTATCGCGGGCGCCGTGGCTGCAACCTACTGATTTCGGGCAACATTTCAACCGCACTGCACAAATGAGGAAAATCCAGCGGTTTCAATGGCCTGCGGGAGCAAAAGAGTGCCGGGAGACGGCTGGTGACAGCGCTAATCGTCTCCCGGCGAGTTTTCGGGAGATCAGGAGCCCGGAGTCCAGGTCCAGACGATGTCTTTCACGTTGATCGCCTTTGGGATCAGGCCGAGCTTGTGGAAGCGATCCGCTGTCTCCTGCTGGGTGGCAATGATCCGGTCATTGATCGGCACCACCGTGTAGTTCGAGCGTTCGACGGCCCGCGTGGTGGCGGCCTTGTCGACACCGGTCGCCTCCTGCAGCCGCGTCGCCACCTCGGCGCGATTGGCTTCGGCCCACTTTCCTTCATCGGCAAAGGTCTTGTTGAACCGCGCAACGATGTCCGGATGCCTGGTGGTGAAATCCTTGTTGGCGAGGAAGAACGAAATCGAATCCTGCACGTCCTTGGAGAAGGCAATCACCCGCGCCTGTTTGCCCTCGGCGAGCGCCAGATACGGATCCCAGATCGACCACGCGTCGATATTACCACCGGCGAATGCTGCCACCGCGTCGGCGGGGCCGAGATAGACCGGCGTGATATCCGCATAGGTCAGTCCGGCCTTCTCCAGCGCGGCGATGATGGTGTTATGCGCGCTCGATCCCTTGCCGAAGCCGACCTTCTTGCCCTTGAGATCGGCGAGCGTCTTGATCGGCGAATTCTCGGGAACCACGATGCCCTGATTGTAGCCGCGCGACGGAATGGCGGCGATATAGACGAGATTGGCACGCGCAGCCTGCGCGAAGATCGGCGGCGCGTCGCCGGCATAGCCGAAGTCGACATTGCCGGTATTGATCGCTTCGAGGATCGGCGGCCCGAACTGGAACTCGACCCAGCGCACGCTGATGCCCTTTTCCTTGAATACTTTTTCGAGCGTCGCGCGCTGCTTCACCGCCGGGAAGATGCCGGCCTTCTGAAAGCCGATGCGGATTTCCTTCAGCTCCTGCGCAGTCACCGGCGATGCGGTGAGCCCGGCGGACAGCAACAGTGCTGCGGAGAGACCTGCGACCACGGATCGTCGGGAATAGGACATGCGCTGTTGCTCCATTTGCGCCCGGGGGATGCAAGGGCGTGATGGTCAAACGCTACGCGCGATTGCGAAGATTGTGCTTTCAAAGGTCGCGGGCAGTCTGCAAGTTTTGCAATCCTGACGTCGGCTCCCGGAGCAGCTTCATCTCCGCCGCGGGGAAATAACCTGCTCTTGCGGAGCCACCCGGAAGGCATGCAGAGAACGTTTCCGCTGCACAACACGGCCATCGCAGCATGCCTGCATCGCCGCGCCCGGAACTACAGTTGGCCATTTCATTGACGGAAACGAGCCGCTCTCGCACCTTTGCTGCTCACGAAACATCATCAGCAAAGCAGTGCCAACATGCTTCCGATCCACATCGCCCGCTTCATCGAACGCTTCGTGTTCCGGCGCACCCGGGCGCTGCAACTGGCCGCTGTAGCCTCCATGCTGTCGGTCTCATTCGCCTGCGCGCAGACACCGGACACGGTGCGCATCGGCTATCAGAAGTCGTCGACGCTGATCGCCGTGCTGAAGACCAATGGCGAATTGGAGAAGGCGCTCGCGCCGCTCGGCGTAAAGATCAGCTGGCACGAATTCACCAGCGGCCTGCCGCTGCTCGAGGCCATCAACACCAATAATGTCGACTTCGGCGCCGATGTCGCCGACACCGTGCCGCTGTTCGCGCAGGCGGCCGGCGCCAAGCTCGCTTACATCGCCGAGGAAGCCGCCTCGCCTGCCGCGCAGGCTATCGTGGTTCCTGCGGAGTCGCCGCTCAAGACGGTCGCCGATCTCAAGGGCAAGAAGGTCGCGGTGACCAAGGGTGCCGGCAGCCACTTCCTGCTGCTCGCTGCGCTGAGCAAGGCCGGCCTCACCTTCAAGGACATCCAGCCGGCCTATCTACCGCCGGCCGATGGCCGCATCGCCTTTGTCGGCGGCAATGTCGATGCCTGGGTGGCGTGGGACCCGTTCCTCACCAGCGCGCAGCGTCAGTCCAATGCGCGCGTGCTTGCGGACGGCAGCAACGGACTTGCCAGCTACAAGCGCTACTATCTCTCGTCGGCCGCCTATGCCGACAAGCGCGGCGACGTCCTGAACGTCATTTTCAAGAAGCTCGATGAGACCGGCAAATGGGCCAAGGCCGAGCCGAAGGAAGCCGCCAAGCTCCTCTCAAGCCTGTGGGGCATCGACGCCGCCACTGTCGAGGAAGCCAACAGCCACCGCTCCTACAAGGTCGGCGCCGTCACCAAAGCCGGCCTGTCCGAACAGCAGATCATCGCCGACGCCTTCTTCAACGAAAAGCTGATCCCCGTGAAGGTCGACGCCAGCGACGTGAAGATCTGGGCGCCGAAATAATCCCATTCTGACATTCCCTGAAAGACAACGACAATGAAGACCGCCCTCTCCGTCATCGCCGCCGCGATGCTCGCACTCGTCTCCTTTGGTGATCATGCCGACGCGCAGTCCGCCACCAAGCCTGAACTGAAGGTCGGATTCGTGCCCGGCCCCTATATCGACGGCTTCAAGAAGGGCGTCGAGCCCGAGCTGAAAAAGAAGGGCTACACCGTCAAATACTATGAGTTCTCGACGGGCCTGGAAGCCAACACCGCAGTGTTCAAGAACGACATCGACGCCAATGTGATGCAGCACACGGTGTTCCTCGACAGCTATAACCAGCGCCAAAAGACCGACCTGACCGGCATTATCACGGTGCCGACGCCGCCGATGGGCCTCTATTCGACCAAGCACAAGACGTCCGATGCCGTGAAGGCCGGCGCCACCGTGGTGGTGCCCAATGATCCCGTGAATCTGCAGCGCGCGCTGTGGATCCTGCGCGATCTCGGCTGGATCGAGATCAAGGACAATAACCCCGTCGATGTCACCGAGCTCGACGTGATCAAGAATCCAAAGGGCATCAAGATCGTGCCGCTGGAAAACGCGCAGGCGCCGCGCGCCCTCGGCGATGCCGACTTCGCCGCCGTGCAGGGCAATTTCGCGATCTATAGCGGGCTGAAGCTGACCGAGGCCTTCGCGCTGGAAAAGATGACCAAGCCCTACACCAATGTCGTGGCCGTCCGCCGGGGCAATGCCGAGGCGCCGTGGGCGAAGGACATCGTTGCGGCCTATCAATCGGACACGTTCAAGGCCGCGATCCGCAACGACAAGTTCTACGCCGGCTTCACCCTGCCCGAATACTTCAACTGAGCGCAACCTACGCGCGCAGGCTGCCCTAGCGCGACGATCATACCGAGCCGCGGATTTGACTCCCAGCGCGGCTCGGTTACGCTTTCCGGAGGCGTTATGAGACGCCTTCGGAAACGAGGACATGAGAGATCGGATCGTCGGGGTATTGCTGGCTTTGTGCGCGATCGCCACACCGGCGACCGCCCAGACGCTGTCAAACTTCGAGATCGCCGCCCGCTCGCGCGGCACCCCCGACATTCCCGGCCTCAACATGGTCTGGCTAAGGCCATGGACCGATCTCCGCCACGCCCGTGAATGGCGCAACATCGTCGTGCATCAGTCGGAAGGCGCGGTCGGCTCCGCCTGGCGTAACGCGGTCGCGCAGATGCAGAAACCCGATCGTCGCGGCGTCGCCATCTGGATCGAGACCGACGGCACGGTTTACTGGTCGACGCCCGAATGGGCGGTGCCGAACCATCTCAACCGCGGCAACCGCAACGACAACAAGTATATCGACAACAGCGGGACCTATCAGCAGATCGACAATGACTCATCGATCGGGGTCGAGTTCGTCGGCAACTACCCCAATGTCCGCAAGCCGCCGACTGACGCGCAGATCGCAGCGTGGCGCGTGTTGGTCCGCGTGCTGCAGGCCCGCTACGACATCCCGAATGAGCGTGTCTTCGCCCATAACTGGATCGACTATAAGGATCGCCGCTATTGCGAAGGCTGCGAACTCGCCAGGATCGCCCGGACCCAGGGAATCGAGACTGCGCAGCAGATAGCCCCTGCGCATCAAGCCGAAAGCAGCAAATAGGCTTCAGGTCCCGACGCGCAGTGCCGCGCGCTGCTTGCGCAGATAGGCAATCACCGACAGCGCCGTGATGCGTCCGGTCTTCGGGTTCTCCGACGGGATATTCTCGATCTGCATCGAGAAGCGTGCGGAATCCGAATCCACCTCGACGCGGTGAACGTTGCGCGTCAACGCCGGATCGGCCCAGATTTCCAGCGTTGTGGCATCAGGGCCCGCGCCCGCGAGCGACAGCGCGACGGCGACATTGAGATTGGCGGGAAAGCCCTTGGCGGCCTCGCGCGCCGTGCCCTCGAAAATCTTCAGGGGTTCGGTGATGCTCTCGATGTCGATCTTGTTCTCGACGATATAGGGCGCGCCGGCGAGACCCTTCACCGGTTTGCGCGTTACCATGCGGACCGAGTTGATCTTGCCCTCGGCTGCAGCCGTCACCGCGTCGAGGCCGATCAGCGCCCCGGTTGGCACCACGATCTGACCGCCGTTCTGCTTGGCCAGCGCGACGAGATCCTCATTGAACAACAGCGCTCCAGCGCTCAGCACAATCGCGGTCTTGCCCTTGCTGACGAACGGCTTGACGATCTCGGGCAGCAGCTTGGCCGGCGCACATTCGATCACGATATCGGCGACATCCACGAGATCCGCGATCGGCAGCACCGGCGGCGCCTTGCCGAGACAGGACAGGAACGCCTGATGCTTCTCCGGATTTTGCACGGCGACCGCCGCCAGAACCAGGCCATCGATGCCGCGGTCCAGGGCTTCGGCCACCTTGCGGCCGATCGGGCCAAGGCCAACAATGGCCACGCGCGTGGGAGACTTTGCTTCAGTGCTCATTACGTCGATCTCGTCCAATGATTCAGGGGCATGCCGCCACATCCGGAAACGGTTCTCCCCCGGAAAGGCTGCAATGTCCATGCGGTGACGTCACCCAGTTTAGAAGGCTTCCGGCCTCACGCCATCGTGCAGCACGTGCGACAATCCCGGGCTTGCACGTAAAAGGACGTTTCGCTACCTCTGCCGTGATTGCTGTCTCGGCGAGGCCGCACGTAAGCGTTAACGTGAACCAACGCGCCGATCGAACCTGATCCAGGCTCGACCTGCGCGACTCTGCGTCAAACAGGCCGATCTGGATTCCCCGGGAATCCACATGACCGAAACATCTTCAGACATCATTTCAAACGATCTTCATCACATCACGCGCGTTCGCCACGAGCTGAAGCGCCGTCTGCTGACCGTCAAACGCGTGACGTCCGTGACGCCGCATATGAAGCGCATCACCCTCACCGGTGACGACCTCGATGGCTTCGTCAGCGCGTCCTATGACAACCACGTCAAGGTGTTCTTCCCGCGCCCCGGCGAAGCCGAGCCCCTGATGCCCGCCTTCAGCGAAGGCCGCGTGCTGGTCGATGAGAGCGCGCGGCCAATCGCGCGGGACTACACGCCGCGGCGCTATGACGAAGCCGCGAAAGAGCTCGACATCGATTTCGCCATTCATGATGCGGGGCCTGCCACGACCTGGGCCACCGAAGCGAAGCCAGGCGATAAAATCGGTATCGGCGGCCCGCGCGGCTCGTTCGTGGTGCCGGACGACTTCGACTGGTACCTGCTGATTGGCGACGAAACTGCCCTGCCCGCCATCGGCCGCCGACTCGAAGAACTGCGCCCTGCCACACGGGCCATCGTGATCGCAGAAGTCGCCGACGCCGCCGAGGAGCAGATCTTCGCATCCAAGGCGTCCTTCACCATCAACTGGCTGCATCGTGGCCAGCAGAGCGCCGGATCGACCACCCTGATGGAGGATGCTCTGCGCAGCCTTAAACTTCCCGTTGGAGACGGCTATGCCTTCATCGCCGGAGAATCCGAGGTAGCCAAGCGCCTCCGCAGGATTCTCGTCGACGAGCGGCAGCATCCCAAGGCATGGGTCAAGGCGTCAGGCTATTGGAAAGGCGGCGCAGAGAATTATCATGAGCCGCATGACGACTGATCGTCGCGTCCTGAACTAGCAGGAGTATTGGTGTCCCATCGTTTCACGCGCCGCGATTTTACCGGAGCGGCCGGCGCACTCGCTGCCGGCCTCGCCGTCCCGACTGCGAAGGCCGAGGCTCAAACAGCCGCGACCACACCGGCCGCGCTTGCCAACGACCGGCGTTTTCCTGCCGATTTCGTCTGGGGCACCGCGACGTCGGCCTATCAGATCGAGGGTGCCGTCTCGGCCGAAGGCCGCGGCCCCTCGATCTGGGACAGCTATTCGCACACGCCGAACAAGATTCGCGGCGGCGGCAACGGCGACCACGCGGTGGATCATTTCCATCGCTACAAGGAAGACGTCCAGCTGATGAAGGCGTTGGGCGCGAAGGCCTATCGCTTCTCCATGTCATGGTCGCGCGTATTTCCGACCGGCGTGGGCACATCCAATCCGCAAGGGCTGGATTTCTACAACCGTCTCATCGACGAGTTGCTCGCCAACGGGATCGAGCCATTCGCCACGCTGTATCACTGGGATCTGCCGCAAGCGCTGCAGGATCGCATCGGCGGCTGGGCGTCATCAGATACGTCGAAGGCATTCGGCGACTATGCCGGCCATGTCGCGCAGCGCATCACCGACCGCGTCAAGAACATCTTCACCATCAATGAATGCGGGACCTTCGTGGATTTCGGCTATGGCCACGGCCCGGTCGAGCTCGCGCCCGGCCTCAAGCTGCCACAGCCGCAGCTCAACCAGGTTCGCCATCACGTCGCACTGGGCCATGGCATGGCTGTGCAGGCGATCCGCGCCAATGGACGCGCCGACACCAAGGTCGGCGTTGCCGAGAATGTCGCATCCTGCGTTCCGGCCATCGAGACGCCTGCCAATATCCGCGCAGCCGAAATCGCAACGCGCGAGATGAATGGTGGCTACATGACCGTCATCCTCGAAGGCAGATACACCGATGCGTTTCTCGCCTATGCCGGCAAGAATGCGCCGAGCTTCACCGCCGAAGAACTGAAGATCATTTCTTCCCCCGTCGATTTCGTCGGTCTCAACGTCTACATGCCGCAATATTATGTGGTGGCGAGTGGGGATCAAAACGGCTTTGCACTGGTGCCATTCCCGACCTCGTTCCCGCGCATGGATTCAGACTGGCTGCGGATCGGGCCGGAGGCGCTGTATTGGGCGCCCCGCAATGTCGCCGAGGTCTGGAACGTCAAGCAGATCTATATCAGCGAGAACGGCACATCGGCTGCGGACCGGCCAGCCGGCGACGGCAAGATCCACGATCTCGACCGCGTCATGTATCTCAGGAACTATCTCACGCATCTGCAGCGCGCGACGTCGGAAGGCATTCCCGTAAAAGGGTACTTCCACTGGAGCCTGATGGATAACTTCGAATGGTCGGATGGTTATGAAAAGCGCTTCGGGCTGTATCACGTCGATTTCGAAACGCAGAAGCGTACACCGAAGCTCAGCGCGGAGTTCTATCGCAGCCTAATCGCGACCAACGCGCTGGTCTAGCTTAGAGCAACTTCCCGTCAGCGCCGAAGAACGGATGCGGGCCGTCGAAGTCACCGATCGGCACCTGATGCGTGACCAGATGGCCGCCCTCCTCGCCATCCGGAAACCAGACATGCAGGTGGAAAGCCGGTGGCTCGACACGGAAGGACGGCGGACGCAATTCGGCGATGTCGAGATCGACCGCATGGTTCGGCGCCGGGCAAATGGTCGCAACCGTCCCGGCGAATGTCGTCAGCGTCGCACGATGCACGTGGCCGGCAGCGACGATCCGCACACGCGGATACTTGCGGACCATGGTAGCGAGCTCATCCGCATTGAACAGGTCCTGCACGTCCATATGGGTGATGCCAGTGCGGAACGGCGGATGATGCAGGAACAACAATGCCGGCCGCTCGCGCGATGATGCCAGCGTGGCATCCAGCCACTCCAGCGTTGCCGCTTCCAGCGTGCCGTGCGGCTTTCCCGGAACATGCGAGTCCAGCAGGATGATATCGAGCGGACCAACCGTCCGCGCCTGATCGAGCGGCCCCGACGACTTGGCATAGGCCCAATCGGGAAATGCCGCGCGCATCATGTCGCGGGCGTCGTGATTGCCGGGCACGCCGATGAAAGGGATCTTGAGCGGCGCCAACAGTCGCCACAGATGCTCGTATTCGCCGGGCGTCGGCGTATCAACGAGATCGCCGGAGATGACAACGAGATCCGGCCGCGGATCGAGCGCGTTCAGCTCGGCGACACAGCGCTCCAGCGCCCTCGCCGTGTCGACCTTGCCATAGGCCAGCTCGCCCGGCGCCTTGATATGCAGATCCGAGATCTGCGCGATGATGGTGGGCTTCGACATCAATCTTCTTTCGGCAACACGCGAACCGCTTGAGACGCGACCGACAGGCCGACGCGCTCCCCTGCACGCACATTGATGGTGTTCGGCGCGTCCACCGTCAACGGCTTGTTCGCCGCACCCGTCACCACGAGGCGCTGGCGATCACCGATAAAGGCGACGCTTTCAACCATGCCGCGCAGGAAAGCATCCGCCTCGGCGACAATTCCGATGGTCTCTGGCCGGATCATCGCCACTGCCGCAGCGTTGTCGGCGGCATCGTCGAGCGCCAGCCAGCCACCGGGCAACGTCAGCCGCCCCCCGCTCACCGGCCCCTCGACGATATTGGCCGCACCGACGAATTCGGCGACGAAACGGTTCTGGGGAGCAAAGTAGATCTCGCGCGGCGTGCCGATCTGGGCGATAGCGCCCTTGCGCATCACCACAATGCGGTCACCGAGTTCCATCGCTTCGGCCTGATCGTGAGTCACATAGATCGCGGTGATCCCGAGCGAGCGCAGCAGGCTGTTGAGTTCACTGCGCAGCCGGTCGCGTAGCGACGCATCGAGCGCCGTCAACGGCTCGTCCAGCAGCAGCACGCGCGGCCGCACGGCCACCGCGCGCGCCAGCGCAACGCGCTGACGCTGGCCGCCCGACAATTGATCGATCCGGCGGTTTTCGAGCCCGCCGATATTGGTCAGCGCCACCATCTCGGCGACACGCGCCGCCCGCGCGGCCTTGTCGACACCGCGGATCTTGAGCCCGTAGCCGATATTCTCGGCCACCGTCATGTTAGGAAACAGTGCATAGGACTGGAACACCATGCCGACATGGCGCTGCTCGATCGGCACCGAGGTCATGTCGGTCTTGTCGAACAGCACACGGCCGCCCGCATCGGGCGTCTCCAGACCAGCGATAATCCGCAGCATAGTGGTCTTGCCGCAACCGGAAGGGCCAAGCAGAACCAGCGTCTCGCCTGACACGATATCCAGCGAGGCCGGCGCCAGCGCCTGCGTGCCATCCGGAAAGGTCTTGCCGCAGTTCTCGATATGAACGGCCGCACCGTGGCCTGCAACAGCGCTCATTTCGTTTCGCCCTTCTCGGCAAACATCTGCATCGCCACCAGAAGAGGCACAATCATGATGAAAAAGATCAGTGTGTAGGCCGATGCCACTTCGAGCCGCATCGACGCGTAACTATCGGCGAGACCGACCGGCAGCGTCTTGGTGAGCGGCGTGTGCAGCATCCAGGTCAGGTTGAATTCGCCGAGCGACAGCGTCACCACCATCAGCGATCCGGCGAGAATGCCGGGCATGGCGTTCGGAACGATGACGTTGCAAAACCGCCTCCATGGCGAGGCGCCGAGCGAGGCAGCCCCCTCGTCCAGCGTCTTGATGTCCACCGAAGCGAACACCGCCATCACCGAGCGCACCATGAAGGGCATGGTGAAGACCACATGGCCTGTGAGGATGAACAGCCACGACTGCCGGAAGCCACCGAAACCGCCATAAGTCAGCAGCAGCGCCAGCGCGATCGCGAGGCCGGGAATCGCCAGCGGCAGCGTGATGATCTCCTCGATCACGCGCGACAACCTCCCGCCCTTCACGTGCAATCCGTAAGCCGCAGGCACGCCGACAACCAGCGTCACCGCCAGGGTCGCGAAGGCGATCAGAAACGACAGCCCGATTTCGCCGGCATAGAGGTTCCAAACCTGCACCACCCATTGCAGCGTGACGCCCGACTGGATGCCACGGAAGTAGTTGACGGTGACGCCGGCGGAAATCGACAACACAACGGGCACGACGAGGAACGTCGCGACGAGCAGTGTAAATCCGAGCTGGCCAGCGAAAATGAGGCGGTCGCGCATGGCTTACCCCGCCGCTGCGACAGCGCCGCCGCTCATTGAGCGGGCCAGCGCGAGGATTGCCCAGGCGATCACGCCGAGTCCGATCGACAGCGCCGCCGAGATCGCGAAATTCGCCGCCAATGTGAACTCGGTATAGATTAGCATCGGTAGCACATCGATGTTGGTCGCAAGCGTGAAGGCCGTGCCGAACGCCCCCATCGCCGTCGCGAAGGCGATTGCGCCCGAGGCTACGAAAGCCGGCCCGAGCGCCGGCAGTACCACGTCGCGCTGGACCGCCCACGGGCTCGCACCGAGCGAACGCGCCGCCTCCTCCAGCCCGATATCGAGCTTTTGCACCGCGGCCATCACCGTGAGGATCACGCGCGGAATCGAGAAATAGAGATAGCCGAGAAACAGACCGAAGATCGAATAGGCGAACACGACTTTCTCGCCCGTCACCGCGGCGGTGATGGCACCGATCAGGCCCTGACGTCCGGCCAGCAGAATGATCAGGAAGCCGACCACGACCCCGGGAAATGCCAGCGGAAACGTCAGCATCGCGATCAGCACGGCGCGGCCGGGGAAGCGATGCCGCTGCAGAAACAGGCCCGCGATGGTGGCAATCACCAGCGTGGCGATGGTCGTCGCCGCAGCGAGTACGACCGTATTGATCAGCGTGGCACGATAGCGCGGCTCGGTGATGATCGCGAGATAGGCGGACACGCCGCGCGATCCACCGGCACCGACGGCGAGCAATTGCGCCATCGGCAAGAGGAAGAAGGCTGCTGTCACCACCACGAGCGGCAGCAGGCAGATCCAGATGAAATTACGATGCGACATGAAACTATGGTGCCCCTGCCCCCGCCGGGGCACCATTGTGCATCAACGGACTTCGGCGAGATAGCGGTCGCTGAAGCCTTTCTGCGCCAGCTCCATCTTGCCCCAGTCCACGCTCTTGGCGCGGGCATATTCGCTATCCGGCAGGAATTTGGCCTTCACGGCTTCCGGCAATTCGATCTTGCGGGCCGGACGGAGGTAGGCATTGGTCCAAATCGCCTGGCCCTTGTCGGACAGGAGATAATCCATGACCTTCTTAGCCTTGTCCTTGTGCGGCGCGTTCTTCACGAGACCGACCACATAGGGGAACACGACCGAGCCTTCGCAGGGAATGACGAATTCGAAACTGCCCTTCTCGGAATACTTGGCGCGATAGGCATTGAAATCATAATCCAACAGGATCGGCATCTCGCCGGAGACGACGCGGGCATAAGACGTCTGCTTCGGCACGATCGCGTCGTTCTTCTTCAGCTCCTTGAAGAAGGCGATGGCCGGATCGAAATTCTGGTCGGTGCCGCCGAGCGCGAGATTGACCGCAACAGCGCCGACATAGCCGACGGCGGCCGACGTCGGATCGAGATAGCCGACCATGCCCTTGTAGTCGGGCTTGGCGAGATCCTTCCAGCACTTCGGCACCGGCTTGCCAGCGAGGGCATCCTTGTTGACGAAGAAACCGAGCGTGCCGGAATGGATCGTGGTCCAGTAGCCTTCGGAGTCCTTCAGGCCGGCATCGACCTGATCCCAGCCAGCGGGCTTGTAGGGTTCGAGTGCATCCTGCGCCTTGGCCTTCATACCGAAGGTGACGCCGAAATAGCCGATGTCGCCGACCGGATTGGCCTTCTCGGCGAGGATCTGCGCCAGTGCCTGACCGGAATTCTTGTTGTCATGCGGCATCTCAATGCTGAGGTCGGTCTTCACCGCCTTGATCATCGACGCCCAGTCGGCCCATTCCGGCGGACAGTTGTAGCAGATGACATCCGCAGCACGAGCGGGCTGCGATAGGGCGGCGAGCGCCAGCGCGGACAGAGCAAATACCAAGCGGAACGGTTTCACGGCGATCGTCTCCATCCTGACGCAGGCTTTAAGGCCCGCGCATAGAAGTCTGAGGGGAATGCGTGACGCCCCACTATAGGCCGCGGATGAAACTTTTGCGACAAAGCCAACCCGCAGCGCATTTGTGCACCGCAATGACCGTGAAGCCCATCGACAACACCCCGCGGAGGATGTGAAATCGCCCGTCGCCGCTGATATTGGACCGTTGATGTGAAAGAGACGCCCGAACGCGATCGAGGCCTGCTCGGTCTGGTCGAACGACTCATGAGGAGGCCAGGCGATCCCGAACCGATCAGGCCTGAGCCAGACGCGGACACCAGAGACGGTTTCGATCCGGTCGTCGCGGAGGAGAATCCGGCGGCATCGCTGGAGCCGCAACTTGCGGTCGAGAGCACCCGCACGCTTGACCGGTCGGAAATCGCAGATGTGATCCTGCGCGCGCTAAAGGGTATAGATGGCTGTCCGACAGCTGGCTTCGAGGTGGTCGTCTATGGCACGCGCCCATGGAACGCCATGTTGCGCATCACGCCGGCCGCCGGCGCGGTGCCTGACGCGCGTGCCTGGCGCCAGCGGGTCCAGGACATGGTTCAGCTGTTGCGACATCAATACGAGTTGCGCGAATAGACCGGAGGCTAGCCTTCCATGCGCACCAGCACGACCTCAAACGGCACGCCGGGGCGTTGCTTGACGACACCTCTGCAGGACGCCGTCGTGGTTTTGGATGTCCCGACCAGATCAATCTCGACCTCGTCGATGCCGAAGATCGTTGGCTGGCCGTCCGCATGCCGGCGGGTCGCAATCGTCGCCGTGAAAGCATCGCCGTTCTGGATATAGGAACCGCTATAGGCGATCACCGTATCGCCGCCCGACAATCGACCATCAGCGAGCGTGATAATCCCCATGCCTTCCTTCTCGGGAATACGAAACCACGCCGAATAACGGCCATCCGGGAGCATGACAAACCTGAACTGTAAGTTGCGGTATAGCCAATTACCACCAACCCATCAGAAAGACGTTAACCAGATCGATCGCATTGAAACGATCGATCTCGCCTTCCCCAATGTAATGCCGCGCTACTTGCCGCCCCCGATATTGCCGCCCTTGATATGGCCGAGCGAGTTGCTGCCATAGGCAGAATTGCCATGATTGCCGCTCATCGCCGCATTGCCACGAAAGATCGCGGGACCTCGCATCTGGCCATAGGCCCCGTAATATCCGTGGTGCGCCTTGTAGCCGCGATGGACTTTCTTCGCCGACGCCGCCGTCGCCGTGAAACTCGCGATCATCAGTGCAGCTGCCGCCGTCGCCAGAATCTTTTTCATGTTCAACCCTCTGTAACACCCTGCAAGAAAACGCCGACGGCTGCGTCTCGTTCCGGCACAAATCGTCGCAAAGAACGGCTTACGACGATCTCCGGACATCCCGTCCACAGGCCTGGTAACGCTTTGCTCACCATACAAAATGGGTGGCCCCGACCGCGATCGGTGGTAAGTGGGTGCTGCTTATTGCGCATCAAATAAATTACACCGCGTTCGGACATCATGTTGCTAGATCAGTCCTCCATCTTCGCAGCGATCGGACTCTCGAGCGCGGCGCTCGCGCTCACATTGCTCGCCACCTGGCTTGTCGCGCGATCCGAGACCTATCTGCTGACTTGGTCGATCGGTCTCGCGACCACGGTCGTTGCCGTCATCATCTATGCAGGCTTCGAACAGTATGATTCGAGGTTACAGCTCGCTGCATTCGTATTGCTGCTTGTCGGCTTCGGAGTGATCTATGCGGGCACCACGCAATTCTGCTCGAATGAGGCTCACTGGATCCGCGCCGCCCTCGTCACCACTGCAGGGCTCGTTCCGATGATCATCGGCTTTGCGCTTGGTTACACCGGCACCGGCACGATGGCCGCGAATTTTGGCACGGGCCTTCTCGTTGCGCTCTCGGCCGCGCAATATTGGCACGCGCGCGCCGAAGCACCGCTGCTGATGGTCGCAAATGCGCTACTCTATCTCGTCACCGCCGCATCGTTCGTGGCTTGCGGTGCCGAACTCTTGCGTACCGGACAATTCGTGCTGACCGATCGACCGATGAATTGGGCAGAACAGTTCAATTCACTGATGGTGATCGTCGGTCTGACCGGGATCGGTGCACTGTCACTGACAATCAACCAGATCCGGACGTCGAACCGGCATAAATCCGATGCCATGACCGATCCTTTGACCGGCCTGCTCAACCGGCGCGCGCTGTTTGGCGAAAAGGTAACGGAGACAGCATCCAACACTGCAATTCTGGTGATGGATCTCGATCACTTCAAAACGATCAACGATCGGTTCGGCCACGCCGCCGGCGACCGCGTGCTGCGGGCCTTTGCCGAAGTCATCTTCTCGAACATTCGCGCCGAAGATGTTGCCGCGCGACTGGGCGGTGAGGAATTCTGCATTGTCCTATCCGCCTCGAGCCCAAAAGCAGCAGCCGCTGTTGCCGAGCGTATCCGATCGACGCTCGAAACTAAGACCTTCCCGACCTCCGCCGGTGTTATCCATGCTACGGTCAGCGTAGGGATCGCTATCCGGTCATCTGAACCGGAAACATTGCAGGCGTTGCTCAGCCGAGCAGATGCTGCGCTCTATCAAGCCAAGGCGGCCGGCCGGAATCGCGTACAGATTTCTGATTTTCATCTGGCCGCCTGAGCCGCGCGACGCCCGGTTCCACGAAAAATTAAGCACTGGCTGGCAGCGTAAGGTTTTTCGGCAGAATGCCCCGATGCCCGGTCAGAAAACCATTGCCATAGAGACGCTCAATCTGCTGCGCGCCTCAGAACCACGTCCCAACGACAGCCACCTCAAGGCGGCGTCGATCGTCGCTTTTCCGCTCGGCCCCATCGAGGTCGAGCAAATCACGCCACGGTTCTTCGCCTCCTTCGCCATCGAGAGCCTGCTGCGCTCGATCTGCTACCGTGAAGAACAATGGCTGATCGACGCCCGGCACAGCCATGCCATGCGGATGACACTGAACTGGGTCGAGGCTGAAAGCTGACGACCGAATTACCCCTCGGCCGGAAACGTATCTCGCATTGACGGCCGCTCCGACACGGTTGCGAACCAGTCGGTCAGGGCCGGCCGCGAGCTGCGCCAGTCGAATGATGCGAAACGGAAATCCAGATAGCCGAGCGCGCAGGCGATGGTGAGGCTGCCGATGGTGATGCGGGTGCCAAACATTGCGACGTCGTTTTCCATCTGGTCTAGGGCCGCAGCGATCTTGGTCATCTGACCATCGATCCACTCCGCCGATCTGATCTCGTCGCTCCGGCACGTGTTCTCGTAACGTGTCAGCAGCGCAGCATCGAGCAAGCCGTCACCGAGCGCCTGCTCGGTGAGCACCTGCCAGCGCTCGGCGCCGCGCGGAAACAGCGAACCGTGTCCGAGGTCGTCGAGATATTCGCAAATCACCCGGCTGTCGAACAGCAGCGTGCCATCCGCCAGCTTCGCCGCCGGCACCTTGGCGAGCGGGTTGAAACTTGCGATCCGCGCGTCGCGCTTGAGCGGATGCGCTGCGCTGGGCAGCTTCAAGATACGATCGGCAATCCCGAGCTCGATGGCGCAGGCCATCACCTTGCGGACGTAAGGCGAGGTCGGCGCATAAAACAGTTCGATCTTGGCGCTCATGGCTTCTGATCCTCAGCGTCGATGGCTGCCAGCGCGGCACGCGCGACTTCGACATCCTGCGCGCCGGTGCCGGACCCGACGCCGACCGCGCCGACGCACTGGCCTGCAATCACGATGGGCAATCCGCCTTCGAGATTGGTCAGGCGGCCACCGCCTGCGATGGCCAGCTTGATCTCGTCGGCGGGATTGAGCCGCGATGTCGGCTGCCGATGCGACGCGGCCGTGATGGCCTTGGACATCGATGTTTCCCGCGACAGCAATTTGGCGCCGTCCATCCGGACAAACGCCAGCAGATTGCCGCCGTCGTCGACGATCGTGACGTTCTGCGCCACGCCGAGCTCTTCTGCCTTGGCGACGGCACCAGCCAGCGCTTTGAGCGCGCCTTCATGTGTCAGCTTGAGAGAGGGCTTAGTCGTCGCCATTAGATAGCTCCAGTATCGACATGTAGCATTTGCGTTCGACAGCGCCGCTCACGCGGCGGCGCCGGCCGGCAGCAGCAGCACTTTGCCGATGTTTTCATTGGCTTCCAGAATGCGGTGAGCTTGCGCTGCATCTCCGAGAGGCAACTGGCGCCAGATCAGCGGCCTCACTACGCCGGATGCCACCAGCGGCAGTACCTCGGCACGGAGCGCGGCAGCGATTGCGGTCTTCTCCTCGTCGGACTTCGGCCGCAGCGTCGACGACGTCAGATACAATCCCTTCCGCATCACCAGTCCGAGATCGATCGGCACCACGCCGCCTTCCATGAAGGACAGGCTGACGTGCCGTCCGCCGGATGCCAGCGCATCGAGATTGCGCGCCACATAGGAGCCACCGACGATGTCGAGCACGACATCGACGCCGCGCCCGCTTGTGGCGTCGCGCGTTGCGACAACGAAGTCGTCGGTACGATAGTTGATGGCGACGGCGCCGAGCGCTTCCACCGCCTTCTTCTTGGCATCGCTGCCCACGGTCGCGATCGCCGTCGCACCGCGAGCGATGGCCATGCGGATCGCGATGGTGCCGACGCCACTGGCACCGCCATGCACCAACACGGTCTCACCCTTCGACAACCGGCCGCGTTCGAACAGATTGTGCCAGACGGTGAACAGCGCTTCGGGCAATGCCGCCGCCTGCTCCATCGTCAGCCCCTCGGGCACCGCAAGACAATGCGACGCCTTGGCGATGCAATAGCGCGCGTAACCGCCGCCCTTCACCAGGGCCATCACCGCCTGCCCCAGCAACGCAGCGTCGCCTCCGACCACGCGGCCAGCGACTTCGAGCCCGAGCACGTCAGTGACACCCGGCGGCAGCGGCACGGCACCGCTTCGCTGCATCAGATCAGGGCGATTGACGCCGGCTGCTGCGACCTCGATCAACACTTCGCCAGGACCGGGCACCGGCACTGGTCGTTCGACTTGGGTCAGAACGTCAGGACCGCCTGCTTGCGTCGCGATGATCGCCTGCATGGTCGACATGATCGTCGACACTTCGTTCTTCATGATACGCGTATCCACTCTTCACTCGGCCGACGCAGCAAATCCGCCAGCCTGTCCATCATCGCGTTCGCAGCCGCGAGTTCGTCGAAGCCGATCCACTCGTCGGGTTTGTGCCCGCGCGCCATGTCGCCGGGTCCGCAAACCAGCGTCGGGATGCCGGCCTGCGCATAGAGGCCCGCCTCGGTGCCGAAGGCCACTGTGGTTGCGGGTTGCGTATCGCCCGCCATTCCGGCGACCAGACGCGTCATGGAGGCATCGGCGGCGGTCTCGAGCCCGGGATAGGCCGACAGTTCCTCGGAGACGATGTCAGCCTCCGGCGCACTGGCGCGCAGCCGATCACGCTCGCGCGCAACCACCTCATCGATCCGCGCAAGAATCTCGCCGGCGTCACGGCCTGGCATGGTGCGGATCTCGTATTCCAGCACGGCGCGTTCCGGCACCAGATTGACCATGCTGCCGCCATGCAGCGAGCCGACGTGAATGGTCGTGTATGGCGGATCGAATGCCGCATCGCCGCCGCGCGCGACTTCCTCATCAGCGAAGCCCCGCAGCGCATGCGCGATCGCAACGCCCGCATCGA
This sequence comes from Tardiphaga sp. OK245, assembly GCF_900108575.1. Taxonomy (NCBI): domain Bacteria; kingdom Pseudomonadati; phylum Pseudomonadota; class Alphaproteobacteria; order Hyphomicrobiales; family Nitrobacteraceae; genus Tardiphaga; species Tardiphaga sp. OK245. The sequence goes on along the minus strand of NZ_FNWZ01000009.1, from coordinate 67,576 downwards.
CCGCATTGGCCGCACGATGCGGCATCGCCGAATGGCCGGTGCGACCGGTGACGGTCAGGCGCCGCGCGACCTTGCCCTTGTGCGCGCGAACGACGCGCATGGTGGTTGGCTCACCGACAATGGCGAGTGCCGGCGGTGCAACAGACTGCATAAGCACCCGTACGAGATCGGGCGCGCCGCGGCATCCGACTTCCTCGTCATAGGAAAACGCCAGATGCACGGGCGCGGCCGTTGCCGCCTCCTTCAACCGCGGCACGGCCGCGAGCACCACGGCCAGAAAGCCCTTCATGTCGGTGGCACCGCGACCATAGACGCGCTCGTCACGGATGACGCCAGCGAATGGCGGCACGGTCCACGCCTGCCCCTCCACCGGCACCACATCCGTATGCGCCGACAGAACAACACCCGGTCGATCTGCCGGACCGATCGTCGCAAGCAACGACGCCTTGCCTCCATCGGGCGACGGCACGCGGCGCGAAGACACGCCCGCCGACGCTAGTATCCGCTCGATATATGCGATGATATCGAGGTTCGAATTTGAACTTATACTTTCAATACTGATCAGCTCGCAAAGTATTTGAGCTATTCGATCGATCATCTATACTCCAAATACTTTTACGATTGCGGGAGCATCACGATGACCTATTCCATCTCGGCACGTTGTCCGGAGACCGGCGCGTTCGGCATTGCCATCACGTCGTCGAGCATTGCCGTGCCGGCGCGCTGCGCCTGGGTGGGGCCGCTCGGTCTCGTGGTGTCGCAGAATGTCACTGATCCGTCGCTCGGCCCGACCGGCCTCGCACTGCTGCGTCAGGGCCTCGGCGCCGGCGCCGTCCTCAACAATCTCACGATCGGCACGCCGCAGCCCGCATGGCGGCAGGTCGGTGTGATCGATCGCTACGGCCAGGTGGCGTGGCATTCCGGCGCGCAGGCGCTGCCGATCGTTGGCATTGCGCAGGGCCATGGTTGTCTCGCGATGGGCAATCTGCTGGTCGATGAAAAAGTCCCGAGCGTGATGATCGCAAAGTTCGAAGCTACGGCCGGACAGCCGCTGGCGGAGCGATTGCTGTCGGCGCTGGAAGCCGGCCTCGATGCCGGCGGCGAGACCGACGACGAACATGCGGCGGGCCTGCATGTCGCCCACATGTTTGACTGGCCGGTGGTCGACCTGCGTGTCGACTGGCACGACGCTCCGATCGGTGAACTCCGCGCGCTGTGGGAGCGCTACCGGCCGCAGCAGAAAGACTATGTCGCGCGCGCGATGAACCCGGGCGCTGCGCCGTCGTTCTAGACGCGACCGCCTCACGCCGCCTCACCCGGCGGAAACGCCACGATATCGTCGGAGCCGATGGTCAATCCGATCTCGGCTCCGACCGGACAGGACGACAGCGCTGCAATACCGGGCGAACGTAGCAGTATCCGCTCCCGCGCGCTGCCGGGCGCGTCGATATAGAGATCGACATGGCCGCCTTGAAACACCTGCGTCGTCACAGTGCCGGGCAGTGATCCCGAAGCGCCACGCGCCGTGACGGCGAGATGCTCCGGCCGCACGAAGACGTCCACGGCATCGCCGATCGAGAGCGCGGCAATCGGCGCCGCAGGAACTTCGGCGCTGATGTCACCGACCGAGACGACAGCGACATCTTCGCGCTTCTCGACAAGACGCCCGTTGAGGATATTGGCGTCGCCCACGAAGGACGCGACGAAGCGATCCGCCGGACGGCGATAGATATCGTCGGGTGCCGCGATCTGCCGAATGCGCCCGGCCGACATCACGGCGATGCGATCCGACATCGACAGCGCCTCGCCCTGATCATGCGTGACGAAGATCGTGGTGACGCCGAGCTCGCGCTGGATCTGCTTGAGCTCGACCTGCATCGAACCGCGCAGATTCTTGTCGAGCGCCGAGAATGGTTCGTCGAGTAGCAGCACCTTCGGCTTGATCACCAGGGCCCGCGCAAGCGCAACGCGCTGCTGCTGGCCGCCGGAAAGTTGTTTGGGCTTGCGATCGGCAAAACCTGTGAGCTTGACCAGCGCCAGCGCCTCGTCGACGCGGCGCGCGATCTCCCTCTTCTCGACGCCGCGGGTCTTCAATCCGTAAGCCACGTTCTTGGCGACGCTCATATGCGGGAACAGCGCATAGTTCTGGAACACGATGCCGATCTCACGCATATGCGCGGGCGTCTCGGTGACCAGATCGCCGTCGATGAAGATCTCGCCATTATCGGCTTCGAGGAAGCCGGCAACCAGATTGAGCAGCGTCGTCTTCCCGCAGCCGGATGGGCCCAGCAAGGTCATGAACTCGCTCGGCCGGATCTTCAGCCAGGCCTCGTGCAGCGCCATGGAATCGCCGAAGCGCTTGGTGACGCCGTCCAGCTGCACCGCCGGGCGGATCTTGTCGCTCGCCGCGGCTGGCGTGTGTGCCGTCATCGGATCAGTGCGCATCAACATTCAGGATTTTCCCGAGGCCCAGGAAGGAATTGGCGATCGTGAGCAAGGTTGCGGTCACGACGATGTAGATGACCGACAGCGCGGCCAGCGTGGGGTCCGCGAATTCGCGGACGTAGTTATACATGGCGACCGGTAGCGTCTGCGTGGCCTGGCTGCTGACGAACAAAGTCGCCGTGAATTCGTTGAAGGACAGGATCGCCGCGAACAGCCAGCCGCTGAGCAAGCCCGGAATCAACAGGGGGATCGTCACCGTGAACAGGATCCGCAGCGGCGTGGCACCGAGACTGGACGCGGCCAGTTCCAGGCGCGTGTCGAGATTTTCCAGTGAGATGTAAGTGCTGCGCATCACGAAGGGCAGCACCATCACCACATGGGCGAAGATGACGAGCGGAAAGCCGCGTCCAATCCCCGTCTGCGAGGCGAGGATGAGAATGCCAAGACCGACGGTGTAATGCGGGATGATCAGCGGAGACAGCAGAATGCCTTCAAGGAAATCCCTGAGCGCGAATTTATAGCGATGAATGGCAAAGGCAAAGGCCGATCCCACGACGACCGCGATGCTGGATGCCCAGACCGTCACGGTCAGGCCATTCCAGAACCCCTTCGCGAAATCGGCATAAGAGAAGGCGCGGTAGAACCAGCGCAGCGACCAGGACTGCGGCGGAAACTGCAGAATCGCACGATCGTTGAAAGCCGAGATCGCCACGACAACGCCGGGCAGCAGCACGAAGAGGAGAATAGCGGCGACGAGGACGCGGCCCGACCAGCGCAGCGCAAGGGTTGCAGGTGAGCGCTTCATGTGGTGCCCGCCATACGTTCGAGCGGGCTCGCGGCCTTCTTCAGCAACGCAATTACCGCCAGCGAGAGTGCAAGGCCGATGATGGAGAGGCTGGCGGCGAAGGGGAAATTGAACGACGAGAAGCCGAGCTGATAGATCAGCGTCGATACGGTGGCGACACGGCCGCCGCCGATCAGTTGCGGCGTTGCGAAGGCGCTGAAGGTCCAGGCGAAGGCGGTTGAGAAGCCGGCAACGATGCCCGGCATCGACAGCGGCAGCGTGATGGTCATGAAAATGCGGATCGGACCCGCGCCGAGACTTTCGGCAGCCTTCTCATAGTTGCGATCAATATGCGACAGCGCAGCCGCCAGCATGATGACCATGATCGGCATGGTCACATGCACCAGTGCCGCGATCACACCTCCCGACGTGAACATCATGCGCAACGGGCGATCCACCAGGCCGAGCTTGAGCAGCAGCGTGTTCAGGAAGCCGTTATTGCCGAGCACGATCATCCAGGAATAGGTCCGCACCACCTCGCCGAGAAACAGCGGCGTGACCGACACGATCAGGATGAAGGAGCGCAGCGCGGAGCTGTTGGTGCGCGTCAACGCATAGGCTAGCGGATAGGCAAGAAGCAGCGTGAACACCGCCGTCTCGAAACAGATCAGCACCGTATTCCAGAATGCCAGTGCGTAAAGCGGCCGCAGCATGGCTTCGAAATTGGCCCAGGTGAAGCCACCGACTTCGAGCGTGCCTGGAATATAGGCCCGCACGCTGTACTGAAACACAGCCAGCATCGCCGCGATCAGCCCCACAGCAACGAGGCCGGCCGGCGAGACAAACCATCCCAGAAATGGACGTGTGTTCATGGACAAACTCGAAGTGGGCGAACGTGACGTCATGGACCGCGATCCGGCGGTAGCAGCCGGATCGCGACCGGGGCTCGTTTACGGAGCCATGATGTTTTCGGTGAACCACTTGCGCCAGGTACCGGTCTTCTCGGCACGCAGCTTGGCGTCGATCACCAGCGTCTGCTTCGCCCACTGATCCGCGGTCGTGAACACGCCCGGCAGTGCTGCGATCTCGGGCTTGACCTTGGCGTTGTCCACCACCGGGCTGCCCTTCTTCAGTTCGGCGATCTTCGCCTGCACTTCCGGATCAAGCGCGGTGTTGATGAACTTGTAGGCCAGCTCCGCCTTGGTCGAACCCTTGGTGATGCCCATGGTGTCGACGCCGAGCACGGCGCCTTCCTTCGGAATCGCCAGCTTGATCGGCACGCCCTGGGCCTGCATGTAATAGGCGTTCATCGACAGCACGACCTGCACCGGCGTCTCACCAGTCGCAAAGAGCTGCTGGCTGTTGGCATCGTTGGTGTAGAACGCCTTGTAGTTCGGCTTCAGCGCCTTCATCTTGGCTTCGCCGACTTCCCAATTCGCTGCATCGCCGCCAGAGAGCTTGGCCGCAACGACCATCACATGGCTCGGATCGAAATCAGGCGACGAGATCATGCCCTTGAGCGCGGGATTCCATAGACCTTCCCAGCTTTCGAAGCTGACGCCCTTCGGCAACTGATCGGGCAGATAGCCGATCGTGTAGACATAGGCCCAGGAGCCGATGTGATACGGGCTGATCTTGGCCTGCTCGACCAGATGGCTAGCGTTCGGGATCTTCGCCATGTCGAGCTTCTCGAACAGATTGTCGTTGGCATAGAGCCAGCCGACATGGGCCGTCGTGAAGGTAACGTCGCTCTCGGGCTTGGCAGCAGCGAGCTTGGCCTGATTGAGACGGTCGATCGTGCCGCCGGTGATGTATTCGACCTTCACGCCGGTGTCGGCGGTGAATTTCTTGGCGATCGCTTCATCGATCAGATCGCGAAAACTTCCACCCCAGGTGCTGACCACCAGCTTCTCCTGGGCGGATGCCTGTCCGCCAATCGCGAGCGTCGACAGCAACATCAATGCAGTAAACTTCAAGGCGCGCTTCATCTCGAAACCTCACAAGGATTATGACCCAGAAAGAAAAGCAAGCATCGTGCCAGACGATTGATTTACCTCAAGAATTTCCGCCGGACGGGCGCGCGCATCCGCACTCATCGATCATGCGAAAGATGAAGCCACAAACGTCCGATTGATCTCTGTAGTGCCGGCGAAAAACGCGTCGTTACGCCGGAATTTCCGCGATGATGTCGATTTCCATCAGGTATTCAGGCTTGGCGAGGCCCTGCACGATAATCCCCGTCGAAACCGGATAGACGCCCTTCAGCCATTTGCCGACGACGCGATAGACCGGCTCGCGATAGGCGCGATCTGTGATGTAGATGACGATCTTCACCACGTCCTCGAGCTTGGAGCCTGCCTCTTCAAGCAGCACCTTGGCGCATGTCATGGCATTCTCGGTCTGCGCAGCGGCATCGCCGATACCGACGATCTTGCCGTCGAGATCCATGGCCGTCTGGCCGCGCACATAAACGGTGTTGTTGGCGCGCACGACCATGCAGACATCGTTGTCGAGCGACTGCTCGGGATAGGCTTCCTTGGTGTTGAACTTGCGAAAACGCTGATGGGTGGTCATGGAGCAGATCCTCAGGCGGCGAGACGACGGAATGTGCGATCGGAGAAGATCAGGGGCAGCGCAGCTTGGTTGCGAACGTTCAGCACTTCGCCCGCGACGATGCGATGCGAGCCGAAATCGAACACGCTGGCGACGCGGCAATCGAAATTGCAGAGTGCGCCATCGAGCGCAGGTGCGCCGGTCAGCAGTTCCGACCAGTCACCGGCAAGAAAACGGTTGTCGCGCAGTTCAGGGATCAACCCGGCGAAGCTGTTGGCAACACGCTCCTGCGTATCAGACAGAATGTTGGCGACGAACACGCCATTGGCCAGCAGCTTTTCGAGATGGCGATTGTCGCGGTGAACGCTGAACACAACCGATGGCGGCTCCATCGACAGTGAGCACAGCGACGACACCGTGACGCCCGCGCGGCCCGCCTCGCCATCCGTGGTCACCACTGCCACGCCCGAGGCCGTCATCCGCATGGCGTCGCGGAAGATATCGACCTCGACCAGCGGATGCGCCGCAGCACTCATGACTTCCCCCCGTCGATACGGTCCGACAACCCGGCCGACTTTTTCACGAAGTCCAGCGGCCCCGCGAAGTCGAAGCTGTTATAGACGGCCGCCAGATGATTGAAGTGTGGCGCCTGCGCGAACTGCACGAAAGTCAGGCGATGGCCGGCATAATCGGAATTCAACAGATCGCGTGCGAAAGCGAGCAGTTTGCGGCGATCGTCGGCCTGCCACTGGTCGTTCAGCGAATAGAACTTGTTGAGCCACTTGCCTGATCCCTCGGCCTCGAATGCATCGGCATTCGGGGTAATGCAGATCTGGCCGCCACACAGCTCGCGCGCGATATGCATCATCGCCGGGAGCTGCGAACAGGCAAACACGCGGCCGGCATAGAGCATCGACTGCTGCGGCATCAGAAGGCCGCCCGGGCTCTTCTCCGCCATGGCGATCGAGGCCGTGAGATGCGCGTTGATGCCTTCGCGGTAGCAGACGAGATCGGCGAGCTTCTCGCGCACCGACTGCAGCTTGTCGAGACCGGTCTGCTTGGCGTTCCACATCGCCGCGCCGATCATCATGTCGGCGGTGTAAAGGAGACGCAGCACGTAGGGGAATGCCGAGTAGCGATGCAGCGTCGAACGCACGAACTGCGCAGCGCGTGTATGGCGGTAGAAGAACACGTCTTCCCACGGGATCAGCACGTCGTCGAACACCACCAGCGCCTCGACCTCATCGAAGCGATTTGCAAGCGGATAGTCCTTGGCATTAGCGCTGCTGCGATTGGCGAAGCCGCCGCGGCAGATATGTTTTACGCCCGGCGCACCCATCTTGACGATGCAGCCCACCGCATAGTCGGACAGCTTCTCATTGGCCCAGGCGCCGACGGTCGGCTTCAGATAGGCCTGATCGGCATAAGCCGCCGCGGTCTCGTATTTCGCGCCGCGAATGATGATGCCGGCATCGGTTTCACGGGTGACGTGAACCATCAGGTCCGGATCCTGCTGCTGCGGCGGCAGCGAACGGTCGCCCTTCGGATCGGTGTTGGCCGAGACGTGGAAGATGTCCTTCTCGATCACGGCACGGATGTGATGATCGATATTGGCGGCGAAGCGCGGGTCGATCTCGGCCAGCACGTCGCGCCCGTCGGTGAGCGACCACATCTCGCCGATGGTCTCATCGCCGACGCGGGTCACGACGCCGCCGATGTCCTTCATCACGTGATCGACGGCCTTAATCTTGTCGTGCCAGTCCTTCTGCTCCGTCGGCGGCTTGTAGAAAACCGAATGTGTCTCGTTGTCTTCAACGTAAGTGAGGTCGGCGGCGTAACGCTCTTCACGCGCCATGTCATACATGCGGGCCTTGACGTCGATGATCGGCTTCAGCGCCGGGTGCGTGGTTACGTCCTTGACGCGCTCGCCATCGATCCAGACCTCGCGGCCATCGCGAATGCCCTGCTTATATTCTTCACCCGTGCGGATCATTGATCGGCTCCTGTTCGACTGGACGACAGGGTGCCGAAGGGCCTATCATAAAGAAAATATTTTTATCTTTGGAGTTGCATAGGAAAACGCGATGAGGTTTTCGCTCCGGGCCCTGCGTTATGTGGTTGAGACGGCCGATGCGGGCAGCGTGACGGAAGCCGCCAAGCGCCTGAACGTGTCGCAGCCCTCGATTTCGGCCGCACTCAGCCAGCTGGAGGCCGAACTCGGCGTCCAGATCTTCATTCGCCATCTCGCCAAGGGCGTGACCCTCTCCCCCGCCGGCCAGCGGCTGGTGAATGATGCGCGGCTCCTGCTCAACCATGCGCGCGATTTTGCCCAGAGCGCCCAATCGCTTGGCAGCACCCTGCACGGCGAGATCGTCGTCGGCAGCTTCTCGACCCTCGCCACGCGTTTCATGCCAGGGCTGCTGTCCGGCTTTCGCGAACGGCAGCCGGGCATCTCGGTAAAACTTGAGGAAGGCGACCAGCAGGAAATCATCGACGGTTTGGTCTCCGGACGGACCGAACTCGCGCTGTCCTACTCCTTCGCCGTTCCCGACGAGATCGTCGGTGAGAAATTCTGCGAGCTGCCGCCCTATATCGTGCTATCGGCGGATCACCCTCTGGCAAACCGGTCGTCGATCAGCCTGACCGAAATGCGCGACGAACCGTTCATCCTGCTGGACCTGCCGCATTCACGCGATTACTTCGCCAGCCTGTTTACGGCATCCGGTATCGAGCCGCGCATTTCCTTCCGGACCCGGTCATTCGAGCTGATCCGCGGGCTGATCGGAAATGGCCAGGGATATTCGATCCACAATGCCGTGCCGCGCACCACCATCGGCTATGACGGCAGCCGCGTCGCCGTGGTGCCCATCACCGAAAAACTGCCGGCCACGCATGTGATGGCGCTGCGTCTGAAGCGCCACGCGCTGCGACCGGCGGTACAGACATTCGCCGACTACGCGCGCGAGGCCTTTGCCGTTGGCGGCCAATTCGCACCGGGCTCAATAGCCCCGGCGCGGATCGACGCGGCTTAGCAGCTCCAGCCCGGACCGCAGCCGGCGTACATTCTCGCCGATCTGCTGTGCCGCGGAACCCGGCAGCGCCACCGATGCGAGATGCGGCGTGATCAGCACATTGTCCATCGCCCAGAGCGCGCTGTCCGGCGACAGTGGCTCGGAGGCAAACACATCCAGCGTGGCCTCCGCAATATGGCCCGAACGGAGCGCTTCGATCAGCGCCGGCTCATCGACGATGCTGCCGCGCGAAACATTGACGAAGACCGCGCCACGCTTCATCTGCGCCAGGCGCTCGATGTTCAGCAGCCCGCGCGTCTGTGGCGTCTGCGGCAGCATGCAGACGAGAATGTCACTATCGCCCAGGATATCCGGCAAAGCGGTCAGACCAGCCGACGTCTCGATGCCCTCCACCGACTTCAGCGTGTTGGACCAGCCACGCACGCGATAGCCCTGTCGCACGCATTCCAGCGCCGCGGTCAAGCCGAGTTCGCCGAGGCCGAGTACGCCGACAGTGATGTTCTCTGGATCACGTGGATGAATATAGTGCCAGCGATGCTGGCGCTGGGCGCGCTCGAAAGCCGGAATATCCCGCGCATAACGGATCACGGCGCACAGCACGTATCCGGCCATCATCCGCGCCATTTTCGGATCGGACAGGCGCGTGATCGGCACGTCCGGGAGATCGTCGCGTCCGACCAGCGCATCCACGCCGGCGCCGAGATTGACGACGAGCCCGAGATTTGGGTAGCGCGAGAAAAACCCATGCGGTGGCTTCCACACCAGCGCGTGCCGCACGCTGGCTGGATCAGCGATATCGTCAGCCTGCCGCAGATCGATCCCCTCCGCGGCCAGCACCGCACGCCACGTTTTGAAGTCATCGAGGACGCTGTAGAATGCCATCACCTCTGACGTCATTGCGCGGCCTTTTCGGCGATCAGACGCGACACCGCTGTCAGCGCCAACTCATAGCCGAGTGCGCCGAGCCCGGCGATGACGCCCGTTGCAGCACGCGACACATAGGAGTGATGGCGAAACGGCTCGCGCTTCCAGATATTGCTCATATGCGCCTCGATGATCGGTCCCTCGAAAGCGAGCAACGCATCGAGAATGGGGACCGACGAGTAGGTGAGACCGGCGGCATTGATGACGATCCCCTCGGCCTTCTCCCTCGCCTCCTGGATCCAGTCGACCAAAATGCCTTCATGATTAGACTGACGGAAGTCGATCGTCAGGCCGAGTGACGCCGCGTGATCTTCACAGCGCTTCTTGATCGAGACGAAACTTTCACGGCCATAGGTACCGCTTTTGTCCAGCCCATAAAGATTGGCATTGGGACCATTGAGAAAATAGACAGTGGGAGAACTCATGGCTGCGCTTTCATGTGTATTGGGAGGGCAATCGAGCATCTGCTGGAGACAAAACGGGGACCGACGAAAGCCACGAACGAACAACGGGGGCCAGTTGATCTCAGATGTTCACTCCGTCCCCAAGGTGAAGCGCACGCGGCCGCGCGCCACGCCGCTCACCCACAAACAGGACCTTAAAGAGGCTTTCTGCAGTGTAGAAATCGAAAGAACCTATGCGGTTCGACGGATTTCAATATGGTTCAAAGGTTGCCTTTGCCATAGGTGAAGCGCCCGAAGGCGGCGTCGTCCATCGCTGGGTAAGAGTGTGCGAGGCGACCTATTGAAGGAAATCGGTCGAAAAATCGGCCCGGATTACCTGCGGTGCACAGTCGGCATCCGGTTAGTGCGTTTTCGAACCAAGCGAAGATCGGTTCGCATCAAGAAAACGCGTCTAAACAAAAAGCTAGAGCCTCCGTTCTGATTCTATCAGAACCGAAAAGGCCCTAGTGCATTGGCACATGTTTCAAGGAATCCCTGATTTCGCGCCAGATGTTCACACACCAATGTCTCGCTCTATGGATCAACACGTTTTTCAAGATTCACTCTCGCTAGCCGTCCTATCTCCTTATTGGGATCAGCAAGAGTCGTGCCAACAACAGCACTAACAGAGTGACGACATAACGTGGGAGCCCGCCTCCTCCAGTGGCTTGCACTTCTATTCATCGTCCAGCATGCCGCGGTACTGAGCGGCACTGTTCGAATTTCAGTTGCTCTTCGTCTTCGATCACGCTCGTCATCCAATTGCCCGGGAATGGATCGCCGTGCCACCGCCGTAAGCGGCCCCCGGGCTTTGGCTTTTGCACGGGTCGCCGCGACGAATCCGCCAGCATCCGGGCGCTCGACGGTATTTTAACCTGTTCAATCTACAGTTGACCAAAGACTCGTCAGAAGTTGAGTAGTTCGGCGCGACGCCGCCAGACGGAACAAGACATGCTTGCCAATCTGAGCCTGAAGGCCCGCATTACAGCAGCACTCGCAGCGTCTGCGGCAGCAACCGCCCTCGCCGTGCTTTTCGGGGCCATGTGGATCATCGGTGGCATCGTCGATCGGGCCGATCGCAGTGAACTACAGGGCAATTACGATGCCCTGCAATCGCGATTGATGCAGGAATCCCGCCGGGCGGCGGCCATGAGCGCGGTGGTCGCAACTATTCCAGCGGTGCAGGACGCGGTCGCACGTAACGATCGCGAGGCGCTGCTGCAGTTGTTCGGACCGGGCTTTGCCCAGCTCAAGTCGGACTACGGCGTCGACCAGTTTCAATTCCATACGCCCGCAGGCTTGTCCCAGTTTCGTGTCCATCAGCCCGCCAAGTTCGGCGACGACCTGACCGGCTTCCGCAAGACGGTGGTCGTGGCCAACGCGACGATGAAACCCGTCGTGGGCCTGGAAGGCGGCGTCGCCGGCCTCGGCATCCGCGGTGTCGTGCCGGTTGCACAGAAAGGCAAACATCTTGGCACCGTCGAGTTCGGGCTGACGTTCGGACAGGGCTTCTTCGACGAGTTCAAGCGCGCGCGCAACGTCGATGTCGCGTTCTATCTCGCCGGAAACGAAGGCTTCAAGACATTCGGCGGCACGCTGGGCAACACGAGTTTCTTCGATGCCGACGCCTATCGCAGCGCGACGAATGGCAGTTTCATCGTCCGGCAGGGCGAGATGAAGACGACACCGGTCGTCGCCTTGCTGGGTCCGATCAAGGATTTCTCGGGTCAGTCCATCGGCGCCGTCGAGATCGTCATGGACAACAGCGAATATGCGGCGTCCATCGCGCATGCGCGTCTGCTGGCCGCCGGCATCGCAGCGATCTGTCTGGTGCTGGCTGTCGCCGGCGGCCTTCTGATTGCCCGCGGCATTTCGCGGCCAATTCTTGCTATCACGCAGGCGATGCGCGAACTCGCCGAAGGAAATCTGTCGGTTGTCCTGCCGCAACATCGCGGCAAGGACGAAGTCGGCCAGATGGCGCAGGCGGTCGAGGTCTTCAAGCAGAACGCCATCCGGGTGAGCCGTATCCAGGCCGATCAGGACGAAAGCAACGAGAGGGCGGAGCAGGAAAAGCGCGCCATCTTCGCCTCGCTCGCCGACAAGTTCGAGGGCAATGTCCGCAAGGTCGTCGACCACGTCTCATCGGCCGCAGCAGAGATGCAGAACACGGCGCAGTCGATGTCGTCGGTGGTCGAACAGTGCCGGGCACAGTCCGACGAAGTCTCCGGCGCGTCATTGTCGGCCTCCGACAATGTGCAGACCGTCGCTGCGGCATCCGAAGAACTGTCGTCCTCGATCGGCGAGATCAACCGGCAACTGGCGCAATCCTCCGCTGCGGTCGGAAAGGCCGCCGACAGTGGACGGCGCTCGAATGCGCGCATGCAGAGTCTGGCCGCAGCGGCCCAGAAGATCGGCGAAGTCGTCGCGCTGATCAATCACATCGCCAGCCAGACCAATCTTCTGGCGCTGAATGCTACGATCGAGTCGGCGCGCGCCGGGGAAGCCGGCAAAGGGTTTGCCGTCGTGGCCGGTGAAGTCAAATCGCTGGCGACCCAGACCGCCAAGGCCACCGAGGATATCCGCGCCCAGATCGCGTCGATCCAGAACGAGACCAATGCCGCCGTTGACGAGATTCAGGCCGTCTGCTCCACCATCGACGAAGTCGACAAGATTTCATCGGCCATCGCCGCAGCCATTGAAGAACAGGGTGCCGCAACCCAGGAGATTGCCCGCAACGTCAATCAGGCAGCGGCGCGTACCGACGACGTATCTCGCAATATCTCCAGCGTGACATCAGGCATTTCCACGACCGGCTCCGCCGCGCAAGAGGTGCTGGGCTCGGCGACAAAACTCGCATCGCAATCGGAAGTGCTGCGCAACGAAGTCGACCGCTTCCTGGCGAGCATCAGGGCCGCTTAAGAAGTGACAGCGCTTTAGCTGCCCTTCTTGCCGTCCACCGCGAACTGCTTCAGGAACGCGGCGAGATCCTTGATCTCCTGCTCGTTCTTGATGCCGGCAAAGCTCATCTTGGTGCCGGGGATCTTGCCCTTCGGGTCCTTGATATAGTCGGTGAACACCTGATCATCCCAGGTCAGGCCGGAATTCTTGTTGGCGTCGGAGTAATTGTAGCCCGCTACGGTGCCGGACTTGCGCCCGAACAGACCGTTCAGGATCGGCCCCACGGTGTTCTTCGCGGTCTCACCGACCTGATGGCAGGCGCGGCACTTGTTGAAGGACTTCTCCCCGGCTGCAACATCCTGCGCCACGGCATCGGTTGTCATCAGCGCGAGCGACAGAGCGAGCAGCGGAAAGCGGAACGTCATCCTGGTCAAACCTCAAATGTAGTGATGGTTATGGTGTGTGAGCCATCGTGCCAAAGACGAGTGCCCTCGCCTGCTACTCGACCTTGGGGCCGGACTTGCCGTCAGGCGTGACGTCGATGGCCATAGCCCGCCCGGTGACCTTCGGCGCCGGCCGGCAATCCTTCATGCATGGGGTCTTGTTCCAGAAATGTTTCTCGGACGTCTCGCGATCATCCTCGAAGAACGCCGCTGCATTAGGCATCTTGATCGACGTAAAATTCTTCTCGTTGAGTTCGAATGTCTCGTTCTTGACGATATCGTTCATGCTGAGAATGTAGGCCGTCAGCGCATAGACCTCGTCATTGGTCAGCGACTGCGCATTACCATAGGGCATCGCGCGCTTGATGTAGTCGAACACGGTGGAAAGATCGGGCCAGAACGAGCCGACGGTCTTGTCCGGCCGATCCGCCTTCAATGTCCCCGCACCGCCGGCAAGCACCGGCCATCGACCGACACCCTGTCCGAATTCGCCGTGACAGGACGCGCACTTCTCCTGAAACAGATCGTCGCCCTGCTTCACGGTGCCCTTGCCGACCGGAAGACCTCGCCCGTCCGGCCGCACATCGGTGTCCCAGGCCGCGATTTCCTCAGCGGTGGCCGCCCGCCCCAGCCCGAGCTTCGCAGAGGGCTTGACCACGTCGCGGCCCGCCATCTGCTGGGCAGCGCTTGGCGCACTCGTGCCGCCGAGCAGACATGCCGCCAGCACCAGTGTCAGGGCGTTAGCCGATTTCAACATTTTCAGTCTCCCCGCCCGAACGCACCAGCCAGGTCTGAATGCCGTTATTGTGGTAGATCGAATTGACGCCGCGCACCTTGCGCAGATCGTCCTTCGACGGCTGCACGTAGCCGGTGGAGTCGATGGCGCGGGACTGGATCATCAGCTCCTGTCCGTTCCAGTCGAAATCCACATAGAAGCGCGCCACGGACTTGTCGAAGACCGGGCCGTCGATGCGCGCGGTCTGCCAGTTGCGGCCGCCATCCATCGAAACATCAACGCGCTTCACGGTGCCGCGCCCGGACCACGCGAGCCCGCTCAGCACATTGCGGCCCTTGTGCTTCAATGGCGCCTGCGGCGACGGATTGGTCACCACCGACTTCGCATCCATCACGAATGTATGCTTGCGGGAATTTCCGTCGGCCAGCAGATCCGTATATTTCGACGTCTCCTCGCGGGTCTGCCACGGCTGATCGCCAGCCTCGATGCGGCGCAACCACTTGACCCACAGATTGCCTTCCCAGCCGGGAATGACCGCGCGCAGCGGATAGCCCTGTTCCGGACGCAGCGCCTCGCCGTTCATCGCGAAAGCGATCATGACATCGCTCAGCGCCTTCTCGATCGGCAGCGAACGGTTCATGCCGGCGGAATCGGCGCCTTCCAGCATCAGCCACTTGGCATTCGGCTTCAGCCCGGCCTCATCCAGCAACACTTTCAGCGGCACGCCGGTATACATCACGTTGTGGATCATGCCGTGCGTGAACTGACAGCCATTGAGCTGGCTGCCGCGCCATTCCATGCCGGAATTGGCGGCGCATTCGAGGAAGTACACCTTGTTGACGCGCGGCATCCGCTTGATGTCATCCATGGTGAACACCAGCGGCTTGTCGACCAGCCCATTGATCATCAGGCGATGATCTGCCGGATTGATCTCGGCGACGCCGCCATGATGCCGCTCAAAGCACAGACCGGATGGCGTGATGATGCCGTCGAGGTCGTGCAACGGCGTAAAGTTCACCGACGATTCAGCAGAAGCCGTCAGCCACGGTACGTCGCGGCGGATCACGTTCTTCTCGAACTTCGAGGGAGTGCCGTAGGGATGCTTGTCCACGCCATCGCCGAGATAGCGCTGCCAGTCCTGCACCTCGGTAATGAGTGCTTCAGGTTTCGCGTTCTCTGCCGCAAGCGCAGGAATCGCCGACAATGCTGCACCGGCACCTGCCAGACCCGCTGCGCCAAGAAAGCGGCGGCGATTGAGCGTTTCCGCTGAGGTTCGATCAGTCATGCGACCAGCTTTCGTATCTCTGCAATGCAAGGGCCTGCGATCAGGAACCAGTCACCTTGACCGCGGTGTTGGGTTCGATCCTGACGGTTGAGACTTTCGCCACATGCGCCGCGACCACGTCCCAGATCGGCGGTCCCTGCGTGTTCTCGTTGATGCTGGCCCAGCCCGAGACCGTGTAGGTCTTGCTGGCCTCGATCGGCTTGCCGGACTTCAAATGAGTCATCGCGGAAATGCGCGATCCCATCGGTTTGGAAATATCGATCGCGTAGCCCATGCCGCCCATGCGGACCATGTCGCCACCGCCCTGGAAATAAGGATCGGGGTGGAAGATATTGTCGGCGACGTCTTCCAGCACTTCCTTGATCTGGGTGCCGGTCATCTGGTTGCGATAACAGTTCGGATAGGTGATCGCGGTGGCGTTGGTGATCTGCTCCCAGGTGATCGCATCACCGGGGATCAGCGTGCCGCCCCAGCGGAAGCCGGGCGACAGCACGATCTCCGCATCGCGCTCGGACATCATGGCGTTGCAGATCAGATCGTCGAAAGTGCCGTTGAAATTGCCGCGGCGATACAGCAGCGAATCCGTCTTGCCGATCTCGCGCGCCAGATCCCCCGCGAAAGGTGCCCTCACCTTTTCCACCAGCGCGGTCATTGCCGGATCGGGTTTGATGGCATCGGCAAACACCGGCATCAGCTTGAAGCGGATATCGGAGACCTTCTTGTCCTTCACCTCGATATCGAGGCGCGACACGAACTTGCCGTGCGAGCCGGTGGCGACCAGCACCGTATTGCCAACCTTGACCAGGCCGGGCATGGCATCATGGGTATGCGCCGTCAGGATAACGTCGAGGCCCTTCACGCGGCCCGCCAGCTTGCGATCGACGTCAAAGCCATTGTGCGACAGCAGCACCACGATGGACGCACCGGCAGCGCGGGCTTCATCCACCTGCTTCTGGATGTCTTCCTCGCGAATGCCGAATTCCCAGTTCGGAAACATCCAGCGCGGATTGGCGACGGCCGTACGTGGCAGTGCCTGACCGATCACGGCGACGGTGGCGCCGCCGCGTTCGAACATCTTGCGCGCCTCGAACACCGGCTCCTGCCATTCGTTGTCGCGAACGTTCTGCGCCAGGAAGGCGAAGGGCGCGCTATCGGCGATCTGCTTGACGCGTTCGGCGCCGTAAGTGAATTCCCAATGGCCGACCATGGCGTCGAGCTTCAGGGCCGACATGACGTCGACCATGTCCTGCGCCTTGGTCTGCAGTGACGTCCAGCTACCCTGCCAGCTATCGCCGCCATCCAGCAGCAGCACCTTGTCGTCGCCGCGCTCGGCGCGCACGGCGCCGATCAATGTCGCGATACGGTCCATGCCGCCCATGCGGCCATAGTTCTTCGCAAGCGCGACGAAGTCATCGGCGGTCAGCGCGAAGGCATCGGCTGAGCCGGCTGCAATCTTGAAGTAGTTGCGAAACTCGGCATCCGTGAGATGTGGCGGCATGCCCTTCACTTCGCCGACGCCGAGATTGACCGACGGTTCGCGGAAGTGCAGCGGCATCAGTTGCGCGTGGCTATCTGCGACATAGAGGATCGTCACCGTGCCCAGCGGATCGAACCGCAGAATATCGGCCTGTGTCAGGCGCTGCTGTGCCGCAGCCCGACCCAGCGGACCAAGGCCGCTTCCGATCGTCAGCGCAGACGCAGCCGCCGTCGCTTGCAGGAAATCCCGCCTCGATATCATGATCCACCTATGATCCCTTCCGCTATGGAAGGGTGAATGTTCAGAAGAACGTCAGATCCAGGATCTTCAATTCAGGATCTGCAATTCAAAGTCTGCAATCCGTCAGGCCACGGTCAGCTTGTTGGTCGCGACATAATCGGAGCCGTCGTCATCCTTCCAGGTGAAGGTGAATTCGCCGGACTCGGCAGCCTTGTAGAAAAACGACTGATAGGGATTGGCCGAGATCGCGGGATTCCAGTCGGCCTCGAACACCGTCTTGCCGTTGAAGGCTGCGGTGAACTTGTTGATGATCTTGCGCGGCACGACCTTGCCGGCTGCATCCTTGCGCTGGCCGGATTCCATTTCGTGAGAGATCAGCGTCTTGATCTCGATCAGTTCGCCCGGCTTGGCCTGGGTCGGAACGCGAACGCGCGGGGTTGGTTTGGTTGCCATGGGAAAGTCCTCGCCTGATAAATCTGTTCTGTGAACGAAGCCGCGCGACTAGCCGCCGCAGCCGCCGATCGTGACTTTCACATTGGCCTTCGCCATGTGCAGCTTGCCGTTGGACATTTCGGCGATGCAGACGATGTTCTGGGTTTCCGCAAGGCGCATGCGCGTCGAGGCCGAGGCCTTGCCGCAAGCCGGCGTGAAACGGTAGCTGACGACGGCCGGCAACGGATTGCCTTCGGCGAACACATGCACCGACTTGACGTAGTCGGCATCGGTCATCGGGCTTTCGATATCGACATTGACCGGGACCACGAGGCCGTTCTCGGCGATCTCGGGTACGTCAAGCTTGATCTTGCCGCTCTCGAATTTCTTGTCGCCATACAGCTTCTTGATTTCGGCAGCGACGGCCTGCTCATCGGCCAGCGATAGTCTGGGAGCAAGGATTGCTGCGAGACCGGCGATCGCGGCCATGGCCAGCGTTTCGCGACGGGTCTTCTCGACCGACTTCAAAATCATGAGTGCTTCCTCCTGCGGGATTTAAGCAATCCCTTTACAATAGTATCGCTTGACGATTCCAAGTCTGATCTATCTTATCTGGGACATATCATTATATTCTTTTTCTTGAATGTAAAGATCTGAAATGCACAAGTGCCGCACAGACGGCGATGTGGGAGGGGACAGATGAGGAAGACCGTCATTCGGTCAGCGGCAGCGGCCATTCTGGTACTCTGCGCGGGGAGCTTCGGCAGTCATGCGCAGGACGCCAGCGAAAAAGAGATCGAACGCTATCGCGAGATGATCTCGGACCCGATGTCCAACCCCGGCTATCTCGCCGTCGATCGTGGCGAAGCGCTGTGGAGCGAAGCCCGCGGCACCAAGAACGTCTCACTGGAAACCTGCAATCTCGGTCTCGGCGCCGGCAAGCTCGAAGGCGCCTTCGCGCAATTGCCGCGCTACTTCGCAGATGCCGACAAGGTCATGGATCTCGAACAGCGCCTGTTGTGGTGCATGCAGAACATTCAGGGGCTCGACACCAAGGATGTCGTCGCACGGCGCTTTTCCGGCCCGGGCCGTGCGTCCGACATGGAAGACCTCGTCGCCTACATCGCCAACAAATCGAACGGCATGAAGATCGACATTCCGCTGAGCCATCCCAAGGAGCAGGAGATGGCGGCGGTCGGCGAAGCGCTGTTTTATCGCCGCGGCGGCGTCAACGATTTCTCCTGCGCCACCTGCCACGCCGACGACGGCAAGCGCATCCGGCTGCAGGGACTGCCGAACTTCTCCAAGCCCGGCAAGCCGGCGCAGGAAACCATGGGCGGCTGGCCGACCTACCGCGTCTCGCAGGGCGCGCTGCGCACCATGCAGCACCGCCTGTGGGATTGCTTCCGCCAGCAGCGCTGGCCCGTGCCGGAATACGGCTCGGACGTACTGACCGCCCTCACCTCTTTCCTGCAGAAACAAGCGGCGGCCGGCGAACTCAACGTTCCGTCGATCAAGCGATAAGGAGCCCGGGATGAAACGCGTTTTAACACTCGCCGCGCTCGTTCTCGCAGGCTCGCTCACGACATCCGCATACGCGCAGACCGCCGCCAAGACGCCGGATCCCGCTCTCGTCGACGCCTATATGAAATCGACCTTCGGCAAGGCCCCGCCAGAGTGGCAGGCGCGCATCGAGCCGGATGAGACGCTGAAGACCTGCAATGCCTATCACAACGAGGTGCCCAGCGCCGAGGCTGACAAGATCACCGCGAGTGAAATGGCGCGGGTGGTCTATCCCGCCGACGGCAAATTCCTCGGCAACTGGAAGGAAGGCGCCAAGATCGCGAATAACGGTCGCGGCGGCCAGTTCTCGGATCCGCCTGACACCGTTGCCGGCGGCAACTGCTATGCCTGTCACCAGATGGAGCAGAAGGAAGTCAGCTACGGCACGCTCGGACCGAGCCTGACCAATTACGGCAAGGACCGCAAATACGATCCGCAGGAAATCAAGAACGCCTTCACCAAGGTTTACGACTCGCAAGCCATGTTCGCCTGCTCCAACATGCCACGCTTCGGCGTCAACAAGGTGCTGAGCGAGCAGCAGATCAAGGATATCGTGGCCTTCCTGTTCGATCCGGAATCGCCGATCAACAAGTAACCGAAGCTGAGAGTGGATTGCCATGACGATGCGAAACGCATGGATTGCCATCGTCCTGTCGATGCTCGCGTCATCTGCAGTAAAGGCGGAAGAAGCCGTCGTCAGCTACAAGTCCCTCGGACTTGAGCTGGCGCTCGACGCCGCGCGTGCGGCGTTGAAGGAGTGCCAGAAGCGCGGCTATCAAGTCGCCGTTGCCGTGGTCGACCGCTTCGGCACGCCGCAAGTCCTGCTGCGCGATCGCTTTGCCGGGCCGCACACGCCGCCAACGGCGACCGGCAAGGCATGGACCTCCGCGACCTTCCGCAACAGCACGACCGAACTCAATGCGATCAGCCAGCCCGGCATGATGCAGGCCGGGCTGCGCAATCTGCCTGGTGTCGTGATTATCGGCGGTGGCATGATGATCGAAGGCGGCGGCGCGATGCTGGGCGCCATCGGCGTCTCCGGCGCACCGGGCGGCGATGCAGACGAGGCCTGTGCCAAGGCGGGCATTGCCGCGATCCAGGACAAACTGGATTTCTAATTCGACCGCGCGCCTACGCCTGCTTCTTCAGCCACTCCGGGAACGTCGCCGTCTCGTAGCCCTTCTGACGCACATAGCGGAACATCGCCAGAAATTCTGTCGGTTCCAAAAGTCCGGGCATGCGCGCGACTTCCCGCGCCTGTCCGCTTTTCGACGCCAGTCCCGCGACGGTCTCCGGAAAGAACTGGATCGTCGGCGTGAAGCGAATGCCATAGGCTTCGCCAAAGGCCTTCTCGCCGCGCTTACGGCCGTCGAAATCCGTGACCTCACGTGAACCGATATGATTGAGATGCAGGATCTCGAAATTGTCGCGGATGTAGCTCTCGATCTTCGGATCGGTCATGTAGCTCTCATGCATGCGCTTGCAGGCCGGACAGCCCTTGAGCCCCCACATGATGGCGAAGCGCTTGCCCTTGGCACTCGCGCCCGCCAGATCTTCGGAGAGATCGAGAAAGCTCTCAAGATACCAGTCCATCTGATAGAGCCCGTCATCACCGAGCGTCGCCTTTGCCGACGCCGGTGCAGCGCGTAACCCGACCACGCCGAAACCGATGGCCGCGAGCGCATGCCGTCTGGTGATCACGCCAGTTACCTCAGACATTCGATCCTCCCGAGCCACACATCATCCGATCGTGCCGAAGGCCGGAAAGGTCTCCAGCATCCAACCTGAAATCCGCGGCATGGCACCAGTCAAAAACAGAACGCCTGTCAGGACAAGGCCGGCGCCGATCACCTTCTCGATAGCCAGCATATGCTGACGCAGCCGCGCCATCAGCCGCATGAAAGGCCCCGAAAACAGCGAAGCCAGCATGAAGGGAATGCCGATCCCCATCGCATAGGCCGCAAGCAGAAGTGTACCCTGCGCCGGCGCACCTTCCGCGCCTGCGACCATCAAAATGGCGGCCAGCACCGGCCCGACGCAGGGCGTCCATCCGAAAGCGAAGGCAAGCCCGACAAGATAGGCGCCAAGAAACCCCGCCGGCTTGCGGACCGCCTGAAAGCGCGCTTCGCGAAATAACAGCCCGATCCGGAAGACGCCGAGAAAGTGAAGTCCGAGAATGACGATTAACACTCCGGCGATGATGCCCAGTGTCTCGAAATGCGCCGTGATCGCCTTGCCGATCAGCGACGCCGATGCGCCCAAGGCGACGAAGACCGTCGCAAACCCCAATACGAACGCGAAGGACAATGCGACCACGCGTCCGTTCGGGCGCCAGCCGGCCTGACCACCGCGATCATCGAGTTCGTCCAGGCTGACGCCTGCCAGAAAGCAGAGATAGGGCGGCACCAGCGGCAGAACGCATGGCGACAGGAACGACAACAGCCCTGCGCCCAGCGCACCAAGGAACGAGATTGAGGACACCACGGCGGATCCGGTTCTGGCATAAATATTCGAATTCGTGTATGTGTAACACATGACGTGGAAATTGCCTCTGAAAACCTCGTTGATCGCGACTTTGTTGGTGATGACTGCGGCGCTGTCGCCGCGCATCGCTGATGCGTCCGAACTACTGATGTTCGAGCGCGATGGCTGCGTCTGGTGCGCGCGCTGGAATCGCGAAATCGCTCCGGTTTACGACAAGACCGACGAAGCCAAACTTCTTCCGCTGCGCCGCATCGATATGGATCGCGACAAATCGCCGGGCGTCGTGCTGGCGTCGCCCGTGCGTTTCACACCGACCTTTCTGATCGTCGACAACGGCCGCGAGATTGGCCGCATCACCGGCTACATGAACGACGAATCTTTCTGGAGCCTGCTCGGGAAGTATGCTGCCAGACTGACCACCTCACAGCCCAACGCCAATCGTTCCTGATCCTCTTCAAACATTCGCGGGACACGCACGCTGCCATGGCTTCTATCATCCCATCCGAACTCGAAGACGAACTGCGCGACGGCGCGGAGTATTCCCCCGAACTCGACCAGTTGATGCGCAAGGCCCGCAAGGCCAGCAATTTCCTGAAAGCGATCTCGCACGAAAACCGCCTGCTGCTGTTGTGTCTGCTGGCGGAGCGGGAACGGTCGGTGTCCGAACTGGAAAACATCCTGTCGCTGCGGCAGTCAGCCGTGTCGCAGCAACTCGCGCGTCTGCGCTACGACGGCATGGTGGAGACCCGACGCGACGGCAAGACGATCTATTACAGCCTGGCCAATGACGATGTGCGAAGCGTCATCTCGGTCATCTACGATATCTTCTGCGCCACGCCGGCGCCGACCAAGAAAAAATAACGCCGCCAAATCGGCAGGCGGAGGCGCGCGGCCCGTAAGGTCAGCGCACCTCACATCAGGAGGAAACCCATGCAGAACATGTCTGCCTGGTTATCGGCGCTGGCTGGCTTTGCCATCGGCGCTGCTGCAGGGTTTGCCGTACGACGCGCACGCCTCTGCACATTTGGCGCGATTGAAGATGCGTTGATGGGCGGCGACAACCGTCGCCTCAAGATTTTCGGTCTGGCGCTTGGCGTTGCCATGCTCGGCACCCAGGCCCTGATCCTGTCCGGCTTTCTTGCACCGGAACACACCGCTTACGTTCCCACCGCATTGCCCCTCATTGCGATCGTCATCGGCAGCATCATGTTCGGCACCGGCATGGCGATGGTCGGCACTTGCGGCTTCGGCTCGCTGGTCCGGCTCGGCACCGGCGATCTCAGGAGCCTGATCGTGATCCTCGTGCTGGGTGCGACGGCCTATGCCACTCTGCGCGGACTGTTCGCCGATCTTCGCATTGGCGTGCTTGAGCAGCTATCGATCGGGATGCCGGACGGCATACGCTCCGACTTTGCATCGCTGCTGACGCAAGCGACCGGCCGCGATCTGCGCGTGCCGCTCGCCATCATTGTCGGCAGCGGCCTCTGTTGGCTGGCGCTCAGCGACAAACGCCTGCGCCGCGCGCCGCGCCTGCTCACTGCCGGCGTCGCACTCGGATTGCTCACGATTGCCGGCTGGCTCGTCACGGTCGGGCTGAGCGATGACTTCGCTGGTCCGCCCCGCCCGCAAAGCCTGACATTCGTGTCCACCATCGGAAAAGCACTGTATGCCGGGGTTCTGAATGTCGCGAACTTCGCCGATTTCGGCGTCGGCAGCGTGTTCGGCGTCATTGCCGGTGCATGGGCTGCAGCATGGTTCGCGGCCGAACTGCGCTGGGAAGCCTTCGACGACGATCACGAAATGCGCCGTCATCTCATCGGCGCCTGCCTGATGGGTATCGGCGGCATTCTGGCGGGTGGTTGCACCATCGGTCAGGGCATCACCGCGGGATCGATGCTGGCGCTGTCCTGGCCGATTGCCGTCGGCGGCATGATACTTGGCGCGCGCATCGGCATTGCAATCCTGGTCGACGGCTCGCCGCGCGACCTCATCCAGCGCAACTGGATGCTGCTGGCGCGGAAGGCGCCGCCGTCCAAGTGATCAAACTCAAGGCTTGAGATAACTCCAGCCGGCTTCCTGCAACTCAATCAGCCTGACAGCGCCCGATGGCACCACCGTCGCCTCGGACACGACGTTGATCGCCTTGCCCTCACGCTTCTCCATGCCCTCTTTGGTATTTCCGCAGGCGATGAATTTGACGCTGGACGGGAAGCTGGCATCGACAATCTGCTTGATGCGGTCCTTCACCGGCGAGGTGTCGTCGCGCAGCATGTGCAAACCCGGACCATAAGTGACGATCTCGATCTGAACATCCTCATTCTTCGCCTTGTAGAATTCCATGACGTTTGTCGCGTTGTTCAAAGCCAGATTCATCAGAGTCGGATCGTTCTGATTGACCTGAATGGCGACGCGATGCTCCTTCGCGCCTGCTGCATAAGCGGACAACGCGATCAGCGACAACAGGACGGCTCCGGCAATCGATCTCAACAATGATCGCATCTCAAAATTCCTTTTCAGGGACATACAATTTCAGGGACGCACGATCGTAAAACCGCGCTCAGTCAGATCCAGCAGATGGCCGACGCCGACCAGCACTTCCACCGCATGCGGATTGATCGCCGGCCGCTTGCCGGTGTCCCGCTCAATCGTATCCAGCGTGTTGCCACAGACGCTGAAGCGCACGCCTTGGGTGCCCAGACTATCGACCAGTGCGCGGTGTTCGTTGGTGTCGCGCAACAGATCGATGCCGGGACCGAAGGTGACGACTTCAACCGCCACCTTGTCCGGTCCATAGGCTTTCAGGAGATTGCTGGCGACGCTGAGAACGAGGCGTTCTTTCTTCGGATCGGAATCGGACAGCTGCAAGGCGATGAAATGCTCGGCGAACGGCTTGTCCGGCGCGGCGTCCTGCTTCGCGGGCCGTGTCTGCGCAGTGACCGGGCCCGTTGCAAATGACATCAGCGCAAGGACCGACAAACAGAAAAACAGTCCTCGCTTTTTCATTGCGCACAAAACCTCTGACGATCAGAGGATTGATTAGCAATCGCCCTGCGCCGGCGCAACCAAACTAACGAAGCGGACTAGAGAGGACTTATTGCGTCGCAAACACAGGACGCAGTGCCAGGCCGCGGATCGCAACTGCAGCGCCCGCAAAGATACCCGCAGCCGCAACGAAGGATGGCAGTGCGAGCGTGGACACACCTGTCAGCCCCTGCCCGATCGAACAGCCATAAGCCATCGCACCACCGATCCCCATCAGCGCGGCACCTGCCATCGAACGTCCGGTATGACGCGCCGACGTATAGCCCTCAAGCTCAAAGCGTCCGGTCAGCAAGGCCGTGAGAAGACTGCCGACGAACACACCCGCTACCAGCGCGATGCCGAAATTCAGCGTCATGCCGGTCGACAGCATGATGAATTGCAGCGTATCGGCAGCCGGCGACACGAATGTCAGCGACGCCACCGGAATCGGATCGAACTCATCGGCACCAAGCCAACCGGTCGTCAGCCAGCCGGCGATCACTAGGAGGCCCATCACCAACCCCGCCACGAGCTGCCCCGGCGAACGGCGGAACGCACGATGCGACAGCGCAAATACCAACAGCGCAACGCCGACAATCAAAGTTGCTACGACGCGCGCCGTTGCGTCAGACAGGCCGAGCGTTCCGAACAGCGACGGGAGAGAATTCACCCCAGGCGTCGTCTGCGTCCATTGCAGGATCGACAGCCGCATCGGCGCGAGCAGGCCCTTCAATGTCATCTGCGCGGTAACGCCAATGATCGCGATCACGACCAGCGAGCGCAGATTACCTTTGCCCAGCAACACCAGCGCGCGCGACGCGCAGCCGTTCGACAACACCATGCCCAAGCCGAACAGCAGCCCGCCGACGAAGATCAACGGCGCCGAGAATGACGGCTGCAGGTAGAGCGACTTGGCGATCTCGACGATCCCAGCGCCGGCAATGAATTGTGTGCCGACAATCGCCACGGCAACCGCCAGCGCATAACTCCGAATCTTTCGTCCGTCGTCATGCGCCCACCAGTCGCGCAGGCTGCTCATGAGGCAGAAGCCACTCAGCAGACCGACCACGCCGAAAACGGCGCCAATCGCAAAACCCGCGATAACCGGGAGCGCAAACATCGAATGATCCGAACGTGATTTTGAGGTGATGACGCTGGATTACTACTGGCAGTTTCAGAAGCGGTCCAGTTGACGCATGATTTAAGGAGGAAGTTCTACGGATTCTGAAAAACAGGAAACATAATTCCATCAGACCCCGAAATGCGATGCAGAATAACTATCGCTCTGGGAGCGGCAGAGATCGCCGGACGCGTGTTTCGCACCCAATTTTCGAAACGGCATTTTCGATCTTGCCGGCTCAACACGGGGCATAGCGCTCAGTTCTTTGGAGGACGCGGCAAGCGTATCTGAAGCTTCATCGATCAAA
Organism: Tardiphaga sp. OK245; assembly: GCF_900108575.1. NCBI lineage: Bacteria > Pseudomonadati > Pseudomonadota > Alphaproteobacteria > Hyphomicrobiales > Nitrobacteraceae > Tardiphaga > Tardiphaga sp. OK245. The sequence goes on along the minus strand of NZ_FNWZ01000009.1, from coordinate 41,389 downwards.
GCAACACCAAGGGCTAGGCTCCCGCGCTCTCGAATAAGGACGGCGGGGCTCGGCGAAGGGTGCACGCCACCGGCCGCACGGCCGTGCAACGCTGAGTTCATGCGACTTGGAAAGTTGAACGAAATCGCCGCCAAGACCGACCAACGGATCTTGGAGATGATTTTATGAAGCGACTGCTCGTTTTCACGATGTTGTTTCCGCCACTCGTGCTGTTCGTCTACATCGCCGCCGATCAGTTGTTGCGCGATGGTTTTCCCGACATCGGGTTCCTGGCGTGGCTGGTGGGAATTGCGTATGTGCTCGCCGTCATTCCTGCTTGGTTGACGGCAGGAGTGGACTGGGCGCTTTCCGGCCAGCCGCTTTACGTGCGGCTCATCGCGACGATGCCGGTAGCGGCTATCCTGGCCGAGCTTGTCGCACGCTACATGGGCCAACCACATTTCGATGTGTCCGTTGCGATAGCCGGAGCAGTTCCAGCCGCGGTGTGTTCGTGGCTGTCAGACGAACCAATGAGAAGCGTGCATGCGTGAGCGAGCTTAGCACCACCACGGTCATGACCCATCTGCGCAAGTCTTCGGCCACACGTGTTGATGCAGCCGCCCGCCAACAAGTTGTCTATTTTTATAGACAACAAGCCAATGACTGCGGTAGCGTTTGCAAACCTTTCGCAGCAATCACGGGGTGTGCTTCAGTCGTGGCCTACAGTATCTACGGGACCCCTCACGGGCAGCCGGAGAAGGTCTGCTACGGAACCGTACAGACCCTTGATCAGACGGCGAGCGAGCTACGGAAGCTGCGTGAAGCTGGCGTCTTGGACGTCTACGCTATTGGCTTCGATCCCGAGACCGCCAACCTGCGGAAGCCGCCGTCGGACCCCAAATCGAATTAGGCTGACGCGTTCGGAACCAGGCAAATACGCGCTGCCTGAAGCGAACAAATACCTAAAATACAATTGCTTACAGGATTGCCTGCAACCCGCCGCCCCGCAGGGCCAATTCGTCAATGATGTGAAAATGGTGGGGGAAGAAGGACTCGAACCTTCGAAGTCATAAGACGGCTGATTTACAGTCAGCTCCCTTTGCCACTCGGGACACTCCCCCGCCTGACGCCATCGGAACCAAGCCCAACAAGACCTTGGCCCAACACGGCAGTCCCACCGAATAAGTGGCTGGACGGCCATGGATGACGTTAAAACGCGCGCCCGTAAACGGGCTCCCGGTTGGCGCGTTTATGACGGAAGCCATGGGGCAAAGTCAACCGACCCTGGCCGGAATATCCGCCCTTCCCGACCTCTTTCCGGGGGCCCCAAATTGCCATTATTCGGCATGCGTGAGACAAGCCAGCCATGAGCGATCGAGAACGAAAACAGCGATTCCAGCGTGGACCTGACAAGGGACGCGACGGCCAAAGCAGTCAAAACCGGGACAAACCGCGCGATCAGGGCCGGGATCACGGCAGGCGCCCGCCCCGGCGGGGCCGGGAATCCGGCGGCGATGGCCCGGCCATCCTCTATGGATGGCATACCGTCACCATGGCGCTGGCCAATCCGCAGCGGATCATTCGCAAGCTGATTCTGACCGAGAACGCCGCCCGGCGCCTCGCCGAGGAGAAGATCGACACCCGCGTGGCACCGGTCCTGGTCCGTCCGGACGAGATCGATCGCCGGTTGGGGCCCGATGCCGTGCATCAGGGCCTCCTGGCCGAGGTCGAACCGCTGGAATCGCCGGATCTGGACAGCCTGCCCCAGGACGGCATCGTGCTGGTGCTCGACCAGATCACTGATCCGCATAATGTCGGCGCCATCCTGCGCTCGGCCGCGGCCTTTGCGGTCAAGGCGATCATCACCACGGCCCGGCACAGCCCGGAGGCCACCGGCGTTCTCGCGAAATCCGCCTCGGGCGCACTGGAACTGGTGCCGATGATCACGGTGCCGAATCTGGCGCGGGCGCTGAACGAATTGAACGATCTCGGTTTCATGACCGTCGGTCTCGACAGCGAGGGCAGCGAGAACATCAGCGCGATCCCGCTGCAGCAACCGCTGGCGCTGGTGCTTGGCGCCGAAGGCAGCGGATTGCGACGGCTGACGCGCGAGACCTGCAGCGTCGTCGCGCGGCTCGACATGCCCGGCGAGATCAAGAGCCTCAACGTGTCGAACGCCGCCGTGCTCGCGCTCTATGTCGGCGCCAGCAAGCTCGGCCTGATGGGCTAGAGCGTTTTCGAGCGAAGTGGGTCCCGGTTCGCGTCAAGAAAACGCGTCAAAACAAGAATCCCTCTATCCAAACGAAAACGCCCGCCCGCATTGCTGCGAGCGGGCGTTCTTCGTTCGATCAGATCAGTACGCGCGGCGATGCTGCTGCGACTGGTGATAACCACGCTGCTGTCCTGCGGCGCGCGGCGCATACATCACCTTCGGCGCGCCATAGCGATGCGCCTGATGATAACCGGTGCGCGACACGTAGCTGCGCTGCGTAGTGCCGTAACGCGTGCGCGGCTGCATGCTGTAGCCGTAACGATAGCTCGGGCGCGCACGATACTGGCTGCGCGACGGATAGCTGTAGATCGCGGGCGAACGATACGCCGGACCATAGGAGTAGTTCACCGGATTGGCATAGGGGCCGCCGTAATAGCCGCGACGATAGCCGTAACCGTAACCTTGACCGTAACCCTGGCCATAGCCGCGCCAGCCGATCGCAGTCTCCTGATAGGTCGGGACCGGCGCGAACATGCCCGGGCCGCTGAAGGTCGGGCCCTGGTTGGCGTAATAATACTGACGCGTCACCGGGGTCGGATCGGGCAGCCGCTCATAACCGGCGCCATAGCCGCAGGGGCTGACATAGGCCTGGCCGCAAGGCGAGCAGCCGTTTGAGGTGAACAGGCCGCCGCCGCAGGCCATTGCAGGCGCTGCGCCGGCAGTGGCGGTGACAACGGCAAATGCCGCAATCCATTTTGAAATCACGTTACGCATGAATACTCTCTCCTGTCGGGTGTCTTTTTTTGGTGTTGGTGATTGGTCGGTCAGCGTCGGAATTCCGGCGGTGCGACGATGACCTCAGGTGGATTGAACGGCACTTCATTATGCCGCTCCATCGGCGCGGATTTCGCCGACCAGTGCTCGTGGAAGCTCTCGGCCGGCTGCGGCAATTTGCGATTGGCCGGCGGCTCGATTTCCAAACGCCCGTAGCCGGGCTTGTGGCCTAGGCTCGGATAGTAGTGGCCGACATTCGGCACCGGATCGACGTAACGACCGCCATAGACTGTCGGTTGAATATGAATGCCGCGCTGCAAGCCCCAATCGCCTTCGATCACGCGATAGGACGCATCGACGCCGTTGATGATGATCGGCACGCCGGGACGACCGGGCACGACGATGTTGAAACCATCGGCGGCTGCAGCCGGAAGCGTGGTCGCAATCACAAAAAGCAGTGCTGAAAGGGTTCGCATGGCCATGTCCTGCATCTCGGCGGTACGATATTCGAACGCCTGGCAGGATGGGTTAAGGGCGCGGTCTAAACTGCCGGTAAGCCTAACGCGCAAGCATCAGGCGAAGTTCAAATGCGCGGGATCGCAGCGTGGATTCGTTAACGCAACGCGCCCGCACGGCGATCTGATCCCGGTTGAACGCCGCCGCACGCGCGCCGCGCACATCTTGCGCATCGCCGTCGCAACGTGATCTGATCCCTTCAGCCGTTGTCGCAGACATCTGCAGTCGTCATGTCCGGAGAGCCCCGATGAAGTTCCTCAGTGCAGCCATCATCCTGTCGACGCTGGTCGCGACCCCTGCTTTCGCGCGCCACTGGAAGCATCATCACAGCGCCGAAACCTTCGTCTTTGCCGCACCCGGCCAGCCCTACCGGATCCAGTTCGGGCACAATTACGGTCCGGGTCTGCAGCCGGGCACCTTCGCCTATTACGACGGTCCCCTCGCCGCCCGCTGCAAGCAATCGGCCGCGGCCTATCGCGGCCAGGACGGCCGGGCGTATCCCTGCTTCTGATTAAGGTTCCACAGGCCGGTTGACGGGTGGGCAGATTGGCCACTGCGATCGAACTACTCAACCTCCGCCGCGTTGCCGCGTCGGAGGTGGCACATGCCCTACGCGCTATTCGAAGACGACCAGAAGCTCAGCCAGGAATTCCCGACCGAGGAGGACGTCTGGCAACATGCCGACGAAGCCGGGCTCGTTGATGTTGTGGACGGCAAGACGGTGCTGGAGGACGGCTACACTATTCAGCCGTGCAGCACCGAAGAGGACACGGGCAAGCCGATCGCGGTACCGCCAGCAGTGACCTAGGAACGACTCTCAAAATCCTTGGTTGGAAGACTGAGCGTCCTGAGCGCAGGATGGACGTTCCGAAAGTCCTGCCACCTCTCCAGGGGTGGTGGGGCTTTTGCTGTCGTAGCCATTGGTATGCAGTAGCCGCACAAACTCATCCATGGACGCGTTCAGTCGCCTGGCACGCTCTTCAGATTCGGGCGTTGAGGTGCTGCCGAAAAGCCGGGTGATGGATTCGCGAAAAGTCATGCGATTCCCCTTACTCATTGAGACGCGCTTTGGTCGCGCGAACGGCAAATTGGTTCAACTCGCCGCGGGGCTTATTTAACAGTTTAGCACACACGCCGCTTGACGGCGAATCACATGAAGGATTCTCTATCCCCGTTCAGGGAGGCGGAGATGGAAGACCACTTCACTCACCAGTATTTCAGCCGGCAGTGCTTCGAGCGACATCAGGCACGCGAGGTTTGGGAGCGCGCCCTCTGCGCAGGCGCCCTACTCTTCGGCCTGACGGCCTCGTTCGCAGCCTGTCTGTTTATTTGACGCCCGTTCGCCGTCGGCGAACCTCCCACAGCCAGCCGCCCAAAGGCGTCAGCAGGCCGCTTGGAGACGCATTGGCGCTGACACGACAACGGAGCCGGATTTTGCACTGCCCCCGTTAGGCTTAACCCGCTGACGCGCTTGCACTAACGTCGCTCAATCTAAATGATGATGCCATGAGTTGGGTTGAAGAGCGCGATCGTTTAATCGCGGAGACATTGGCGTTTGTAAAAGAGGTCTCGGGCAACCAGCCCGAGCTGGCCGCGAAGTTGACCGTTGCGGTAGACGCCGAGATGAAAGCCGCTGAAAATCCGGAGCAGATCGTCCCGGAACCTGCGCAGCCGATGAAGCTGACTGATCTCCGGGAAGACATCCGCAATCGCGTGGCATCATTCAAGGCACGGCAGCAGGACATGCAGGACAAGCGGGAGGCCGATTATCAGGAGGTCATCGCAAAAGTCCGGGCTACCTTGGAACAACGTTCATAGGTTGAACCCACCGATGGCGAGCCGGTGCGAAAAGACCGTTTTGACAAGTTATTGGAATGGTGGTGCCGGTTGAGAGGATTGAACTCCCGACCTTCGGTTTACAAAACCGCTGCTCTACCGCTGAGCTAAACCGGCAACAAGATCAATGGGTTAATTGATTACCCGAGATCGAAACAGGACATCAGGATCAGTCGCCTGCCCGCGTCGCGCAGTCAGATATCAGAGTTGTCCGGCAAGGGCTACTCCCGCGCGCGCCAAACCGGCGCATGCGCTTACAGCCACGCGTAAAGCAGCAGCAGATTGACCGCACAGGCGGCCATCAGGGCGACCGTCAGTGCCACCTGCACCCCGTCGCTGCGGATATTGTCGATCATTCTCATCGCCCGACAACCATCAAGCGATTCTGGCAAGGGAGTCTCGAACCTTATTTTTCCCGGGATTCAGGACTCGTTTACTTTCGATTCCTGGTGCGGGGGTGGTGGCAAACCGCCTTAAAGCGCTGCCGTCTCACGCTCGTCATTCCGGGGGCTGACTTCCCCGCTGTCATTCCGGGGCGCGGCCGGCACTTGCCGGACGCGAACCCGGAATCCCGGAGTGTTTGGCTCTACGGAGACTCCAACGTAGATTCCGGGTTCAGTCCCGTCGCCTTCGGCGCCGGTCCCGCCCCGGAATGACAGTGTGGGGCGGGAAGACAGCGCCTTAAACATTTTTTCCTATCTCCCGTTGACAGTATCCCTAACTTGATTATATTCCCCTCCGTCCTGCCCCATCGAGAGGGGCGATCGCGATCGTCACGTTCGCGGGGTGGGATGCGGTGGACGCCGGAGATGCGGCGTCACGCGGTTTGGGGGTGACGTCTGTCTTCGGGCAGGACGGATCTGCGCCAGCACTGCCACTGGCAAGGAGACGGCCGGCCTTGGGATGGAAAGAGCCCTGGACAGCGTGACGGACGACCAAATCGAAACGCGTTCGGCCCAGTCGCTTGAGGCTACCCTGTCCCCCCGCCCTGGGACATTAATTTTGGTGATGGGACCGTTCGCCATGGCAGATATGCAGGCAACCGAAAAAACACCGCAGGCGGAACGTCGGGCACTTGCTCGGCGCCTCCGAAAGTCCTGATGCACTCTCAATTGCGGAAGACCGCATTCGCATCAGGCCCACGGGTGCAACGGGCACCTGGCGTTCCGCACGCCCTCTCTCAGGAGGGTGGGAATGCGACAGACGACGGCGCCCCCGCGCCGCAAACAACAGGGGTGATGACGCATGTCTGAAGAGCAGTGGCTGTTTGAAATTTGAATCCGTGACGACGTAACGCGCTATCAGCGCCACACACGCAGCGGCAGGACGACACCCCCACAAACAAAAAAGGCCGGCGTGATGCCGGCCTTTCCGTCGAAGATCGAATCGATGTCGTACTTGCTCAGTACTTGGCCACCACCGGGCCACCCCAGCCGAAGCGATAGTTCAGACCGGCCTTGATGGTGTGCTCGTCGTTGTTGAAGCTGGTCGAGCCGCCGGGAATGGCCGTCGAGGTGATCGTGGTGTTGCCGAAGTTATAGTACTGATATTCGACCTTGCCCGACCAGTTCGGCGAGAACATGTATTCGAGACCGCCACCGACCGTGTAGCCGTCCTTCTTGTTGCCATCGATCACAGCAACCGCGGGAGCCACAGCGGCGATGGTCAGGTTGTTGTTATCCTTCCAGGCGTAACCGCCCTTGGCGTAGAGCAGTGCCGGACCCCAGGTGTAACCGAGACGACCGGTGACCGAGCCGAGCTGATCGTTACCGCCGCCCGTGATGGTCGTGCCATTCGGGAAGACGAGGCTGGTATTGCTGCTCGCCAGCCAGCTGTACTGGGCTTCGACACCGACCACCCAGTTGGTGGCGAACTGATAGTCGAAGCCGCCCTGCACACCGCCCATGAACCGGCCGCTATCGCCGACGAGGCTATTGCCGTCACCGAAGGCGCCGCCGAGATGGCCGCCGATGTAGAAACCGGTCCAATTGTAGACCAAAGCCGGCGCCGTATAGGCCGGGGCCTTGGTATAGGTCCGCGCCGGAAGGTCGGCAGCGAAGGCTGAAGACGAGATCGCGGCCACGGCAACGATGGCCGACGCGCTGAGCAAAAGCTTCTTCATGGTTGTTCCCCTGTGTTGCGTAATGACCATCGAAAAACAACGTGGCGGCAGTTTGGTTGCTTCACGGCAGGCGTTGCCACATCGATGTTTGCCGACTGCGACAAAGCAGCAACACTTTTGGATTTATTCATTTTCAGGCGGTGCGAAATGGCTTTTGGTTCAGCGCTCACGCGAACTTGATCGGGTTTTTCAGTGTCCAGATACCCACGTCGGGCTGCGGCAATCTTGTGGCGACGTTGCGGTCAGTTGAGGGCGCCAACGCCGGCATCGTGCGTGCTCGCATCGAGCACCGACAGCAGATCTCAAAGAGCTGCCAACAACGCTACCGCGTCATCTTTTCCATTTCGGGGAACGGCGCGTAGGTGGCGCCGGCGCAGGCTTCGGTGACATTCTCGACAATGCGATCGAGGCGCTTGTCGACATAGGATACCGCCCGCTCCTGCGGCGCGGTGTATTTGCCGTCGAAATCCTTCGCCGTGTAGCGCACGCAGCTGACATAGCGCAGCCGGCCGCCCACGGTGCGTTGCACCGGCTCCGCCATCATGGCGTCACGAACGCCGACCGGATTGTTCAGATAGGTCTTGAAGAACGCCAGAAGGTCCACGCGATAATTGGTCGGAAATGGCTGCGCGGCAACGCCCTGGTCATCCGTGAAGCTGATGCCACCGGCGCCGCCTCCTCCGCATGCTGCAAGCCACAGCGGCAACAGCACCGCTGCTGCCTGTTTCGCCGATATCCCCAAATGCCGTCTCATCCGTCGTGCCGTCTCAATTACGCAGGCGTGTCCCCGTCATGCCTGTCCTAGACGGTTCGCCCGGGAATTGGAATTCGCATCTCGGTGACGGACACGAACCAGCCTGCTGCACCTCAGGGATGTTATGCATCCCAGGGGATAGGCGCAGCAGGCCGGCCGTTGAAACTCCGCGATCGCGGCTGGGCAATATGAGGCCGCGACCGCGGAGCCCCCTCAGCCGCGCTTGTGCGCGACTGTGGTCTGGATAGCGGTGTGCTTGTGAACTTTGTGAACGCTCATCTTCTTGTGGAAGCGATGATGAGGACGGGCATGGCGGTGATGATGGCGGACCATTTTCGCATTTGCGTTCAGCACGCCGGGCTTGGCCTGCACCTTGTTATCGGCCGACGTCACCGGCTTGGTGATCGGCGCCGGCGTGGTCTTGGCGATACCGGCAGCCATCGCGGGAGCGGCAAGCATGGAAACTACGATCAACGCGGTGGAAATTTTCTTCAACATGGTCGTCTCCTGTCGGTCTCGATCACGAAGTTGACCGGTCGGTTGGCCGGGCTTGTCGATCAATGCAGTCAAACTAGCGACGCTGTGCTGAACCCACTCTGAGGAAGCCGGACAGGCTTCGTTCATCTCGGTGACATCCTCGTCACGATCGGCTGGGTCAGGCGTCCTGCCCCAAGTCTGCTGCCACAAGTCTGCTCCCCATGTCGGCACAAGCGGGAATGAACACCCACGTCCGGTGTTCACAACCTGAGACTTCCGTGTCAGATTATTGCTGTTGCAAACAGGAGCGCTGCATGACCCACCTCGCGATCAGGCTGACGACGCTGGCAATGTTTTCCGTGGCCGTTGCCGCCACGCCCTTCATGACCTCGGCCTATGCCGCAGGCGGCGATACGCCTTCCGCACCGCCGGCGTCCGACACCAAGGGCACCAAGGACAAGAAGAAGAAAACCGAGACCAGGAATCCGAACACCGAGAATACCGCGTTCCTCGCCAACTATCGCGCCGCCTATGCCACGGTCTATGACAAGCAGGACTACACGGCCGCCATCGCGCAGCTCAAGGCGCTCGGCCAGGACGACCGCGCCGATGTCGCCAATCTGATCGGTTACTCCTATCGCAAGCTCGGCGACTACAAGGTCTCGCAGATCTGGTACGAGCGCGCGCTGAAGGCCGACCCCGCCCATGTCCGCACCTGGCAGTATTACGGATTGTGGCAGGTCGAACAGGGCAACCGCGATCAGGCGCAATATCATCTCAACAAGATCGCGATGCTGAGCGGCAAGGACTCCGCCGAATATAAATCGCTCGCTGCTGCGCTTGACAAGGCGCCCGGCTCCGGTCCCACCTACTGATCCCATTCGCGGATCAGTCAGCCGGTGCAATCCTTCGGATTGTGCCGGCTTTGTTATGGCTGAGAGATCTGTTCATATTCGCGGCTGCGACGCTCTCCTCACATTGAGACCTCTGATGGATCCCTGGCTGAAGCCCGCGCTCGACTACATCCACGACTGGCTCTCATTCCAGATGGCAACAACGCAGCAACCCGGCTGCCTCGTGGCCATCGCGCATCGCGGCAAGATCGTCGCTGAATATGCCTTCGGTCACGCCGACCTCGCGACCGGCGAGAAGCTGACGCCGCGGCATCGCTTCCGGATCGCCTCGCATTCCAAAAGCTTCACATCTGCCGGACTGATGAAGCTCCGCGAGCAACGCAAATTGCGCCTCGACGATCCCGTTGGCGACCATGTGAAAGGCCTGCATCCGCAGGTCGCTGCAACGACGATCGGACAATTACTGTCGCATAGCGCCGGCCTCACGCGCGACGGCGTCGATGCCGGGCAGTTCATCGACAGCCGCCCCTATCTCGACAAGAAGGAGCTATTGTCCGAGCTGCAGCAACCGCCCGCGATTGCGCCCGGCACGCGGCTGAAATATTCCAACCATGGCTTTGGCCTGCTCGGCCTCGTCATCGAAGCTGTCACCGGCGAGCCCTATCGCGACTGGATCAGGCGCGAGATCATTGATGCGGTCGGCCTGCGCGAGACCCAGCCCGACATGCCGCTGACAAAGGGCGCGCCCCTCGCGCAAGGTCATACGCCGCGGCTTCCGCTCGACCGCCGTCTGGTCATTCCCGGCGACACGCCGTGCCACGCCATCACGCCTGCTGCGGGCTTCGTCAGCACCGCAGCCGACGTCGCGCGGTTTTTCGCGCAGCTTGCACCCAATGCAAAGCACAGCGTGCTGTCTGCGGCGGGCCGGCGTGAGATGACGCGGCGGCACTGGCGCAATCCGCACGCAACTATCGAGAGCTATTACGGCCTCGGCACCATGAACGGCACCACCGCCGGCTGGGACTGGTTCGGCCACAATGGCGGATTTCATGGCTATATCTCGCGCACCGCCGTGATCCCGGCCTGCGAGCTGACGATCTCGGTTTTCACCAATGCCACCGACGGCTGGGCGCCCATCTGGGTTGATGGCGCCATGCATATCCTGCGCGCATTCGCCCAGCGCGGCGCGCCGCAGAAGCGCGTTCGCGACTGGACGGGACGCATGTGGACTTCAGGGAGCGCGTTTGATCTGGTGCCCATCGGAGACCGGGTGCTGGTCGCCACGCCTCAGGCGATCAATCCCTTCATGGACGTCGCCGAGATCGAGGTGACCGGCAAGGACAAGGGCACGATCGCCGCGGCCGCGGGTTATTCCAGTTATGGGGAAGCAGTCCGGAGGGTCCGTAGCAAGACCGGGAAAGTGACCGAGGTTTGGCTCGCCGGCAGCAAATTAAGGCCCGAAAAGGCGGTCGCGGAGGAGTTGACCCGCAAATATGGAGCAACCGGGCGCCGCTCGCCCCGTTAACGATGCGGCGCTCCCTGCAGCCCGGCCGTCTCAAAGACCTGCTATCCTTTCGCTCGACAAGCCCCAGCGAGGTCGGCTAGACGACCCCGCACAATCACGCAGCATGAGCCGGCGATCCCCTGATGAACCCGTCCAAGCGCTATGACCGGATCGCCTTCGTGGCCAGTACCAGCGGTGAAGCGCAGGCAGCGCTCGACCAGCTGACGCAGCTCTATGGCAATGCCGATCCGGAAACCGCCGATATCATCGTAGCCCTCGGCGGCGACGGGTTGATGCTGAAGACGCTGCACGACTTCATGCGCACGGGCAAACCGATCTACGGCATGCATCGCGGCACCGTCGGTTTCCTGATGAACGAGTTCTCGACGCTTGATCTGCATGCGCGCCTCACCGCGGCGCGCGAGACGCTGATCAACCCGCTGCTGATGCGCGCCACGGACGTCCATGGCGGCGTGCACATCCATCACGCCATCAACGAGGTCTCGCTGTTTCGCCAGACGCATCAACTGGCGCGCCTGCGCATCCTCATCGATGAACGCGAACGGATGGCCGAACTTGCCGCCGATGGCATCCTCGTGGCGACGCCGGCCGGCTCGACCGCCTATAACCTGTCGGCGCAGGGTCCGATCCTGCCGATCAATGCCGCGCTGCTAGCCCTGACGCCGATCAGTGCGTTCCGCCCGCGACGCTGGCGCGGTGCGCTGCTTCCCAATACGGCGATCGTCGCGATCGAGGTGCTGGAAGGTGAAAAGCGCCCGGTGGCCGCCGTCGCCGACAACGAGGAAGCCCGCGACGTCCGGCGGGTCGAAATCATCTCCGACAAGTCGATCTCGATGCGCATGATGTTCGACCCCGGCCACAGCCTGGAAGAACGCATCCTGAGCGAACAGTTCGGATACTAGAATTCATCCAACTGATACCGCCGAGGGACTTATGCCGTTCGATTTCGTCCTTGTGGCAGGCCCCTTGGTCCGAGGATCAAGTTGGGAGTCGACGGCCGAACATCTGCGGGGGGCAGGATGCCATGTCCAAGTACCGGACATATTGGCTTACCATGCCTCGCCACCTGCATGGAGCGCATGGACCCAAAGTCTTCTCGATCATATCGTACCGAGCAGCCAACTGATTGTGGTGGGACATAGTTCTGCAAGTCATCTTGCTGTCGATCTGGCGACCAGGCTGCCCATGCGTGGCGTCATCATTGTCGATGGCGATGTGCCCCCATCGCATGGCGCAGCCTCACCCGTCAGACCCGCCTTGCACGACCACGTGAAAAACCTCGCCGGTGCCGACGGGACGCTTCCGATTTGGTCACAATGGTTTTTTGGGGATGCCCGTCGCGCATCTCTGGTTGGCATTGATATCTTGGCCAGAGATCCCGTAGCCTTCGCGCAATTCGAAAGTGAACTTCCCAAAATGCACGTCGATTGGTTCGATGACACGATCGAACTCCTGCGCTGGGATCATGTGCCTGCCGGCTTCATCCAGACTTCAACAATTTACGATCATGCAGCCGCAGAAGCTCAGCGACGCGCCTGGCCAGTTACGAGGCTAAATGGTACGCATTTGCATCCCATGCTCCGCCCCGCAGAGACCGCGGACGCGATTCTTGGAATATCGCGTCGACTTGGGACGTCCCCCGGACTGGGCTCCTACAGTGCCTCAACCATTCGTTAAGACGCGCCGCGGTATGGTTAACATCGGGTAACGGTCCCAGCCCGGTTCGAGCCGCATCATGTTCCGTATCGACTTCAACAAGCTGCGTTTTCTGGTCTGCGACGACAATCCGCACATGCGGCGCATCCTGCGCACGCTGCTGCATTCGTTCGGCGCCCGCGAAGTCTATGAAGCCGAGGACGGCGCCACGGCGCTGGAAATGTACAGCCACTACGTGCCTGACATCGTGATCGCCGACTGGGCGATGCCCATTTTCGACGGGCTGGAACTGGCGCAGATGATCCGGCAGCCGGATTCCAAGGGCAATCCCTACGCGCCGATCATCATGCTGACCGGCCACTCCGAGAAGCGTCGCATCACCATGGCGCGCGATGCCGGCGTCACCGAATTTCTGGCCAAGCCGATTTCGGCCAAGGGCCTCTATCTGCGCATCATGAGCGTGGTCGCGCATCCCCGCCCCTTCATCAAGACGAAGAACTATTTCGGGCCCGACCGCCGCCGCAACACCACCGTCGCCTATATCGGACCGGAACGCCGCAACGGCGGCGAAGCCGAGGTTCTGCAGCAGCCATCGCTGCTGGATAAAGCCCGTGTCACTGGCTAGCGCAATGTTCGGAGAAACGACCATGGCCAAGAACAAAGCGCCGGCACCGCCGAAGGTGCAGGCTTTCGCCGATCACCAGGTCATCACGCCGCCGAACACGCTGAAGCATGCGATCCGCCGGGTGATTGATCGCGAGCTCGACGATCCCGTGGCGCGCGCCGAACAGGCGCTGGCCAATCTCTCCGGCGAGTTCAAGACCTGGATGCGCAGCGAATGCGACCGCCTCGCCGCAGCACATACCACGATCCTGAAAAAGGGCTTCGATACGCACACCCGCGGCGAGCTGTTTCGTGCGGCGCACGACATCAAGGGCGACGCCTCGACCTTCGGCTTTCCCGCGGCCGGCGTCGCCGCCGAAAGCCTGTGCCGGATTCTCGAACACGCCCCCGATCTCGATGCGGTGCCGCCGGATCTGATCCAGCACCATATCGATGCGATCCAGGCCATCGTGCGCGAGCACAACACCATCGAGAAGGCCGGCGTGGCCAACGAACTCAGCGCCCGCCTGCGTGCTGTTGCGGATGACTATCTGACGCTAGTCAATCGCGATCGGCCGGACCATCTCGAGATGATCTCGGCGCCGAGCATCGTTCCGAAGGAATAGCCGTTCTCAGTCGTCATTCCGGGGCAGCGCGAGCCGCGCAGCGGATTGAGCTGAACCCGGAATCCCGGCGTGGGAGTCTCCGACAGCGCCAAACATATCGGGATTCCGGGTTCGCGTTCCGACGCCTTCGGCGTCTTCTCGCGCCCCGGAATGACTCGCTCTGTGAGCTTACGCCGCGATCAGCTGATACTCGTCGCGCGCATTCGCCTGTTCGGCCAGTTCATCGCAGAACACCCGCGCTTCCTCGCGGGCCGATTCCGTTGCGAAACGCCGCAGCAGGATCAACAGCGGCTCGGACGCCGCCTCGTCGGTTTCGCACACCGTCAACACCCGCTCGACCATGCGACGACGCAGCCGCACGGCGCCGCCGACAGAACCGATGAAACCGATTTCGTTGCGCGCAGCCAGCGCGGCGCGGAAGGCAGGGAATGTCGACTCCGGCAGACCTGCGCGGGCAAGCAATGCGTTCAGCCCGGCACCGACGCCGTCATAGACCAGCGCGGCCACGCGGCTCTGCGGCAGGCCGGACAGCTCCACCAGCGCCTGGTCGAACAGGTCGAGATTGCCGGACAGCAGGGCACGGAGGATCAGGCCGACGGTCAGTTGCCCGGCTTCGCGCAGGTGATGGACGAGATCACGCATCTCGTCGCCGCGCGAACGCGACGCAATGTTGACCGTGGAGCGCGCCATCGCCTCGTCGGCAATGCGCTCGGCACGATCCGGCGACAGCCAGTTCCGTGCAACGACAAAGCGGGTCAGTGTTTCGGAGAGCTTGGCCACCAGCGCGAGACGCGTCGTGGCCGGCAGGTCGCCAAGGGCCAGCATCGCTTCGCGGATGGCGGCGAGATGACCGTGACGCTCGACGATACGGTCCCAGGAGAATTGCGCCAGTTCGGCATACGGATTTTCAATGAGTTCGAGCGCAGCCGCGGCAGAGCCGACTTCGGCAATGGCGGCGCAGATCGAAATCGGCAGATTGATGCGGCGCGCGACCGCGCATTGCAGTTCGCTGTTCCCCGTCGCGACGATGTCGACCAGATCGGCATCGATCAGCAGCGGCGAATGTTCGAGCACTGGAAGCGACACACAGGGCTGATCCACCGACAGCGCCTGCACGATGGCCGGGGGCGCCGACGGCGCACGGGCAAAAACCTGCGCCATGGCCTGGCGCACCAGCGGCGATGCGTCATCGAGCAGCATCAGCAGCGCGCCTTCGGCGGCGGCACGGTCGTCGTCTGAAAGATCAGAAAAAATCCAGGCCCGCGCCAAAGAGCGCGTTGCCTCTGCCCGCTCGCTGGCTGGAGCGGTCCGTACCCAACTGATGAACTGCCGAACAATCATGGTTCTGCCAGCCTACGCAACAAGATCAACACCGAAACGCGATGCCACTGTCAGAGAAAATAAACCATCCCACTTAACAAACGGTTCACCATAAGCTTATGGGTTTGTTGAGGTTTTATTAAGGGATCGGACACGCGGGGAAATGGATGAGCATGTTGCTCGTCATTCCGGGGCGCGCACTTGCGCGAACCCGGAATCCCGAAATGGCTAGGCGCCTTCGGAGACTCTCACGCCGGGATTCCGGGTTCGCGTGCGAAGACGCACGCGCCCCGGAATGACATGTTGTTCAACTACTAAAAGTCCCGGCGCGATCGCTGAACAGATCGAGCGGCTTGGGCACGCCGACTTCAGGTGCCTTCGGCAGCGACGTGGACGTCAGTGACGTGCGGTTGCCCCACAATTCCTGTACGGCCGGCGACACAGGTTGCGCACGATCACCGCCCTGGAACAGCGACCGGAAAATCGGCTGTTCCTGCACGGCCGTCGACGACTGATCGGATGCAAAGCTTGCGACCTGCGCCGTGCTCAGATCCGGGAAGCGCGACAGGAACGTCGCATTGCTGGACGGCGTCAGTGGCGAGACTGCCTGCGCCGTCACCACACCCGCGGATGCCATCGCCGTCCGCGTCGCCGTGGAATTCGCAGCACTGTCATAGCGCGCCGACAGCACCGAATAGACCTGCGACACGCTGCGTGCGCTGCCGCTCTGATCGTAGAAGATTGGCCGGTTCGCTGCGGCGGCATTCGGGAACAGCGCAGCGCCCGATGCGCTCGGATTGTTCGCCGCATTGTTGATCAGCTTCGATGCACCACTGACGCCCATGAAATGCGCCATATAGAGTTCGGCATCGCTGGGACGACGACCGATCTCGCCAGTGAGTTTGAAACTGTTGGACTGCGTCAGCACGCCGGCCATCGCTGAACTCGCGACGGGATCGTCACGCAGTTTCAGGATCTCAGCCTTCGCAGCGGGATCGCTCACCGAATAACTTCCCGACGGCGACTTGGTGATGGCGTCGGCATATTTGCCGTAGCCGAGCTGCGTGCCGGCTTCCTTCACGGTGCCGAGCCAGGTCTGCTCGATGAACTGGAACAGGCCCTTGGCCGAGGATGTCGAAGCCGTGGCCGAGGGATTGAAATTGGATTCCATCTTGGCGGTGGCGAGCAGATATTCGAAGCTCGTGCCCGTGGTGCCGGCAGCATTCTTGATCGCGCCGGTCACCTGACTGCGCGTTGACGAGAGTGCTGATGCGAGGTTGGTCGCGTCGACCGCCATAGTGTGGTGCCCCGCTGCCGCGACATGACCACCGGGAATCGTGCCCTGTCAGCCGTGCGGAAGCCGCGGACACAGTGGGACATTCATGGTTAACGAAACGCTAAGGCGGTTTTGGCGCCCAACACCTCCATCCATGGTTGAATATTTTACAGAGCATTAACGCGAGGGTGTTTCCGTATGTGTCTGACGGAGATTCGCTCCGTCGGCAGCGGGAATGGAGCTCACGATGGTTGCGGTCGCAAACGCGAATTCGACGTCGACCCAACAGTGGGACAAAGCGGCCCCCGCCGCCGTTGCGCCCGCCAAGCCATCCGTCTCATCCGACAAGCCTGCATCTGCGCCGACAGCCCCTGCCGCCTTCGTATCGCTGTCAGACCGCGCCAAGGCGATTATCGAAAAGGCCAAGGCCGATCAGGCCGCGACCGAGGGACTCACCGATACATTCGACGAAATGCTGACGAAGCGGACCGACGCCCTGGCCGACCGCCTCTCCAAAGCGTTCGAGAAAATGAACATCCCGCCGGAATATGCGACGCATATGAAGGTCGACAAATTCGGCAACGTGACTGCCGAAGGCCCCTGGAAGGCCAAGATAGAGAAGATGTTCAGCGACGATCCGGCGCTCGCCAAGGAGATGAAGGAAGTCTCGGGCCTGAATGCCCTGAAGGCGGCGCAAGCTTCGCTCGATCTCTATAACGAGCAGAAAAAATCGACCAATAGTGAAGCGAAACAGGCGGAAGCCTGGAAGAACTACAATATCCGTTCGATGAACATCCAGACCCTGTCTGGCGTCATGACCATGAAGGACGGCAAGCTCCGGTCCGCGGCCGTCGATTACATGGACATGATCGCCGATCCAACCGGCATCAGCGCCGCCAAATCCCGGCAGGATTTCGCCAGCCGGCTGGCGTAACCCAAGATCGGAGCCAGTTCAGCTTCCGTAGACCGACGCCGGATCGAACACCTTGTCCGCATCGATGAACGAGACGTTCGCCGCCCCACCCTCGCCCTTGGTGATCGCGCGGTAGAAACATGAGCGACGGCCGGTGTGGCAGGCGGCTCCGCCGATCTGCTCGACCTTGATCCAGATCGCATCCTGGTCGCAATCCATCCGCATCTCCACCACGCGCTGGGTCTTGCCCGAGCTCTCGCCCTTGCGCCATAGCGCCTTGCGCGAACGGCTGTAATACCAGGCATCGCCGGTTTCGATAGTGTTGCGCAGCGCCTCTTCATTCATATGCGCCACCATCAACACGTCGCCATTCGCCACGTCGGTCGTCACGACGGTAACGAGACCGGCAGCGTCGAATTTCGGCGTGAGCGCGAGGCCTTCTTCGAGATCATGGCTGTGCGCGTGCGATGTATTGGACACGGGAAAATCTCTCGCTGTGGTCGTCAAACGAAAATCGGGCGCCTGATGCGCCCGATACTCTAGCAGCAAATCACGATCGTCGCGCGATCAGCGCGACGTGGGTTTA
This sequence comes from Tardiphaga sp. OK245, assembly GCF_900108575.1. Classification (NCBI taxonomy): domain Bacteria; kingdom Pseudomonadati; phylum Pseudomonadota; class Alphaproteobacteria; order Hyphomicrobiales; family Nitrobacteraceae; genus Tardiphaga; species Tardiphaga sp. OK245. The sequence continues at coordinate 23,360 of NZ_FNWZ01000009.1, read as the reverse complement.
GCGCGACATGGACTGGATCATCGACATGAACCGCGCCTGCTCGGCAGGATTGTCACGGAAATTGCCGGTGAAACGCGTGGTGAAAGTGCGTGAGCCTTCCTTGCGGATACCGCGGGCCGACATGCAGGTGTGCTCAGCCTCGACCATCACGGCAACGCCGCGCGGCTTCAGCACTTCATCGACCGCAGCAGCAAGCTGCGCGGTCAGATGCTCCTGGGTCTGCAGCCGGTGGCCGAAGATATCCACGAGACGCGCCAGCTTGGAGAGACCGACGACGCGCTCCACCGGCGTATAGGCAATATGCGCCTTGCCGTAGAACGGCATCATGTGATGCTCGCAATGGGAGACGAAGGCCATGTCGCGGATCAGCACGAAATCGTCATAGCCCGCGGTCTCGCCGAAGGTCCGGTTCAGAACCTCGGCCGGGCACTGATGATAGCCTTGGAACAGCTCGTCATAGGCCTCGACCACGCGGCGCGGGGTGTCCATGAGGCCTTCGCGCTGCGGATTCTCGCCGATATAGGCGAGCAACGTCTGCACGGCCTGCTCTGCCTCGGCGCGCGAGGGCCGCAGCTGGTCGGGATTTACCGCCGCAGCCAGAAATTCGGCGGGATCGAGCTCCGCCGGCCGGAATTCCTGCACTTTGCTCTCGGCAGATCTAACTTCAGAAGATTTGCCATCCGGGGATTTGCCGCGAAGCGGCTTGATCACAGCGTCCATCTTTACTCCGTTCGACCGGCCCCACGGGAGGCCGGAGTGTCACCGGGCAGACGGGGCGGCAAGGCCGCCGGACGCCTGAGTCCGTCAATAAAACATCGTCTTGCGACAATAACACCGAGGCCGCCGAACTGAATTCTCAAATTCCGGCGATCTGGAGAACGCCCGGCGCTCTGTTCACCGGGCTCCGCCCTATATAGTGGACCATTACGACTGTTGCCAGCCATCAGGCTACCCACTCATCACATTTAAATCGTTGGTCTTTTTCCTATTATTCCCAGCACGCGATTCAAGGGCAATGCGGGCAGTTCCCATGTGAGCCTAGGGTGATGACCCGATACTTCAGAACGGCGCGGAGGAACAATCTTGGCAGCGCGCATCGCGTCAAACAGCTCCCCGCGCGACTCTTTTGGAGGACGCTGGTTCGGAGGGAGGTGCGAGAAACAGCGCGAACGATCCGTAACCCAGGCATTGGTTGGAGGAAAAGGCGATGGCGGCATCCTGCAAGTATGAAATCAGCATTCTGAAACACGACGAGCAAGAAATCATTCTTGCTACTCATCATCCCGCCATTGGCGAATTAACGCGCGACAAGCTGGAGATCCTTCGTTCGAGGCTACGGGATTTTCATGGCAAGGAGCACACCCTAGCGCGGCAGCGACAGCGCGAAGCAAGAGGAAAAGCCGAACCGAGGGGCAGCAGCTTTTCCGGAACAGCAGAGCATGCAACTCAGCGCAAGCAAGTCTTCGTCGCTGCTATAAAACGCGTTAGCAAGGAGCTAAAGCGCCTGCAGAACTTCGAAGCAAAAAAGGAACTCGGAGAGGCCGCCAGACGCGCATTGGCCCTGCGACGGGCACAGCAATTCTCTCGACCTCAGAATGATCTTCGCCCTGGTGAAGGAATGCGGTCCATCCCGAGTCGGCGCCGGAATATCAAGATCCCTCCTTCGCGGATTGGAAGTGTGTCGCAGGCGAACAAGCGTGCGCAGGCTCGGCGAGACGTCAGTCGCGGAAGCGATTGAGCGGCGCAGAGGGATCCGGAATTCTCTATCGGCGTGCCTTCTTTCTGAAGATGTTGGGCGGTCGCTAGAGTGTCCCTACATGAACGGGACGGCTGCGACGTGCAAAATCCGTGCATCACCAAAAACATAACTGCTCACAGACCATTGAAACTGCTGATCTTTTATTTCATGGAATGGACGCTATATAGAGTCCAGTTCCTCGCGCGCCAAGGACGTGATCCCGGTGACCGATGGCACAGTTAAGGTCCGAACCAGATGCTGAACGACATCTATAACAAGCGCATCATCGAGCTCGCCGGTAACATTCCCCGGCTGGGCCGCCTCCCTGCCCCCGATGCGTCAGCCACCGCCCATTCCAAGCTCTGCGGATCGACCGTCAAGATCGACCTCACGATGGATGCCGATGTGGTCACCGACTTCGCCCATGACGTGAAGGCTTGCGCGCTTGGCCAGGCCTCGTCGTCGATTATGGCGCGTCATGTGGTGGGCTCGACCGCCGAAGAATTGCGTGCGCTGCGCGAGACCGTGCGCAAGATGCTGAAGGAAAACGGCGCACCGCCATCGGATGGAAAGTGGGCAGATATCGCCCTGCTCGAACCGGTCCGCGACTACAAGGCGCGCCACGCCTCGACGCTTCTCACATTCGATGCGGTCGTGGACGCCATCGGGCAGATTGAAGCCAAGTCAAACGCCAAGGCCAGCCAGCCGACGCCGGCATAACGCTAGCGGGGCTATTTCCCTGACGGTGCCGATGCGACGCCGCCAGTCGGCACCGAGGCCTCGGCCGTCTTGGTCGACTTCGTCGAAGACACGACCGGCGCCGAAGCGACCGGGGTGTTTTCATTCTCCGGCCCGCTCACGAAACGATCCTGTACCGACTTCGGCACCAGTGATGCGACCGGCGCCTGCTGCTCGCGAGGCTCGGGCAACACATCACCAACACTATGGCTGGTGACCAGATTGGTCAGCTTCAACTCGGCTTCCGTAAGCCGATGTAGATCGTCCCACGGCGGCACGCTGAGCGACAACGACAAGAGATCGCCCGTGCCTCCCATGTCGAAGGTGTATTTGGCGAGACGGCCGATATCTCGCTCGACGATCATCAGATCATTTGCCGTATAGCTCGCAGCCTTCGGGTCGTCGGCGCGGTCGCCCATCCAGATCTGATGGACGCGCACCAGGGATTCCTCGGCCACATAGCGGGTCTTGCCCGCCAGCAGCAGAAAAACGCACATAGATTCGCAATAGGCCTGCGGCACGACCGCCGGCTTCATGACGCCCGAGGATGATTGCAGGTCGACCGTGATACCGACTGTGGTGCGCAGACCAAGCTTGCGCCAGCGCCGGCCCATGGTGATGGCGTCATTGACCGAGCCGCCGCTGGAATCCAGCACCACTGTCGCGTCAGTCAGATCGCGGCCTTTGGAAAACTCGTCGAAATCCCTGACGGTGTCGCCGGTGACAATCCCCACCGCGCCGATCCAGCCACGGCAATTCGGCTCGCAGGCCACCCAGGTGAAGCGCATCGGGAGTTTGCGTTCTTCGAGAACGGCTGCAGCTTGGGCAGAGGACGCGGCCGAAGCCAGCAGGCCCGCCGCGAGTCCGGGAAGAACGATACAAAAGGCCGCGGCGCGAAACAGCGCCGAACTACCTGATCGAAGCGACCTCATACGTCCCAAGTCGGTTCCTTCCCCGCACTCTCATGAGCAATGGCAACGGCCCCAAACAACGCTCATGATTCTGTCACACGGGCGTTACGTGAAAACCTAACGGGCTTCGCCGCAGCGTCCAGTTACTTTTGCTGCACTGCATGCGATAAATTGGCAGGTGTGTCTCCAATGCATAAGTAGATGGGTTCCATGCAAAGGAACCGGGCAAAACCCGGCTGATCTGATAGCAATCCGACCATGAAACATTCATCCATGTGCCCGAACTGCGTCGGTACTATTCAACGGCTGCCGCGCAATGCCGGTCGCGGCATGATCTGGATATACCGCCACACGCTGTCTCCGCTGGTCGGATACAATTGCCGTCATCTCCCGACCTGCTCGGTCTATGGCGACGAAGCGATCGAGCGCTACGGATTGTGGGCCGGCGGCTGGATGACACTGGCCCGGCTGCTCCGCTGCCAGCCATGGGGCACGTCGGGTATCGACAACGTGCCGGTCAAGCTGTCGCCCGATGCCCGTTGGTACACACCGTGGCGCTACGCGCGCTGGCGCGGTGTCAATGACGGCGCAAACTAGAAGCTTACGCAGGCATTGCCGACCTTCGTGAGCACGGACTGCTGACTGAACTGCCGCTTATAGCTGTCCGCGATGGCAACTAGGTCGGCACGTTTCTGAGCGTCGTCGGCGAAAGTGATCAGAACGACCTTTGCCCTTTCGCGGACATCAACATGACGCACGCCGTCGCGCCACTGCCCGTCTCCATCGATGACGGTGAGACCATCGGGAAAGCGGGGCGTGATTTCCCTTGCGACGAAATTTGCAAATGCAGATTCGCTGATACCAGGCCGATCGCCAATGTTGCGGCCGAAGATCATCTCCGCAGACACCATGATGCGCGACGGCGGCAGACACGCTTGCGGCGGCAGCCATGCACAGCCGCTCATCAGCACACTGACTGTTAATGTAGCAAGGCATGCGGAGAACAGTTGGCGGATATGTCGCGGCACACCGAACCTCAAATTATCAAAGCTATTTTTACAAAATGCCTACTGGTGGGATTGTTGAATAACATTTGATACCATAGGGTGCCGCCACTTCATCTCGCCAAATTCATCTTCACTTAACATCACTGCCCGGGGCACTCAGGTGGAAGACGGCCTATACGAAGTACATTTTCATACTATTCATGGCACCGGGACCGGCGTCGTCTATGCAATCGGCGGAAAGCTGCGCGGCGGCAACTCCGCTTTCGCCTTCATGGGCAACTATCAAAACAGAGGCGAGACTATCTCTGTCAAGGTGTCATCGAAACGCTACAACCCGGATCAGAGCTTCAAGTCGGTGTTCGGCTTTGAAGGTGTCACACTGGCATTGACCGGCCGCGTCAATGGCGACCTGCTCGATTTCGAAGGCAGTGCGCTGCAATTGCCCGGCGTGCCGTTCAAGGCGCAACTGACCCGCATCTGCGACTAAGCGACACGTCCCGACATTTTACGGCTGAACGCGATGGCCACCAGTGCCGTCGTCAGGAAAGCCATGGCGACAAACCCCGACGCGTGGAAGTATCCGCCGGCGAACAGCGCGCCACCGATGCCCGATCCAATCGCCTGGCCGACATAGAGCATCGATGTATTGAGCGAGACCGACGCCGCTCCGGCCGATGGTGCCGCCATGATCAAGCGGACCTGCTGCATCGACGTGATGGCGCCGAAGCCGAGCCCCCAGATCGCGACGCCGAGCGCCATCACGGGCAGATGGCCTGCGCCGAGTGTCCAGACCGTCATGCCAGCCAACACCAGCGATGTCGATAGAATGGAGGTCCTCAGCGGCCCCCAGCTATCGACGATCCGCGTAGCCGTCATGATGCCGAGAAAACCGCAGACGCCGTAGATCGCGAAGACGGATGCCGCTGCATCGTGCCCTGCGCCCGCGAGACGTTCGAGCAGCGGCGCCATGAAGGTGAAGATCGAGAACTGCCCGGCGATCTGCAGCATGGTGATCGACAGCAACAACAGCACGAGCCGATTGCGCGCCAGCGACGACCATGTGCTGAGATCGACAGTGGCGCCGAACAGCCCGCGCGGAATCCGCCACACCAGCAACACGAGACTGATGCAACTCATTACGCCGACGCAGCCATAGACCTCGCGCCAGCCGAAGCGGCTGGCGATGAACGTCACCAGCGGCAGACCGACCGCAGCGGCGAGGGTCCAGCCGAGAAAGACGTAAGCGACGCTGCTACCCCGCTTCTCCGGCGGCACCAGCATGCCGACCACGCCTGCCGCCTGCGGAGTATACGGTGCCGCCGCGATGCACATCACCAGGCGGATAGCGAGCAGCACCGCATAGTTGGGCGCAAGGGCCGAAGCGAGATTGCACACGGCCACGACCGCGATGACGCCGATCAACATGTGCCGCCGCTCGATCCGGCTGGTCAGCCACGACATCAGCGGTGAGCAGATGCACAGCATCACTGCGCCGAAGGTGATGAGCAGTCCTGCCTCGCGGATGGTGACGCCGAGGCCGGCCGACAATTCACCGAGCATCGCCGTCGGCCCCAGCAGGCCAATGCCGGTGACGAAATTGCCGATCATGAGTGCGGTGGGGGCGTAAGGGCGGGAAACTGTCAAGATATCGCATCTTATGGATGCAACTGCATGCAAGTCAAACCTGCAAGCCAAGCGTGCAAATCAGGTCAGCCAGACTGGTGTTGCAACGCCCGAATCGGCTGCTATACCGCTCGTCCGCTTACCTGCGCCCGTGTGCAGGAGTGAGCCACAGGAGAGAAGACATGACAGAGAATGAAGGCTCGGGATTCAAGTTCGGCCTCGCCAACCTCACCCCCGCCGAAACCAACAATATCACCGTTACATTCCCTGACGGCGCCAAGCGCGAATTTGCGAAGGGCACGACCGGTTTCGAGATCGCCAAGGGCATCTCGCCGTCGCTGGCCAAGCGCACCGTCGCCATGGCGCTGGACGGCACCGTCTCGGATCTCTCCGATCCGATCGACGCCGACGCCAAGATCGATTTCATCAACCGCGACGACCCCCGCGCGCTGGAGCTGATCCGGCATGACGCGGCGCATGTGCTCGCCGAAGCCGTGCAGACGCTGTGGCCGGGCACCCAGGTGACCATCGGTCCGGTGATCGAGAACGGTTTCTATTACGACTTCTTCCGCAACGAGCCATTCACGCCCGAGGACTTCGGCGCGATTGAGAAGAAGATGCGCGAGATCATCGCGCGCGACAAACCGTTCACCAAGGACGTCTGGGACCGCGAGAAGACCAAGCAGGTATTCCGCGACAAGGGCGAAGCCTTCAAGGTCGAGCTGGTCGACGCCATTCCCGGCAACGAGCCGATCAAGATCTACTACCAGGGCGACTGGTTCGACCTGTGCCGCGGCCCGCATATGACGTCGGTCGGCAAGGTCGGCAACGCCTTCAAACTGATGAAGGTGGCCGGCGCCTATTGGCGCGGCGACAGCAACAACCCGATGCTGACGCGCATCTACGGCACGGCCTTCGCCAAGCAGGAAGACCTCGACGCTTATCTGAAACAGATCGAGGAAGCGGAGAAGCGCGACCACCGTAAACTGGGTCGCGAACTCGACCTCTTCCACTTCCAGGAAGAAGGCCCGGGCGTCGTGTTCTGGCATCCCAAGGGCTGGACCATCTTCCAGGCGCTGATCGCCTATATGCGCCGCCGCCTCAATGGCGACTACAGCGAAGTCAATGCGCCGCAGATCCTCGACAAGGTATTGTGGGAGACTTCGGGCCACTGGGAATGGTACCGCGAGAACATGTTCGCGGCGCAGTCGGCCGGCGACGAAGCCGAGGACAAGCGCTGGTTTGCGCTGAAGCCGATGAACTGCCCTGGCCATGTGCAGATCTTCAAGCACGGGTTGAAGAGCTATCGCGACCTGCCACTGCGCCTTGCCGAGTTTGGCGTGGTGCATCGCTATGAGCCGTCGGGCGCCATGCACGGCTTGATGCGCGTGCGCGGCTTCACCCAGGACGACGCCCATGTGTTCTGTACCGAGCAGCAGCTCGCCGAGGAATGCCTCAAGATCAACGATCTGATCCTGTCGACCTATTCCGACTTCGGCTTCGGCGACATCGTGGTCAAGCTGTCGACGCGGCCGGAGAAGCGCGTCGGCACTGACGAGATGTGGGATCACGCCGAGCGCGTGATGGCCACCGTGCTGTCGGTGATCGAGAGCCAGTCCGGCGGTCGCATCAAGACCGAGATCAGCCCCGGCGAAGGCGCGTTCTACGGACCGAAGTTCGAATACGTGCTGCGCGACGCCATCGGCCGTGACTGGCAGTGTGGCACCACGCAGGTCGACTTCAACCTGCCGGAACGCTTCGGCGCGTTCTATATCGACGCCGACGGATCGAAGAAGGCGCCGGTGATGGTGCATCGCGCGATCTGCGGTTCGATGGAGCGCTTCATCGGTATCCTGATCGAGCACTTCGCCGGCAACTTCCCGCTCTGGCTGTCGCCGGTGCAGGTGGTGGTCACCACGATCACCTCGGAAGGCGATGAATACGCCAAGGTCGTCGCCGCGGCCGCGCGCAAGGCTGGCCTCCGCGTCGAGATCGATCTGCGCAACGAAAAAATCAACTACAAGGTCCGCGAACACTCGCTGGCCAAGATCCCTGCTCTGCTCGTCGTCGGCAAGAAGGAAGCCGAAACCGGCCAGGTCTCGGTGCGACGCCTCGGCAGCGACGGCCAGAAGGTCAGTTCGCTCGAGGAAGCCCTCGCCGCACTGGTCGACGAGGCGACACCGCCCGACGTGAAGCGCGCACTGGCAGAGGGCTGAGCCGATGAGCGACGATGAAGAGATCGAGATCGAAGCCTATCCGCTTCGGTCCTATCAGGTGATCGCCGATCCCAACCGGCCGGACGTGGTCGCGCTGGCATTCGAGACTGAGCGTGGCCATAGCCTCTATCTGGCCTCGCGGGCCGTGCTGGAGGATCTGGGCCGTGATCTGCTGGACCGTGCCTCCAAGATGCCAGAGCACAAAACGGTCAGCTAAGCGGATGCGCGCGGTCACAATCCGTCTAAATCAGCAAGGCCCGCCTCGTGGCGGGCCTTTTCGCGTGGTAAGCGGTCATTCAATTCCTGCGAATTCTGCGCATCCTCATCTGTGAGAACTGCCCGTGCCCGACATCATCGACTTCCTGAAGACCCGCCGCTCCGTCAAGCCGCGCGAAATGACCGGCTCCGGCCCCTCATCCGCCGAACTCGAAACCATCCTGACCATCGGGGCACGCGTGCCGGATCACGGCAAGCTGGCGCCATGGCGCTTCATCATTTTCGAGGGTGACGCCCGCAAACGCGCGGGCAACGTCATCGCCACCGTATTCGCACGGAAGAATCCCGATGCACCTGTCGAGGAGATCGAGGCGCAGAAACACAAGCTGACGGAAGCGCCGCTGGTGATCGGCGTCGTGAGCACCATCAAGCCGCATCCGAAGATTCCGCCATGGGAGCAGGAACTGTCCGCAGGCGCGAGCTGCTTGAATATTGTGTCGGCCGCTACAGCCATGGGTTATGGCGCCAACTGGCTGACCGGCTGGATGGCCTATGACCGCGACGTACTCGAAGGCCTCGGCCTCGCCGCCAATGAAAAACTGGCCGGCTTCATCCATATCGGCGGCAAACCCGACAAGGTGATCGAGGACCGGCCGCGGCCAGAACTCAAGGACGTCGTGACCCGGTTCTGAACCGGGTTTACGCGGCCTGGGACGCCTGGCTGCCAAACCGGCGCAGCAGGTTCTCAATTTCCGATGCTGGCTTCGCAGGGCTGAACAGAAAGCCCTGCACCTCGTTGCAGCCTTCCGCGCGCAGCCAGTCCAGCTGATCGATCGTTTCGACGCCCTCAGCCGTCGTGGTGATGTTCATGCTGCGACCGAGCCCCGAGATCGCGCGCACGATAGCAACGCAATCCGGCCGCTCGATCAGATCCTTCACGAAAGACCGGTCGATCTTGATCTTGTCGAACGGAAAACTCCGCAGATAGCTCAGGCTGGAATAGCCGGTGCCGAAATCATCCATCGAGATGCGGACGCCCAGCGCACGCAACTGATGCAGGATAGCCAGGTTGGCCTCGGTTTCCGCAAGAAAGACCGACTCGGTAATTTCCAGCTCCAGGCGATGCGGTGACAGTCCGGAATAGGCCAGCGCAGCGACCACGACCTGCACCAGGTTGCGGCTGCGGAACTGCACTGGCGAGAGATTGACCGCGACCTTGATATCGTCCGGCCACTTGGCAGCTTCGGCGCAGGCCTTGCGCAGCACCCACTCGCCGAGCGTGACGATGAGGCCGATATCCTCGGCGACCGGGATGAAATCGGCCGGTGAGATCATGCCCTTGTCGGGATGTTTCCAGCGCAACAGCGCCTCGAATCCGGTGATGCGATCGGCGGCCAGATCGACCAGCGGCTGGTAATGCAATTCAAAGTCACCGTCAGCGAAAGCGCTGCGCAGATCGAGCTCCATGTCGCGGCGCTTCTGCGCCTGACGATCCATCTCGCGCTCGAAGAAGCGATGCACGCCGCCGCCTTCGGACTTGGCCCGGTACAATGCCATGTCGGCATTGCGCATCAGCTCTTCGCTGGTATCGCCATCGCCCGGTGACATGGCGATACCAATGCTGGCGCCGATCACGACCTCGACGCCGTTCATGTCATAGGGCGCGCTGATGATCTCGATCAGCCGCGCGGCAAAATCGTTGGCTTCGTTGGGCGTGATATCGGCGGCCAGCACCACAGCGAACTCGTCGCCGCCGAGCCGGGCCGCAAGATTGTTGCCACGGACCTCGGCGCGCATTCGCGCGGCGACCATCTTCAACAGCCGATCGCCCATCGGATGACCGAATGAGTCATTCACGTTCTTGAACAGGTCGAGATCGATGCACAGCACCGCGACATGCTTGCTCGGATCGTCGTGATCGAGCGCCTGGGCCAGACGCTCCTGATAAAAAACACGATTCGGCAAATCCGTCAGCGCATCGTGATGCGCCATATGCGCCACACGCGCCTCGGCCTTGCGACGCTCGGTAATGTCGACGACAGCCACGAGGAAGCCGTCGCGACCTTCGAACATCACGCGGCGGCCATAGGTCAGCACCTCGATTTCGCTTCCATCGGCCTTCAGGTGGCGCCAGTTGCGATCCGACTGATAGATATCTCCGAGTTGCATTAACGCGCGCGTATGAAGCTCCCACTCGTCACGCGGCCAGATTTCCTTGAGCTGCATGCGGAGGAACGTGGCGCGATCGTATCCGTAATGCGCGACAGCCGCGTCATTGACGCTGAGAAAATCCATCGTCTCGGCATCGAACACCCACATCGGCATCGGATTGCTGTCGAACAGCAGCCGGAACGAGGCCTCACGGCGCTTAATGTCGGTGACGTCAGACACAGTCAGCGACACCAAGTCGCCAAAAGCGGTGGCGCTGAGCCGAAGGTTGCGATCATCGCTGTCGATTTCGAGCTGACCGCTCTGGCCATTGGCGATCATGGACAGCAGCCATTTCGTCACGCTCGGCAGCGACAATGCGTGACCGCCTGCACTCAGCTTGCGCCACTGAAGGTCGGCGGGTGATACTTTCAGCAGGCGCGAAGCGCCTTGATTATGATGCACGATCTGGAAGTCAAAAGCCTGGCTTGCGGAATCCCGGATTGCCGCAAGCGACACGATGCCTTCGTCCGTCGACGAGAAGATCGCATCGACCAGATTGTAACGGGTGCCCTGCTCGTTGACATAGACGCCGACCAACCGGCCACCCCAGCGTGACGCTGTCGGCAGCGCCAGAATGTCATAGGTGTGGACGAGACCGTCACGCACGCAATGCGCCACCATCAGATGCGGCCTGTTGGCCTGCAACGCGCAGTTTGCGGCTTCCGTTAGCGCACGCACGCAATCAGGTGCCAGCACGTCGAGCGGAATGCCCCAGCGATCGTCACCCAACCACTGTTGCACATAGCGGCCGCTGCGTGACACTTCGAGCGTCTCACCTTCGACTTTCAGCAGGACGATGTGATCGGCCATCCGCCCAAGACTGCCGAGCATCACTTCTTCATAGCCGGGCAGAATCTGGCCGGGACGAACGGCCGCCCGCCATTTGCGTTGCAAGGCGGGAATGTCGTCGAACAACTTGACGTCCGGGCTTCCGGATAACTGTCTGGCCGCGATCACGACATCCCCTTCGGAACACTTGTAGCGATACGTGCTATTCGGGCTATGGGGATTAACGTCATGTAAACGTTCCGCGGCCGCGGACGGCAACGACGTGTTGTAACGCGACAAACTGGCACGATGGTTAGTTGGCGATTCAGGACCATGACACGCGCATGACAATTCATTCGCGTTTGAAGCGTGTTGTCTGCAACGAGATCTTTGTTCTGGAAGATTGTTGAGTAGCTTGCGAGCAGCGGTTAGCGCGCGACGACTTCGATCTCGCCGTCGACACCGTTCACGACGTTGAAGGGGCGCTCGAACACCTTGCCTTCATTCTTTGCAATGGCGCGATATTCGCCTTCCGCAAGCGTGACGCGCGGGAAGGCGCCGATCGATTCCTTGATGACGTCGCCTGCCGGCGTGATCACCGACCATGCGGTGTTGGCCAGGGCCTCGCCGCCCTTGTCGCTCACCAGCTTCATGGTGATGACTGCCGCACGATGCGTGATGGTCACGTCGGTGAGCTTGCTCGCTTGCACGCGGATGTCGGAGCGCACCACCGAATTGGCATCACCATAATTCGAGATGATGTAGTAGGTGCCTTCCTGCAGCAGCACGACATCGCCGGCGGGAACGCTCGGCAGCAGCGGCGTGCGCTCGCCGCCTTCGAACTGGCTGCCCTTGTAGATCGAGAACGAGATCTGGTTCTGCGGAATCTTCGTGGTGCCGACGCGGCCCTCGATCCGCAATCCGCCTGCGGGCAGCACGAACGCTTCACGATCGGTCTCGGACTTGATGGTCACCGGACGAACGGCGCTCACAAGGCCGAGCGCCACATGCACCACATAACTGCCCGGCGGTAGCACGATATTGGGCGTGGCACCGCGATCCTCGCGGATCAGCTTGAAGGCACCGGTCTCGTCCGGCCGATCCGAATAGACCCGCCAGACCAGCCCGCTATTGATGACCGGCATATCCTTGCCATAGCGCGCCGTCAGCGCCAGCACGCCCTGTGCGGGCCCCGTTGGAGCAGCCTGGACCGGCGATGGCACGGGCGGTGCGACATTGGCGACCGGAGGCTGGGTCAACGGCGCCGGCAACAAGGGGGTGGAAGCAGGACCGGACGGCGGCGCGAGGCTGATGGCCGGCCCCGATGGGACATCCGGGATCGAGCCCGGCGGAACCGGTGCCGGGCGGTCCGAAAAGAACTGTGCGGACGCTATCCGGGGCAAGGCAACAGCCTGCAGCAGAGCGAGGGCCAGCACCATGGCCAGCCGTCCGCTCCGGCCGGATGTTCGCAAATCATGGCCCCGTGCAGTCATGGTCATGCTTTTCACCCAAAACGCGACAAATTCAAGCCTTGACGCGGATGTCTCGCCGCCAGACCCACAATCGCGTGAGGCCCCCAGGAACCGGTGCACCGTGCGGTAACGGGTCGCTCTGCAGTCACATTTGGTGCCTAAACCTCGCAAACGCGACATAAATCATGAATTAGCTACCGTCTGGAATGATGGCGCAGCTGCATTTAATATCGGCGGCGTCGAGGAGCTTAGTGTGCTGGAGATTTTGATGGGGCGCGGCCAGAATGGCGCGAACGGTCGCGACAAGCCTGGTTTGGGAAGCGTTCGACGTCCGATCATCGGTCTGGCGCTGGGCGGCGGTGCGGCGCGCGGTTTCGCCCATATCGGGATCCTCCGCACTTTGCTCGCCCATGGCATCGTCCCGAACGTCGTGGTGGGCACCTCGATCGGTGCCGTAGTTGGCGGATCCTACGCCGCCGGCCACCTCGATACGCTCGAGGAATGGGCGCGCAGTCTGCAGCCCCGCAATATTCTCAGCTATCTCGACATTCGCCTGAACGGCTCAGGCCTGATCGGCGGCAACAAGCTGGCCGCACAGCTCGAAGCGTCGCTGGGCCATACACTGATCGAAGATCTCCCGCTGAAATTCGCCAGCGTCGCCACCGAGGTGCGCACCGGCCATGAAATCTGGCTGACTCATGGTCGCCTGGTCGATGCAATGCGCGCGTCCTATGCGCTGCCGGGCATCTTCTCTCCGGTTCTGGTCGGCGATCGCTGGCTGGTCGACGGCGCGCTGGTCAATCCGGTGCCGGTATCGGCGGCGCGCGCGCTGGGCGCTGAGATTGTCATCGCAGCCAATCTCAGCAATGACGTGTTTGGCCATTCGACCACGATTTTCGACCATGGCACGGGACCTGAAATGGCCGAGCCCATCATCGAAGTCGAAGAGCCCAAGCGCGGTTTCAGCAAGTTCTTCTCGGCCGAGCGCACCATGAAACGCGAATTCTTCGGTGGCGGCGGACGGCCGGGCATCTCTACCGTAATGGTCGATGCCTTCAACATCATGCAGGATCGCATCACCCGCGCGCGCCTTGCCGGCGATCCGCCGGATCTCCTGATCGCCCCCCGCGTTGGCCGCATCGGCTGGTTCGATTTCCACCGCGCCGAAGAAATGATCACGCTCGGCGCGCGTGCCGCAGAACGCGCTGTCGAGTCCATTCAAGAAGCGATCGAAATCCTCGCCCCTGAAGTGGCAAACTCGCCTGCGCCCGTCGTGGCGCAGAAGCCGACCACTTCGCAGAGTTGAGCGCGGCGGGCTCAGGCCGTCGCAATATATTCGCGCAGCGCTTCCTGTTCGCGCTCGAATTCGCGCAAGCGAAATTTGACGACGTCACCGATCGAGATCAGACCAACGACCTTCTCGTCCTCGATAACGGGCAGATGCCTGAATTTTCCGGTCGTCATCTTTTCCATGATTGCACCGACCGTATCGGCCGGTTTGCAGCCAATGACCTTGCGCGTCATTACGGCGCTCACGTCTTCATCCAGCGCCGAGGCGCCGCGTTCTCCGATCACCCGCACGATATCACGCTCAGACAGGATACCATCGATGTGGTGATGGCTCATCACCAGCACGGCACCTATTCTTCGCTGTGACAGCATCTGCACCACCGACGAGACCTTATCGTTCGGCGAGACGCTGATGATCTGGTGGCCTTTGGAATCGAGAATTGCACGTACCGTCATTGTCGCCTCCTAAGTCGACCATGCCCTTTGTCGGGCGCGGTCTTTCATTCTAGGGTCGTCAGACAGATGCAGTGTATCAGCGCAGTTCAACAGTCGTTCAGATGTGGTGATCGCACTGAAACACCGTTCGCGCCGGGAACGGGATCGACCTCAAGGGCCGAACCTGCCAACGTGAGTCACCTGTCGAATACATAAGATGGATCAAATGCGTCGGCCTCGCAAGAAGCCGGTACGCGCTTAATGCAGGTCGGAGATGTCCGGAGACGATGTTTGCGAACCCGTGCGTTGCAACCTCGGAATAGGATCGAACAGCGAGAACAGCAGCAGCCCGGCGAAGAAGCCGCCGATATGCGCCTGCCACGCAACGCTCGCCCCTTCCGCGCCGATCGCAATCGAGCCGACACCGAAGATGATATTGACGCCGAACCAGACCGCCAGAAATCCGATCACGCGCGGATCGCGCAACGAACGCAACAAAGGAAGCGCCGGCACACGTGCCGCTTCATCGGCATCGCCGCGGTTGAACGACAGGAAGCTGCCGCGCACGAAGGCAAAACGGATGGCCGCGGCCATGGCGCCGGAGACCGAAGCCGAGGCGCCGATCATCGGTGCGAGTGCGTGTTCATGGGTAACCAGATGCGCGGCGGCACCAGCCACAGCCGTCACCGCCATGAAGATGAAGAAGCGGACCGCGCCGAAGCGCCGCGCCAGCGCGCTGCCGAACGGCAGCAGCCACAACACGTTGAAGCCGATATGGCTGAGATTGGCGTGCAGCAGGGAGTAAGTGACGAAACTCCATACCTTGGCGCCATTGCCGCCGGGAAACGGCATCGACAGCAGCGTCTGATCGTAGCGCTTCGGAATGAAACCGAAGACCTCAATGGTCCAGTATTCCAGATCCACCGGCAGCAACATGCGGATAATGTGGATCACGGCAAGCAACCCGACATAGGCCGTCAGCGCCCCCGGCAGGGTCAGGATCGGTTCGCGCGGGGGAGCGGGGGAATCCAAGGTGTCCAAGGGGATAACGGCCTGTCAGCGGCTCTGGCGAGCGATGCCCCAGATAGTCGGCTTTGCCGGTACCGCGCAAGCTCAGGATCGCCGCAGGACAGCAAACCCGCTTGAAAAGAAAAAGGGAGAGCCTCTGAGAAAGGCTCTCCCGGGTCCGTCTTGATCTTTTCCCGCGGATGGATGTCCCGGTGTGCCGGACGAGCCGACATCCCCACCCCTCCCCGCGTGACGATCAATTCTGTTTTCAGCCACCTGTTTATCGAAGCGCGTCACGAACTGCTGGAGACAGTCCGCTCCGCTCTGGAGTGAGCAGGAGACTACCGGCAATCCCCGCGTTGCCAAGCGCATGCTTAACTTAGAGTTAACGGCGAACCGGTCCACCCGCTCGGAAACCGGACGGTTAATGAGATCCTAACAATCATAGTAAACTTAACCTTAACGGCGGATACCCGCCCGAACGCGGTGGAAAACGCGCCTGCGGCATGGACGCTGCAATGACTGATCTGCACAACATGTAGCGGCGAGCGATGGATGGATTCGGGACAGAAATGTCCCCGATCCACTGCAAGCCGGGTCAGGATCAGGCGAATGAAACATCCATCCAGCCGCGCGTTCTTCGCCTATTGGGACGACAAACGCGGTTTTGCGCGCGCTCCCGATCGGAGTGAGCTGGAACCCGGCCCCGTTCGCGAGTTGCTGGGCGACATTTTCGTACTGTCTTATGATAAGCCCGTCGAATTCCCGTTCCGCGTGGCCGGCACAAGAGTTTGTGCCCTGCTCGGCCGGGACCTGAAGAACCAGCCGTTTCCGTTGCTGTTCGCGCCCGAGTGTCGCGACGAGATCCGGGACATGATCACCGTCGTATCCGAGGAGCAGCTCGTCGCCGTCGCTGGCGTGTCCGCAATGACCGAATTCGGTCAGAAGGCGCATCTAGAACTGCTGTTGCTGCCATTCGCGACGCGCGCGCATTCCCCTATCAGCCTGACCGGCCTGCTGGCACCCATGTACGAAGTCCGCGGCCGGCTCGGCGCATTCCAGCTGACGTCGTTTCGCTATCTCGCGCACCAGCCGCAGCGCTTTGCGCCGCGCGCCCTGCGCAAACTGCAGGTTGCCCGCGGCCTGATGGTCTATGAAGGGCTGCGCTGAGCAGCCTTCTAAGTACGCTGCTCATTATAAGTGTCGCGCAGAATAATCACGCCAACTGGTTGCGCCAGTTCGGTATTTGCTAACGCGGCGTTAACCCTACGGGCCGTAGGGTCGGTCGAAACTCGACCAGCATGACCGGCACGACACTGATGGCGTTCGCGCAAACAAAATCGATTCTTCCGTCTGCAGAAGAACGCCGTCGCTTTCAGCGGGTGAAAGTGCACCTGCTTGGCCGCTATATGCTGCCGGATCGCCGCGAATTTCCGTGCCAGGTCATCAATATGTCGCCCGGCGGCCTCGCGCTGCTCGGTCCCGGTATCGGCAATGTGGGCGACCGCGTCATCGCCTATCTCGACCATATCGGCCGCGTCGAAGGTAAAATCACCCGGATCATCGACAACGGCTTCGCCATGACCGTGGGTGCGACACCGCGCAAACGCGACAAGCTGGCAGCCCAGCTGACCTGGCTGGCCAACCGCGACATTCTCAATCTGCCGGAAGACCGCCGCCACGACCGTATCGTGCCGCGCAACCCGATGGTGCTCCTCACGCTCGAGGATGGCGTCCAGATGAACGGCCGCATTATCGACCTGTCGCTGTCCGGCGCCGCCATTGCGGCAGAGAAGCGTCCCCCGCTGAACTCGATTGTCATGCTCGGCCGAATCCAGTCCCGTGTGGTCCGCCATCTCGAAGAAGGCTTCGCGCTGGAGTTCTTCCACGAGCAGTTGGCGGAGACGCTCGAAGACAGCGTCAACGCCCGGTAAACGGCCGAACGTCCCCGATCCTCGTTTTTCAATGCTCTGAAGGCGCTATACGCGTCAGCGGATACCGTTGCTCGTCATCTGCAGGCGGTCGCGACGAGTTAATTTCACGCCGCTTTGCGCACGCAAGTTCCTGAATTGCAGCATTCAAGCCATTAACGCGTAAAATTTGAATCAAATACAATTAGCTAAAATTTGAATCACATTCGATTCAAGTATAGTTCGAATTCGCCGCGCCTTTTACTTGTAATCGCTTCAATTGTACTTGAGCGATTTAGCGGCGACGAAAATCCTTTGTGCGAAACATGGTCCCAACAAGAAAACGGGGGCCACAATGTTTGGTAACAAGGGGCGATACTTCGGACTGGCCGTTTTAGCAGTCCTTCTTGGAGTGACTTCGTCGGCACGTGCCGGCAACGAAAAACTCTACGCAAGCCTGGGCGACAGCACGCGCGCACCGATCGGCTGGGTCGAATTCTGTTCAGACAATCCGACCGACTGCCGCGGCGGTGCGACGCAAGCACGTGACATCGTCATCACGCAGACTGCGTGGAAGGATCTAGTGCGGGTCAATCGCTGGGTCAACGAGACCATCAAGCCAATGACCGACATGGATCATTGGGGCGTGATCGAAAAGTGGTCGCTGCCATCAGATGGTTACGGTGACTGCGAAGACTATGTGCTCCTTAAGCGCAAGATGCTGATCGAAGCAGGCTGGCCACGTGAGGCGCTGCTGATCACCGTTGTGCGTGACAAGAAGGGCGAAGGCCACGCCGTGCTCACGGTGAAGACGGACAAGGGCGAATACGTTCTGGACAACCAGAATGAGAACGTCCTCGCCTGGACCGAGACCGGTTACCGCTTCGTCAAACGTCAGTCACAGAGCGATCCGAATGTGTGGGTCTCGCTCGGCGACAACCGTCCTGCAGTGGCTACGGCCAGCGCGCGGGATCGCTAAACAACACGAATTCGAGACACGCGACCCGGTCACATCCCCACCCCTCCCCGTCCCAGACCGGATCGCGCGCGGCCGAACCTCCCCCAAGGTTCGGCCGCAACTTTTTGGGGGTGATGCTCGCGCAGCTTCCGACAGGAAGCGGCCGACAATGGGTGGAAACGGATGCAGGCTTGGCTGACGAACTACAAAGTGCCTGGCTGATCCCGGACTGACGTCCAAGAAACACGAACAGACAAGAAAATCGCCGCGCTAGTCGCGGCGATTTGCGTTTCGGTCGATGGTGCCGTCGGGCCGATAGCCGAAGCGCACGAGTGCAATCGCTGTCAACCGCTTTCCGAACCGGCGTTCGAACTCACAGAACATCCAGACGAAAGCCATCACCAGCGCAAAGACGGTGGTGACAAACAGCAGCGTGAGATTGGCAATGTCGAGGTTCATGGTCATCGTTTCGATTTTGCAAAACGCGTACCAGACAATCTGACCAGCCATGATGTGGCTCCAGCACAGCTATGCTGGAGTCGACGAGGTAATCAGGTGGCGTCGCTCAAGGCCAATCAGTCACAAACCTCGACACGACGCACCCGATATCCAGCCGGTGTCCGTACGCGCTTACGCGTTATGTAACATCCGCCTTCGTCATCATAACCGCCATAAGCGTAGGGGTACCCACCGTAATACGCATAGGGGCCGTAGCCGTAGTAGCCGCCATAAAGACCGGCGCCGGCGAGGCCAAATCCCAATCCTATTCCAGCACCGCGAAATCCACGGCCGAAGCCGCCGCCATGCCAGCCACCACCACCATGGAATCCACCGCCGTGGAATCCGCCGCCACCATGCCCGCCGCCACCGCGCGCCGATGCGGCTGTCGGCGCGACCAGCGCGACTGCGGCAAGGGTCAACAGACCAAACACCAATTTGCGTAACATCAACTACACTCCGTCACGGGTCACTCACAGCGCGCCCCTGTCAGATAGGTAGCTCTTTCGTTCGTGAACCGCCACGGTGTGACGATCAATAGCCGTCACTTGTTCGCGACTGTCGGTTACGGTGTGTTGCTGAAAGCCTGTCGCGCAACGTTGCGCTAGCACCCCTTGCAGATGCTCTTCACCTTGCGATCGACGGCACGATCCTGCGCATCGACCGCTGCATCGCCTGTCGCCGGCTTGCCATCCGGCGACGCCTGTCCGGTCCCGCTCGCGCCTGCCGTGATCCCGGTCGCGGCGCGTCCACCACTCGCATTCGCCGTGCCTGCACTATTGGTGCCCGCAGCGCCGCCCGCCGCGCCGCCACCTGCACTGCCGGATTGGGCGAACGCCGCGACTGCAGACAACAGGACGGTAGCCGTTACAGTCGCGATGAGTTTCGAGGAATGCGCCATTGGAAATCTCCTTTGGCGTTCAACGAGACCAGCGGAAACGGGTTCCGTTGCGGGAACGAATTTGGAGCCGGCGGCTTGAATCCCCTGACATTGCCGAGGAGAAGCCTGCGTGTCCTGGGACAAGCCGTTTCGCGAACCGATCGAATTGCCCGACGGCAACACGCTGGTGTCGCTGCGCGACGCCGGCGCTTACATCACACAGCTGTCACCATCTGAACACGATGCAAAGGAGTGGCAGACCGCGATGCATTGCCTGATCGAGGCGGCCGACTACGGCGGCCCCATCAGTTTCGCGCGGCTCGGCGTTGCACAGGCACTGCATCGCCATCAGGAGAAAGTATTCGACCCGACGCGCAAGCGATCGCGCTGGCGCAAGCCGGGCCTCAGTTAGCAGATGTCATGCGCAAGCTGATCGACTTCGACGACGAGACCCTCGACAAGCTCATCCAGCTCGGTCGCGACCGCATGGCGACGACGCAAGAACTTGCGGATGAAGCCTTCGCCGACCTCCTGAAGAAGCACGGCGTTCCGATCGATCTCAAGGATGCACTCCGCAAGAGCGTGAAAGCCGCCGGTCCATCATCCGCATCAAGCCGCAACACTGCGATGCGCCCCGCCTCGTCACGTCCAGCAAGGAAGAAGGCCCATGCCAAACGATCCGCAAAAAGATCCATTTGAGGAAGGCGAGCGTGCCGCCAGCGAGGGCATTCCTGCCGAGGCCAATCCCTATCAGGACGGCACCGAGGAGCATTCGCTATGGAGCGCCGGCCACGAGCGCGTGGCCGGCGAAACAGAAGCCAATGAGTCCGAAGGGACGTGATCGCGCGCAGCACGATCACGTCTAGAGCCTTTTCGGTTCTGATAGAAACAGAACCGAGGCTCTGGCTTTTTGTTGAGACGCGTTTTCTTGATGCAAACCGGTCCCCGGTTCGCTCGAAAACGCTCTAGCCGATCTTCTTGAGACCTTTCTGAAAGCGCGGGCCGTTCGCCGCATAGAATCGCGCGGCGCTGCCCATCGCCGTCACCTGCTCCGGCGACAGCGTGCGAATGACGCGCGCCGGCGATCCGATGATCAGCGAATTCTCCGGAAATTCCTTGCCCTCGGTGATCACCGAGCCGGCGCCCACGATGCTGTTCTTGCCAATTTTTGCGCCGTTCATCACGATCGAGCCCATGCCGATCAGCGCGCCGTCTTCAATCGTGCAGCCGTGCAGGATGACATTGTGGCCGACGGTGCAGTTCTTGCCGATGGTCAGGGGAAAGCCCTTGTCGGTATGGCACGTGCAGTTGTCCTGCACATTGGAGCCTTCACCGATCTCGATCCATTCGTTGTCGCCGCGCAGCACCGCGCCGAACCAGACACTCGCCTGCTCCAGCAAACGAATCTTGCCGATCACATCGGCCGTGTCGGCGATGAAGTAATTTCCGCTAGCCGGAAGATCCGGTCCCTGCCCGTCGAGTTCGTAGATTGCCATGATTTAGTGGTCTCCCTTTGCGGGAGACACTGCCACGGATTCTTGCGCTTAGGCCAGTATGCCCAGCGCTTCCAGGGTCATCACGATCAAGGTGCCCGACATCAGGCTCCAGATGCCCGACAGCACCGTCGCGATCATCACGAACTGAATGCGATGCTGCTCGGCTGCACCGTTTCGGAGCGTGTTGCGCATGATGATGAAAGGCGCCGTGAAGACCAGCAGCGGCACGGCTGCGAAGGCTTCAGGGGACGGCCCCTGCTGCAGCAGGCTGAAGCTCGGGGGACGTTTGGCAAATGCCTGATAGGCGCTTGCAATGGCGCCTGCGAGCGCGAAGCCAATGCATAGCTGGAAGAATGAATTCAACGCATCGGGGGACATCGAAGCTCTTTCACGGCACATACAAACACCGCCCTGCATCGCAAAACGCGAGGCTCCCCGCCAGCATAACGTTAATAAAGGGTTAACGGCACGGTCGGGAACCGCGCGCGGTGCATGGCTCCCGGATACCGCCTGCGGCGAGGTGCGCGAGGCCGTTAACCATCGGCTGGCATATTCGCGGTTGATTCGCCCACC
The DNA here is from genome assembly GCF_900108575.1 of Tardiphaga sp. OK245. Lineage (NCBI taxonomy): Bacteria > Pseudomonadati > Pseudomonadota > Alphaproteobacteria > Hyphomicrobiales > Nitrobacteraceae > Tardiphaga > Tardiphaga sp. OK245. Next base: position 1,412 of record NZ_FNWZ01000009.1, on the reverse strand, counting down.
CGGTACACCGTCCCAGTTCCAATTTAGCGTGCGCATGTCTCTGCTGTTTCCGACCCACCCGACGACGCGGCCGCGGCGCCGCCACCGCCGCAACCACGTCGTACCGATGCTGATCGGTGCAGCGCTTGCAGCCCCCGCTATCGCAGTGGTGGCCTATCTGTTGTGGCCGACCTGGCAGAGCCAGAAGCCCGGCGATCCCGACCGCATCCCGGTGAGCGTGGGCGCCACACTGTTCAACGTCCCGACCCATGCGTTTCGCCGTAAGGTGCAGAAACATTCAGGGCCGCAGGAACGCGTCGATCTGAGCTATGTCTATCCCTCGCTCGAAGCGAGCAACCTGCCGAGGCATGTCAGCGTCGAGAATTTCGATGAGAACGCACAGCCGATCGATCGCATCTTCGTCTCGATCTCGGCGCATCACGATGCAACCTCGCCGGACACCCGCTTGCGCACGATCTATCCGCGCTATATCGACCGTGCGACATCAAGCGAAGACGGCTTGACCACGCAACCATTCCGCGACAACTCGCCCTACAGCAATGAAGATCTGTTTCTCGGCACAACGCCGGCGCTGCTGGCGCGCTGCACGCGCGACGGTGCCACGGAAGGCATGTGCATGAGCGAACGCCGCATCGGCGGCGCCGATCTCATTTTCCGCTTTCCGCGTAGCTGGCTTGCGCAATGGCGCGACGTGGGCAATGCGATGGATCGACTGACGATGCAGCTCAGCGGGCTGCGGTAAACGCCCTCGTCGTGATTACGCTGATCGTAGGATGGGGTGAGCGTCAGCGCGATGCGCCTGCGCTCGCTCATCCCACGATCTTGCGTAACCCTCTCCGTCGTCATCGGCCGGATAGCGCGAAGCGAGCTTCGCAATAATCCCAGGCCTCTCCCCACGTCATGGCCGGGCTTGACCCGGCCATCCACCTTGTCTTGTGCGACGGTGTGCGGGCCAAGCTGGATCCCCGGGTCAAGCCCGGGGATGACACCTGTGGGGGCGGCGCCTTCATCGCGCCATCACAGATTCAACTATCAAACAGCCACTGTTCTTCAGACATGCGTCATCGCCCCCATTGTTTGCGGCGCGGGGGCGCCGTCGTCTTTGCATTCCCTGCCCCCTGTGAGAGGGCGTGCGGAACGCCGGGTGCCCGTTGCACCCTTGGGCCTGATGCGAATGCGGTCTTCCGCAGAGTAGTGTGCATCAGGACTTTCGGAGGCGCCGAGCAAGTGCCCGACGTTCCGCCTGCGGTGTTTTTTCGGTTGCTTGCACATCTGCCATGGCGAACGGTCCCATCACCAAAATTAATGTCCCAGGGCGGAGGGACAGGGTAGCCGCAAAGCACTTGGCCGAACGCGTTTTGACTTGGTCGTCCGTCACACTGTCCAGGGGTTTGTCTATCCGAAGATCGGCC
>NZ_FNWZ01000006.1:0-245230 GCF_900108575.1 Tardiphaga sp. OK245 | reverse complement strand
CGCTGCAGTGCAACACGGACATTTTCCAGCGCCGTCAGATGCGGAAACACCGCGGAAATCTGGAACGAACGTACGAGGCCAAGGCGCGCCACGTCGGCGGGCGCCGTCGCGGTGATGTCCTTGCCCTTGTAGAAAATCTGGCCGGCGGACGGCTGCATGAACTTGGTCAGCAGATTGAAACACGTCGTCTTGCCGGCCCCGTTAGGGCCGATCAATGCGTGAATGGTACCGCGGCGAACTTTGAGACTGACATCGCGGACTGCGAAAAAGCCCGCAAATTCCTTGGTCAATCCGTTGGTTTCGAGAATGAACTCATCGGTCAAGCAAATTTCCCCCATCGACCTTCCCGGCGTGTGTCTCCGCCAGTGGCCAACTTTTTGCGCAGCCACATTTCAGGGAAACTGAAAGTCATCCCCGCGCGGCCACATCGAGTGGCGCGAATATGCCGTCAACGCGACGGCGAACGCAAGGTGCAATGCGGCAGAATTGGGTGGACTGCCTGTCGCACCGACTTCGCCCTTAGTCGTAGGCAGTTAGCCCCCTGCGCATGCGGAAAGCAGAGTCCGCCTGCGACCGGTCTACCGCGCAGAACGCGTCACCTGTTTGCGCCGCAAGGAGCTTTGAAAATCGCTCGTTAATTGTATTGCGAGGCGACTTCCCGCGTTCATTGATTATTTGCTCGCTGTACTCATACTACCCTCGATCGATATCAGGGGGATCATTGCCGTGGACTTCCAGAGCGCCGACGCGTCCGTGGTGAAGTCCATTCGGCAGCGCGATCTGCTGAACTGCTGGCTACGCCTCTATGCGCCGCAACAGGCCCTGCCCGATATCACAAACTATCGCCCGGATCGGATGGACGACGAACGTCCCGATCTCGTCGACTACATTGTTGATCACAGCACCGCACCGCCGCGGCTCATCATCGACAGTAACGGCACCCGCATGGCGAGCGCCTATGGTACCACCGGCAAGGGCCGCTATCTCGACGACTATCTCGGCCCGATCCTCGGTCCTGTCGTGCTGCCGGCCTATCATGAATGTATCGCACGCGAGTTGCCGACTTACACCGTCTCGATGATCGACGATGTCAACGGACGTCTTGTCGCCTATGAGCGGATGCTGATGCCGTTCTCATCAGGCGATGGCGTCACCCATATCATCGCGTCGCTCAAGACGATCAGCGAGGACGGTGGATTCGAAATCAAAAATCTGATGCGCGGCCATCACACCGTGCCGGTGCCGAAACTCAGCGCGGTGATCGATCGCAGCCTGTCCTATCGTGCGCCGCACCGGCTCGCAGCCGGCGACGTCGTCGAGATCGACTGATCGCTATTTTACGTCTTTTGCGTAAATCTCCGGCTTGAAGCCAACCACAAGCTTGCCGCCAAGATCGAGCACAGGCCGCTTGATCATCGAGGGCTGCTCGAGCATCAGCGCGATTGCCTTGCTCTCGTTCAGACCTTCCTTGGCAGCGTCATCGAGCTTGCGAAACGTGGTGCCGGCGCGATTGAGCAGCGTCTCCCAGCCGACCTCCTTGGCCCAGCGCTGCAGCCGCGCCTTGTCGATCCCCTCGGCCTTGTAGTCATGGAAGCTGTAGGCGACATCGTGGCTATCGAGCCAGGCGCGTGCCTTCTTCATCGTGTCGCAATTCTTGATGCCGTAGATGGTGATGGCCATGAGATCTCGCCGTGCCTGCCAAGAGTGATCGTCGTTCTGACCTGACTAGCAGATCAGGCAGCAGCGGCTGACAGCAAATCCGCGATCATCCACAGAGGCGGCCGATGATGCTGGGGTCGGCATCATCGGTTTGTCCTCAGATCTCAGGCCGGACGCCTGCGGTTCGCGAAGATCAACCACAGCGCCGACACCAGGAAATAGAAGGCGCCGAAACCGGCATAGGGCGCGATATCCACGATCGTCGGCACTGTGGCGCCGCCCGCCTGCTTGACAAAGAACAGGCCGGCCGCGGTTGACTGCGCGCCGCTCAGGATCATCGCCCACTGCGCACCGAATGCGCGCCAGCGTCGAACGCCGGTCACGAGTTGCGCGAGGCCCGCCAATGCCGCCCAGACGCCGAACACCGCGAGTACGGCATTCATCCCCGTGCGCAAGGCGATGGCCACGGCCAGTGCGGCAATGAGGCTCACCCCCACATTCAGCGCCTGCGAGGGATTGGCCAGCAAGCCGCCGCTGCCCTGGGCATCGAACCAGTTCGCAAGTGCATCCCAGGCGGGATAGCTGACCAGTAGGATGGCGGCGGCCCCGGGCGACGAGACGCCAACGGTGAAGGCGGCTGCCACCCAGGCCGCCGCGACGATGCCGCGGACGAGGTAATAACGTGCGAGGTCTCCGCTCGCTACGGCCGGCAGGCTGGCGGTTCCCTGTGGGACGGTCATGCTGGTCTCCATCGAAGCTTGGACCGGGCGCTCTCCACCGGGCTGGCGGAAGAACCTTGGTCAAATTACATATTGCGATAACTAATATCGCGATATGTTTATTGGCTTGAGCAGGCCGCCTTGTCCATATTTATTTATCGCGATATACATTATTGTGATATCGACGTGAGGAGAGTTGCCGTGGTGCCCGCCGACATTCCGCTGGATCACCAGCTCTGTTTTTCGCTCTACAGCGCCAGCATGGCCATCGGCCGCGCCTACAAGCCGCTGCTCGACGCGCTCGAGATCACCTACCCGCAATATCTCGTGCTGAGCACATTGTGGGAGGGCGGCGCACAGAGCGTCGGCGGCATCGCCGACCGGCTGGCGCTGGAATCGAGCACGGTCACGCCGCTGGTGAAGCGGCTCGAGCAGGCCGGCTTCGTCGCGCGCAGGCGAAATCCGGAAGACGAGCGGCAGGTCGTCGTCAGCCTCACGGCCAAAGGCACGGCGCTGCGCGAGAAGGCACGCTGCCTCGGCGAGACGTTGTTCGCCGCGGCCGGCATGACGCCGGAACGGCTGATCGCCCTGAACAGCGAGGTCCATGCCTTTCGGGATGCCGTGACCAACTACACCGGCAAGACAGGTGCGACCGTGGCGGAGAGTGCCGACTGACGCAGATGACACGCGACAGGGCGCCAGCGAATCTGTCGTAAGATACCGGACACATTCAGCGCCGGAGCGACCATGGAGTTCACCGCACTTTTCCTGGCAATCGCCATCACCATGCTCGTCGCATGGTATCGCAGCCGCACGCTCTCGCTGTCGCTGTTCGCCGTGGTGCTGATCGCCTGCGTGGCGACCTTCCTGCACCACGCCACCGACGCGCTGAAACTGTCGTTCTGAGGCCATCATGACCTCACATCGCGCTATCGCCCTCAACGTCCTCGCACTCTACGCCCTCGCCGCGCTGCTGGCGGCCGCCTTTGCTGCGCAGTTCATTTTGGGCGAACTGCCCTGCCCGCTATGCCTGCTGCAGCGGATCATGTTTGCGCTGCTGGCCATCGGCCCGATCCTCAACATTCGCTTCGGCCCGCGCGCCAGCCATTACGCGCTGTCACTGCTTGCAGCCGTCGTCGGCGCCACCGTCTCGACCCGGCAGGTGTTGCTGCACATCATGCCCGGCGATCCCGGCTTCGGCACCGCGCTGTTCGGCTATCACTATTACACTTGGGCACTGATCGGCTTCATCGCAGCCATCGTTCTGTTGTCGCTAGTGCTGCTGTTCGACCGGCAATTCGAGAAGGATCCCGCTGCTTACTCCGCGCCCAGCGTGATCGCGCATGTTGCCGTCTGGCTCGTGATCGGCCTGACGGCTGCGAACGTCGCCTCGACCTTGCTCGAATGCGGCTTCAAGGCCTGCGCGGACGATCCGAAGGTGTATGAGCTGTTGAAGCGATAGCGGCGTCGTTCCCCGCGGGTGCGAGCGACATTACAAATGCGTTGAGCTGGCACGTCAGGACAACCAACCTGCATTGTCGTAGATCTCTCCGAACGTCTGAACCGCGATACAGTTGACTCCCATCGACTCCAAGAAAAAGAGCTTTCCGGCCTGCCTGTCGTCAGACATGTCGTTTTTGTAAACATACCAAGCTGGATGAAAGCGCTCGCGAAATTTCTTGAAGTACTTGGCACGCTCAATCAGAAGCCAGCGGAGAAGACTTCGTTTTCTTCAAGAGCCAAACCAAAGATGAGCAAGGACCTATTGAATACAACATGAATCCAGGTATTCGCACCTGCCCAAATGCGACGATCCTTTGCTCCAAAGAGAGGGGCGGCGCCGCTGCGATGAAGCCAAGTCCGGGCTCGCTGAACCGACCCCATATAGTGGCTAAGTCCCAAGCGAATGCTTCGCTTGTATTTTACCATCCCGTTAATGTGCCAAACGCCGAAAGAAGCGCACGGATCAGTGATAGCTGTTTGGCTAAAGTGACACTCCCACGGGTAGTAACTCGTAAATTTCGGATTTTGCGGACGCCAAAACTGTGCATTGACGGCATCGCTCAACACTTGATCGAAGTTCGTCGTGAGCACTGGAGTACAGTGTCGTACTGCCCAGTTCATGATCTTCCGGTGATGTGGGAGTACATCCCAACCGTCCAGGAGCGCACAAAATTGCTCCTGCAGAACACCGATCTTACTCCCAGACAAGAGCTCCAGCACATCATAAAATTCTGTAAGCGTCGTGCCATGTGGTACCTCGACAAGCCCGGGCGAGCACTCTTGAGCAATCTCGACGAGCAGCTGATCCCAGGAATTTACACGTTTCGATTCTACGTATCGGTGGATGCCGTTTCCGATGATCAGAGCCAAATTATCGCTGCTCTGCTCAAGCAAGGCGCTAAGGCTGTTGACGGGGTTATTGGCCACAATTCCTCATGATGCTGCTTCGGCGATAAAACGGCATACACACTCAGCCTTGCCGCCTGAGTTCTACCCGTTCGCAATCCGAATCTAATGACATCAAAACACGCTTGGCAACGCCCGGCGGCCAATCTAACAACGACGCCATGACTGAGATCACCGGTATCGCTGCCGCCTTCGCTCCGTTCGAAACGCTGGCCTCTTCACTTCTGCATCACATCGAGACCGACGATGGCTCGCATGACGTCGCGCATCTGGCGCGCGTCTGGTTGAACGTCCGCATCATCCAGCAAGCCGAAGGCGGCGATCCCGAAATTCTGGCAGCGGCGACGCTGCTGCACGACTGCGTCGCCGTCGAGAAGAGCTCACCGCTCCGCGCCAGTGCCTCGCGCCTCGCTGCCGAACACGCGGTGACCCTGCTCGCCCCGTTTGGCTGGACGACCGAGCGGCTCGAGCGCGTTGCCCACGCCATCGCGGCGCATAGTTTCTCGGCCAAGATCACGCCCGAGACGATCGAGGCGCAGATCCTGCAGGATGCCGACCGGCTGGATGCTATCGGCGCCATCGGCATCGCGCGCTGCTTCTACACCGCCGGGCGGATGCAGTCCCTGCTGTACGATCCCGAGGATCCCGCTGCACGCCGTCGCGCCTTTGACGATCGCAATTTTGCGATCGACCACCTGCCGGCCAAACTGCTGACGCTCGCGGACGGCTTCAACACCACCACCGGCCGACGCATGGCGCAGGAACGCCACGCGCGGACCGAGGCTTTCCTGACGGCGTTTCTGGCCGAGGTCGGCGTCTCGTGAAGTGGGCGCTTACGGCGCCCACTTCGTGAACACGTAATCCCGCTCCTTCACGCGTGTCTCGTGACACGCAAAGCAGGTTTCATGCTGTGCCTGATCCACCGGCTTGCCGTCGATGAAGCGGCCGAAGCCCCAGCCGCCTGACGCGGCATACTTCTTCGAATCCTTCACCATCACCTGAACCGTTGTGGCGGCACCGGGGATCGAGGCGGCTTCGAATTCAGGCGATTGGGTGTGCTTCCAGGCGAGCTTCACCAGCACCGTGCCATCAGGAAAAGGCAGCTTGCCATCCCGATAGGCTTTGACGGCGATGTCGTTGCCGACCACGGCGCGCAATTCATTCAGAGGCTCGGCCTCCTGCGCCGGCGCGATCAGCTCCCATTTGCGGTAGCCATCGGGAAGCCCGACGCCGTAGATCGGCGACAGGTTGGCGGGACTGACCGTGTTGGCGGCAAAGGCCGCCACCACCACGGATGACACCACGCCTGCCGCGAGGCTCGCTGCAAGAATCCATCGCATCGCGGATCTCCCTCAGCGTGCCATCGCGTCGGCGTCGATGATGGCCTGGGCGAATTCACGCGGTGCTTCCTGCGGCAGGTTGTGACCGATGCCACCATTCACCGTGCGATGCTCGTACTTGCCGGTGAACTTCTTCGCATAGGCCTTGGGATCGGGATGCGGCGCGCCATTGGCGTCGCCTTCCATGGTGATGGTCGGCACCGCAATCACCGGCCCCTGCGCCAGCCGCTTCTCCAGCTCATCATATTTCGCCTCGCCCTGTGCGAGTTCGAGCCGCCAGCGATAGTTGTGGATGGTAATGGCGACGTGATCGGGATTCTCGAACGCCTTGGCCGAGCGGTCATAGGTGGCGTCGTCGAAATTCCACTTCGGCGAGGCCAGCTTCCAGATCAGCTTGGCGAAGTCGTGCCGGTACTTGTCGTAGCCCAGCCGGCCGCGCTCCGTGGTGAAGTAGAACTGGTACCACCATTCCAGTTCAGCCTTCGGCGGCAGCGGCATGCGGTTGCCCTCCTGGCTGCCGATTAGGTAGCCGCTGACGGCGACCAGCGCCTTGACGCGCTCGGGCCAGATCGCAGCCAGAATGTCGGCGGTGCGGCCACCCCAGTCGTAGCCGCCGACCACCGCCTTCTCGATCTTCAGGGCGTCCATGAACGCGACGATGTCGGTGGCGAGCGCTGCCGGCTGGCCATTGCGCACCGTCGCGTCGGACAGGAAGCGCGTCCCGCCATAGCCGCGCAGATACGGGATGATGACGCGGTAGCCGGCCGAGGCCAGCAGCGGCGCGACATCCACGTAGCTGTAGATGTCATAGGGCCAGCCGTGCAGCAGCAGCACAACGGGGCCGTTGGCCGGGCCGTCCTCGGCATAGGCGACGCTGAGGTCGCCGGCATTGATCTGCTTCAGCGGCTTGAACGACGTATGCGTGCCGCGCTTGATGGCCGGGAGCTGCTTGCCGGCCTTGGCGGCCTGCGCCGCGGCGGAGCCGATGCCGCCGAACTGAGCCGCGGCGACGCCCATGAGCGCCGCGCCCAGCAGGCTGCGGCGGTTGAAGTGGCTGGTGTCGCGCTTGTCATTCGTCATGGTGCAGGTCCTCCGGGCAATGACGGTTGAGGCCGTCGATGTGCGGACCATGCCGCGGTACCGGCATCCTCGCTTGAAGATTTCTCCGATTTTCTCTTGAGAAGGCCATGATTTATCGTTGAGACGGGGTGTGCTAGGGGACGCTCCTGCGCACAAGGCCTTGGCGCGACAACAGGTATTGGACCCCCTATCTTGCTGTTCCGGTTCGACGAATTCATCCTCGACACTGACCGGCGGGAGCTACGGCGGGGCACGGACACGGTGGCGGTGGAGCCGCAGGTGTTCGATGTGCTGGAATTCCTGATCCGCGCCCGCGACAAGGTCGTCAGCCGTGACGATCTGCTGGCCCAAGTCTGGCACGGCCGCATCGTGTCCGAGGCGACGCTCAGCAGCCGGGTCAACGCGGCCCGCACGGCCATCGGCGACAATGGCGAGCAGCAGCGGCTGATCCGCACTTTGCCGCGGAAGGGGTTTCGCTTCGTCGGCGAGGTCATCGAACAGACCCACAGCCCCTCTCCGCTCGTGGTGACCGCGCCCGCAACGGAACTCCTGCCCGAAGCCGCCGACCCCGAAGGGCTATCGATCGCGGTGCTGCCCTTCAACAATATGAGCGCGGACCCCGAGCAGGATTATTTCGGCGACGGCATTGCCGAAGAGATCATCACGGCGCTGTCGCGCTGCAGCGGGCTGTTCGTGATCGCACGCAACTCGTCCTTCACCTACAAGTCCAAGCCGGTCGACATCCGCGAGGTCGGCCGCACGCTTGGCGTCAACTACGTGCTCGAAGGCAGCGTCCGCCGTGCCGGCGAGCGGCTGCGCATCATCGCGCAATTGATCGACGCCCGTTCCGGCGCGCATCTATGGGCCGACAAGTTCGATGGCGACCGCAGCGACGTGTTCGACCTGCAGGACCGCATCACCGAACGCGCCGTCGCCGCCATCGAGCCCACGCTGCGCATCGCCGAGATCGAACGGCGCAAGCACAGCCGTCCGAACAAGCCCGATGCCTATGACCTGCTGCTGCGCGCCTCCGGCTACCAACACGATTTCACGCCCGAAAGCATGACCGCGGCGCTGGATTGCCTGCATCAGGCGCTGGCGCTCGATCCGACTTACGCGCCCGCGATGGCAGCAGCGGCCTATTGCCATGCGCAGCGACATTTCCAGGGCTGGATCAGCCCAGACGACGCCCATCGCAGCGAAGGCCTGGCGCTGGCGCATCGCGCCATCGAGCGGATGCCGAACGATCCGCAAATCCTCTGGATGGCCGCGTTTGCGATCTGGAATCTCGCCGAGCCACAGACGGCGAAGGACGCGGCCATCGAATTGTTCAGCCGCTCGCTCGCGATCAATCCAAACTCCGCCACTGCACTCGCACTGGCCGGATGGATCGAGACCATGCGCGGACAGCAGCAGGCCGGCCGCGCTCTGCTCGACCGCGCACGACGTTTGAACCCGCTGGATCCGCACGGCTGGTTCGTCTCCGGTGCGCTGGCCATCGCCGCGATCATCGACGAGAACTATCCCGAAGCGATCAACTGGGCCGATAAGGCGCTGCTGCAGAACCGCCGCTTCGCCGTCGCACTCCGCGCGCTCGCCGTGGCGCTCGTCAAAACCGACGCGCACGAACGCGCCGCACAGGTGGTCGAGGAGCTGCTTACGATCGAACCGGAGCTGACGGTCTCCGCTTTCTTTGCGCGCATCCCCGTCCCCGTGGAGTCAATGGCGCAAACCTATGCCGCCGCCCTGAAAGCGGCTGGGCTGCCGGAATGACCGTCCGCCCGCTCGTCCGCTATCCCGATCCGCGCCTCGCGCAGCCGGCCGCACCTGTCACGGTATTCGACGATGCGCTGCGCGCTCTCGCCGACGATCTGCGCGACACCATGCGTGCCGCTCCCGGCATCGGCATCACCGCGCCGCATATCGGCGTGCTGCTGCGCGTGGTCGTGCTCGATCTCGATCCCGTCAATGGCGCCCACACCTACGTCAATCCGGAGATCGCATGGGCCTCGCCCGAACTGATCATGCATCAGGAAGACAGTGTCTCGATGCCTGGCGTGACTGACGACATCCAGCGCCACGCCCGCGTACGGATCAGCTATCAGGATCTCGACGGCAATACGCAGCTCGAAGAGTCCGACGGCCTGCGTGCGGTTTGCCACCAGCACGAGATCGACCAGCTCAACGGCATGTTCTGGATCCAGCGCCTGTCGCGCCTCAAGCGCGAGCGGCTGATCAAGCGGTTCGAGAAGTTGTCGCGCGCCTGAAGCGCGCGACAACCGTCACGTCCGCCACTGCGATTGGCGGTATCGGCCGGATATCAGCCTGAGCCAAGGCACGGTATGGAACAAACTCATCAGGGCGTACATCACCGCCATTCCACTCCACGGTGATGAGCGCGACGTTGAACAGAGCAGGTCCGGCGAACTGCCATCGAGCACACCCGTCAGCAGCGCCATCAATGCGAAGGCCGGTGCGGCCGCAAGGCATAACCAGTCGGCGGCCGGCGCAAGACCACCCATTTTCCAGCGATAGGCCTTCGCACGATCCATGACATCGTTGAGGACGCTACTCATCGGTCTTCCGGAATGTCGCCTCGCCGGCATCCGAGACCTCGACCCATTTCTTGTCGGGTGCGGCGCCGGCGACATAGTTGTCGTGCCAGTTCCACCATTTGTAGGTCGGAGTCTGCGGATAGCCTTCGGGCGAATCCTCCCAGATCTCCTGGCGGCCGAGCGGCGTCGCGTCGAGATAGCTCCAGGTGGTCCCCATCGCCTCGTCGCCGCGGCTGTTGATGAAATAGGTGCGGAACACGCGGTCGCCGTCACGGAAGAACACGTTATGCCCGTGCCACTCGTCGACACCGAAGTCGGCGTCGAAACTGTCCGTGATGGTGAGCCAGGGCATCTCCCAGCCCATCCGCGCCTTCAAACGCGCGATATCCGCCTGCGGTGCCCGCGAGGCATAGACGAGCGTGGTATCGCGGGCATTCAGATGCGCAAGGTGGGCGACCTGGTCGGCACCCAGTGAACAGCCGCGGCAGGCATGATCGGGCCAGCCGAACACGCCGGGCTCGAAGAAGGCGCGGTAGACGATCAACTGACGGCGGCCGGCGAACAGATCGCGCAGGCTGACCATTCCGCCAGGCCCCTCGAACGCATACGCCTTATTCACTTCCATCCACGGCATCCGCCGGCGCTCAGCAGCGAGCGCGTCGCGCGCCCGCATCACAGCCTTCTCCTTCACGAGCATGTCCGTTCGCGCTGCCTCCCATGCCTGCGGTGACACAATCGGTGGTGTTTTCATCGGTGCCGTCATGGTCTTCTCTCCACTTTCGTCCATCGTCATGCGCTGCCGACACGACTTGCCGGTTGATCGTCGTGAGGTAGATTAGGATCCGGCAATGGACGGGTGGGAGTGACAAGTGTGGCGGGATTTGAATGGACTCCCTGATCACCGCCGCAGGTCATGCGCTGGCGGCGGGTGATCCGCTGGGTGCGTTGAAGCGTGTTGCATTGCGTGATGACGCGCCGGCACTCGCGCTGCGCGGCATCGCAATGGCTCAGCTCGGCGATTTCGCACGCGCGAAGGATCTCGTGAAACGGGCCGCGCGCGCCTTCGGTGCGAAGGAACCCGTGGCGCGTGCGCGGTGCATCGTCGCCGAGGCCGAGATCGCCCTCGTCTCGCGCGATCTGAACTGGCCCAGCAAGACGCTCGACGCCGCACGGCTGACACTCGACGCCCATGGCGACCATGTGAATGCGGCCTATGGCGGCTATCTCGACGTCAGGCGCCTTCTCCTGATCGGACGTCTCGACGAAGCCGAGCGAAAGCTCGGCGCGCTCGATCCCGCGCCTCTGCCACCCGCCTTGCGTACGGCGCACGCGCTGGTCGTAGCCGGCATCGCGATGCGCCGCCTGCAGGCGAAAAAGTCCCGCGCCGCCCTTGCCGACGCGCAGCGCGCCGCCAAGCTCGCTGCAATCCCGGCACTCACTGCCGAGGTCGACATGGCGTCCCGACTTCTCGATGCTCCCGCTGCGCGTCTGATCGCACGCGGCGGCCAACGCGTGTTGCTGCTCGACGATGTCGAGGCGCTGCAGAATTCGAAAGCCATCGTCATCGATGCGTGCCGGCATGTCATCCGCTGTCAGAAAACAGAGCTGTCGCTGGCGACCCGGCCCGTCCTGTTCGCCCTCGCCCGCGCACTCGGCGAAGCATGGCCTGCGGATGTTTCGCGCGAAACGCTGCTGGCGCGCGCATTCCGCGCCAGACATGCCGATGACTCCCATCGCGCGCGGCTCCGCGTCGAGATGGGACGACTGCGCAAACTGCTTGCGCCGCTGGCCGAGGTGAACGCGACCAAGCCCGGTTTTGCGCTGGTACTGCGCCGCGCCCGCGACGTCATCGTGCTGGCGCGGCCCGTCGAGGAAGAACACGCCGCAGTGCTCGCACTTCTTGCCGATGGAGAAGCCTGGTCGAGCTCTGCATTGGCGCTGGCGCTCGGCACCAGCCAGCGCAGCGTTCAGCGGGCACTCGACGAACTGGCGGTGGAGAATAAGGTGCAGCCGCTCGGTCGCGGTCGAGCACGCCGCTGGACGTCGCCATCCCTGCCAGGACTCGCGACGATGTTGTTACTCCCGCCGCCGCTGCCGGATCACTAGGGTCATCGTCACATCATCAGGGAGAGTTACATGACCAACTCAGCAGCCGAAATCATCCGCGAATATGGCCCCTTCGAGGGTGTCGACGGCGTGCACGGCGTCACCTATGACGGCACGCAGGTCTGGTTCGCATCCGGCGACAAACTCCACGCACTCGATCCCGCAAGCGGCAAGACGGTGCGCTCCATCGACGTCGCCGCTCATGCCGGCACGGCATTCGACGGCAAGCATCTGTTCCAGATCGCCGAGGACCGAATCCAGAAGATCGATCCGGCGACCGGCCGCGTGCTGAATACCATCCCTGCGCCCGGCGGCGGTGCCGACTCCGGCATGGCCTGGGCCGAAGGCACGCTGTGGGTGGGACAATATCGCGAGCGCAAGATTCACCAGATCGATCCCGACACTGGAAAGATTCTGCGCACCATCGAGAGCAACCGCTTCGTCACCGGCGTCACCTGGGTCGACGGCGAACTCTGGCACGGCACCTGGGAAAACGACGAGAGCGACATCAGGCGCATCGATCCGCAAACCGGCGAAGCGCTTGAGAAGCTCGCACTGCCGGCAGGCAGCGGCGTCTCCGGCCTCGAGTCAGATGGTGCCGATCAGTTCTTCGCCGGCGGCGGAGCCAGCGGCAAGGTACGCGCGATCAGGCGGCCGAAGCGGAAGTGAAAAGCAACGAGTGACGCCACTTCACTTTCTGGTTTGCGGATAGATCGTCTCGCCCTTCTTGAGCATCTCGACGAAGGCCGCAATCCGCTTCTTGCGGCCGGCTTCGGTCTTCATGTTGTGCACCCGAAATGCCAGTGAGAAGCGGTTCTGGGCGCTGAGCTTGGCCAGCATCGCACGGGCTTTCGGTTCGGCATCGATCGCTTCCTGCAGATCGGCGGGGATCGCCATGTCCTTGCCGCTGCCATAGGCGCGATCCCAGCGGCCATCGGCCTTCGCCGCCTCGACATGGACAAGGCCGTGCTCGGTCATGCGCTCCTCTGCGACGAGGCGCGCAACATTGTCGACATTGATCTTGCTCCACACGCTCTTTTTGCCGCGCGGCGAATAGCGTTGCAGAAAGCTGGTCTCGTCCAGCCCCTTGCGGATACCGTCGATCCAGCCCCAGCACAGCACAACATCGATCGCCTCCTTCGGCGTGATCGATGGAAGGCCGGACTTCAGTTTGTGAACCTTGATCCAGATCTCACCGGCCTTGTCGTGGTTCTTGCCGAGCCATTTATAGAAGGTGTCAGCGTTCTTGAACTCGCGCACATTCGCGGGATCGACCTCGACGGGTGCCATGCTCTGCCCTCACCGCCGCACGCTAGCGCGCGTCCAGCCCCATCTGCCAGAAATCGGCTTCCAGCTTTGATGCCTGGCCAAACAGTTTTGCGAGCTCCGTAAAGCGCCGCTCGGTCATCGCACGCGCGGCGAGATCGTCGAGATGGCGGCGTGCTTTCACCGCGATATCCTGATAGGCGTCGCCGGCATATTCGCCGATCCATTCGCGATACGGATGATTGCCGAGCGCGTCGGCACCACCCGGCGCAAGCTTCTTGCCGATCTCGGCATAACCGATCACGCAGGGCGCCAGCGCCACATGCAGGTCGAGCAGATCGCCGGCGGCGCCGCAATCCAGCACGAAGCGCGTATAGGCCACCGTCGCCTGCAGCTCGGGCGCAGCCTCGATATCGGCCGGCGACAATCCCCACCTCCCGCACAGTTTTATGTGAAGCTCCATCTCGCCGAGAATGGCCGCAAGTCCGCCTTGGGCCGCCTTCATGTCGTCAAGCGAGCGGCTCTTGTACGTCGCCAGCGCATAGGCGCGCGCGAACTGGATCAAGAACAGATAGTCTTGCACCAGATAGGTGCGAAACGCGGGTTCTGGCAGCGTGCCGGCGCCGAGCTGTCGGACGAAACTATGATCGACATAGCTGGACCAGTCATCGGCCGCAGCGGATTTGAGACGATCAAAAATATCCATGCGCATTCCAATTCACGCGTTCATCCGTCCACTGCCCTGCGTTGCTCTACGCCACTTTGCGGCATAGGGCAGCACGAACATATAGAGACCGCTGAACATCAACAGAAACAGCGGTGGCAACGGCGAGAAGGTCACCCAGGCTGGAGGCTCGCCAAATCCGCGGACAGCGAAATTGGCGATGACCGTCAAGGTAAAGGCCAGCGACAGCCAGCGGTGTGCGTATCTGATCCATAGGTTCATGTTGAGTAACCCTCAGTGCAATGCGGAAGTTGCGTGAGATTCTGCGTCGGCCGAATTCAGTCCAGTCGCGCCAGAAGCTGCTCCATCGACGCCAGGAAGCGCGGCCATCCGAACTTGGCGCCCTGATAGGCCTGCTCCTGATCCGGCCGGAAGCCGATCTGCTCCATCCGCAGCAGTGTCCCGTTGTTCGAAGGCGTAAGCGTCCAGGTTACGACACTCTCGAGACCCAGGGCCTCCCACGTGTAAGCGAGCTTTTGGTTCGGCTCGACTTCCGTGACCCGGCAAGCGACCACGCCCCAGTTTGCGCTCAGATCAAAACGGTGCCCGAGGACGGGCTGGAAATCGTTTTTCATCAGCCACTCGGCAATCAGATGCGGCTGGGTCAGCGCGCGCCAGAGCTTTTCCGGCGCGTGGCCAAATTCCCGCTCGACGACGACGGAACGTGTTTCGGCTGCAGTATTGGTCAATTGTCCATCCTCTTCAGCAGTTGTTCGAGATCGTCGAACCGGCTCTCCCAGAACCCGGCCATCTGGCTGGTCCAGTCGAGCAGCGGCGCCAGGGCCGCCGGTTGCGATCGATAATGTGTCTGACGGCCGCTCTGACGATCGAGCACCAGCCCCGCCTGCTTCAGCACGCCGAGATGTTTGGAGACCGCCGGCTGCGAAACCCCGGCTTGCGCGGTCAGTGCCGCGACGGTCTGCTCCCCCTCACGACAAAGTCGCTCGAAGATCGCGCGCCGGGTCGGATCGGCGAGCGTCTTGAAGAGCACATCGAAGGTGTTCGGCATCGCCATCCATAACCCGTCAGTTATCGATCAGATCAATAACCAGTGAGTTATGGATTAGTCAAGCGTGAAAAGGACCGGAGGGAGTTCTCGAGATCGCGGAAGCGAGATCGTCGCCTGAGGCAAGTTTCCTCTACTTGCCGTCGTCGAGGCTCACGATCACCGCCGCATTGGCAATGAGAATGCCGTCGCCGCCGCTCTCGGCTGGAATGTCGAGGCCGCCTTTGACCGCGGTCACGGTCACGGTACCGTAAGGTAATTCCTTCGCGACCGCCGCCGTGTCGACGTCGTCCGGATTCGGCACCGCGACGGTCACATCGACGAACATGTCATGCGGCGTCTTGCCGACCATCCGGAAGAAGCCAACGCTGGAATGGCGGATCGCATCCGACACCGCGCGCTTGGCAGCCTTGGTGGCATCGCGACCGTGGACGTCGACGCCCATACCCATCTCGGTGATACAGCGCACACGTGCCATTCGTTGTCCTCTTCACTCATCCAGAATTGTGTCGATGCCGAGTTAAGAAATCTCGCGCGACTTACACCAGCCGTCTGCTCGCCAGTTGCAATCAGCGACCAGCCAATGTGCAACCCGGCTGCGGCGGAATTCTGCCGAGCGCACGGACGGTGACCAATTCACTGCCCTGCGTCTTGGCGATGAACATGCTCATGGTCGCATAGTGGTTCGCATCGATGGTGACCGTTCCAGTCGGCGACGGGATGGTGAGCCCTGCCAGTGCATCCACGATCGCTTCCTTGTCGACACGGCCTGCCTTCTCGATCGCAGCCTTGAGCGCGATCAGCGTGTTGTAGTGGGTCATGACATAGTTCGACACCAGCACGTCATTGCCGGCTGAGGCCCGCACCCTGGCGACGAACGCCTTCATCTCCGGCGCATCGCTGGTCGCCAGCGACGGCACGACGGTGATCATGTTCTGGCCCTTGCCCTTGAAGATGCCGAGATCGATCTCGGACAATCCCAGGAATGCAACCGTGGTCTCCTTGAACAAGCCCTGATCATCGGCCTGCCGGATGAAATCGATGCCGTCACCCTTCAGCGCGAACAGCAGCACCTTCGGTTTGGCCGCCGCCACCTGCTTGATTAGCGGCGTGAAGTCCGTCTCGGTCCCCTGCGTATATTGCGTGCCGACGATGGTGCCGCCGAGCTTCTCGATCAGCGGCTTGGCAATGTCGAACATCTGGTGCGGCCAGACGCGATCGGCGCCGAGCAGGAAGTAGGTGTTGCCGACAGCCTCGTTCACATAGGGCAGCAACTGGCCGAGATCCTGGTTCGGCACCGTGCTGAACGAGAAGATGTAGCGGCTGCATGTGCCGCCTTCGAAATTGGTGGCATAAAGCAGCGGCGTCTTCGTGCTCTCGGCAAGCGGCCTGATCGCATTGAAGTTGGCCGAGGTAACAGGGCCGACAACCGCCACGACGCCGCTGTCGATCACCGACCGCATCGCGCTCTCGGCGGAGGCCGGCCGGGTCTTGTCATCGACATAGATGATCTCGAGCGGCCTGCCGAGAATGCCACCCAACGCGTTGATCTCCCTGGCAGCGAGATCGAGCCCGAGTTTTGCTTGCTCACCATAAAGTTCGACACCGCCGGAAAACGGCAGCACCGCGCCGACACGGATGGGATCCGCCGTCAGCGCTGCGGAGCCAAGCGCCAAAGGCCCCAGCAGGAATGCGAGCGTCATGACTCGTGCGACAAGTAATTTCATGCGCGCTTCCCTCTGCCATGAGCTGCGCTGTCGGCGCATCTGGACTCGCACTCATGATTGCCCCGGAAAGATCGCAGCGCGCAAGAGCCGATCAGGGCTCTGTCTGCTCAGGGCAACGCGGTCGACCTGGGCACGGGTACGGCAGGCGCGGGAGCGTCAGTGACTGGCGCGACAGGCAGCGGGGTTTCAGTTACGTCCGTTACGGGAGCGGCAGCCACGGGCGCGACACTATCAGGGACAATCGACACAGGTGCTCCAGCAACAGGAGCCGGCGTGATTGCCACTGGCGCACCTGCTGCAGGAGCGTCCCGAGCCACAGGGACAGGAGCAACCACCGGAGGGACTGCGGCATCGATCATCGGCTTGCAGAGCATCACGGCCGCAGCCGCTGAGGTCAATGCCGCCAGACTCTGGAGCTCCGGCGCTTGTCGGGGGTCCCCTGCCACTGCGGCCGCTTCGTCGCGAAGCCTGGCGTTGCAGTCGCAGTTAGGAATGCCGCTCGCCGGCGTGCAGGCATCGTGATTCATGCAGGCAAGATCGAGGGCATCGATGGGTGGCTTGCCCGGCCGGTTGCCGGCACCGCAGTAATTGCCATGAATCAGCGTCGCACCGTCAGTGGCGACAGCCGGATTGCTGCGGGCAGCCCGCGCGCCAGACGCCCGCTCCTGCGCATACAGAGGCGCCGTTGCGACGACGGTGCATGACATCAACAGCGCCGCACACCAGCAGCGCAGCCACGGAGTGATGGACAAGGGTTTTATCATTCTGGAGGGGTCCGCCTGGCGCCGACGGAAGATGTCGGCCGCCAAGCATACGCCCAACCTGCCCCAAGGTTCCCGACCGGGTTCCCCCGGGTTCCACGAACCCTGATGGTCAGCCCGCCATCAGTTCCTTCGCCAGCGCCATATAGGCCGGCAGCGTCACCGGATCGTTGGCGGCATTGCCGGCGACCGGATGCGACGCGTAGCGCGCGATCACCATCTCGGCCTTCGGATCGATATAGAGCCCCTGCCCGTAGACGCCGCGTGCCATATAGGCGCCGTGTTCATTATGGGTCACCCACCACTGGTTGCGATAGGACGCGCCAGGCAGCGTGGTGTAGCCGGCCGGCTTGAACTTGGCGGGATCGGCGCCGCGTTCGATGTCCTCGACCACTGCGCTAGGCACGATCTGGCGGCCATTGAAGCGCCCGTGATTGCGCATCACCTCGCCGAAGCGCGCGAGATCGCGCAGCGTCGTCGACAGCCCGCCGCCACCGCTCTCAGTGCCGATGCGGTCGACGTGATAATGCGCGTCCTCCTCCGCACCCATCGGCGCCCAGATGCGTTCCGACAACAGATCGGACAGCGTCATGCCGCTGGCACGGCGGACGATCCAGGCCAGCACGTCGGTGTTGACGGTCTTGTAGGCGAAGGCCTTGCCATGCTCGCCCTGCTTCTGCTGCGTGCAGAGAAAGGCGAAGATGTCGCTTGCGCCTTCATAGTCCGGCGGGATCGGCGCCATGCCATTGGCACGTCGCAGTCCCCACACATCGGAATTCTTGTCGGTATAGACCTCGGTGTATTTGAGCCCCGTGGTCATATCCATGACCTCATGCACATCAGCATCGCCGAAGGCCGTGGCCTTCAACTCCGGCACATAATCGGTCACCGGCGCCTGCGGATCGATCTTGCCTTCGGCCACCAGAATTCCGGCCAGCGTGCCGGTAAACGACTTGGTCACCGACATCGCAATATGCGGCTTGTGCGGCTTCAGCGCGCCGGCATAACGCTCGTAAATGAGTTTGCCCTTGTGCAGCACGGCAATGCCGTCGGCATAGGTCTCGTCGAACATCCGTGCGAAGGTCATCGACCGGCCGTCCATGGTGGTCGACGTGATGCCGCCGATATCGCGCTCCGCGCGCGGCAACACCGAAGCGCCGCCCGCGCCGCGCCAGACATTCACCGTTGGCACGAGCTGGCGGACATTGCTCCAGGCCCAGCGCAGCTCGGGAAAGTTGCGGAACGAGCCGTCGTGAAAGGTGATGAGCTTGTCCTGCGGCGGCGGAAAGCCTTGCATGAAGCCGAGCGTGTTCGGATCGGTCTCGGCGGCGGTGGGGGCTTGGCTCGGTGCAGGCGCGTCGGACATGAAGGCTCTCCGGGAGGATGGTGAGCCAGTCGTAACATCGCGGAGAATGACGCACATCCCGCGTTTGAGCGGGGGTGCATTGATCAGTCGCATGTCGTCTGGCGACCGCTGCAGGCGACCGTCCTTCACTCGAACAGCCATCTCATCTTTGATCATTCTGAATCGAGCGTGTGACGTTCCGTAATTTCATCTCTAAGTTAGCAGCTCGCTCAATGGTCAATGCTCTCGGTTTCGAAGAATATCCGTAGTCCGGCGGGGCCCGATGACAGGTTCGGCCCGCGAAATTCCGCGGCCAAAAATCGAAATCGGCTGTCGGGAGACGCGCCGGTTGTTCGTCCTAGGGATGTGAAACACCCAGGTGGAGAGAAACAATGCCCACGATTAGCGCCTTCGAACGGTCTCCCGATCGCGGAAGGGGATTGGCGCGTGACATGAGCGTTCGCTGGGCGCTCGAAGAGGTGGGCCAGCCTTACGACGTCCGTCTGCTGTCGTTCGCTGAGATGAAAGAACCCGCGCATCGCAGGCTTCATCCCTTCGGACAGATCCCGACCTACGAAGACGGCGATCTCATGCTGTTCGAGTCGGGGGCGATCGTCTTCCATATCGCGGAACGCCATCCGGGCCTACTGCCAGACGATGCGAATGCCCGGGCGCGCGCGATCGCCTGGATGTTCGCCGCGCTCAGCACCGTGGAGCCGCCGATCGTGGAACGCGGAGCCGCCACGCTCACGGAGCGCGACAAGACCTGGTACGCGACGCGCCTGCCGATCCTCGACGATCGCGTTCGCGCCCGACTGGCAGACCTGTCCATCCGCCTTGGTGACGCCGACTGGCTCGACGGCAGGTTCAGCGCCGGCGACCTGCTGATGGTGACGGTGCTGCGCAGATTGAACGGGTCGGGACTACTGGAGGACTATCCGAACCTCTGCGCCTACATCGCCCGTGGCGAAGCGCGGCCCGCCTACAAGCGCGCCTTCGCCGATCAACTGGCGATCTTCACCGGCAAGCCACCGACCGGCGAGTAAAGGGCCTCGGCGCCTGCGGATCGATCTTGCCGTCAGCGATTGGTGAAGAACTTGGTCACCGACATCGCGAGATGCGGCTTGTGCGGCTCAGAGCGCCGGCATAGCGCTCGTAAATCAGCTGCCTTTATGCAGCATCGCGATGCCGTCGCGGATCACCATTCCTTCTGGAAACACGCCAAACGTTGCCACTTCTAGTCCGGGATGGGGAGCAGCTAGACGTTGCGCAATAGCGAAACGTAAAGCTCCAGCGAAACGCGTCTGGCAGACTAAATTTCTACCCACCTACCTGCCAGCCAAGTGGGTGATTGGTGAAGCTTAGCTCGCAAGAGCGAAAAGCATGACCGCAGCTTCTATCTCGATATCGACCTTCGCCAGAGACCATAGACAGAACATAAGCATCGTGAGAGTCTTCATCAAAGATTGCGAGTACAAACCGCGCGAGATGTCTATGCATGAACTTGAATATGGGCCCGTCTTTGTGTTCGGCGGAAAACACAAAGGGCGCGTGCTATACTACGACGACGATGCAACCGAGAAAACTGCCATATGTTACATTGGCCATCCTCTAAGTTTTCTCGGCACATATGACATCCAACTAAAGCTCTTGAGAGAGCCGACGTTGGGCGACCTTCTGAATCGAAAGGAAGAAATCGATAAAGTGCTTACGGATATAGCGTTGTATGGACGGTGGGACGTAGATGCCCGCTCGCTTCACTCACTTTGGGCCGAAAAATCGATGATCGAGGACAGCTTGTTTGAAGGACGAATGTTCGGCGAGTTCGGACAACTCGACGGATCGAAGGAAGTCTTTCTTTGCCACGCATCGGCCGACAAAGGTTGGGTCCGAATGGTGCACGACGATTTAATGCATGTAGGTGTGAAATGCTGGCTAGACGAAAATAAAATTCGAGTTGGCGATTCAATAGTTTCAAAAATATCGTCTGGATTGGCGTCATCTCAAACAATGATCGCATTTTTATCTAGAAAATCCGTTGATTCGATGTGGGCTCTAAAGGAATGGCAGTCGTTCCTTGCGCGGCAGCTTTCCGGAACTGATATCAAAATCCCGCCTGCTCTACTCGAAAAATGCGACATCCCGCCGATACTGGCGGACATTAAGTACGCGGATTTCACGAAAAGCTATCACGATGGGTACAAGGAAATTTACAACGCCCTGAAGTAGCGTCACTCCCACTCGATCGTCCCCGGCGGCTTGCTCGTGATGTCATACACCACGCGATTGATGCCCGCTCGCGTACCAGCCCCGCGGCGCGGCAGATGTTCACCTGCCGCGCCAATTTTTTAACAGCTCTCGCTCTCCATCCTAGTAGTGGACGGAGGCGCCCATCGCACCGATCTTGGGCGGTGCGAACTTGGTCAGGTCGATGCCTTCGACCGCGGCTTTGTATTCCTCGGCGCTCGGCGTGCGACCAAGGATCGCCGACAGCACCACGACCGGGGTCGAGGCCAGCAGCGATTCACCCTTCTTCTCGGCGGTGTCTTCCACGACGCGGCCCTGGAACAGGCGGGTTGAGGTCGCCAGAACGGTGTCGCCCTTCTCCGCCTTTTCCTGGTTGCCCATGCACAGGTTGCAGCCCGGGCGCTCGAGATACAGGATGTTCTCGTAGGTGGTGCGGTTCGATGTCTTCGGCTTCACATCATCGAATTCGAAGCCGGAATACTTCTGCAGGATTTCCCAATCCCCTTCGGCCTTCAGCTCGTCGATGATGTTGTAGGTTGGGGCGGCGACGACCAGCGGCGCGTTGAACGCAACTTTGCCTTCGGCCTTCTCGATGTTCTTGAGCATCTGGGCGACGATCTTCATGTCGCCCTTGTGCACCATGCACGAGCCCACGAAGCCGAGGTCCACCTTCTTGGTGCCGCCGTAATAAGAAATCGGACGGATCGTGTCGTGGGTGTAGCGCCTGGACACATCGGCGTTGTTGACGTCGGGATCGGCGATCATCGGCTCGTCGATGATATCGAGATCGACGACGACTTCGGCGAAGTATTTCGCATTGGCGTCCGGCGTCAGTGCCGGCTTCTCGCCCGAACGGATCTCGGCGATGCGCGCATCGGCCTTGGCGATCAGGCCCTTCAGCGTGCCCGCGGCATTGTCCATGCCCTTGTCGATCATGATCTGGATGCGCGATTTCGCGATCTCGAGCGACTCGATCAGCGTGTCGTCCTGCGAGATGCAGATCGACGCCTTGGCCTTCATCTCGGCCGTCCAGTCGGTAAAGGTGAAGGCCTGGTCGGCGAGCAGCGTGCCGAGATGGACCTCGATGATCCGGCCCTGGAAAACATTGTCGCCGCATTGCTTGAGCATCTGCGCCTGGGTCGCATGGACCACGTCGCGGAAGTCCATATGCGGCTGCATCGCGCCCTTGAAGGTCACCTTGACCGATTGCGGGATCGGCATGGTCGCCTCGCCGGTCGCCAGCGCCAGCGCCACAGTGCCGGAGTCGGCACCGAAGGCGACGCCCTTGGACATGCGGGTGTGGCTGTCGCCGCCGATGATGATCGCCCAGTCATCCACGGTGATGTCGTTCAGCACCTTGTGGATGACATCGGTCATCGCATGATAGCTACCCTTGGGATCGCGCGCGGTGATCACGCCGAAATTGTTCATGAAGCTCATCAGCTTCGGAATGTTGACCTGCGCCTTCTTGTCCCACACCGATGCCGTGTGGCAGCCCGACTGATAGGCGCCGTCGACGATCGGCGAGATGACGGTGGCCGCCATCGCTTCCAGCTCCTGCGCCGTCATCAGGCCAGTGGTATCCTGCGAGCCGACGATGTTGACCTTGACGCGCACGTCCGAGCCCGCATGCAAGACCTTGCCGCCGAGCACACCCACGGCGTTGCGGTTGAAGATCTTCTCGACCGCGGTCAGGCCCTGGCCTTCGACCGAGATCTCCTTGTTCGGAGCGAAAACCGGGGTCGGCTCAACGCCGAGCGTTTCGGCGGCAAAGGTCTGCAGCTTCTTGCCGAACACGATGGCATAGGAGCTGCCGGCCTTCATGAACTCCATCTTCTGCGGCGTGAAGGCGGCAGCGACGTCGACCAGTTCCTTGCCGTTTTCGTCGCGCAGCTTCTTGCCCTTGGCATCGAGCGTCAGGACGGTGCCGGTGTCGACCGCAAATTTCTGCTCGAGGACCGGGTTTCCGTCGTTGTTCAGGATCGGCTTGCCGTCCGCGTCGAGTTTCTTGACCCAGTTCTTGAGATTGACGCCGATGCCGCCGGTCACGTCCACCGTCGTCGCGAAGATCGGCGAGATGCCGTTGGTGCCGGCGACGACCGGGGCGAAGTTGACGAAGGGCACATAGGGGCTGGCCGGCTTGCCGGTCCACAGCGCCACGTTGTTCACACCGGACATGCGCGACGAGCCCACGCCCATCGTGCCCTTTTCGGCGATCATCATCACGCGCTTGTCGGGATGCTGCTTCTGCAGCGCCACGATTTCCTGCTGCGCCTGCGGCGTCATCATGCACTGGCCGTGCAGCTCACGGTCCGAACGCGAATGCGCCTGGTTGCCGGGCGACAGCAGGTCGGTCGAGATATCGCCTTCGGCGGCGACGTAGGTCACGACCTTGATCTCGTCCGCGACGTCAGGAAGCTTGGTGAAGAACTCGGCCTTGGCATAGCTCTCCAGCACGCCCTTGGCGACGGCATTGCCCGCCTTGAAGGCATCGCGCAGCCGGAACATGTCGGCGTCGTAGAGGAAGAACTGGGTCTTCAGAACTTCACCGGCCTGCTTCGCCAGCCCGGCATCACTGCCGAGTGTGACGTCGAGCAACACGCCGATCGAGGGGCCGCCCTTCATGTGCGACAGCAGTTCCAGCGCGAAGGTCGGCGTGATTTCCGGGACGATCGCCTCACCGAGGATAATCTCCTTCAGGAAGGCGGCCTTGACGCCTGCGGCGCTCGTGGTGCCCGGCAGGGTGTTGTAGATGAAGAATTTCAGGGCGTCGGCGCGGTATTCGCTGCCGGTGTCCTTGATCAGGGCGATGATTTCGCCGGTGAGTGCGCCGTCGTCGATCGGTTTGGGAGCGAGGCCTTGAGCTTTTCTGCTTTCGATTTCAGCGAGGTAATCTGAATAGAGGCTCATCGTCATCCCAACGTCATGAGGTGGTTGACGCTGGAAACGCAGCGCCACCAACCGTTATTGTTAAAACCGGTCTAAAGGCGAATTCGGCTTCGAGTACGTCAATCGCGACCGACTGACAAGATACTGCATTGCAGTAAAAATAGCCCTTTAAATTCAGCGTTCAACGGTCAAAACATTACGGCAGGCATGCTTGCCGGGCTGAAATGCTGGTTCTCACCCGACCTGTCGCAAAAAAACTCTCCGAAGACACGTCCGAAAGGTCGGTCTGACCCGCCACCGTCAGCAAATTGGTGGTCGGCGACCCGCCGCGCGTCAGTCGCGCGATACGGACAGTCCCGCGAGCAGCGGCGCGTACGCGGCGAGCCTTCCGGATACGAACTCAGTAAAGAGCCGCACGCGCTTCGTCTTGCGTGTTTCCCCCTGCGTGAGAAGCCAGAGCGTCCCATGCATGGGCAGGTCGGTGCCCGGCACCCTCACCAATAGAGCGTCAGCATCTCCGACGAAGCACGGCAGTTTTGTCATCCCGATCCCTTGCCGTACAGCAACGATCTGCGTCTCGGCGTCCGGGGTCCTGAACGGAACTCCCGTGGTGTGAACCTCTCCCTCGCGCGCCCAGGCCGGGAGTCCATGATTGTCTATGACGATCCACCGGATGGGATCAGGCGTGCCCGCACGCCACGCGGCTAGTCGATCGCGAGACATGTAGACACCGCTGAACAGCTCCGGTCCCTTCAGGCCGTGAAGATTGAGCGGCAGAGTCTTGCGGTTGGCGACAATGCGGATCGCCACGTCGGCCTCCCGGTTGGTCAGATTTGCCACCTCGCCGGTCGACATGATTTCCATCTCGATGTCCGGATGCATACGCGCGAAATCGGCGAGATCCGGCATGAGCAGGTGTGTCGCGAGGAACGGTGGAAGCGTCACCCGCAAAAGCCCGCGCGCGCTCTGGTCGCGACCGAAGATGCGCGTCTCCAGCAAATGCGACGACGCTTCCATCTGGTCCGCGAACTCGAGAACCTCCTCGCCCGCAGTCGTCAGGCGGTAGCCCGAAGGCAGCTTTTCGAACATTTGCACCCCGAGGCGTGCCTCGAGCTGTCCGATGCGTCGCAACACGGTCGCGTGGTTCACCCCGAGGCGCTCGGCGGCAGCCCGCACCGAGCCTCCGCGCGCGACGGCAAGAAAGTAGCGAACGTCATCCCAGTCGATCATGGTGCAATCTCGCACCGCGCGGCGCGCCTTCCAAAGCCCGTATCTAACACATCGAACAGCGGTACGGGCGGTTCTCATAGCCTGTTCCGGCAAGCGCGACCCAATTCCGAACGGCGGACACCGATGGTCGCGGCTGGGGTCGTTCGTCCAGCCGGATCAATTTCGCACCACCGATGTGCGCACCTCCGCACTCAAAGCCTGACGCCGGCAGACCCATCTCGAGGTTCTCGGGGGCATCCCCGAACGACCAAACACGGAGTCTGAAGGAAAAGTCATGGGAAAGCTTGAAGGCAAGGTTGCAGTCATCACGGGCGGATCGAGCGGCATGGCGCTGGCGAGCGCCAAGCGGTTCGTTGAAGAAGGCGCCTATGTATTCATCACGGGCCGGAGGCAGGAGGCGCTCGACGAGGCCATCAAGCTGATTGGCCGGAATGTGACCGGCGTGCGCGGCGACGCGGCCAATCTCGACGACCTCGACCGCCTGTTCGATACGGTCAAGCGGGAAAAGGGCAGGATCGACGTCCTGTACGCGAGCGCCGGCACGGGCGAAGCCGTCCCACTGGGCGAAATTACCGAGCAGCATTTCGATGCGACCTTCGGCCTGAACGCGCGCGGCACGCTCTTTACTGTTCAGAAGGCTCTGCCGCTGTTCAACGATGGCGGATCAATCTTCATGACCGGGTCAGTTGCTTCGCTCAAAGGTTTTCCCGGTTACAGCGTGTATGCGGCGAGCAAGGCGACGCTGCACGCATTCGCACGCGGATGGCTCAACGAACTCAAGAGCAGGAATATCCGGGTGAACGTGCTGCACCCGGGACCGATCGCCACACCGATGCAGGACCAGGTTCTCACCCCGGAGGCGAAGCAGATGTTCGAATCCCTGATCCCGCGGGGAACGATGGGTCGCCCTGAGGAAATTGCGGCGGTCGCACTGTTTCTTGCGTCAGACGATTCAAGCTTCGTGAATGGGCTGGAGTTGTCTGTCGACGGCGGCTTCTCGGCGATCTGAAATCGCACCTCGTTCACCGCAGGACCTCTACGCGGGCGCCACCGCGGACCGAATAACCCGGCGCTCTCGAAGGCCGTGAATCAATATCAAAACAAATCGGAGAAGATGATGAGCTACGCAATTATAGGATTCGGCAAGATAGGCCAGGCCCTCGCCCACGCCTTCGCCCGCAAAAACATCGACGTGACCGTCGCGAGCCGTCGGCCCCCCGAGGCATTGGCGCAACAGGCCCGGGCGATCGGACCCACGGTCGTCGCCAGGTCGCTGCGGGATGCGCTCGAGGCCGACACCATCATCCTGGCGGTCCCTTTCGGCGAGCATCGCGAGGTTGCGAAGATCCTGCCGAGCTGGGACGGCAAGACGGTCATCGACGCGATGAACCTGTTTCCGGGCCCCGATGAGCCGGACGGTCTCCCGGGCTCCGCCGTCGTCGCGAAGGCATTCACCGGCGCCAAACTCGTGAAAGGTTTCAATCACCTGGGCGCAGCCACTCTGGCTACCGATCCGATCGTCGCGAGCGGGCATCGGGTCGTCTTTCTGTCTGCTGACGACGAGGACGCGATCGCTCCCGTGGCGGCCCTGGCCAAGCAACTCGGCTTCGCACCCGTCAAGCTGGGAAAGCTCAACGAAGGTGGCGCGCTGGTGCACGCACGCGGCCGCACCTGGGGCCAGCTCATCTTCCAGGATTTTTTCAAGAAGGAGCAGTGATCGATCTACGAACGTGTGATCGACGCCGAGACCCGGTCGCGCGCTAACGTCTTCGAGCAGCGCGCGACCGAATATTTGAAGGCCACAAAGTCGCGAAGATTGGGGTGGGCCTGACGGCGTATGGGCGCCGTTCAAAGAGCGCGGAGACGCCCAACAGCGCGGCGAAATACGCTATGCTATTCCTCAATTTTCTCGCCTATCCTCTTAATCAGCTTTTGAAGGATAGCGGACCTTCCAAATATCAAGTCGGCTCACGGGAAGGATGTCACCGTTTTCGTCCAAGGCTTGTACCACCCCTCGCATTCTCGCATCTAACAATTGGATTAATTGTTCGAAATGGCTCTCATAACGGAGAATATCTCCTGCAATATCAATCGACGGACGATCACCACGTTCTATAGAATCCAACGCTTTTCGAGCGTCAAAATCCAACTCGCTTAATAATAGTACTCCATTGCTCGCCACATGATTTAGTATCGGATGGATATGATCGGTTCGTCTGGAGAATACATCCAACACGTTTCGGCAATTTTGGATTCGAAGATGCCAATGGCGTCTGGGGCTTTCTTCGGGTGTAGCGTCCTTGTCAAATAGCTCTGCCGCGATCATGCGGGCCTCAAGCTGAGCGTTCGTCAATGCAAACCTAACGGCCCATGCCGTTTCTTCGCCTAGTGCTCGCCGCTCACGTCGTCGTCGAGCAGTCTCGCTTCGGAAGAGCAAAACGGCACCGACTATGGCGGCAATTGACCCAGCGGCTTGAACCCAAGCAGCCCCATTCGTGCCGAAACCTTCTCGATAGATAATGATGCTCGCAATAACCGCCGGGAGCATCACGATCGCGAAACCAACAACAAAAACAGCAACTGCGCCTCGGTCGCGTAGAATCTTGCTTTGCATGCGGACCCCGGCAATTCCTGTTTTCGCAAATACATTACGCTATTGTTCTCGCGCTGTAATATATCGTTCCTTCAAATCTTCTAGTTCTTGATCTGTGAAGTAGGTAGCGATGAATGGATCAATGCCCGCCAACAACCTATCGCGAAAAACTGCAGTTTGCGCCGCTGTATATGCGGGAAACATTCTGACGCCGTGCCCAATCACGTGGTCATTTCTGATGGCCGAGTAGACGTCGCCATCTTCTACCCAACTGATCTTAGGGTCACGGATAAAAGGAATCTTCATTTCCTTGATCGACGAGGGAGTAATGCAGATCAATTGGCCTTTGGTTTCTATGATCGAGTGCAATACGAAGTTGGGCCATTGCACCCACCAACCAACGACTGCTCGCGCATTTCCAGTTGGATCATTCTTCTCGTACCAACGCGCGTTGGCGTGACACTGATTGGCAGGCATACGAGCCCACGCCAATTGTTCAGCTGAGGCTCTGGGAACTAATAGAACATCTTGCTCCCGCAACTCACTACAGAGATCCGCTTCCCAAGCTGAGGCAGGGAAATCCCATTCGCTACATTTGCTGAGGAGCTCCAGTCTGAGGGCCTCCCTTCGAATCTTCGCTTGCCCCATTCAGTATCCCTACTCAGCAACTTATGTTGGAAATTCCCCCTATTCCCACTCGATCGTCCCCGGCGGCTTGCTGGTGATATCATACACCACCCGATTCACGCCCTTCACCTCGTTGATGATCCGCGTTGCGGTCTCGCCGAGGAATTTCATGTCGAAGGCGTAGAAGTCGGCGGTCATGCCGTCGGTGGAGGTCACGGCGCGCAGGCCGACGACGTATTCATAGGTGCGGCCGTCGCCCATGACGCCGACGGTCTTCACCGGCAATAGGACAGCGAAGGCCTGCCAGATGGTGTCGTAGAGATCGGCCTTGCGGATCTGGTCGATATAGACGGCGTCGGCTTCGCGGAGGATGTCGAGCTTCTCGCGCGTGATCTCGCCGGGGCAGCGGATCGCGAGGCCCGGGCCCGGGAATGGATGACGGCCGACAAAGATGTCCGGCAGGCCGAGTTCGCGGCCGAGATCGCGCACCTCGTCCTTGAACAGTTCGCGCAGTGGCTCGACCAGCTTCATGTTCATGCGCGCCGGAAGGCCGCCGACATTGTGATGCGACTTGATGGTCACTGAAGGTCCGCCGGTGAAGGACACGCTCTCGATCACGTCGGGATACAGCGTGCCCTGCGCCAGGAAATCCGCGCCGCCGATCTTCTTGGCCTCAGTGTCGAACACGTCGATGAACAGACGGCCGATGGTCTTGCGCTTCACTTCGGGATCGGTGACGCCTTCGAGCTCGCCGAGGAACGTCTTCGACGCATCCACATGCACCAGTGGGATGTTGTAGTGGTGCCGGAACAGGTCGACGACGGTCTTGGCCTCGTCCTTGCGCAGCATGCCGTGATCGACGAACACGCAAGTGAGCTGGTCGCCGATCGCTTCGTGGATCAGCACAGCGGCCACCGCACTATCGACGCCGCCGGACAGGCCGCAGATCACCTTGCCCTTGCCGACCTGGGCGCGGATCTTCTCGATGGCTTCCTCGCGGAACGCGCGCATGGTCCAGTCGCCGGTGAAGCCGGCGATGTTGCGCACAAAGTTGCGGATCAGTTTCGCGCCATCGGGCGTGTGCGCCACTTCGGGATGAAACTGCATCGCGTAGAATTTTCTGACATCGTCGGCGATGATCGAGATTGGCGAGCCCGGCGCTTTCGCGACCGCGCGAAAACCGTCGGGCATTTTGGTGACGCGGTCGCCATGGCTCATCCAGACATCGTATTTGCCACCCACTTCCCACACCCCGTCGAACAACGCGCAGGTGTCGGTGATCTCGATAGCGGCGCGGCCGAATTCGCGGTGATGGCCGGCTTCGACGGTGCCGCCGAGCTGCTGCGCCATGGTCTGTTCGCCGTAGCAGATGCCCAGCACCGGCACGCCTGCGGTGAGGATCGACAGTGGCGCCGCGGGCGCGTTGTCGTCGAGCACCGAGGCAGGACCGCCGGATAGGATCACGGCCTTCGGCTTCATTTCGGCGAAGGCAGCCTCCGCCTTGTTGAACGGCACGATTTCCGAATAGACGCCCTCCTCGCGGACGCGCCGCGCGATCAGCTGCGTCACCTGAGAGCCGAAATCGACGATCAGAATCTTGTCATGCGCCGCGGCCACATGGGGTGACGGATCGGCGGGCGAAACGGAGGTTTTGCTGGGGGCTGTCATAGCGAGGAATTACGCGACTCACGGCGGGGTCGCAAGGCTGAAAAGGCTGTCATGGCAGCCCTGCACCGGCCTATCCCCGTCATTGCGAGGAGCCCTTGCGACGAAGCAATCCAGTCTTCGCTTGTGGCCTTCTGGATTGCTTCGCTGCGCTCGCAATGACGGCGGAGGGGTCTCAGCCTACCGGCTGGCGCTTCATCACCGACACGAAAAACCCGTCCGTTCCGGTCCGGCGCGGGGTCATCAGCAGGCCTTCCGGGCTCTGATACGTCGCGGCGGCGAAATCCTCGGCCTTGTCCCACAGCACCGACATCACCTGCGCCGGCGGCACCACCGAAAACTCCGGCTGGCGGGCGGTAAAGGCGCGGATCTGGTCGCGGTTTTCCTGCGGAAGTACCGAACAGGTCACATAGGCGATCCGGCCGCCCGGCTTCACTAGCGCGACGGCGCGGTCCAGGACCTCGGCCTGGTCCTTGATCCGGACTTCGAGGGCGCCCGGCCGCATCCGCCATTTGGCGTCGGGATTGCGACGCCAGGTGCCGGTGCCGGTGCATGGCGCGTCGATCAGCACGAGGTCCGCGGAGTTGTGGATGTCGCTGAGCGTGTCGTCCGGGCCCTTCGGGGTGCGGATATCGGCATTGTGGATACCGGCACGCGACAGCCGCTCGTGGATAGGCGCGAGCTGGCGCTTGTCGGCATCGGTGGCGATCAGCCGGCCCTTGCCCTGCATCATCGCCGCCAGCGCCAGCGTCTTGCCGCCGGCGCCGGCGCAGAGATCGATGACCTGCTCGCCGGGCTTGGCGCCGGACAGCAGGGCCGCGAGCTGCGAGCCCTCGTCCTGCACCTCGATGCCGCCCTTGATGAAATCCTCCTCGGCATGGATGCCGGGATTGCGCGCATCGGCACCGAGCTCGATGCGCAGCCCCAAAGGCGACCACGGCGTCTCGGTGGCGCCGAGATGGCGCAGCGAGCCCAGCACCTTGTCGCGCTTGGCCTTCAGCGTGTTGACGCGCAGGTCCAGCGGCGCACGGCTGGCCATGGCGGTGGCTTCCGCCACGCGATCGTCGCCAAATACATCGGCCAGCTGGCCATCGAGCCATTCCGGATAATCGCCGGCGATATGCGCCGGTGCATCCGCCACCGTGCGCGACGCCAGAGCCGAACGCTCCGCGTCAGACAGCGGCTCCGGCGCAAAACCGCTGCCGTCACAGAGCGCGGCAATCGTATCGACATCCATCCTGCGCTCGGCCTTGAGCATGCCGAGCAGCCGCGCCCGCGACGTGTCGTCGTCCATGATCCAGGCGCTGGAGGCGCGCCGCCGCAGCACATCCCAGACCAGCCCGGAAATCCCGGCCCGATCGCCGGAGCCGGCGAAGCGGTGCGCGGTGCCCCATTCCTTCAGCGCCTTGGCGGCGGGGACACGCTGGGTGTCGATAGCCTCGATCACTTCGATCGCGGCGGAGAGGCGGGCGGCGGGAGTCATGGCAATCTTTCGACGGAGAGAGGCGCGACACCGCCCCCGATCAGATCAGAAGAAGCATCCGTAGCGCGAAGTAGAACCACATCGCCAACAACACAAGCGCGCTGGCGAGCCAGGCCTGCGATCCCCGGCTATTGGCAATGAACCCGGCGCCCACGAAGCGGGCGATGACGAAGATCCAGGACAGGCAGACCAGCACCAGATCGATCTTGCGGAGCGGCAGGCCGATGGCGATCAGCGCATAGAACAGCAGGTCGAGCTGCGGAGCGGTATTCGGCAGGTCGCTGGTATCCTTGCGGCTCAGCAGGCCGCCGCGCCGGCCGGTCCAGAAGAACATGCCCAGCGTAATCGCCACCAGCACAAAGACCGGCAACAAAACCCATTGAATCGACATTGAAATTTCCTCAGCCCGGGGATTCAGAGCCGCGCGGCACCCCGCTCGCGCTACAGACCCGCCCCTTGGAACATGACGATTAACCGGCCCAAGAGTTCCATATGAGTTCCATGCCGGCTCCATCACGGGTTCCATTGAACCGGCTGGGCCGCCCTCGACACCCATTTGCAGGCGCTGCCCGGCGGCGCGCCAGCCTCAAGAGCTGCCCGTGAGCCCTGCCATGGCCTATCTCGATACCCTCTTTGCGGTGCTGACGCCCGGCGACCCGGACAGCTGGGCCGGCCTCATGATGTCCACCCTGGCTGGCGCCGCCGCAGCGCTCGCGGTGGCCATCCTGCTGAATCTCTATTTCCGAGCCCGGTATCGCTCGGTCCATGACGTGGTCCACCACGGCGTCGCGGCGCTGGCCGTGCTGGGCCTGCTGGTCTTCGCCGCCACCGATATGCGCCACACGGCACTAGGCTATCTCGGCATCAATCCGACTAGGCCCGCTGTCGAATTCGAAATCCGCCTGCCCGACGCGGTCGCGGCGAAGATCATCGCGGAAGCCACGCAGATCGAATTGCATACCGACCGCAACCAGGCCCTCGCCGCCATCAGCGAAGGCCCGACTTTCACGAACAAGGGCGAGAGCATTCTCAGGGGTACGGTGCCGCTGAAATTTCGCACCGCGCAGCGTGTGATGATCGTGAATGTGCCCGGCGAAGCACCGCTGATCTTCAAACTGCGTCTGGCCGCAAGCCCGAGCCACTCCACCGAATTCAGCCCGTGGCATCTGGTCGATCAAGTGAGCGCCTCAGCCCGTGCAGGCAAGACGGCCCGCGCCAACGACGGCTATGCGATCAGATATCGCGTGATCTAACCTTTCGGTCGCCCGAGCCATCTGACTGACATCCGAGATGGCTACACTCCCCGCCAGAGGAGTTCCAGCCATGTCCGAATTCCGCCTGATCCAGATCACCGATACGCATCTTAGCGCGGGCTTTCCGCAATTCGTCGCAAATTTCCAGCGCGTCTGCGCGTTCATCGACGCGGCAAAGCCTGACCTCGTCATCAATAGTGGCGACCTTGCCTTCGATGGCCCGGGCCATCCCGATGACCTCGCCTTCGCCAGGTCACAGCATGACGCCCTTCCCGTCGCCTGCCGCTATCTGCCGGGCAATCACGACATCGGCGACAACCCGACTCTGGTCGCCCCGCCGCCAAGCCAGCTGATTTCCGAGCAGAACCGGCAGGCATTCGTGTCGGTCTTTGGACACGATCACTGGCGCTTCAACGCGGCTGGCTGGTGTTTCATCGGTCTGAACTCGTTGATCATGAATAGCGGGCTCGCCTGCGAAGAGGAGCAGTTCGACTGGCTCGCCTCGCAACTGGCGGGCCTGAACGGACGACCGCTGGCGCTGTTCATCCACAAACCGCTATTTCTGAATGCCCCGGACGATCCGGAACTGGCCGCGACGTCGATCCGCTATGTCCCGATGCCGGCGCGCCGTCGTCTCATCGATCTGCTTGACCCTGTCGATCTGCGGCTCGTCGCCTGTGGTCATGTGCACCAGCGGCGCGACTACATATGGCGCGGCGTCAGGCATGTCTGGGCGCCATCGAGCAGTTTCATCATTCGTCCCGAGGACAAGCAGGAGACGATCGGCTCAAGGAAGTCGGGCTCGTGGAATACAGTTTCCAGCCCGACGGCTTTGAAGTTCGCCACCGCCGCGCGCCGGGCCAGACCGACATCGATCTGTTCACCGTCATCAATGCGGACGGCACGGTGCGCCAGCAGTGATGACAGCCTGAAGGCGTATTCGCCTTACGCTTTGTCGGCGCCGACGCGCACGAGCTGCTTGCCGAAATTCGCGCCCTTCAGCAGCCCCATGAACGCCGTCGGCGCGTTGTCGAGACCTTCGGTGACATGCTCCTTGTACTTCACCTTGCCCTCGCGCACCCATTGCGACATGTCGCGCAGGAAGTCGCCATGCATCGAGGCGAAGTCGCGCACGATGAAGCCGCGAATGTTGAGACGCTTGGTGAGGACATTGCGCATCATCGCGCCGGCCCATTTCGGTGCTTCCGACGTAGTGTCGTTATATTGCGCGATCAGCCCGCATACCGGAATGCGTGCGAAGAAATTCAGCAGCGGAAACACTGCCTCGAACACCGCGCCGCCGACATTCTCGAAATACACATCGATGCCGCCCGGGCATGCAGCCTTCAGCTTCGCCGGAAAATCCGGATCGCGATGATCGAGGCATTCGTCGAAGCCGAGCTCCTCCTTCACATAGCGGCACTTGTCGGCACCGCCCGCGATGCCGATGGCACGCGCGCCCTTGATCTTCGCGATCTGGCCAACTGCAGAGCCCACGGCACCTGACGCCGCGGCAACGACCACAGTTTCGCCGGCCTGCGGATTTCCAATGGCAAGCAGGCCGGTATAGGCGGTCATGCCCGGCATCCCAAGAATGCCGACGGCCGTCGAGATCGGTGCCAGCTTCGGATCGAGTTTGCGCAGGCCTTTGCCGTCGGAGATCGCATGGGTCTGCCAGCCGGCATGGGCCAGCACGATATCGCCCTTCACAAAGCCCGGATTGTTCGAGGCGACCACCTCGCAAACCGTGCCGCCTTCCATCACGCCATCCACCGGCACAGGTGCCGCGTAGGAGGGACCGTCATTCATGCGGCCGCGCATATAGGGATCGAGCGACAGCCAGATCGTGCGCAGCAGCACTTCGCCCTCACCCGGCGTCGGCACCGCATAATCCTCGATACGGAAATTCGATGGGCCGGGCTCACCGTGCGGGCGCGATGCGAGAACGACGCGTTTGGCTGCTGACATGGGACTTCTCCGTTTCTCTTTCTTGATCGCAAAAAAATGCGGCGCGCGATGATCGCGCGCCGCATTCAAAACGTAAACCGGCAAATATCAGGCAGTGATCTTCGCCAGCACCTTGTCGAATGCTGCAGCTGCGCTGTCGAGATCCTTGAAGGACAGACCGCCATCGGCCGACTGCTTCTGCGCCGGCGTTGCCGTCGGACGGATTTCAGCCACGGGCTTGCCGCCGTCGAGCATCGTCAGCGGCGCGATGACCTGAAATTCATGCGCCTCGATCGGCTGGTCCTTGAGCAGGAACACGCTGAGCGACGCGATATCGGTGCCGCGACGATAGGAGATGTAGCGATCTACTGCGACCGAGCCGTCGCGCTGCATGCCGCCGAGCTTGGCATGGCCATCGGAGCCGAGCAGCTTGTGCGCCTTGAAGCCCTTCACGCCTTCGGACTTCGCCTTGGCGGTCGCTTCAGAGAGATCGTATTTCTCGGCCATCGCCTTGCCGACCGTGGCGAGCTCCGCCGACATGTCATGCTCGAACTGCTTGGCCTCGCTGCGCGGCTGGCCGATCCTGCGCGGCTTGTCGGCATTACGCTTGGCGAGCTCGGTGGTGCAAAGCTCGACCAGCGCCGTGACCTCGCGGCGTGTGGCGTTCTCACGCAGGTTTTTCAGTTGCGCGGTGTCGAGAGCCGCAATGCGTTCGTCCGTCCATTCAATGGCCATAGTATCCAACGTTCTTTTCTGCGGGTGTTACTTCGACGCGTGACGAGGTCATTGTCGAAAATGAGCATCACAACGCGACACGGAGCCAAGCTCCGCGGCCGGGTTCGTCCGGCCCTGGAAATCCATAACGGGACATCCATAGCCGACAGCGCACGTGACGCGCGAACAATAGCGCGTTTTCGCCGATCTGTGGGGCTCAATTTAGGCGGCGATGCCTATGCGGCACCGCAATAGTGCCCGGTATAGTTAAGCTCCGCCCGGATAGTTCGGGCTTTCGCGGGTAATCGTCACGTCATGCACGTGACTTTCGCGCAGTCCGGCGCTGGTGATGCGGACGAATTCCGCCTTGTCGTGGAATTCGGTCAGCGTCTTGGCACCGACATAGCCCATGGCGGCGCGCAGGCCACCGGCGAGCTGATGCATCACATTGGCCACCGGGCCCTTATAGGGCACCTGGCCCTCGATGCCTTCCGGCACCAGTTTCAGCGTGTCCTTGATGTCCTGCTGGAAGTAGCGATCCGCCGAACCGCGGGCCATGGCGCCCACCGAACCCATGCCGCGATAGGCCTTGTAGGAACGGCCCTGCCACAGGAACACTTCGCCGGGGGTCTCGTCGGTGCCCGCAAGCAGCGAGCCGACCATGGCGATGTCGGCGCCGGCAGCGAGCGCCTTGGCGAGATCGCCCGAGAATTTAATGCCGCCGTCGGCAATGATCGGAATGTTGTGCTTCTTCGCGGCTTCCACCGCATCCATGATCGCGGTGAGCTGCGGCACGCCGACGCCGGCGACGATGCGCGTGGTGCAGATCGAGCCCGGGCCAATACCGACCTTGATCGCATCGGCGCCCGCATCGATCAGCGCCTGCGCGCCTTCGGTGGTGGCGATGTTGCCGGCGATCACCTGCACGGAGTTCGAAATCTTCTTGATGCGCGTCACGGCTTCCAGCACGCGCATCGAATGACCATGCGCGGTGTCAACGACGACCACATCGACGCCCGCATCGATCAGACGTTCGGTGCGCTCGAAACCGCCCTCGCCCACGGTGGTTGCGGCAGCTACACGCAGACGTCCCTGCGCGTCCTTGCTGGCAAGGGGATGCGCGACGGCCTTGTCCATGTCCTTCACGGTGATCAGGCCGACACAGCGATACTGATCGTCGACGACGAGCAGCTTCTCGATGCGATGCTTGTGCAGCATGCGCTTGGCTTCGTCCTGGCTGACGCCTTCGCGCACGGTCACGAGATTCTCGTGCGTCATCAGTTCGGAAATTTTCTGGTTCGGATTGCTGGCGAAGCGCACGTCGCGGTTGGTGAGAATGCCGACCAGCTTGCCGGGGACGTCCTTGCTCGCACCGGTGACGACGGGAATGCCGGAGAAGCCGTGCTCGCTCATCAGCGCCAGCGCTTCGGCCAGCTTGGCATCGGGGCCGATGGTGAGCGGATTTACCACCATGCCGGACTCGTACTTCTTGACCTGGCGCACCTGGGCAGCCTGGCCTTCCGGATCGAAGTTGCGGTGGATCACGCCGAGGCCGCCGGCCTGCGCCATGGCAATCGCCATGCGGGCCTCGGTGACGGTATCCATCGCCGAGGCGATGATCGGAATATTGAGCGGAATGGCACGGGTGGCGTGGGAGCGGATATCGGCGTCGGAAGGCAGGATGTCCGACAGGCCGGGCTTCAGCAGAACGTCATCGAACGTGTACGCTTCGCGGATCTTCTGAACGACTGCCATTGCCAACTCCATGCGGCGACCTCGGGATCGCGGTAGAAACCTCTGGATGCACCAATTCGACGGCGGCGCAGGACACCGTCGTCGAATCTGAACCCATAAGTAGGATTGGCGGTGGTCGATAGCATGCTGCTGCGCGAAATCAAAGCGTTTGGCTGCCATGCACAGGGATTTTAGGCGTTTTCGGCCTTCAGCCGGGCGGGCGCAGTCACGGATGATTTAGGAGGTATTCGGCCTCTCGCAATAGCCCACGCCCCGGCAGGATGTTAAAGCGCCCGCAGCTTGGGCACTCGTAAGAATCATCAATAATTTCATGAATAAAGAACGCCTGATCCCGCTCATCGTCGCCTCCGCCTTGTTCATGGAGAACATGGACTCCACGGTGATCGCGACCTCGCTGCCGGCGATTGCCGCCGATATCGGCACCAGTCCGCTGACGCTGAAGCTGGCGATCACCTCCTACCTGCTCTCGCTCGCGGTGTTCATTCCGGCCTCCGGCTGGACCGCCGACCGGTTCGGCGCACGCGCGGTGTTCTCGATCGCCATCGGCGTGTTCATGGTCGGCTCGATCGGCTGCGCGTTGTCGCAATCGGTCACGCATTTCGTCATCGCCCGTATCATCCAGGGCCTCGGCGGCGCCATGATGACGCCGGTGGGACGCCTCGTGCTGCTGCGCTCCATCGACAAAAGCGCGCTCGTCAGTGCCATGGCGTGGATGACGGTGCCGGCGCTGATCGGCCCGGTGATCGGACCGCCGCTGGGCGGTTTCATCACCACCTACTTCTCGTGGCACTGGATCTTCCTGATCAATATCCCGATCGGCTGCCTCGGCATCTATCTTGCGTTGCGCTTCATCGATCCGATCCGCTCGGAGGATCCGGAGCGCTTCGATCTGCTGGGTCTGGTGCTGGCCGGCGTCGGCCTCGCCGGCATTGCCTTCGGCCTCTCGGTCGCGGGCCTCAATCTGCTGCCATGGCCGATCGTCGCCGCACTGGTCGGCATCGGCACGGTGTCCATGACCCTCTACGTGATCCACGCCCGGCGCACGGCGTCCCCCGTGCTGGACTTCTCGCTGATGCGGCTGGTGACATTGCGCGCCGCCATCATCGGCGGCTTCCTGTTCAGGCTCGGCATCGGCGCGTTGCCGTTCCTGCTGCCGCTATTGATGCAGGTCGGCTTCGGCCTGTCGCCGTTCCAGTCGGGCATGGTGACCTTCGGCTCGGCGGTGGGCGCCATGGGCATGAAGACGCTTGCGGCGCGCATTATCCGCGCCTTCGGCTTCCGCAATGTGATGACCGTCAACGCCGTGGTGAGTTCGGTATTCCTCGCCGCCTGTGCGCTGTTCACGGTGACCACGCCGCTGATGCTGATCCTGATTATCCTGGTGGTCGGCGGCTTCTTCCGCTCGCTCGAATTCACCGCGATCAACACGGTTGCCTATGCCGAGGTGGAGACGGCACAGATGAGCCGCGCCACCACGCTGGTCAGCGTCAACCAGCAGCTGTCGATCTCCGCCGGCGTCGCGATCGGTGCATTCTCTGTGGAATCCACCATGCTGATGCGCGGCATGACCGAATTGTCGGCCGCCGATTTTGCACCGGCCTTCCTCGTGGTGTCCGTGATCTCGGCAGCCTCGGCCTGGTTCTTCTGGCAGATGCCGGACGACGCCGGCCACGAAATCTCCGGCCGCAAGGTAATCGATATCGCCAGCCGCAAGGGCGAGGCAAAAGCCGCAGTCAAGGCGGCCAGCGAAGGCACCGCAGATGCAAGGGATCAGAAGCTGGGGTGAGTTGTGACGCGCTCGCAATGGGCCATAGGTCTCGCCACGATCGTCCTCACGATCATCGCTGGCGTCATGTCGTTCGACTATGTGAACAGGCGATTTCCGCCGAAATCTGCGCCCGTTGAGCAGGTGACCGCGCAGGACGCCAAAGAACAGACCGATCCGGCTGCCGCTAAAACACCGCCGGCCTGCGTCGAGCGTGATGGATCCTGGCGAAACTGGTCATGGCCGAACGTGCCGATGCTGTCGCCGAAATGCGAGAGCGCGAAGTAAATCATCCGACCCGTAAGATGACGAGAGCCGACAGATCGCCCAAAGCGCGCCCTGTCATAAACTCCCCGCGCCCATCACCTTAAGCTGTCATTTGCAATTAATGACCAATCGGTCCATATATCACTAATGAAACATCATCCCCCTGTGCGGTTGCCGCGCGGCCGCCCCCGAGGCTTCGACACGGAAGCTGCTATCGAGCGCGCCATGAACGTGTTCTGGTCGCGCGGCTATCATGCCACGGCGCTTCCGGACCTTCTTCAAGCGACGAACCTCTCGCGTGGCAGTCTCTACGCCGCCTTCGGTGACAAGCGCGGACTCTTCCTGCGTGCGCTCGATCGCTACATTGGCGACGCCCTGCTACGGATGGACATCGAACTCGACCCGCGTGGCACGCCAGTAGCTGGCCTACGGGCCTACCTTGCGGGTTACGTCGATCGGACGAGTGGCGCCAATGGTCGCCGCGGATGCCTGCTGGTCGCGACAGCCATGGAGTTGGGTGGCCGCGACCCGGAAGTCGATCGCCGTATCGGCGGCTTTTTCAAAGCTATGGAGACCAAAGTAGCCAATGCGCTGTTGCGCGCGAAGGCCGCAGGCGAGTTGGCTCATGGTGTCGAGCCTGCAAGCGCGGCGCGACTGCTGGTCTGCTTCGTCGAGGGGCTGCGTGTCGTAGGTAAAACGCGTCCGACACGAAGCACATCGCAAGCCACCGTTGACGCTCTTCTCGAACGCTTCAGCAGGTAACGCGTCAAGGCGCTGCTAGTTGAACGCACCTATATCTGGACTGAACAGTCTTGAATGGAAAGTGTCATGTCGCTCATCCAGATTGTCTGCGCGGTGATGGTGCCCTTGCTTTGGGGTTATCAGTTCGTGGTCATCAAGGTGGGCATTGTGGAATTTCCGCCACTCTTCTTCCTTGGCCTGCGCTTTCTGGCTATGGCATTGCTGCTCGTTCCGCTCGTCAAAAAGCCTGCACGTCAGGAGCTCAGCCCTGTCGCCGCTATCTCGGTCTTTCTTGGTGGGCTGAACTTCGGCCTCTTCTATGTCGGCCTCGGGCTCGGCTCCGGAAGTATTACGGCCGTCGCATATCAACTCGCCACGCCCTTCACCATCCTCTTGGCTTGGCCGCTGCTCGCGGAGAGACCGTCTCTCATAACGTCTAGTGGGGTGTTGCTGGCATTTCTCGGCGTGGTCGTGCTTGCAGCGGGGCCTGGTCTGTCTGCAAACGCTATTCCGATTCTGCTGGTGGTCGGGGCAGCACTCGCCTTCGCGGTCGCCAACGTCTTAACGAAGCGGCACGGACCCTTTGACCCCTTGATGTTGACGGGGTGGTCCTCTCTCTTCACGGTGCCGCAGGTGATGCTGATGTCGTTTGTCCTTGAAGATGGACAATTGACGTCCCTCGTCACGGCGGATGAACGTGGTTGGCTCGCGCTCGCCTACACCGTTTTCATCGGAGGAATTGTTGGATTTGGCCTTTGGTTCTGGCTCATCGCTCGCTGCACCATGGGCCGCGTGGCGCCATTCGGTTTGCTTCTTCCGGTCTTTGCCCTGATTTCAAGCGTGCTGTTCCTTGACGAGCATATCACTCCAACGTTGATTGTCGGGGCGCTGCTCGCCATCTCCGGTGTTGCCATCACACAAGTGAGATCGAGCGCTCTACCAAATCGGACTTAGAGTCGCGTATGCGTTCACGACCTAGTTGTCGTGCTCACCGAGCCGGTGATCACCTGCCACGCCGCGAAACCCCATCGCCAGCACATAGCGCTCCGACGAGTCCTTGCGGCTCGCGGCCGGTTTCACATGTTTCACCGTCGCGAAGTCGCGCTTCAGCTGCGTCATCAGCGTGGCATCCGCGCCGCTTTGGAACACCTTCGCAACGAAAGTCCCGCCGGGCTTGAGCACGTCGGCGGCGAAGGCCGCAGCATCCTCGACGAGGCCAACGATGCGCAGCTGATCGGTCTTGCGATGGCCGGTGGTGTTTGCCGCCATGTCGGACATCACCACGTCGGCGAGACCGCCCATCATCGCCTTCAATCTGTCGGGCGCATCATTGTCGAGAAAGTCCATCTGGGCGAAGGTCACGCCGACGATCTCCGGCATTTCCAGGAGATCGATGGCCACCACTTGCCCCTTGCCCTCGGCCGAGCCGACGCGCCGCGCCGCGATCTGGCTCCAGCCGCCAGGCGCAGCGCCGAGATCGACCACGGACAGGCCGGGCTTCAAGAAGCGGTACTTATCGTCGATTTCGATGATCTTGTAGGCCGCGCGCGACCGCAGGCCGTCCTTCTTGGCCTGCTGCACATAGGGGTCATTGAGCTGGCGGTCGAGCCAGAGCTTCGACGACAGTTTCATTCTGCCGGCGCTCTTGACCTGGATCCGCAGGCGTCCGGTGGTGTCTTTGGCCATGGTCTCGTGCTTGCTTTCAGCTATTCGCGTTTCCCTTAGCACGGCATGGCGGGAAACCCGAATATTCGCCCTGAATCGGGAAAATCAGGCTCAGGAGGCACGGATCGCGCCATCCTCGCGCATCATTTCCACCAGCATGCCCTCGCGCAGCCCCCGATCCGCCACACGCAGCCGCGGCAGCGGGAACGCATTGCGGATGGCGTCCAGAATGGCACAGCCGCACAGCACCAGATCGGCACGGTCCGGGCCGATGCATTGATTGGCGGCGCGTTCCGCATAGGTCATGTCGAGCAGCCTGGAGATGGTCTCGTCGAGCTCGGCATTGCTGAGCCAGATGCCGTCGATGCGGCGGCGATCGTAGCGCGCCAGCCCCTGATAGACGCCGGCCAGCGTGGTCACTGTGCCCGAGGTGCCCAGCATATGCATGCCGTCGAGATCGCCGGCATGTTCGGCGGCGAACGGCGCCACGTGCCGGGCGACCTCCGCAATCATCTGCGTGTAGCTGTCCCGGGTCACGTGCTTGCCGCCGAATTTCTCGGCCAGCGTCACCACGCCGAGCGGGATCGACATCCACGCCTTGATCAGCGGTTTGCCCTTGGGATCCGTGGGATCACGCTCGATGCGCACCAGTTCCGACGAGCCGCCGCCGATATCGAACAGGATGGCACCGCGGCCCTGCGGATCGATCAGCGGCGAGCAGCCAATCACAGCCAGCGCCGCTTCGGTCTCGCGATCGATGATCTCCAGCGTGATGCCGGTTTCGCGCGCCACCTGGTCGAGAAACGCGTCCGAATTCGAGGCCGCGCGGCAGGCCTCGGTTGCGATCAGCCGCAGCCGCTGTGCGTCCCGCGCGCGGATCTTGTCACGGCAGATGCTGAGCGCCGAAATCGCCCGGGCAATCGCGGCGTCGCTGATCACGCCGGATGTCGAGACGCCCTCGCCCAGCCGGATGATCCGTGAAAACGAATCGACCACGCGAAAACTGTCGCCCGTGGGACAGGCGATCAGGAGACGGCAATTATTGGTTCCGAGATCGAGCGCGGCATAGGTGTTGGCGCATGCGGCTTCGCGCCCGCCGTCGGCCAATGCCGCAACCAATCCCTGCACACCCTCGCCCGGCCCATGGCCGCCGCGAAGCCGCGTGTCATCATCCATTCAATCTGTCTTTCCGCGACCGTTCCGGCCGGCGTGGAAACCTTCTTGGAAATATCTTTCACGGAAAGTTTAGCAGGGCACAGGATCAGCGCAACCTTGGCGCACCCCCATGCCCAATCGTCCGTTGTCGTACAGGTCACGCTGCCTTATCTCAGGGACCTACAGGGGCGCGCCCCCGCGCCAAATCCTGGAATCATCCACATTTGATGGATTCATCATGCAAGATTTTACCGGCTCGCCCGTCGACAACGCCATCGCCATGCAGAAATACGGGGTCGGCCAGCCTGTCCGCCGCAAGGAGGACGACACCCTCGTCCGCGGCAAGGGCAAATATACCGACGACATCAACCTGCCCGGCCAGCTCTATGCCTGGATTGTCCGCAGTCCCCATGCCCATGGCGTGATCCGCGGCATCGATACCGAGGCTGCCAAGGCCATGCCCGGCGTGCGCGGCGTCTGGACCGGACGGGATCTCGAAGCCGCCAATTACGGCCCCTTCACCTGCGGCCTGCCGCTCAAGAGCCAGGACGGCACCCCGCTGTTCCAGACCAATCGCCATGCTTTGATGACCGACAAGGTGCGCTATGTCGGCGACCCCGTCGCCTTCGTGGTGGCTGAAACAGTCGCGCAGGCGCGCGACGCCGCCGAAGCCGTCGTGCTCGACATCGACGCCCTGCCCGCCGTCACCGATTGCGAAGCCGCGACGAAGCCCGGCGCGCCTGTTCTCTACGACCACATCCCGAACAATGTCGCGCTAAACTATCACTATGGCGACACGGCCGCCGTCGAGGCCGCCTTTGCATCCGCCGCGCATGTCACCAAACTCGACATCGAGAACACCCGTGTCGCGGTGGTGTCGATGGAGCCGCG
Source organism: Tardiphaga sp. OK245 (assembly GCF_900108575.1). NCBI lineage: Bacteria > Pseudomonadati > Pseudomonadota > Alphaproteobacteria > Hyphomicrobiales > Nitrobacteraceae > Tardiphaga > Tardiphaga sp. OK245. Next base: position 201,646 of record NZ_FNWZ01000006.1, on the reverse strand, counting down.
CTGCGCGCTCGCCACTTACGAAAAATCCGGCGGCCGCTACGTGATCCAGGTGCCGACCCAGGGCGTCGCCGGCAATCGCAATACGCTGGCGAAGCAGCTCAACGTCGCGCCCGACAAGGTCCGCATCCTCACCGGCAATGTCGGCGGATCGTTCGGCATGAAGAACATCAGCTATCCCGAATATATCTGCCTGCTGCATGCGGCGAAGGAACTGGGCAAGCCGGTGAAGTGGCTCGACGAGCGCTCCTCCAGCTTCCTGTCCGACAGCCACGGCCGCGCCCAGGATATCCATGCCGAACTCGCCCTCGACAAGGACGGCAAGTTCCTCGCGGTGCGCCTGAAAGGCTACGGCAATCTCGGCGCCTATATCACCGGCGTGTCGCCGAGCCCGCTGTCGCTCAACACCGGCAAGAACCTCGCCAGCGTCTACAAGACGCCGCTGCTGTCGGTGGACATCAAATGCGTGCTCACCAACACCACGCTGATGGGCGCCTATCGCGGCGCCGGGCGCCCCGAAGCCAACTACTTCATGGAGAGGCTGATCGACCGCGCTGCCGACGAGATGGGCATCGATCGCTTCACGCTGCGCAAGCGCAACTTCATCAAGCCGTCGCAGCTGCCCTTCGCGGCCGCGTCCGGCGTCACCTATGACAGCGGCAATTTCCAGGGCGTGTTCGACAAGGCGCTGGAGATCTCCGACCACGCCGGCTTCGCCAGGCGCAAGAAAGATAGCCGCAAGAACGGCAAGCTCCGCGGCATCGCCGTCGGCTCCTATCTCGAAGTCACCGCGCCCCCATCCGGCGAACTCGGCAAACTGACCTTCGGCGAAGACGGCACCGTGACGCTGACCACCGGCACACTGGATTATGGCCAGGGCCACGCTACCCCCTTCGCGCAGGTGCTATCGGCGCAGCTCGGCGTGCCGTTCGATGCCATCCGGCTCGAGCAGAACGACAGCGATCTCGTCCGCATGGGCAACGGCACCGGCGGCTCGCGTTCGATCACCGCATCGGGCCAGGCCATTGTCGAGGCCTCCGATCTCGTCATCGCCAAGGGCAAGGCTGCCGCGGCGCATCTGATGGAAGCATCGGAAGCCGATATCGAGTTCAAGGCCGGCCGCTTTACGATTGCCGGCACCGACCGGTCCATCGACATCATGGAACTGTCGCAGCGTGTGCGCGAGGGCAAGATGCCGGACGGCGTGCCCTCCTCGCTCGATGTCGACCACACCTCATCGGACGTGCCCTCGACGTTCCCGAACGGCTGTCATGTCGCCGAAGTCGAGATCGATCCCGACACCGGTGTGCTGACCATCGTCAATTACGCGGCGGTCAACGACTTCGGCACCATCGTCAATCCGATGATCGTCGCCGGCCAGTTGCATGGCGGCGTGGCTCAGGGCATCGGCCAGGCGCTGATGGAAAAAGTCAGCTACGACGCGTCGGGCCAGCCGATCACCGGCTCTTTCATGGACTATGCGATGCCCCGCGCCGGCGACATTCCGCTGATGCTGGTCGGCGATCATCCCTCGCCGGCGACGACCAACCCGCTGGGTACCAAAGGCTGCGGCGAAGCCGGCTGCGCCGGCTCGCTCTGCACCATCGTCAATGCGGTGGTCGATGCGCTCAGTGACTACGGCGTCACGCATATCGACATGCCGCTGACCTCCGAGCGCATCTGGCGCGCCATCCAGGACGGCAAGCAGAGCAAGGCGGCGTAAGCCCGACCAACTCAACAAAAAGCCCCGCGATCACATCGCGGGGCTTTTCTGTGTCGTCTACGCTAACGCGCCGTGGCCGACAGGACCCCTAGCTCTTCGTCCCGTATTTCCGCGCGAAATCCCGCCCGGAGCGCGCAATGCAGATCGCGGCCTGGCTCTGATACATCGAGCCCTCGTTCTTCTCTGCGATCTTGTCGCATTTCGCACGCGCCTTTTCATAGGCGGCCTTGGTCGCGGGGAGCGCCTTGGGGAGAAAGCGCGGTTCACATTTCGACAGCACGATGCTGGAGAATGCATTATCACCGGACGAACCAAGCTGGCAGAGTTCGAGAATCCGGTATGCGCCTTCGCAGCTGAACTCGGTCTTCATCGCGGCGATGATCGCCTGGTGGAGACCGCCGGCTTTCGAGATCGCAGCCTCGGAGACCGGGCATTGCTCGGCGGCCAAGGCCGGTGCGCTGCAGGCCACAAACAGTCCGATGGCTACGAGACTGTGACGAAAACGAACCCGACCATGGGGCAACGGCTGCATGTGGTCCTACCTGATCAAACGAACAACGAAAAATCCCGCGGCTTGCGCCGCGGGATTTTTGCATTCGTGCTCTCGGCCGTCTAGTGCGCCAGGATCGCCAGCAACAACAGCGCCACGATGTTGGTGATCTTGATCATCGGGTTCACCGCGGGGCCCGCCGTGTCCTTGTAGGGATCGCCGACGGTGTCGCCGGTCACCGCGGCCTTATGGGCATCGGAGCCCTTGCCGCCGAAGTGGCCGTCCTCGATATACTTCTTGGCATTGTCCCAGGCGCCGCCGCCTGAGGTCATGGAGATCGCCACGAACAGACCCGTGACGATCACGCCGAGCAGCATGGCGCCGACCGCCGAGAATGCCGCCGACTTGCCGACTGCGCCGCCCCCCGCAATGGCGTAGATGATGAAGTACACCACGATGGGCGACAGCACCGGAAGCAGCGACGGGATGATCATTTCCTTGATCGCGGCCTTGGTCAGCAGATCCACCGCGCGGCCGTAATCCGGCTTGTCGGTGCCCTGCATGATGCCCGGCTTCTCGCGGAACTGACGACGCACTTCCTCGACGATGGCGCTGGCCGCACGGCCCACGGCCGTCATGCCCATCGCACCGAACAGGTATGGCAGCAGACCGCCGAACAGCAGGCCGACCACCACATAGGGATTGTTCAGCGAGAAGTCCGGCAGCACATCCTTGAAGTACGGATACTTCGCGGCATTGGCGATGAAGAATTTGAGGTCTTCATTGTAAGCCGCGAACAGCACCAGTGCGCCGAGGCCAGCCGAGCCAATGGCATAGCCCTTGGTGACCGCCTTGGTGGTGTTGCCCACCGCGTCGAGCGCGTCGGTGGCCTTGCGGACCTCCTTCGGCAATCCGGCCATTTCGGCAATGCCGCCGGCATTGTCGGTGACAGGACCGAAGGCGTCGAGCGCCACGATCATGCCGGCCAGCGCCAGCATCGTCGTGGTGGCAATCGCGATACCGAACAGGCCCGCGAGGCTGTAGGTGACGAGAATGCCGGCGATGATGACGATCGCAGGACCCGCTGTCGACTCCATCGAGATCGCGAGACCCTGGATCACATTGGTGCCGTGGCCGGTGACCGACGACTGCGCGATGGACTTCACCGGCCGATAGTCGGTGCCGGTGTAGTATTCGGTGATCACGATGATCAGCGCCGTGACAACGAGGCCGGCGACGCCGCATTCGAACAGCGCCAGACCCGTATACTTCACGCCTGCCAGCGGACCGAAACCGATCAGCCAGTAGATCACGGCGGCAACGCCGAACAGTGATAACACACCGGTGGCGATCAAGCCCTTGTACAGCGCACCCATGATCGACTGGCTGGCACCGAGCTTGACGAAGAACGTGCCGGCAATCGAGGTCAGGATGCAGATGCCGCCAATGGCGAGCGGCAACGTCATCATGTTGACCAGCAATGGCGAACTCGCGAAGAAGATCGCGGCCAGAACCATGGTGGCGACCGCGGTCACCGCATAGGTCTCGAACAAGTCGGCGGCCATGCCGGCGCAGTCGCCGACATTGTCGCCGACGTTGTCGGCGATCGTTGCCGGGTTGCGTGGATCGTCTTCGGGAATGCCGGCTTCAACCTTGCCGACGAGATCGCCGCCGACGTCAGCGCCCTTGGTGAAGATGCCGCCGCCGAGACGCGCGAAGATCGAGATCAGCGACGCGCCGAAGCCGAGCGCCACCAGCGCATCGATCACGGTGCGGCTGTTGGCAGCGAGGCCCAGGGCGTGCGTGAGATAAGCGAAGTAGATGGTGACACCGAGCAGCGCCAGACCCGCCACCAGCATGCCGGTGATGGCACCAGCCTTGAAGGCGAGTTCGAGGCCGCCGGCCAGCGAGATCGTCGCCGCCTGCGCAGTGCGGACATTGGCGCGCACCGAGACGTTCATGCCGATGAAGCCGGCTGCGCCCGACAGCACGGCACCGATCAAGAAGCCGAAGGCCACGAGCATGCCGAGGAAGTAAGCCAGCAGCGCGAAGATCACGACGCCGACGATGCCGATGGTGAGATATTGTCGCTTCAGATAGGCCTGTGCGCCCTCCCGCACAGCCTCTGCTATTTCCTGCATCCGTGCGTTACCCGCATCGGCCTTCAACACAGAACTCGTCGCCCAGATCGCGTACACGATCGACAGTGCCCCGCAGAGCACGATCACCCACAATGCTGTCATGGAATCTGCCTCAGTCCTTCCTGCCCGGCGCCTTGTTAGTTGGCGCATAAAAAGGAGGCCTGCCCAGCACGTGAGGACGGCCTCTCGTTTGATGAGCATGGCAAAATCGGTATCGCCGTGCAACGCTGCCAATGGGCTAATGCAGGATTTTTGGAGGGGCTCTTAACCTCTCCCCGCATCTTGCGCGGGGAGAGGTCGAAAGCCGCGCAAAGCGCGGGTTTCGGGTGAGGGCATGGCAGCGGCCCCTCACCATCCAGATCCAACGGATCGCGAACTGAGACGACGTGCCGGATGTACGCATCCTTCCCCGCCCCTCACCCGCCGCGAAGACGCGGCGACCTCTCCCCGCGCAAGATGCGGGGAGATGTTAGGTCCGCGCTTGCCGGAACAGTGAGGCTAGTCAGAAGTGGCTGTAGGACAGGCGCTTCAACACGATGTCCCTGCCCGCCGGATCGACGAAGCGCGGCGATGACGCACCTGCAACAATCGTCCCGATGACCGCGACCCGCACGCCCGCCTGGTGCGCGGCCTGCACGAAACCGGTCGTGCGATTCTCAGGTATGGTGCAGAGGACTTCGTAGTCGTCGCCGCCGGCAACGACCGTTTCGAGACCGATCACACCGCGGTCCAGCAGTGCTGCCGCCGGATCCGACAGCGGAATAGCCGATGCATCGATGACGGCAGAGACGCCCGACACCGCACAGAGCTTGGCGAGATCGCCGGCCAATCCGTCGGAGACATCCATCGACGCCGTCGCGAAATCGCGCACCGCCGATGCCAGCGCATTGCGTGGCAGCGGCACGCGATAGCGTGCCACGAGCGCGTCATGCGCGTCACTGTCACCGGCCAGCGCCGTCGCGACCGCGCCGCCTTTCAGCGCCGCAAGGCCAAGCGCGGCATCGCCGATCGTGCCACTCACGACCACGCGGTCCCCCACCGCCGCGCCGTGGCGGCGGACCATCTTGCCCACCGGAACGCGTCCGAAGGCGGTGACTGAGACCATCAGCGGCCCCGGCGTCGAGACCGTATCGCCGCCGAGCAATACGCAGCCGAATGTTGCGATGTCTTCGCCGAGACCCCGCGCGAACTCCGCCAGCCACGCCTCATCATGTGTCCGCAGCGCCAGCGTCAGCACAAAGCCGACCGGCAGCGCGCCCTTGGCGGCGAGGTCTGACAGGTTCACCCGCAGCGCCTTGCGCGCGATGGTGTCCGGGGGATCATCGGGAAGAAAGTGCACGCCTTCGACGATGGCATCGGTGTTGACGACGATATCCTCGCCGTCAGCCTTGAGCACCGCGGCGTCGTCGGTCAGCCCGAACGCGCCGGGATCAGTCGCAAGCGGCTTGAAGTAGCGCGCGATCAGGGTGTCTTCGCCGGATGCGTTGGACCCGGCTGACATGATCAGTGTCCCGCGCGCGAAAACTCTTCCGCGCGAAATTGCCGGGCAATCTGGTCGAGCACCGCATTCACCATGCCGGTCTCGTCGCCTTCGACGAAGGCATGCGCGACGTCGACATATTCTGACACCACGACGCGGCCGGGAATGTCCTTGCGGTGTTCCAGCTCATAGGCGCCGGCGCGCATCACCGCGCGCAGGATCGCCTCGATCCGCTGCAGCGGCCAGCCCCTGGAGAGCGCGTCGTCGATCAGCGGATCGAGCTTGTTCTGGTCGCGCACCACGCCGGACACGATGTCGCGGAAGAACGCCTCCTCGGCCGGGAGATACTGGTCGCCCTCGATCTCGCTGCCGAGCCAGAAGCTCTCGAACTCGGCGAAGACGTCGTTGATGCCCGCGCCGCCGACATCCATCTGATATAGCGCCTGCACGGCGGCGAGACGCGCGGCGCCGCGCCGGTTAGCCTTGCGATCACCCTTGGGGACCGGCTTCTTGAGGTCGGCTTTCTTGTCGGACGATTTCTTGTCAGCCGTTTTCTTCTCAGACATCGGCTCAAGCCTTCGCCAGACGGCGCTTGATGCGCAGCACGGACAGTGCCGCACGGGCCGCATCGCCGCCCTTGTTCAATTCGCCGGCGCGCGCGCGCGCCCAGGCCTGCTCGTCGGTATCCACCGTGATGATCCCGTTGCCGAGGGGCAGCCGCAGATCGACGGACAGATCCATCAGCCCGCGCGACGACTCCATCGAGACGATCTCAAAATGGAACGTCTCGCCACGTACCACGCAGCCGAGCGCGATTGCCGCTTCATAAGGCTTGCCGCTTTTCGCGGCAGCATCGACCGCAATCGCGATGGTCGAAGGAATTTCCAGCGCGCCGGGCACCGTCAACACGTCATGGGTGACGCCGGCTGCCTTCAGCTCGACGATCGCGCCTTCCAGCAGCGCATCCTGAATGTCGTCATAGAACCGCGCCTCGACGATCAGGACGCGCGCGCCGGTGATGTCGGTCTGGTCCTGCAAATGAGCGCGTCGCGCGTCTGCCATATCTCAACCTGTTAAAAACGTTGAACATCTCCAAGAATGAAGATTGTCAACAACGCGTGTTTGTAGTCGTCGCGGGCAGTGAAGCCAAGGGCAATACTTGGCAATTTAGCGCCGTCATGCCCGGCGCATGCCGGGTATCCACGTCTTGGCCGAGCACGAAGACGTGGATAGCCGGGACAAGCCCGGCCATGACGGCCGAGAGGTCGGAGCCTTAAACCGGCATTTCGCTCAGCCGCGCCGCATAGCGGGCCATCAGGTCGACCTCGATATTGACCTCGGCGCCTGCTTCCCACGCCTTGCCCAGCGTGGTGACGCTCAGCGTGTGCGGAATGATCAGCACCGCGAACTGCACGTCATCGACGGTATTCACCGTCAGCGACACGCCATCCAGCGTGATGGAGCCCTTGGTGGCGATGAAACGCGCCAGTTCGCGCGTGGTGCGGAAGGTAATCCGCGCCATGTCCGGCAGGTTCTCGCGCGATACGATGGTGGCGATGCCGTCAGCATGGCCGGCGACGATATGGCCGCCAAGCTCGTCGCCGATCTTCAGCGCGCGTTCGAGATTGAGGCGGGTGCCCAGCTTCCAGTGCTTCGCCGTGGTCATGCCCAGCGTCTCGGCGGCAGCGTCAACGTCGAACCAGGTTTTGCCATTCGCCACGCCGGAGCCAACCACTGTGAGGCAGACACCATTGCAGGCAATCGAGGCGCCATCGGCGATGGTGGTCTGGTCGTAGTCACAGAGAATGCGCAGCCGGTGCAGCTGGCCCTGCGCCACTTGCGTAAGGCTCTCGATCTCGCCGATGTCGGTGACAATGCCGGTGAACATTAGCTTCTTTCGTAGATGGTCAGAGTGTCGTTCTCGATCGTCTCGCTAGCACGCTGCACGAAATCCGGCGACCCGGTGATCGCCGATAGCGGCAATGCATCCAGCGCGGCGATGCCACCCTCGCCGATCTCCTTCGGCCCGCGAAACAGCCAGACCTCGTCGACCAGTCCCGCCGCCACGAAAGACGCCGCAACTTTCGATCCGCCTTCCACCAGCAGCTTCGTAATTCCCTTCTCCGACAAGCTATGCAGCACGGCGAGCAAATCCAGCCCCGGCGGCGGCGAGGTCGTAGTCGGCACGCGCAGCACCTGCGTGCCGGCAGCGCCCAGCGCCATCGCGGCGGGCGCTTCCGACAGGCTGGAGGTCATCACCCACAGCGGCGTCGTACGCGCGGAATGCACCAGTCTGCTGTTACCGGAAATGCGTAGCGCGCGATCCAGCACCACGCGCACCGGCGAGCGCTGCATCATGCCCGGCAAGCGACAGGTCAGTTCAGGATCGTCAGCGATGACGGTGCCCATACCGACCAGCACGGCGTCGCATTGCGCCCGCAAGAGATGCACGCGCGATCGCACCATCTCGCCGGTGACGGCGACAGGCTTGTGACCGGCTGCCGCGATCTTGTCGTCCGGCGACACCGCGAGCTTCAGCACGACATGCGGGCGCTTGTCGCGGATACGCCGAAAATGCCCGGCGTGATCGCGTGCGGCCTGTTCGGCACAGAGCCCGACATCGACCCTGATGCCCGCCGCCCGCAGCCGCGCATGGCCCTGCCCCGCCACGTCCGGGTTGGGATCTTCAATCGCCGCAACGACGCGCGCGATGCCCGCAGCGACGATCGCATCCGCGCAAGGCGGCGACTTGCCGAAATGTGAGCATGGCTCCAGCGTCACATAGAGCGTGGCACCGCGTGCGGCTTCGCCGGCCTGCGCCAGAGCGACAGGCTCGGCATGGGGACGGCCGCCGGGCTGGGTCCAGCCACGGCCGAGGATGACACCGTCCTTCACGATGACCGCGCCGACCGCGGGATTGGGCCATGTCCGGCCTTGCCCGCGCCGGCCAAGCGTCAGCGCCAGCTGCATGAAGCGCAGGTCAGCGGCTTTCGCGTCGGCAGATTCTTGAGCGTATTGATCTTCCAGGATACGGAAGATCATTTTCGGACGACCACCGGCCGGCCGTCGTCGTCGGCATGCAATTCGCCGAGCACCGCCTCGAAGTCCTTGGCCTCGCGAAAATTGCGATAGACCGAGGCGAAGCGCACATAGGCGACGTCATCGAGCCCGCGCAGATGCTCCATCACGATCTCGCCGATGGTCTCCGACGAAATCTCCGCCTCGCCGCCGCTTTCCAGCTCGCGCACGATGGCCGACACCATGGTCTCGACGCGCTCCGGATCGACCGGGCGCTTGCGCAGGCTGATCGACAGCGAGCGGACCAGCTTGTCGCGGTCGAACGGCACGCGGCGGCCATTGCGCTTGATCACCGTGAGTTCGCGCAGTTGCACGCGCTCGAAGGTGGTGAAGCGGAAGTTGCAGGTGACGCAGACGCGCCGCCTGCGGATCACGGCGGAATCTTCCGCGGGACGCGAGTCCTTCACCTGCGTATCGAGGCTATTGCAGTTCGGACAGCGCATTCCAGAGAACCTTCCAGACACTCGTTCCTGCGCGACCTTCTGACCGCGCAGGTCTCCGCCTCGTAGCAGGCCTTACTGATAGATCGGGAAACGATCCGTCAGCGCCTTGACCTTCTCCTTCACGGCCGCTTCGACCAGCGGCGCACTGCCGTCGCCGGACTGCGCCACCGCGCTCAGCACTTCGGCAATCATCTCGCCGGTTGCCTTGAATTCGGCAATGCCGAAACCGCGCGTGGTGGCGGCGGGCGTGCCGAGACGGATGCCCGAGGTGATCCACGGCTTTTCCGGATCGAACGGCACGCCGTTCTTGTTGCAGGTGATGCCGGCGCGGACCAGTGCCTTCTCCGAGACGTTGCCCTTCAGGCCCTTCGGCCTGAGGTCGACGAGCATCAGGTGGTTATCGGTGCCGCCCGAGACAATGTCGTAGCCCTGCGCACGAAGCGTTTCGGCCAGCGCCTTGGCATTCTCGACAACGTTCTTGGCATAGACCTTGAAGTCCGGCTGCAGCGCTTCCTTGAAGGCCACGGCTTTCGCCGCGATGACATGCATCAGCGGGCCGCCCTGCAGACCCGGGAAGATCGCCGAGTTCAGCTTCTTGTGCAGCGCCTCGTCATTGGTGAGGATCAGGCCGCCGCGCGGGCCGCGCAGCGACTTGTGCGTGGTCGTCGTGGTGACATGGGCATACGGCACCGGCGAGGCATGGACGCCACCGGCAACGAGGCCTGCGAAATGCGCCATGTCGACCAGAAGATAGGCGCCGACGCTATCGGCGATCTCGCGGAAGCGCTTGAAGTCCCACGAGCGCGAATAGGCCGAGCCGCCGGCGATGATCAGCTTCGGCTTCACCTCTTCCGCCTGCTTGGCGATCGCATCCATGTCGAGGATCTGGTCGTCCTTGCGCACGGTGTAGTGCACCGGCTTGAACCACTTGCCGGACATGTTGACGGGCGAGCCGTGGGTGAGATGGCCGCCGGCTGCGAGGTCGAGACCCATGAAGGTATCGCCCGGCTGCAGCAGCGCCAGGAACACCGCCTGGTTCATCTGGCTGCCGGAATTCGGCTGCACATTGGCGAACTGGGCGCCGAACAGCTTCTTGGCCCGTTCGATGGCGAGGTTCTCAGCGATATCGACGAATTCGCAGCCGCCATAATAGCGCGCGCCCGGATAGCCCTCGGCATATTTGTTGGTCATCACCGAGCCCTGGGCTTCCATCACGGCGCGGCTGACGATGTTTTCCGACGCGATCAGCTCGATCTCGTGGCGCTGGCGACCGAGTTCACCCTTGATCGCCTCGGCAATCTCGGGATCGGCCTGAGCAAGCGTGGCGGAGAAGAACGAGTCGGGCGCGGAGCCGGTTTTGGCCGAAGTGGTCATAGGGCAATATCTCCACCGCCGCGGCCTTCTTTCGGCGTGCGGACGGTCACGAGTGGCGATCAGGAAACGGTGCCCCGAATACCATATCTGGCTGGCGGGGCCAAGGTTTTGCGCCTCAGGGCGCGATATTTAGGCAGTGGCGTAAATGCGGCGATTGCACATGCCGATTGCCTACCGCCCGAAGTAAACGGCGATACCGCCCCTATCGCTTGACGCCCGCCGCCTTGCGCAGAACCTCGTCGATCTTCGATTGCCAGCCCGGCCCCTTAGACTTGAAATGGGTCAGGACGTCCGGACTCAGTCGCAGCGAGACGAGCGTCTTGGTCGGCGCCTTATTGGGACCGCGCCCTTTGCGGATCGATTTGGCCAAATCCGGCAAGGCTTCGGCAAAGGGCTTAGCCTTGGCAAAGTCCTCCTTCGTCAATTCCGGGGTGTCGCTGACCTCCCGCATATCTTTGGTGCCATAACCCCGCTTTTTAACGGTCATTGTAGAGCCTCCTCTCATTCTTACTGGCGGGACGCATGCTAATCACGCTCAAGGCCTCTTTTCCGAGAACCACGAACACCACCACAATGACGCCGCGGATATTCCGGCCGATGCCAATCCAACGTTTCGCTTTCACCTGTGACGGCAGAACCAGAGCGCTTTCGAAAAAGGCCTCATCGAGATCCGCGAAATCCAACCCGTGCTTGTCCAGGTTGGCGAGACGCTTCGGCTCGTCCCAGAGGATTTTCATGACTATAATGTAGCTACATTATAATCATCGGTCAACGTCCGAAGCGCTCCGTTCCTATTTCGCCAGCCGGTATACCCCGCCCTTCTCCACGCTGCGCTGGAACGCCGGGCGGGCATGCATCCGGCCGATCCAGGCGGCCAGATCGGGATAGGCCTTGAGCCGGTCGAAGCTGCCGGCGACCTCGGCGACGAAACTCATCTGGATATCCGCGCCGGTCAGGCTGTCGCCAACGAAGAACGCACGGCCCTGCAGCGCCCGGTCGGCATGACCGAGATGCCGGGCCATTTCGCTGTCGATCCGCGGCTGTAGCGGCGCGCCGGCCTCCTTTAGGCGAGACACGTAGAGATTGAGCATCAGCGGCAACATCGCCGAACCCTCGGCATAATGCAGCCATTCAAGATAGGCCTCGTACTCCGGAGTGCCCTCCGCCGGCCGCATCGCGCCCTTGCCGTAGCGGCGGATGACGTAGTCGACGACCGCCGCGGATTCCGCGATGGTCACATCGCCGTCGACGATGACAGGCGACTTGCCGAGCGGATGCACCGCCTCCAATTCCGGCGGCGCGAGCCGCGTCTGCGCATCGCGCTGATAGGTTGTCAGATCATAGGGCGCGCCGAGTTCTTCCAGCAGCCAGATGATCCGCTGCGAGCGGGAGTCGTTGAGATGATGAAGCGTGAGCATGGGCGTGTCCTTGTGTTGTCCCCGGCCCGATCTGTAGACCGTCGGCGTGAGAGAAGTCTTCGAGGATTATCGCGCGAACAGCGAACAAGAAAATCTTCGCGAGCTTTTCCATGCTAGTTTGCCGGTAAGGCGACTGTCTGTCGTTGTGGAGAGGTTCGGCTCTCCTTCCCCTCTGCACCAAGCCAAGCCGCCAACCTGAGGCCTATCGCAGGAGGTTGAGATGGACGATGTACGGGCCGCCCTGGAGCGTCATTGGACTGCATCGGACGCGAACGATTTCGATATCGAACATGACATCTACCATGAGGATGCGATGCTTTATTATCCCCAATCGGGGGAACGCATCCGCGGTCGGCACAACATTCAGATGAGCCGACTTGTCCAGCCAAATGAGAAACGTTTTACGGTTCGGCGGATTATCGGCAACGGCGAATTATGGGTCACCGAATTCATCCTGACCTATGACGGTATACCATCTTACGCGGTGAGCATCATGGAGTTCCGCGACGGACGGGTGGCCAACGAAACGCAGTATTTCGCCGATCGGTTTGAACCTGCAGTCTCGCGCGCGCATCTTGTCGAGCGATAGTTCGAGTAGCAGAACCGCGACGACAGTGCTTCGATGAGCACATATGCGATGAGCGCATCGCGTCCCGCTCGTCATTCCGGCGCGCGACTAGCGCTTGCCGGACGCCACACCCGTCATTCCGGGGCGTGCGTCGCCGGCGAAGCCGGCAGAGCGCGAACCCGGAATCCCGGAATGTTCAGCGCAAAACATGTCGGGATTCCGGGTTCGCCTGCGCGAAGGCGCGCAGCCGCCCCGGAATGACAGTGTGAGGCGGCAAGACAGCGCCCAAACATTTTTTCCTATCCTCCGTTGACAACATCCCCATCAGGTTTATATTCCCCGTTGTCCTGCCCCACCGAGAGGGGCGATCGCGATCGTCACGTTCGCGGGGCGGGATGCGGTGGACGCCGGAGATGCGGCGTCGCGCGGTTCACGGGTGACGTCTGTCTTCGGGCAGGACGGATCTGCGCCAGCACTGCCACTGGCAAGGAGACGTTTGACCTTCGGATGGAAAGATCCCTGGACAGTGTGACGGACGACCAAATCGAAACGCGTTCGGCCAAGTGCTTTGCGGCTATCCTGTCCCTCCGCCCTGGGACATTAATTTTGGTGATGGGACCGTTCGCCATGGCAGATGTGCAAGCAACCGAAAAAACACCGCAGGCGGAACGTCGGGCACTCGCTCGGCGCCTCCGAAAGTCCTGATGCCCTCTAGATTGCGGAAGACCGCATTCGCATCAGGCCCACGGGTGCAACGGGCACCTGGCGTTCCGCACGCCCTCTCACAGGGGGCAGGGAATGCAAGAGACGACGGCGCCCCCGCGCCGCAAACAATGGGGGCGATGACGCATGTCTGAAGAACAGTGGCTGTTTGACAGTTGAATCTGATGAAGCCCTGGACAGGGCGCCAGCGCTTAAACGCAGCGCTATTGCGCCCTACTCCCTCAAAGGCCGGTAAACCCGGCCTTCACCGGATCGTTGCTGCCATCGAGCTCACGCAAATAGGTCAAGCCGAACACCGTCAGCCGGTGCGGATCCTTCTCGCCGCCGTCGAACAGCGACTGCACATAATCGGTAACCTTGGTGCGGGCTTCGTCCGATGCCGCCTGCGTGCGGCTCATCATCAGGTCATAGGTGTGCATGATGCGGTCGATGGCAATCTGCATGTCGTCATTTTCCCCGTTGGACATCAGAAAACCGGCTACGCGGCTTCAGCCCGTGCAGCCTGGAATTGCGCGATCGCTTTGTTCGCAAGGCGAAGCTTGTTGTCTTCGCCGCGATGAAACATCCGGACGATGATTTCGAGCAGCCGATCGTTGGTGAGATAAGTATCGGGGATCGCGCCGGACTTGCGCAGGTAGTTCGCGGCGATGGCATAGGCGTCGCCCACCGCCTCGACATTCATCACTTTCAGACCGCGTTCGACCAGCATGACTTGATCCCTTCTGACGAAGCGATAAGCCGCGAGAATGGAACTGGTTCCACGAGAGACGAAGGAAATTTCGCGAGCGGCAGAACAGAGCGCTCTCCTCCAAGGAAGCGCAGGACGGCAAGAGCCAAGGCGTCGCGCGAAGCGCGCCCGATGATAAACTCCGCAAAACCCATCAAGGCCTGGCACGAGCGATGCATCGCTCACGCATTTACGATTTCCTCTGGCTTATTTGACAGCCACGAACACACGGCGGCTGGAATTGCGCCGATCAGACCGAGTACCACGAGTTGCTTGCTGGAGCCGAGAAGCAAGGCCATCACCAACACCGATAGACCGTAGGCAAGAAGTGTCGTCGTCATGACCGCAGGCATGGATGTTCTGGCAATCAGCCAGTCGAGCAAAGCGACCAGGAGCCCCGGCACAATAAAGACGAGATACATGAACACCGGCCCTGTACCGCTATCCACCGCTGCGCCGGTCAGGATGTACGTCACTGCGTAGAACGCGACAGTCGCAACGGCAGGAAAGAGGAGCAGAAAGATCAACGAGCGCTTCATGAAATCATCTCCAATATCTCTGTGTCTGTCTTGGAGCTGTTTTCGTTCAGCAAGCGTGGGATGGGCGTAACGCCAAAGAAAAAGGCGCCCTGCGAGGGCGCCTTGATCAATTTCAGTGTCGCATGCGTCTTGCGCGCATTTCGATGTGCTTTCGGAGGGCAATCCGTCGGCAGTGGTTCGGCAACTTGGAGGTCGAAAGTCTCAGAGGCGATACAGGATCTGGTCGGTCCAGAAGCGCTCGAGGCGGTGCAGCGACTTGTTGAGGGTCGCGAATTCCTCGTTGGAGATGCCGCCGACCTGCTCGACCGTCTTGACGTGCTTCTGATACAGCGCGTCGACGATGTGGCGGATTTCCTGGCCCTGCGCCGTCAGACGAATGCGAACCGAGCGACGATCGACGCGTGAGCGCTGATGATCGAGGAAGCCGAGTTCGACGAGCTTCTTCAGGTTATAGGACACGTTGGAACCGAGATAGTAACCACGGGTGCGCAGCTCGCCGGCGGTCAATTCCTTGTCGCCGATATTGTAGAGCAGCAGTGCCTGAACCGAATTGATATCAGCGCGGCCGCGGCGATCGAATTCATCCTTGATGACATCGAGCAGGCGGCGATGCAGACGCTCCACCAACGTTAAGGCTTCCAGATAAAGCGGCTGAACCGGCGCCTGGCCCGGAACGAGATCGACGCTTTCCACCGTCGCAACGGTCTTCATCATGACACTACCCCTGTTGTCGTTTTTATCGACTTATTCGACGAAACTTGTGTCCCGTCTGATAGGGCCAACTTAAGGGGGAGCGTTTGAAGAACCGCTTAAATAAGACAATAAAGAGATCATGAATTTGAGACAGTGAATCTGAGATTAAGCCGGTGAAACAAGGGGTTTTCGCAAGGTTTGATTCACGCTGCAGAGCCCATGTTCCAGCTTTGTCCGCCCGATCTGTCGCATAGCGGAACAGCTTCCGTAAAATTCGAAACACTCACGTAAGGTTCGTAACCGGGGCGTTAGGGTGACCGAAGTCTTACCGCCAACGCCCCGAAAATTAATTCGACAATTTTACGCAACTCCGCGCGTTCGCCCGTCCCAATATGGCGCCCGCAATGCCTTGCGATCGATCTTGCCGAGGCCCGTCACGGGGATCTCACTGACGAAATCGATGGTCTTCGGCGACCACGGCGCGCCGCGTTTGTCTTTCACATGCGCCTGAAGTTCCTCCACGGAATTATTCGCGCCGGCTTTCAGCACCACAAAGGCCTTTACCGCCTCGCCCCACTTTGCATCGGGAATTCCGATGACCGCAGCGGACGCCACCGCATGATGCGCCATCAAGGCATCCTCGACTTCACGCGGATAGATGTTGAAGCCGCCGGAGATGATCATGTCCTTGGTGCGATCGACGATATAGAAGAAGCCGTCGCTGTCCTTCACGGCGACATCGCCGGTGTGCAGCCAACCACCGCGGAACGCCTCTTCGGTGGCCTCCGGCCGTTTCCAGTAGCCATCCATCACAAGCGAGCCGCGCACGCAGATCTCGCCGGGCTCCCCTGTCGCCACTTCGCGCATCTCGGCATCGAACAGTTTGACCTCGACCATCGGATTGGCGCGGCCGCAGGAACCGAGACGACCCGGCTTGCTGTCGTCGTGATCGATCTTGCGCATGGTGGTGATGATCTGCGGCGCTTCGGTCTGACCGTAGAGCTGCACGAACACATTCCCGAAGATGCCAACGCCCTCGCGCAATCGGTCCGGCGACATCGGCGCCGCGCCATAAACGATCATCTGCAATGACGACATGTCGTATTTGGCGCGCAGCTCCGGCGCGTCGATCAGTGCATAGATCAGCGTCGGCACCAGGAAGGTCGCGGTAATCTTTTCCTCATGCACCACGCGGCAATAGGTCTCCGCATCGAAGCCCTGCACCAGCCGCGCGAAGCCGCCGCGCAGCATCACCGGAAACAGCGTGATGCCGGCGGCGTGGCTGATCGGCGTCGCGGCGAGATAGCGGATATCGGCCGGCCAGTCCCAGTCCGCATAGATCGCGAGCGACATCGCCACCAGCACGCGATGCGGCAGCATCACGCCCTTGGAACGACCCGTGGTGCCGCCGGTATAAGCCAGCCAGCAGATATCGCCGGTGCTGCTCTCGTCCACCAGCGGCGCCGGCGTCGCATTGGGCAGTTCGGCCAGCAGATCGCGCGCGCCATCGAGCGCGCCGAAGGACAGCAGATGTTTCAGGCCCGGCACGCGGCTGCGCAGCGCGAGGCCGCGCGCGGCGAACTTGCCAGCCTCCACGATCAGCGCGGAAATCTCGGCGTCCTCGAGAATGAAGGCGTGGTCGTCTTCGGCGGCCATCGGATGCAGCGGCGTGTAGCGCAGGCCCATCACGGCGGCGGCTGATATCGCGGCCCAGCTCTCGGCGCGGTTGCCGGAAAGAATGGACAGCGCATCGCCCTTCCTGAGGCCGAGACTGCGAAACAGGCTGATGAAACGCGCGACCACGTCGCCGAAGTCGCGGTAGCTCCAGCGGACATGGCCGTCCGCGAGCGCGGGCTGGTCGCCATAGCGGGCGATGGCGCTGACAATGATGCTGCCGGCGGTGCCGCCGGAATAAAGCTGGTTCAAAATGGCCTCCCTGAATGCAGGGCCTTCTGCGAGGCCTCTGCTTGACGTCCTGAGCCTATGGCGGCCGCTCGCGCGCCGCCATCCATGCCAGCGCAAGGTAGCCTGCGAGAAACGCAGCCTGGACGCCCACGATCAGGAGATTGCCGCCATAGATGGTCGGAAACATCAGCTCGATGACCGCCATGGACACCACGGTCGTCAGCCAGACGACGGCGCCCCACGGCGTCGCGAGCCAGAGGCCGACGGCGCTGACCAGCTCGATGACGGCGAAATAGACCGTGGCGGTCTGCCAGCCCATGGTCTGGACCTCGAAGGCGTCATCCTCGGTGCCGACAAAGCCGGTGACCTGCGCCCAGTGATAAAGGCCCTGCATCATCGAGACGACGGCCATCACGCGCAGGAACAGGACCAGGCGCCGGGTCCAGATGTTCTCGTCAGATTCGATGCGTCCGGACGAGATCGCCGCAACCGACATGGCATGGTCCCGCGACGTGGGGTCTCTCGACCCGAGGTCGCGCGGCATCTGCTCAGACATGCGAATGCGATCTCACGGGTGGGAACTGGACGTTTGGGCGATGGTTTGAGCGATTCATGGGGGCTTTTTGTGAGCCTTTGGGCCTGCAAAATCAATGACCCAGCCCGTCACGTCACGCGCGCATGACGTGCATGATCGCGGTGACGCCGGGACATCAAGGTGCTAGACTTAGAACAGGTCGAATTTAAGGGGCTTTCGACCTCACGAAGGCCCGCGGGAGAGACGGTATTATGGCAATCAAGTTCGGGCGCCCCATCGAATTGCGCGATCACGCCCCCCGCCCGGCCGCTTATGACGCCCCCTCCCTCGGCCTGACCACCCGCCCCCGCCGTAACCGCAAGTCCGAATGGGCCCGCCGGCTGGTCCGCGAGAACGTGCTGACCACCGACGACCTGATCTGGCCGCTCTTCGTGATCGACGGCGACAACCAGCGCGCCGCGATTGCCTCGATGCCCGGCGTGGAGCGCCTTAGCGTCGATCAGGCGGTGCGCGATGCCGAGCGTGCCATGAAGCTGGACATCCCCTGCATCGCGCTGTTCCCTTATACCGACCCGTCCCTGCGCGACGAGATGGGCACCGAGGCCTGCAACGCCAACAATCTGGTTTGCCAGTCCGTGCGCGCCATCAAGAAGGAATTCCCGGATCTCGGCGTGCTCTGCGATGTGGCACTCGACCCGTTCACCAGCCATGGCCATGACGGGTTGATCCAGAACGGCAAGATCCTCAATGACGAGACCGTCGCCGTGCTGGTCCAGCAGGCGCTGGTCCAGGCCGAAGCCGGCTGCGATATCATTGCGCCATCGGACATGATGGACGGCCGTGTCGGTGCGATCCGCGAGGCGCTGGACGACGCCGGATTCCTCGACGTGCAGATCATGGCCTATGCCGCGAAATATGCCTCGGCCTTCTACGGCCCGTTCCGCGACGCCATTGGCTCGGCCAAGACGCTGACCGGCGACAAGCGTACCTATCAGATGGACAGCGCCAATTCCGATGAGGCGCTGCGCGAGGTCGAACTCGATCTGGCCGAAGGCGCAGACATGGTCATGGTCAAGCCGGGCATGCCCTATCTGGATATTGTGCGCCGCGTGAAGGACACGTTCGCGGTTCCGACCTTCGCCTATCAGGTGTCCGGCGAATACGCGATGATCATGGCCGCCGCGAACAACGGCTGGATCGATGGCGACCGCGCCATCATGGAAAGCCTGCTCGGCTTCAAGCGCGCAGGCGCCGATGGCGTGCTGACCTATTTCGCGCCGCATGCCGCGGAACGCATCAAGGCTGCGCGCTGAGCGCATCCGCGCTCAAGCCTCGCCTGATTTACATCCACGCCTGATTTACGTCATGGACAGTCTGTAACGATTCCGCACACTTGTTGCGCGGTCTGGTGATATCCATGTGATGGATCGTGAGGATGCAAACGGAGGGATGCGTCATGTCTGATACCGGCCCGAATGCTGGCGGCCCCAACAACGGAAGCTGGCAAGGCGACACCTGGCGCAGTGCCGGTACCCCGCCCCGCGCCCATGCCTTCGATCCCTATGCGCAGCCGGATTTGTTCCGCGGCGTGCTGATGCGCCGCGTCGTCGCCTTCCTGATCGATCTCGTGGTGCTGTCGATTCCGATCGTACTCGCCGTTATCTTCATCGCAGTATTTGGCGTCGTCACCCTCGGCCTTGGCTGGGCGCTGTTCTGGCTGATCTCGCCGGCGACGGTGATCTGGCCGGTCGTCTATTACGGCATGTCGCTGGGTGGCCCGCATTCGGCCACCGTCGGCATGCGAATGATGGATCTGCAGATGCGCACCTTCAGCGGCACGCCGGGCTACTTCGTGCTTGGCGCCGCACACGCAGTCTTGTTCTGGGCCTCGGTGTCGCTACTCACGCCGCTGGTGCTGGTGGTCGGCCTGCTCAACGGCCGCCGTCAGTTGCTGCACGACCTCGTGCTGGGAACCGTGGTGGTGAATAATTCCGTGGTCCGCGCCGCTTACGCCCAGCCGCCCGGCCGTGCCTACTAACAGCCGCGAAGGACGCCAACTTGGCTGGGCAAAGCGATTGACCGTTTGCCCGGCCGGCGCGATGCTACGCCAAACTGCTTCGGAGACCGACGGCAACCCGTGACCCAGCACTCCCGCGACACTCCGCAATTCTACCTCACGGCGCCGTCGCCCTGCCCCTACCTGCCGGGCCGGCACGAACGGAAAGTTTTCACCCATCTGGTCGGCGACAAGGCCGGCGATCTCAACGACCTGCTCACCCATGGCGGCTTCCGACGCAGCCAGTCGATCGCCTATCGCCCGGCCTGCGACCAGTGCCGCGCCTGTGTTTCCGTCCGGGTCATCGCCAATGAGTTCAAGCCGTCGCGCAACTTCCGCAAGATCCAGGCACGCAATGCCGACGTGATCGGCGAGCAGCGCAGCGCGGTGCCGACCTCCGAACAGTATTCGGTGTTCCGCGCCTATCTCGACCAGCGCCATCGCCATGGCGGCATGGCCGACATGACCGTGCTCGACTACGCCATGATGGTGGAAGACAGCCACGTCGAAACCCGCATCATCGAATATCGCCGCCGCGGCCCCGATACCGGCATCACCGGACGCGGCGAGGACCTGCTCGCGGTCGCGCTGACCGACGTGCTGAGCGATGGGCTGTCGATGGTGTACTCATTCTTCGAGCCCGGCGAGGAAAGCCGTTCGCTCGGCACCTTCATGATCCTCGACCACATCGCCCGCGCCAGGCGGCTCGGCCTGCCTTACGTCTATCTCGGTTACTGGATCGAAGGCTCCAAGAAGATGGACTACAAGGGCCGCTACCTGCCGCAGCAGCGGCTGGCGCCCTCGGGCTGGCTGCGCGTGGACGCGACTGGCGAGACGATGCCCGAACCGCAGGATTAGCTGGCCCGGCTGACGATCCGCCTTCGGCATCATCCGCCACCGTCCTGGATTTCAGGTCTTCAGCCGAAAAAAGTGTCGTAAAACAGCTTGCAGTTCAGGATCACGATGATGCCGGCGATGATCCATGCCGCTGTGGCGACCGACCGCGAGATTACGAAGTCACCCATCTTTCGCCGATCCGAGACAAACCGCACCAGCGGGATGGCCGCAAATGGCAACTGCATCGACAGGATGACCTGACTGAAGACGAAGCGCGGTGACGACCACGACCGGAACGATCGCGATGCCGCGGGTCACGAGCCGGCGCGCCCAGTTCGGCAGGCGCAGCCGGAGAAAGCCCTCCATCACGATCTGGCCGGCCAGCGTTGCCGTCACCGTCGAGTTGAGGCCGGATGCCAGCAATGCGATCGCGAAAAGCGTCGATGCGATGCCGAGGCCTAGCAACGGCGACAACAGCTCGTAAGCCTGACCGATCTCGGCCACATCGGCATGACCTGACGTATGGAAGGACGCCGCGGCATCGAAGGAGCGCCGTCTGCAATCGTCGAAACTGGTCGATCCGATCGTCACGCGCCACATTGCTGGCGATGTCGCGTCATGGAAGCCTGACGCTGGCATGCCGGACTGTCATGGAGCTCACGCGGGAGATCGCGAAATCCAGCGCGGCAGGACTACGCCGCGCGTAGTCGAGGCCCGATCAGCGGCATCGGTGATCCCGGTCGCGCATGCGCGCTGGCAGGGCGGCAGCCATGGCTTGCTCTTCCGGCGCCACAAGCCCATTGTTACCAAGGATCCAGGGCCTGTTCGACGAGGTCCAGGATTAGATCGTGCCATCGCGGCTTCCGCGAGGTCTTGATCCATGAACTGCTCGTGTTGCGGTTTCGAGGTTCAGAGCGGCTTTGCGTTCTGCCCAAAATGCGGCGCGAAGCAGCCAGACCCATGCCCCAGTTGCGGCTACGCGTGCGCACCGGATTTTGCGTATTGCCCGAAATGCGGCGCCCGCGTCGATCACGCCCGCAAGGCCGGCAACCAGCGGGAGCCGTCATCGCCAACAATTCCGGCGACGGTCACGACTGGCGCCCGTTCACCGGCGCTGATGCTTGTCGAGCCCGAGCGCGCACCCCGGCGGACGCTCCATAAGGTCGACAGCGAAGCTAACCGCCGCACCATCACGGTGCTGTTTGCCGACCTCAGCGGCTTCACCACGATGAGCGAACGGCTCGACCCGGAAGTCATGCAGGCGTTTCAGAACGAATTATTCGAGGAACTGACCGCAGCGGTGCAAAATTTCGGCGGCTTCGTAGACAAATTCATTGGCGATGCGCTACTCGCTCTGTTTGGTGCGCCGGCCGCGCACGAGGACGATCCTGAGCGGGCGCTCCGCGCGGCTCTCGACATGATCAAGCGCACGGCGTGCTTGAGCGAACGCTCGAAGATATCTGCCGGTTTGCCGCTCATGCTTCATGTCGGAATCAACACCGGGCACGTGGTTGCGGGTGGATTGGGCGCAGGCGTTGCCAAATCCTATTCCGTGACCGGCGACACGGTGAATACCGCTCAACGCTTGCAGTCGATGGCCCCCCCGGGCGACGTGCTGGTGGGACCGCTGACCTACCGCCTCACCCGGCATGCATTCTCGTATGAATCGCTCGGCGACGTTGCGCTGCGCGGCAAGGCAGGCAGCGTCCTGGTCCATCGTCTGAGGGGGCCGCTCGAGACACCGCGTGCGGCACGCGGACTCGAGATACTGGGCCTGAGCGCGCCTCTGATCGGGCGCGACGCGGAGATGGCCCGTATGATGGGGTGCCTTGATCTGGCGTGTGGCGGAGCTGCCCAGCTGATGCGGCTGGTTGGCGAAGCCGGCATCGGAAAATCGCGCCTGGTGGATGAATTCGTTACCCGCGCTCGCGATGAGGATCGCTTCGCAGGCGTGGCGATCCGGCGGGCCGCTTGCTCGCCGCTGGGCGAGCAATCCTACGGTACTCTTGCCGCAGTGCTGCGTAGCGCCTACGGCATCGCGCACAAGGCTTCGGCGGCAGAGGCGCAAGCCAAGCTAGCCGAAGCGTTGTCGGGGCTGGGCATGGCGACCGAAGAGGTCGAGCGGCTGATGCCCCTCTATTTTTATGTTCTTGGTCTCTGCGACCCCGACGACGCCCTGCAGCATGTTGAACCGGAACAGCTTCGACGGCAGATTTTTTTCGCGATCCGCACCGTCTTCGAACGGCGTCTGGCCCTATCGCCCCTCCTGATCATTGTCGAGGACCTGCACTGGGCCGACGCCGTATCGCTTGAGGCGCTGCGGTTCGTGATGGATCGGCTGGAGCGCGGGCGGCTGATGCTATTGTTCACACACCGGCCGACACTTGAAATGGATCAGCTCGACTCAAGTCGAATTAGCCATACAACACTGCGGCTGGCACCCCTTGGCATCGCCGACGGACAAAAGCTGCTCGTGGCGTTCTTCGGTGACGGTTGGAATGGATCATCCGGCAATCTGTTCAATCGAATTCTCGAACGCGCGAGCGGGAATCCGCTGTTCGTTGAAGAAATCATACGCGGTCTCATCGAAGCTGGCGTTTTGGAACGTGACGGCTCGCATTGGCAGATCAAGTCTGATGAAACGGCTGCTGACATCCCGGCGAGCATTCAGGCGTTGCTGCTCGCGCGAGTGGACCGACTGCCACACGGCGTGCGCAGGTTGGCCCAAGAGGCAGCGGTCATCGGGCCGCGCTTTGATGCGGCCCTTCTCGGTGCCACAGCGACCGACCCGGCGAAAGTAGAGGCAGGGCTTGAACTGCTGTGCGACGCCGAGATCATCGAGGAGATCGCGGGCGCAAATTCGATTTCGCTGCAATCCTATTGTTTCACGCAAACCATGCTTCAGGATGTGATCTACCAAAACCTCCTTCTGCAACGGCGCATTGAGATGCATGGGCGGATCGGTGCTGCCCTGGAGCGGCTGTGCGGAGATGATCCGGAGCGGCTCGAAGACCTCTCTCTACTGGGACATCATTTCTGCCTCAGCGCGAGCAAGCCGAAGGGTGCACATTACCTGAGCGCGGCTGGCGATCGCGCACGCGCGATCTATGCCAACGACGACGCCATCCGCCTCTATCAGCAGGCCCTCGCCGTCTTGTTGACCGCTGGCGATCAAGGACCGGAACGGCTTGTGCTATACGAACGAATTGCCGACCTGTGTGGAACGGCGGGCCGGCGTGACACGGCCGACGAACATTACCAGACGGTATTGGAGGCCCACCGCGCGGCCGGGGACCGCGCCGCCGGAGCGCGGATACTTCGCAAGCTTGGCCGTTTGATGTGGGACGCCGGCAAACGAAACGGGGCGGAGGCGCATTACGCCGAGGCGGCTGCGTTGCTCGAAGGAACGGACGCGCCGATCGAGTGGGCGCACCTGTTACAGGAGCGCGGCCACCTCGCGTTTCGCATCGGCGATCATGCTGCGGCCGCGAGATGGGCAGACGATGCGCTTGGCTACGCTCAATCCGTGCCGCCGGAGGTAGACAAGCAAGCCGGACTAGAAGCGGCTCGCGCCACCGCGGAGGCGCTCAATACCAAGGGGGTTGCATTGGCGCGGCTGGGCCGAAGCCAGGAGGCCGTTCGCGAGGTGGAGCGAAGCGTCGCAGTTGCCGAAGCCGCTGGCCTTCTCAGCGCAGCCTGCCGCGGCTACACCAATCTTGGCGTGCTCTACACGATGGTCGATCCGGCGCAAGCCATGGAAGTATGCCGGCGCGGTCTTGATGTCGCCCGCCGGATCGGCGATCTCGGTTTTCAGGCGCGTCTCCTTGTCAATCTCGCTGTCGCCTGTTGCACCTTCACGGACAGGTGTGCCGACGAAGGCGTGCCGGCGGCCGAAAAGGCGATCGAACTCGACCGCTCGCTTGATCAGCGCGAACATCTCGCTGTACCATTGATTGTGCTCGGGCAAATTCATCAATGCCATGGCCAGCCGGAACTCGCCGCCCGCTGCTACAATGAAGCAATTGAGGTGGCGCAGGAAACGGGCGAGCCCCAGCAGCTCTTTCCATGCTATGATGGTCTCGCGACGCTGAACCTCGATCGAGGCGACATGCCTGAGGCCGAGCGGTATTTTGCTCTGGCGCACGATGTCTGCGCCCGGCACGGGCTTGATCCCGAAGCGCTGGTCGTACTGCCATTTCTTGATTAGCAAGTAGAGGAGGTTGACCATGTCTGAGCATCATGTCGATGGGTTACTCCACCCGGGCGACCGCGCACCGAACATTGTGCTGGATGCGATCACACGTGACGGCAAGATCGCGCTTGATGACTTTCGCGGCCACAGCCCAGTACTGGTCGGCTTGTTTCGAGGTCTGCACTGCCCGTTCTGCCGGCGCCATCTCGCGGCCCAGGCGCAACTTGACCCGGCCCTGCGCGAGAAAGGCGTCGAGAGTCTCGTGGTGGTCAACACGCCTATCGACCGTGCGCGGCTCTATTTCCGGTATCATCCCTTGCCCAATCTGCTCGCCGCGTCCGACCCCGAGCGCGTCTCGCACCGCGCGTTTGGCTTGCCCAATCTCGAGTTCACGGAGAGCGAAACCGAATGGCCGCGCAAGCTGGGTATGAACGCCGTCATGAGCATGCGGATGGACATGCCGGGCGAACTGCCCGAGCCGATGAACCCGATGGCGGCGGCCGATCTTCTCAACACGAAGGACGGCTACGAAATAACCGAAGCCGACGAGCACATGCTGACAACCGGCCAGGGTCAGCTCTTTGGCCAATTCCTGCTTGACCGGGAGGGCATCGTACGTTGGAGCTTTACCGAAGTTCCTGAGGGGGGCAATCGCATGTTCGGGGCTCCCACTCCGCGAGAGCTGATGTCGGCGGCTTCCGAGGTTGCAGGCTAAGGCATTTCGCTCAACGTCGCCTTGGAGGCCGATTCACTCAGCCTGCAAACGCATATTGTCGCCGAAGGAAGCATCTACGCTTTGCTGGGACCCTATGCAGTCGCCGCCGCATCGAAGGATGTGCCGTCTGCAATCGTCGAAACTGGTCGATTCGGTCGTCACGCGCCACATTGCTCAGGCGATGTCGCGTCACAGAAGCCTGACGCTGGCATGCCGGACTATCATGGAGCTCACGCGGGAGATCGCGAAATCCAGCGCGGCAGGATTACGTCGCACATGGCCACGAAGGCCAGTCCCCTTCACCAAAGTCTGGTGGCATCATCTGCAGCTGCCTTAAATTTCAAGGCTTCAGCCGAAAAAGGTGTCGTAAAGCAGCTTGCAGTTCAGGATCACGATGATGCCAGCGATGATCCATGCCACCGTGGCGACCGACCGCGAAATTACGAAGTCACCCATCTTTCGCCGATCCGAGACAAACCGCACCAGCGGGATGACTGCAAATGGCAATTGCATCGACAGGATGACCTGACTGAAGACGAGGAGTTGTCCGGTGCCGCGTTCGCCATAGAGCGCGGTGACGACCACGACCGGGATGATCGCGATGCCGCGAGTCACGAGCCGGCGCGCCCAGTTCGGCAGGCGCAGCCGGAGAAAGCCTTCCATCACGATCTGGCCGGCCAGCGTCGCCGTCACCGTCGAGTTGAGACCGGATGCCAGCAATGCGATCGCGAAAAGCGTCGATG
Source organism: Tardiphaga sp. OK245 (assembly GCF_900108575.1). Taxonomy (NCBI): domain Bacteria; kingdom Pseudomonadati; phylum Pseudomonadota; class Alphaproteobacteria; order Hyphomicrobiales; family Nitrobacteraceae; genus Tardiphaga; species Tardiphaga sp. OK245. The sequence continues at coordinate 175,269 of NZ_FNWZ01000006.1, read as the reverse complement.
CGATACCGAGGCCTAGCAACGGTGACAACAGCTCGTAAGCCTGACCGATCTCGGCCACATCGGCATGACCTGACGTATGGAACGTCGCGGCGGCGACGATGAGGATCGCCGCGTTGATGAACAGCGCCAGCATCAGCGCGATGGTGCTGTCCGTCGTCGCCCACTTGATCGCGTCGCGGCGGCCCTCATCGGTGCGCGGATAGGCACGGGTCTGCACGATCGACGAATGCAGATAGAGGTTATGCGGCATCACGGTTGCGCCGATGATGCCGATCGCAATGTAGAGCATTTCGGGATTGGTCACGATCGCGGTGGACGGCAGGAAGCCGCTCAGCACTGCAGCCACGGGCGGCGCCGCAGCGACAATCTGAACCGTGAAACAGACCGCGATGACGATGAGCAGCGCGATCACGAAAGCTTCGAGAAAACGGAAACCCTTGTTCATCAACAACAGCAGCAGAAAGGCATCCAGCGCAGTGATGAGCGCGCCCCCGATCAGCGGAATGCCGAACAGCAGCTGCAGCGCAATCGCGGTACCGATCACTTCCGCCAGATCGCAGGCGATGATCGCGGTCTCGCAGGCCAGCCACAGCATGATGTTGACCGGCCGGGAAAAGCTGTCGCGGCAGGCCTGCGCCAGGTCGCGGTCGGTGACGATTCCCAGACGCGCGGCCAATGCCTGCAGCAGGATCGCCATCACGTTCGACAGCAGGATCACCGAGAGCAGCGTGTAGCCGAATTTCGAGCCACCCGCGAGATCGGTCGCCCAGTTGCCGGGGTCCATATAGCCGACCGAGACCATGTAACCCGGTCCGGCGAATGCCAGCAGCCGGCGAAACCAGTGGCCACCGATCGGAACCGGGATCGACGAATTGACCTCCGAAAGGCTCCGCCGGAAATCCCCGCCAAGGCCGGAGCGCCAGCCGGCCGCGTCTGGAACGCTGCCGGGAATTGGAGACGTTGACGAATCGGGCGAGGTTTTCGGCGAAAGTGCATCCATCAGAGCTGCATAGAGCAATCCCTCCCTTGTTGCAACTCATTTGCAACTGCATCTAGCCGGTTGGTGGGCACTCCCTGTCACGGCGTGCGCTCAGTAATCGGGTGGCTGCGCGCTCGTCCGGCCCCCATGGTGGCTGTCACAGACAGGAATCGCCATGTCCCACTCCTCCATTGATCGACTGCCTGACACTTTCAACCGCCTCGCCTGGTCGAACCTCGCGGCGCAGTCGGCCGAGCAGATCGCGCTGGCGGCGGCGCCGATCGTCGCCGTGCTGTTGCTGGGTGTCGGCGAAGGCCAGACCGGATTGCTGCAGACCGCGCTGACCCTGCCCTTCGTACTGTTTGCCATTCCCGCCGGCCTGCTCGCCGATCGCATGTCGCGCCGCACCCTGATGGCCGGAGCTGAGGCGCTGCGCGCGATCGCATTGTTACTGACGCTGTGGCTAATCTGGTTTGGCGCGCTGACGATGCCACTGCTCGCTTTGCTCGGCTTCGTCGCAGTGTGCGGCACCGTGGTCTACAGCGTTGCCGCGCCGTCGCTCGTGCCATCGCTGGTCGTGCCGCAATTGCTGGGCGCGGCAAATGCGCGGATCGAACTCGCCCGCACCGTGGCCTTTGCAAGTGGTCCAGCCATCGGTGGCGCGCTCGTTGGTTTTACCGGTGCCGCGCCTGCCTTTGGCTTTGCCGCAGCGCTGTCGATCATCGCGGTCGCCTTGCTATCGGGCATCTACGAGCCCCCGCGCGCAACCGTCCAACAGCGCAAGCCGATGCAGGATATCGCCGAAGGCCTGTCCTTCGTCTGTTATCACCAGCATTTGCGGCCGGTCTTCATCACGCAGTTCATCTTCAGCGCCGCGTCCTTCATGGTGCTGGCGGTGTTCGTGCCTTACGCGGTTCGCCGTCTCGGCCTCTCCGCCTCCGGCGTCGGCGTGACACTGGCGATGTATGGCGTCGGCATGGTGATCGGCGCCCTGCTGGCGACGCGCGTGATGAAGCGGCTGCCGTTCGGAACCGTGATCGCGCTCGGACCCGTTACCGGCTTCGTCGCCTCCGTCGTGATGGCACTGACCACATGGATCCCTTCACCGGCTTTGGCGGGCCTCAGCTTCTTCCTGCTCGGCGTCGGCCCGATACTGTGGGTGATCTCCACGGCAACGTTGCGACAGTCCGTAACGCCGCCGAGCCTGCTCGGACGCGTCTCCGCGATCAATATCCTGAGCTACGGCGCCCGTCCGATCGGGACCGGCATCGCTGCCGTTGTCGGCGGACTCTATCACGCGGAGGCGTGCCTCTACCTCGCCGTCGCGGGCTTCGCCTGGCAGGCCGTGGTGATCCTGACTTCGCCCGCAGTGACGATGGACCGGCAGCCGGACATGGTCGTCGATGGGACCGGACGCATTCCGACGAAAGTCTAGCAGGCTTGGCGTAATTCATCTGTAGTTCGCACCCGCTCACAGTCTCCCCGCGCTGCAGCAAGGATAGTTAGTGTAGTTGCGCCGCGTCGAAGCGTCGCAGCAAAGCGAACCTTCTTGCCAAAGCTGCAAGCAAGCCTTTGTCTTGCCACTAATCAACAAGGTCAGTCCGCAAAAGGACGACCATTCGGGGAGAACACAATGGCTTCATCCAAGGACAGGACTCCGTCTCGGCGCCGCTTTCTGAAGGTCGCCACCGCCAGCGCGGCTGCAAGCGTCATGGCACCAGCGATCGCCCAGGCGCAGGGACCGATCAATATGCGCTGGCAGAGCACATGGCCGGCCAAGGACATCTTCCACGAATACGCGCTCGACTACGCCAAGAAGGTCAACGACATGACCGGCGGCGACCTCAAGATCGAGGTGCTTCCGGCCGGCGCCGTAGTCCCGGCCTTCGGCCTGCTCGATGCGGTCTCCAAAGGCACGCTCGACGGCGGCCACGGCGTGATGGTCTATCACTACGGCAAGCAGACCGCGCTGGCGCTGTGGGGCTCCGGCCCGGCCTATGCGATGGATGCCAACATGCTGCTGGCCTGGCACAAATTCGGCGGCGGCAAGGAGCTGTTGGCCAAGCTCTATGCGTCGATCGGCGCGAATGTGGTGTCGCTGCCTTACGGGCCGATGCCGACCCAGCCGCTCGGCTGGTTCAAGAAGCCGGTCACCAAGGCCGATGATCTCAAGGGTGTGAAATTCCGCACCGTCGGCATCTCCATCGACGTGTTCACTGGTCTGGGCGCCGCGGTGAACGCATTGCCCGGCGGCGAAATCGTCTCGGCGATGGATCGCGGCCTGCTCGATGCGGCCGAATTCAACAACGCCTCGTCGGATCGCATCCTCGGTTTCCCCGACGTTTCCAAGACCTGCATGCTGCAGAGCTACCACCAGAATGCCGAACAGTTCGAAATCCTGTTCAACAAGACCAAATATGACGCCCTGCCGGAGAAGCTGCGGGCGATCATCTCGGGCGCCGCCGATGCGGCCGGTCAAGAAATGTCCTGGAAGGCCATCGACCGCTATTCGCAGGACTATGCGGAGATGCAGAGCAAGGACAAGGTCAAGTTCTACAAGACGCCGGACTCGATCCTGCAGAAGCAGCTCGAAGTCTATGACGAGGTCGTCGCCAAGAAGTCGGCCGAAAATCCTCTCTTCAAGGAAATCTCCGAATCCCAGCAGGCCTTCGCCAAGCGCGCCACGCAGTGGGAGCAGGATACGGTCGTGAATCGTCGCATGGCCTATAATCATTACTTCGGCCCGAACGCGAAGAAGAAGACCTGACGCCATCAGGCGCACATGCCTCGCGTCATCCGGGACCCTCTCCCGGATGATGCCTTGCTGTTGCCGCTTGCAGTACATCCGCGCCGGACGAAATCTACATCGACGTTTCCTGCATCAGTGGCCTGAATGACATGACTTCCGAGCGCTTCCTGCATTCCATTGACGGTATCAGCACATTCACCGGCAAGGCCGCGGCCTGGCTCATCTTGGGATTGATGGGCCTCGTCTGCGCCGAAGTGTTCAAGCGCTATATGTTGAACATGCCGACCGCATGGATCTTCGACGCGTCGAACATGCTCTATGGCACCCTGTTCATGCTGTGCGGCGCCTATACGCTGGCGCAGAACGGCCACGTCCGTGGCGACTTTCTATACAGCTCGATGCGGCCGCGCACGCAGGCCTCGCTCGATCTCGTGCTCTACATCGTGTTCTTCCTGCCTGGCATTGCCGCGCTGGTCTATGCGGGCTGGGACTATGCGGGCGACAGCTGGCGTATCCGCGAGCACTCCAACGTCACGGCGGACGGACCGCCTGTCTATCATTTCAAGGCGATGATCCCGCTGGCCGGCGCGTTGCTGCTGCTGCAGGGCCTCGCCGAAATCGCCCGCGCCGCGATTTGCCTGAAGACGGGCGTGTGGCCGAGCCGGCTCAAGGACGTGTCCGAAATCGATGTCGTCGAGGAGCAACTCGCCCATAGCGAATACGTCGATGATGAAGTGCGCAGAAATGCCATCGCGCAGGCGCAGGAGATCGAGGAAAGCGCACGCCAGCGCGGCATGGGCGGGGAGACGCAAAAATGAGCGATCCTGCACTCGGCCTCCTGATGCTCGGCCTCATCGTTGTCGTGATCATGCTGGGCTTCCCCACGGCCTTCACGCTGATGGGTCTCGGCATGTTCTTCGGCTTCTTCGCCTATTACCGCGCGGGTGAGTCCTGGGCCGACAACCACATCTTCGATCTGATGGTCCAGCGCACCTATGGCGCCATGACCAACGACGTCCTGATCTCCATCCCGCTCTTCGTGCTGATGGGCTATGTGATGGAACGTGGCGCGCTGGTCGACAAGATGTTCTATTCGATCCAGTTGGCCTTCCGCCGCGTCCCGGCCTCGCTGGCGGTGGCGACGCTGATCGTCTGCACTTTCTGGGGCATTGCCTCAGGCCTCGTCGGCGCTGTCGTCGTACTGATGGGCGTGATCGCTTTCAATCCGATGCTGAAGGCCGGCTATGACGTCAAGCTGGCGTCCGGCGTGATCACGGCTGGCGGCACGCTGGGCATCCTGATCCCGCCATCGGTGATGATCATCGTCTATGCCGCCGTCGCCGGACAGTCTGTCGTGAAGCTCTATGCCGCTGCGATGTTTCCGGGCTTCTTTCTGGCCTTCCTCTATCTCGTCTACATCATCGGCTGGGCGCTCATTAACCCGAAGATCGCGCCGAAGCTGCCCGAGAGCGAAACGCGCGTGCCCGTCCGGCCGTGGATTGCCGATCTGCAGCAAGCCTATTCGCACAAGATGCTGCCGGCCCTGCTGACGGCTGCCGTGGCACCGTCGCGCGCCATGGCGCTGACCATGGACGGCGCGCGGGTCACCTATGCGACGATCCTGAAGAATCTCGGCTTTGCTTTGGTGCCGCTGGTCCTGGCGCTGACCACGCTCTGGGCCGCGTGGTGGTATGTCGTCATCCATCCGCAGCCCGACGCCCCCGCGCCGGCCGCGATCACCGAGCGGGTTCAGTCCGGCGCCACTGTCGCACCTGAAGAAGAAAAACTGGAGGAGCTGGGCGCCGCCCAGTCCGGCTCGGCAAAAGAGAGTGAACCGGAAGTACTCCAGCAGATGGGCAATGCCGATCTGCAAAACAGTCCGACGAATGCGCCGGTCGATGCCGGGCCGCCGCCGGAATTCTACACCTACTTCGCCTTCACGGCAGCCATCATCGCGCTGATGCTGTTCTATTACTACTGGACCATGGGCGCCGCGGAGTTCGAGGTGCTGCGGCTGCTGACATCGTCCGTGATGCCGCTCGGCATCCTGACTGCCATCGTGCTGGCCGTGATCCTGCTCGGCATCACGACGGCAACAGAGTCCGCCGCCGTCGGTGCCGCCGGCGCGTTCCTGCTCGCCTTCCAGGCGCGCACGCTGGACTGGAAACGCACCAAGGAGGCCGTATTCCTGACCGCCAAGACCACCTCCATGGTGTGCTGGCTGTTCGTCGGCTCGGCGCTCTTTTCCGCGGTGTTCGCCATTCTCGGCGGACAGGCGCTGCTGGAGAGCTGGGTACTGTCGCTAAACCTGACGCCGGTCCAGTTCATGATCCTGTCGCAGGCGATCATCTTCATCCTCGGCTGGCCGCTGGAATGGACGGAGATCATCGTGATCTTCGTGCCGATCTTCCTGCCGATGCTGAAGCATTTCGGCATCGACCCGATCCTCTGGGGCGTGCTCGTCTTCGTCAACCTGCAGGCCGCCTTCCTGTCGCCGCCGGTCGCGATGTCCGCCTTCTATCTGAAAGGCGTCGCGCCATCGCATGTGACGCTGAACCAGATCTTCTCCGGCATGATGCCCTACATGCTCATCGTCATCATCTGCATGGTGCTGATGTATATCTGGCCCGGCCTGACGCTGTGGCTGCCGAATTACCTGTACGGCAACTGATCCATCAGCCTCGACCACCGCCGGGAACGCAGCGGTGGTCCTCCCGGAATACCGCATGACTGCCCTGCTCTTTGCAGGCCGCATTATATGATGTACATCATTTATAAAATGAGGATGATCATATGACCGACCGCACGGCAGACGCCATGGCAGACACCCCGCCGCAGGAAGCATCCTCCACCGCATCGCAGATCGCGGTCCTCGCGGGGCTGGCCTCGATGGGCACCCTGGCGACCAACATCCTGCTGCCATCGCTGCCACAGATGGCGGTATCGTTGCAGGTGACGACGCCCGCAGTCACGGCATCGATCACTGTGTTTTTGCTGGTCTTCGCGCTTGGGCAATTGCTGGTCGGGCCAATCTCCGACCGTTACGGGCGTCGCATGCCGGTGCTGGCCGGTTTCGCTGTCTTCATCATCGGCAGTATCTGGTGTGGCGTCTCGACTGATCTTCCTTCGCTGCTGATCGGCCGCGCCATCCAGGCCGCAGGCGCCTGTTCGACCTCGGTTCTCTCGCGCGCGATCGCCCGCGACCTGTTCAGCGGCGCAGCGCTGGCACGTGCACTCACCTTGGTGATGATCGCGCAGGCCGCAGCTCCCGGCTTCTCCCCGCTGCTCGGTGGCGGGCTCGATTACTTTTTCGGATGGCGTTCAGAATTTGTTTTCGTCGGCGCCTTCGCCGTATTGTCGGCTCTCAGTTATATCCTGGTGCTCGGCGAAACCCACACCACAACGCGTATCCCGCTCAATCCGCTCGCCGTCAGCGCGACCTATCTCAAGCTCTCGGTGAACCGCCACTTCCTGATCCCGGCCGCCACAGTTGGCCTGATCATGGGTGGACTGTTCTCGATCTTCTCCGCAGCACCTCGCGTTCTCATTGAGGGCTACGGCTTCACACCGATTGCGCTCGGGCTGTTCTTTGCGGGCACCGTGCTGGTTGTGTTCGGCTCCGGCATGCTGGCCGCCCGCCTCGCTCCCCGCTTCGGGCTGGATCGGGCCATTCGCTATGGATTGCTGATCGCGTTCATCGGCAGCATCGCGGTGCTCGCGACCGCCTATTTCCACGGCAACGTCGTCACCTTCATCGCCGCGACCTGCGTGTTCCTGCTGGGCATGGGCGTGGTCAATCCGCTCGGCACGGCTCAGGCGCTGTCGCCATTCGGCACCCATGCCGGCGCCGCCTCGGCGCTGCTCGGCTTCTGGCAGATGATGGGGGCCGCGATCGGCGTATCCCTGTCAGCCACGATCGTGCCGCAGGCCGCATTGGCGCTCGGCATCGTTCTCGGTGCAGCCTGCCTGATCGCCATCGTACTCTACACGATGCGCCAGCCAGCCACTGCGGTCAGCTAACGGGCCAGATAGCGCTCATAGCCGCCGCGCACGACCTCGTCGCTGTCGATCTCGGGATCCAGCGTGTAGAGATCCTGCGCACGGCCGATACCGCGCAAGGCGTAGCGGCCCGTGGAGACCAGATATTTGCGGCCGGCCGCGTCGAGCCCGGCCTGGAACGCGGACGAGGTCAACAGCGGCCGATCGACCGACGAGCACATGGAAGCGATGCGGCTCACCTCATTGACCGAGGGACCAACCACGGTGAAATCGAGCCGCTCGTCGCTGCCGATATTGCCGTAGAATACTTCGCCCTCATGCAGACCGACATAGGCAGTCGTGACCGGCCGGTTCGCCGCTAGTCGTTTCGCATTCAGCTTGGCGATATTCTTGCGGAACTGATGTTCGGCGCGCAAGGCGTTGCGCTTCGCCTTCACCATGTCGTCGCCGGTGAACATCGCCAGAATGCCGTCGCCGATAAGTTTGAGCACGTCGCCGCCGACATCATGGATCGCAGCGATCGAGGCTTCGGCATAGTCATTCAAGAACGGGATGATCTCGTCCGGTCCGATCGCCTCGCTGATCCCCGTGGAGTTGCGCAGGTCGGAAAACCACAACACCGCATTGATACGCTCGGTGACGCCTCGCGCGATCTTGCCGCGCAGAACCTGTTCGGCGGCATCGCGGCCGAGATAGACGCGGCCAAGCGTGCGCGCGATCTCCATCTGGGCTCCCGACTTGATGGCGAGACCGAGCATCGGCACCAGTTCGCGCAGCGCCGACATCTGGCGCTCGTCGAACCCGTCTTCATGGCGCGTGGCCCAATACGAATAGAGGCAATCCATCTGCCCCATCGAGCCAGCCTCGCCGAATTTGTGCAGGAACACGGCGCCATGGCGGTGACCGCCTTCCTGCAAGCTGCTGACCATCGAGAAGCGGTCAGCGATCCCGGGCGCGTGCAGATCGAGCCGCAATTCGTCGTGCCCCTCTTCCAGCATGTGGAAGAATACCGATCGTCGCCAGTTCGCGGCAGCCTCGCCGATCTCGGTCGAGCCGTATTCGAACACGTCACTCTCGTTGCTGGCCGTGTCGTTCCAGCGGAAGCCACGGCCCTCGAAGATCGGATGTAGCGTGTCAATGAAGACTAGGCCACGGGATACATCGATGCCGCCGGCACGGCAGCGCTCGCAGAAGCCACGGATCAGGTCGTTTTCGGGAAGGCCGGTCAGACCCTCGCCGACCAGCCAGCTCATCAGTTCAATGCGTGCGGCAGTTTCCATGAGACACTTGTAGGATGGGTTGAGCCTTTGCGAAACCCATCCTGCGGCGCTTTAACCATGCGCGCCTTGCTTCTTGGCGTGAACCTCGACGGAGCCGGGGAACAGGCGCCGGATCAGGATGTAGAAGACCGGCGTGAAAACGAGGCCGAAGATCGTGACGCCGATCATGCCGAAGAACACCGCAACACCGACGGCCTGACGCATCTCCGAGCCGGAGCCCGACGAGATCACCAGCGGCAGCACGCCGAGAATGAAGGCGAAAGACGTCATCAGGATCGGGCGGATACGCAAACGGCAGGCCTCGATCACGGCTTCGAGCTGGTCGCGGCCTTCCTGCTCGATGTCGCGGGCAAACTCGACGATCAGGATCGCATTCTTTGCCGCCAAGCCGACCAGCACGACGAAACCGATCTGGGTGAGGATGTTGATGTCCTGCCCCATGATGCGTACGCCGATGGTGGCCGCGAGCAGGCACATCGGCACGATCAGGATGATCGTGAACGGCAATGTCCAGCTGCCATATTGCGCGGCCAGCACCAGGAACACGAACAGCACGCAGATCGGGAAAATATAGAGACCCGCATTGGCGCCGGTGGACTGCTGATAGGACAGATCGGTCCATTCAAACGCGAAACCGCTCGGCAGCGTGTCGTCCGCGAGCTTCTTCATGGTCGTGAGCGCCGTGGCCGAGCTGGTGCCCGGCAGCGTGTCACCTTGCAACTCGGACGACGGATAGAGATTATAGCGCGCGACGCGGTCCGGACCTGCCGTGTCGCTGAAATTCACGACACTGCCCAGCATCACCATGTTGCCCGCGCTGTTGCGGGTCTGCAGCCGCGCCAAATCCGCCGTTTCCTTGCGGAACGGATAATCCGCCTGCGCGGTGACGTGATAGGTGCGGCCGAGAATGTTGAAGTCGTTGACATAGGTCGAACCGAAATAGGTCTCGATCGCCTCGGTCACGTTCTGCATGGGCACGCCGAGCATCTGCGCCTTCTGGCGGTCGATATCGACGAACACCTGCGGCGTGTTGGCGGAGAACGGCGAGAACACCGACGTCAGGCCCGGCGCCCGGCGCGCGGCATTCACGAGCTCATCGGTCGCCGCGGCCAGCAGTTGCGGCCCCCTGCCCTGACGATCCTCGATCCGCATGGCGAAACCACCGCCGGTGCCGATACCCGGCACCGCGGGTGGCGGCAGCACGATGATGAAAGCGCCTTCGATCACCGAGAGGCGCTTGCGCAATTCAGCCGTGATGGCTCCCGCGCTCAGCCCCTTCTTGGCGCGCTCCTCCGGATTCTCGAACACCGGGAACATGGCGGCCGCATTGCCGGCCTGCGTGAAGGTCGCGCCGGACAGGCCGGCCAGCGCCGGCATCCGCGCGACACCGGGCGTATCCAGCACGATCCCTTCGATCTGTTTGACGATCGCCGTCGTGCGCGCCAGTGATGAGGCACCGGGCAATTGCGCAACGACGATGACATAGCCACGGTCCTGCGCCGGAATGAAGCCTTGCGGTGTGGCGTAGAGCAGCCAGCCAGCGGAGCCGATCAGGGCGACATACAGGATCAGCATCAGCGCTGAATGCTTGATAACGAAGCCTGCGAGGCCGCCATAGGCATGCGACAGGCGGTCGAAACCGCGATTGAACACGCCGGTGAACGCCGCCCATCCTCGTGCCAGAAAATTCCAGCTCGCCGGCGGTTTCTTCTCGTGATGCGGCTGCAGGATCAGCGACGCCAGTGCCGGCGACAACGTCAGCGAACAGAAGCATGAGATCGCCGTTGCGACCGCGATCGTGATGGCGAATTGTTGGAAGAACTGCCCGGAGATGCCGCCGAGAAATGCCGTGGGCACGAAGACCGCACACAGCACCAGCGCGATCGAGATCAGCGCGCCGCCGACCTCGTCCATGGTCAGCAGTGCGGCGTCGCGCCGGCTCATGCCGTCGCCGAGATGGCGCTCGACATTCTCGACCACCACGATGGCGTCGTCGACGACAATGCCCACCGCGAGCACAAGTCCGAACAGAGTAAGGTTGTTGATCGAGAAGCCCAGCGCGGCCATCACGGCGAATGTGCCGACCAGCGACACCGGAATCGCGATGATGGGAATGATCGCCGGTCGCCAGCCCTGCAGGAACACCAGCACGACGATGACCACCAGCACCATGGCTTCATAGATAGTCTTGATCAGCTCCGAAACCGACTGGGCGATGAATTCGGTCGGGTTGTAGCCGATATTGTAGTCCAGCCCCTTCGGGAAATCGGCCTTGAGCTTCTTCATCTCCTCTTCGATGTTCTTCGCGGTCGCCAACGCGTTGGAACCCGGACGCTGATAGACCAGCATGGCCACCGCTTCCTTGCGCAACAGGAAGCCGTTGGTGGTCGACGACAGCGCACCTATCTCGACGCGCGCGACATCGCGGAGACGCACCAGACGGCCATCGTCGCCGGCTTTCAATACGATGTCCTCGAACTGCCGCGGCTCCTTCAGACGACCGGTGAAGGTCAGGTTAGGCTGAAACGCGCGATCTGCAATCGGCGGCTCGGCGACCTGGCCGCCCGCAATCTGCAAATTCTGCGCGCGGATGGCAGTCAGCACGTCGCCTGCGGTCATGCCCAGCGTGGCAATCTTGTCAGGATCCAGCCACAGCCGCATCGAATAATCGCGCGCGCCGAAGATGGTAATGTCGCCGATGCCATCGAGGCGCAGGAGCGGATCGCGGACCTGACGCAGCGCGTAATTCGAAATGTAGAGCTGGTCGTAAGTGTCGTTAGGCGACAGCATGAACACGACCATCATCAGGTCGGGACTGTTCTTGCGGGTGACGACGCCGTTGCGCTGGACCTCCTCCGGCAGCCGCGGCTGCGCGATGGCCACGCGGTTCTGCACCAGCACCTGGGCTTTATCCAGATCGGTGCCGAGCTTGAAAGTCACGGTGATGTTGAGCTGGCCGTTCGAGGTGGCCTGGCTGTAGATATACAGCATGTCCTCGACGCCATTGATTTCCTGCTCGATCGGCGTCGCGACGGTATCCGACACAGTCTGTGCCGATGCGCCGGGATATTGCGTGGTCACGACCACGGTCGGCGGCGCCACCTGCGGATATTCCGCAACCGGCAAGGTCGTGTAAGCAAGCGCGCCGACGATCAGGAGCACGATGGAGAGCACCATCGCCAGGATGGGCCGGTTGACGGAGAGGCTGCCCAGATTCATGGCTTTGTGCCAGCTGCTGGTGCGGGCGTCGCGGCCGCCATCTTCGGCGCCACCTTGGCGCCCACACGGGCGCGCTGAATCCCGTCGACGATTACCCGATCGTCGGGTTTGAGCCCTTCCCTGATCACCCGCAATCCGCCATCCAACGGACCAAGTGTCACAGGCCGCGCCTCCACCGTGTCATCGGCTTTCACCACCATCACGATCTTGCGTGATTGGTCGTTGGCGACCGCAGCATCAGGAATCAACAGCGCTTCATATTCGCCGCTGGCAATGACCCGGACCCGGGCGAACTGGCCAGGCAGGATGGAGAGGTCCTTGTTATCGACAATGGCGCGGCCGCGCAGTGTGCCGGTGCCGACGTCGAGCCGGTTATCGAGGAAGTCCATCTTGCCCTCGTGCGACGGCTTGGTTTCGCCGACCAGCGTGATCTGCACGGGATTGGGCGTATCGCGCGAACTCGGCCGCTTGCCCTCAAACCACAGCTTGCTGTTGCGGACGTAAGTGGCTTCGTCGGTGTCGAAATAGACGTAGATGGGGCTCAGCGACACGATCGAGGTCAGCAGCGTCGCGCCACTCTCGCTGCCTTGCACCAGGTTGCCGACTGTCACGAGATGACGGCTGACGCGGCCGGCGATCGGCGCGACTACCTTGGTATATTCGACATTGAGTTGCGCTTGCTTCAGCGCACCTTCGGCCTGCAGCGTCGCTGCCTGCGCGGCAGCTATTGCCTGGCTGCGTTGATCGACGATATTCTCGGAGATCGCCTGGGTCTTGATCAGCGTGGTGGCGCGCTCCAGCTCCTTCTCCGCCAGCACGACCTTGGCCTTGGCATCGTCGAGCTGGCCCTGCGCCTGCTCCGCTGCAGCCTGATACTGGCGCGGATCGATTTCGTACAGCAGATCGCCGGCCTTGACGACGGCGCCGTCCGTGAAGGCAACCTTGGTAACGAAGCCGGTTACGCGGGCGCGGATCTGCACCTGTTCGATCGCATCGAAGCGGCCGGTGAATTCATCCCAATCGGTCGTGACCTTCTTGGTGGGATTGGCCACCGTGACCGGTGGCGGCGGAGGTGCAGCGGCCTCTTCCTTCTTGCCGCAGCCGGCGAGCAGGAGAAGAGCCACAACAGGCGTTACGACCGACAAACACGACGCAAAGGCATTGCCAGTGTCATATAATCGAGAAAGAACGCGAGAAAAACCGATTGAATTCTTCAAAACCAGACCCCCGCGGCGACATCCGATATCGCCGCATCATGCGCTATATCAATTCGACATCAAGCGAAATAATATCAAGGCGCGCCGCCGCAAGTGCGATGCGGAGGTATCTGCCCTATCCGACGGGATAGTTGACTTATCAAACGTCACGCGGCGGTCACATCGTCGCGATGATGACGCGTGTACGGTGACATCGCGTAGCGACATCACATATTGCGCAGAGTTGGCGTTCAGCAGTCGCTTGGCGCTGCATTGCCAGCAAAGCGTTCGCTCATCCAGTTAACGGCGTCATTGGCGGCATCGCGGCCGGCAAAGCCATGACCGACGTTCGGCATCAGCAACATGGTGACGCGGCTGCCGGCCTTGCACTGGCGCTGGAAGTAAGCTTTTGTCACCGCGGGCTGCACGAGATCGTCATTAGCACCCTGCGCCAGAAACAGCGGAATGGTCTTCGGCAGAACACCCGGCGTATTGCGCGCGGCCAACGTCTTCCACGGGTCGATCGTGGCGATGTTGGACACGGAGAGGAACGTCTGCTCGAGGGTCTTCTCGGCAGCGCCGCGTTCGATGATATCGAAGATCGACTCGATGCAATCGTTCGCTAGCCGGTCGACGGTGGGAATAGCGGCCGCAAGTACGACCTTGTCGATCGGCGCCCCGAAGACACGCGTCCAGGACCACAGGGTCATCGCGGTGAGATTCTTGCCACCGGATGTCTTGAAGTCGTCGCCCATCAACGTGATCAGGTCGGTGGCGGGCGCCGCCGCCGCAACGCCGACCAGGTTGAGTTCCGGCGCATAGGTCTTTGCCAGCAGGCCCGTGTAGAGCGCGGCGTGGCCCCCCTGCGAATGGCCCCACACTGCAAAACTGCGGGCGCCGCCGGAGCCCGGCAACATCCGCGCCGCGCGCACGGAATCGAGCACCGCGCGGCCCTCGCTGGTCCCGACAAGGTAAGGGTGTGGTCCGGCAGTGCCGAGTCCCGGATAATCGGTCGCGACGACGACCGCGCCACGCTCGATCAGTGGTCGCAGGCCCATCATTTGCTGAAACACGAACAGCGCCAGCGACGGTGCACAATGCGGGACGACGCCTGTGGTCGGATGAGCCCATGCCACGATCGGCCGTCCATCGGCCGGCGGCTCGCCTGCGGGAATGACGGCGACACCAGAGACCGCAGTCGGCTGGCCTTCGAGACCGGTCGATCGATACAGGATGCGCCAGGCTTGCGCGCCCACCGGCGCGAAAGCCATCGGCTCGGAGCGGATCAACGTGCCGGGGGAACCGGTGAGTTCCTGCGCGGAGGCCTGATAGAATGGCGTTTGCGCCGAGGCGCTTTGTGCGAGGAATGAGAACCCTACAGTCGCCAATGCAGCGATTATTCGAAGTGCGGGTTGAAGCTGGATTGTCATCGGCGCCTCGTCAAATTTATAGCATTCTCGTTGTAAACGAACGCGCTTTCGCGGCATCAAAGCCCGTAAAGCAACTTCAGCCGGCCGTTGGCGCGCAGGTTAATCCGCAGTCCGTCAGATAGCAGCTGCAAGTTCGCGAGACCTGCCGACTGCAATTGTCCTTCGCTCCGAAAGCCGTCGGCGAGCGGCCGCGTCAGCTTCGCATTCGCCGATGCGATGAAACGATCGCGCTCGGCCTGATAGCCGACGCTGAGGCGTTGTCGCAGCTGTTGCAGAAAGGCCGAATTGCCGAGTATCGCTGCGATGTCCGATGATGCTGCCGCCGCATCCGCCTGAAATGCCAAATCCGGAAAAGCGACCATCTGCGTCGCATCGTCGACCTTTGGCGTCGCGGTGAGATAGATCCATTCGCCAGCAGCGTCTGTGGACGACGCACCGACGCGCAGGCCGACCACGAGTTTGCCCGCCGACGGATAAATGTCGAAGCCATTGATGTTCGGCCCACCGCCCGCGTTGGCGGCGATAGCGTCCTGCACTTTCTGCTTGATCGCTGCGTAGTCGATGGTGACTGGCACGATGATCTCGAAACGGCCGGGATCGCTGACCTCGCTGCCCAGAGCCGGCAACGGTGTCGGCGCATTGTCCGGTGGCGGCGTTCCGATCCCCGTAACGGTCCTGCCTGCGATCTCGAGCGAGCCTTCCAGCACCTTGCCTTCGGCGCGCACGCCCGAGAAAGCGACACTCTGTGGCGTCGTCTGCAGCCAGATCGCTGGCTGATCGACAATCGGCACCGTCGCAAACGCGTGCTGCCACGCGGATGTCGCCTTGGCTTTAATATTCAGCGCAGCAATGTTTTTCGCTACATCGCCCTGCACGCGCGACAGCTGCGCGCGGATCTTGGGCTCGACATACCTCGACAAGTTGATCCGGAAACCGAGGATTTGCAACGTCGGCGGCTCCTGCCAGCGGAAGCCTTCGCTCATGTCCAGCAACACCGACCAGTCCGGTCGAAGCCGCGGCCGCGCACTGGCATAGACCATCATCGCGCCCTCGCCCTCACCATGCAGCAGCCGCGCGAAGCGACCAATGCCCTGCCCTTCGACACTTCCGAACAGCGGCATCGATGCATTCAGCTTGCCAGCCTCCGTACGGAGCGAGATCGGACCGGTGCGATCGATCGTTCCCTCATAGCTGCAATCGATGTTCACATCGCGGCCAAGGATTCTCCTGTTCCAACAACTGCGCCCATCATCTTCGAACGTCGCCAGCCGGCGCGGGATCTTGCGTTCCAGTGCACTATCGATAGCCGCGAGACCGAACTCAATGATCGCCGAGATCTTGGAGGACGTCGATGTCGGAGCTAGGATATCGGGGCTAAGCGGCGGCTTGTCGGCAGCCAAGGCAGACAGTGACATTAGTCCAGCCAGAACGATGCCGCTTATTACGCTCAAGCATATGTGCGAAATACAAGCGTGATTACGATCAAATTGTCGGAGCGGACCATTAAAGGACATCATCGGCACACCCGCCCCGCATCGATTGTCTATGCGTACAAATCCGCGACGGCTTCAGAATACCATCTCTGATTGTCACAGCAAGTACATCAATGCGATGGTGCTGTCGCGCAGCCGAACTATCTCCGTTTCAAGGGGTGTGAGCCCATGTGTCGCGCCGCACGCTCGACCATGGCGCAGGAGCAGCGGATCGACTACAATAAGGGCACATCACCCAAAAGGATAAAGCGTGTTATCTCTCGAACTCGGGATCGTTGCGATCCTGATCGTCGTCAACGGCCTGCTCGCAATGTCGGAGCTGGCGATCGTATCCTCCCGTCCTGCCCGCCTCGCCGCTCTGGTTGAAAAAGGTGTGACAGGCTCTCGCCGCGCTCTGGCGCTGGCCTCCGATCCCGGCAAGTTCCTCTCCACCGTGCAGATCGGCATCACGCTGATCGGCGTATTGTCAGGCGCCTTCTCCGGTGCGACGCTGGGCCAGCGTCTCACGATACTGTTGCTTGACCTTGGCCTATCGAAAGGCCTCGCCGATACGCTCGGCGTCGGCATCGTCGTATCGGTCATTACTTACGCCTCGCTCATCATCGGCGAACTCGTGCCGAAGCAGATTGCGCTGCGCGATCCCGAAGCCGTGGCCGTGCGCGTTGCGCCGGCCATGGTGCTGCTCGCAAAAATCTCACTGCCGCTGGTGTGGCTGCTCGATCGTTCCGGCAAGGCGATCCTTTTTCTGCTGGGCCAGCGCGGTGAAGCCGAGGAGAAGGTCAGCGAAGACGAAATCCGCACGCTCGTGACCGAAGCGGAAACCGCCGGCGTATTGGAGCCCGGCGAAAAGGAAATGATCGCAGGCGTGATGCGCCTCGGCGACCTACCCGTCGGTGCCGTCATGACGCCGCGCCATGAAGTGGCGATGATCGATCTTGCCGACCCCATCGAGACCATCCAGGCCGAACTCGCCGGCAGCTCGCATTCGCGCTTTGCGGTGTTCGATGGCGACGGCGATTCCGCCATCGGCATCGTGCAGGCCAAGGATCTGCTCGATGTGTATTTGAGCGGCAAGACGCCGGACATCCGTGCGCTGGTGCGCGAGGCTCCGGTCATTCCCGACACGGTGGACGCGCGCGACGTGGTGGCGATCCTGCGTGACTCGCCATTCCATATCGGCCTCGTGCATGACGAATACGGCGTGTTCCAGGGCGTGGTGACATCAGCGGATATTCTGGAGTCGATCGTCGGCGCCTTTCACACCGAGGAAGGCCCGGCCGAGGTCGCCTTCCACAAACGCGAGGACGGCTCCTACCTCATCTCCGGCTGGATGCCCGCGGTGGAATTCGCCGCGCTGCTCGGCATCGAATTGCCCGCGCAGTCGCGCCCCTATCAGACCTTTGCAGGATTTCTGTTGCAGGAGTTCGGCAAGATTCCCGAGGTCGGCGACGAGATCGTCTCGCATGCCTGGCGGTTCGAGGTCATGGACCTCGACGGCCGCCGCATCGACAAGGTGCTGGCGAGCCGCGTCAAGGAAGAAGCGCTGGGTTAGACTTGTATTCGCCGCATGCCTGCATGTCGGCCCAGCATCCGCGAGGACGACAAGCAGAGAGTGAGGGCCTCGATGCCTACTCGATGACGCGGCCGAACTTGTTCGACTTCGGCAGCCCGGTCGCGAGACGGCCGGCGTCCGCACGGTTGCCGCGCCAGTCGGCCAATTCCTTCCAAGTCAGGCTATGCTCGCGGTCGGAGGAATCCTTCCAGGTCAGGCCTTCCTTGGCTACGAAAGTGGTGACATCCGACAGGCCTGCGCTGGTGTATTTTTGCAGCCGCACGCCGCGGCCACGCGCCATTTCCGGCACCTGGTCGAGCGGGAAGATCACCATCTTGTGGTTGGTGCCGATGACAGCGACCTGATCGCTGCCTTCGCCGACCACCGTCAGCGCCCGCGCCTCGTTCGGCATCTCGACATTCAGCACCTGCTTGCCCTTGCGGGTGGTGCCGACGCAGTCGTCCTCATTGACGAGGAAGCCCTGACCGTCATGGCTGGCAATCAGGAACTTGCGGCCGCCCTTATGCACGAACATCGAAACGATGGCGGCATCGCCTTCCATGTCGATGAACAGGCGGATCGGCTCGCCATGGCCGCGACCGCCCGGCAGCTTCGACACGTCGAGCGAATAGAACCGTCCATTGGTGGCCAGCAGCATCAGCTTCGACGTGGTCTCGGCGAAGAACGCCTTGTCGAGCTTGTCGTCGGTCTTGAAGGTCAGATTGGAGAGATCTGCGACCTGGCCCTTCAGCGTGCGGACCCAGCCCTTCTCCGAAATCACCACCGTAACGGGCTCGCGCTCGACCAGCGACTCTTCGAGCGCTGCGAGATCGTGCTCCGGCGCATCCGCGAACACGGTGCGGCGTTTGCCGAGCGGCGTCTTCGGCCCGAAGATGTCGCGCACCTTGCGGACTTGCTCGCCGACCTTGGCCCACTGTTCGGTCTCGGACTTCAGGATCGCGTTGATGCCCTTGAGCTCCGCGCGGAGCTCCTTGTCTTCTTTCCTGATCTCGAACTCTTCGAGCTTGCGCAAAGAGCGCAGCCGCATGTTCAGGATCGACTCGGCCTGCAATTCGGTGAGGCTGAATGCCTTCATCAAAGCCGGCTTGGGCTCATCCTCGGTGCGGATGATCCGAATGACTTCATCGATATTGAGATAGGCGATCAGGTAACCGCCGAGCACTTCCAGCCGATGTTCGATCTGGTTCTTGCGGAAGTTGGAGCGGCGCAGCAGTACGTCGCGCAGATGGTCGAGCCATTCGCGCAGACACTCGGCGAGGCCGAGCACCTTGGGGATGCGGCCCTTGACCAGCACGTTGAGGTTCAGCGGAATCTTGCTCTCGAGCTCGGTAAGCTTGAACAGCGACTCCATTACCAGGCCGGCATCGACATTGCGCGTCTTCGGCTCGATGACGACGCGAATGTCTTCGGCGGACTCGTCGCGGATATCGCCGATCAGCGGCAGCTTCTTGTCGTTCAGGAGCTCGGCGATCTTCTCGATCAGCCGCGACTTCTGCACCAACCACGGAATCTCGGTGACCACGACATTCCAGGCACCCCGGACGCCCTCTTCTACATGCCACTTGGCGCGGGTGCGGAACGAGCCGCGCCCGGTCATATAGGCCTCGGCAATGCTTTCCTTGGAATCGACGATGATGCCGCCGGTCGGGAAATCCGGTCCCTTCACCCAGCGCATCAGCGATTTCGATTTGGCGTCGGGCTTGTCGATCAGATGCAGCGCGGCGTCGCAGAGCTCGGCGACGTTGTGCGGCGGGATCGAGGTGGCCATGCCGACCGCGATGCCCTGCGCGCCATTGGCCAACAGGTTCGGAAAACCACCCGGCAGCACGGCCGGCTCTTTGGTCTGGCCGTCGTAATTCGGGCGCAGCTCGACCGCGTCTTCGTCGATGCCTTCGAGCAGCAGCCGCGCAACATCGGTCATGCGGGCTTCGGTATAACGATAGGCTGCCGCGCTATCGCCGTCGATATTGCCGAAATTGCCCTGGCCGTCGACCAGCGGATAGCGTGACGAGAAGTCCTGCGCGAGGCGCACCAACGCGTCATAGATCGACTGGTCGCCATGCGGATGGAACGAGCCCATCACGTCGCCGACGATCTTGGCGGATTTCTTGAACGGCGTGCCCGGATCGAGCCGCAGCAGGCGCATGCCATAGAGGATGCGGCGGTGAACCGGCTTCAAGCCGTCCCGCGCATCCGGCAGCGCCCGATGCATAATCGTTGACAGCGCATAAGCGAGATAGCGCTCCTCGAGCGCGTCCCGCAGCTGCACTTCGTGAATTTCAGCCGGCTCCGGCGGAATCAGTCTTTTTCCCATGGCGAGGGGTTAGCGCCTCCCGGCGAATCGGGCAAGAAATGAATCATACGCCACCGATCAAGTTCCATCGATATCGGGGCGCCCTCGCCCCCGGGTAGAGGCCGCCCACGTCATTTCGTCAGCCATTAGGCGGTGGGATAGATGGCGGTTCCAGGCTCAGCCTAGACGCCATCTTCCCGCGGCTATTTGGATTTCTGGATGGAGGTCACGACGATCTGACCATCGACGCGACCGGCGTCGAACTTCACCTTGTCGCCCACCTTGACCGATTTCAGCATCGCCGGGTCTTTCACGCGAAAGACCATGGTCATGCCCTCGTCCATATCGAGGCTCTTGATCGGACCGTGCTTCAGCGTGATCTTACCTGCCGCTTCATCGATCTTCTTCACTTCTCCGCGCACCGCAGCGTCCTGCGCGTAACCCGCGACGCAGAACATTGAGAGCGCAACAAACGCGACAAGCGCGACAAATCCATTGGTCTTCATAGTGCGGTCCTTGCTTGAGATTGAACTATTTGCATCGGCCTATTTCACGATAACCTTGCCGGTCATCCCCAATTCACGATGCGTCGGGATCAGGCATGAATATTCGAACGTCCCTGCCTTCGAGAACTTCCACAGGATTTCTCCGGACTTCTTGGCGGCGAGACGCAAGCCGTTGGGCTCGTCATGCTCCATATCGGGATTTTTCTTCATCGCTTCGCCGTGCTTCAGATTCTCTGCCGTGGTCGCCAGCAGGAATTCATGTGCTTCTGTCCCCGCGTTACGGATGACGAAGCGAATCTGCTCGCCGCGCTTGACCTCAATGACCGCAGGCGAATAGTCCATCTCGTTCATACTGACGACGATCTCTCGCGCCGGCTTCTTGGGATCGCCGGGTTCGCCGGCCGAATATCCTCCATGCTTGTCATGGGCTGCCGCAGCAGCCGAGTAAGCCATCGCGGCCAGCATGACGCCGCAACCGATGTATTTTTGAGTCTTGTTCATTTCAGTTTTTCCATGTTGCTTGTTGTCTGTGATGACGATGTGCAGTCCTGGCCCTACATTCCCTTCATTTTCATGCCCTTCTTCATATCCATCGGCTTCGATCCCTGGCCTTTGATGGTTTTGTCCTTCACGCCCGTCTGTCGTGGAGCTTCGCTTGGGGGCGCCTCGATCTCATAGGCCACCGTGCCCTTCGGGAAATCGTAAGGACCGGGATCGCGGTAATCGTCGCGCGCGAGCCCGTCCCGCACCTTTATGATGCTGAACATGCCGCCCATCTCGATCGGGCCGAACTGTCCTGATCCCGTCATCATCGGCAGCGTGTTATCCGGCGCCGGCATCTCCATCTCGCCCATGGCGCCTCCGGTGGATCCCATCACCATCGCGTCCGGCGCGAGCTTGCCGACTGCCTTCGCCAGATCCTTTTTGGAGACGCCGATCAGGTTTCTGACGTCGTGACCCATCGCATTCATGGTGTGATGCGACTTGTGGCAGTGGAACGCCCAATCGCCGGGATTGTCGGCGACAAAATCGAATGCGCGGATCGCCCCCACCGGCACGTCAGTGGTGACTTCCGGCCATTGCGCGCTGTCGGGCACCCATCCGCCATCGGTACAGCTGACCGCGAACTTGTGGCCATGCAGATGGATCGGATGGTTGGTCATGGTGAGATTGCCGACCCGTATCCGCACGCGATCGCCGAGACGAACCGGCAGCGGATCGATGCCGGGAAAGACGCGGCTGTTCCACGCCCACATATTGAAGTCGGTCATCTCGTTGACCTTCGGCAGATAGGTGCCGGGATCGATGAGATAGCTGCTCATGATGAAGACGAAATCGCGATCGACGGGCCGGAAGCTGTTGTCGCGTGGATGCACGACCATCATCCCCATCATGCCCATCGCCATCTGAACCATCTCGTCCGAATGCGGGTGATACATGAACGTGCCGCTGTGCTTCATCTCGAATTCGTAGACGAAGGTCTTGCCGGGCTTGATGTGCGGCTGGCTCAGCCCGCCGACGCCATCCATGCCACTTGGCAGGATCACACCGTGCCAATGCACGGTGGTGTGCTCCGGCAGTTTGTTGGTAACGAAGATGCGAACCTTGTCGCCTTCGACAGTTTCGATCGTCGGCCCCGGCGACTGGCCGTTGTAGCCCCAGAGATATGCTTTCATGCCGTCCGCGAATTCGCGCTCGACGGGCTCGGCGACCAGATGGAATTCCTTCCAGTCGCCATTCATACGCCACGGCAATGTCCAGCCGTTGAGCGTAACCACCGGATTGTAGTCGGGCCCGCTCGGCGGATGCAGCGGCGGCTGCATCGTTACTTTGTCCATCATCGGCGCTTCGGGAATACTCGCCGCCTGGGCGCGGCCGGTCACCGCAGCCGCACTGGCAAGCACCGTGGCTGTGCCGAGAAAGTTTCGCCGGGACAACATGGTTTTCTCCATTTCAGTGCCCTCCTCCACTGGACGCCTGCGCGGCCGTCGCGGATCTTGTTTCGGATGATGGTTCGCTGCGGCCGCCGCCATTGATCGCGGTCTGCAGTTCCGACTGCGCGAGCCAGAAATTGCGCTTGGCTTCAATGGCTGCGCGCAAAGCTGCGATGCGTTGGCGGGCCTCGGTCAACAGCGCGAATACATCGACCTGCATGCTGCTGAAGCGCAATTGCATCTCCTCCGAGATGATCTTGCGGAGCGGCAGCACCTCGCGCTGGTAGTGACCGGCGATATCGTAGGTCGAGCGATAGACCCTGAAGGCATCGCGGGCTTCGGAGCGGATATTCACCGCCTTCTCGGTCAACAGGTTGAAGGCCTGATTGTAGATTTCTGCGGCCTGTCGAACGCGCACTTCACCACCGTCAAAGATCGGAATCTGGAACTGCACGTCGAAGCCGCGTTCGCGGAACGGCGCCCCCTCCGGATCACGCGTCTTGCGGTCGATGCCGGCGACGTCGAGCAACGTCACGAACCGGCTTGCTTCAGTGAGGTTCAGCGACTTGGCGAGAGCAGCGAGTTCAATGCGGGCGATCTGCAGGTCAATGCGGTGTGCAACGGCATCGACCTCGATGCGCGGCAACGACAGCGGCTGGCGCGGCAGTATTGGAAGTTTTTGCGGCAGTCTGATGCCGATATCGGTGTCCCAGAGTCCGAGCAGACGGATCAAACGCTCGCGCGAACTCGTGGCCTCCTGGCGGAGCGTTGCGAGATCGGCGGTCGTCTCCGCGTAGAATACCTGCTCGCGGGCTTGGTCGAGCTTGTTCAGCGATCCGGTCTCGCCCAGCTTCTGCGCGAGTTGCGCTGTGGCTTCCGCCGTCGACTTGGCGTCCGTCAGCAGGCCAACAAGTTCATTGGCAGCGACGGCGCGGTAGTAGGCGCGTCTGACGTCAGCGGCCAGCCGCAGCGTCTCTTCCGCGGCGCGCAATTGCGCCTTCTGGAATCGCTGACGGGCGATCTCGGAGCGGAACGGCAGTGTCGCCAGCGCGAGAATATCGCCGACGACCTGTCGCTCGATTTCCAACGCGCCGTTGCCGGAAATGCGCGAGATCGAGAATGTCGGATTGGGCGGCAGGCTGTCGCCGACCAGGTCAGTCTCAGCCAGCGCCAGTTCGTTATAGGCGGCCTGCAGCCCGCGATTACTGAGCAGTGCGATCTGGACCGCGCTGTCGACTGTCAATGGCCGCCGCAGCAGGGCTTTGACGGTCGCATCGGCACGTTGTGCGTCATCCGGCGTCCGGATCGCCATCACGTCCTTGTTGATGGTATCGCTTGCGACCCCGGCGACGACGCCCATACCGCGATCCGGCGAAAACGATGCACATCCCACCAGCAACAGCGCCGATAGCAGCGTAATGCCGGCTGCAGACCTTGAACCGAACTGGCGCGCATGCGTGCGCGACTTGTGATGCTTGTTGAACATGACGTGCCCCTACCGGCCAGATTTCGGCACAGGAGCGACACGGTCGTTCTGCTCTCGCCATGACGACGGGGCAACCGGCCGAAGGCTGCTGTAAGGAGCCACCGTGGAACGATAGCCGACACCAGCAACCTTGGTGCCGGGATTTGCCGGGTCGGCGCCAGCCAACGGCACGGTGGTTGGCATGCAGCCACCGAGCGCCATACTGGCAGCGGTCATCGCTGCGAGGGTTCCAAATCTGATATCGAATAGCTTCCCGGCCACCGAACAAACGGCGGCGAGCTTCGCCCCAAACTGCGCAAGCATGTTATTTTCCTGAAATGACGATGGATCACAGGCGCGCGTGCCCTTAACGGGCGCGGCACCGCGTCGATACGATCAGATCAGGAAATGGGAGGGCGGTAGAGCCGGGCGGGCGCACTGTCGGTGACCGCGCGATAGCCTTCGGTGACACGAAGGACCGTCGGCACCGAAGGGGTCACGATGTCAGTCAGCGGTGCCGGCAGCGCGGAGACACACATCAGGCCGCAGCATGGACCGTTCGGTGAGTGCGGGACCTTGTGCGGACCGGAAGCATCGTCGATCGCCGTCAATGCATGGTCGCCATCAGTCTGTGCGGCTGCAGAGTGTGCAGGAGATGAGTGCGCGACAGAGTGATCGTGCGCGTGACCATCCCCATGCATGTGCGCCGACGCGCTGCTGTTAACATGAACCATGCCGGTCATATGGCTTTCGCCGGTCAGGCACGGCGCGACCGGGTGCTGTCCCGGCAAGGCAAAGGAGATCGTCGGCGCCAGCACGCACAACAGATAGGCCAGGGCGACGAACCACCCTACTCTTAGTCGCTGTACTCTGGTCAGACGAACCAGCATCTGGACGCGATATCTTCCTATCAACCCGTCAACACGCGGAACATAGACGCGAATCCGGCATTCGCCAATGTCGAACTTGCCTCAGGACGATGAGATTCGCGCGAGGTGCCGCGTCACCGTGTTGATGAACCCTTCGCGGGCGTCGGAATGGCCCTGCCCGCGCGGTTCCAGCACGTTGCGGAGCAGAAAGCGCCCGGTCAGGTCGAAGCCGTCCTGCAGGTCGCGGTCGGAGATGCTGTTTTGGCCGTCTTCACTCTCGCGCAGGAATGACGGCAGCCGCATCAGCCGGTCGCGATACGGTTCACCCGCGGTCCGGGACACTGCGTTGCCAGATTTGGGTGACACGTAAATCAGGTCAGAGGTCACGCCGGTGGCGGCGCAATTCTCCAGATCGAGGCCGAAGCCGAGTTCGGTCAGCATCGCCAGCTCAAACCGGATCACATGGAGCGCGGCTTCGCCGACATCATCGAAGTCATCCAGGATGCGCTCCAGCGTCTCGTAGATGTCTTCATGCGGATCGCGCTCCGGCAGCAACCGCGCCAGCGAGGCGAGATGGGTGATGCCGTAGACCGCATGGGACGAACCCAGCAGCGTCGCGGCACGCATCAACGTGCCTTCCATCAGGTAATAGCCGAGCTGTTCGTCCAGCCGCGCCCGCCATATCGCCTGCACGCTATTGCCGGGTTGCAGCAGCGGTCGCATCTTCGATCCCGCACCACCGCGCACCAGGCCGAGATGACGACCATGGCTACGCGTCAGCAATTCGACGATGGCACTGGATTCGCCATGCCGCCGCACGCCCAGGATGATACCCTCGTCCGTCCATTCCATGGGGGCAGTTTACAGGAATTCGGCAGCCGCCGCAGTAAATGCGATCAGGCCTTGAACCACGTTTTCGCGTCGCCGGTGAAGGCGCAATACAGCCCGAGCCCGGTCAGGATGCAGGACACAATCTCGATCGCACTGTCGAACTGCAGTCCGTACAGGCCAAGCACCTGAAACAGAGACAATACCGAGAAGGCCAGCGACACCACCAGCACCCAGCGCGGCCAGCCTTTGCGGCGATAGGCGGCGAGCCACACGAGCCAGACGAAGAACAACAGCATGCAGGCGGCGACCAGATTCGCCGCCATGATGGTGCTCTCGGACATCGCAAGGTCAGGCGTGCGGTCCTGGAACGCGATCGACAGCGCGTCGAGGATCAGCGACATGTAGAGCAGGACTTCAAAATAGAAGACGTTCTTCGGAAGGTTGGCGGGAGCGGTCATCTTGTCGGCTGCACTTCCATCATCGCTCCTCGATCACTCGTGAGGAAATTCGAGGCCCATTTCGCGATAACGATTCGGATCGTCGCCCCAGTTTTCGCGCACCTTCACGAACAGGAACAGATGCACGGGCGCGCCCACGATCTCGGTCAGTTCCCTGCGCGAGTCCGCACCGATCTGCTTGATCGTCGCACCGCCCTTGCCGAGCACGATCTTGCGTTGGCTTTCGCGCTCGACGAAAATCGTCTGCTCGATCCGCACCGACTTGTCCTTGCGCTCGGTCCAGCTATCGGTCTCCACCGTCGACTGGTACGGCAGTTCCTGATGCAACTGACGAAAGATCTTCTCGCGGGTGATTTCCGCCGCGAGATGCCGCATCGGCGCATCCGACATCTGGTCTTCGGGATAATGATACGGGCCGGCGGGAACGTCGGCTGCGAGCCTGCGGCGCAGGTCGTCGACACCGTCACCGGTCATCGCCGAGATCATGAACGTCTCTTCGAACTTCAGCCGCTCATTGGCCATCTGCGCCAGCTTCAGCAGCTTTTCCTTGGAGACGATATCGACCTTGTTGATCACGAGGATCTTCGGGTGATTGACGCTCGCAAGCTGCGCGAAGATCGCCTCGGCTTCCTCGTTGATGCCCGCTTTGGCATCGAGCAGCACGCAAACGACGTCGGCATCATGCGCACCGCTCCATGCCGTCTTGACCATCGCCCGGTCGAGGCGCCGCTTCGGCAAGAAGATGCCGGGCGTATCGACCAGAATGATCTGGGCGTGGTTCTCGATCACAATGCCGCGGATCAGCGCGCGGGTGGTCTGCACCTTGCGCGACACGATGGTGACCTTGGAGCCGACCAGCGCATTGACCAGTGTCGACTTGCCGACATTGGGCGCGCCGATCAGTGCGACAAAGCCGCAGCGGGTTTCAACGGGCGTCCCTTCGGACTCATGATCTGGTTCAGCATCGTTCACGACATCATCCTTCATTGCCGCCACTGCTGACGCCTTCACGCGCAATCATTGCCTGCGCCGCGGCCTTCTCGGCGGCGCGCTTGCTGCCGCCCTCGCCTTCGGCCGGCGCAAACCCCTTCACATCCACCTCGATCTTGAAATGCGGATCGTGGTGCGGACCGGAGCGTTCGACCTCCCGATAGGCCGGTGTCGGCAGACCGCGGCCCTGGGCCCATTCCTGCAGCACCGTCTTGGGATCGCGCAACGGACGCACCGGCTTGCGCATGCGCTCGGTCCAGTTGCGCTGCACGAAGCTTTCCGCAGCCGGATAGCCGCCATCGAGGAAGATCGCGCCGATCACGGCTTCGCAGATATCGCCGAGCACGGACTTCCGCAGCCGCTGACCGGCACCCGCGCCCACTGTGCCAAGCTTGATCCCCTCGAGCAGGCCAAGCAACCGTGCCACGTCGGCGCATGCTTCCTTGCGGACGAGGTCGGCGAGTCGCTTCGACAGTTCTCCCTCATCCGCATTCGGGAAGGCGCGAAACAGCATGTCGGAGACCACGAGCCCGAGCACATGGTCGCCGAGAAATTCAAGGCGCTGATAACTCTCGGTACGGCTGCGCTGCGACTTCAAGGCCGACACATGGGTGAAGGCTGTCGCCAGCAGCAGCGGATCCTTGAAGCTGTGACCGATGCGCGTTTCGATCTCGGCTGCTGCGACCTTCGCCGCTGCGCGTGCCTTCTTCTTCCGGGCAGCAGCCGTCTCCGGCGTAGCCTCGGTCGTCGAGCTAACTTCGTCGGTCTTCGGCGCGGTCTCGATGGGATTGTTGGAGTCGTCGGTCATCGCACGATAGAGAAAATTCGATTCCAGCGTACGGCGGTCGGCCAGCGCCAGATCTGCCAAGCATGTTCGCCTTCGGCGATCGAGAAGAAGATCATCTGCGCGCGACCGACGAGATTCTCGAACGGCACATAGCCGACGGCCGACAGCACGCGGCTGTCCGTCGAATTGTCGCGGTTGTCGCCCATCATGAAGAAATTGCCAGGCGGCACGGTGTAGACATTGGTGTTGTCGTAGAAGCCGTTGTCGACGCAATCGAGCGTCTCATAGGTGACGTTATTGGGCAGCGTCTCCTTCCAGCGCTTGACGCGCGCCGTGGCGTCGGAGCCGCACGGATCCTCGCCGACGAAGTCGCTCATACGCTCGCGCTGCACGGGCTTCTCGTTGATGTAGAGCAGCCCCTCTTTCATCTGGACGCGGTCACCGGGCAGACCGATCACGCGCTTGATGTAGTCGGTGGAGTCGTCCTTCGGCAGACGGAACACTACGACGTCACCGCGCGACGGCTCGGAACCGAAGACGCGGCCGGAGAAGATATTCGGCGACAGCGGGATCGAATAGTGGCTGTAGCCGTAGGAATATTTCGAGACGAACAGGTAATCGCCGACCAGAAGCGTGGCCTTCATCGAGCCCGACGGGATATTGAAGGGCTGGAACAGGAAGGTCCGGATCACCAGCGCGATCAGCAGTGCGTTGATGACAACACGGATGGTCTCGCCGACGCCGCTTTCAGTCTTGGTCCCGGATGTCACACTCATCGCTTTCCCGATTCCCGCAGCGTCGCCGCGCGGCTGGTAGCGCATTTTGGGGCAAGGCGGCGGCGCGCCTCGCACGAAAAATGCATTAGATTCATATAATTACGGCAAAGTCCTGCAAATGCCATGAGCGGCGTCAGCGAGAATTGGCGTCGGTTCGGTGTCCTCGCAGGTTTAAACGGTTGTTGGTAACGGTGCAATGAACCGCCCCGAAAAGCCGCTATTTCCCGCCAGTTTGACGTGCCGGCTTGTGATCGCACCGCTTCAGGTGCGGCTCCCGGCCAGCCCTCAGGGCTTGGGCGACGGGACGGCCGAAATTATGACGAAAGCCTGCGCCAGGGGCCAATCGTCCGTGATCGACAGATCGATCTGGGCCTCGTGGCCGGGCGGTATCAGGGCCTGCAGGCGTTCCAGCGCGCCGCCGGTGAGCTTCATGGAGGGTTTGCCACCCGGCAGATTGACGACGCCCATATCCCGCCACCAGACGCCCTGACGGATGCCGGTGCCCAGCGCCTTGGACATGGCCTCCTTGGCAGCGAAACGCTTGGCATATGTCGCCACCACCATCCTCTCGCTCTTCGCGCGGCGCTGCGCCCTCGCCCGCTCAGCCTCGGTGAAGATGCGATCGAGGAAGCGATCGCCATGGCGTTCGATCACCTTGGCGACGCGCGTAATGTCGATCAGATCGGAACCGATGCCGATGATCATGAGGCGCCCTTGGACTGCATCCGCCCGCGATCCATCGCCGCGCGCATCAGACGCACCGTATCGGACAGACCGATGAACAGTGCCTCGCCAATCATATAGTAGCCGATGTTCAGCTCCATGATTTCGGGCAGCGCCGAGATCGTCTCGGCGGTGGCATAGTCGAGACCATGGCCGGCATGTACTTCCAGGCCTGCGGATTTCGCCAGCCTCGCGCCGGCGGCAATGCGCTGCCATTCATGAGCGGCCTTCGCGGTATCGCCATCGGTGATCGCGTCGCACCAGGCGCCCGTGTGGAGTTCGATCACGGGGGCCTTTAGTTTAGCGGCCATTTCGATCTGCTTGGGATCTGCCGCTATGAACAGCGACACCCGTATGCCGGCTTCAGTGAAGCGCGCGATCGACGGCTCCAGCGATTCACGCTGGCCGACCACGTCGAGGCCGCCCTCGGTCGTCAATTCTTCGCGCCGCTCCGGCACCAGACAGACGGCATGAGGCTTCACCGCCAGCGCGATCCGCACCATGTCAGGCGTCGCCGCCATTTCGAAATTCAGCGGCTTGGAGATCTCCGCCTTCAGTCGTTCCATATCGGCGTCACGGATGTGGCGACGATCCTCCCGCAGATGCGCGGTGATGCCGTCGGCACCGGCCGAAATGGCTTCCAGCGCAGCACGAACGGGATCCGGGTGCTTGCCGCCCCGCGCGTTGCGCAGGGTCGCGACGTGATCGATGTTGACGCCGAGGCGCAGCGAGGATGAGGACATGACGGAATTCCAGAAAACCTTAAGGGAAGACGCTACCCATTGACCCGTTCGACCTTGGCGACAACGGCCTTGGCGCGCAACTGATTGATGATCGCGCTGAGATGTTTGAGGTCGTAGACACCGAGATCGATGGTCTGTTCGGTGAAATCGGGCGAGCGTCGATGCATGCTGATATTGTCGATATTGCCGTCATGGTCGGCGATCACCTGAGCGATCTGCGCCAAACTGCCGGGCTCGTTGACATTCTGCAGGAACAGCCGCGCCGGAAAACGCTGCGGCGAGGATTCATCGATATCCCAGCGCACGTCGACCCAGCGCTCCGGCTCTTCCTCAAAATCCTTCAGCGCCGGTGACTGGATCGGATAGATCGTGATGCCCTCGCCCGGCGTAACGATGCCGACGATGCGGTCGCCCGGCACGGCGCCACCGTTCGGAGCGAATTTAATTGGCAGATCGGAATCGACGCCACCGATCGAGATGATCGAGGTGAAGCGTGCCGCGCCATCCGGCGTTCTGACCTTGTCCGCCGTCGACTTCTTGTTGTTGGCCGAAAAGCGGCCGATGCGCTCTTCCTTGTAGTCGGGATACATCGCACGCGCGACGTCCGCGGCGCGCAATTCGCCGCGGCCGACCGAGGCCATCACATCGTCGATAGACGTGCGCGCCAGACGCGGCAGCGCGCCCTTCAACTGGTCGTCCGAATATTCCATCTTGGCGCGCACGAACAGGCGCTCGACGATCCGGCGGCCAAGGCTGGCATATTGATCACGGACCGCTGTTCGCGTCGCACGGCGAATGGCAGCGCGCGCTTTGCCAGTGACCGCCAGGCCTTCCCATGCGGATGGCGGCGCCTGCTGTGCGGCCGAAGTCAGCACTTCGACTTCGTCGCCATTTTGCAGCTCGGACGACAGCGGCGCGAATTTGCCATTGATCTTGCAACCCACCGCACTGTTGCCGACGTCGGTATGCACGGCATAGGCGAAGTCGACGACATTGGCGTTGCGCGGCAGCGCGATCAGCTTGCCCTTTGGCGTGAAGCAGAACACCTGGTCGTGGAACAGTTCGAGCTTGGTATGCTCCAGGAATTCTTCCGGATTGGTGCTCTCCGAGAGAATGCCGATGGTATGGCGCAGCCACGAGAACGCGTTGGATTCGCGCTTGAGCATTTCGGTCGGCGAGCCGATCCCGTCCTTGTAGAACGCATGCGCTGCGATGCCGTATTCGGCGATGCTGTTCATGTCCTCGGTGCGGATCTGCAATTCGACGCGCTGGTTGCCGGGGCCGATCACCGTGGTGTGGATCGAGCGATAGTCGTTCTGCTTCGGCGTCGAGATGTAATCCTTGAAGCGGCCCGGCACGACTGGCCAGGTCGTGTGCACCACGCCGAGCGCGCGGTAGCACGCCTCCATGTCCTGCAGCACGACGCGGAAGCCGTAAATGTCCGACAGCTGCTCGAAGCCGACCGACTTGCGCTTCATCTTGGTCCAGATCGAAAACGGCTTCTTGCGCCGGCCAGTGACCCGCGCCGTGATGCCGTTCTTCTCCAGCTTCGTAGAGAGATGGCTCTCGATCATGTCGATGAGGTTGCGATTGCGCTCGGTCAGTGAGTCCAGGCGCTGCATCACCACTAGGTAGGCGTCGGGATCGAGCACCTTGAACGACAGTTCCTCAAGCTCCTCGCGCATCGCCTGCATACCCATGCGTCCGGCGAGCGGCGCATAGATGTCGAGGGTCTCCTCGGCGATGCGGCGGCGCGAGGCCGGCGGCATGAACTCCATCGTCCGCATATTGTGCAGACGGTCGGCGAGCTTGATCAGCAGGACCCGGACGTCGTCGGCGATCGCCAGCAGCAGCTTGCGCAGGTTCTCGGCCTGTTTGGCTTCGCGCGACACCAGTTCGAGCCGCTTCAGCTTGGTCAGGCCCTCGACCAGCGCGCCGATTTCGGCGCCGAACAGCTTGTCGATTTCGGTCCGGGTGGCCTCGGTATCCTCGATCGTGTCGTGCAGCAGCGCCGCCACGATGGTGGCGTCGTCGAGCTTCAGGTCGGTGAGGATCGCCGCCACTTCCAGCGGGTGGGAGAAATACGGGTCGCCTGATGCCCGCGTCTGCTCGCCATGGGCGACCATGGCATAGACATACGCGCGGTTGAGCAGGTCCTCGTCCGTGTTCGGATTATAGGCCCGGACGCGGTCCACCAGATCGTATTGCCGCATCATCCGGACACGGGACGTCCGCGGCACCTTGGCCGGAATTGGCGTCTCTGCAGACAGCGCTTCAGGCGAAACTGGCGAGACCGCGGCGACCGTGTCGTTCGCAGCCTGCATCTGCCGTTTATTACGGCGCGAAGTCGCCATCCTAGCCTCGTTCGATCCGGTCAGCAGCGACCTGGATTCTTCGTCTCAAGTTTGCCCCGAAACGGACTGCAAAAGCAAAGGCCCGGACGCATGTCCGGGCCTTTGTGATGACTGATAATCAAACCGGTTAAGCAAAAGACCGTGTGTATCGCTTTACTCGTCTTCTTCGGGCTGCTCTTCCGGCGGAGCGAGGCCTTCGAGACCCTTGAGGAGCTCTTCTTCGGTCATGCGCTCGACAGCCACTTCGGTATCGTCGGCATCGACGCTGGCGCCGGCGGAGCCGATCAGCGGAATCGTATCCGGCTCTGGCTCGTCCACTTCCACGAACTTCTGCAGCGAATGGACCAGCTCCTCACGGAGATCTTCCGGGGAAATGGTCTGATCAGCGATTTCGCGCAGCGAAACAACGGGATTCTTGTCGTTGTCGCGATCAATCGTAAGTTGTGAACCGGACGAAATCATTCGTGCCCGGTGTGCTGCCAGCAACACCAGGTCGAACCGGTTGTCGACCTTATCGATGCAATCTTCGACGGTTACGCGCGCCATAAAATGTCGCTCCGTTTGTTGTGGGACCGAATATGATGATTAAGTCCCGTAGGTATAGGGGCTTTGCGGCATTCGCAAGGACCAATTTGGAATTGCGTCCTTCTTGGCTTGGTTTTCTGCCGCACTATGGTACCCTCGAAAAGACCGCAGAAGCGGTGGCACCATCTGGCCAGAAGCGGATATCTCGACACCAAAAGGCTTCATTGCAAGGGAAGATGGATCGGCATATTCGGGCAGTTCCAGACCAGCTGATTGCGTGGCGTCAATAAAGCCGATCCGACGAAGAGCGGACGACAAATGTGATTCAAATGCGCAACGACGAAGTCGCGCCAAAAACGCTAACAACAACAAACCACATGAGAAAACTTGATGTCCCTCACATCTAACAAGATCGCACTCTTCATCGACGGCGCCAACCTGTACGCCACCGCCAAGACCCTCGGTTTCGATATCGACTACAAGCGCCTCCTCAAGGAATTTCAGAGCCGCGGGACCCTCGTCCGGGCCTTCTATTACACCGCCATTATCGAGGATCAGGAATACTCGTCGATTCGCCCGCTGATCGATTGGCTCGATTACAACGGGTATACGGTGGTGACCAAGGCCACCAAGGAATTCATCGATGCGTCCGGCCGACGCAAGGTGAAGGGGAATATGGACATCGAGCTCGCCGTCGATGCCATGGAACTGGCCGAACATGTCGACCAGATCGTGCTTTTCTCGGGCGATGGCGACTTCCGCTCCCTGGTCGAAGCCGTGCAGCGTCGCGGCGTCCGCGTCACCGTGGTGTCCACCATCTCGAGCCAGCCACCAATGATCGCCGACGAGTTGCGCCGGCAGGCAGACGTGTTTACCGATCTCATGGAACTGCAGAGCAAGCTTGGCCGCGATCCGGCAGAGCGCCCTGCTCCGCGCGAGCCGCGTCATCAGACGCCGCAATTCCTGCAGCGCGCGACCACCATGGCGCCACGAGGCGATGAAGATTTCGAAGACTAAGACGCAACTCAGCAGACAACAGCCGGCGGTGGTCGCATCCGCGATTTCCGCCGGTACTCCCATCGACCCCGGGCGCGATTGTCCCCTCTGCCCACGTCTTGTCGAGTACCGTATGGCGGTGCGCGAGAAGGATCCTGGTGGCTATAACGGCCCTGTGCCGTCCTTCGGCACCTCGGACGCAGCACTGCTGATCGTGGGCCTCGCTCCCGGCGTGCAGGGCGCCAATCGTACCGGACGTCCCTTTACCGGCGACTATGCCGGCGACCTGCTCTACGAGACTTTGCTGGATTTCGGCTTTGCCTCCGGCACCTATGAAGCACGTCCTGATGACGGGCTAATGCTGCAGGATTGCCGGATCACCAATGCCGTGCGCTGCGTGCCACCACAGAACAAGCCCCTGCCCGTCGAGATCACCACCTGCCGGCCGTTTCTGATTGCCACGATGGACACCATGCCGCGATTGCGCGCCATCGTGCTGCTGGGCCGCGTCGCCCATGACACGATGCTGAGGACGCTCGGCATTCGCGCCGTGACAGCGCCCTTTGCGCACGGCGCCGTTCACGATGTCGGCCGCTTCAAGCTCTACGACAGCTATCACTGCTCGCGATACAACACGAACACGCGCGTGCTGACGCCCGAGATGTTCCGTGCAGTGTTTGCGCGGGTGAAGGCGGATCTGGCGCAGTAAGTCAGCGAACCGTTCGCGACACAAAATCGATGAAGGCGCGCACCTTCGCCGGCGGATGATGCCGCGACGGATATAGCGCGTAGAGCGGAAACGTCTCGTCGGCCCAATCCGGAAACAGATTGACCAGGCTGCCTTTCGCGAGTTGATCCTTCACGGCAATGGCAAGCACCTGGCAAATCCCCGTCCCCGCCAGGCACTCCGTCAGCATGGTCCCCGCATCGCTCAATACCAGCCGGCTTGAGATCCTGACAGGAAGGACCTTGCCCTTGCGATGAAACTCCCAGTCGTAGGGGCGACCGGTCTGCGGATCGCGAAAATCGATGCATTGGTGCTTCAACAAATCCAGTGGCGCCTGCGGTCGGCCATGGCGTTTCAGATAGCGCGGTGACGCAACGGTCAGCACCTGGATGTCCGCAAGCTTGCGCGAGATAAGAGATGCGCCGAGTGGCTCTCCGAACCGCACGGCCACATCAACACCATCCGCCACCAGATCGCCGACGTGTTCGCGGGTGATCGTCTCCAGTGCCAATTCAGGATATGTCGCGAGAAAACCACCGAGATGACCGGCCAGCACCAGGCGTGAGAAGAATGGATCGATATTGACCCGGAGCCGCCCTCGCACCCGAGCCGAAGCGCCGGAGGCATCGACTGCCGCCTCCTCGATCTCCTCCAGCGACGGCCGCACCCGCTCGTAAAACCTGCGCCCCTCATCGGTGAGCGCAATCGAACGCGTCGTGCGGTCCAGCAGTCTTACGCCGAGCCGGGCCTCCAGCCGCGCGATCGCGTGACTGACGCCAGATGCCGACATACCCAGCGCCTCTGCCGCCCGCGAGAAGCCCCCACTTGCGATCACAGCATCCAGCACGGTCACGCCGGTCAAAAGTCGTCCGTCCATCGCAACGCCATTCCTGATGTTTTGTCAGCAATGATGTGACGTGTTCTCGTTTCAGTCAAATATCGAAAAATGGGACAACACCGGCATTCCCACCCATTCGGAGAGCCACCATGTTCGCCATCACAGGAGCCACCGGCAAAGTCGGCGGCGCTGTCGCCCGCACGCTGCTTGCCGCCGATCAATCCATCCGCGTCGTCGTTCGAGATCTCAGCAAAAGCAAGACATGGGCAGCACGCGGCGCGGATATCGCCCTCGCCGACACCCGCGATGCCTCGGCGCTAACAAAAGCTCTCTCGAACGTCGACGGCGCGTTCGCGATGCTGCCGCCGACATTTGACCCGAGCCCCGGTTTTACCGAGGGCCGCGCGATGATCGAAGCCCTCCACACCGCACTCCGCGTGGCGCAGCCGCCGAAACTGGTTGTGCTTTCAACTATTGGAGCGGATGCGCCGCAGCCGAACCTGCTCAACCAGCTCGGACTGCTGGAACACGCACTCGCCGACTTGCCGATGCCCGTGACCTTCCTGCGCGCGGCATGGTTCATGGAGAACGCGGCGTGGGATGTCACACCTGCACGCACGGATGGCGTCATTTCGAGCTATCTCCAGCCGCTGGATAAAACCTTCCCGATGGTCTCCGCGGAAGACGTCGGCCGCACAGCAGCAGAGCTCTTGCTCGAAAGCTGGGTGGGCCATCGCGTGATCGATCTCGAAGGCCCCCGCCGCGTGTCGCCGAACGATATCGCCAAGGCGTTCACGAACGCGCTCGGCGGTCCCGTCAAAACTCGCATCGTTGCGCGCGATGGCTGGGACAGACTATTTCGCGAGCAAGGCATGACGAATCCGACACCGCGAATGCAGATGCTCGATGGCTTCAACGAAGGCTGGATCGACTTCCCCAAACGCGAGGCGGAATCGCGCAAGGGCACGATCACAATCGATCAAGCGATCAAAGCGCTCGTTGTCGAGACACCCGTCAAAGCAGGCTCGTCCTAGCCTGGGCTAGACCGGGTTCGCCTTCAGCCATTCCAGAACATCGCCTGCGTTCCGGTCCGGCGGAAACACCGGATAGAACACATGGGTAATCTTGCCGTCATCGATGATCATGGCCATGCGCTTGATCATCGTGAGATCGGCGACCTCCATGGTCGGCAGGCTGAGTGCGTCGCTCAGCTCAAGTTGCTCGTCGGACAACACCGGAAACGGCAGATGCAGCCGTCCAGCCATTTCGGTCTGATATTCGTTGCTCTGCGTCGACAGGCCAAACACATGCTTGGCACCAGCGGCCTTCAGCTCCGCGAACAGATCCCGGAACGAACAGGTTTGCGGCGTGCAGCCACGCGCGCCCGGAATCATGTCCCAGTCATCGACCAGCCCAATTTTACCGGGCTCGCCTGTACGCGGATAGCCGAACACCACAGTGCGGCCGGTGAGTTCGGACAGCGTGACCGCCGTATCGTTCGTGGCGCGCAGGCTGACCGGAGGGATCGTCATGCCGGTCAGATGATTGGCGGCGCCGTCGTCTTCCGGCGCCGGGATCTTACTCCAGTCGACTTCGAGCAGGTTGCCTTGCGTCATCTCATCCTCTTGTTTGCGGGGACGGGCGACGCCCAGCCTCAGCCTCTCGCGCGGAGCAAACGCCCCTTCTCGCGACCCCAATCGCGGTCCTTCTCGCTCGCACGCTTGTCGTGGAGCTGCTTGCCCTTTGCCAGCGCGAGCTGCAGCTTAACCCGGCCGCGTTCGTTGAAGTACATCTTCAACGGCACAAGGGTCATGCCCTGGCGTTCTACCGCACCCATCAGCTTGTTGATCTGCTTGCGATGCAGCAGCAGCTTGCGCGGCCGCTTCGGCTCGTGGTTGAAGCGGTTGGCCTGCAGATATTCAGGGATGTTGCAGTTGATCAGCCAGATCTCGCCGTCCTTCGGATCGGCGTAGGATTCCGCAATGGTGCTCTTGCCGTTGCGGATCGACTTCACCTCGGTGCCTGTCAAGGCGATACCCGCCTCGACCGTGTCCTCGACGGCATAGTTGAACCGCGCCTTGCGGTTCTCGGCGATCACCTTGATCGGGCGTTCGTTCTTTTCGGCCATCGTTCAATACTTTCAGCGTGCTGACCGAATATAGGTGCCCCGAATGCCCGACCCAAGCCTTGGGCTCAGGCCTTCTTGAGCAGGTCGCGGATCTCGGTCAGCAGTTCTTCTTCACGGGTCGGCTTCGGCGGTTCAACCGGCTTGGCGGCATCGTTGCGCTTCAGCTGGTTCATGAAGCGGATCACCAAGAACAGGACAAAGGCGACAATGATGAAGTTCAGCGTCAGGGTCAGGAAGCTGCCCCAGGCCAGCACGGCGCCCTGCTTCTTGGCGTCGGCCAGATTGGTTGCCGTAACGGATTTTGAGAGACCCGTGAAGTAATTCGAGAAATCGAGACCGCCGGTGATCGCACCGATGATCGGCATGATGACGTCGGCCACCATCGACGAGACGATGGCACCGAAGGCCGCGCCGATGATCACGCCGACCGCGAGATCGACCACATTGCCCTTCATCGCGAAATCGCGAAATTCCTTCAGCATCTGCAATTCCTTTTTGTTTTCAACGAACGACGCGCACGCGGTTACAAACAAGGAGAGATGACGCAGCCAAAGTCACCCAACACCCGGTTGATTCAGGCGACGCCTAGTTGATGAGGCCCGCGAAGACCATGGCGTCGCGGATCACCTTGCCGGTCGGCGGCGTCACCGTCATTAGCGGCAGACGTACCTCTTCCTTGATGCGGCCCAGCAAAGCGAGGCCGTGCTTGGCGCCGGCAAGGCCCGGCTCCTTGAAGATCGTGTCATGCAGCGGCGTCAGGCGATCCTGGACCTTGAGCGCCCCGGCATAGTCGCCCTTGAGCACCAGCGACATCAGTTCGGCACACAGCTTCGGCGCAACATTCGCCGTCACCGAAATGCAGCCATGACCACCCGCCGCCATATAGGCCAGCGCGGTCATGTCTTCGCCGGACATCTGGATGAAATCCGGTCCCATCGCGTGACGCTGCTTGGACACACGCGCGAGATCGGCAGTGGCATCCTTCACGCCGGCAATGTTCTTCAGCTCATAAAGGCGCGCCATGGTGTCCACGGACATATCGACCACCGAACGGGGCGGAATATTGTAGATGATGATCGGAATGCCGATCGCGTCGTTCACCGCCTTGAAGTGCTGATACATGCCCTCTTGCGTGGGCTTGTTGTAATACGG
Source organism: Tardiphaga sp. OK245 (assembly GCF_900108575.1). Taxonomy (NCBI): domain Bacteria; kingdom Pseudomonadati; phylum Pseudomonadota; class Alphaproteobacteria; order Hyphomicrobiales; family Nitrobacteraceae; genus Tardiphaga; species Tardiphaga sp. OK245. The sequence goes on along the minus strand of NZ_FNWZ01000006.1, from coordinate 136,256 downwards.
CGTCACCACCAGCACTGCATCGGCGCCGGCCTTCTCGGCGTGCTTCGCCAGTGCCACCGCTTCCTTGGTGGAGTTGGACCCGGCGCCAGCGATCACCGGCACGCGGCCCTTGGCTTCGTCGATGCACCATTCGACGACCTTGTAATGCTCTTCATGGCTCAGCGTCGGGCTCTCGCCCGTGGTGCCAACCGGAACGAGGCCGTTGCTGCCCTCGGCCATCTGCCAGCTGACGAGCGCACGAAAGCCTGCCTCGTCCAGCGCGCCATCTTTGAACGGCGTGACCAGCGCGGTGTAAGACCCCCGGAAATTCGTCTTGGTGGCTGCCATGGTCTGCTCCGAACGCGATGCGGCTTTAGCCGTCTGCTTGAACCGATTGATTGAACAGCAAGTCTTACCGAGTCTGTGGCTGCGGCGAAAGACCGCCCGAAGCGGTTTCAGCGCGGTTTACCGGCTGTTTGGCCGTGATTTCGCCGCCGTGGCCGGGCAGAGAGGAGCAAGCGGTTACAGAAATTGACGATTTGGTCACCGTTTCAATCAAATACATCATGGGAATGCGTGCGATTGTCTGATTCGCCGCGAGGGAACGCCGTGAAGCACCTGCTCCTCACCTCGACTGCGCGGCGGACGGCCTTGCAACGGACAGCCTTGGGCTCCGGTCTGGCGCTGGCGGTCGGAGTATCGGTGCTGGCCGTCGAGGCCTGGGCGGCCACCAAGGTTCCATTGCCGAAAGCGCGCCCCATTGCGCGCAGTGCCGCACAGGCCCCCACGGCCGTGGCGACCCCGGCGAAGCCGCTCGCGCCGGATGCTGCGAGTCCGGCTCCCGTAATCCAGCCCGCCACACGCCAGCATGCGGCAATTCCACCTGCTGCCAAGAAGCCGATCGCCCGCGCCGCGGTGGCGGCAACAACATCCACCCCACAGGCGGATGCCGAAACGCTTGAAAACGTCATCGAGCTGATCCGCAAGCGCAAGGGGTCGGAAGCCGCGCAGGTCGTGCAAACGATTGGCGATCCGGTGGCGCGCAAGCTCGGCGAATGGATCTATCTGCGCAGCGATGACAATGGCGCTTCGGTCGAGCGCTACCGCGCTTTCGTCGCCGCCAATCCGAGCTGGCCATCGCAGACCTTCCTGCGACGCCGCATCGAAGCGGCGCTGTGGGACGACAAGCGCGACGACTCCGCGATCCAGTCCTATTTCGAGAGCGAGAAGCCGATTTCCGCCAAGGGCAAATTCGCTCTGGCCAAGTCGCTCCTCGCGCGCGGCGACCGCGCCGGCGCGGAGCGGCTGATCCGTGATGCATGGCGCAGCGATCCGTTATCGGGCGATACCGAGAACATGGCCATCGACATGTTCGGTCCGCTGATCACACCCGGCGATCACAAGGCGCGCATGGACATGCTGCTCTATGGCAGCGATTCAGATGCCGCGCTGCGCTCTGCCAAGCGCCTCGGCGGCGCGCAGATGGCGCTCGCGCGGGCGCGCATCGGCGTCACCAAGAAGGCATCGAACGCCAACGCGCTGCTCGCTGCAGTACCGTCCGAGCTGCATAGCGACCCCGGCTACATCTTCAGCCACATTCAGCAGCTGCGCCGCGAGGAGAAATTCGGCGAAGCAGCGCGGCTGATGATTGCAGCGCCGCGCGAACCGCAGCGCCTGCACAATCTCGACGAATGGTGGATCGAGCGACGTCTCACGGCGCGCAAGTTACTCGACGTCGGCGAACATCGCTCGGCCTATCTCGTAGCACGCGATGCTGCCCTGCCGGCGCGCGACATCTACAAGACCGAGCAGGAGTTCACCGCCGGCTGGATCGCGCTGCGCTTCCTGAAAGATCCCGCAACTGCCGCTCAGCACTTCGCACGTATCGGCGTCGGCAGCGTCAATCCGACAGCCCTCGCCCGCGCCGGTTACTGGCAGGGCCGTGCTGCGGAAGCCGCAGGCCGCAGCCAGGAAGCGCGTGCCGCCTACACGCGCGCAGCAGAGCAATCCACCAGCTATTACGGCCAGCTCGCCCGCGCGAAGCTTGGCCTGCAGCAGCTCGACATCAGCGGCGCGTTGACCGCCCGCGCGCGCGGGCTCGATCGACTGGAAATCGTTCGCGCGGTGCAACTGCTCTACGCTATGGACGAGCGCGAAGTCGCCATCCCGATCTTCGCCGATGTCGGCGAGAACGGCGATCCAGAAGCGGTGCTCGGCCTTGCCGAGCTGGCGCAACAGAACAAGGATGCCCGCGGCACATTGCTGGTCGGCAAGGCGGCGCTCAATCGCGGCCTGCCGTTCGATCACTATGCCTATCCGACAACGGGCATTCCGAGCTACCGCCCGATCGGGCCCGAAGTCGAGTCTGCCGTGGTCTATGCGATCGCACGGCAGGAAAGCGCCTTCAATCCGGCCGTCGTGTCGCCGGCCCAGGCCTATGGTCTGATGCAGGTGACGCCGAGCGCGGCGCAATACGTCACCAAGCGGCACGGCGGCACCTATGACCTCTCACGCCTCAAGGGCGATTCGGTCTACAATGCGACGCTGGGCGCCGCCGAACTCGGTGGCCTGCTCGAAGACTATCGCGGCTCCTACATCATGACCTTTGCCGGCTACAACGCCGGGCGCGGTAGCGTGCGCAAATGGATCGAACGCTACGGTGATCCACGTGACCCCAAGGTCGATCCGGTCGACTGGGTCGAGTCGATTCCGTTCTCGGAAACGCGCAACTACGTCCAGCGCATTATGGAAAATCTGCAGGTTTATCGCGCCCGCTTCGGCGGTGGCTCACGGCTGCAGATCGAGGCCGATCTGCATCGCGGTGCCAGCAGCAGCGTCGAATAGCGTCAACCAGGACAGTGCGAATATGTCGGATGGGTAGACCGCAGACGCCTAAGCGTCGAAGCGAAACCCCTCCTGCGCCTTGGCACAGCGATCGATCACGCAAGCAAAAACCCCCGGCAGTTTCCTGCCGGGGGTCATTGTTTCAGATAGCGATTGCCGTGAGGCAGTCGATATTAGAACGAGCGCAGGATCTGCACCGAACCGTTGTAGAGGTTCTGGTTGCTCGTGTTCAGGACCGTACCAGCCGGCTTGCCGGACATGCTCGTCACGGTGTAGGTGCCGTTGAGGTTCTGCTCGAGGCGGCTGTAGGTGAATTCAGCCGACAGGGTCAGGTTCTTGACAGGGGTCCAGGCGGTACGGGTACCGATCTGGGCCACGGCGAAGTCGAAGTTGCCGGTGCCGGCGAAGGTGCCAGCGCGAGATGCTGCAGCCGACGAGCTGCTGGTGCCCGGGCCACCCGTGGTGAGGCCCTGGAATGCGGCGAGCATCAGAGCATTGCCGTCACCGTACGAGATGCTGCTGTAGCTGCCGAACAGCGACGTGCGCCATGCCGGGTTCCAGTAGTGCTCGTAGAAGCCGGCGACCGACCAGGCTTCGCTCTGGATGATCTGGCCATTGGTGGTGTAGACGCCATCGAGAACGTAGCCGAAGCCGATCGTGTTGCCGTCGACCTTCGCGAAACGACCGCCGCCCGAGGTATCGGTGGTGCCGCCAGCGATCGCGTACTTCGCTGCGCCCTTTGCGTAGGTTGCTTCGAGCTTCAGAGTGTCACCAGCGCCGGTGGGCAGGTTCTTGAATTCAACCGCACCGTTGACTGCGAAACCGTACTTGTCGTCAGCGTGACCGGTAGCTTCGTTCGCGCCGTAGAAGCCCGGGGTAGCAGTGTGCATCGCAGCGCCGAAGTGCAGCGTGCCCCAAGCCTGGTCGAGGCGGATGTTGCCGACGACGTCAGGAATGTGGTTGCCGCCGTAGGCATTGCCGAGGAACGTGTTCGAGGTCGTGCCGTAGAACGCCCCCGTGAACGTGCTCGCGCCCGGTCCGGTGATGAAAGAATTGGTATTCCAGAGGCCGGCGTTGCGGTAGGCCGAAGCGTTTTCGAGCGAGATCGTCGCCGACACGCCGTTACCGAACGAAGCGGTGTAGGCGATCTGCGGGATACCGGTCGTGTTGTTCGAACCAGCCATGAAGCCCGACGAGATGTAAGGCTTGTTGAGGGCCCACTGCGGATCGAACTGCGAGACGGCCTTACCGAAGGTGAAGCCGGCGAACTGGATGAAAGCGTAGTCGACTTCGGTGAAGCCGCCAGCGATCGATTCACGGTTCTGCGAGAAGTCGAACTGCATGTTCGCGTAGGTACGAAGGACACCGTATTCGGTGGCAGTGCGGGTATCTGTGGTCAGGTTGATACGTTCGCGGGTGATGAAATAATCCTTGGTCCAAAGATTATTGCCACCAGCGCCACCCTGCCAGAACGGGGTATCGTAAGCTGCTGCGTTGAACGAGGTGTCCAAACGGATCGCGCCGCCGATCTTGATGCAGGTGTCGGTGCCCGGGATGTAGTAGAAACCCGCGCCGTAGAGGGAGCAGATCTTCACGTATTCGACCGCTTTGGCCTTGACGGGAAGATCGGCTGCCTGAGCTCCGCCAACGGCGAGCAGAGCTGCCGTCGAGCCGAGAATAAGGCCCTTAATCGTCTTCATGTAAACCTCCAAGTTGCTTTAGGGAAGGTTCTGCAACGGGGTGGAGGCCACCCTGAAGACAAGTCCCCTTAATCCCTGACAACCCGCAAACGCTCCGAATCTCAAAACCCGTCGCACAAAGCGTGCCGACGAGGTTCAGGACGAACCACCTTACGGGACGACCTCGGGATGCCCCCCTCCGTCGCACCGAGACCATCTCCTAAGGTTTCTCGCTCCGCAACAATGGAACGCCTCAAAGCGGCCTCCATTCGGCCGTTTCCCGGGCTGTGTTGCTTAAATCACACGGACTCGTGAATGGGTATTCTTCGCAAGCAATTGTTTTAACATCAGAATTTCCAACGCCGCATTTCAAGGCACCGACCCATCCCGTAACGAGCAGAAACACATTCACACTCGCATTCGATGTATCTGGCTGGCTTTCCTGGTCCCTCGCCCGAATCGTCTCGCATCTGCTGGAGCGATAAATTCCGGCAAGCGCGGAACGGCGGATGGCAATCGATAAACAGCCTCGGGACCCATTTCCCGGCAGCAAATACACCACAGGCGGACGCGGCATCTAGAGATTATAAAGACACACCCACATCGGATGCGTCCGATTTTTGGGAACATGCGCTGCAGACTGCGATCTGGCGCTTGCGGCTCGCGACGGTGTCGGGCATATGCAGCAATGATGGAGCTGTGGCCGAGTGGCTGAAGGCACCGCTTTGCTAAAGCGGCATACCTCTCAAGGGTATCGAGGGTTCGAATCCCTCCGGCTCCGCCATTATTTTAATCAAACACCTGATATCATTAAGAAAAACGCATCCATGGGCTCCCTGCCCCAACCTGTGCCCCAAAAGATAACGGTGACAGGTCTTGTGGGAGAGCCGCACTATGAAGTGCCCGTTTTGCACGATCAATTTTCACGATAATTGGATCGAAGCTCCCGTTAGCCGAAACGGAAGACATTTATTGGTGCCGGGAGGCAACGAAAACCAAAGGTGGACACTCCGATCCGCTATTTGACCCGGTGCCGACTGCGGCAAGGTGACCATTGAACTATCTATACGCGATGCGCTGTCCAGCATCTACGCCATGCCATGGCGGCGTATCGTTCCAATCGGTGCAAATCGCGGACCTGTACCGGGCGTCGTTCCAAAACCAATCGCCGCTGACTATGCCGAGGCATGCAACGTACTACCGATTAGTCCGAAGGCATCGGCCGCCCTCTCTGCAAAACACGATGCACGATCACGGCTACAAAGATCGAGATCTCGCGCGAGAGATCGATCTGCTACTCAAAGAGACCGATCCATTGAAGGCGCTCCCCCGGAAGCTGCGGCAGACGGTCGATGCGATCCGCAACTTCGGGAATTTCAGTGCTCATCCCATAGACGACAAGACGACGCTCCAGATCATCGACGTAGATCCACACGAGGCGGAATGGTGCCTCGAAACGATCGAAGAAATGTTCGATCATTTTTATGTAGGTCCCGCAGAAGCAGCAGCGAAGAAAGCTGGTCTTGATGCAAAGCTAAAAGCCGGCGGCAAGCCTCCCTCAAAGTAGGAAAACCCGCCGGGTCGCTCCGGCGAGTCTCTACCTGCTAGCGGTACTCAAACTCTCCGCTTAAGCGAATGATGCCCGGCAATCCCCAAAGAAGGCTTCCGGACGCCTCTCCGCCATCACCTTCCACGACAGCATGCACACCCTCGCAGGACGACACTCGCGGTCGCCGCCGAGTCGTCACGTCTTGGATGACGGACCTACCAAGTCTGGTTCCGCGAATTGTCTCCAACGCCATAGCCGTAGCCGGGATAGGACTGCGATACCCCGCCTGCCCCGCCAACATAGCTGCCAAAGGCATCACGCGGAGATGTGCGCCTCACCTGCCGGTTCTTGCGTGCCGCACTGATATCGGTGGATGTGACAGCAGCGGGCGCGCTAATCGATTGCGGATATGCGGGCGCCGATGCAGCAACTGCAGGCTGGGCTGCGCCAGCGGCAATAACTACCAGACTCGCGAGGCCGCTGGCGCGGATGATCGATGGAAGCGTGAGTTTCTTCGTCGACATGGCATTGTCCTTTTTGTGGTGCGGCCTCTCGGCCTCGTTGTGCAAGCGACGTGACAGACATTGGGGCGTACATGCCGGTTACAACCGTGACACTCGTAACAAGGCCGTGACGTGGCTACGGTACATTTGGACGTATGCGAGGGAGTGCGCGATATGAAATGGGCTGCCGTGATTGCCGTCGCGATGACGATCTCATCTGCCGCATCGGGGCAAACCCTTAAGCTGATGGATCTCAAGGAGGTCGATCCGGCGATGCTCAAGGATATCTACGGAGCCTGGGAGCTCCAGGACGCCAAGGGCAAGAAACGCTGCCGTGTGGTGCTGAAGAGCGAGAGCACCATCGGCGGCTCACAGATCGACATCGCCAAGGACTGCGCCAGGACGTTCCCCGTCATGGACGAGATCGCGGCGTGGCGGCTCTATGAGGGATGGACGATCGGCTTTGCCGACGCGACCCGCAAACTGCGCATCCGCTTCTCGACGCCGGAAAACCGCTATGTGGCGGAACCGGAGACCGACGGCATCTTCACCATCGTCAAGAAGTAGCGGCTCATCGCGCTGCCCCGACGTGCGCGCCTGCCGAACCACCGTGAAAACACGCAGTCGGATTAAAGCGTTTTCGAGCGAAGTGGGTACCGGTTCGCATCAAGAAAACGCGTCTCAACAAACAGCCAGAGCCTCGGTTCTGATTCTATCAGAACCGAAAAGGCTCTAGTGAACCGTCGACAGCCAGGCGCGGGCATCGCGCTGCGCGGCGGCGATCTCGACATCCGACATCATCTCGGCGACTTCGCGGCGCATCGGGATGGCATCGACCCGGCCCTTGAGGGCAGCGAGGTTGAACCACTTGTGCGCGGCGACGAGGTCAACGATCCCCGAACGGCCCGACGCCCAGTACAGACCGCGCTCGAACAGCACGTCCTGGATGGCGGTCTCTGCGATCGGCATCGCAGCTTCAAAATCGATCTGCCCCTGAAACATCGGTCATTCCTTTTTTTGCTTTTGCCGCCCCCAACCGAGCGCGGCTCCTGTCCGTTATTTGATGCAATCCCAACCGCCGTTTGCCGGCTTGTTGGGATCAATATGACCAATCAAATTTGAAGAGCAGTTTAAGTATCGGGATGAACGAAATCTGAAGAGCCGAAGCCGGAATCGGCCTGTACGCGGCCAGAAACCCAGTATTTATGCGGCTTTTCTGCATTTTCGCGGAATTCGGTTTACCCTGCTGTTTTGGGATGCCGTAACCATCGCAACAGCGCCGATAACAATGGACGTTAGGAGCTGCGAACAGGCAGGCACCTGCTCCAGCCAATAAAGACCGCTAGCCAGTGATGCGACGCCCCATCCAGATGGTGCGTGACGTCTCGCTCGCCGTGGCCAATGGCAGAAATCCTTGTCGCTTCCAAAATATCAGCGCTGCCGCATTCGCGTGATTCACCCCCACATGAATGCCCTTGGCATCCCGTGCGCTTGCGAGCTCCAGCCATACGGCGAGCAACCTGACGCCCACGCCCCGGTGCTGCAGTCGCGGCAGGAGGTTGAGATGAACATGCGCTGGATAGTCGCGCACAACATCAGCTGGCGCGTGCTCCGGATGATGGATCATGGCATGGCGCCGCTCGTCGGTCGTCCAGGCTTCCGGCGCGCTGCTGGGATAGGCGTATCGTCGGCGCAGACTTGGCCACCAAACCTGCTCAAGCCGGTTTTCCCAGAGCACCGTATCGATCGTGCCCACGACAAAACCACCAACGCCGTCTTCATCCTCCACGACAAAGGCAAGATCCGCCTGGAGCGAGGCGTACGGGGCTGAGTAGATGTGGCCGACGAGATGGCCGTCCTCGTAGAGATGGGACGCATCACCACCCGCATGGCCGGTGGCCAGCGATATCGCATGGAGCGCCGCAAGGTCCCGGGGTTCAAAAGGGCGAAACAGCAGCATCGGCACACTCTAGCAGAAGCGCCGGCGCACCGTTATCGCCTTGAGCAAACGAAAGATTTTCGGGATTGGGAAATTCTAAGCGCCGGGGATGAACCGCACCGGCAAAAAAACGAGGGCGTCGGCAACACGTCAGGATCATATCTCATGTGGCCGGAGCCACCGATGAAACTGCGGACCAATGATCCGCACCGAATAAAGAACGCCAATCACGGAATGACCGGCTTCTTTGCCGGACCGGCTCGCGGGAAGAGCAAGCCCTGCCCCGGAGTGACGGTCCAGCCGTTTGACCTGATGTCTCGCCGACACCCTCTTTCGTCGACCAGAGCTGCGATCAATATCCGCTTCGAGAAGCAAATTGTCGTCGAGGCTCTCGTGACGTCGCCGGCGTTGCCACCGGCGTCGATCGTGGCAGAAGAAGTTACTTCTTCTTGGCGACCTTCTTGGTCTTCTTCGCGGTCTTCTTCACAGCGCTCTTCGCTGCCTTCTTGACGGTCTTCTTGACTGCCTTCTTCGTAGCTTTCTTGGCCATGTTGCCCTCCATAAAGAGATGACTTGATCGCTGCGTGCACTCGGGAATCGAAATGCACTTCATCCCGAATACACCAACGATTTCAAAAGAACAGTCTCTCGCTTAAGGAAGTGTTGATGAGCGCAACGCGCCACTTCCCCCACGGGCTCAGTCACAACTTGAAATCCGGCATGCGGGGCGGCGCGAGAAACGCCCGGAAACGCTGCGTCCACAAATGTCAAGATTGCAGAAAGTGCTTATTTTTTCCGAGCGCCCGCGATTCGTACTACCAAACAACTACACAAACTTTTGCCGCTCCCAGACGTGAGTCGGGGCACTCAAAACAGGTGCTGCGGACTCTGAGTCGGTATTTTTGGCAATGAAAATATTTTTCGGGAAAACGCGTTCGCGACTTATCGGTGCTGGCCACAACCGCACTTTCTGTCGACTGACGGCATGCCGATTCGCGATCTAATTCCGCGCGCGCGACCGTTCATCGCCCACGTTACGACGCGCCAACGCGGTCCGTTGAAACGAAAACGGCGCCGCTCAAGGCGGCGCCGCGGTCATCGAAAGGGTAATTGTCAGATCCCGAGTTTGCTCTTGAGGATGTCGTTGACGACCTGCGGATTGGCTTTGCCGCCAGATGATTTCATCACCTGGCCGACGAACCAGCCCATCAGCGCCGGCTTGGCCTGCGCCTGTGCGACCTTGTCGGGATTGGCTGCGATGATGTCGTCGACCACCTTCTCGATCGCGCCGGTGTCCGTCACCTGCTTCATGCCGCGCTCTTCGACGAGCGCGCGCGGGTCACCGCCTTCCGTCCAGACGATTTCGAACAGGTCCTTGGCGATCTTGCCGGAGATCACGCCTGCCCCGATCAGGTCGATGATGGCAGCCATCTGTGCCGCCGACACCGGCGACGACGCAATGTCCTGGCCTTCCTTGTTGAGGCGCCCGAACAGTTCATTGATCACCCAGTTGGCGGCGAGCTTGCCGTCGCGTGCTTTGTCGGCAAGCCCGGCGAGCGTCGTCTCGAAGAACTCAGCACTCTCGCGCTCGGCCACCAGCACGGCGGCGTCATAGGCTGACAGGCCGAACGCGCTGATGAACCGCGCCTTCTTCTCGTCCGGCAGTTCCGGCAGTTCGGCTTTCAGCGCTGCGACGTATTCTTCGCTGAATTCCAGCGGCAGCAGATCCGGATCCGGGAAATAGCGGTAGTCATGCGCGTCTTCCTTGGAGCGCATCGACCGCGTCTCGCCCTTGTTGGGGTCGTAGAGCCGCGTCTCCTGATCGATCACCCCGCCATCCTCGAGGATACCGATCTGGCGCCGCGCCTCGTAGTCGATGGCCTGGCCGATGAAGCGGATCGAATTGACGTTCTTGATCTCGCAGCGGGTGCCGAACGGTTCGCCTGGCCGGCGGACCGAGACGTTGCAGTCGGCGCGCAGATTACCCTTCTCCATGTCGCCGTCGCAGGTGCCGAGATAGCGCAGGATGGTGCGCAGCTTGCTGACAAGGGCCTGCGCCTGTTCCGAGGAGCGCATGTCGGGCTTGGAGACGATCTCCATCAGCGCCACGCCGGACCGGTTGAGATCGACGAAGGTCTGCGTCGGGCTCTGGTCGTGCAGCATCTTGCCGGCGTCCTGCTCCAGATGTAGCCGCTCGATGCCGACGGTGGCGGTCTCGCCGTCGGCCAGTTCGATCGTGACCTCGCCCTCGCCGACGATCGGCGACTTGTACTGGCTGATCTGGTAGCCCTGCGGCAGGTCCGGAAAGAAGTAGTTCTTGCGATCGAAGATCGAGCGCCGGTTGATCTGCGCTTTCAGGCCGAGCCCGGTACGGACCGCCTGCTTCACGCATTCCTCGTTGATGACCGGCAGCATGCCCGGCATGGCCGCATCGACCAGCGAGACATGGCTGTTCGGCGATCCGCCGAACTCCGTGGACGAGCCGGAGAACAGCTTGGCGTGAGAATTGACCTGGGCGTGGATTTCCAGACCGATGACCATTTCCCAGTCGCCGGTGGCGCCCTTGATGAGCTTCGAAGGTTTGACAGGTGCGTTCATGGAGCGGTTTCTACCGCGACACGAGGCGCGGGAAAACCCCTCCTCGCGCGTTCCCGCAGCATTGCCACGGCACGACCGGGCCGGTCTTTCGAGCGTCAGCGGGCCACGGCGATGACGTGATCCTTGATTGCCGCAGGCTTCGGCAGCAGCTTGCTGCCCACCAGCCAGTCATTCAGGCTCTCCAGCGCCACCAGTTCCTTCTCGCCGACCGGAACGGGTTCGTCGTTCCGGTAATTTGCCACCCGGGTGGCGACCGCGGGGCTGAGCTTCAGCTCCTGCACCCACAGGCGCGCGGCTTCCTCGCGATTCTGCTGAGCCCACCGCGCCGACTCCCGCAGATCCTCCAGGACATCCTTCAGAATATCCGGATGCTCCGCGGCAAACGGCGTCCGCACGACATAGACAACAGCGTTCTGCGAACCGAAATCGCTCGCCTGCGCAATCACGCGGGCATCCCCGTCGACCAGCGCGGTCGGAAAGAAGATGCTCCAGGCTGACCATGCGTCCACATGGCCGTTGGCGAAGGCGGCAGCGGAATCCACCGGGCTGAGGAAAGCGCGCTTGACCCCCGAGGACGGCACACCCGCCTTTTCCAGGGCCTTGGTCAGTTGATAGTCGCCGGTGCCGCCACGATTGACTGCCACCGAGCGGCCGGCGAGATCCGCGACGGTCTTGATGTCCGACCCGTTCCTCACCACGATGCCCGAGGAATCCCCGGCATCCCACTGATAGGCAAAGAGCGAAATCGGTGCGGTGCCGACCAGCGACGAGATTGCCGCGCTTGAACTTCCGATCGTGATGTCGATCGCATTGGCATTCAAGGCTTCCGACGCCGGCGCATAGGCGATGAACGGCCCGACCCAGGCAACCTTGACGTTCCTGGCCGCCAGACGCTTCTCCAGCGTGCCGCGCAGGCGGCTGATCGACAGCGGTTCAGGTCCGCGCAGGAAGCCGAGCCGGACTGTCACCGGCGTCGCCGGAGATGCGGCCACGCTCGCTGACGTGGAGGCAAGCCCGATCAGAAACGCGGCGACAGCCGCCCGCAGGAAAGTAGAGCGCAACATCGTCAACCTCGTGCAGCGTTGAAGAAAGGACCGATCGGATGTGCCGTTTGTCGCCGGTCACCACGATCGAAAGGAAGCAGCGGCAGCAGCAGGTCCGCCACGCGGTAGGTTTCCTCGAGCAGAGGCTGGCCAGAGACGATGAAAGTGTCGAAACCGACATCGCGATATTCCAGGATGCGCGCCGCGACCGTTTCCGGATCTCCGACGATGGCGGTGCCCGGCCCGTTCCGCACCAGTCCGAAGCCGGCCCAGATATCCGGATAGATCTCCAGCTCCTGCGCGTGTTTAGGCTTCCGCGTGCCGACAATCTCTCGCATCCGGCGCTGGCCGACGGAGTCGGAGGCGGCATTGCGCGCCTGGGCGCCCTGCACCGCAGTGTCGTCCATGCGATCGAGCAGCCACTGCGCGGCATCCCACGCTTCCTGCTTCGTCTCACGGACGATCAGATTGATCCTGATGCCGAATTTCACGTTGCGACCGAGCGCCCTGGCACGCTCGCGCACCACCTTGATCTTCTCCGCAGCCTGGGGCGGCGGCTCGCCCCATGTCAGGTAGGTGTCGGCATGGCGCGCCGCGACGGACAGCGCGGGCTCCGACGAACCGCCGAAGAACAGTGGCGGATACGGCTTCTGCACCGCAGGCAATTTGAGTTGGGCGTTGCGCAGGTTCAGGTACTTGCCCTGGAAATCGACCACCTCGCCCGTCATCAGCCGGCGATACAGGCCCCAGTATTCGTCGGTGAGCGCGTAGCGTTCGTCATGAGCGAGCTCGATGCCGTAAGGCGGCATCTGGTGCTGCTCGCCGGTGACCATGTTGAGGATCAGTCGGCCGTCCGAAAACTGGTCGAAGGTCGCCGCCTTCTGCGCCAGCATCAGCGGCGCGACGATGCCCGGATGCACGGCAATGATGAACTTCATGCGCTTGGTGAGCGGGATCAGCGACGCGCCCAGAACCCAGGCATCATGCTCGCCGCCACCGGTCGCCAGCAGCGCGCCCGTATAGCCGAGCTGATCGACCGCGCGTGCGATCTGCGCGAGATAGTCATGATCGACCGGGCGCCGGCCCTTGGCGTTCCAGGGATACGGGCCATCTTGCGGGATCAGGTACCAATAGATCTCCATCGTAACCTCCCAGCCTTACTTGAGCAGCTCATGCGCGAGCGCGAGCGGCTCCGGGTTGATCCAGCCGGCCACGTCGAAATCCCTGACGATGAAGCCGTGGCGCAGCAGGAAATCCTTCTGGCTTGCCAGGCCCCGTTTCCTCACATCCGAGAGATCGAGCCCGAAACTTCGCGGCGCGGCCGATCCATAGGCCGCGCGCGCCTCGTCGGCCGAGCGCCCGACCTCCTTGCCGATGATGTCGAACACCTCGGCCGGATGCCCCTGTGCCCAGTGCGACGCCCGCAACAGCACTGCGAGATAGCGTGCCACCAGATCCGGGCGCTCGAGCGCGGTGCGCCGATCGACCGTCACCGGCCGCGGATTGCCATTGTTGACGCGCAGCAACGGATCGTCCTGCTCCGCCAGATTGATCAGCGACCGCAGTCCATGCGTCCCCACGGTTCCGAGCCCCGGCGCGCCCTTCACATAAATGGCATCGACCTCACCGCGCGCGAGCGCGGCGGCTTCGAGCTCGTGAAAGCGGCCATTGGCGACGCCAGCCGCCACGGCGAATGTCGGCTGATCGCTGGTGATATCGACGAGTTCGCTGTCCGCGAGGTGCAGCCCGGCAATCCCGAGACCGGTCTCGATGCCGCGTAGCGACATGGCGCGCGCGAAATCGACGCGTTGGCCCTCTTGCCGCGGCAGACCGATCCTTCTGCCGCGAAGGTCGGCCAGAGAATGAATGTCCGAATCCGCGCGAACGACGATGGCCTGGTATTCATCTATCCACGTCAGCGCCACGGTTACCGTGTCGCGTCCTTCGGACCGCGCCCAGATCGCGGGAATGTTGCCGCCTTCGCGAAACAGGCCGGGCAGCGAATGATCGAAATGCGAAATGTTGACGCGCGGATCTTCGGAATCGCGGATCGATCGAAGTACGATTCCGGACGTCGCGAATTCATCGCGCAGCAGCCCTAGATCAAGCGCTATGCCGGACGCCGTCGGCACAGGACAACGTGTGTACCAGAGCTCATCGACGGAGGATGATTTTTCAAACTCACGCGTTGCCAGACGTTCCGTCGTTACAGTCATCGGCATCTCCTGTAAGTAAATCGAGCGCGTTGCGAAACTTCGATAGACCATCATCGATGGATGAACGACCGAAAAAGAGCGTCGAAGTGTAGTTTGAAATGAACACGCTGCTATCAGGAGAGATGTAATGACATTTGTTCTTCGCATTGGCGCCCACGCCAACAATCCGTCTCTTCTTGTGCTCAGCCAGAACGGGTTGCTCGAAAAACGGATCTCGGCGCACGGCGGAAGCGTCAAATGGGTGAAGATCGCGGCAGGCGCACGCACTGTCGAATATGTCGGCGCCAATCTGATCCAGATCGGCGGCACCGGCCTGACACCGCCTATCGCCGCGCAGGCCAAAGGCGTGCCGATCGTTACTTTCGCCGCATCAGAAGCGCGCGCAGTCGGCGGCATCTATGTTCGCAAGGACAGTCCGGTGAAAACGGTTGCCGATCTCGCCGGAAAGACGATCTCGCTCGGCATTGGCTCCTGGCTGCAGGCCCTGCTAGCAACGGCGCTCGACCGTGCCAGCCTGACCTGGAACGATATTGTGCCGCTTGATCTTACCGAGCCGGAGTCACGTCAGGCATTGTTGGCTGGCGACATCGATGCGTGGGTTTCAGGCGGAGGACTTCGTGGCGGCGCGGATGAGATCCGGGCCATCGCCAACACCGGCGATCTCGTCACCAACCCCTCGGTGTTTTTCGCACGCCGCGATTTCGCAGATGATAATCCGAACATTATTGCGGCCGTAGCGAGCGCCTTGCACGAAACGGATCGCTGGATTGCGCAGCATCCGGCAGACGCTGCAGCGATCCTCGCACGCGTCGCCGGGGGGCCGCTCGACGCCGCCGAATGGGAAAAGCACATCGCACAGCGCCCATGGGGCATCCATCAGGTCGACGACAGGTTCATCGCCGAGCAGCAGAAGGCAGCCGATCTTTTCTTCAGGTTTGGTCTGCTGCCACGCAAGGTCGATATTCGCGATGCAATCTATCGCCACCCGCTTAATCTCGATCGCGCTGCGTAACATCCAATCCCGGAACGCATGAACGGGTAAGAACCGCTTGTCGCATTCCGTTAGGAGGCCGGCTATATCCCCGAAGCGAAGGCCCTGAACACGGAGCTGGCACGCAACGTCTCGCGACCGGCCAGGATCAAGTCATCGACCTGTCCCTGCGGCAGCTGGAAACGCGTCGGAACGGCTTCGAGCACTGCGGCACGCGCCGGATCTAGCTGATCGAACCCAAGCCGGCCGACGAAGAGCTGCAGATCGGTGCAGCGCCAGCCGGGCCGCGCGCCATAACGGGCACGCTCTGCCGCCGACAAGCCGCAGCGCCACTTGATCAGCGACGATTGCCAGTCCTTCATGGTTCGGTCGAATGCGGTGTAGCTGGAGCCGATGCTCGCATCCATAGTGGTGTCCACCGCAGCCTTGATCAGATCGACGCCTTCAGGCCCTTCCACCGTATTGATCCAGTTGCCGGAGAGACCGACTTTGGAATCCACCACCATGAAGATCCCGCGGCGCAGCCGGACCGCCTGCTGCGGTGTCATCGGGCCATAGGGTGTCTCGGAGGATTCGCGCACGATGGTCAGCGCAGAGACGCCGTAATTGTCGACCAGCCCGCCATCCATCAGCTTGATGTAGGGCACCGCGCCGTCGCGGTAACGCATCACTGCCTTGGAATAGGCACTCAACATTGGCGACGCATTGCGGTTCGCGGCTGCGCGCGCGACCCAAGGCGGCAGCGGCTCGTTGCATGTGCCGGGGAAGGCCTGCACCACGGCCGGCGCAAAGGCGAGCGGCACCGCGGCCGACGCAGCCACTGCGCCCGACAGCGGATACTTGCTGAGATCGCTGCAGATCGCGGCGAAGGCCGTGTTGTCGAACACGAACGGCACGCGGTTATAGATATCCGAGGCGTTGATCCAGACCCGTGGAGAACCGCTATTTCGCAGGCTGCCGAAAGTCGCATTCTGGAACAGGTTGGCGTCGAGCCAACTGGTGAAGCCCTTGGAGTCATTGATGCCACCGCCCAAGGCACGGCCGATAGTACCTAGCGACAACTGCGTCGTCAGGCCGGCCTCGGCATTCTGCAGCAGGAAACGTTCACGGAAGTCCGACAGCGCCGCGCGCTTCTTCAAACCGTAATAAGCCGCCGTGACCGAACCGCCGGAAACGCCGGACAGAAAGTCGATGCGTTCCAGCATGGTGTCGGATGCACCGCGCATGCGGATGCTGCCCAGTTCTTCCAGGACACCGAACGAAAACGCCGCAGCGCGCGTGCCACCGCCTGAGAACGAAAATCCGATCAACAGGTCGTCCTGCTCGGCAGCATCCTTGAAAACGGCGTCGAGATTGGGATCGAGGGAGGCGCCGGCCAGCGGCACGTTGGCGGGAAGGTTGTAGACCGACGTACAGCCCAGCAGCAGCGCACAGGTCGTGACCACGACACCGATGGAACGCAACGCACTCATCACTTCTCTACCGATCCCACAAGACGGCCGCACCAAACGGCACGGACCGTGTCCGGACGGTCCCCAATCCGGAATCTCAATCAGATATTACCGTAAAGCATTGCAATTCGATGCAAACTGACGATCCGGCACCAATCGCGCCAGTAACGTGGCTAATGAATGGTGAAACAAGGTGCGCGCCAAATGGCGCGGCGCCAATCCTCAGTTCAGCTGCGTGCCCGGCGCGGCATCGAATACCAGCGTGAACCAGCTGCCCTGCCCGCGAATGCTCTCGGCGTTGAACTTCACGTTCGGCGCATTCTCTTTGAGCGTCTGCAGGATCAGCGCCCCAAGCTTGCGCGGCGACGGCCAGTCCTGTCCTTCACCAAGGCCGATGCCGTCATCGGCGACAACCACCGTGACGAGGCCGCCTTCCAGCTTGCAGATCAGTTTGATCTGACCGCCGGCACGGCCGACGAAGGCGTATTTCAGCGCATTGGTCAGCATCTCGTTGACCAGCAGTCCCGCCGGCATCGCGATATTGATCGACATCGGGCAATAGCCGACCTGCACGTCGAGCGTGATATCCGCCGTCGCGCTGGCAGCCATCACGGCATTGGCGATGTCCGACAGATACTGGCCGAGATCGATCTCGGGCGTCGCATTCTCGTCGGACAGCGTCCGGTACAGCACTGTCAGCGCATCGATCCGGCTCGCCAGCCGGCCAAGCGCAACAGCCTCGCCTTCCACGGCCGAGCGGGCTTCGAGCCGCACCAGCGCCGTGATGAGTTGCAGATTGTTCTTCACCCGATGCTGCAGCTCGCGCATCAGCATGTCGCGGTCGCGTATCTGGTTCTCGAATTGCTCGATCTGCGCACGCTCGCGGCCGCCGACATCAACCAGCGCGGCGATCCGGAAATTCTCGACGCCGTCGTCACTCTCGATCACCGAGGCATAGGCCTGCACGATCACCAGCCGTTCCAGCGGTAGCGACGGCCGGAACACGCCGATGAAATCCTCGCCGTCGCGGATCGCTTCGCCGAGTGTCTGGCTCTGATTATCTTCGTTGAGAAAGCCGTCGAGGCAGGTCCAGCTCTGGCCTTCGACATCGGCCGGCGCCATTGCCATCAGTTGCTCGAAGGCCCTGTTGATATAGACAACCTGCTGATCGCTGCCCAATCCGCGCGAGATGGCGAGCGCAACGGGAACATGATCCAGCAGATGCTTGTAGCGATCATTCTCGATCGCCTGCGCAAGCTTCGGGGAACCCAGAATCTGATCGACCTGTTGGGAAGGCGGAAGCCCGTCGTCGGTGCTCATGCACGGTCCATGCTCATGGGCAAACCATGGCCAAGTGCACCGCAAAACGCAATGTCAAACGCGCAACACTTCACGCGGATGATGATGTCAGGCCCACCACTTCGTTGGCGTGAAACGCCCCGATGCCTGCTCGATGGTTTCGCCGATCGAGAACAGCGTTTCCTCGTCGAATGGACGCCCGATCAGCTGCAGCCCGAGCGGCAATCCCTGCGCGTCCTTGCCGGCGGGAACCGCGATGCCCGGCAGGCCGGCCATGTTCACCGTCACCGTGAAGATGTCGTTGAGATACATCTCGATCGGATCGGCGCCGCCCTTCTCACCAATGCCGAAGGCGGCCGACGGTGTCGCCGGCGTCAGGATCGCATGGATGCCCTTGGCGAAGCATTCTTCGAAGTCGCGCTTGATCAGCGTGCGGACTTTTTGCGCGCGGAGATAGTAAGCGTCGTAATAGCCGGCCGAGAGGACATAGGTTCCGATCATGACGCGGCGGCGCACTTCCGCGCCAAAACCTTCGGCGCGGGTATTTTCATACATGTCGCTGATGCTGCGGCCGGGTACGCGCAGGCCATAGCGCACGCCGTCATAGCGCGCGAGGTTCGACGAGGCTTCGGCGGGCGCCACGATGTAATAGGCCGGCAGCGCGTATTTGGTGTGCGGCAACGACACGTCGACGAGTTCGGCACCGGCGGCCTTGAGCTGCGCAGCGCCTTCCGACCAGAGCTTCTCGATCTCGCCCGGCATGCCGTCGATGCGATATTCCTTGGGAATGCCGATCTTCATGCCCTTGACGGACTTGCCGATCGCGGCCTCGTAATCCGGCACTTCGCGATCGACCGAGGTGGAATCCTTGGGATCGTAGCCGGCCATCGAACGCATCAGGATCGCGGTGTCGCGCACGGTGCGCGCAATCGGCCCGGCCTGATCGAGTGACGACGCGAAAGCGACCGTGCCCCAGCGCGAGCAGCGGCCATAGGTCGGCTTCATACCGACGATGCCGGCGAAGGCCGCGGGCTGGCGGATCGAACCGCCGGTGTCCGTCGCGGTGGCGCCAAGGCAGAGACCCGCGGCAACGGCCGAAGCCGAACCGCCGGACGAGCCGCCAGGCACCAGATTGACGTCGGAGCCGTCGCGCCGCCACGGATTGATCACCGGACCGAAGAACGAAGTCTCGTTCGCCGAGCCCATGGCGAATTCATCATTGTTCAGCTTGCCGAGCATCACCGCCCCGTCACGCCACAGCTGTGCGGTCACGGTCGACTCGTAAGGCGGCACGAAATTGCCGAGGATCTTCGAACAGGCGGTTGTGCGCACGCCCTTGGTCGCAAACAGATCCTTGATGCCGAGCGGGACGCCACCAAGCCAGCCGCCCTCGCCTTTGGCGAGTTTCGCGTCGGCCGCCTGCGCCATGGCGCGCGCCTGATCCGGCGTCTCCAGCACATAGGCGTTCAGCACGCGTGCGGCTTCCATCGCCTTGAGATGCGCGTCGGTCAGTTCGACTGACGTGAAGGATTTGGTCGCAAGGCCGTCACGCGCCTCGGCGAGTGTCAGCGACGTCAGATCTGTCATCTATTTATTGACCGGGCTGCAAAAGAAGGGAGAGAGCGTCTTGTCGTTTTCAGGTGCATCTTTTTTGAAAGAGCTGCGGCGGAGCTTGTCGTCAGCCTCCTGTGCGGCCTGAACCTTGTCGAGGATGGCATCCATGGCCGCATCGACGTCCTTGACCTTCCCCTGACGCTCCATCTCGTCGAGGTAGTCCATATAGAGCTGATAGGACTTTTCATCGTCGCAAAGCAGGCACATGGCGGTTTCCGTTCGAACGGTTCTTGCTCGATTACTCGACGACTTTCGGCACAAGGAAGAAATGATCTTCGGACTCCGGCGCATTCGCCGTCACCGCATCGACGATCTCGCCGTCATTGACGACATCGGCGCGCTTCTTCATTTCCATCGGCATCACCGAGGTCATCGGCTCGACGCCGTCGACATTCACTTCCTGCAACTGCTCGACAAAGGCCAGCATCGCGTTCAGCTCGCCCTGCAGATGGGGAACTTCAGCGTCTGTGACCGCGATCCGCGCGAGATGCGCGATACGGCGAACGGTGGCAGCATCGACGGACATTATATAGGCCTCAGGGCAATATCTGTCCGCCGTATAGCAGACGGAGGTTTCGCGCCGCAACCGGCGGACGCCTCCGCCTGTTTGGCGCCTCTAGCCCCGCAATTCAGCCATCCGCGCCAATGCGGCCGCCGCCAGCGACCGTGTCAGCTCTGCCGCAGGCCGTTCGCTGCCCATTCCGACCGACTGTCCGGCCCAGAGATTGGTAAAATCGGTCCGTCCGAGCTTCTCGGCGGCGGCTTTCAGAGGCCCCAGCGCGGTCGCCGAATGCGGGAATGCCGGCGCATCGGGCGAGACCGGCCCGACCTCGCTCATCACGCGGTTGACGACACCACGGGCCGGACGGCCGGTCATGACATTGGTGATGACGGTGGAGGCGTCCGAAGCCCCGGCCAGGGCCGCGCGACCCGGCCCGCTGACCTTGGATTCCGGCGTACGCAGATAGGCGGTACCGATCTGCACACCCGCCGCGCCGAGCACAAAGGCTGCGGCGATGCCACGCCCATCGGCGATACCGCCGGCCGCGATCACCGGCACCTTCACCGCATCCACCACCTGCGGCAGCAGCGCGAACAGGCCGGGCTGGGTTGCGATATCCTCGGTCAGGAACATGCCGCGATGACCGCCGGCCTCCGCGCCCTGCGCGATGACCGCGTCGACGCCGCGCTCTTCGAGCCAGACGGCTTCCTTGACGATGGTCGCCGAGGCAATGACCCGACAGCCGGCTGCCTTGATGCGCTTCAAGAGCGCCGGGTCCGGCAGGCCGAAGTGAAAGCTGACCACTTCGGGCTTCAGCTCTTCCACCAGCGCGCACATCGCCTCATCGAACGGCGCGCGGTTGGCCGCATTGATGTCTGCGTTCGGATCGAGCCCGAGTTCGGCGTAATAGGACGACAGCCGCTTGCGCCAGTTGGCCTCGCGTGCCGGATCAGCGTCCACCGCCGTATGGCAGAAGTAATTCATGTTGACCGGCGCGGAGACGCGCTGGCGCACGATATTGATCTGCTCACGGGCTTTCTCCGGCGAGATCATTGCGCACGGCAACGAGGCCAGCGCGCCGCCCTCCGCTGCGCCAATCATGATGTCGGCATCCTGCACGCCGGCCATCGGCGCCTGCACGATGGGAAATTCGGTGCCGAAAAGGTCGATCAGTCGGCGGTCGGGCCACATGGGGATCTCCGGATTCTTGCGACAATCTTGCGGCAATGCCTCTGAATCCAGCGGCAAAGCAGTGACGATCTTGAGACAAACGTGAGGAAATGGCACGCGCATCATTGCCGAGCCTTGCTCAGGCTAACACGGCCGCACCCGCGTGAGCTATGCGGTTGCGCGGGGGATGAGCATCCACTTGCGCAGCGCCACGCCGGCCCAGATCGCCTCCACCAGCCCGAACGGCCAGGCGCCCTGCAGGAAGCCATAGAGCGATCCGAGCCCGCAGGCGCCGGCAAAGGCCAGCGTGAACCACGGACTGCGCGCTTCCAGCGCGTAACAGACCAGCATGGCGCTGACTGCAAACAATCCGAACAGGCTGAGCGGATCCATGGAGGGCTCGTGACTTGCAGGCGAGGAAGCGAAGGCGATATCACATTGCCGCAGATCGCTCCCGATGTGAAACGCGACCGATGACCGCTGCCATTCCCGAACTCACCACGCCCAGGCTGATCCTGCGCCCACTCGTGCTGGCTGACTCCGATGCCGTGCAAAAGCTTTTCCCGCGAATAGAGGTGGTGCGTTTCCTGGCCAGCCGCGTGCCATGGCCCTACCCGGCTGATGGCGCCTTCACTTTCCTGCGCGATGTCGTGCTGCCAGGCATGGAGCGCGGCACCGAATGGCACTGGTCGATCCGCCTGAAGAGCGCACCGGAGCAACTGATCGGCATGATCAATGTCAGGGACAGCGGCGACGACAACCGCGGCTTCTGGCTCGATCCCGCCTGGCACGGGCAAGGGCTGATGACCGAGGCCAGCGACGCCGTCACCGAATTCTGGTTCGACACCCTGCAGCGGCCCGTGTTGCGCGTTATCAAGGCCATCGCCAACACCGCTTCGCGCCGGATTTCGGAAACGTCCGGCATGCGCGTGATCGCCACCGAGGATCGCGACTACGTCTCCGGCCGTTGGCCCTCGGAAATCTGGGAAATGACCGCCGAGGAATGGCGCAGCCGCCGTCCGCTCCGATAATTGCGGCGCAGCGTTTGATCTGATGGCTCCGCGTGTTATGCGGGACAATGCCTGCAGTCATCCTTCCCCTCGTCGAAGCCGCCACATATCTGCCCGCCCGCGGCGCACTGATCGGTCTCGATCTCGGCACCAAGACCATTGGTGTCGCGGTGTCCGATCCCGATCGCCGTCTCGCGACCGGCATTGAGACTGTCGAACGAACTGCTTTCAAGGCCGATGCCGCACGCCTCATCAAGCTTGCCGCTGAGCGAAATATCTGCGGCTTCGTCCTTGGTCTTCCCATCAATATGGACGGCAGCGAGGGACCGCGCGCGCAATCGACCCGCGCCTTCGCCCGCAACTTCTCGAAACTGACTGAATTGCCAATCGCCTTCTGGGACGAGCGGCTCTCCACATCTGCGGTCGAGCGCGAACTGATCGCCAATGATGTCAGCCGCGCCAAACGCGCCAAGGTCATCGACGAACATGCCGCGATCTTCATTCTTCAGGGCGCGCTAGATCGCCTCGCCGCCTTGCTGCGCACGCCGGATATTCGCTGACCCCATGCTGACGGTATTTGCCGCTCTCGTCCCGGTCTTCCTGCTCATCGTGCTCGGCTACGCGCTGCGGCGCCTGCTGCTGAAACAGAACATCGAATGGGTCGGGCTGGAACAGCTCGTCTATTATGTCCTGTTCCCCGCCCTGCTCATCGACACACTGGCGCGCGCCAATCTGGCGTCGGTGCCCATCGCAGGTGTCGGCGGTGCCTTGTTGCTCTCCGTCATCCTGATGTCTGCGCTATGTCTGGCGCTGCGTCCGTTGCTGGCGCGGGCCATCGGCCTCGATGGGCCGGCATTTACGTCGCTGTTTCAGGGCGCCACGCGTTGGCAGACCTTCGTGGCACTATCGGTCGCCGGCAATCTGTGGGGCGATCTCGGCATCACGCTGGCCTCCGTCGCCATGGTGGCGATGATCCCGCTGCTGAATATTCTGGCGGTCTGGGTGCTGGCGCATTACGCCTCACCGCAGCGGATGGCGTGGCCAGCGCTGCTGCTGACCATCGCCAAGAACCCGCTGATCTGGGCCTGCGTGATCGGCCTCGCGATCAACCTAGCCGGATTGCCCGTGCCGCGCCCCGCACACGAATTCCTCGATGCGCTCGGGCGCTGCTCTCTGGCGATGGGCCTGCTCATTGTCGGCGCAGGTCTTCAACTCGAAGGCCTACACAGACCCGGCATGGCTGCAGCACTGACGGTCGTCTTGAAACTGGCCGTGATGCCGCTGATCGCCATGGGCCTCGGCATCGCCTTCGGCCTGTCCGGCGCCAATCTCGCGGTGGTCGTCTGCTGCGCGTCGGTGCCGTCGGCGTCGAACGGCTATATTCTGGCGCGGCAGATGGGCGGCGACGCGCCCCTCCTGGCGCAGATCCTGACCATTCAGACCACGCTGGCGGTCCTGACCATGCCCGTCTTCATTGCGCTGGCGGAATAGGTTTTTCTTTTTTTGAGCATGATCTTGCCCGAAAACCGGTTCCCACTTTTCGGGATCATGCTCTAGGGCGATATCACACCGTTCGCGATGAGCAGCGTCTGAACAGTCGCCGCCAGATTGTTGAGGCCATGCAGAAAGATCGTCAGCCATGTCGAGTGGCTGCGATAGCGCATATAGCCGAACAGCAGGCCGATGGTGAAAATCTCGACGAAAAAGAACCAATCGTACTGCAGATGCATCGCCGTCCAGACCAGCGATGATGCCACGATGGCGCCAAACGGCCGCAAGAACGATTCCGACCAGCCGCGATAGAGGAAGCCTCGCGCGAAGAACTCTTCGGTCATCGGCGCGCCGACGCAGAACGCGATCACGAGCAGCCACAGCGCGCCGTCGGCGCGGGCCGACTTCAACACTTCCAGCATGAAAGTCGGCGCGGAGTCGCGCCCCATGCCTTTTGCGACCAGCTCCCAGGCGCCCACCAGCGCGATCAGCGCCACCGTGCCGATGACATAGTTTTTCCAGGACGTACCGCGTAGCCCCAGATAGTCCGCAAAGGATTGCCGCGCCATGCGCGTCGCCAGCCACAGCGCCAGACACACGGCCGGAAGCCCCATGAGAACGGACGCGGCGATGGTCGTACCGCTGCTCATCGCCTTGATCAGCAGCGTCGCATCGAGTGGCGCATCCTTGATCAGCAGGTAATAGGCAACGACGGTCAATTGACCGACGAACATCGCTGCAAAAGCGAACAGACCCCAGAGGCACGTGCCCCAGAATTTCCAGACCCGCGGCGGCTTTATCGCGGGTGGCAGATCCGAGGGTACAGCGGGAGCGATCGGCGTCTCCAGTGCACTCACTGCGGCAACGCCCGCTCGAGCAGTCCCCGACCCTGAGCTTCGGTCAATTCAGCGGTGCCGTAGATGGCGTTGCGCGCACCATCGAGGCGTGTCCGCGCAAACAGTTCGGCATGGGGCGGATGTACCATGTTCAGCGCGGCGCAGGCTGCCAGCAACGCCAGCGATTCCACTGCTTGCCGCGCTACACGCTCGCTATCGGGCCGCAGCAAGGTGCGAATGATAAAGGCCGCAGTGTCGGCCGCGCCGGGCAGTCCGCGCGTCTCCAGCATCAGATCCTGCAGCACCGCGGTCGATGCGTCGCCTTCGCGCGACAGCGCCCGCAGCACATCGAGGCACATCACATTGCCGGAGCCTTCCCAGATCGCATTGACCGGCGCCTCACGATAGTGCCGCGCCAGAATGCCCTCCTCGACATAGCCGTTGCCGCCCATGCATTCCATGGCCTCGTAAAGGAAACCCGGCGCCGATTTGCAGACCCAGTACTTCACCACCGGCGTGAGGAAACGCATATACGCCGCCTCGGACGTATCCTCCGCCGCCAGGTCGAAGGAGCGACACAGCCGCATCACCAGCGCCGTCGATGCCTCCACATGCAGCGCCATATCGGCGAGCACGCTTTGCATCATCGGCTGATCGGCAAGATGTTTCTGGAACACGCTGCGATGCCTGGCGTGATGCAGCGCGTGAACGAGGCCCGAGCGCATCAATCCAGCCGATGCCGTGGCGCAATCCTGCCGCGTCAGCTGCACCATCTGGATGATGGTGCGGATGCCCTTACCCTCGTCGCCGACGCGCAGTGCATAGGCATCGTTGAACTCGACTTCCGACGACGCATTGGAGCGATTGCCGAGCTTGTCCTTCAGACGCTGGAAATTCAGCGCATTGAGCGAACCATCCGGCCGGAACCGCGGCATGAAGAAACAGCTCAACCCGTCATCAGCCTGCGCCAGCACCAGAAACGCGTCGCACATCGGTGCCGACATGAACCATTTGTGGCCGCTGATGCGATACGCATCGCCGTCGCGCACCGCGCGCGTCATGTTGCTGCGCACATCCGTGCCGCCCTGCCGCTCGGTCATGCCCATGCCCAGCGTCATGCCACGCTTGGCCGACCATGGCGCAAAGCTCGGATCGTAATCGCGGCTGGCGATGACCGGCATCACCCGCGCCAGCACATCCGGCTGCATCGCCAGCGCGCCGACGGCAGCCCGTGTCATGGTGATCGGGCATAGATGTCCGGTCTCGACCTGCGCGGCCATGTAGAATTTTGCGGCGCGCGCCACTTCGGACGCGCCTCGCGCGGACTTGCCGTCACGCGTCCATGTCGAATTGTGAATTCCCGCTGCAACGCTCTGTGCCATCAGCTCGTGATAGGCCGGATGAAACTCAATCTCGTCGCGCCGGTTACCGCGTGCATCGAAAGTCCGCAGCTTCGGCGTATTCTCGTTGGCCAGCCGCGCGCGCTGCGCCATCTCGGCCGATCCCCAGAGCTGACCGAATTCGGCGTGGTCGACATAGGCGAACGAGCCCTCATTCATCGCAACGGCTTCCACGAGCGGCCGGTCCAGCTCGAACAGATTGACGTCCTCGAAGGGAGGCGACTGGTTGAGCACCGCATGAATGGCAGAGGTGGCGTCGGTCATGAATCAGTTCCGGCTGAGGCGATATTGCGAATCATTTTACGCCGGATCGACCGGGATTTCACGGTGCTATCTTGCCTGCCGTGCAATCGGGAAATCGTAGGCGCGTGCGCCTGCGCCGGGCAGCGAGAAGTGCCACCATTCCTTGGAATAATTCACGAAGCCCTGCCTGCCCATCGCCAACGTCAGGAGATCCCGCCAGCGCCGCTGCGCGGGTGAGATCGCGCGCGATCCGGTATGCGCCTTGGCATCGGAGCAATCGTAACCCGTGCCCATGTCGACACTGCCCTCGGGCACGCGCTCTGCTTCCGGCGCGATGCAGCTTGCAAAGGCCTTGTTCGGATCGAATGCGGGCGACGCAGGCGCACGCAGATCGACCAGCGTCAGATCGAGCGCCGCACCGGTGGAATGGCCGGAGCGCTCGGCGATATAGCCGAGCCTGAACAGATCGGCTTTGCTGAAGGACGGATTGTAACGCTTCTGCGCAGGTGTCTCGTTGCCATCGCGCGCCCACGCCACCATGTCGCGCGACGCCCGCGCCGGCCGATAGCAATCCAGCATTTTCAGCGACAGGTTTTGCGCTATCAACTCGCGCTGCACCTTCTGCAGCGCGAGGCCGACCGGGCGTTTCACCACGCATTCCGCGCTATCATAGCCGCTGAGCTTGCGGCCGACGAAATTGTTGACGCCGGCATAGCGGATGTCCTGCCGGATCGAGGGATCGATATCGCGCAGGAACACAAAATCATCGGGCAGGTTTTGCGCATGCGCGGGCACGGCGCCGAAGGCTAGGAACAGCCCCGCCGACACCGTCGCGACCACCTGATTTAGAGCATGTCTCATGACGGGTTCCGGAGCTCCAACCAAGGCGATTCCGCGGGAATTTGGCCTCACCATCTTTACCCTGCCGCTGGACTGACCGGGGGATAACCCGAAACCGGCCGAATCGCGCTTGCCCCGCTTTTCAACACTGCCTATAGCTTTCGTTTTAATGACCCAAGCCACGAAATCCTCTTTCGTCCTCGGACACCGGCATTTGCTGGGCATCGAGGGCCTTTCCGCCGCGGATATCACCGGCCTCCTCGACCTGTCCGAGGAATATGTCGAGCTGAACCGCCAGGTCGACAAAAAGCGCTCCTCGCTGCGCGGTCGTACCCAAATCAATCTGTTTTTTGAGAATTCGACGCGCACCCAGTCGTCGTTCGAACTGGCCGGCAAGCGGCTCGGCGCCGACGTCATGAACATGTCGGTGTCATCGTCCTCGATCAAGAAGGGCGAGACGCTGATCGACACCGCGATGACGCTGAACGCGATGCATCCGGACATTCTGGTGATGCGCCATCACGCGTCCGGCGCGGTCGAACTGCTGGCGCGCAAGGTCGACGGCTCCGTCATCAATGCCGGCGACGGCGCCCATGAACATCCGACCCAAGCCCTGCTCGATGCATTGACCATCCGTCGCAACAAGGGCCGCCTCGAAGGTCTCGTGATCGCGATCTGCGGCGACGTGCTGCATTCGCGGGTCGCGCGTTCCAACATTCTCTTGCTCAACACCATGGGCGCGCGCGTCCGCGTGGTCGCGCCCTCCACGCTGCTGCCGCCGGGCATCGAGCGCATGGGCGTCGAGGTCGCGCGCGACATGCGCGAAGGGCTCAACGGCGCCGACATCGTGATGATGCTGCGGCTGCAGCGCGAGCGCATGAACGGCTCCTTCGTGCCGTCGTCCGCCGAATACTTCCAGTATTTCGGCCTCGACCAGAAGAAGCTCGCTTACGCCAAGCCCGATGCGCTGGTGATGCATCCCGGCCCGATGAACCGCGGTGTCGAGATCGACTCCCTCGTCGCGGACGGCGCGCAGTCGCTGATCCGCGAACAGGTCGAGATGGGCGTAGCGGTCCGCATGGCCGTGCTCGAAGCGCTCGCGCGCAACCTGCCGAACGCGTGATGCCCATGCTGACAGATCGCCGCCCTATCCTCCTCGCCAATGCGCACCTGATCGATCCATCCAGCGATCTCGACGGCGTCGGTGACGTCCTGATCGCCGACGGCGTTATCCGCGATGCCCACCGTGGCATCGGCGCGGCCGGTGTGCCTGAAGGCACCGACATCATCAATTGCGTCGGCAAGGTCGTGGCCCCCGGCCTCGTCGACATGCGCGCTTTCGTCGGCGAACCCGGCGCCAGCCACCGCGAGACTTTCGCCTCCGCCAGCCGTGCAGCCGCAGCCGGCGGCATCACCACCATCATCTGCCAGCCGGACACCTCGCCGACCATCGACAATTCTGCCACCGTCGACTTCGTCCTGCGCCGCGCCCGCGACACCGCCATCGTCAACATCCATCCGATGGCCGCCCTGACCAAGGGCCTCGAAGGCCACGAGATGACCGAGATCGGGCTGCTGAAAGCGGCCGGCGCCGTCGCTTTCACAGATGCCGACAAGAGCATCACCAACGCGCAGATCATGCGCCGTGCGCTGACCTATGCGCGCGATTTCGACGCGCTGATCGTGCATTACACCGAGGATCCCGACCTCGTCGGCGAAGGCGTGATGAATGAAGGCGAGCGCGCGTCACGGCTCGGCCTGATGGGCATTCCCAATGCCGCCGAAGCCATCATGCTGGAGCGCGACATGCGCCTCGTCGCCCTCACCGGCGGGCGCTACCATGCGGCCTCACTGACCTGCATCGAATCCATCGAGATCCTAAAGCGTGCCCGCGACGCCGGCTTGCGTGTCAGCGCCTCCGCATCGATCAATCACCTGACGCTGAACGAAAACGATATCGGGCCCTATCGCTCCTATCTCAAATTGTCGCCGCCGCTCCGCACCGAAGAGAACCGCCGTGCGCTGGTCGAGGCCGTCGCGTCAGGATTGATCGACGTCATCATGTCCGATCACAATCCGCAGGACGTCGAAACCAAGCGCCTGCCATTCGCCGAAGCCGCGCCGGGCGCCATCGGCCTCGAAACAATGCTGTCGGCGGGATTGCGGCTGATCCACAATGGCGAACTCACCTTCACCCAGTTGATCCGTGCGATGTCGACACGCCCGGCCGAACTGCTCGGCCTGCCGGGCGGCACGCTGCGCCCCGGCGCTGTCGCCGACATCATCGTCATTGACGCCGACGTACCGTGGGTGCTGGATCCCGCGGACCTGAAATCGCAATGCAAGAATACACCATTCGACGAAGCCCGCTTCACGGGGCGCGTCGCACGCACTATTGTCGGCGGACGCACTGTTTACGAGCACGTCTGACGCGATAAGCGCGTCTGCGAGCACGAAAGTGCGAAGCGCGTCTTAGAATAGAGGTCCGATGATCGTTCTCTACATATTCGCTGCCGCGCTCGGTTATTTCCTCGGTTCCGTCCCGTTCGGACTGGTGCTGACCAAGCTCGCCGGCACGCAGGACATCCGCACCATCGGCTCGGGCAATATCGGCGCCACCAACGTGCTGCGCACCGGCCGCAAGGGCCTCGCAGCGGCGACGCTGCTGCTCGACGCCCTCAAGGGCACCGTCGCCGTGATCATCGCCGGCAGCGTCGGCGGTCCTGTCCCGGCCATGATCGCCGGTCTCTTCGCTTTCCTTGGGCACCTTTTCCCGGTCTGGCTCGGCTTCAAGGGCGGCAAGGGCGTCGCCGTCTATATCGGCATCATGTTCGGCCTGTACTGGCCGGCCGCCATCGTGTTCTGCCTCGCCTGGCTCGCCTGCGCTTTCACCTCGCGCTACTCGTCATTCTCGGCCCTGACCGCCAGTGCCGTCACGCCGATCTTCCTGTGGTGGGCCAAGGCGCCACAGCTCGCCGTGCTGGCCACCGTGCTGACGCTCCTGCTGTGGTTCATGCACCGCGAGAACATCAAGCGACTGCTGAACGGCACCGAAGGCAAGATCGGCGCGAAAAATTGAGTCAGGCTGCCTATGTTCGTGATCGCGAACGGTCGATATCCTTCACGACCGTGCTGCCTGCACGACCTGATCCCGATCCGGCATCACCGCTTTTGATGCCGATAACTGCATGCGAATGCCGCTTCGTCAGCTCCGAGCGAAGAAGTATTTGCTGTTGACTTAGAGCGCACTCTAACCTGTAGCAAGGTCAGCGTCGTGACGAGAAGACAGACCATGAAAATCGGAGAACTCGCAAAGCGCGCCGGCTTGTCAGCACACACGATCCGCTATTACGAGCGGATCGGGCTGCTTCCTGGCGCACCGCGCAATGCCTCCCGTCAACGCGAATATGACGCTTCCATCTTGGTGTGGATTGCCTTTCTCGGACGTCTCAGGACGACCGGGATGCCGATCCGCGACATGCTGCGATACGCTCAGCTGCGCGAGCGAGGTTCGCAAACCACGGAAGACCGCCGGCTCATCCTCGAGCAGCATCGGACCAATGTCCGTGCTCGTCTGGCCGAACTTCATGACTGCCTTGCCGTCCTCGACACCAAAATCGCCGGCTATTCCGGCTTGAACACGGTGGAGAAGGACAATGACGCTGCCACGGATCACCAGACACGGCACATCCGCGAAACGCTCGCGCGCCCCCTTAAAGGTTGAGATCAACCCGCAGGAGAACGCGGACGCCCCCGCCAGCGAGGACAGTCCGCCGGACAAAATTGCCTCCCGCCGCAACTTTCTCACAGCACTCGGCGCAGCGGGGGCTTCGTTGGCCGTTCGCGCGCAAGAAGCCAATGCAGGAACAACAGCAATGGGCAATGAGCGATTCGCACGCGGCCTCGACATACTGCGCAAGGTCGGCGGCGAGAATTTCAACGGCCCCGTCAACAGCCTGGCGGAAGTATCTGCGGATCTCGCGCGCTTCACTGTTGAGTATCCGTATGGCGACGTGCTGTCTCGCCCCGGGCTCGCGCTTCCGCTGCGACAACTTTGTACGGCGGCAATGCTGCTCGCCGATGGGAGTGCCCAGCCGCAACTGAAGTATCATATGGCGGGCTATCTCAATGTCGGCGGCGAGCCGCGCGTCCTCATCGAACTGATGTTCGTCTCCGTCGCCTTGCTCGGTTTTCCTCCGACCATCAATGCGGTCGGACTGTTGCGCAGCATTTTCGCCGAACGAAAGCTCGCTTTTGTGCCGGTCGAGCCCGCCACGGAGGATGGAACCGGACGTGCGCAGAACGGCAGCGAAGCTGCAAGCCGCCTCACCGGCGGCGACATGCAGGCATATTTCGGCGAGTTTGAAAAAGCCTCGCCCGATCTGGCGCGGCTCTCGGTCGAGTTCGCTTTCGGCGAAGCACTTTCCCGACAGGGTCTGGATTTCAAGGCCAAGGCGCTTGTGATCGTCGCCATGCTGGCGGCAGGTGGCAATCATGCAGCTGCCCTTCGCCAGCACATCCAAGGCGCACTAGCCCTAGGCATAACGCGAGACGAAGTGGTCGAACTTTTGATGCAGGTTAGCGTCTATCGCGGCTTTCCGTGCGCCTTGAATGCCTTTGCGGTTGCCAAGGAAGCCTTTGGCGACACCGCCGCAAGCCAGCCAATATCGTTCCGCCCGGCCAATGCCGAAACCCGGCAGATGCGATTGGAGCGCGGACGCGCGGCGCTCGGAAAGACCTCGGGCGCATCCGGAGATGCCGTAGTCCGAAGCTTTGACGATATCGCCCCTGACCTCGGGCGAATGATTGTCGAACACTCCTATGGCGAGATCTTTTCGCGCACGGGGATTGACGCCAGGACGCGAGAGCTAACCGCCTGCGCAGCCCTCGCCGCCGTCGGATCGAAGACCGCCGAGACACCGCTTCGCGTGCACATCAATGCCGCCCTGAATGTGGGAGCCAGCCGAGACGAAATTCTGGAGACATTGCTCAACCTAGCACCCTATAGCGGCTATCCTGCCGTCCAACAGGCGGTCCGGATCGCGGCTGAGGAATTCGGCAAACGAAGCTAGCCGCGGCCAACCCGGCGTCAGTGTCAGTTTAAAACACCCGCGCGCCCTGCTTCGCGTCGAGATCGAACTCCCAGATCTCGACACCGCGGCTGATCAGGTGACCGTTGTTCTTGATATAGTGCGAGATCAGACTCACCTTCGAATGCGGGTGAAGATGTTTGAGCACGAACAGAATCTTCCGATAGTCGCGCGGCGCCGCACCGAACAGCAGCATGGCTTCGTTCATGCCGCGGATCTTGGCGCTCGGCCGATTGCCGGACACTGTCCAAGTGTAGGACTTGCACTCCACCAGGATGCGCGGGCTGGCGCTGCCGAGATCGAAGCGCTTGTTCTTCTGTAGCCGGTGGCCGACGGGTACGACGAAATTGCGCGCAAGCTGCACGCCCTCGGAATGAAAGAAGATCTGCGCCGCTTCCTCGAACTCACGCCCAACGGCGGCGTTGCTCGATGCACCGATCCGCTGGAAGTTGTTCACGTCCCAAAGCATTGCCATCACTGAACACAAGCCATCAGGGCTCACCTCTACTCTCGCACCTTAAGTGCGAATGTCAATTGAATGCATCCTTAAGTTGATAGACACTCTCCACCGGGGGAGCATGGCTTGGACAGCATCTCACAGGGCGGCACACAGCTTACCGACGCTCAGCGGCTCGATTGGTTGCGGCTGATCCGCAGCGACAATGTGGGGCCGCGTACTTTTCGATCGCTGATCAACCATTTCGGCAGCGCACGCGCCGCGCTGGAGCGACTGCCCGATCTGGCGCGCCGCGGCGGCGCTGCCCGCGCCGGCCGGATCTGCAGCGCCGACGACGCACAGCGTGAACTCGACCTCGGACGCAAGATGGATGTCGCGCTGATCGCGCCCGGTGAGCCCGGCTACCCGCCGCGATTGGCGGGGATCGACGATGCACCGCCGCTGCTCGGCATCCGCGGCAAAGTGGATGCGCTGATGCGGCCGATGATCGCCATCGTCGGCTCGCGCAATGCGTCCGGCGCGGGACTGAAGTTCGCGGAGAGACTGGCGCGCGATCTCGGCGATGCCGGTTTCGTGATCGTGTCGGGCCTCGCACGCGGCGTTGATCAGGCCGCGCATCGCGCCAGCCTGAATGGCGGCACCGTGGCTGTGCTGGCTGGCGGTCATGACAAGATCTATCCGCCCGAACACGAGGGCCTGCTGTTCGCCCTGCTGGACAACGGCGGCGCGATTTCCGAGATGCCGCTCGGCCATGTCCCACGTGCTCGCGATTTCCCCCGTCGCAATCGCCTGATTTCGGGTGCAGCGCTCGGCGTCGTCGTGATCGAAGCGGCGCATCGCTCGGGCTCGCTGATCACGGCGCGGATGGCCGCAGAACAGGGGCGCGAAGTGTTCGCCGTGCCGGGCTCGCCGCTCGATCCCCGCGCCGCCGGCACCAACGACCTCATCAAGCAAGGCGCAGCGCTGGTGACCGAAGCCTCCGATGTGATCAATGCGGTCGCGCCGATCATGGAGCGGCCGATCGAATTGCCGAGCCGTGAACCTGACGACGTCACGTCATTCGATGAACCAGACAGCAGCGACCGCGCACGCGTGATCGCATTGCTCGGTCCAAGCCCGGTCGGCATCGACGACCTCATCCGCCTCGCCGGCGCGTCGGCCGCCACCGTCCGCATCGTGCTGCTGGAGCTCGAGCTTGCCGGACGGCTTGAGCGTCATGGCGGCGGGCTGGTGTCGATGATCTGAGGACTCAGTCCTCCGAATTGCGCCCGTCGAAGTTTTTCCGCGCCGTGTCGATATCGGGCAGATGTTGCTGCGCCCATTCGCCGAGCTTTATGACCGGATCGCTTAGGCCTCGGCCGAGATCCGTGAGTTCATAGTCCACACGCGGGGGCACGGTAGGAAACACGGTACGCGTCACCAGACCGTCGCGTTCGAGCCCGCGCAGCGTCAGGGTCAGCATCCGCTGCGAGATGCCGCCGACCATCCGTTTCAACTCGTTGAAGCGCCGTGGACCGTCGCCGAGCAGCATGATCACCAGCACGCTCCACTTGTCGCCGACCCGCGCCAGCACCGAGGCGACGCCGCGACAGTCGCTCTCCTGATGCGGAATCGCCGGCAAAGCAGGCACCTTTTTGTGCTCGGGTTTCAAAATTGTGCCTTCTTGTGCGGTTTCAGCCAGTCACTCATGTAGCGTCAGTTACAAACCTATACCATGAGGTGACCACATGAAACTGCTCCATATCGATTCCAGCGTTCTCGGCCCCCACTCCGTCAGCCGGCAGGTTTCCGCCGCCATTACCGACCGGCTGGCCAAGGCCAATCCTGGCCTTGAGACCACCTATCGCGATCTCACCACCACGCCGCTGGCGCATCTGTCCGGCTC
Organism: Tardiphaga sp. OK245; assembly: GCF_900108575.1. Taxonomy (NCBI): domain Bacteria; kingdom Pseudomonadati; phylum Pseudomonadota; class Alphaproteobacteria; order Hyphomicrobiales; family Nitrobacteraceae; genus Tardiphaga; species Tardiphaga sp. OK245. The sequence continues at coordinate 101,627 of NZ_FNWZ01000006.1, read as the reverse complement.
CCATCTCGCCGTCGCGCAGGGCGCAGCGCCCGATGCGGCGCTTCAGCCCGATCTCGCCGCCGGTAGTGCCGTGCTGGAGGAGTTTCTTGCTGCCGATATCGTGGTGATCGGCGCACCAATGTACAACTTCACCATTCCGAGCCAGCTCAAGGCGTGGATTGATCGCATCCTCGTCGCCGGCAAGACGTTCAAATACGGCGACCAGGGTGCCGAAGGCCTCGCGGGCAGCAAGCGCGTCATCGTCGCCATTTCACGCGGCGGCTTCTACGGCGCGGACATGCCGACGGCTGCCGGCGAACATCTCGAAACCTATCTGCGCTGGGTGTTCGGCTTCATCGGCGTCACCAATCTCGAATTCATCGCCGCCGACGGCATCATGATGGGACCGGAGCTACGCGAGAAAGCCGTTGCCGGTGCCTTGCAGGCAGCGACGGATCTGCACGCAGCTTAACCCAACACTCCCATAGCGAGCTTGAACCGGCCTGCCGGTTCAAGCGGCCTTGCTCGTCGGGAAGCGAGACCTCAGAACCACTCACCCGGCACATATTTATCGAGCAACAAAACGCTCAACGAGATCAACAGGCCGATTGCGCTAAACAGTGCGACCGTAGCGAGTGGGTGACTTTCGGTACGTGCAGAAATGACCGCAGGTTCGGAGATGCGCGCGACTTTGGTCATGTGGCCTCCTGTGCGTCGCTCCAGCCCGCTTCAAATGTCTGACCGGCAGCCGCAATGGTTCAGCGCATCCAAACATTATCTTCAAGAGATACCGACGTACCTCGAACGCGTTCGAGAACGCCGGCACTCTTGCACTGTTTGATCAGCGATCAGCCACGAAACGCCGGCGCGCCGGCTGGCGATGACGTGACGCCGCCATCGACAAAGATCTCCGCCCCCTGCACGTTCGATGAATCGTCGGATGCCAGAAACAGCACCGTCTTGGCGACCTCTTCAGGCTTGCCGAAGCGGCCGAGCGGAATGGTCTGCGAAATCCTGGCCTCCAGCGCTACCTTGGCTTCCGGCGTCGGCGCGGTGCGATCCCAGATCGGTGTCGTCGTGCCACCGGGCGAGACCACGTTTACGCGGATATTGCGCGGCGACAGCTCGGACGCCATCACGCGGGCCATCGCGCGCACGCCGGCCTTGCTCGCGGCATAGGCTGCATAGCCGGGATTTCCGAGCACGGAGATCACCGAACCGTTGAGAATGATAGACGCGCCATCGTTGAGATGCGCGACGGCTGCCTGCACGGTGAAGAATACCGCGGTGATGTTGGTCTTCAAGACGGACTCGAACACATCGAGCGCAGTGCCGCCCACCGGCGTATGCGCGCTGATGCCTGCATTGGCGAATACGATGTCGAGCTTGCCGAATTTCTCGACAGCTTTGGCCACGGCATTCTCGGTGGCAGCAATGTCAGTCGCATCAGCAACGATGCCGATCGCATTCGGGCCGAGTTCAGCCACCGCCGCGTCGAGCCTCGCCTTGTCGCGACCGGTGATGGCCACCTTGGCGCCCTCAGCGACGAAGAGCTTCGCCGTGGTCAGTCCAATACCGCTATTGCCGCCCGTGATGAGCGCCGTCTTGTTCGCCAAACGCATGGTGATCTCCTGATGATCAAGTGGTTGCTTTTTAAAACCACATGGACATTTAGAGTGGATGGTTTCATAATGCAACCAGATGTCCGCTAATCACTGCATTTCTTTTTCCCGCCGCTGGAAAGTCGCATGGCCAAACGCACCAGTCTCAAGGACTCCACCTGCCCGGTCGCCCGATCCATGGAGGTGATCGGCGACTGCTGGACGATGATGATCATCCGCGATGCCATGCTGGGCGCGCGGCGCTTCGGCGAATTCCAGAAGAGTCTCGGACTGGCGAAGAACATTCTCGCCGTCAGGCTGAAAGCCCTCGTGGAGGACGGCATCCTGAAACTGGAGCCGGCAGCCGACGGCAGCGCATATCAGGACTATGTCCTGACCCCGAAAGGCCAGGCGGTTCATCCAATCATGGTGGCGCTGCGCCAGTGGGGCGAGGATTATGCGTTCAAGCCCGGCGAACCGACGACCATCATGGTCGATCGCAAGAGTGGCAAGCAGATCAAGAAGCTGGAACTGCATGCGGCCGACGGCAGGCTGCTCGGCTATGGCGACACCACGATTGTGCCCTCAACTGCCTGAGGGCTTGCGCAGTCCTTGCAGCCGCAGGATCTCCTCGGTTTCGAGATGCGCCATGTCGAGCAGGTAAGCGAGCATGTCGTGGCGATGGCGGCGCGCCATCCGCGACAGATCGCGGACCGCACTCTTTATATAAAGAGCCGCCTCCTCGGGCCCGCCATCGCCCTGCGCCTGATCGTCCGGAATGGGCGGTGTCATAGGCATTCCCTACCCGGGCAGTCCGGGCGAAATCAGCACCAAAGAAGCATCAAATCATACCCCTAATGGTTGTATTTTACAACCCTTGGTAAGTTATTGGGAACCAACAGACGCGGCCATCAACAACTCACGATTTGACACGGGACCCCTTCGCACCCATGTTCGCCGCGAAACGGCTGGCGCGACTCTCGCAGACCCAAGCCGGATTCCCCCTGTAAGTTATTGGAATCACATGAATCTCGTCATTGTCGAGTCGCCTTCAAAGGCCAAGACGATCAACAAGTATCTGGGCAAGGACTATGAGGTCCTGGCGTCGTTCGGCCATGTCCGCGACCTCCCGGCCAAGAACGGATCGGTCGATCCCGATGCCAATTTCCAGATGATCTGGGAAATCGACCCCAAGGCCGCCAGCCGACTGAACGACATCGCCAAGGCCGTCAAAGGCGCCGACAAGCTCATTCTCGCGACCGACCCTGATCGCGAAGGCGAAGCGATCTCCTGGCACGTGCTCGAAGTCCTCAAGCAGAAGCGCGCGCTGAAGGACCAGAAAATCGAACGCGTGGTGTTCAACGCGATCACCAAGCAGGCCGTCACCGACGCGATGAAGAACCCGCGCGAGATCGATGGCGCACTGGTCGACGCCTATATGGCGCGCCGTGCACTCGATTATCTGGTGGGCTTTACGCTTTCTCCTGTGCTGTGGCGCAAGCTGCCCGGCGCCCGCTCCGCGGGCCGCGTGCAATCGGTCGCGCTGCGCCTGGTCTGCGACCGCGAGCAGGAAATCGAGAAGTTCATCCCGCGCGAATACTGGTCGCTGGTGACCACGCTGGCGACGCCGCGCGGCGAGAGTTTCGAAGCCCGCTTGGTCGGCGCTGACGGCAAGAAGATCCAGCGTCTTGATATCGGCACCGGTGCGGAAGCCGAAGACTTCAAGAAGGCCATCGAAGCCGCCAACTTCACGGTCTCCACCGTCGATGCCAAGCCCGCACGCCGCAATCCGCAGGCGCCGTTCACGACCTCCACGCTGCAGCAGGAAGCCAGCCGCAAGCTCGGCTTCGCGCCGGCGCACACCATGCGCATCGCGCAGCGTCTGTATGAAGGCATCGACATCGGCGGCGAGACCACCGGTCTCATCACCTATATGCGAACCGACGGCGTGCAGATCGACCCCTCCGCCATCACGCAGGCTCGCTCCGTCATCGGCGAAGACTACGGCAAGCAGTATGTGCCGGACGCCGCGCGGCAATATACGAGCAAGGCCAAGAACGCGCAGGAAGCGCACGAAGCGATCCGTCCGACCGATATGTCGCGTCGCCCGGCGAGCCTGCGCGGCCGTCTCGATAGCGATCAGTCGCGGCTTTATGAATTGATCTGGATGCGCACCATCGCCAGCCAGATGGAATCCGCCGAGATGGAGCGCACCACCGTCGATATCGCTGCCAAGGCAGGATCGCGCCTGCTCGAATTGCGCGCCACCGGTCAGGTCGTGAAGTTCGATGGTTTCCTTGCCGTCTATCAGGAAGGCAAGGACGACGACGCCGAGGATGAAGATTCACGCCGCCTGCCCGCCATGAGCGAGGGTGAAGCGCTGAAGAAAGAAAACCTCGCGGTTACCCAGCATTTCACCGAACCGCCGCCGCGCTTCTCGGAAGCCTCGCTGGTCAAGCGCATGGAAGAGCTCGGCATCGGCCGCCCCTCGACCTATGCATCGATCCTGCAGGTGCTGAAGGATCGCGGTTACGTTCGTCTCGAAAAGAAGCGCCTGTACGGCGAGGACAAGGGCCGCGTCGTCGTCGCCTTCCTCGAAAACTTCTTCGCCAAATATGTGGAATACGATTTCACCGCGGCGCTGGAAGAGAATCTCGACAGGATCTCCAACAACGAGATTTCCTGGCAGCAGGTGCTCAAGGATTTCTGGACCGACTTCATCGGCGCCGTGAACGAGATCAAGGATCTGCGCGTGGCGCAGGTGCTCGACGCGCTCGACGAGATGCTCGGCCCGCACATCTACGCCCCGCGCGAAGATGGCGGCGATCCGCGCCAGTGCCCGACCTGCGGCACCGGTCGTCTCAATCTGAAGGCCGGCAAGTTCGGCGCCTTCGTCGGCTGCACGAATTATCCGGAATGCCGCTACACGCGTCCGCTCGCCGCCGATAGCGGCGCCAACGCCGATCGCGTGCTCGGCCCCGATCCGGTGTCAGGTCTCGAAGTCGCGGTGAAGGCCGGACGTTTCGGGCCCTACATCCAGCTCGGCGACGCCAAGGATTACGAAGAAGGCGAGAAGCCGAAGCGCGCCGGCATTCCGAAGAACACGTCGCCCAGCGATGTCGAACTCGATCTGGCACTCAAGCTCCTGTCGCTGCCGCGCGAGATCGGCAAGCATCCGGAGACCGGCGAGCCGATCACCGCAGGCCTCGGCCGCTTCGGGCCATTCGTGAAGCATGAGAAGACCTATGCCAGCCTCGAAGCCGGCGACGAGGTGTTTGATATCGGCCTCAACCGCGCGGTCACGCTGATCGCCGAGAAGATCGCCAAGGGGCCATCAGGCCGCCGCTTCGGCGCCGATCCCGGCAAGCCGCTCGGCGACCATCCGACCCTCGGCGGCGTCGCCGTGAAGGGCGGGCGTTACGGCGCCTATGTCACCGCGGGCGGCGTCAATGCAACGATCCCGAGCGACAAGACGCAGGAGACGATCACGCTCGAAGAGGCCATCGCGCTGATCGACGAGCGTGTGGCCAAGGGCGGCATCAAGCCGAAGCGCGGCGCCAAGAAAGCACCGGCGAAGAAGGCCGTCGCCAAGAAGGCCGACGCGGCCGAGAAGAAGCCGGCGGCCAAGAAGGCCGTTGCGAAGAAAGCCGCGGCAAAGCCAAAGGCTGAAACGGCTGCCGCCAGCAAGGCGCGCGCGCCGGTGAAGGCGAAGACATCGCCTGCCAAGAAGAAGGCCGCGAAAACGGTCGCAAAGAAAAGCGCTGGCTAGAACGGATAATTGTGAACAAGAAACGTGACAGCAGCTTTCCAACCAGGGATGCCATCGTCGCGTTCGTTCGCGCGTATCCCGGCAAGATCGGCACCCGCGAGATCGCGCGTGAATTCGGACTGAAGAACGCCGCCCGTGTCGAGCTCAAGCGCATGCTGCGCGAACTCGCCGACGAAGGCGCCATCGCCAAGAAAGGCCGCAGCGTGCGCGAGCCCGCAGCGCTGCCATCGACAGTGCTGGTCGACATCACCTCCAGGGATGCCGATGGCGAGTTGATCGCCACGCCCGTCGAATGGGACGAGGCAGACGGCACGGTGCCAAAAATTCGCATTCACACGCCACGCCGTCCCCTGCCCGGCACCGCGGCAGGTGTTGGTGACCGCGCATTGTTGCGCATCGAGAAGATCGAGAACGATGGCGAGTTAGCCAGCTATCAGGGCCGCGTCGTGCGGGTGCTCGAAGGTGCCCGCACGCGCCTGCTCGGCATCTATCGCGCGCTGCCGAATGGCGGCGGACGATTGATCCCGGTCGACAAGAAGCAGGCCGGGCGCGAACTCAACATCGCGGCATCCGATGCCAACGGCGCCGAGGACGGCGATCTCGTCAGCGTCGATCTCATTCGCACCCGTGGCTATGGCCTCGGCTCCGGCAAGGTGAAGGAACGGCTCGGTTCACTCTCCTCCGAGAAGGCGGTCAGCCTGATCGCGATCCATTCCCACGATATCCCGCAGGCGTTCTCCCGCGATGCGCTGAAGGAAGCGGAAGCCGCGCAGCCTGCGACATTGCAGGGGCGTGAAGACTGGCGCGACGTGCCGCTGGTCACCATCGATCCGCCGGACGCCAAGGATCATGACGACGCCGTTTACGCGGAGCTCGATTCCGATCCGAACAATACAGGCGGATACATTGTCAGCGTCGCGATCGCCGATGTCGCTTTCTATGTGCGCCCCGGCTCTGCGCTGGATCGCGATGCGCTGATCCGCGGCAACTCCGTCTACTTCCCCGATCGCGTCGTACCGATGCTGCCGGAGCGCATCTCCAACGACCTGTGTTCGCTGGTGCCGGGCGAACCGCGCGGCGCCCTTGCGGTGCGCATGGTGATCGGTGTCGATGGCCGCAAGAAGTCACACACGTTCCATCGCATCCTGATGCGCTCGGCGGCCAAGCTGAATTACGCACAGGCGCAAGCCGCCATCGATGGCCATCCCGACGATACTACCGGCCCGCTGCTCGAACCGATCCTGAAGCCGCTCTATGCGGCCTATGCGCAGGTCAAGCTCGCGCGCGACGAACGCGATCCGCTCGATCTCGACATCCCAGAGCGAAAAATCCTGCTGAAGAAGGACGGCACCGTCGATCGCGTCATCGTACCGGAGCGGCTCGACGCGCATAAGCTCATCGAAGAGTTCATGATCCTGGCCAACGTCGCCGCAGCCGAAACGCTTGAAAAGAAGGCTCTGCCGCTTATCTATCGGGTACATGATGAGCCTTCGGTGGAGAAGGTTCACAACCTGCAGGAATTCCTCAAGACCCTCGACATGCCGTTCGCCAAAGCGGGCGCATTGCGGCCATCGGTATTCAACCGGGTGCTGTCACAGGTCAAAGGTCAGGATTCCGAACCGCTGGTGAATGAAGTGGTTTTGCGCTCGCAAGCCCAGGCGGAATATGCCGCCGAGAATTACGGACATTTCGGTCTGAACCTGCGCCGCTACGCGCATTTTACCTCACCTATCAGGCGATACGCAGATCTGATCGTGCATCGCGCATTGATCCGTGCGCTCGGGCTCGGCGAAGGCGCGCTACCCGAGACCGAAACCGTGGAAACGCTGAGCGAAATCTCGGCGCAGATTTCGGCCACCGAACGCCGGGCCATGAAGGCCGAGCGCGAGACGTCCGACCGGCTGATTGCGCACTTTTTGGCCGACAAGATCGGCGCTACCTTCCGCGGCCGGATCTCCGGTGTCACCAGGGCTGGACTCTTTGTCCGATTGACCGAGACCGGCGCCGATGGCCTGATCCCGATCCGCACGTTGGGCACCGAATACTTCAACTATGACGAAGCTCGCCACGCCCTCGTCGGTACACGCAGTGGTGCCATGCATCGGTTGGGTGACGTCGTCGATGTCCGTCTGGTCGAGGCAGCCCCCGTTGCAGGTGCCTTGCGGTTCGAAATGCTCTCCGAGGGCAATACCGCCCCACGGAACCGCCGACGCGAACATGCCCGCAGCAATGACGCTGCAGACCGGCCGCGTCATCCGGGTGCCAAGCCTTCTGGTGCGACGAAGTTCAAATCGTCGAAGAAGCTCAAGGCGCCCAAGAAGGCCAAACCCGGTCGCAACGCGCGGCAGGCGGCCAAAGCTGACAAGGCTCGCGCCGGTGGTAACCCCGGCAAGCCGAAAAAGGGGTAACGTCATGATGACATTGACCACACCGAAGATCTGGAGCGCGACGCTGGATTCCTCCGCCAAACGCAATGTGTGGACCGCAATGAAGCGCGGCTTCGCCTGTCGCTGCCCGAACTGCGGCGAAGGCAAGATGTTTCGCGCCTTCCTGAAAACCGCAGATCACTGCGACAAGTGCGGACAGGATTTCTCCGCGCACCGCGCCGATGATCTTCCCGCCTATCTCGTGATCGTCATCGTGGGTCACATCGTCGTGCCGATCGCATTGTGGATCGAGACCAACTACTCGCCATCGGTCGCGCTGCAACTTGCGATCTACCTGCCGATCACGCTGATCGCGTCGTTGTTGCTGCTGCAGCCGGTCAAAGGCGCCGTGGTGGGACTGCAGTGGGCATTCCGCATGCATGGATTTGGCGACGGCCCGGCTGACTGATACGTTCTCCGTCCCCTTGAACAGCACGTAATAAGAAGAATTTCAGGAGACGGAATGAGCGACGCAGTCGAGATCGGCAAGGAAGCCGACCACCATCCCTATAAGCGTCCGCGCGACGCTGCGACCCTGATGCTGGTCGATCGCTCCGGCCCGATTCCGAAAGTGCTTGTCGGCAAGCGTCACGACAAGGTCGTGTTCATGCCAGGCAAGTTCGTGTTCCCCGGCGGTAGTGTCGACACCACCGACAACAAGATTCCGGTGGCTGCACCTTTGCCGCCGGAGCTTGAAGCCAACCTGATGAAAGGCAGCCCGAAGACGCCGCCGTCGCGCGCGCGTTCGCTCGCTGTCGCTGCGATCCGCGAAGCCTGCGAAGAAACCGGCCTCTGCCTCGGCCGCAAGGTTGACGGCGCGACCAAGAAGCTCCCCGGCGTATGGGAAGCTTTTAGCGATGCGGGTCTCCTGCCCGATCCCTCGGGCCTGTTTCTGATTGCGCGCGCCATCACACCACCCGGCCGTATCAAGCGCTTCGATACGCGTTTCTTCACAGCAGATGCATCGTCGATCGCGCATCGCGTCGAGGGCGTCGTGCATGCCGATGCCGAACTGGTGGAACTGGTCTGGGTCGAACTCGGCTCCGCACATCTTGCCGACGCGCACGCAATGACGAAGAACGTGCTCAATCAATTGCAGCAGCGTCTCGCCACCGGCCCGCTCCGTCACGACGCGCCGCTGCCCTTCTTCCATTGGTACAGCGGCAAGATGCAACTCGACATGCTGCCCAGCGATAGCTGAGTTAATCAAGTAAGAGGTCTCGCTTTTCGATCTATTCTAATTCTAACTGTTTCCGTAGTGGGATAACTGGTGAGGCACGGTAAGCTACCGTTGTCTTGCTCACAGGAATTCCCAGTTATGGGACAGATGAATTGGACGCCGCAGGTCGAGTCTTCGACATTTACGCGCGCGTCACTGGAATATCGTCGCAAGGCGTCGGCACTCAGCCAGCGCGCCAGCGTGGAAGCTGACCCACGCAAAATTCGTGCATTGCTACAACTCGCCATCTCGTGGATTCAGGTTGCTGAAAACGAAGAGCTGATGGCGAGCGAGTATCGCGCCAGCGCACACATGCACAGTTTCTGACACGAGAAGACGCCGCATACGCGGCGCCTTCCTGCTCTGCCAAGCCCATCGTCAGATCTGAGCGAGACCACCGTCGACGAACAATTCTGCGCCGGCGACGAAGCTGGAGTCATCCGATGCCAGGAACAGAACCGCCTTCGCGACTTCGTCCGCGGTACCGAGACGGCCGAGCGGCACGATGGTCTTGAGGTAGCCCTTCACATCGTCATTGGCGAAGACGTCGAGGCCGGGGGTCTGGATCGGTCCGGGGCTGACGACATTCACGCGAATTTTGCGCGCCTTGAGGTCCGAGGTCCAGCTGCGCGCGAACGAGCGGATCGCTGCCTTGGTGGCGTTGTAGACGCTGAAGGACTCCATGCCCTTCGATCCCGACACTGAGCCGGTGAGAACCACCGAGGCGCCGTCGGACAGCAGCGGCAATGCCTGCTGCACCGTGAACAAAACGCCCTTCACGTTGATGTCGAACATCTTGTCATAGACGTCTTCGGTGATCTGGCCGAACGCGCTTAATTCATAGCCGCCGGCATTGGCGAACAGCACGTCGATCTTGCCCTTGGCAGCCTTCACCGTATCGAACAGATGCGCGAGATCGGCGAGCTTGGCAGCGTCCGCCTGCACGCCGACGGCCTTCGGTCCGAGCTGCTTCACGGCGGCATCGAGTTCGGCCTGCCGGCGGCCGGTGATGAACACGGTAGCGCCTTCGTCGATAAAACGCTGCGCGGCGGCCAGACCGATGCCGGCGCTGCCACCGGTGACGACTGCGATTTTGCCTTCGAGTTTGCGGGTCATGATGCTCTCCATTTGATCTGGGGCGGCGCCATCGCCGTCCGACATGGAGAACATCGTCCATTCGCTCTCTAGCGGTTATGGGCTTGATCGGATATTATTTATCCGTATTTTGGATGAATGACCGATACCGTCGCCCTTTTCCAGGCTTTCATCCGTGTCGTCGAAGCGGGCTCATTCACCCGTGTGGCTGAGGAGCAGAATTCCAGCCAGCCGACCGTCAGCCGCCAGGTGGCAACGCTGGAAGACCATCTCGGCACCCGGTTGTTCACCCGCACCACGCGCAAGCTGACGCTCACCGATGACGGCCGCAGTTTCTACGAGCGCGCCAAACTGGCGCTGGAAGCCGTTGCCGAGGCCGAGGGCGCGGTGGGACGCCGCCGGGCCAGACCATCAGGCACGTTGCAACTGGCCCTCCCGGTGGTGTTCGGACGGCTGCGGGTGATCCCGCATCTGAAGGGCTTTCTGGCGCGCTACCCCGACGTCAGTGTCGACCTCGTGATGAGTGACGGCTTCAGCGATCTGGTCGAGGACGGCATCGATCTCGCGATCCGTTCCGGCGTCGTGACCGACCCAAACCTGATCGCCAGGAAGATCGGCGTGACACGCCGCATCCTCGTGGCGTCGCCGTCCTATCTGCGCGGCAAGACGCTGCCTGCGCATCCGAACGATCTCATCGGGCATGATTGCATCCCCTATACGCGCTTCACGGGCGGCGTAACCTGGCGCTTCGAAAGTCCGGACGGCCCGATCGCTATCGAAGCCACGGGACCGGTGCGCACCCAGAGTTCGGAAGGCATTCGCGAAGCCGTGATGTCCGGCCTCGGTATCGGGTTTGTGCCGATCTGGCATTTCAGGGATGAGATCGAGACCGGTCGTCTCATAGTGTTGCTCGAAGCCTTCGAACCGAAACCGGTGCCGATCAGCGCGGTCTATCCCTCGCGCCGCTTCGTGCCGCAGAAGACCCGCGCCATGATCGACTACCTGGAAACGCAATTTGCGATGGACCCGACGCTGAATCCGCGAAGGGGGTGAATGCATTACTCAACACCAATGCCGTTCCACAACAGCTCGATGAATCGTTCGACGTGACTCTCGCTGTCATCGCGCGTTGTCGAGTGACCACAGACACTGGCGGTCTGCGCCCAGTTGTAGAGCGCGCCGAGGATCGTCGACGCCAGCGTTTCAACATCGCACTTGCCGATCCGTCCCTGGCTCTGGGCCACACGCAACCACGCGACCAGCGCCATGAACGCCTTGGCTGGAGCTGAGTCCGCCGTCTGGTCAGGGAAAATCTTATCGTTCGGTATTCCAGCCGCGTGCAGGACAGCCAGCCCCGCCTGCAGATTCTGGAAATAGGCTGCCACCACCTTCCCGTGCTGGACGAGCTGTTCAAATACCGGCCGATTATCTGGACCTTTTTCCAACACCGACGCCCATTCGATCTGATCGGGGACGCCGAGCGCCGCGATCATCAGAGCTTCCTTCGAACCAAAGCGGTTGAAGATTGTCGTGTGGCTTACCCCCAGTTCGCCCGCGATCTCGACCGCCGAGACCCCCGCTCCACGCAGCAGGAAGCAGCGCCTCGCAACTTCAAGAATCCGTTCGTTGGAGACTTCCTGACGCCGTCCCATTTTTCGCCTATCCGCCTTGACGCCAGCCTGATGATGCACATATATTTCTTTCCAGAAAGAAATATATGATGCCTTGATGCCGTTGTGTAAGCGCAAAGGGGCTCACAGGAAAAGGACCAAGTCCGTGAAGACAGACAAGAATGTGAAATGGCGCCGCACCGACGTCTCAAACCTCGATCTCGCAGGGCTCAAGGTTGCCGTTATCGGTGGCACGGGAGGTATCGGCCGCGCCCTATCGCATAAACTGGCCTCCCGCGGCGCTCGGGTGACCGTCTATGGTCAGACCTTCCGCGATGTGGGGGTCACCGGGATCGACTTTGTCAAAGCCGACCTGAGTCTGATGAGCGAAGCCAAGCGCGTCAGCAGGGAAATGCCTGCCGGGACGCTCGATCTCGTCATCTTCACGACCGGAATCATGGCAGGCCCCAAACGGCAAGAAACTCAGGAGGGTATCGAGCGAGACATGGCCGTCAGCTACCTGAGCAGACTGGTGATCCTCCGCGAGATCGCCGCGCGCCTCGGGCGAGATCGGCCAACCGGCCGGATGAAGCCTCGCGTGTTCGTGATGGGATTTCCCGGTACCGGCCAGACCGGCAGCAGCGATGATCTGAACAGTGATAAATCATACAGTCGGTGGGCAGCCCACATGAACACGGTTGCTGGCAATGAGTTGCTGGTTCTGGACTCGGCCAAACGGTTTCCCGGCGTCACGTTCTTCGGTCTCAACCCCGGATTCGTCAAAACCAGTATTCGCAGTAATCTTTTCGGCTCGAATTCGCTTTTGCTCCGGGTAATGGAATGGGCCACGCAGTTCATGACCGCAAGCCCCGAGACGTACGCAGATCGTCTGACGCCGCTTTTCGTGACACCCGATATCGAAGGGCACAGCGGAGCGATGTTCAACAACAAAGGCGATGCGATCCTGCCGACACCAAAATTGTTGAACACGTCCTACGCCGACGCCTTCCTGCGCGCCTCGGAAACCCTGGTGTCTCGCGCCACTCCCGCGTAACCAACTACATTCAAACCAAACTACCGATCAGACAAAAATCGCAATAATCTTCTCAAGGCACGTGGTGGCTTTCCGCCTCCACGTGCCTATGTGTTTCCCACGATCACGGCGGGGAAATTGAAGATGGCGAAGCGTCAGTTGAAGCTCGGGGCCTTCATGCGCCCGATCAGCATCCACACCGGCGCATGGCGCTATCCGGGTGCCGTGCCCGACGCCAATTTCAACTTTCCCTTCCTCAAGCAGATGATCCGCAAGCTCGAGGCCGGCAAGTTCGACGCTTTCTTCATGGCCGATCATCTCGCCGTGCTGAACATGCCCGTCGAGGCGCTGAAGCGCAGCCACACGGTGACGTCGTTCGAGCCGTTCACGCTGCTCTCGGCGCTGGCCGCCGTCACCGACAATATCGGCCTCGTCGCCACCGGCTCCACCACCTTTGACGCGCCCTATCACGTCGCCCGCCGCTTTGCCTCGCTCGATCACATCTCGGGCGGACGCGCCGGCTGGAATATCGTGACAACGTCGAATCCTGATGCCGCGCTCAACTTCGGCCTGGACGATCACATGGAGCATGCCGAGCGCTACAAGCGCGCGCGCGAGTTCTACGACGTCGTCACCGGCCTGTGGGATTCCTTCGCCGACGATGCCTTCATCCGCAATGTCGAGACCGGCATCTTCATAGATCCCGAGAAGATGCATGTGCTCGATCACAAGGGCCCGTATCTCTCGGTCCGCGGCCCGCTGAATATTGCCCGGCCCGTGCAGGGATGGCCGGTGATCGTGCAGGCCGGCGCATCGGAAGACGGCAAGCAGCTTGCCGCCGAAACCGCAGAAGCGGTGTTCACCGGCGGCGGGGCGATCAGCGATGCGCAGAAGCTCTATGCGGACATCAAGGGCCGCATGGAAAAGCTCGGCCGCAACCGCGATCATCTCAAGATCCTGCCCGGCGCCTTCGTGGTGGTCGGCGACAGCGTCGAGGAAGCCAAAGAGAAACGCGCGCTGCTCGACAGCAAGGTGCATTACGCCAATGCCATCGCCTCGCTTTCGATCAATCTCGGCACCGATGCTTCCGGCTTCGATCCCGATGGCCCGCTGCCCGAGATCCCGGAGACCAATGCCAGCAAGAGCGGCCGCGAGCGCGTGATCGCCCTCGCGAAGCGCGAGAACCTGACTGTCCGCCAGCTCGCCCAGCGGCTCGGCGGCTATGGCGGCTCCGCCTTCGTCGGCACGCCCCAGACCATCGCCGACCAGATGCAGGAATGGCTGGAAACCGAGGCCTCAGACGGCTTCAACATCATGTTCCCGTATCTGCCGGAGGGGCTGAACGACTTCGTCGACCGGGTTATTCCGGAACTGCAGCGACGGGGTATTTTCCGCACCGAGTATGAGGGGAAGACGCTCAGAGAGAACCTAGGGCTCCCGCGGCCCGAAAATCGGTTCTTCCCTCCCGCGACTTGACTCCGCTGTGGGGGATCGCATCAGCTACTGCTTCCGCCTGTTATGCTGCGATCCCACCCGGACAAATCCATGAGTGCGCATGCCATCCATCTCCTCACGCCGCACGAGGCGTGGGCCAGACGCGATAGCCTCATCGATCTTCTCGTCGACTCGGTCGAAGGCGGGGCCTCGGTCAATTTTGTCTGGCCGATGACTCGCGCAAAGGCCGAGGCGTGGTGGGACGGTACGCTCGCGAGCCACACCCGCGGCGAGCGATTGATCTTTACGGCAGAGGCCGGGGATCGCATCGACGGGACCGTGCAATTGATCCCGGCACCACAGGAGAATCAGGCCTTCCGCGCGGACATCGCCAAGATGCTGGTGCACCGCCGTGCGCGATGTCAGGGACTGGGCGCCGCGCTGCTGTTGGCGGCGGAACACGAAGCGCAGCGGATCGGCCATACGCTGCTGACACTGGATACTGCCACAGGCGGCGCCGGCGAACGGCTCTACGCCAGGCTCGGCTGGACCAAATTCGGCGAAGTTCCCGGCTACGCCACCAACCCGGACAATAGCACCCGGGATGGGGCCAGCTTTTTCTACAAGACGCTCTGATGTCGATTGACCGGAGATTCAGGCCAGCCGTAGCCTGAAAACCGGCTCTTTCCGGGATACCAGCCTGAATTGGAGTGGTTTTTCCACCCAGAAAACCTTGACTTTGGGGCGTTCGGGGCTAGGTTGCGCCCCAACACGGCCAGTTCTCTGGCTGTCACCCGATTCCCGACATTCAGAGGTTCTGCCATGGCCAAAGCGGTCACCATCAAGGTCAAGCTCGTTTCCACCGCGGACACCGGCTTCTACTACACCGCCAAGAAGAATTCGCGCACCATGACCGACAAGATGGTCAAGAAGAAGTACGACCCGGTCGCGCGCAAGCACGTTGAATTCAAGGAAGCCAAGATCAAGTAAGCGCTGAATACAGCTGCTGACGGATTTTGAACGGGGCCCTTTCGGGTCCCGTTTTCTTTTAACCTCTCCTCGCAAGAAGCCCGGCTCAATCGTTTCAATTTTAGCGATGCGCGCAGTATCGCATTTACCCTGCCACAACTATGGCGGGCATGAAGCCTGTGATTGAAACGGTATTCACGTCATTTCGTCCGACAAGTCGGTATCATTCGACGCAATTGATTTGCATCGGGAGCACCCCTTGTCTTTCCGCGATTCAGACACGACGGCTGGCCAGTTCACGTCTGCGGTGTCTCTGGCGGGCGTCTTCGTCCGCTACGCATTCTATTTTTTCGGAATGATTGTGTTCGGGCTCATCGCCTTCGGGGTGATCTGGCTCTGGGGCAATCGCGTCCAGGTGGTCCAGGACAAGCCAGCTTTCAGGATCACTGACGGCAGCTTCACACGGTTACCCGTCAGCTCCGATATCATCATCAGTGGACTGCTTGGCCGTGTTGAGGTCATGCAATACGGGACACTGGATCATCGCGGGATCGATCTCACCGTGGCGATCGCATTCCCGCCCCCGGGCGGCCTCCAGACGCGGCCGACTTTCGAACCGCGCGAAACAAAGCTTTTGCGCAACATGCGCTTCCAGACGCTCTCCACGCACTTCGATCTCGAAACGCGCTACGGCCCTGTCCATGCCGTCGAAACGCGCGTCGAGACCGATGGCCGCTGGAAACAGTGCCTCGCCTTCAGCTCGCGCTTCGATACCAGAGCTGTATTCCTGAGCGGCTGGACCTGCGACGCCACCGGCACCAAGCCGGGCGCGGATGCTCTCGCCTGCGCGCTCGACAAACTTGTGATCGATAAAGAATTGCCGACGAAAGAAGCCGACGCCTATCTGCGCGCACGCATGACGCGCCCGGCTTACTGTGCGGCCCGGCAGGTCACGCAGACCTTCGATACGGGATCACGCCCCATCGCGCCGCCGTCGCGATGGTCGCAACCATCGGCCAGAACACGTCTCTGATAATAACTTAAGCGGCCGCAGCGACCACGCGGTTGCGACCGTCGTGCTTGGCGCGGTACAGCGCCACGTCGGCACGCTTGAGTACGTCGGCGACGGGCTCGCCCTTCTTCTCCAGCGTCGACAACCCGATCGAGATCGTGACCTCGATACGCTTATTGCCCTTGTCGATGGAGAACGGTTCGCCGGCGATCGAACGACGCAGACGCTCGGCCACCATACTGGCGACGTGCATGTCTGTCTCGGGCATGACGATGACGAATTCCTCGCCGCCGTAACGACAGGCCAGATCGATGCCCCGGATCGACTTGCGAATGCGCACGGCGAATTCGCGCAGCACGTCGTCACCGCAATCATGGCCATGATTGTCATTGATCGACTTGAAGAAGTCGATGTCGAGCATCATCAGCGCCAGCGGCTTGCCGCGGGTGGCCGCCTGCTCTGCCAGCGTCTCCAGATGGCTTTCCATGTAGCGGCGGTTGTGCAGTCCGGTCAGACCGTCGGTGATCGCGGCTTCGATGGAGTGCTGAACGTTGTCGCGCAGATGATCGGTGTAACGGCGACGGCGGACCTGCGTGCGGGCGCGGGCCAGCAGCTCGTTCTTGTCCACCGGGCGCATCAGGTAGTCGTTGACGCCGATCTCGAGACCACGCAACAGCCGCGGATTGTTATCGGCATCAGCAATCGCGAGAATCGGAATCTGCCGCGTGCGCTCCAGCGAACGCGCCTGGCTGCACAGCCGCAATCCGTCGTAATTCTCGAGGCTCAGCGAGACAATGAGCAGATCGTAATTGCCCTCGGCGGCATGAAACAGCGCCTCGGTCGGATTGGGTTCGACATCGACGGTGTGTTCGGCCGACAGGACAGGTGCCAGCCGCTCATAGGATGACGGACGATCGTCAACCAGCAGGATGCGTCCACCCACACCCAGATCAGACACGGCGCTGCGCTCGGGCGCCTGCACGCCGATTTCCAGCGAGGTGATGGCGCGCATGCGCAGCTCATCGGTCATCATCTTCAGACGCGTCAGCGAGCGCACGCGCGCCACCAGCACGGCATCGGCGACGGGCTTGGTAAGAAAGTCGTCGGCGCCGGCTTCCAGACCGCGCACGCGATCCGACGGTGAATCCAGCGCGGTGACCATCACCACCGGAATGAAATGCGTCTTCGGATTGGCTTTCAGGCGACGGCAGACTTCGAAGCCGTCCATGTCGGGCATCATGACGTCGAGCAGGATCAGATCGCATTCGGAACGCGCGCAGACTTCCAGCGCCTGTGCGCCGTTGGACGCGGTGATGACGTCGAAATACTCCGCCGAGAGACGGGCTTCCAGAAGCTTCACGTTGGCGGGGATGTCATCGACGACAAGAATACGCGCTGACATAGGGAACTCCCTAACCGATGAACCGACGCACGGTTTCGATAAATTTTCCGACCGAAATGGGCTTTGACAAATAGGCTTCGCAGCCGCCTTCGCGGATACGTTCTTCGTCGCCCTTCATGGCGAAGGCTGTGACGGCGACGACGGGGATCATGCTGATCGCAGGATCCTTCTTGATCCAGCCGGTCACTTCGAGACCGGAGACCTGCGGTAGCTGAATATCCATGAGGATGAGATCGGGGCGGAGCGAGCGGACAAGATCGAGCGCTTCATAGCCATTGCTCGTGCCGACAGTCTGATAGCCATGGGCTTCCAGCAGGTCACGGAAGAGCTTCATGTTGAGCTCGTTGTCCTCCACGATCAGGACGGTTTTTGCCATCCCGCCCTCCAATCCAGAACCCGAGCGTTCTTGTTTCGCGGAGCATGATTGCCCTGCGTCACCGGCCAATGTGATGTTCGAAGCGAACTTCCAAATTCACTTCGGCCACCCGCCGAAGTGCCCGTGTACCGCGCATATCCCTGCAACTGGAATCGCCCCGGTGACTCGGGCATGATGATTTAAAATAGAGACGATAAGTTACGGAAAGGCAAACACGCGTGATGAAAAAACCCCAGCGCCACCCCAGCGAAGTTGCTGAAATCGTTGCGATTCAGGCGCTGTCCTTCGTTGCCGGGGAACCTGAGCGGCTGGGCCTGTTCCTGTCCGAGAGTGGAATCGGTCCGGAGACTCTCCGCTCGGCTGCCAAGGATCCACAGTTCCTCGTCAGCGTGCTCGATTTCGTGCTGCGCGACGACGAGACCGTGAAGGCGTTTTCGGCGTCGTCGCAACTGGATCCGACCACCATCGCCGCCGCGCGGCAGGCGCTCGATCCCCGCGGGCAGGACTTTACGTGAGCCCCTCTCCGGCAGAGCTGAGCGGACCGCGCTGCTTCTGCCGGGATTGCCTTGTCGATCTGGATGCACGCGTCAAGCGCTGCACGTCATGCGGGTCGCCCCGCCTGGTGCGACACCACGCGCTGCCGTCGCTGACGCTGGCACATATCGACTGCGATGCGTTCTACGCCACCGTCGAGAAGCGCGACAATCCCGACATCGTCGATCGCCCCGTCATCATCGGCGGCGGCAAGCGTGGCGTGGTGTCCGCGGCCTGCTACATCGCGCGCACCTTTGGCGTGCGCTCGGCGATGCCCATGTTCAAGGCGCTCGATCTCTGCCCCGACGCCGTCGTGGTGCGGCCTGACATGGCGAAATATGTCCGCGTCGGCCGCGAGGTCCGCCATGCCATGCAGGCGCTGACGCCGCTGGTCGAACCATTGTCGATCGACGAAGCCTTCCTCGACCTGTCGGGCACGCAGCGCGTCCACGGCATGATTCCCGCCAAGGTGCTGGCGAAATTCGCCGCCGATATCGAACGCACTGTCGGCATCACGGTTTCGGTCGGCCTGTCGGTCAACAAATTCCTCGCCAAGATCGCCAGCGATCTCGACAAGCCGCGCGGTTTCGCCACGCTCGATCAGGAAGACGCTGTGGCCATGCTCGCGGATCGGCCCGTCAGCTTCATCTTCGGCGTCGGCCCCGCGACGGCCGAGAAGCTCTCGCAGCGTGGCTTCCGCAAGATCAGCGATATCCAGAAGGCCGACGAGACCGACCTCATGAAACAGTTCGGCGGCGAAGGCCGCAGGCTGTGGCGCCTCGCCCGCGGCATCGATGACCGCCTTGTCGTCGCAGATCGCGGCGCCAAGACGATTTCCAACGAAACGACATTCAATGAGGACATCCGCGACTACGCCACGCTGGAAAAGATCCTGTGGCGATTGTCGGAGAAGGTCTCGTCGCGGCTGAAGAGCAGCGAATTGTCCGGCACCACAGTCACACTGAAACTCAAGACCGCGGATTTCCGCCAGCGCACCCGCTCGCAGTCGATCCAGTCGCCGACGCAGATGGCGGCGCGTATCTTCGATATCAGTCGCGAGATGCTGGCAAAGGAGATCGACGGCACGGCCTTTCGCCTGATCGGCACTGGCGTCAGCGCGCTCAAGCCCGGCAACGAGGCCGGCGACGACAACATGCTCGACCGTCGTTCATCGCATGCCGAACGCGCGATGGACGATCTCCGCAAGAAGTTCGGCAGTGCCGCGGTGATCCGCGGCATCGCCTATGACGGGCCGGAGAAGCCAAGGACATAATCCCCATAGGGATTGCGAACTTGTGATGTGCCCGGGCTTCCCACGCTGTGGTGGCCGTGAGATGGTCGAATATGGATCTTCGTCGACTCCTGAAACTCTTTCTGGCGATCTTCGTGACCATCGGCCTGTCGGTGGCGCCAATGGTGACTCCGGCGACTGCCAACGGTCCGTCGGCCACGATGACCGACATGTCGGCGATGTCTGGAGACATGCCCTGCTGCCCATCCGAACAGAAGAGTAAGGATTGCCAGGACTGTCCCCTTCTCGCGATTTGTATATTGAAGACCGCCCAGGCGGGGCCCTCCCTGGCGCCACCCATGACGGTTCGCCACGCCGTCCGAACGTACCACTCGGTGCTGAATGACGCGCTGACCGATGGCGTCAACCGCCCGCCTCCAGACCACCCTCCTCGCACTTCGATCTGAGCGGCGCTGAGCGCCGTCGCTGCCGCGTGCCTCCAGGCGCGCGGATGACGCATGCCGTTCGCGGCACATCAGATTCAATCGAGGATACCAAACCATGAAAAGGTCTAACTCCCCGCGCGCCTTCCGGGCTGCGTTGCTCGCTGTCGCTTTGGGCAGCGCAAGCACGGCTGCACTGGCTGACATCAAGGACTACACGTTCGAGCTCGTCGATCAGTCCGTTCAGGCCGGTCCCGACAAGATCATCACCGTCCGCTTGATGAACACCAAGACCGGCAAGCCCGTGCCGGATGCCGTTATTTTTGCAACCCGTCTCGACATGGCTCCTGACGGCATGCAGGAGATGGCCACCAAGGTCACGCCAGTATCGGGGGCCGAGCCCGGCACCTACAAGTTCAAGGCCACTTTCGGAATGGCCGGTCGCTGGCAGCTTTCTCTGGGCGCCAAGGTGCAGGGAGAAACCGGCTCCGTCGAGAACAAGCTCGTCATCACGGCGCAGAAATGAACCGCGCCGTTTTAGCTGGCACGGCCGCCGCGTTCATCGCGGCGGCCGGAGGCGGATTCATCATCGCGCAGCGACCGTTGACGCACGCCCTCGCCGTAGTCACCCCCGCCGATGCGCAGGAAGCCGGCGCGCCCATCTACTATCAAGATCCGGACGGGAAGCCCGCATACTCGTCGACGCCGAAGAAAACGGCGTCAGGTCGCGACTACCGCGCCGTGCCCGCCGGGGCCGACGTCAGCTTCGAAGACCTCACGGAGACCATGCCGATTTCGGAGCCAGCGTCGGCTGGCACCGACACGAGCCGCAAGATCAAGTATTACCGCAATCCGATGGGACTTCCTGACGCGTCGCCAACGCCGAAGAAGGACTCCATGGGGATGGATTACATCCCGGTCTTCGACGGCGACGATTCCGACGATGGATCGGTCAAGCTCTCTCCGGGCAAGATACAGCGCACGGGCGTGAAGTCTGAGCCAGCCACCAGGCGCGTGATCCGGACGCAGATCCGCGCACCCGGCACGATCCAGCTCGACGAGCGGCGCATCTCCGTGATCTCGATGCGCGCGGAAAGCTGGGTGCAGAAGATTGCCGATGTCACCACCGGCACGAAGGTCCGCAGCGGGCAGCCCTTGATGGATATCTACAGCCCCGCGGTCTCGTCCGCTGCGGCGGAATACGTCGCCACCATCACGTCGAAGACGACGGGCGGCGACGGACTGTATGGGCGCGGGTCGCGTCAACGGATCATGAATCTCGACGTTCCGGACACGGTGATTGCCGAAATCGAGAAGAGCCGCATCGTCCCGATCTCCATCGCATGGGCCGCACCGCGGGACGGCATCGTGCTTGAGCGCAACGCCATCGAAGGGATGCGGGCGCAACCCGGCGACATCCTCTTTCGTATCGCCGACACGTCGCTCGTCTGGGCGATGGTCGATGTCGCAGAGCGCGATCTTGGAGCCATCGCCGTCGGACAGCCGGTGAACGTCCGGACGCGTAGCCTCTCCGGCAGGCAGTTTGCCGGCAAGATCAACGTGATCTACCCGCAGGTCAATCGCGAGACCCGGACGACACGCGTCCGTATCGAACTCACGAACACCGATCTCGCTCTGCTACCGGACATGTATATCGACGCTTTGATCGAGACCGGAAATGCGGATCCGGTCGTGTCCGTCCCGGAGAGCGCCGTGATCGACACCGGCACCCGGCAATCGGTGCTCATTGACAAAGGACAGGGCCGCTTCGAACCACGCGGCGTCGACCTCGGCCGTCGCGGCGACGGCTACGTCGAAATCCGCGAAGGAGTCGCAGACGGCGAACCAGTCGTCATTTCGGCCAATTTCCTGATCGATGCAGAAAGCAATCTGAAGGCCGCGCTGAAGGGCTTTTCCGAAGCGAGGAGCCCACAATGATCGCCCGCATCATCGCATGGTCGGCGCGCAATCTGCTGCTGGTGTTGTTCGGCACGGGGTTCGCCGCAGCCGCTGGCATCTATGCGCTGGCGCATCTGCCGCTCGACGCCATCCCCGATCTCTCCGACACGCAGGTTATCGTCTATACGGAGTATCCCGGCCAGGCGCCGCAGGTGATCGAGGATCAGGTCACTTATCCGCTGACAACGGCAATGCTCACGGTGCCGAAGTCGAAAGTGGTGCGCGGATTCTCGTTCTTCGGCGTGTCGTTCGTCTATGTCATCTTCGAAGACGGGACCGACATCTACTGGGCCCGGTCGCGCGTTCTCGAATTCCTGAACGGAGCCACGTCCCGCCTGCCCACCGGCGTCACGCCGACGATGGGCCCCGACGCCACCGGCGTCGGCTGGGTCTACCAGTACGCGATCATGTCCAAGGAATTGAACCTTGCCGACACACGGGCGATCCAGGACTGGAATTTGAAGTTTGCGCTCGCCAAAGCCGAAGGCGTCGCCGAAGTCGCCAGCGTCGGTGGCTTCGTCAAGCAATATAACGTCGTGCTCGACCCGCTTCGGATGCGCGACCTCGGCATCACCATGCAGAAGATGCGGGATGCCATCCGCGCCAGCAACGCCGATGTCGGCGGTCGCACGGTGGAGCTGTCGGAATTCGAATATGTCATCCGCGGCAAGGGCTATCTGAAGTCGATCAACGACCTCGGCAATGTCGTGCTCAAGACCAACAACGGCACACCCGTCCTGCTCCGCGATGTCGCGCGCGTCGAACTGGGCCCCGACGAGCGACGCGGCATCACCGAACTGAACGGCGAAGGCGAAGTCGCCAGCGGCATCGTACTGCAGCGCTTCGGTGTCAACGCGCTCGACGTCATCGAGAACGTTAAGAAGCGCTTCACGGAAATCGCCAGCAGTCTGCCGAACTCCGTCGAGATCGTTCCGGTTTACGACCGCTCGAACCTGATCAACGCCGCCATTGCGACGCTCAAGCACACGTTGTTCGAAGAAAGCGTGGTCGTCGCCCTCGTCTGCATTTTGTTCCTGCTGCATGTCCGCAGCGCGCTGGTCGCGATCCTGATGCTGCCGGTCGGCGTGCTGATGGCGTTCGGCGCCATGAAGTTGCTCGGTCTTGGTTCCAACATCATGAGTCTCGGCGGCATCGCGATCGCCATCGGCGCCATGGTCGATGCCGCCATCGTCATGATCGAGAACGCCCACAAACATCTCGAACGCGCGGATCCCGGCAAGTCGCGCGTCGAGGTCCTGATCGAGGCAGCCTCAGAAGTCGGCCCGGCGCTATTCTTCAGCCTGTTGATCATCACCGTGTCGTTCATGCCGATCTTCACGCTGGAATCCCAGGAAGGACGGCTGTTCAGCCCTCTGGCGTTCACCAAGACGTTTTCGATGGCAGCCGCCGCCATCCTGTCGGTGACGCTGGTCCCGGCCCTGATGATCATCTTCGTTCGCGGCCGGATCGTTCCGGAACACAAGAATCCGATCAACCGCTTCCTGATCTGGGTCTACCGGCCTGTCATCAATGTTGTGATGCGCGCGAAGACGCTGGTCGTCCTGCTCGCAGTCGCCGTTCTCGCGGCGAGTATCTGGCCGGCCCGTCAGCTCGGGACCGAGTTCATGCCCAGTCTGAACGAGGGCACGCTCATGTACATGCCGACGACGCTGCCAGGTATCTCCGTCACCAAGGCCGGAGAACTGCTGCAGCTACAGGACAGGATCATTCGGTCGTTTCCGGAGGTGGCTTCGGTCTATGGCAAGGCGGGGCGCGCTGCCACGGCGACTGATCCGGCGCCCTCCGAAATGTTCGAGACAATCATCAACCTCAAACCGAAGGAAGAGTGGCGACCCGGTCTCACAGTCGATGGACTGATCGCCGAGATGGACAAGGCTCTGCAGTTTCCGGGCGTGTCGAATGCCTGGACCATGCCGATCAAGGCCCGCATCGACATGTTGTCGACCGGCATCCGCACACCCATCGGCGTGAAGGTGATCGGCACCGACCTTGTCGAGATCGACCAGCTTGCCAGGCAAATCGAGCAGGTGCTCAAGGCGGTACCGGGCACGTCGTCGGCCTATGCCGAGCGCGGCATCGGCGGCTACTACCTCGATGTGACCCCGGATCGTGAGGCATTGGCGCGCTACGGCATCATGATCCAGGACGTCCAGGACGTGATCGGAACCGCGCTCGGCGGCCAGACGGTAACGACGACCGTGGAAGGCCGGCAACGCTTCACCGTCAACATGCGGTACCCCCGCGACCTCAGAGACAGCCCGCAGGCCATCGCCAGCGACGTGTTGGTGCCGATGCCCGGAGGTGGCGCGGTCCCGCTCGGCGAAGTGGCCAAGATTGCGCTGGCAAGAGGGCCGACGTCGATCCGGACGGAGAACGGACAGTTGGCCACCTACATCTATGTCGATATCCGCGACCGCGATCTCGGCGGCTACGTGGCCGACGCGCAGCGCGCGGTCCAGGCGAGCATTCAATTTCCGCCCGGCTACTACGTCATGTGGAGCGGCCAGTACGAATATCTCGAACGTGCGACGGCGCGCCTGAAGATCGTCGTGCCGGTAACGCTGTTGATCATCTTTCTGCTGCTGTACCTGAACTTCCGGTCGATCACCGAAACGATGATCGTCATGCTGTCGCTGCCGTTCGCGCTGGTCGGCGGCCTTTGGCTGATGTGGTGGCTCGGCTTCAACCTGTCGGTTGCAGTCGTGGTCGGTTTCATTGCGCTGGCCGGCGTTGCCGCCGAGACCGGCGTGGTGATGCTGATCTATTTGAATCAGGCATTGACCGCGATCCAGGCGCGACGGGACATTGAAGGACGGCCGCTGACGCGCAACGACCTGTACGATGCCATCATGGAGGGAGCGGTCGAACGCGTGCGTCCCAAGATGATGACGGTGGTCGCCATCATGGCGGGCCTGCTGCCGATCATGTGGAGCACCGGCACGGGCTCGGAGATCATGCAGCGCATTGCGGTGCCGATGATCGGCGGCATGATCTCGTCGACGCTGCTGACGTTGATTGTGATCCCCGCGATCTATGCAATTGTTAAGGGCTATCGGCTGCCTCAGGCTGGCTTGATCTCGGCAGAAGAGATCGTGCCCGTAACCAGATAGCCCGGAGCTTGGAGCGACGTGTTCGGACTCAGCCGAACACGTCCTGCACGACGCCGTCCTTGATCACATCCACGCCGTCGAGCGTGATTGTGGTCTTGAAGATCGGCAGATCGAAATGCCCCGCGGTGTAACGGCCCGCGAATTCATTGGCACCGGTCGAGAACAGGAAGTTGCCGGCCACCGCGCGGATTTCCGTGCCGTTGGTATCGCGCTGGTCATACATCTGCAGCGCCTCGTAACGCGCATTGGGATTCATGCCCCAGCCCACATGCGACACGGCATAGGCTTCGCGGTCGCCCCACGCCGCGAGATAGCGCTTCATCATCTCGGCATCGGCGCCCTCGCCCGTGAGCTCGGTGAGATAGTCGTCCTTGAACAACATCTTCACCGGCGACGTCAGATAGCGCTTGAAGGTCAGATTGATATCGCCCGCATCCATCACCACTGTGCCGTTGATGGTCTTGCTCTTCGGGAAGCTCACGACGATGCCGCCCGGCCAATGTGCCAGCGTGCCCGGCTTGTCGGTCCAGCCCCAGACGCCGACGGTGGCTGCGCCTTCCATGTTGACGTCCAGATCGGTGCCCGCCTTCGAGGTCACCTTCATGTGCTTCGTGCCGCGCAGCATCTTCGCCGCCGCGCGCACGCGCTTTTCGAGCGCCGAGTCCGGCACCATGCGCTCAAGCGCTTCCGGATGCTCGTTGGAAATCACGAGAATGCGCGCGCCGGCCTTCAGTATCTCCGGTGTTTCCTTGGCATGCATCAGGCCTTCGATGGTGCAGTCGACGACGAAACCCGCCTGCTGCAATGCTGACACCACCGGCCCGAGCTGCTGGATCGCTTCGGACGCGCCGGTGGAGCGGATTGGCACGACCTGCTTGTTGCGCGGCGTCGGCACCACGACGTGGAACGGCCGCGCGCCCATGCGGAGCAATGCCAATTCGGCAATGTGCACATTCAGCGCGCGCGATTGCGTCTCGGAGAGGATGGCGGCAGTGTCGCCGGGCTCGACCGCGCAGCGTTCGAAGATCTCGCAGAATGCGTCGATCCATTTCGCCTCGATGCGATCCGCCAGCATGCCGTTTCTCCGTGTTTTAAAGCGATTATGGTTGGATGATAGGCGCGGTCATGTTATATGAAAAGGAATATTTTTAATCTTGAAGGACAATCCGGCGCTGTATTTTGGGCAGTCGCGGATGTCGCGGAGCGGCGAATTCCATGGCGTTTGACAAGACGGCGCAGGACAAGGTCGCGGACGACAAGCTCGTGGACAAGGCGCAGGCGGTCAACCCCGCCACCTTCCGTCAGGCGCTGGGCCAGTTTCCGACCGGCGTCACCGTGGTCACCGCCACCAATGGCGATCATCCCGTGGGCATGACCGCGAACTCCTTCTCGTCGGTGTCGCTCGATCCGCCGCTGGTGCTGTGGAGCGTCGCGAAATCTTCACCGAGCCACGATCCCTTCGTCGAAGCCGACGCTTTCGCCATTCATTTTCTCGGCGCCGATCATGGCGAGCTCGCGATGCGTTTCGGCCGTCGCGGCTCCGACAAGTTTGCTGATATCGCCCATGCGCCGGGCATCAGCGGCGCACCGCTGATCGAAGGCCTCGCACCGATCTTCGAATGCAAGACCTGGGCGCGCTATCCCGGCGGCGACCACACGATCCTGGTCGGTGAAGTCGTGCACTTCGTCGAGCGCAATCACGACCCCCTCGTCTTCCACTCCGGACAACTGCGCCGCATTGACAAGGCACAGCCACGTGCGCCGGCCCTGGCCAGCAACAGTTTTGCACGCAGCTACCTGTCCTATCTGCTGGCGCGCGCCAGCTTCAACGTATCCAGCTCGTTTCACGCGCGGTTGAAGGAATGGGACCTCACGGTGCCGGAATGGCGCGTGCTGGCCTGCCTTGCCGATGTCGAAGGGCTCTCGGTTGGCGAGCTCGCCGCAATGGCTTTGATGAAGCAACCCGGCCTGACGAAAGTGCTCGACCGCATGGAGCGCGACGATCTGCTCAAGCGCAAGAGCACCTCGAACGATCGGCGCCGCGTCACGCTCTACCTGACCGCAAAGGGCCGCGCGCGCGTCAAGCCCGTGCAGAAGGCCGCGCTCGAACATGAGGCGGAACTGCTGAAGCGCTTCAGCGACGACGAACGCGCAACGATCAAATACACGCTGGATCTCCTGATCGACAGCGGCATGTCGGACGCGACGAGCGAGTAGTAGAAGCTACGCCCTCTCGGCCGTCATTGCGAGGAGCGAAGCGACGCGGCAATCCAGAAAGCCACAAGCGAAGGAAGAACTGGATTGCTTCGTCGCAAAGGCTCCTCGCAATGACGGCTGATAGAGGGGCGCGAAACGAAAATGGCCGGGGCAAGCCCGGCCATGACGTAGTCACTGATGCAGCTCGCCGTTACTTGATCGGCGCGACGACCTTGCCCTTCAGCTCGGAGACGTCGAGCTTCTTCGGCAGCATTCCGGACTCGACATAGGTGTCGAGCATCTTCTGAATCGCATCGAAATTCGGCGCGGCGCCGGGGTCGCGTGCGAAGTCGTTATCCTTCAACAGGTAGGTTTCCAGCACCGGGATCGGCGCCTTCATCACTTCGTTGACGACCTTCAGGGTTTCGTCGCGGTTGGCTAGCGCCTTCTGCATGCCCAGCGTCAGATCGCGCACATACATCCTGGCCAGTTCCGGATTCTTCTCGATGAAGTCGGCACGGCAGGCTTCGAGGATGTGCACGATGCCATCCTGCTGCTGCGACAGCGAGAACAGCTTGCGGGTACCGCCCTTGGCTTCCATGCGCGCAGCAAACGGCTGGTTCATCACGGCGGAGTCGACACGGCCCGAACGCAGCGCTTCTTCCGAGAGCGCGAAGCCGACTTCAACCAGCTTGACGTCCTTGGCCGGATCGAGGCCGGCCTGCTTCAGCAAGATCGCCATCGGGCCATAGATGCCGGAGCCGAGCGTGTTGATCGACATCGTCTTCCCCTTGAGGTCGGCGATGGTCTTGATCGGCGAGTCGTCCTTTACCGCCCAATAGACCGAGAAGCTGCCCGGTTTTTCGAACACGTGCTGCGCAACGATCGAAGCCTTGAGGTTGCCGCTCTGCACGCCCTGCGCCAGTGCCAGCACCGATTGCGTCGCGCAATCCAGCGCGCCGGCCGCGAGTGCCTGCGTCATCGGCGCGGTGCCCTGAAACTGCACCCACTCGATATTGTATTTCTTGCCGAGATCCGCGAATTCCTGCGGACGCTTCATCATCCAGTATTTGGATTCTTCGGCCGGGATGGTCCAGCCAACCTTGATGGTTTGTTGGGCAAATGCCGAGCCACTGCTCAGCAACGCTCCGAGTGCCAGAGCCGCCACAACGCCACGCTTCGATGCGATCCGCTTCATCCTGAATTCCTCTGTTTTCAGCGATCCGGCCGCAGTCAGAAACGAATGCAATTCTCTTGCCGAAGCGCTCCCCACTCACAATTGTTTCATGCTTCAAATGATCGCGCAATATGCCTCGCTATGGGCTATATTGAAGCAGACTGGTTGGACTGCCAGCCCGGGAATTGATTCACCATGAGCAATGACTCCTTCTTCTCCGATCTCCTCGCATCCATCTCGGAACGCGGACGCACTCTGCTGCGGCTCGGTCCCGCATCTGTCGATCCCAAACAGAACGCATCGGATTTGATCGAACTCTGTACGGAGCTGTTGTCAGGACGCGGCGAAGCGTCCGGCACGGTCCTCGCGCGCGGCGTGCTCGATCGCTACAAGAGTCTCGACGAGGCCGGTCGTCTCACCTTCTTCGAGAACCTCGCACAGAATTACGGTCCCGATCGTGACAAGCTTGAGAAGGCCATCGAAGCATGGCGTGCCAAGCCGACCGGCGACGTCTCCGGCGAATTGCATTTCGCATCCGAGCCACAGCGGCAGGAGCTGTTTCGCCGGCTGAACCGCGCGCCGAACGCGACCAGCGAACTCGTGAAGATGCGTGAAGATCTTCTCGATCTGAAGAATGGTAACAAAGACCTCAACGCCGTCGATCGCGACGTCGTTCATCTCTTGGCATCCTGGTTCAACAGGGGATTTCTGGTGCTGCGCAAGATCGACTGGTCCACGCCCGCCAATGTGCTCGAAAAAGTCATCAAATATGAAGCGGTGCATGAGATCCACGACTGGGACGATCTGCGCCGCCGCATCGATCCCGTGGATCGCCGCTGCTACGCGTTCTTCCACCCGGCCCTTGTCGATGAACCGCTGATCTTCGTCGAGGTCGCCCTCACCGAAACCATTCCGGGCGCCATCGCGCCGCTGCTCGCCGTCGATCGCCAGCCGGTGCCGATCGAGCGCGCACGCACCGCGGTGTTCTATTCGATCTCCAACTGCCAGCGCGGTCTCGGCGGTATTTCGTTCGGCAACTTCCTGATCAAGCAGGTGGTCGAGGAACTGCGCCGCGAATTGCCGAAGCTCGATACGTTCGTGACGCTGTCACCGGTGCCGGGTTTCATGAAGTGGCTCAAGAAGGCCGATGACCTCAACCTGTCCAATGAAGACCAGGCGCTGGTCGATATGCTCGCCGATCCGCTATGGGTCAACGACACAGCGCTGACGGCGCAGCTCAAGCCCGTAATGGAGCAGCTCGCCGCGCATTACTTCCTGAGAGCCAAGAGCCCGCGCGGCGGTCCGATCGATTCCGTTGCCCGCTTCCATCTCGGCAACGGCGCACGGCTCGAGCGCATCGACTGGCTCGGCGACACCTCAGCCAAGGGCCTGCGCGAGTCCGCCAGTCTGATGGTGAACTATCTGTATCGTCTCGACGATATCGAGAAGAACCACGAAGCCTATGCCGACCATTATGAGATCGCGGCATCGAGCGCGGTGAAGAAGCTGCTGAAGAGTGAAAGCGGCGGTGGCCTGCGTTTGCTGGACAGCATGCGGCTGTCGCGGGCGGAGTGACGAACTTCACCTCTCCCCGCTTGCGGGGAGAGGTCGACTGAATCGCGCGAAGCGCGTGGAAGTCGGGTGAGGGGGACTCTCCACCTGCTCAGCTCTCGGAGAGTCCCCCTCACCCGTCGCGGACTTCGTCCGCGTCACCCTCTCCCCGCCTTGCAAAGCAAAGCTTCGCCCGGCGGGGCGAGGGGCATCCCTCACTTACAAGGCTTGCTGTCCTTCACATTGAACTTGCTCATGGCGCCGCCGATGACGAAGTCATTGTAGTCCAGCATCAGCGACCGCGAGACGCCGTTCTCATAGAGTTCGAACGACATCGCATAGACCGGCGTCTGCTCGCCGCCGTCGGAGGATTTGGCCGATTTGTCGTAATAGCTGACGGTGACCGGCCAGCGCGTCAGCTTCTTCATCCCGTCATCGCCCGTCGAAGGATCGGGTTCGCTGACCTTGCGATCCCCGGGGATCGCCTGCCCGATCACCGTGAGCGTGCTGTAGACTTTCTCGCCTGTATCCGACCCGTCATAGACATTCAGTTCCAGCACCGACTTGCCTTCGCGTGCGGCGGCAATGATGCGATGGATCTGCTCGGTCGGAAACACCGTGGAGCCCTCCAGCGTGAAGGTCTTCGCCACCGGCTGCTTCAGCTTGACGGTGACGTGATCGCCCTCGCGCTCCGCCATGCCGTCGACGGCGCTGGCATCACCGTCATTCATCCGGGTGTCGATCTTGAAGCGATAGCTCTTGCCGTCGCCGGCTTCCCAGCTGGTGGAGCGCAGATCGCTCAGCGTGGTCTTGTCCTCGCCGCTGTTCAGCTCCGAGACCTGACGGAAGTCCGACGTGTAGCCTTCGCAGGCACTGCCGGTAAAATTATAGAGGATGCGGCCGCTGGCGCTGTTGACGCTGGCATTGCCCCGCGACTTCAACAGCTTCAGCTCATACAGCGCCTGATGCGCGACGAACGGCGTGCCCGCAGCAGGCGGAGCCGCGAATGCCGACACCGGCGCTACGAAGGTCGCAATGGTCAGTGCCAGCGAAGCGGCCTGGAGGCGCGAAACGGAGGAAATGCGGCGCATGGGTTTTCCCTGGATTCTGGAACTACAACAATAGAGAGCGTCCTATTGCGTCGCAACTACGGCCACGCCGGATTCGCACTGCGGAAATGCCATATTCTGCAGCGAATCTTGCTAAATCCGCACAGTTGCAGCGGCGACCCGGTGTCGCCGGATCGTCACTTGCGCGGCGACGCGGTATGGGTGAAACAGACAGTGCCTGAACCCTTTGGGGACTTTTGTTCAGGCACATCATCAATTGTTTGGGGAATCACGATGGCAGGAACGGTCGAGCAGAAACTTGCGGATCTGGGGGTCAAGCTTCACGAGCCGGTGAGCCCGGTAGCGAACTATGTCGGCTTCGTCCGCACGGGCAATCTGCTGTTCGTCTCCGGTCAGATCTGCATGGGCGCCGACGGCCAGCTGATCGCCAAGGGCAAGCTCGGCGCCGGCGTCACGCTCGAACAGGGCGTCAATGCCGCGCGCGGCTGCGCCATCAATATCCTGGCCCAGGTCAAGGCTGCGCTCGGCGATCTCGACAAGGTGGCCCGCGTCGTCCGTCTCGGCGGCTTCGTCAATTCGACGCCCGATTTCATTGACGCGCCGAAAATCATCAATGGCGCATCGGACCTGATGGTCGCCGCCTTCGGCGACAAGGGCCGGCACTCCCGCGCCGCTGTCGGCGTCGCCTCGCTGCCCGCCGATTGCGCGGTCGAGATCGATGCGGTGTTCGAAGTCATCTAGCTTTTCGTTTTGACGCGTTTTCTTCACGCGAACCGGTATCCACTTCGCTTGAAAACGCTCTGATTCAGGACAATCCCGATGCGCGCACCTGACTGGCTTATCGCCCGGCCGGTCGCGCATCGTGGCCTGCACGATCGCACCCGCGGCATTATCGAGAACATGCCCGGCGCCATGCACGCCGCCATATCAGGCAATTTCAGCATCGAGACCGATGTGCAACTCACCGCCGATGGCGAGGCGATGGTGCATCATGACGATGAGTTGGGACGCCTGACCGAAGGCTCCGGTCCCCTGCTCGCGAAGACCTCCACCGAACTCAAGCAAATAGCCTTCAAGGACACGCCTGAGCGCATGATGTCGCTCGGCGATCTGCTCGCTCTGATCGATGGCCGCGTCGGGCTCGTGATCGAGATCAAGAGCCATTTCGACGGCAACCGCAAACTGGTCACCCGCGTCGCCGAGATTCTCAAAACCTATCGCGGGCCGGTTGCCTGGATGTCGTTCGATCCCGATCAGGTTCTCGCGATGCGCGAGATCGCCCCCGAGATCCCGCGCGGCATCACCGCCCAGCGCAGCTATGACGACGGCGAGTGGCTGACACTGACGCAGGCCCAG
This sequence comes from Tardiphaga sp. OK245, assembly GCF_900108575.1. NCBI lineage: Bacteria > Pseudomonadati > Pseudomonadota > Alphaproteobacteria > Hyphomicrobiales > Nitrobacteraceae > Tardiphaga > Tardiphaga sp. OK245. Next base: position 69,054 of record NZ_FNWZ01000006.1, on the reverse strand, counting down.
CGCGACGGCATGCGCCATCTCCGCCATGCCTTCCGCACCCGCCCCCATTTCGTCTCCTACTGGGTCAAGGAACTGCCGGCCCCGGCGCCCTGGATCGCCCGCAACCTGTTCGGCTGCGCGCTCCTGACCTGGACCGTGCGCACGCCGGAACAGCGCGCCATCACCGCCCGCTATGCCGACCAGATGACCTTCGAGGGCTTTGTGCCGTAAACTGAAGGCGTTGCGGCCGGGACTTGAAGTGTCCGGCGCGATGCACAATCTTAGGAGCGGTCACCGCGACGGTTGATCGCATATGACCGGTTCAAGTGATTGATGACGTCATCGGAAATTACGCTCGAAGCAGTGGCGTCCATCAGCCAGATTCCGGCCACGGACTGGGATGCCTGCGCCACCGGTCATGCCGATCTCGGTGGCATTGAGAGCCTCGATACGCTGGCCCCAGCGGCCAATGGTTGCGCCTCGAAAGCCAATTACAACCCGTTCGTGTCCCATGCCTTTTTCACGGCCGTCGAGAAGTCGAATTCGGCCTGCGCCCGCACCGGCTGGGGACCGCGCCATCTGATCGCCAAGAGTGATGGCCGCATCGTCGGTGTCGTGCCCTGTTATCTGAAATCGCACTCGCAGGGCGAATACGTGTTCGACCGCGGCTGGGCCGATGCCTATGAGCGTGCCGGCGGGCAGTATTACCCGAAGCTGCAGGCCTCGGTTCCGTTCACGCCCGCCACCGGCCCGCGCCTGCTGATCCGCGACGGCGTCGATGTGGAACGCGTCGGCGCGGCGCTGGCCGGCGGTCTCGTCGGTCTCTGCGAGGCCACCGATGCATCGTCTGTCCATGTCACTTTCGCGCGCGAAAGCGAATGGCAATTTCTCGCCGCGCGCGGCTTCCTGCAGCGGACCGACCAGCAGTTTCATTTTCACAATGACGGCTACAACAGTTTCGACGATTTCCTGGCGACGCTGAATTCGCGCCATCGCAAGGCGATCAAGCGCGAGCGCCGCGATGCGCTGGCCGCTGGCATCACCATCCATCCCCTCACCGGCAGCGACATTACCGAAGAAGCGTGGGACGCGTTTTTCGCCTTCTACATGGAAACCGGCTCGCGCAAGTGGGGCCGGCCGTATCTCACGCGCGAGTTCTACAAGTTGATTGGCGACAGCATGAGCGATGACGTCGTGCTGATCATGGCCAAACGCGACGGCAAGTGGATCGCGGGTGCCATCAACTTCATCGGCTCGGACACGCTGTTCGGTCGTCACTGGGGCGCCATCGAACATCACCCGTTCCTGCATTTCGAGGTCTGCTATTATCAGGCCATCGACTTCGCCATCCGCCGCGGGCTGAAGCGTGTCGAGGCCGGCGCCCAGGGCGAACACAAGATCGCACGGGGCTATCTGCCGCAGACCACCTATTCGGCGCATTACATCGCCGATCGCGGACTGCGTCAGGCGGTCGGCGAATATCTTCAGCGCGAGCGTGAATATGTCGCGGAGGCCGTCCGCGAATTGACCGAGGCCGGCCCGTTCAGGAAGAGCGACGAGCAGGATTAAGCCGTCTTGACCGGCTCCCCTCTGGCGGCGACAGTCGCCCAAATTCTCCGGAGGATTCCATGACCGCGTATGACCCGAACAACATCTTCGCCAAGATCCTGCGCGGCGAATTCCCCTGCTACAAGGTCTATGAGAACGACCACGTGCTGGCGTTCCTCGACATCATGCCGCGCTCCCCGGGCCATACGCTGGTGATCCCCAAGGCGCCCGCGCGCAACATCTTCGACATCACGCCGGACGACTACGCCCATGTCATCCGCGCCGCCCACAAGATCGCCGCCGCCTGCAAACAGGCCTTCAAGGCCGACGGCATGACCGTCGCACAATATTCCGAGGCCGCCGGCGGCCAGGTAGTGTTTCACCTGCACATGCATGTGATGCCGCGCCACGACAATGTCGGCCTGCTGCCGCCGGCGTCGCGCAAGGAAGATCCGAAGGTGCTGGAAGACAACGCGACGAAGCTGATCGCGGCACTGGCGGCGCTATAGGCTACGCACCGGCCGTGCACTCTCTCTCTCTCCGCTCTGCGCGGGGAGAGGTAACGTCCCCTATTCCGTCTGGAAATCGCCCGGCTGCGGCGGCGCCAGCGGCGTGAATTCGCAGCGATCGGGTTTCACGTCCAGCAGCGGCGTCTCGTCGAGGCAATCGAGCCCGCGCACTAGCACGGTCGATCCCTCGATCCCCACCAGCTTGACCATGGACGTGCCGAGCGGGTTCGGCCGCACCGGCGTCCGCAACGAGAAGATGCCGCGCGCATTGCCGTCGTTCTTCGGGCTCTGCAGTACGAGGTCGCGGCGCGACAGATGCAGCCAGTAGATCACTTCGAGATGCTTGTAGAGGTCGAGGTCCTTCAGCCCCGGCACCCACGGCTCGAAGATTTCGAGCCGGCACACCGGACCGTCATGGCGACCCTGCCGCGGCGTTTCCAGCCGCGACGTCCAGGGCGTGCGGATGCGTCCGATATAGACGAGGCCCGCATGGTTCGGCTTCGGTGCATCGACGGCGAGTTCGCCGGCGCGGATTTCACTCTCACGAACCATTGGTCACCGTTCTTGCATCCTGTCGATCAATCCAGCGAGATACCCTGCGCCTTGATCACCTTCGACCACCGCGCCCGGTCTTCGTCAACGAATTCGTTGATCTCCTTGACCGTCTTCGGTCGCAGTACGGGGAAGCCGATCTTTTCCAGCGATGCGCGGAACGCAGTGTCGTTCAAGGCGCGGTCCATGCTGGCCATCACCGTCTTCACGACATCGTCCGGCAGTTTCGACGACCCCGCCAGACCGAACCAGACGCCGACCTGATAGTCAGGATAGCCGCTCTCGATGACGGTCGGCACGTCAGGCAGATCGGGACTACGTTCTTTCGAACTGACGCCAAGCGGGCGCAGCAACCCGGCCTTCACGGGCGGCAGCGCGGTGGAGAGCGTATCGAACATCACCTGGATATTGCCGGAGAGCAGATCGGTCAGCGCGGGACCTGCGCCCTTGTAAGGCACATGGGTCATGTCGACGCCAGCGATCTGCTTGAACATTTCGCCGGCGAGATGAATGGTGCCGCCGGTGCCGGCCGAACCAAAATTCAGCTTGCCCGGATTGGCCTTCGCGTAAGCCACGAACTCCTTCACCGTCTTGGCCGGCACGGAGGGATGCACTTCCATCACCACAGGCAGATCGGTCACCACCGTCAGCATCCGCAAATCCTTCTGCGGATCGTAGGACAGCTTTTTGTAGAGCAGCGGGTTAAGCACCATGATGGATGCAGCCGTGACAAACAGCGTGTAGCCATCGGGTTCTGCACGCGCGACCGCTTCGGCCGCGATGGCGCCTTGTGCGCCCGGCTTGTTCTCGACGATGGTCGTCTGCTTCAGATCGCGCCCGAGATAATCCGCCACCAGACGCGCAAGCACATCGGTGGGGCCTCCTGCCGCATAGGGCACAACGAGTTTGATCACACGCGTCGGATATTCCGCCGCGCGGGCAAGCGGCGCAGTGACGGCCATCGCCGCGATGACAAGGCCGGACACGAGGGCGGAATGCACGCGAAATCTCATATCGTCTCCCAACGCATTGTTTTTAAGTTGGGCGAAGACTATCGCGTTCACGCAGTCATACAAGGCCGATACAGCCTGACACTGTCGTCTATCAACCGAGGATGTATTTGCCGGTGACCATCACCAGCTCGCCGCACGCGACGCCGAGAAAGATCGAGCGCCGGAAAGCGACAAAGACGACAAGTCCGACAGCGACCGCACCATAGCGCAGCGGCGGCGGAACGCTCGCCAATGCGCCGGGCGGCACGACCAGAATCTGCGCAATGACGCCGGCGAGGATCGCGGTGGCCACGGCCCTCACCCAGATCAGTATCTCGGACTCTTCATCGACACCGCCGCCGAGCCACAGGCCAAGCATGCGCCAGACTTCATTGGGCAGAAAACCCGCCAGCAGCAGTACGACGAGCGCATGCCAGTCGCCGATGAAGTCGCTCATCGCCGCCTCCAGCGATGCACGCCATAGGCGATCGTCCCGGCGGAGACGCCCGATATCAGGATGTCGACGCCGGTGTTGAAGAGCGACACGACAGGAAACAGCGCGAGACCGAGCACGAGCGCCACGATATCGGCGAGCTGCTTGCAGTTGCGCGCCGTCGACAGCAGAAATGCCAGCGGCGTCAGCAAAAGGATCGCCGCGCCGAACAGCGGCGGCAGGTTGGCCGCGAGGTGATAGCCAATGAACGTCGCGGTCAGCGAAGACAACACAAGTCCGAGGCCGAGCCCGTTGACGAAGGCGATGCGCCGCTCGCGCGGGACCAGCGGCATCAACCGGAAACACTCCACCCACAGCGTCACTGCGATGAAATGCGATGGCAGGATCAATTGCCGCTTTTTGGTATCCGGCATGCGCAGCATCGGTAGCACCGACACCACCATGGGAAACAGACGGATCGCGCTTACGGTCACCGCGAGCGCCGCCTGGATCACCGTGGCGCCGGAGCCGAGCGCGACGAGAAGAATAATCTGTGCGGGACCGGCCCAGACGAACAATGTGCTGGCCAGCGCCCAGAACAGGCTGAAATGCGTGTCATGAGCCAGCGCGCCGATGCCGATATAGGTCGCGAACAGTACCAGCGTCAGGATGGTCGTGGTGATCGACCGCATGCCGTAAAGGAAGGCCGCCGCACTGCCCTGCCATCTCGGTGAATCCAGTGCAGGAAGCGACACGTGTGTTTGTTTCTTCTTGGTTGATCCGACGTGCCATAGGCTGCCGAAAGCCGCCGGCGTCAAGAGGCGCCAATGCATGGGGTGCCAGCAGTCACGCTCTGCCGTTGCGCAGCACCAGACAGCCCTGCCCGGCCCGGCGGATCTTGCCGCAGAGATCGTTGGCCTCGTCACGCGTGTCGGTCCCGATCCGCACCTGGTAGAAGGTTCGCGTACCACGGCTTCGGAACAGCGAACTCAGCAGGTTGGGATCGCGTTCGCCGACCACCGTGCGCAAGCGCAGCATCACGCGCGCATAGGACATCAGAGCACGATCACGATTGAAGCCTGCCGCCAGTTGCACACCCCATGGCCGTGCTTCGCCGAGCTTCACGCGCGCTTCCAGTTGCGTGACGAAGGGATTGGGCGCGCGCTGCAGCAGCGCCATCAGTTCGCGGCAGCTCGACGTCGCGGCACGCGGCGGCGTCCTGCCGTTGCGGCCCGCAGCCTGCCAGTCCTCGACCGTCGCCCCGGTGATCGCGGAGACGTAGTTGCGGGTCTCACCGGGCATGTATCCCTTGCCGTCGAGCCAGTCCTGCACGCGGCGCGGTCCTGCATTATAGGCCGCAGCCGCGAGGCCGAGATTGCCGAACTGGTTGCGCAGCTCGCTGAGAAACTCCGCCGATTTCGGCAGCGCCTGCACCGGATCGAACGGATCGAGCAGACGCCGCTCATTGGCCGTGCCCGGCATGAATTGCGCAATGCCCTGCGCGCGCTGGCCATTGCGCGTCACGGGACCCACGGCATCGGGCTGAAACCGGCTCTCCTGCCAGATCACACGGGCAAAGAATTCCAGCGGCAGGTCGTTGGCCCGCGCTGCGGACTCGATCATCAGACACATCGACTCGCGTGCGTCACTGTCACGTGCCAGATTTGGCTTCGACGGCGCCGCCATTGGTATCATCCGGTCCGCGCCGGGCTTCGCCAATTCGCTGACCGGCAGCTCTTCGGCGCGCACGCCCGCGACCGGCGCAAGCAACAGCGCCGCGAGGCAAATTATCCGGCCGATGATGCTTCCGAACGCCATGCCTGATCCACGCGGATTCCCCGCGCCTTGACAGCGGGACCCCAGCAGCTAGCTATGAATGAAAGACGGCAAAAGCGGGAGTGCAAACAATGGCCGACGCGCGCGACGACACATCCGGCTTTGCCAGCGACGACGATGTTCCGATCCAGTATATGGCCCGCACCCGCGCCTATTATCAGGCGATCGGCTATGATGTTCCCTATCGCTGGGCCCATCACATCGACGCGCCGTTCCAGCCGCTGAAGAAGCCGCTGGCGCAGTCGCGCGTCGCCATCGTCACCACCGCAGCCCCCTTCGATCCCGCCAAGGGCGATCAGGGTCCGGGCGCGCTCTATAACGGCGGCGCCAAGTTCTATCAGGTCTATGACGGCGATACGTCGGTCGATCATGACCTGCGCATCTCGCACATCGCCTATGATCGCGTGCACACGAGGGCGGACGACAGCGGCACTTGGTTTCCCCTGCCCGCGCTGCGCACACTCGCCGCATCTGGCCGCATCGGTAGTGTCGCGCCGCGCTTCTATGGCGCGCCAACCAATCGCAGCCATCGCGTGACCCTTGAGACCGATGCGCCGGAGATCGTCAAGCGCGCCAAAGCCGATGGTGTTGATGTCGCCGTCCTGGCGCCGAATTGCCCGGTCTGCCACCAGACCATCAGTCTCGTCGCCCGCGAACTGGAGGCCAACGGCATCTCCACTGTGGTAGCGGGCTGCGCCAAGGACATCGTCGAACACGCTGCCGTGCCCCGTTTCCTGTTCAGCGACTTCCCGCTCGGCAATTCCGCCGGCAAGCCGCATGACAAGGCCTCGCAGGCGCAAACCCTGGAATTGGCCCTGCGCCTGCTGGAATCCGCCGTGGGTCCGCAGACCACCCTGCAATCGCCGCAGCGCTGGGCAAGGGACGCGGTCTGGAAGCGCGACTACAATAATGTCGCCCTGCTCAGCGCCGAGGAACTGGCGCGCCGACGGGCCGAGTTCGACAAGCAGAAGGACATTGCCCGCGGATTGCGCGAGACGGCGGCCTGAGCCCGAGGCCGATCACCCCGTCTTTCGGCGATCGCCCTTAACTTTGGTTTACGTTAAATCCGCTCAATCCGCGCGAGAGCCTTCCCCGCCGGATGGAACTGCGTACAGTCCCGCCTGCAACATCAGGGGACCTCAGGACATGGACGAGCGGCGCAAGAACGTCAGGGACAAGGTGATCTACGGTGCTGTCGCGTCCAAGGACCAGAAGGCCAAGGAATGTGTCGTGCGCGACATTTCCGAAGACGGCGCCCGCATCGAATTTGGCAGCGGCGCGCGACTGCCAAAGGATGAGCTGACGCTCAACATCGCGCGAAAGGGCCGTTCGTTCCTCGCCAGGATCGTCTGGTGGCGCGACAACATCGTCGGCGTCGCCTTCACCGATCCGCCGGTGGAGAGCAAGGAAAGCTCCGACATCGAAGAGCGCCTGCGCAAGAGCGAGAAGAAAAAGCGCGAATTGCAAAAGCAGATTCAGAAACTGCTGGGGCAGTAAGGCGTTTGGCCAAATAACAAAACCGCAAACTCAGCCCTCATCCTGAGGAGCGCGCTTGCGCGCGTCTCGAAGGATGGGTGCATATGCATTCATGGTTCGAGACGGCGCCGAAGAGGCGCCTCCTCACCATGAGGACAGAGAGCGTATCCCCCAAAACAAAAACGGCCGGTGATTTCTCACCGGCCGTTTTCATTTGTTCAATTGCCCGATGGCTTACGCCTTCTCCAGCGGTCCCTTGGCCGAACCCGAGCCCTTACCCGACTTCGGCTTCTTCGCCGCGCCGCGCTTCGCCGGCAGCTTCTCCGGCTTCGGTGTCACGGGACCGTCGACGAATTCGAAGCCGATGCTTTCCTGCTCGACACCGAGCACCGCCTCGTCCTTCTTCAGGATGACGCGGACATGGCCGCCATTCTTGAGCTTGCCGAACAGCAGTTCGTCGGCCAGCGGCTTCTTGATGTGCTCCTGGATCACGCGGCCCATCGGGCGCGCACCCATCTGCTCGTCATAGCCGTGCTGGATCAGCCAGGCCTTGGCGGGATCGGACAGTTCGATGGTGACGTCGCGATCTGCGAGCTGGGCTTCCAGCTGCAGCACGAACTTCTCCACCACCATGCCGATCACATCCGAATTCAGATGTGCGAAGGACACGACCGCATCGAGGCGGTTGCGGAATTCCGGCGCGAACTGCCGGTTGATCGCCTCCTGATCCTCGCCTTCCCGCTTGCCGCGGGTGAAGCCGAAGGCCGCACGTGCCATGTCGGCGGCGCCGGCATTGGTTGTCATGATCAGGATCACGTTGCGGAACGAGACCTGCTTGCCGTTATGGTCGGTCAGCCGGCCGTGATCCATCACCTGCAGCAGCACGTTGTACAGATCCGGATGCGCCTTCTCGATTTCGTCGAGCAGCACCACGCAATGCGGATGCTGGTCCACGCCATCGGTGAGCAGACCGCCCTGATCGAAGCCAACATAGCCGGGAGGCGCGCCGATCAGGCGCGACACGGTGTGCCGCTCCATATATTCGGACATGTCGAACCGAATCAGCTCGACACCCAGCGACGACGCCAGCTGCTTCGCCACTTCGGTCTTGCCGACGCCGGTGGGGCCCGAGAACAGGTAGCTGCCAATCGGCTTCTCCGGCTCGCGCAAGCCGGCACGCGCCAGCTTGATCGATGCCGCCAAGGCTTCGATCGCCTTGTCCTGCCCGAACACCACGCGCTTCAAAGTCGACTCAAGATGCCGCAGCACCTCGGCATCGTCCTTCGACACGCTCTTGGGCGGGATCCGCGCCATGGTCGCGATCGTGGTCTCGATTTCCTTGATGCCGATTGTCTTCTTGCGCTTGCTCTCGGCCACCAGCATCTGCGCCGCACCCGACTCGTCGATCACGTCGATCGCCTTGTCCGGCAGCTTGCGGTCGTGGATGTAGCGCGACGAGAGCTGCACCGCCGCCTCGATGGCCTCGTTGGTGTATTTGAGCTTGTGGTAATCCTCGAAATACGGCTTGAGGCCCTTCAGGATCGAGATCGCATCTTCAACAGTCGGTTCGTTGACGTCGATCTTCTGGAACCGGCGCACCAATGCGCGGTCCTTCTCGAAGTGCTGGCGATATTCCTTGTAGGTGGTCGAGCCCATGCAACGGATCGCCCCCGAAGCCAGCGCGGGCTTGAGCAGATTCGAAGCATCCATCGCGCCGCCCGAGGTGGCGCCGGCGCCGATCACCGTATGGATTTCGTCGATGAACAGGATCGCATTCGGATGCGCTTCGAGCTCCTTGAGCACCTGCTTCAGGCGTTCCTCGAAGTCACCGCGATAGCGCGTGCCGGCCAGCAGCGTGCCCATGTCCAGCGAGAACACGGTGGCCGCGGACAGCACTTCCGGCACGTCGCTGTCCACGATGCGCTTGGCCAGACCTTCGGCAATCGCCGTCTTGCCGACGCCGGCTTCGCCGACGAACAGCGGATTGTTCTTCTGACGGCGGCACAGGACCTGGATCGCACGGTTGATCTCGGCCGTACGCCCGATCACCGGATCGATCTTGCCGTCACGCGCCTTCTTGTTGAGATTGACGCAATAGGTATCGAGCGCCTCACCCTTCTTCTTGGCGTCGTCGCCGTTTTTGGTCTCGGTCTCTTCGTCAACGCCGCGCACCGGCCGCGCCTCGGAAACGCCCGGCCGCTTGGCAATGCCGTGGCTGATGTAATTCACCGCGTCGTAACGCGTCATGTCCTGCTCCTGCAGGAAATACGCGGCATGGCTTTCGCGCTCGGCGAAGATCGCGATCAACACATTGGCGCCGGTCACTTCTTCGCGACCCGACGACTGCACATGAATGACGGCGCGCTGAATCACGCGCTGGAAACCGGCGGTCGGCTTGGCGTCATCTGCGCCATCCGTCACCAGGTTTTCGAATTCGGTTTCGAGATAATTGACCAGACTGCCGCGCAGCTTGTCGAGATCGACGCTGCACGCCCGCATCACTGCCGCTGCGTCGCTGTCATCCACCAGCGACAGCAGGAGATGCTCCAGCGTCGCATATTGGTGGTGCCGCTCGTTCGCAATCGAGAGCGCCCGATGCAGCGATTGTTCAAGGCTTTGAGAAAAAGTTGGCATTCCGCGTCCTCGTTGGCCCCCACCATCATGATCGTCGTTGCCGGGTCAGGCAACAAGAACCTTTCTCACATATAGTGATGTCTGATCGTGGTGAAAGGCTGGTTCCCGCTGCTTGTTGTGACGCGTCCGCAGAGCACGTCTGTTCATTCCAGCGCATTGTCACATGCGCTGTTGACGCAGCCGAACGACCGCGTTCGACTCACATCAGTTCAATGCAAGACCCGTTCCCAGTTTCCGGGAATTCACGAGAGGCTACTTCTTTTCCATCACGCATTGCAAAGGGTGCTGGTGCTTGCGCGCAAAATCCATCACCTGCGTCACTTTGGTTTCGGCGATCTCATAGGTGAAAACGCCGCATTCCCCGATCCCGTGATGATGAACGTGGAGCATGATCTGCGTCGCCGCCTCGGCGTCCTTCTGGAAGAACTTTTCCAGCACATGGACGACGAATTCCATCGGCGTGTAATCGTCGTTGAGGATCAGCACGCGATAGAGGTTGGGACGCTTGGTCTTCGGTTTGACCTTGGTGATGACCGAGGTGGCCGGCCCACCGGGCGCATTGGACCGGTTGTCGTCCTCTGCCATGCCACGCGGCCGCCGGCGGCGATCGTCGAGGGCGCCGGCCACAGGCATCAGGATGCCGTCAGGCATGAATTTCGAAGGTTTCTGGAACATAGCGCCTGTATAAAAGTCCCTAGCCGATATTGGCCAGCCCCGAATTGACAGCGTCCCCAGCCACGACGTGCTGCCGGACGCCTCGGGCACAGAGGCGCCCCGGGTCGCCGCATGGGTGCGACGCTGTCCGTTACAGGACCGATGGAGCCAATATGGGTTCCTGTGGCCGTTCTCGCAAGCACACTGCAAGCACCTGGAATGGCTCGCCGCGCCCCGCCTGATGGCCCCCGGTCCGGTCAGGGGTTAACCGATCGTGCTCGATTTGACCGGATAAGCAAACGAGCCATTTAACCGTCGTTCACGATAATACCGGGCGCTGACGCAGCGGCACGCCAATAGTTGGCCTTTTACCTATTTTCTGAGGACACCTTTACCACCTGTTTAGCCGCAGGCGTCGACATGGCCGCCAGAAACCCACGATTGGCGGTCACGATGTTTATTCAATCGATTTTGAGCCAGGCGAAGCGCATCGCATCCCGATTTGCACGCCACGATGGCGGCAATATCGCGATGACCTTCGCCGTCGCTCTGGTGCCCCTGCTCGGCTTCGTGGGCGCCGCCGTCGACTACTCCCGTGCCAACGCGGCCCGCTCGGCGATGCAAGCGGCGCTCGACTCTGCAGCCTTGATGGTTTCGAAGGACCTGTCCGCCAATCCGACCATGTCGGCGACCGATGTCACCGACAAGGCGAAGGCCTATTTCAACGCGCTGTACACCAACACGAATGCCGGCCAGATCACGGTGACGGCGAGCTACACGACCAACACCAAGGACGGCTCCACGGTCACGGTCAACGGCTCCGGCGCCGTCGCAACCGATTTCATGAAGATGGTCGGCCTCCCGCAACTGGGGATCGGCAGCGGCTCGACCACGACCTGGGGCTCGACGCGCATGCGCGTCGCCATGGCGCTCGACGTCACCGGGTCGATGGGTATGGGGACCGGCAAATTGAAGGCGATGCAGGACGCAGCAACGGGTCTCATCAAGACGCTGAGCGCCAACTCGCGTATGACCGAGGACACCTATATCTCGATCATCCCGTTTGCGCAGATGGTCAATGTCGGCGCGTCGAACAAGAACGCGACCTGGCTCAAATGGGACGAATATGGATCCTGCAGCTATCCGTACTACGACACCAAAGCCGAGTGCCAAGCGGCTGGCCAAACCTGGAACGCGAGCTCCAACAAGAACGCCTGGAATGGCTGCGTCACTGACCGTGATCAGCCTTACGACACCACCAACGAAGCCCCGTCGGGCACAGCACGTTATCCGGCCTACCAGTACAATGCATGCCCCTCAGCCATTCTTGGGATGACATCGGCTTATGGTGCTGACAACGTTAAGACGCTGACAGGCAAGATCGATGCCCTGTCGGCGAATGGCGGCACCAACCAGCCGATCGGCATGGCCTGGGCCTGGCGCACCTTACAGATCGGTAGCGATCCATTCCCGGCACCGGCCAAGGATTCGAACTACAAATACACAGATGCACTTATCATCTTGTCGGACGGCATGAATACCAAGGACCGATGGTACGGTGACGGCGCCAATTGGTCGACACTGGTTGACGATCGACAGAAGTTACTGTGTGCCAATATCAAAAAGCTGAACCCGGTGACCAACAAGCAGGACACCGTGATCTATACGATCCAGGTCAACACGGGCGGCGATCCGGAGTCCGCAGTTCTGAAATCCTGCGCCGATCCCGGCAATTTCTTTCCTACAAGCACCAACGCCGGCATCGCCGACGCCTTCAAGGCAATCGGCAACTCGCTCAACGCATTGCGCGTGTCAAAGTAAAGCGGCGGCGACACCTTCAAACAAAAACGCCCGGCCATCAGGCCGGGCGTTTTGTTTGAAAACCGGATCGCTTAGCGCGCCGGGGTCATCCTGGCGACGAAGCCTTCGAACGGCTTGTAGGCCTGCTTGGCGAGATCGACATAGAGTTCGCTGATCTTGTGCGATTCAGCGACGAAGGATTCATAGGCCGACTTGGCGTATTCGGTCTGCACTTCGAGCACCTTGTCGAGCGACTGCACGCCGGACAGCTTGGTCACGAAGGCATTGCTGTCCTCGAACGACTTCTTGGTGTAGTCGCCAACCGCGACAGCGATAGCCTGTGCACCGTTCTGAAGCGTGGCCGCCGATGCGACTGCACTCTCGAACTGCTCCTTGCCGTACTGCTGGATGTCTTCGACCTTGATCACTGCAAATCCTTTCCCGGATTGGACGGGTCAGCCGCGGCCGGGTGGACCCCGGTCTGATCTGACCTGCCCATCTATCGTGCGGTGCACAATGACGTCAAGAATCCTGTGCGATGCACAATTTTTACCATTGGCGATAAATGCACGGGTAACTGGCAAGGGTTGCTTAACCTTTTGGAAACTCGCCGGACCTACCCTGATTTCTTGCATTGGTGCGTTGGGGCCAAAAAGCCCAAAAACTGCATGAGTACATACTCTTAGCCAGAATGGCCGCGTATGCTTCTGCCATCCCGCCGAGAGAACCGCTCAGGCTGACGCTTAAAACTGAGACACATCCCCGGTTGTTGGGCATAATTTAGCCTCACGATCCGGGGAATGAGACTGATCTGACGGGGAAGTCCATGCTTCGCACAACGTTTGCTTCGTCGCGCACCTTGCGGGTGTGCGCTCTTGGGCTGGCAACTCTCAGCATCGCGGTCATCTTTACGACTGACAGTGCGGATGCCCGCCGGCGACATAAATCGCGAAGCCACGTCGCGCGCGTCTCCAGTTACAATCCCGCGTTCTCCTCGATCATCGTCGACGGCAATTCCGGTGCGGTCCTTTCGTCCAACAATCCCGATGGCTCGCGGCATCCGGCGTCGCTGACCAAGATCATGACGCTGTACATGCTGTTCGAGAAGCTGGAATCCGGCAAGCTCACGCTGGACAGCGAAATGGACGTCTCGCAGCACGCCTCCGTGCAGGCTCCGACCAAACTGGGCCTGCGCCCCGGTCAGACGTTGCGTGTCGAAGATGCCATCAAGGCGCTGGTGACCCGCTCCGCCAACGACGCCGCCGTTGTGATCGCCGAGGCCATTGCCGGCGATGAAGACGATTTCGCCAAGCTGATGACCAAGAAGGCCCGCGCGCTCGGCATGAGCCGCACGGTGTATCGCAATGCCTCCGGCCTCCCTGACGATGCGCAGGTGACCACCGCGCGCGACCAGTCGGTACTCGGCCGCGCCATCCAGGATCGCTTCCCGCGCTACTACCGCTACTTTGCCACCGCCTCCTTCAACTATCGCGGCCGCAACATCCGCAACCACAACCGCCTGGTCGGTAGTGTCGAAGGCGTCGACGGCATCAAGACCGGTTATACCCGCGCCTCCGGCTTCAACCTCGTCTCGTCGATGAAGCGCGGCAACCGCCATCTGGTCGGCGTCGTACTCGGCGGCCGCAGCGGCGGCGCCCGTGACGCCGCCATGCGCAACCTGCTCGCCGAGAACCTGGACAAGGGTGCCACCCGCCGTACCGTGGCCGCGATCACCGAGCGCAATCCATCCGAATCCGCAACCGAGGTCGCCGAAGCCGAGGCCCAGGCGCGTCCGATCGACACCAAACAGGTCAACGGCGCCATCCAGGTGGCTGCTGCAACGCCGGTCGCCGCTGAACCGATCTCCGAACCGCCGGCTCGTCCCGCTGCGCCAGCGGCGCGCCCATCGGTCTTCGCCGCCGCCACCGCAGCGCTGCCCCCGGCAGCGCCGATGCCGCAGGCCCGCAAGCCCGAGCCCGGCCCGCTCAACAGCGGCGTCATCCAGTCCGAGCCCATCTCGACCATTCCAGGCTCGTCAGAGCCGATGAAGCCGGTTCGGGTCCGTACCGTTCAGGTCAAGTCCGGCCAGTACAAGCTGGCCTCCGCCGGCGGCGAGCAGCCCGCCCCTCCGGCCGCCACCAATGCCATCACGGCGCGCTCTGAGCCCACCGCCCGCTCGCCCGAGACCACCAATTCGCTCTATGCCCGCTCGGAGATGCCGCGCCAGCCGGCGGGCTTCGGGACCGGCAATGGGCTTCTCGGCGTCTTGCCGGCCCAGGGAAGCGCTCAGAGCGGCACCCAGATGGCCTATGCCGACCCTGCCCCGCGTAACGTGCCAGCCCCTCAGGCTCCCGCTCCGCAGACGGTACAACAGGGCGGCGCCATCAAACCCGCCGCGATCCACACCGGCTGGATCATTCAGGTCGGTGCCCTCGAGAGCGAGAGCGAAGCACGGATCCGCCTCGACGCCGCGCGTGAACAGGCCCGCGGCCTGCTCGGCAAGGCCGACCCGTTCACTGAAGCCGTCGTCGGCAAGGGCGACAGGAAACTCTACCGTGCCCGCTTCGCCGGCCTCGACCGCGAAAAAGCCGAAGCCGTCTGCAAGACGCTGAAGCGTTCCGAGATCTCCTGCATCACCATCAAGAACTGATCGACTGATACCGTCAGATACGCAAATGGCCGGGACATTGTCCCGGCCATTTTGCTTTTGGTCACCATAAATCCCCGTGGCGACAACTTCTCGTCAAGACTTAGCCGGTACAAATTCAGACAGGGGATTGATCGACCACGCCGGGCAACGGCGGGCGACGGGGCGTTCTCAGAGAAACGGAAGCTGCTCGCAGTTGTAGCGTAAAAGCGTGCTGGAGTTAGCTACGATGCGTGCGAAGCAGAGTGTCCTTGGCCTCGTTGACACGGGCCGCCAGGTACGTCGAGCCCCCCTGGTCGGGATGCAGTTTCTTCATGAGGGATCGGTGCGCGCGGCTGATCTCGTCGCGGGTCGCACCCGGCTTCACGCCAAGGATCTGATAAGCCTCCTCTTCCGTCATTTTACTGCCAGACGCCGCGCGGTCGTGCCGCCCTGCCGTATCGCCCTGCGCGTTCTGACGCCAAGCGGGAAACCGGCGGTCAAGATAACTTTCAAGTAGCGCCACGCTCTCCGCATCGAAGCCGGCCATCATCGCCGCCAGTTGCGGCAGGTCGAATGCATCGAGCGACTGACCGGCATAGGGGCCGGCGACGATCCGTCCGCTGAGCTGGCCACTGTCATGATCGAGGGTCATGTCGAGAAACGCCGAGCGGACCTGCGAGGTCTGGCCGGACGATTTGGTCCCGCCCCCGAACATGCCGCCGATATTGCTGAAGCCCGCGGTGCCGAACGGCGCCCAGCCCAAGAGACCCGCCCCGAAGATTCCAAGCGGGATCGCCACCGCCAGCTCGCCCTTGATCCCCGTGAACGCCGCCACCGCCAGCGCCAGCACACCGCCGGCCAGCTTGATGCCGCGCGCCAACAGCGCCGGGTTGGCCGAGCGGAACATCTGCAGCAGCATGTAAAGCACGAAGACGGCGAGCGCGCCGGCGATCAAAGTAGGCATGAGGGATAGATAGTCGGTTGCCGCGATCCGCGAAACGGTTTTGCAGACCGTTTATCGCATCTGGCCGAGCAGCTTTGCCGCACCCGGTGCCGACGCCGCCAGCCGTGTCAGCGCCTCACGTCCGCCCGCGGCATAGGCGGCTACCGCGCGTAGCAATTCGCGGAGCTGCGCAGCAGCTCCCGGATCGAACCGGCACCAGGCGCCACCGGTCAGCCGGGCAATCTCGCGAAACGCCTGTTCGGCCGCGGGGTCTTGCCCTTCCTGGAACATGAAGACCGGTACTTTCAGCAGGCCGAGCTCGCCGGCTCGTGCACAGAGCTCGTCAACGGACTCCTCCATGGCGTCGCCCACGAACACCAGCGCGCGTACGCCGGAGGCCACCGCCTCGCGCCGCGTCTCCGATAACACTTTACCGATCTGGGTCTGACCGCCCTGGCACGCGATCTTGCCCATCAGCCGCGCCAATTGTGCGGTGTCCGAAATCCAGCCGGTCGCGCGGCACTCGCTGAGACCACGGAAATAGACGAGACGGATATCGAGACTGCCGATCGACGCCGCCTCGCGAAACATGTCGGCCTGCAGCGTGCAGGCCATGTCCCAGGTCGGCTGCCGGCTCATGGTAGCATCGAGCGCAAACACCAGCCGCCCGCGCCCGCCCGCTGCATGCGGTGCCATCGCTTTCGCTTTTGCTACAAATGCTGCGATGTCAGCCGACGCCGACGGCTGCGCCAGCGCATCGGTTTTCGATTTGGGGATCGTGGGATCGCTGGCCATGACAACTCGCGTTTGGTGCAAGCTTCATGTGGCGAGCATAGGCCGCGCGGTCAACCGGGCAGCAAAGGACTCAATTCACGCTCGGCGTATACTGCGCGATCTTGTTCGGGTCAGCCGCATTGCTCTGCTGCGCAGGCTGCTCGATGATCTTCGGCTTGCCGGTGACCGGCGACAGCTTGCTGTCGTCGTCAAGGAACTTGTCGAGCAGCCCCTGAATCTTGGTCTTCAGGGTTTCCGGACCGCGATCGCTCATGTCGGTGTGCTGCGCGCCGGTGTTGACGACCGTGATACCGGCCTTCTCGCAGATCTCGTCATCCGGCACGACACCGGGATCCGGCTTGAACACCGTATCGTGCGAACGGAATGACAGGATCTTGAATTTGCCATCGGTCATGAACGGCACGCGCAGATTATCCAGCGTCACGACCTTCTTGACGTCATCCGGGAATTCCTTGGCGTAGAACATCGAGATGTCGCCGCCGTTGGAATGACCGACCAGCGTGAGATGATCGTAGTCGGAGTTCGGCTGAATCTTCTTCAGCTCCTTCACCGCGTATTTGATGTTCTGAACGCCGCGCTCATAGACCGGCAGACGGCCGACATAGAGCTCGCCGACCTTGGTCACGAGCGGAGCGTCGGTATCGAGATCGTGCTGGATGCTGACGGCCATATAGCCACGCGCCGCAAACACGTTTGCCAGGAACGAGTATTCGGTGAACTTGACGGTGTTACCGTGATTGAGAACCGCAACAGGCAGAGTGATCATGCCGGCATTGGCCTGCATTTCCTTGTCGCGGCGAACGGCGATGTCGACCTGCACAGGACGATTACGCGACGCGTCGAAGAACGTCAGCGTCTCATGCCGAATGGCCCACTTCGACGCGGTGAAGTACGCGGCGGTGGTCAGCACGCAAACCGAAAGCAGAATGAGAAGTCCGCGTTTCATGTTCGTCCCTGATCGGCCGGCTAGAGACAGGTCTCAGCCGGCTACAGCACTTATGGGCCGGAATGGCCTCAAGCGGCTGCTTCAACAGCATATATGTCACAGCCCGGTGACAGAAAGGCTAAATATTGTGAATTCCGAGCCATGTTATTGTGCGCCGCACCCGTTTCTTGTGCAGTTGCTAAAGAAAGCCACGGTCGAATTGAGCGATTTTGAACAAGTTTCGCAAGGGATCGGAATTTCAAAAACGTCCTGTTTTCAACGACAAATCAACTGTCGAACGGGTGACTCGTTCCCCGGTAAAAGAAAATGATACCTGTGGTATCAGCGTGAAGTTGAGTGCGGGATCGTTCATAGCCTGCCGAACGCGCAGCGCTGGCTTTGCACAGTGAACGCGACTCAGTTGCCAAGGATGTCGTGAACGTCGAGCGGCTTGTCGACCTGGGCAAACCACTCGGCGCGGTTGGCGGCGCGGCGGCGGCCACGCTCATCGAGCGGCAGCTTCAACTTGCGCAGCAGTTCGATGACTTCCTCGCGCGCCGTGACATGGCCCATGCTCGGGCGACGCCCGAGCGTGGCTTCGTTGAGATCGTCGAGCGCCGTCAGGCCACGCGGGAAGAACTCACGATACATCACGCGCTCGGCGAGACCGTCGATGGCGCGGAAACCGAGCTGCAGCGAGAGTTGATCGAGGACACCGGCGACCAGCATCTTGTTGCGCGAGCCGAGCACCGAGAGCCGGTTGCGCACCACGATCCAGTCGGTGGTCGAGCCATCGTGCTGGCGGCGTTTGCGCCGCGCCTCACGCGCCATCTTCGAATAGTGGCTCTCGCCGGTCACCTTGTAGCTTGTAGCATCGACGGCGCCGAGCACGTCGAAGTCGAGAAAGCTGTCATTGATCGGCGTCACCAGCGTATCGGCCATCGAATGCGCCAAACGCATCAGATAAGTATCGCTGCCAGGCGTGTCGATGACGATGAAATGGTGGGTACGTTCCACCGCGCTTACCGCGGTCATGAACTGATCCAGTTCGAAGGCTTCGTTGTCGGCGATCTGCATCGTCTCGCCGAGCTTGACGCAGCTATGGGTCGGCACTTCCAGCGCAAGTCCGGCGCTCTGCGCCCAGACTGCGCGGTTGGCGATATAGCGCGTGAAGCTCTGCTGGCGACTGTCGAGATCGATGGTGGCGACGCGCTGACCGGCCTTCAGCAGCGCCACGGCAATATGAAGCGCAGTGGTCGATTTGCCCGACCCGCCCTTCTCATTGCCGAGCACGATCACATGCGCCGTGCCGGACTGGCCCTGGGTGGTTTGCATCAACATCGCGCGATCCTTCGATCATCTTCAAATCGCGAGGCGTGGCAAGGGTCAAGCTAAATACAGGGGCATCCTGCTCTGCAGGCGATCAGCCGCCCTTAATCATGAATCCCGGCGGCCGGTTGCGGCATCAGGACACCCGGCAGCCTGGTATCGTGAGGCTTGGGTGATCCCGCGAGCTTTGATAAGCAGGGCGCGCACGCCCTCACCCGTAGCAGCCAACAACAAGAACGAGCCGCAATGCCCCGCACCCCGATCGTCGCCCGCACCCTGCCCGCCCTCCGCAAGGCGCTCGACGGCCTGCGCGCGCGCAAGGCGACCATCGGCCTGGTGCCGACCATGGGCGCACTGCATGACGGTCACGTCTCGCTGGTGCGCCTCGCCCAGCGCCGCACCAGCAAGGTCGTGGTGTCGATTTTCGTCAATCCAACGCAATTCGCGCCGACCGAGGACTTTGGTTCCTATCCGCGCACCTGGAAAAGCGACGTCGCCAAACTCACCGAAGCCGGCGTCGACCTGATCTGGAATCCCGACGCCAAGGTGATGTATCCGGAAGGCTTCGCAACGAAGATCACGACCGGAGGCCCGGCCACCGCCGACCTCGAAGATCGCTTCCGCCCGCATTTCTTCGGCGGCGTCGCGACAGTCGTCGGCAAGCTGTTCACGCAGGTGCGGCCGGACATGGCGTTCTTCGGCGAGAAGGACTACCAGCAGCTCAAGGTCGTGACGCGCATGGCGCGGGATCTCGATCTCGGCGTCAAGGTGACCGGCGCAACCACGGTGCGCGAGCGCGACGGTCTCGCGATGTCGTCGCGCAACGTCTATCTCTCGCCGGAAGACCGCGCCACGGCGCCGGTGCTGTATCGCGCGATGAAAGAAACCGCCAAGCGCCTGAAGGCGGGCGATAGTTTCGAGACCGCCATGGCGGGCGGCGCCGCGACGATCACGGCGGCAGGCTTCGCACTCGACTACTTCGAGGCGCGCCATGCGGAGTCACTGGCGCCGGTCAGTTCGATGAAGGACGGCCCGGTGCGACTGCTGGTGGCCGCGAGGATCGGCAAGACGCGGCTGATCGACAATATCGGGGTGTGAGGCTTTCGTCCTGCCCCGTCATTCCGGGGCGCACGAAAGCGGCGAAGCCGCTGAAGTGCGAACCCGGAATCCCAGAGTGTTTGCACTGACTAGAGACTCCCATGCCGAGATTCCGGGTTCGCGTCCGGCAAGTGCCGGCCGCGCCCCGGAATGACGAGTGTGGGATGGACTCGGGCTGAACGCACCCCAAATATTTTTTCCTATCTCCCGTTGACAACATCCCTATCAGGTTTATATTCCCCTCCGTCCTGCCCCACCGAGAGGGGCGATCGCGATCGTCACGTTCGCGGGGCAGGATGCGGTGGACGCCGGAGATGCGGCGTCACGCGGTTCACGGGGGACGTCTGTCTTCGGGCAGGACGGATCTGCGCCAGCACTGCCACTGGCAAGGAGACGGCCGATCTTGGGATGGACAAACCCCTGGACAGTGTGACGGACGACCAAATCGAAACGCGTTCGGCCAAGTGCTTTGCGGCTACCCTGTCCCTCCGCCCTGGGACACTAATTTTGGTGATGGGACCGTTCGCCATGGCAGATGTGCAAGCAACCGAAAAAACACCGCAGGCGGAACGTCGGGCAATCGCTCGGCGCCTCCGAAAGTCCTGATGCACTCTCAATTGCGGAAGACCGCATTCGCATCAGGCCCAAGGGTGCAACGGGCACCCGGCGTTCCGCACGCCCTCTCACAAGGGGGCGGGAATGCAAAGGACGACGGCGCCCCCGCGCCGCAAACAATGGGGGTGATGACGCATGTCTGGAGAGAAGTGGCTGTTTGACATTCACATCTGCGATGGCGCTCTGGCGTCAGAGGCATCCCTCCCCCACTGCGCGGCTTCGCCGCTTGGGGGAGAGAAAAGAAAGCCCTACTCCGCCGCGATCTGGCGCGGCTGCGGCGGCGGATTGGCGAGGTCCTTGGCGAGTTCGGCGTAACGTACCTTCGCGGCCTGCACCGAGGCTTCCTTCACCGGGCCGTAGCCACGAATGCTGTCCGGCAACGAGAGAAGCTGCACGGCCGTATCCACCGTGAGCGGCGACAGCAGGTTCAACACTGTGGCCACGTCCTTCTCATAGCCGGCGATCAGGTCGCGCTCCAGTCTGCGGTCGGCGCTGTAGCCGAACACGTCAAACGGCGTGCCGCGCAAGGTGCGCAGCTTCGCCAGAATACGAAACAGCGGCAGCATCCAGGCACCGAAGGCGCGCTTCTTCGGGCGGCCCGACGCATCGGTACCCGGCAGCATCGGCGGCGCGAGATTGAAGCTGATCTTGACGTCGCCCTCGAACTGATCGCGCAGCTGCTTTTCGAACTTGCCGTCGGTATAGAGCCGCGCGACTTCGTATTCGTCCTTGTAGGCAAGCAGCTTGGCGTAGTTGATCGCCACCGCGCGCGGCAGTTCATCGTCATAGCCACCACGCATGGCGGCCTCGCGGACCAGATCGACCATCGCCTGATAGCGCTCAGCGAGCTTGCTGTTCTGATAGTCCGTCAGCAATCCGCTGCGA
This sequence comes from Tardiphaga sp. OK245, assembly GCF_900108575.1. NCBI lineage: Bacteria > Pseudomonadati > Pseudomonadota > Alphaproteobacteria > Hyphomicrobiales > Nitrobacteraceae > Tardiphaga > Tardiphaga sp. OK245. Next base: position 47,422 of record NZ_FNWZ01000006.1, on the reverse strand, counting down.
TGAGCGACGATCTCGTCGAGGCTCATCTCATCCAGCGTCTTTGGCGCGATGGTCTCATCGGCGCCCTTGAGCATATTGGCGAGCCGTGCCGGATCGGCGGCGGCAAGACGGCCAAGCTGGAACGCCAGCATGTTCATCTTGATCGAGACGCCATTGAGCTCGATGGCCTGCTCGATCGACGCTGCCTGCAGCGGCAGCAGCCCCTGCTGATAGGCAAAGCCCATCATCATCATGTTGGTGGCGATGGAATCGCCAAGCAGCGCTTCGGCCGCCTTGGTGAAATCGAGGAATGTCGATTCCTTGCGCAGCGACATTTCCAGCACGTTGTTGACCTTGCGGGACTGGAAATTGAAGTCGCGGTTGCGCACGAAATCCGCGATCGGAATGAGATGGGTGTTGACGATGCCAGTGGTGCGCGAGCTCTCGCAAAGCGAGATCGTGTCCTTGGCGATGGCCACCACTTCATCGGCCGCGATCAGGACATCCGCCGTGCCGGTGACGATGCGCGAGCAGGTGACGTCGCCGGTGTCGTTGGCGAGACGCACATGGCTGAGCACCGCACCGCCCTTCTGCGCAAGCCCAGACATGTCGAGGATCATCGAGGCCTTGCCCTCGATATGCGCGGCCATGCCGAGCAGCGCGCCGATGGTCAGCACGCCGGTGCCACCGACGCCGCCGACGGCGACATTATAGGGCTTGTCGAGGGTCGGCCGCGTGGCCGGCTCCGGCAATGCACCGATGGCGCCGAGTTCGACCGGCGCCTTGCGCTTCAGCTTGCCGCCATCGACCGTGACGAAGGACGGGCAAAAGCCCTTGAGGCACGAATAGTCCTTGTTGCAGGACGACTGATTGATGGTGCGCTTGCGACCTAGTGCGGTCTCCAGCGGCTCCACCGAAATGCAGTTCGACTGCACCGAGCAATCGCCGCAGCCTTCGCAGACTGCCGGGTTGATGAGCACGCGGCGCTGCGGGTCTTCCAGAATGCCCTTCTTGCGGCGGCGACGCTTCTCGGCCGCGCAGGTCTGCACGAACACGATGGCCGAGCAGCCCGGTACGTCACGTAGTGTCTTCATCACATTGTCGAGTTCGTCGCGATGCGCCAGCTTCACGCCCGGCGCAATGGTGTTGGCGGGATAGGCATCGGGATTCTCGGACACGAGATAGATCTCGCGGATGCCCTCGCTGTGGAGCTGGAACGTGATCTTCTGCGGCGACAGGTCACCGTCATGGTGCTGACCACCGGTCATCGCCACCGCATCGTTGTAGAGGATCTTGTAGGTGATGTTGGCCTTGGAGGCGATCGACTGACGGATCGCGAGCGAACCGGAATGGAAGTATGTGCCATCGCCGAGATTGGCGAAGATGTGCTTCTCCTTGGTGAACGGCGCAATGCCCGTCCATGGCACGCCCTCACCGCCCATATGGGTGAAGGTCTCGGTGGAGCGATCCATCCACAGCGACATGAAGTGGCAGCCAATGCCGGCCAGCGCGCGCGAGCCCTCCGGAACCTTGGTCGAGGTATTGTGCGGACAGCCCGAACAGAAATACGGCGTGCGCGTGATCGGCACGACGTTCTGGACCTGCGAGGCCTCGCGTCCGTGAAACCAGTCGGCCTTGGCGCGCAGCAGTGCTGCGATCTCCGGATCGATCTCCATCGCCAGCAGGCGATCCACCAGCGAGGTCGCAACCTTGGCGACGCTCAGCTCTTCGGCGAATGGCAGGAAGCGATGATCGTGGGAATCCATCTTGCCGACGATGCGTGGCCGGACATCGTCGCGCCAGTTGAACAGCTCCTGCTTGACCTGGTTCTCGACAATCTCGCGGCGCTCCTCGACGATGAAGATCTCTTCGAGGCCCACGGCAAACTTGCGCACGCCTTCCGGCTCCAGCGGCCACGGCATGCCGATCTTGTACAACCGAAGACCAATCTTGGCGGCGACCTCTTCGGTAATACCCAGCTCACGCAATGCCTGGCGCACGTCCTCATAGCTCTTGCCGGAGGCCATGATACCGAAGCGCGCGTTCGGCGAGTCCATGGTGACACGGTTGATGTTGTTGGCGCGGGCAAAGGCGATGGCAGCAAAGCCCTTGTAGTCCTGCAAGCGGCGATCCTGCACATAGCGGTCGTCCGGCCAGCGCAGGTTCAGACCATCGGGCGGCAGTTCGAAATCGGTGGGAATATTGAACGGCGTCATTTCGTCGTTGAGGTTGATCTCCGCCGTGGTCTCCACGGTTTCGGTGATCACCTTCATGCCAACCCAGCAGCCGGAATAGCGCGACATCGCGATACCGAGCAGACCCATCTCGATCATCTCGTGGATGCTCGAAGGATAAAGATAAGGCATCAGCGCCGAGATGAAGGCATGGTCGGACTGATGTGGAACGGTGGATGACTTGGCGCCGTGATCGTCGCCGGCGAGACAGAGCACGCCGCCGAATTTCGCGGAGCCGGCAGCATTACCGTGACGGAAGACGTCGCCGCAGCGATCGACGCCGGGGCCCTTGCCGTACCAGATGCCGACCACGCCATCATATTCGGCGCCGGGCGAGAGATTGAGTTGCTGGGTGCCCCAGATCGCGGTGGCTGCGAGATCCTCGTTGACGCCGGGCTGGAATTTGACGCCGTACTGATCGAGATGTTTCCGCGCGGCCACGAGCTGCTGGTCGTAGCCGCCGAGCGGCGAGCCGCGATAGCCGGTCACAAAGGCTGCGGTGTTCAGACCCGCCGCGCGGTCCCTGCGGACCTGCGCCATCGGCAGTCGCACCAGCGCCTGAATGCCGGTCAGGAAGATGTGGCCGGAGCCCTGGGTGTATTTCTGATCGAGACTGATCGCGCCTTGATTAATTCCCATTCCCACCCTCGTCACTGCGGCCTCTGAGCTGTCGCCCGGGGCTATCGCCCCGGACTGCGTCGTCCGGCCTGCTCGCGCCTATTATCTGGGGTCGTTCGACTCCCTTAGAAACAGTCTATGTTGGATTTTGAACGGGACGCACCACAATTCTGGGCAATGGAGCCCCGCGTCCAAAGAACGCAATTTCGTGATGAATGCGGCCGGTAGACTTGTCACGTTGTGTCGCCGCAAAGGCCTTTGGCGCAAGGACGTAACGGCTTCACGCTGCAGTGCGATGCAGCACAAACTGCCCAAGGAGGCTCAGGCCTCGCCCGGGAATATCTCACTGATGATCTTCATCAGATCGGCCTCGCGAAACGGCTTGCGCAGATAGGCGCGAAAACGCCCTGCCCGGTCGCGCACGACATGCTCCAGCAACGAGGTCATGACGACCACCGGAATTCCGCTCAGCCGCTCGTCCTGCCCCATCGCTGCGATCAGGCCGGCGCCGTCGAGGAACGGCATCATGAAATCGGTTAGCACGAGATCAGGCGTGTCCCGATGCAGAATGTCGAGCGCCTCACGGCCGTTGCCGGCTACGAGGACATTGAAGGCATATTCGCTCAACAGGACTTCGAGCCAGTCGGCGATCGCCCATTCGTCCTCGACAATCAGGACAGTTCGCACCGCTATTCTCCAGTCAACTTAAGATCCGTCGATGGAGTTGGTGCAGGTCCCTGACTAGAAATGTCCCTGAGGATGCGCTCCGCGTTGTGGAAATCGGCATCAAGAACGATGCCGCCGTCGAGAATTTCAAAGCGGCGCATGCGCATATCGGTCCGGCGGTCACGCGATTTCAGAATGGTCATCAGACGATGGTTTTCCGAGCGCAAGGCTGCGAGATGCAGCGCGATGATGTTCTCGGCAACCGCGGAGAGACCCGTCTGGTTGACGCCCTTGAGCGGCTGCCCGGGTGTCATGCCAGCGTGATCGGTTTCTGCCGTCGCCAGCGTGGTAACACCGAGTGCGCGCAACTCGTTGCACAGCGCCGACAAAAAAGAGCCGATGCGCTCCTTTTCGTCGGTGAGCTTCGAGAAGCCTTCGATGCCATCGATCACCAGACGGCGCACGCCGTTCTGCCTGATGGTCGCAAGCAGCTCGGTTGCGACCTCGTCGAGCACCGCTTCTGTCTGCGGACGCCACATCAACGTGACCTTGTCGGCCCGCGATTTCAGCGGCAGCTTGAGGCTGTCGGCCTTGATCCGCAGCGCCATCGGATTCTCGTGAAACCCGAACAGCATCGCCGGTTCATTGGCGGGACCGCCGGTCAGGAACTGAAGACCGGCCGTGGTTTTGCCCGAGCCCGATGGTCCGAGCACCACCGTCACCGAATGCGTATCGACGCCGCCGCCGAGCATCTTGTCCACGCCGCCAATGCCGACGGACACCATCGGACCGTCGGCGCTGTCCCAGACGCTCGGCGTCTCCAGCAGCGCCTCGATACGCGGATAGATGGCGTGGCCGTTCTCGGTGATGCGATAGGAGTGCTTGCCGCCCATGAACCAGGTGCCACGCAGCTTGTGGACCTGAAGCGACCGCTCGGCGCGGCGGCCATGCAGTGCCGACTGCAGCTCGATGAGACCGTCCACCATCGTATGCTCAGGCGGATGCGTATCGGCGTCGAAGGCGCTGGTGAGCAGGAACATGGTGCAGTTGCTGAAGGCGGCCTGGGTCTGCAATTCGTGGATGAACTTCTTCAGCTCGAGTTCGGAGCGCGCCTTTTCGTGCACGGTGATGAGACCATCGAGCACGAGGATGCTGGCCTTGCGGGTGCGAACCTCGCGTCGGACCACGTCCAGCAGTCCGCGCAGCCCGTCGTCTTCCAACGTCTTGAAGGCGCCAACATAGGACATGCGGTCGGGAATTGCTGCTTCATCGAAGAAGGTCATCCGCCGCATGTGTCCGATCATGCGGGCGTGGCTTTCGGCAAGCAGCGTTATGTAAAGCGCGTTCCGCCCCTGCGCGGCCTGCGCGAAACAGATCTGGTTGCCCAGAATCGTCTTTCCGGCGCCCGGGGCGCCCTGAATGATGTAGATGCCGCCGTCGAAAACGCCCCCGCCCAGGATCGCATCGAGACCCGGTACGCCGGTTGCAAACCGGCCGTTATCGCCACTCATTCCGAAACTGCCCCTAACGTGTCACCTATACCGGTGAGATGTTGAAACGTGTCGGGGAGCGATGGGTTCCAAAGCTTTTTCAGAAATATTTCGAAACGCTGCCTCTCAGCAAGGCAGCATCCCGCTAATAGCGCACCCGAAACGGAACATCGGCCTTTACGGGCCATTGCTGTCCGGTCACCCTGACAACATCAGGCATGGAGGACGGAAATGGATCAGAAGCTGAATACCTGGACGTCGCAGCCTGAACTCGCCGGCAACGATATGGCGTCGACGAATGACGGTTCTTATCATCCGGATTGCGGCGAAGAGCATGATCACAAGCCGACCAAGGCCATCATCGGCGTGGGACTACTCGTGGTGCTGAGTTTCCTGCTCTATGAATTCAACGGCAAGGTGTCCAAGACGCACACGTCAGCGACCCCGCCCGCGCAGCACCAGAGCTTCGCGGCTAACCGCTAGGCTTCGACAGCTTCGTCCGCAATAGCGCTTTCAGTCTCGGGCACGACGACCCGAAACTGGAAGCCATGCAGACCGATGGTCGGCACGATGCCGAAATGGTCGGTGCCGAAGACTTTGACCCGATGCTGCAGTTCGTCTTTCTCGATGCTTACCGGGATATCGCAGATCTGCTCATAGGCCTTACGCGTGTGACGCGTGCTGCCCCAGCGCAGCGCCCGCTCGATCAGCGGCTCCGGCTGTGTGGCCAGGACGCGTGCCATCCGCCAGAAAGTCTGCACCAGCTTCGTATAGGCAATCTCTTCCAGACCCGCGACACTAATATCCGCCGGAATTGGGAACGCCTCGACATCCACGATCGGTCCGGCATCGACACGTGCAATCATGCGATGGACCGTGCAGCCGAAGTCGGTCGCATGATCGTAGAGCGCAAAATGTGCCGGGGCCCAGCCGGGATATTGCGGCGGACCGGGATGGAAATTGTAGGCGCCAAAGCCAAGCTGATCGAGCACCGCGCCGGGGACTATCACGCCAGTGGTGAACGAAATCATCCGCGCCCGGCGCAGCCAATCGGGCTCGATCGCCGCCAGATCTTCAGCTGTAAAAACAGGAAGGACCGTGAGGGCCGGATTGTGACCACGGAGCAAGGTTGTAAAGACCGAGTGCTCAGCAGGACCCGTCAGGAGGATAATCGTATCGAACATTCGGGCTGCCACGCGCTTCTGCGAATCAATAATCGCCTCAGCGTCGCAGCCAGGCCTTAACATCTGATGAGCAGACCCGATCACGCTGCATTGCCACATAGGATGAGGCTCTGGAATGGCACAATCTCTGGAACATGCACCTCATCTGACGATTGTCTTGCCGCACAGGAGGACACGACATGGCGAACATTCCCAATCCCAATGATCCGTATCGTCCAAATCCCGCTGATGACATCCGCAATCCTGCGCGGCTCGACAATGAGCTGCAGGCCGATCCTGAACTCGCGGAAGGGCCAGCCAGCGGCAGCCGCATGGCTATTTATGCACTTGGCATTGTTGTCTTGCTCGGCGCCGTATTCTACGGCCTGAACAATACATCGATGAATCCGGGCGACGCGACGAAGACCGCATCCCAATCCGCCCCGGCGACGCAGGACAGCACGCCAAAGGCGCCGGCGCCAACCAACAACGTCGCGGATTCCTATTCGAAGCCGCCAGTGGCTCCCGGCGTACGTGACGTGACGCCGACCAACAATCAGCCCGGTGTCACCACCGGTGCGGCACCTGCGCGACCGCAGGCCCCTCAATCGGCTCCGACCGGCACCGAGATCGACAGCTCGAAGGGCGGCGCGCCGAAGTAACGGCGCGACGGGCAGACAAAGCTGCGGACATCAATGCCCGCGGCTTTGTCGCGCATGACTATGCGGTCACCTGGCGCAGGAATGTGCGCTCTTCCGCCAGGATGAACTGGTGCTCCTCGGCCGACGCGAAATTCGCGACGCCGTCAGCGTCAGTGCGCAGTCTGGCGCGGTATGCCTCATAGGCCGCGAGACTTGGAAACGAGATCAGGCCGAATGCGATGTTGTTCGTTCCTTCATGCGGCATCCAATAGCCCTGCAGATCACCACCGCATTTGGGAATAATCGTCAGCCAGCGCTTGGCATAGGCCTCGAACAATGTGCGTTTGAACGGATCGATCTGATAGCGAATGAAGACAGTGATCGTCATGGCGGCTCCCTCTGCAGATACCTGGATATAGCCGCTTGCTCGACCGCAATACTTTGATTAGCGTCGAAGTATGAAAGCAGGCCCGGACATCGCCATGGTCGCTGCACTTGTTGGCGATCCTGCACGCGCCAATATGCTGACGGCACTCATGACAGGCCGTGCGTTGACTGCGAGCGAGCTCGCCCAGGAAGCCGGGATTACGGCGCCGACCGCGAGCTCACACCTCTCCAAGCTTGAAGCCGGCGGCCTGATCGAGCCGGAAAAACAAGGGCGCCATCGCTATTATCGCCTCACCGGGCCCGATGTCGCCGGTGTGCTGGAAGGTCTGGCCGGCCTGGCAGCCCGCGCGGGCCATCTCCGCGTTCGCACCGGGCCGAAAGAACCCGCATTGCGCCGCGCGCGGATTTGCTACGACCATCTCGCCGGCGATCTCGGCGTGCAGATGTTCGACAGTATGCGGGCACAGAAGCTGATCCGGCAGACCGAGCGGGTCATCGAACTCACGACCCAAGGCAGCCGGTTCGTTGCTGAAGAATTGAGGATCGATCCGGCGACGCTGACTCATCCGCGCCGGCCGGTCTGCAAGGCCTGCCTCGACTGGAGCGAGCGGCGCCATCATCTGGCCGGCACACTCGGCGCCGCCATCATGACCTCATTCACTGCCATGAAATGGGCGGCCAGAGACCCCTCGCCCGGCAGCCGCGTAGTGCATTTCACCCGCAGCGGTGAGAAGCGTTTCGAGGCATTGTTCGGCACCACCGGCGACGCCATCCGGAAAACGTGAAGACGCCGGCTTACCTTCGCCGCAATGCAGCCTGAAACCGCGCCCGACCTTCCTTCCCCCGGAGCCCCCCGATGAACCGCCTGCTGCTCGCTGCACTGATTGCAACCCTGCCGTTCACCTCATCGCGAGCGGCCGAGCCTCCTGCGGCGCGCGAGCCCTACGGCATCGGCCTCGAAGGTTTCCCCTATCCCTACCCCGTCAACATGCTGCCGCTGGTCAATGACGGCGAGCAGCTGCGCATGGCCTATATGGACGTGCCATCGACCAAGCCCAACGGCCGAACCGTGGTGCTATTGCACGGCCGCAATTTTCCATCGAGCTACTGGGCGCCGGTGATCGGCACGTTGAACGAGGCAGGTTACCGCGTCGTGGTCCCCGACCAGATCGGCTTCGGCAAATCATCGAAGCCATCAGGCGATCTGCATTTCGACAACCTTGCCCGCAACACTGTTGCGCTGATGGATCACCTCGGGATCGCGAAATTCGACATCGTCGCGCATTCGCTGGGCGGCATGTTGAGCGTCCGTATCGCGCGCGCTTATCCCGATCGCATCGATCACCTGCTGCTCGCGGCGCCGATCGGACTGGAAGACTATCGGCTCTATGTGCCACCGACGCCGACTGAGAAGATCTTGGAGAACGAAGACAAGCTGACGGCGGAAGGTTACCGCAAACAGCTCGAGGTGAACTATTCGCTGAAGATGCAGCCCGACCAGGTAACGCCCTTCATCGACGCGCGTTTCAACATCAAGGGGTCGCCGGAATATCCGCGCTGGCTGCGCGCCTTCGTCAGTTCGGCGCAGATGATCTATCGCGAACCCGTGGTCCACGAAATTCCGCTGATCGCCCTGCCGACCCTGTTCATCATGGGCGCCGACGATCATAACGCACCGGGCAAGCCGAATGCGCCGGAAGCATTGCGGCCGAAGATGGGGCAGAACGCCGATCTCGCGAAAGCGCTGGCAGCGAAGATGCCGAACGCGAAGGCCGAGGTGCTGCCGGACGCGGGCCATATCGTGTTTCTCGATGCACCGGCGAAATTCAACGAATTGATGCTGGGATTTCTCGCGGCGAAGTAGCAACTGCCGCGCCCTGCTACGCGGATATCCCGAAACATTCATGCTGTATTCAGATCGAATCGGCTTAATCGTGCTGTGCAGCGTTGATCCCCAGCAATTTTCTTGCCCCGTAAGAGTTTCTGCAGCGGGTGATGCGATGCCATCATTATTCTCTGCGCCGCATCGCGGCGCCATCGAGGGAGAACACGAATGAAGACGATCTTTGCTGCGGCTCTGTTCGCCGTCAGCGTCGGAGGCCTTGGTGCCGCCAATGCAATGCCCCTGGCACCGCTCAGCGCAGCCGAGACGGCTGGCGTAATCCAGGTCGCTCAAGGCTGTGGCCCCGGCTATGCCCGTGGTCCCTATGGCGGTTGCCGTCCGATGTTCCGTGGTCCGCCGCCGCGCGGCCCGGGTTACTGCCCTCCCGGCTTCTTCCGCAATCCCTACGGCCGCTGCATCCGCCGCTGGTGATCGCTGCACAATCCTGACGACGAAGACCCCGCCACTGGCGGGGTTTTTTGTTGCCCACGCGGCGGTTACGGCCGTCACACGAAGATGACAGAATGGCACTTCGCTATTCTGGGGATCGTCATGTCGCGCGCTTTGCGTCGTCTCATTCTGGTCGGGCTCTTCGGCCTCTCATCGCTGACGGCCGGCCGCGCCGAAACCATTCCCCTGCCCGAGCCGCAGCTCGGCCCGCGGCCGTTCTATCTCGTCGACAAGATGAAAGACGGCCCGCTGAAGGCAAAGCTGAGCACCTGCACCGGGCCGTTTCGCAAGAGCGATTTCTCCATCGCCCATCGCGGCGCGCCGCTGCAATTTCCCGAGCATACACGGGAGTCCTATCTCGCTGCGGCGCGCATGGGCGCCGGCGTGATCGAATGCGACGTGACCTTTACGAAGGACCGCCAGTTGGTCTGCCGGCATTCGCAATGCGACCTGCATACGACAACGAACATCCTGTCGGTGCCATCGCTTGCAGCGAAGTGCACGCAACCCTTCAGCCCTGCCGATCCCGCCACCGGCAAGAAGGCGTCGGCGAAATGCTGTACCAGCGACATCACGCTGGCGGAGTTCAGGACGCTGACGGCGAAGATGGATGCCGCCAACACCTCTGCCACGACCGTTGCTGATTATCAGAACGGCACGCCGCGCTGGCGCACCGACCTCTATGCCAGCTCGGGCACGCTGATGACCCACGCGGAAAGCATCGCGCTGATCAAGAGCCTCGGCGCCAAATTCACGCCGGAGCTGAAGGCGCCGGAAGTGCCGATGCCGTTCGACGGCGATTACAGCCAGGAGAAATACGCGACCCAGATGCTCGACGAATATCGTGCCGCCGGCATTCCGCCTGGCGACGTATTTGCCCAGAGCTTCGATCTCAACGACATCACGTTCTGGATCCGCACCGCGCCGGAATTCGGCGCGCAGGCGGTCTATCTCGACGGCCGCTATGAAACACCGGGTTTCGATCACATGCGCGCGGAAACGTGGAAACCGTCTATGGCCGAACTCAAGGCTGCCCGCGTCAAGATTCTCGCGCCGCCGATCTACATGCTGCTGACGCTTGATGGCACCAACAAGATCGTGCCCTCCCCTTATGCCAAGGCAGCGCGCGACGCCGGGCTCGATCTGATCACCTGGTCGCTCGAGCGCGACGGGCCGCTCGCAAACGGCGGCGTTTTCTTCCATCGCTCGGTCAAACCCGCCATCGACCGCGACGGCGACACGCTGACGGTGCTGGACGTGCTGGCGAGAGACGTCGGCGTGCGCGGTGTGTTTTCCGACTGGCCGGCCACGACGACGTTCTATGCGAGCTGCATGGGGCTGCGCTGACGCCGCACGCTATTTGGCGTCGCTGTCATAGATGAATTTCGGCATTTCCAGCTTCAGCCGGATTGCCAGCAGGCGGAATACCAAACCGGTCACAGCGGCAACCAACGTCACCAGATCGGGACTGAATCCGTATTTGATCCCGCCGATATAGAGAAGCCCCGTGACGATCGAGACGCTGGCATAGAGTTCGGCGCGAAACAGCAGCGGCACGTCGTTGCACAGCACGTCGCGGAGCACGCCGCCGACGCAGCCAGTGATCATCCCGGCCACCACGACAATCAGCAGCGGCTGATCCATGGCAAGCGCGATGTTGCAGCCCATGATGGTGAAGACCACGAGACCGATGGCATCGAGCACCAGAAACAGCGCGTGGAAGCGATGCACCACGCGCGCAAGCCCGATGGTCAGCAGCGCCGCACCGCCGGTCAGCAGCAGCAGATACGGGCTCTTCACCCACCACAGCGGATAGTGCCCGAGCAGCATGTCGCGCACCGAACCACCGCCGAGCGCCGTGATGCAACCGAGCATGGCGACGCCGAGCCAGTCCATCTTGCGCCGCCCGGCCGCTAGCGCAGCCGTCATCGCTTCGGCAACGAGCGCGATCATGGCGAGCGGAAACAGCAGGGCTTCGGTATGGGGCATGGGACTCGTCGGTAGCGGATGACGGCGACCTGTAACACAAATCCGTGCATGCGGTGACCGGCGGCGGACAAATCCCCGCCATCTTCCTGAGCCTCCATCACAACCTCACAGCAGGAGGTGTCATGACCCGTCTGTTTCTCACTTTCCCCATTCTACTCATGGCTGGCGCGGCCATGGCGGAGGACGCGCGGCTGTCGATGCCCTATTATGGCAGCGCCACCATGAATGCCGATGACAGCCTGGTGCTGCATTTCACCCGCACGGTGGACGGCAAGCCGGCTGACGGCTCGCAGACCTTTGCCCCCGGCGATCGCAGCTATGACAACGTGCGTCGCCACCTGAGCGGCATTGAACCCGGCCAGACCAAACCGCTGACGCCCTGGAGAGACTGAGCGTCAGCACAAACGGGCTTGCCCTACCAGTACCGGCGGCGCCAGTAGCGACGACGGACCCGATAACGGCGACGCCAGCCCCAATGCCGGCGGCGATAACCCCAGAACCGGCGACGCCGCCAGCCGCGGCGACGCCACTGGACTTGCTCAGGCTGGAGACGATCGACGTCGTCCTGCGACGCCACGGCAGGCTGCGGTTCGTTGCCCGGCTTGTGATTGTCGAGTGGATTGGCCGGCAGCAGCGGGGCGGCCTGAACCTGCGTGACGGCCTGAGCGGCCAAGCCGACGCCCGCGGCAAAGCCGAAGGCGATCTTCAGAAAATGACGGCGTTCCATCGCGATCCCTCCTGATATCCGTGAGGGCATCAGGATCGGACCAGTGGCATGAATGGAAACTGAATGTGCGCGGGAACTCACACATTCGGCATCTCTCCGTTATCGAAAGCCGGCAGCGAGCCCGACGACCTGGCCATCGAGTCCGTTGAAACCATGATATCCCCGCGCCTCACACGGGTCGCCGTCATTGCGTCCGCCGCTCAGCCAGGCCACTCGGGCGCGCCCGGCCGACCATTTCACGAATGGGTCGACGCCCGCCGGCGCAGTGACTTTGCAGCCATCGTTGCGATGATGGATGACCAGCGTGCGCGGCAGCGCCGAGGGCGAGCCGATAATCGACATCACATTGCTGCCACTGCCTGACTCCGCGCTGAGAAAGCCCGAGGTCAGCACCAGCGCATCCGGCCGCGCGCCCCGCGCGATCCCCTCGGCGGCACGCTGTGTGCCGCGGCTGGTCGCCACCACCGTCACCGGGCGCTTGATTGCGGCCATGTACTGCACCGCGCTGGACAGATCGGTCCCCGCATCGACCACCAGCACCGCCAGCCCCCGCGCCGCATAGGCGCTGCGGGTGCGCACGAGCTGATTGCCCCTCAGCCCGTTGATCTCGCCATGTTCGCGGGGGCTGATGGCGCCGCTGCCGCCGGGCATCAGGATCACGCTGGCGCGCGGCGACGCAGGCTTGATGAGCACGGCGCGCGAGCCACCGACGGTGACAGTTTCATCGGCGCGGGCGGCCTTAACCGTGAAGCCAACGAATGTCAGAAAAGCGAAAATGTGGGTGATATAGATCAAGGGCTTTGTCATGTGCATTTCCGTTGAACTTCTGCCTGAGACGGATTTCGCAAGGCCGGCGGTATACGCAGAAGTAATTCGCGCTATGAACTACGTGGAGAAACTCAATCCAAACAAGACCGCTAAAATCTGCTCGATCGTTGACCGGTAGTTCTCAATATCTTTGTCAACAACATCCATAGTAGCCCGCTCGTGAATCAGCTTATTACGCTGCTCGTAGTAATGCTCCGCAATCGTGATAAGATTTTCTGGGATCCGCGCACGCTTACGTATCTCCGCCACAACAAGATGCCGCTTGCCAAACAGCTCTTTTATCTTCGCGTCACCATATTCTTTTTTTGGAAAGAGATCAGTTCGATGAACAATGAATTCCTTGAGAGCGATTTCAAAATTGCTATCCAAGAGAATAAGCGCGATCCGATTTTTTGTTTGTAACTTTTGTCTTCTAACTACGTCGATAACTCCGATTGCTTCGACAAGCCCAAGCGTCCATGGCATATCTTTTAATTTTTGGGAATTTTCTTCTTTCAGGTCAGCGACCGCAGTCTTGCGCACTCGAGGCAGAGGCGGAAGCACCAGATGAGATCTTTCTCCGCTTCCAATAGGCTCGATTTTTTCTATTTTTCCGGATTCGTATTGAAATACTTGGCTCTCTCGATCATCTTTGAGCCGCCGAGAAAGCGAACTAAAATGGACCATCATCTCGACTAAGGTTGGTCGCAGGCGCTCAAATACAGGATGCGCAATATTGATGCCGCTCTTCGTGCTATTCCAAGGCATCAATGCAGCGGGCCCCTGCAGACGGACGATTGCTCGACAAAGGGATACGTCAGGATGCGGCACGCCAATTTCACTATGGTAGCCGACATCGCGCGTTCTGAGCTCTTTAACGACAAGTCGATGATTGCAATAAAAATATGCTCCATAATTCTCTGCTTTAGGGTCGCGGTCTATGATCAGCCCCACAGTTATTTCGCAGAGTACTTTTCCGTCTTTGCCAAAATCCGCTTCAAACGATGCAACGCGTGGTGGGAAATTCGGCGGATAAGCCCATTGCTCAAAATTTTCTGAGCCTGTGGCCACTTCGTTGACTTCAATTGAACAGCCGCGATCGATGAACCAACCGTATGTTTCACCTATATGCGCGCGAAGATCACCGATATCTGTTTTGATGAAGGGGCGCCGCAGACGCGAAATATCAATCTGCGTGGTGCTTGGTGCAATTTCTGGAATTTCATACGCAGCAAGCTCCCAATCCTCGGATTCGAGCCACTCCTTTGTGATATCCAACTCCAAACTCCGCTCACTGCGAAGCCGAGTCCGAATCTCAACTTGCTCTCCTAATGCTATTCCAGCGCGCTTGCTGCCAACTCCGAATATCCCAATACGCTCGGCATTTGGGTCATTCTTGCTTCCACCTGGAGCCACTAGAAGTTTAAGATCATCATGTCCGACCCCACCGGCATTATCGATTACCGAGATGAGTTGTCGGTCCGGATCGAGCGTAATCTCAATTTTGGGAGTAACCGTCGCTCCATTGCGCATCCAAACATCAAGCGCATTGTCTACCAATTCTGAAAGCGCGGTCTTCAGATTGTAGTCGCTTATAATGGACCAGAACATCCGCTTGACCGGCGTGCCGTCAATCGGCTCGATTTCGGTTTTCCTGAACACACCGGCCATACAGTCCCCCGCCCGAACACCCGCTTAACGAGCATCCAATCACGGAGATATACTGTATCGCAAGTTAAGCCCTACGCCGCACTGCAATAAACTCACAACGGCATATTGTCGTGCTTCTTCATCGGCACTTCCAGATGCTTGTCCTTCAGCATCGCCAGCGCGCGGGCGATGCGCTTGCGGGTGGAGTGCGGCATGATCACGTCGTCGATATAGCCGCGCTCGGCCGCGACGAAGGGTGACAGAAAACGGTCTTCATATTCCTTGGTGCGCGCGGCGATCTTGTCGGCGTCGCCGATGTCCTGGCGGAAGATGATCTCCACCGCACCCTTGGCACCCATCACGGCGATCTGCGCCGTCGGCCAGGCATAGTTCATGTCGGCGCCGATTTCCTTCGAGGCCATCACGTCGAAGGCGCCGCCATAGGCCTTGCGGGTGATCACGGTGACCAATGGCACGGTGCACTGGCTGTAGGCGAACAGCAGCTTGGCGCCGTGCTTGATGAGGCCGCCATATTCCTGCGCGGTGCCCGGCAGGAAGCCCGGCACGTCGACGAAAGTCACGATCGGAATGTTGAAGGCGTCGCAGAAGCGCACGAAGCGCGCAGCCTTGCGCGAGGCGTCGCTGTCGAGCACGCCGGCCAGCACCATCGGCTGGTTGGCGACGAAGCCGACTGTCTTGCCGGCAATGCGACCGAAGCCGGTGACGATGTTCTTGGCGAAGGTCTCGGCGATCTCGAAGAAATCGCCTTCGTCCACGACCTTCAGGATCAGCTCCTTCATGTCGTAGGGCTTGTTCGGATTGTCGGGGATCAGCGTGTCCAGCGAGAAGTCGGTACGCTCGATGTCGTCGAAGCTCGGCCATTCCGGCACGCCTTCGGTATTGTTGGCCGGCAGGAAGTCGATCAGCCGGCGCATCTGCAACAGCGTCTCGACGTCATTCTCGAAGGCGCCGTCGGCGATCGAGGATTTCGTCGCATGCACGCTTGCGCCGCCGAGTTCTTCGGCAGTGACGACCTCGTTGGTCACGGTCTTCACAACATCGGGGCCGGTGACGAACATATAGCTGGTGTTCTTCACCATGAAGATGAAGTCAGTCATGGCCGGCGAATAAACGTCACCGCCGGCGCAGGGTCCCATGATGACGGAGATCTGCGGGATCACGCCCGAGGCCTGGACGTTGCGGCGGAACACGTAGGAGTAACCCGCGAGCGCCGCGACACCTTCCTGGATGCGCGCGCCGCCGGCGTCATAGAGGCCGATGATCGGCGCCCGCGCCTTCATCGCCATATCCTGCAGCTTAGTGATCTTGAGCGCGTGGGTCTCGGACAGCGAACCGCCGAACACGGTGAAATCCTTGGCGAAGACGAAGGTCTTGCGACCGTTGACGGTGCCCCAGCCGGTGACGACGCCGTCACCGGGAATCTTGGACTTTTCCATGCCAAATTCCACGGAGCGGTGTTCGACGAACATGTCGAATTCCTCGAAGGACCCCTTGTCGAGCAAAAGCTCGATGCGCTCGCGGGCGGTCAGCTTGCCCTTGCTGTGCTGCGACTCGATCCGCGTCTCGCCGCCGCCCAGTTTGGCGCCTGCACGACGCGCTTCGAGGGTGTCCAGGATGTCTTTCATGTGCTCCAGCCCGTCAATGTCACGTGTTATCGCCCGCGGCAGCCGCAGGGTTTGGGCGAGGTTCTAGCATGGGGTTTTCGACGGTGGAAACGCCCATCAGGAAGGGTTGAATCCCCCAAAATCGCATGGCGCCGGCGGCGATCCTGCCTATATCCGGATCAGACAAGGGAGAGCGCCGGATGACCAATATCGTGATCAATGAAAACAGTGGCGCAGCCACGGGCGGCGTGCGTGACCTGCTGCGCTGGGAAGGCGTGGCGCTGTTTGTCGGAATGACGCTGTTCTACTGGATCTCGGGCGCGCCCTGGCAGATCTATGCCCTGTTTTTCTTCGTCCCGGACCTCAGCATGCTGGCCTATCTGGCGGGCCCGCGGATCGGCGCGGGCGTCTATAATCTGGTGCACGCGACCATCGCGCCGCTGCTGCTCGCGCTGGCCGGTATCGCCACCGCCGAGCCGATCGCCGGTTCGATCGCACTGGTCTGGTTCGCCCATATCGGCTTCGACCGCGCACTCGGCTACGGGCTGAAATACGACGCCGGTTTCCGCTTCACCCATCTCGGCCGCATCGGCAAGGATGCGACCGCACCGGCCACGGCGGAAAACCCGACAACCGGCAACCCGATCAAGGCTGCCTGACGCGCGGCCTCACGGCTCGCCGGGCTTGAACGGCACCTCCTTGCCGGGCGGTGTGCTCTCCTCCGCCATCGCCAGTAACATCGCCACCATCACGTAATTGCCGGCCACGGCCGTGAGATCGACGATCTGCTGATCGTTGAAGATCTTCCTGGCACGCGCATAGGTCGCGTCGGAGACCTTGTGCGTGTTCGTCAGCTCGGTGACGAAGTCGTACACCGTCGCCTCGTCCTCAGCCATGTTGGCGGGCCGCTTGTTGGCCTTGAGATCGGCGATGATCTCCGGCGACAATCCCGCTTTCTGCGCGAGTGGCGCATGCGCGAACCATTCGACCTGCGAGCGCCATTGCCGCCCGATGATGATGATCGCGAATTCGTTGAGCTTGACCGGAACGGACGTGTCCCAGCGCAGATAGGCGAACAGATCGAACAGCTTTTGCCCGAGCACCGGGCTGCGCATCATCGGATTATAGGGACCGGCGAGACCCACGCTCGAGACCTTCATCACCTGCTCGCCGAGCGGCTTCTGCCTGGCGTCGAGCTGATCCATGGTGAGCTGCGGAAAGCGCGGCTCCTTGCTGGTGGCAGGCTGGGCAAACATGGTGGCGGCAAACCAGCCGCTGGCCGCTGCAAGCGCGAGCGACGACAGTCCGATGGACGACATCCAGAGCGATGGGGACTTCATGATTTCCTCCGTGAGCTTTTTTCTTGTTCACGAAGGCTAGTTCAACGGGCATGACAGCGCCAGTTCCGGAGCGTCCCGGAACGATCGCCTCGCCCCGCAGACCGCGCGGAGCTCAGTGACCGCTCATCACCAGCGTCTTGACAGGAAGCAACAACGCCTGGATCCGCAGCAACATCGCGTGGACGACCCCAACGGCATCGACGGCATGAAGCGCCAGCCACTTGAAAGAACCGATCCCCTTCGCGGCGATGGCGTCATGATTGCTGGTATAGGCATTGACGATACAGCTACTGCCGGGCGTCACGCCGTCGAGACCGCCCTGATAGATTGGCTCCAGGAATGTGAGGATGGTGCCCGGCGCGCGGACTTGCTGCGCTTCCACCAACTGCTCGCCGCCGCGAAACTGGCCAGCCGCGATATAATTCTGGACGCCGGTCACCACCATCGGGATGACGGTCCACGGCTTCGAAATACAGGTCGCCTCGGCAACCATGCCCACCTTCATCACCTGCGCTTCGATTTGCCCGAATCCTGCCGAGAGCACGCGGCCCGCATTCTCCGGAATGAGAATGCCCGCTGATCGCATGACGGGATTGACGACATCGCCGACGCGAAGCGTGAACTGCTCGACGCGCCCGTCCACGCCTGCGCGAATGAACGTCTTGTCGAGATCGACTTGCGCCTCCGCGAGTGCCGCCTGCGCGCTGGCCTTCTCCGCCGGCAGCAGCGCGGAGATACGCGTCATCGCGGATTGTCGCGCGGCCATGGCCGCATCAAGCGCCCCCTGGCGGCCGGTCAGCAGCACCTCGAGTTTTTCGATGTCGCGTTGCGGCACCATGCCAGGATTTCGCTTCTGCAATTCACGTTTGGTATCGAGTTCGTCCGAGGTCTGCTGAAAAGACCCCTTGGCCTCCTGCGCCTGCCCTTCGGCCTTCAGAATATCGGCCTGCGCCGCCAGCATGGCCGCATCGACCTCGGCAATCTTGCGCCGCGCGGTCTCCATCGACGCTTCCTGCTTGGCGTTATCGAGCCGGAAGATCACGTCGCCCTTCCTGACCGGGGCACTGAACTGGACGTGCACCTCCGCCACCCGGCCATTGACCTCGGGAAGGATCGGCACGGTCCGATAGAACAAGGTCGCGCTTGTCGTGGATGGATGAAAATAGAAGATCACCGTGATCAGAGCGACCGTCAGCATCACGCAGGCTGTGATCCCCCATCTGAGTTCGAACCACACCGAATAGAACGTGATCTCCCGCCCCAGGCGCTTGCCTTGACCGTAGCGGCGATAGAGATAATCCGGAAAAACCGTCAGCAGCGAGCAGAGGAGAAGCTCAAGCATGATCGTGCCCTCCGGCTTCCCCGGGACGGCTCGATGTTTCTGCCGCGATAGGGAGCGGTGGTGGTTCACCGGACAGCTCGGTGGTTTCGCTGGTAGCGTCGCCGTCGGCAATCTTCCGCACCGATCCTGCGATACTGCGCAACGGCGTGCTGAAATCCGGCAAATCGATCATCGCCAGCAACAGCCCGATTATCCAGAACAGATGGTTATGGGTGAACAATGCGATCAGGCCCAACACGGCCACGATTTCAAACTGCAGCTTCTGCGACTTGTGCGCCATGCGTTCCGGCATGCTGTGCAGGCGCAGATACAGATTGCCGACCATCATGATGGAGCCGATCAGAACGATTCCGACCACAACCATGAGCGTGTCAGTCTCGCCGGGAGCGGTAATGAAGCCAGGCAGATGATGCGGAGCGTTCGGATGCAGCGTCTCACTCACGTGATCCCCCATTCCCACAGCGTCAGGCGAGCACTAGCCTCTCCCGGGTTTCATAGTTGCACAAAGCTGGGACTTGGCAAGCATCAGCTTGTGCGCGATAGGAAATGCGCTGCAACAAATCTACATTCATGCCGGGCGGACTGAGGGTTGATAGCTCGCGGATGCGAGATCACCAGCCTCGAAAGGTCAGCGCAGAACAGTTCAACGATCTGACATGTATCGCGGCCGAATGACGAGGCTAGTGTGCGCGGCCCGACAGCCTGAGCACGAAGACCAGCACTTCCGCGACAGCCTTGTAGAGCTCGGCTGGAATCTCATCACCGATTTCGACATTCGAGAGTGCGCCGGCGAGTACCTCATTTTCCTCGATGGGAATGTCGTGGGCCTTGGCGACCTCGATGATCTTCTCACCGATCGCGCCCTTGCCTTTCGCGGTGACAACAGGCGCGCCGGTCTTGTCGTAATGCAGCGCGACGGCGAGCGATCTTTTGGGCTGCACGATCATAGCGCGCGATCCAGAAAATGCCCCGCCGATGCGGGCGCGGGCTGCATCGGTGCACCCTCGCGGACCACGATATCCCCGGGCTGCAGATTGGCGCGGATCAGCGCCTGATTGAGCTGCGCCGTACCGGCCTGCAACTGCAGCGCCGTCGCCGGACGCTCGGCCCACATCCGCACCGACGTCTTGTCGCCGGTCAGCGAGACCAGCGCATGGACCGGGCCAGCAGGCTCGACATCGAGTGAAAAGCGCGCACGCCAGACCTGCTTGGCCGCTTCAGTCTCACTACCATTGCCGCCATCGCGCGAAATTTCGAATTGCGCCATGGCCGTACCGGCCGGCACCGCAAATGGAATTTCGAAACTCCAGCGCGGCGATGCCTGATCGAGCCGCGGCGCTGCAAGACCGTCCGCACGATCCGGCAAGGATGCCACCTGCAGCAGGGTCTGGCGCGCCAGCGCCGCATCGGTATCCGCGAGCAGATGATGCACGGTGGTGCCCAGCGGCGCATTTGCCGGGAGTGTCGGCAAAGCCATCGCCTGTGCCGTCGGCAACCCGCCGCGCAACGGCGGCGGCGGCAGGGTGTTGCGCGCGATGTTCGTTTCGGCACCCGGCTGGCCCGCTGGCGCCTTCGTAGCGGGCAGCAGATCCATCATCATGCTGTCGTCGAACACCAGCGATGCCGCACTACCCATGCCCTTGGGAGCCGTCTGCAGCGCGTCGCGAAGCAAGTTGAACGCGGCCCGGTTCGCCGTCAGTTGTGCAGCCGCTTCGGGGGCTTTTGCCACGGCCGGTGCGGTCTGGGCCGGGATATCGAGCCCGGGCTCGTCTGCGGCGAGAAGCCCAGCCTGCTGCAGCGGGTCGTTCTTGATGCTGGCCTTGGGCAACATGGTCGCGGTCACCGCAGCAGCTTGCGCCTGCTGTGCGGTGACCTGCGCCACGACATTGGGGAGCGCGTTTGCCGGAGCCAATACTGGCTGCTCCGGTGTCGCTGCATTCGCCGTCGCTGGCGTTGTGCTCTGGGTCGGACTCGCTGTGGCGAGCGTCGTCGCCAACGCCTGGCGCAACACGATCAATGCCGCTTTCATGTCGGGCACGCCGCCTTGCGGCAGCGATCCCTTGGCCAGCGATGATTCCAGAAATAGGCCGGAATTCTGGAACGCCGATTTGACTTCCTCGCCGGTGAGCTGGCTGTCGAGCGGCGGGCGTTGCGCCAGTACCTGCGCGACCGCCTGCTGCAACTGCTGCGGCAGCCCCTTCAACGAAGTGGCGACACCGAGATTGGCAAACAGCGTCGCAAGGCTCGCCTGCTGCGTCACGGCGCTTTGCGTAGCAGTGGAGACCGCCTGTGCTTCCCGCGATGTCAGCTGGATCTTGGAGGTCGCGATGGCATTGGCGAGATTGATCGGCAGGTCTGGCGCGAGGGTCACGTCGCCGGAGGACGTACCGCCCGCCTGCCCTGCACCTGTGTTCTGCGGGGTGACGACGGCAAGCTGGACATTGCCGTTATCCGTCTTCGACACGGCGAATTGCAGCACCTGCCCGGCCTGTAACGGCACCTGCGATTGCACGTCGATCGTGCTGTGCCCGATGGCGATACGGACCTGATTGTCTGGCGAGACCGAGAGCACGCGGCCGGCAATCACGCTGCCGGGCTGAAACGCGACTTCGCTCGCCACGCCCTGCGCGGAGACAACCGGTAAGATCGAGTTGACGGGAGTCGGCATGGTGAGCGGCACCGGACAATGGTGCAGCTACGCTAGTTAACGGTCGTTAACTTCCGATTAACCCGCTGACGGTGCGACCGCCTTCAGCACCAGCACGGCAGCCTTGAAATCCACCTGCCGCGCCGCACGCCGCGCAGCGACTTCCTCATCGAGGCCCCACTTCTCGATATTCCAGTCCTCGTCGACAAAGGCGGCGGTCCAGACCTGATCGGCATTCAGATGGCCATGGAGCAGCGCCAGCGCGAGCAGCGCCGAGCCGGTGATCGTCGTCACCAGATGCAGCGCGGCGATCGCCCATGGATCGCTCGGCAGCGCCGCGCGGGCAGATGCGATCGCCTGTTCGGGCTGGCTGACATGCACGATGCCCTCAGCCAGGATGAAATGCGCGCCGAGATCATCGGCAGCCCAGAACAAGACAGGGTCCCATGCCGCAGCCTCGCGCGCGATAAGCGCCTCGGGATAGCCGGCGCGATAGAACAGCAGATCGGTGCTGAAGTATTTTGCGATATCGTCAGCCACTGCCTGGGTCTGCGCCTCGTCGCGGATCGCATCGATCACGCTGTTGGCCAGGCGCGTCACCGGCATGCTCGTGGGATCGATAACATCCTGCTGCGCATCCCATTCCGCAACCATGACCTCGGCAATGGCTGATGTAGGAACGACCAGCGGATGGCGCGACGGCGTGCGCACGGTCTTGTCGTCGAGCATGATGGCAAAGCCATCCGGTGTCTCGCTCATCCCAACGGTCTTGTAGAAACGCTTGCGCTGTGGACCACGCGTCGACCGTCGCACCGCCTCTTGCGGATCGAGCTGCGACTGGCCGTACACTTCGTCAAACAATTCACGCATCGATGGTCTCAATTCCTGTTCGCCAGCCGTCAATTTACGCGACAGACGGGCGCCACGCGAGACCAAATCGCTCGTATCAGCGATTGGCGCAGGCTCGCGAATAGGTCGCACGATCATTCGGGCCGAGACCCGCAGCGGCGCCATCCTGCAAACAGTCGGTGATACGATCGCTGAAGGACCTCCGCGCCTGCGGGACATTCTGCTGCCGCGGCAGATCGCCGAGCTGAGGCACGACAGGTACTTCGATCCGCGGCGGTGGCGGTGCGGGCGGCAGTGGCGTGATCAAGGCCGGGTTGCCGGGCACTCCGATAACCTGCGCGACCGCAGGCGCAGCAGAGAGCGCCGCCGCAACGGCGACCAACAGAGCGAATGGGATGGAGCGATGTCTCATTGGTCTCATGTTGTCACGATCCCGCATCACATCAAGTGTCAGCGCCGGACAATGTGATCCGCTGCCGAATGACGGCGTTCCCATCCGGCGCGCTCGAGTTCCGGCCGATCATCGTCGATCTCCGGATAACCGATGCAGAAATAGCCGATCAACCGCCAGTCACGGGGTATATCGAGTGTCGCGGCAATTGCAGCAGGATCGAGGATCGAGACCCAGCCCATGCCGATGCCTTCAGCGCGCGCGGCGAGCCACATGGTTGCGATCGCCGTCACCACCGAATAGTCCGCCATCTCCGGCATGGTGCGGCGGCCAAGGCCGTGGCCGACATCCGTCGCGTGGTCTGCAAATACCGCGAGGTGGCATGGCGCTTCGCGCAGACCGGCGAGCTTGAGCGCCGCATAGCTCTGCGCGAGTTCGCCGGTATAGGCGCTCAACGCCTCGGCATTGCAGGCGCTGAAATTCTCCAGCACCGCCTGACGACGTGACGCATCGTCGACGATGACAAAGCGCCATGGCTGGCTCAGGCCCACCGAAGGCGCCAGGCACGCGGTATCGAGCAGGCGATCGAGAAAGCCCGCAGGCAGTGGATCGGACTTGAAGCGCCTGATATCGCGGCGCCACACAAACAGATCATGCAGACGCGCGCGAAACGCGGCGTCGAAATCGGGCACGTCGGCGGTTGCCGACGTCGCGCACGGGATGTTGTCGGAGCCCGACAACGCCCTACTCTTCCGGTGCGTTCTCGATCGGATCGAACCGGTCGTGTTCGAGACCGAGCAAGTTCCACGATTGCAGCATATGCGGCGGCAGCGGCGCCGTCGCGTCGATCACGCCGCCACGCGGATGCGGGATCACAATGCGGCGCGCCAGCAGATGCAAACGCTTCTGAATGCCGCCCGGCAACTGCCAGTTCTCGATGTTGAAATATTTCGGGTCGCCGACGATCGCGTGGCCGATATGCGCCATATGCGCGCGCAACTGATGCGTACGCCCCGTCACCGGTTTCAGCGACACCCAGGCGAGTTTTTGCGCTGACGTCTCCACCACGGCGTAATAGGTCACCGCATGGCTTGCGCCCTCGTCGCCATGTTTGGCGACGCGCATGATGGTGTCTTCTTCGTTTTCTTCCTTCGCCAGATAGGTCGAGATGCGGCCCTGCTTCGGCTTCGGTACACCGGCAACCAGCGCCCAATAGATCTTTCGTGCGGAGCGTTCGCGGAACGCACCGGTGAGCTTGGTCGCCGCAAAACGCGTCTTGGCGATCAAGAGGCAGCCCGACGTCTCCCGGTCGAGACGGTGCACCAGACGCGGCTTCTGCCCCTTGGCGTCGCGCATCACCTCCAGCATCATGTCGACGTGACGCGTCATGCCCGAGCCGCCCTGCACCGCGAGACCGGCCGGCTTGTTCAGCACCATGACGTCGGCGTCCTCGTAGATCGTCATCTCCTTGAGCGCCTGCAGAGTTTTGTTGGCAGCCTCCGAGAGTTCACCGACAACCTTCGGCGCATCGAGCTTTAGCGGCGGAATGCGGACCGTCTGTCCTTCTTCCAGCCGATCCTTGCTGTCGGCACGCTTACCGTTCACACGTAGTTCGCCTTTACGGACGATGCGCTGGATATGGGAGAATGACAGGCCGGGAAAATGCGCTTCGAGAAAGCGATCGACGCGCATGCCGTTCTCATCAGGCGTGACGATGACGTTCTGCACGGCGGTGGGCAGCGGCGCTGGCGCAACTTCCGGCTTCGCCGGTTCTTCGTCGAGATAAGGCACAGGTGGTCGCGGCTCACGCAGCGGCGCGTTGCCATAACGCGGCGCGGCCTTGCCGCCCGGACGCGAACCGGAAGGACGCGAGCTTGGTGGACGCTTGCCGGCCGGACGCTCGGAGCGCTGCGGCGCATCGAAGCGCTCGCTTCGCTCGGCACGCTGAGGGCGTTCGGATCGCTCGGCACGTTCCGGCCGCTCGGCCCACTCTGAGCGTTCACCGGCACGCGCACGCGGCGGACGCGCACTCATCGGGCGATCGCTGCTCACGCGGCCAGCCTTGCCAAATGACGGCCGCTCGCCCTTCGACGGGGCGGCTTTGGAGGTAGCGCCCTTCGGCGCGGCGCCCTTGCCACGCGGCGCCTTGCTGCGCTCACCACCGGGACCACGCTTGGCGAGAGGCTTCTTGTCGCGACGGCTCATGATTGTCTCTCGTTCCTCAGTCTGGTCCAGTAATCCAGCCGCTTGCGAATCTCGCGTTCGAACCCGCGCTCAGGCGGATCATAGAAGGTCTGACGCCCCAAGGCTTCCGGGAAATAGTCTTGGCCGGAGAAAGCTTCGGGCGCGTCGTGGTCGTATTGGTACCCGTCGCCATAGCCTTCGGACTTCATCAGCTTGGTCGGCGAGTTCAGGATGTGCTTCGGCGGCAGCAGCGAGCCGCCCTCTTTCGCGGTCCGCATCGCGGCCTTGTAGGCCATATAGGCAGCATTCGATTTCGGCGCGGTGGCGATGTAGATCACCGCCTGCGCGATGGCGAGTTCGCCTTCGGGATGGCCGAGGAAATCATAGGCATCCTTGGCGGCATTGCAGATCACCAGCGCCTGCGGATCGGCAAGACCGATGTCCTCCACGGCCATCCGCACCACGCGGCGCGCCAGGAACAGCGGATCCTCGCCGGCGTCTAACATCCGGCACAGGTAATACAGCGCCGCATCGGGATCGCTGCCGCGCACCGACTTATGGAGCGCCGAGATCAGATTGTAGTGACCATCGGCCGACTTGTCGTAGATCGGCGCACGGCGTTGCAGGATGTCCTGCAACTGCGCGGCGTTGAACACTTCATTGGTCCGCGCGGCGCGCCAGACTTCTTCCACCAAAGTCAGCGCGGCGCGGCCATCGCCATCGGCCATGCGTACCAGCACCGCACGTGCCTCGGCGTCGAGCGGCAGCGCGCGGCCTTCGACCTTCTCCGCATGCGCGAACAGTTTCTCGATGGCGGCCGCATCCAGCGACTGGAACACCAGCACACGCGCGCGCGACAACAGAGCGGCGTTGAGCTCGAAGGATGGGTTCTCGGTAGTGGCACCGACGAGCACCACGGTGCCGTCTTCCATCACAGGCAAGAATGAATCCTGCTGTGCTTTGTTGAAGCGATGCACCTCGTCGACGAACAGCAGCGTACCCTTGCCCATCTCGCGGCGGGCACGTGCGGCTTCAAATACTTTCTTCAGATCGGCAACACCGGAGAACACCGCGGAGATCTGCTCGAATTGAAGCTCCGTTGCGTCCGCAAGCAGCCGCGCGACGGTGGTCTTGCCGGTGCCGGGCGGCCCCCAGAACACTAGCGAGCCCAGCGTGCGCGTCTCCAGCATCCGCGTCAGCGCGCCATCGGGGCCAAGGATATGATCCTGCCCGACCACATCGGACAGCACGCGCGGCCGCAGCCGCTCAGGTAGCGGACGCGGCGCGTCCTGCTCCAGCCCGGCTGCGGCAAACAGGTTTGCAGAAGGCGTGGGTTGTTTCGGGCTCATCCGCCGAGTGTAACGTTGATCTGCTGGCCGCCGCGCACCACCACGATGCGCCACAGCCGCGCACCCTCGCGCGTCACCTTGTCGAGATCGCTGGTCTTGCCGATCTTGGTCCCGTTGACCGCGACGATAAGATCGCCCTTCTGGAAGCCGACGCCAGCCGCCGTGGCGGTGTCCGTCAGCTCGGTGATGACAACGCCCTCGGTGCTGGAATCCAGCCGCAACTCGTCGGCAACGGCCGGCGAGATATTGGCGACCTTGGCGCCCTGGAATGGCGAGCGCGCCGTCAGCGTGATCTCGTCACGGCCCGTGTCAGGGGCCGCCTCGAGCGCAACGGTCAGCTTCACCGGCTTGCCACTGCGTTGCGCATCGAGCTGTGCAGTGCCGCCGAGCGGGCGTGTCGCGAAGCGATATTCGAACGCGTTCGGATCCTCGATGGTCTGGCCATCGATGGCGGTCACGAGATCGGAGACCTTGAGACCAGCCTTCGCCGCCGGGCTGTTCGCCGTGACATTGACGACCAGAGCGCCGGATGGCGTCTTGAGGCCGAGCGTCTCGGCAATTTCAGGCGTGATGTTCTGCAGCCGCGCGCCGAGCCACGGACGCTTCACGGCCTTGCCGCCTGATTTGGCGGAGGCAACGACGACGCGGACCATGTTGGCCGGGATCGCAAAGCCGATGCCCTGCGAGCCGCCGGAGCGCGAGAAGATCGCGGTGTTCACACCAACAAGCTTGCCGGTCATGTCGACCAGCGCGCCGCCGGAATTGCCGGGATTGATCGCAGCATCGGTCTGAATGAAGAACTGATAGTCGGTGATACCGACCTGCGTGCGCGCGAGCGCCGACACGATACCGTGGGTCACGGTCTGGCCAACGCCGAACGGGTTGCCGATGGCGAGAACGACATCACCAACCAACAGATCGTCGGAGTTGGAGAAATCCAGCGTCGGGAATTTCTCCTTGCTGTCCTTGATGCGCAGCACCGCCAGATCGGTGCGGCTGTCCTTGAGCACGATCTCTGCCTCGAACTCGCGCTTGTCCGCCAGCGACACCTTCACCTGGTCGGCGCCTTCGATGACGTGGTTGTTCGTAACGACGAGGCCAGATGCGTCGACCATCACACCCGAACCGAGCGAACGCTGCATCTGCTCCGGCTGCATACCCTGGCCGCCGAAGAAGCGGCGGAACACCGGATCGTCCAGCAACGGATTGCGATTCTGCACCGTCTTGGCCGCATAGACATTCACCACGGCCGGCTGCACCCGCTGCACGATCGGCGCGTAGGACAGCTTCATTTCCGTGGGCGAAGTCGGGACCCGGCGATCTTGTGCAAGAGCCGGCGCGAGTGCGGACGACAGGACAATGGCGCACAGAGCGGAAGCGATCGCGGCGTTGCGGAAAAATGGGATCATCGGGGCCTCTTTGAGGAAATCGCGGCGAATATAGGCTGCTGAGCGGGGCAATAGAAGGGCGGGAACTAGCTTGCGTCCGCCGGCACATCCTTCTCCACCGGCGCCTTTTTGCGCGGCTGGGGCGCTACGGCCGCGGCCGACTTCTGGCGCATCTTGTGCGCATCACCCCACGCCTTGAGGGCATCGATGACCGGGCGCAATCCGAGCCCGGTTTCCGACAGTGCATATTCGACCCGCGGCGGGACCTCGGCATAGACCGTCCGGACGATCAGCCCATCCTCCTCGAGCGCGCGCAGCTGTTTGGTCAGCATACGTTGGGTGATCCGTGGCATCAGCTTGCGCAGCTCGCCGAAACGCAGCCGCCCCTGCTGCAGATGATACAGGATCACGCCCTTCCATTTGCCGTCGATCAGATCGAGCGTCACCTCGACCGGACAGCCCGGCCCATTGCCGAAATCACGCCGTTTCATCGCAAATACCCAATAGTATCCATTCGGTGACTATATCCCTGAAATGACAGTACTTGCAATTATTGTCGCCTCGGGACACGTCTTTTGGGACATTTCCGCCAGAAGCTATGGAGCGCACCCAATGAAGGCAGTCGGCTACACCAAATCCCTCCCAATCGACGCAGCTGACGCACTGGTCGATTTCGAGGCTCCGAAGCCCGAACCGACCGGTCGCGACATCCGCGTGTCGGTGAAGGCGATCTCGGCTAATCCCGTCGATTTCAAGGTGCGCAAGCGCGCGGCGCCGGCAGCCGGCGAGACCAAGATCCTCGGTTATGACGCTGCTGGCATCGTCGATGCTGTCGGCCCCGATGTGACGATGTTCAAGCCGGGCGACGAGGTGTTCTATGCCGGCTCGATCCAGCGCCAGGGCACCAATGCCGAGTTCCATCTGGTCGATGAGCGCATTGTCGGCCGCAAGCCCTCCTCGCTTTCCTTCGCACAGTCTGCGGCGTTGCCGCTCACCGCGATCACCGCCTGGGAACTGCTTTTCGATCGGCTCGGCGTCGCGCCGGGCAAGAGCCTCGATCCACGCACGCTGCTCATCATGGGCGGTGCCGGCGGTGTCGGCTCGATCCTCGTCCAGCTCGCACGCCGCCTCACCGGCCTCACCGTTGTGGCAACTGCATCGCGGCCCGAGACGATCAAGTGGTGCCAGGATCTCGGCGCACATGCGGTGATCGATCACAGCAAGCCGCTGAAGGAGCAGATCGACGCATTGAAACTGCCGCCGGTCTCACTCGTCGCCAGCCTCACGGGGACGGAACAGCACTACAAGGCGCTTGCCGACCTGATCGCACCGCAGGGCAAGTTGGGGCTGATCGACGATCCCGTTGAATTCAACATGTCCGCCTTCAAGGGCAAGGCCGTCTCGGTGCACTGGGAATCCATGTTCACGCGATCGTCATTCCAGACGCCTGACATGATCGCGCAGCATTACCTCCTCAACGACGTCGCAGATCTCATCGACAAGGGCGTGCTGCGCACCACGCTCGACAAGACCTTCGGCACCATCAATGCCGCGAATCTCAAGCGCGCGCATGCGCAGCTCGAATCCGGCAAGTCGCACGGCAAGATCGTGCTCGAAGGCTGGTGATCACGGAACTGCTACCCACGAAATTCCCGCCTGGAGACACCTACGATAACAGAGCGCATCCATGGATGCGCTCTTCTCATATAATAGCTAATTAAGATAGCTAATTATCTAAATCGCTTGTGATCGAAAAGCGACACCGCGGTGTCGTTCACTACAATGCGATGCGGGTTTTACAGAACTGTCGCAAAGCTTGCCTAATTTGCCCGCGAGCTCAACGGTAGCTCGCTTGTTAAATGTGAACGGCGCCTGGCGAGAGCCTCCGGACGTTCTCTTTCGCAAGATCACAAACACAGATCCATACGCGTCCATCACCTGCGGAGCAATTCGCGGGGCGTGTCGGATTTTGTCTTCTACAGGGGTACTCCATGTCTTTCACGACACACAAAATCCTGGGCACACTCGGCGTGATCGGCGCGCTGGCCGTAGGCCCGGCGCATGCGCAGTCATCGAATGATGAGATCGCCGTATTGAAAGCGCAGCTCCGCGCGCTGGAAAAGAAGCTCGATAACGTTCAGAAGCAGGCCAACACCACGCAAAAGCAGACGGAATCGGTCAAGCAGAATTTTGCGAATGCCAACGCTGCCATGCACAAGAAGGCTGTGCCCTTCATCAACGCGAACCTGACGATGCCCGGCAACCGTCCGACCTTCTGCACCGACGACGGTCTGAACTGCATCGCCATCACCGGCCGTCTGCACCTCGACACCGCCGCCTATTCGTTCTCGCCGAAGTCCGCCGGCACTAGTCCCCAGAGCGTGAATGACGGCATCAACGCCCGTCGTGCCCGCCTCGGCCTGATCGGCACCTTCAACAAGGATTGGGAATACGGCGTGATTGTCGATGCCGGCGGTACCACCGATGGCGATGTCACGCTCAACAACGCCTATGTCGCCTATAAGGGCGTCAAGGGCCTGTTGATCCAGGGCGGTTACATCGACGTCCCTTATACGCTGGACGAAGCGACCAGCTCGAACAACATCATGTTCATGGAACGCGCAGCTTCGCAGGTTCTCGCGACCAGCCTCGCGGCAGGCGACAACCGCGCCGCGTTCGGTGGTCAGGTATTCGGCGATCAATACTGGGTCGGCGCTTACGTGACCGGTCCGACGACCGGCCTCAACGTCAATCACAGCCAGCCGCAGCCGCTCGGCGCCACCTTCCGCGCCGTCGGTCTGCCGATCAACAACGAAGTCGGCACCGTCCTCGTCGGTTTCGACGCGCTGTATCTCGCCCAGACCGGTGGAGTGACCAACAACACACTCGGCATGTCCGATCGCATCGAAGTTCGCGTCGATCCGGCGACCAACGCATTGCTTAACACCGGCACCATGAACTTCGTGAACAATGCCCGTGTGCTGAGCGGTGAAGCCGCCGTCAAGTTCGGCAGCTTCATGGCATCGGGCGAATACTTCGACTACAACATCCAGCGCAGCAACGGTCTGTCCGACCTGAGCTTCAATGGCGGTTACGGCCAGGCCAGCTACGTCATCACCGGCGAACAGCACAAGTACAACACGTCGGCCGGTGCCTTCGGCGGCATCAACCCGGCCCGCCCGGTCAACTTCGCGACCGGCGATCTCGGTGCGTGGGAACTCGCGGTGCGCTACAGCTACGCCAGCCTGAATGACGGTGTCATTCGCGGCGGTGAACTGAAGAACACCACGGTCGGCGTGAACTGGTATGTGAACCAGAACATGCGCTTCATGTTCAACTGGATCCACGGCACCGTCGACAAGTTCGCCGTCAACAGCAACATGAACACCGGTGCTGACTACGACGTGTTCGCGATGCGCACGCAGGTAGCCTTCTAAGCGCAAAACGCTTCTGTAATCCTCCAGGTTCGGGGCTGCATACCCACGGTCCCACAACGAAAAAAGGCGGCGCTTCGGCGCCGCCTTTTTATCTTTGCGGGGCGTACGCTTATGCGATGGTCTGGACGATCCCGCCCTCTGCACGCAGCGCTGCACCGTTGGTCACGGCCGCCTCCTTCGACGAGACATAGACGACCATGTTCGCGATCTCCTCGACGGTGGCGAAGCGCTGGATCAGCGATGTCGAGCGGTGCTGCTTGACGAAGTTGGAAGCAGCCTCTTCGACCGATTGCCCGTTCTGTTTGGCGAGATCCTTGACGAAGGTCTCGACGCCTTCCGACATGGTCGGTCCGGGCAGCACGGAATTGACCGTCACAGCCGTGCCCTTGGTGAGCTCCGCGAGGCCACGCGAGATCGCGAGCTGCGCTGTCTTCGTCATCCCGTAGTGAATCATCTCGCCGGGAATGTTCAGTCCGGACTCCGACGAGATGAAAACGATACGGCCCCAGTTGCGCTTCAGCATGCCCTGCATGTAGGCGCGCGACAGCCGGATGCCCGACATCACATTGACCTCGAAGAAGCGCGTCCAGTCCTCATCGGGAATATCGAAGAAACCCTTAGGCTCGAAGATACCGGCATTGTTGATGAGAATATCGACCTCGGGGAGCGCCGAGGCGAGCGCGTTGCAGCCCTCCGCTGTCGACACGTCGGCAGCGACACCTTTCACCTTGGCCCCGGGCACGACCTTGGTGATCGCAGCGATTGCCGCGTCCACCTTGCCCTGACTGCGGCCGTTCACAACAACCTGAGCGCCAGTGGCGGCCAGGCCCTTGGCAATGGCGTGACCAATGCCCGAGGTCGAGCCCGTCACGAGTGCTGTCTTGCCCGTCAGATCGATCTTCATATGCGTACTCCCGTTTGAATGACGGAGCTGATATCGGAACGCGGATTGAAAGATGCAACTGCATCCAAAAGACGAAAGCGCAACAAAAAAGCGGCGCACAAGGCGCCGCTTTTCCGAAAATCTGATGTGACGTGGCTTACGCCGCTTCGGACGCGCCCTGCACCGGACCCGAATCCTTGCCCTTGGCGTCTTCGTCGCGATCGACGAATTCGATCAGAGCCATCGGGGCGTTGTCGCCGTAGCGGAAGCCGGCCTTGATGATGCGGGTGTAACCGCCCTGGCGATCAGCGTAGCGCTTGGCCAGCACGTCGAACAGCTTGCGGACCTGATCCTGGTCCTTCATCTCGCTGATGGCCTGGCGACGCATGTGGAGGCCGCCCTTCTTGCCGAGGGTGACGAGCTTCTCCACGATCGGGCGGAGCTCCTTGGCCTTCGGAAGCGTGGTGATGATCTGCTCGTGCTTGATCAGCGACGCGCACATGTTGGCGAACATCGCCTTGCGATGTTCTGCGGTGCGGTTGAGCTTGCGATGAACCTTGCCGTGACGCATTGGAATATTCCTTATATTTCAGTTTGCCGCGACGGTTCGTCGGACATCATGTTGCAGGTGGGCTGCCTGCGTTCGCCCATAACGCCATGGCCGGGCTAGACCCCGGCCACGCCGCTCGTGATGCTCAGTAGTGATCTTCGAAGCGCTTGGCCAACTCGTCGATATTTTCCGGCGGCCAACCGGGCACTTCCATGCCGAGGTGCAGACCCATCTGGGCGAGCACTTCCTTGATTTCGTTCAGCGACTTGCGGCCGAAGTTCGGAGTGCGGAGCATTTCTGCTTCCGACTTCTGAACGAGGTCGCCGATGTAAACGATGTTGTCGTTCTTCAGGCAGTTTGCCGAACGCACCGAGAGCTCGAGTTCGTCGACCTTCTTGAGGAAAGCCGGATTGAAAGCGAGATCCGGAATGACTTCCTGAGCAACTTCCTTGCGGGGCTCTTCGAAGTTCACGAACACGTTGAGCTGGTCCTGCAGAATGCGCGCAGCGTAAGCGACCGCGTCATCCGGCGTCAGCGCGCCGTTGGTCTCGATGGTCATCGTCAGCTTGTCGTAATCGAGGATCTGGCCCTCACGGGTGTTCTCGACCTTGTACGACACCTTGCGAACCGGCGAGTACAGGCTGTCGATCGGGATCAGGCCGATTGGCGCGTCTTCCGGACGGTTATGTTCGGCAGCGACGTAGCCCTTGCCGCCGGCAACGGTGAATTCCATACGGATCTCAGCGCCCTCGTCGAGGGTGCAGATCTGCAGGTCGGGATTGAGAACGGTCACGTCGCCGACAGTCTGAATGTCGCCGGCGGTCACGACGCCCGGGCCCTGCTTCTTCACGACCATGCGCTTCGGGCCTTCGCCCAGCATCTTGATCGAGATGTCCTTCACGTTCAGCACGATGTCGGTGACGTCTTCACGCACGCCGGCAATCGAGGAGAATTCATGCAGCACGCCGTCGATGTGCACCGACTGCACGGCAGCGCCCTGCAGCGAGGACAGCAGGATGCGGCGGAGTGCGTTACCGAGGGTCTGGCCGAAACCGCGCTCGAGCGGTTCGGCGACCAGGGTCGCAAAGCGGGTTGGATCGCTGCCAGGGGTTACCTGCAGCTTGTTCGGCCGGATAAGTTCTTGCCAATTTTTCTGGATCGTCACTGTGTCACCCATGCCATCAAACTCACTGGCGTTGGAGATCGCGGATCAGTCCGCGTAAGTCGCATCGCAAAAGCGATCGCGGGCAGCCGAGCCACCCGCGATCAAAAAGTATCAAACGCGCCGACGCTTGCGCGGGCGGCAACCGTTATGCGGGATCGAAGTCACGTCGCGGATCGAGGTGACCGTGAAGCCCGCGGCCTGCAGCGCGCGGAGAGCCGATTCACGACCCGAACCCGGACCGCCGACTTCGACTTCCAGCGTGCGCATGCCGTGTTCCTGCGCCTTCTTCGACACGTCTTCAGCAGCAACCTGCGCTGCATACGGGGTCGACTTGCGCGAGCCCTTGAAGCCCATCGTGCCAGCCGACGACCAGGCAATCGTGTTGCCCTGCGCGTCAGTGATGGTGATGGTCGTGTTATTGAACGACGAATTCACGTGCGCGATGCCCGATGCAATGTTCTTGCGCTCGCGGCGACGAATACGTCCGGCTTCCTTTGCCATCTCTAACCTTTCTGAGGATCTCAACGCCGCCGTAATGCCAGCGGCTACACCAAAAATAATTGAAGAAGCGGATGATCATCCGCTTCCGCAAACTCGTATTCGAAAGCTTACTTCTTCTTGCCGGCGATCGACTTGGCCGGGCCCTTGCGGGTGCGCGCATTGGTATGCGTGCGCTGGCCACGAACCGGCAGACCGCGACGATGACGCAGACCGCGATAGCAGCCGAGGTCCATCAGACGCTTGATGTTCATGCCCGTCTCGCGACGAAGATCGCCCTCGACCAGATAGTCGCGGTCGATGACTTCGCGGATCTGCAGAACTTCCGCGTCGCTGAGCTGATTGACGCGGCGTTCCGGAGTGATCTTTACCTTCTCGATGATATCGGCGGCGTTCTTCTGGCCGATGCCATGAATGTACTGCAGCGCGATCAGCACGCGCTTGTTGGTCGGGATGTTTACACCGGCGATACGGGCCACAACTTCTCTCCTGTCACCAGTCCATCACGAACCGGCATTATCATCATTTGTCGGGCGGGTATTCACAAACGCGAACACGACGCCCGTCCCCTGGATTTCAGTGGGGCCCGGCATCGTTGGAATCTTCCGACTGGATGAGGGCCTTATTAAAGTATTCGACTTCGTTTCGTCAACCTGCTCTAGCGTTGGACGCGCTTTTTGCCGGCTTTCTTGGCCACTTTACCGGCCTTCTTGGCTGGCTTTTTGGCCGACTTGCTGGTTTTGGCCTTCGAAGCCGATTTTACAGCCTTTTTGGCTGCTTTTACCGCCTTTTTGACCGTTTTCTTGACAGTCTTCTTTACGGCTTTCTTGGCCGCCTTTGCCTTCTTGGCGACCTTTACCGGCGCCTTCTTGGCCTTCTTGACTGCCTTCGCAGCTTTTTTGGCCGACTTGGCCGCTTTCTTGGCCGGAGCAGATCCCCACTTGGCGGCAGAGGCCTTCTTGGCGGGCTTGCGGGCCGGCTTCTTCGCCGACTCATCGGCGGCGAGAATCGCTGCCAGCACGCGGTTGATTTCAGCCGTCACCTCTTCGATGGTCATCATGCCATCGATGGTCACCAGCTTCCGCTTCTCCGAATAATAATGCACCAGCGGCTCGGTCGAAGTGCGGTAGCTCGCCAGGCGCTTCGACAGCACTTCCGGCGTATCGTCGATGCGCACGGTCTCGCCGCGCTCCATCATCTGCGCGACACGGGCTTCGACACGCTGCAACAGCGCACTCTCGTTGACGCGGAGTTCAACGGCAGCATCGAGATGAAGCCCCTTGGACTTCAGCAGTGCATCCAGCGCTTCAGCCTGCGGCACGGTGCGCGGGAAGCCGTCGAGGATGAAGCCATTGGCGGCATCCGGCAGCTCGATGCGATCCGAGATGATCCCGATCACAATATCATCGGGCACCAGGCCGCCAGCGGCCATGATGTCCTTGGCCTTGAGGCCAACTTCGGTCTCGGCAGCCACGGCAGCACGCAGCATGTCACCGGTGGACAGCTGAACGATGTTGTGACGTTCGACAAGACGATGTGCCTGAGTTCCCTTGCCCGCCCCCGGCGGCCCGAGAAGAATCAACCTCATTTGCGCCGGCCCCTCAGCTTCGACTTGCGGATCAAACCTTCATACTGGTGCGCCAGCAGATAGCCCTGCACCTGCGCCACAGTATCCATGGTGACACTGACCACGATCAGCAGCGACGTGCCGCCGAAGTAGAACGGCACCGAGGCGTAGGAAATCAGAATCTCGGGGATCAAGCAGACCACGGCGAGATAGGCAGCGCCGAGCACAGTGATACGCGAGAGCACATAGTCGATGTATTCTGCGGTCCGCTCACCCGGGCGAATGCCGGGGATGAAGCCGCCGTGCTTCTTCAGATTGTCGGCAGTCTCGGTCGGGTTGAACACGATCGCCGTATAGAAGAACGCGAAGAACACGATCAGCGACACATACATGATCAGGAACAGCGGACGGCCATGGCTGAGCTGCGTGGTCAGCCACTGGAACCATTCCGGCCCCTTCCCTGCATTGAAGCTCGCGATGGTCGCTGGCAGCAACAACAGCGATGACGCGAAGATCGGCGGGATCACGCCCGAGGTGTTGAGCTTCAGCGGCAGATGCGAGGACTGGCCCTCGAACATCTTGTTGCCGACCTGACGCTTCGGATACTGGATCAGCAGGCGGCGCTGGGCGCGCTCCATGAACACGATGAAGGCGATCACGACCACAGCCATGACGATGACGACCAGGATCAGACCGGTCGACAGTGCGCCCTGACGACCCAGTTCGAGCATATTGGCGATCGCCGACGGAAGCTCGGCCACGATGCCGGCAAGAATGATCAGCGAGATGCCATTGCCGATGCCGCGCGAGGTGATCTGCTCACCCAGCCACATCAAGAACATCGTGCCGCCGGTCAGCGTGACCGAGGTCGAGATCAGGAAGAACATGCCGGGTTCGCTGACGACATTGCCGGCGCCCTGCAGGCCCGCCGCAATGGCATAGGACTGGAATGCAGCGAGGATGACAGTCAGGTAACGGGTATACTGGTTCAGCGTCTTGCGGCCCGCCTCGCCCTCTTTCTTGAGAGCTTCGAGCTGGGGCGACACGGTGGTCAGCAGCTGAATGATAATCGATGCCGAAATATACGGCATGATGTTCAGCGCAAAAATCGCCATGCGGTTGATGCCGCCGCCCGCGAACATGTTGAACATGCCGAGGATGCCGCCGGCCTGCTGCTTGAACACCTGTTCCCACGCGGCCGGATCGATGCCGGGCAGCGGAATATAGGTGCCGAGCCGATAAACAAGCAGCGCACCCAGTGTGAACCAGATGCGCTTCTTCAGTTCATCGGCCTTGCCGAGGGCCGAAAAGTTGAGGTTTGCTGCTAATTGCTCTGCTGCAGAGACCATGTTTGGCTTTCTCCCGCGCCCCTTTCGCCATCATGCCCCGAAAGAGCGGGGCATGCAGCGGAGGCCGGACATTATTTGGTGCTCGGCATTGATAAAATCTACTGCCACATCACGCAAGGCCGCCCGCAGACGCAGGCGATGCCGCAGATGTTACGCAGCTTCGCCGTCGGCCTTCTTCGGCGCGATGATCTTCACCGAACCGCCAGCCTTCTCGATGGCTGCGATCGCCGTCTTGGTGGCGCCGTGCACTTCGATGTTGATCTTGGCCTTGATCTCGCCACGACCGAGAACACGCACACCAGCCTTCGAGCGGCGCAGAACGCCAGCCTTCACCAGCGATTCAGCGTTGATCACGGCCTTGATGTCGATGGTCTTCGCATCGATCGCGTCCTGGAGACGGTCCAGGTTGATCTCGGCGTAATCGAGACGGAAGATGTTGTTGAAGCCGCGCTTCGGCAGACGACGATGCAACGGCATCTGGCCGCCCTCGAAGCCCTTGATGCGGACGCCCGAACGTGCGGTCTGGCCCTTGCCGCCGCGGCCCGCGGTCTTGCCCTTGCCGGAGCCGATGCCACGGCCGACGCGCATACGCTTCTTACGGGAGCCGGCGTTATCGGCGATATCGCTGAGCTTCATCGTTCTTTTCCCTGTTTCGCCCTGTCTTCCCGAGGCTTACCGGCAGATCCGGACCTCGAAGGTCAACAGTGTCATCCCTGCGGCAACCTGGCGGCCGCAGTGAGACGACGTGAACTTACTTATCCTCGACCACGCGGACGAGGTGCTGCACTTTGGTGATCATGCCGCGAACTTCAGGAGTGTCCTGCAATTCGCTGACGCGACCGATCTTGTTGAGCTTGAGGCCGATCAGCGTAGAACGCTGCGAGTGGTGCCGGCGAATTGCGCTGGCGACCTGCTCGACCTTGATCATCTTTGCGGCCTTGGCCATCGTGATAACTCCAAAAAGTCTTTTTAGAGGGCATGATCCTTATCAGAAAAGTGGAGATCCACTTTTCCGAATCATGCCTGTTATTCGGCAACCAGCTCGGCGTCACCGCCAACGCGGCGCGACTGCAGGGTGGACACCTTGATGTTGCGGCGAGCAGCAACCGAACGCGGCGAATCCTGATGCTTCAGCGCGTCGAAAGTGGCGCGAACCATGTTGTAAGGATTCGACGAACCGATCGACTTGGCCACGACGTCCTGGATACCCAGCGTTTCGAACACAGCGCGCATCGGACCGCCGGCGATGATGCCGGTACCAGCCGGAGCAGCACGCAGATACACGCGACCCGCGCCATGACGGCCAGCGATGTCGTGATGCAGCGTGCGACCTTCGCGCAGAGCGACGCGCGTCAGGTTGCGCTTGGCCGACTCGGTTGCCTTGCGGATTGCTTCCGGAACTTCACGGGCCTTACCGTGACCGAACCCGACCCTGCCCTTCTGATCGCCAATGACGACCAGAGCTGCAAAGCCGAAGCGCTTACCGCCCTTGACGACCTTCGCCACACGATTGATGTGGACGAGCTTGTCGACGAACTCACTATCACGCTCTTCCCGGGGGCCCCGGTCGCGTCCGCCGCGTTCGCGTTCACCTGCCATGGTGTTTTCCAATCCTTGCGAAGCTTTCGCTTCTAACCCTGTGTCCGTTCAAATCTGCAACTTGCAAATCAACGAAAGTGAAATCGCTTAGAAGCTGAGCCCGCCTTCGCGAGCCGCATCTGCCAGCGCCTTGACGCGCCCGTGGTACAGATACTGACCACGGTCGAACACCACTTCCTTGACGCCATTCTTGACCGCGCGCTCTGCCAGCAGCTTGCCGACAGCCTGCGCCGCATCGACGTCCGCACCGGTCTTGCCGGTTTCGCGCATCGCCTTCTCCAGCGACGACGCGGAAGCGAGCGTCTCGCCCTTCAGGTCGTCGATGACCTGCGCGTAGATGTGCTTCGACGAGCGGAAGATCGACAGGCGCGGACGGCCATTGGCAGTCCGGCGGAGCGAGAGCCGCACGCGTTGCTTGCGCCGGGCATTCGTAATCTTGAGTTTCGACATGACCGGCTCCGTTACTTCTTCTTGCCTTCCTTGCGGAAGATAAACTCGTCGGAATAACGTACGCCCTTGCCCTTATAAGGCTCTGGCGGACGATAGCTGCGGATCTCCGCGGCTACCTGACCGACGCGCTGCGAGTCGTTGCCGGCGACGTTGATCTCGGTCGGCTTCGGCACCGTGATGGTGATGCCTTCCGGGATCGCGTAGACGACATCGTGGCTGTAACCGAGCGCCAGCTGCAGGTTCTTGCCCTGCAGGGCCGCACGATAACCGACGCCGGTGATCTCGAGCTTCTTCTCGAAACCCTTGGTAACGCCTTCGAGCAGATTCGCGATCTGCGCGCGAGCGGTACCGTACAGTGCACGGGCGCGGTTGGTTTCGACGCGAGGAGCAACCTTGATTGCCCCCTCTTCCATCTTCACCACCACGTCGTCGTGCACGACGAACTGAAGAGCGCCCTTGGGGCCCTTCATCTTGACGGTCTGGCCTTCGACGGACGCGGTAACTCCCGCGGTCACCGCCACTGGCTTCTTGCCAACTCGTGACATGACTGATCCTTCCTCAGAACACCGTGAAGAGAACTTCACCGCCCACATTCGCGTCGCGCGCGTCGTGGTCGGCCATAATTC
Organism: Tardiphaga sp. OK245; assembly: GCF_900108575.1. Lineage (NCBI taxonomy): Bacteria > Pseudomonadati > Pseudomonadota > Alphaproteobacteria > Hyphomicrobiales > Nitrobacteraceae > Tardiphaga > Tardiphaga sp. OK245. The sequence continues at coordinate 7,500 of NZ_FNWZ01000006.1, read as the reverse complement.
CCTTGGGCGTCGACAAAACGGAGATACCGAGGCCGTTCTTCACGCGCGGCAGGTTCTTCACCGAGACGTAAACGCGACGTCCTGGCTTCGAAACACGCTCGATTTCGCGGATGACCGGCTCGCCATCGAAATACTTGAGTTCGATCTCGAGTTCCGAACGGCCCGACGAATGCTCGACGCTGGCGAAGCCACGGATGTAGCCTTCGTTCTTCAGCACTTCGAGCACGTTGGCGCGCATCTTGGAGCCCGGGGTCGAAACCTTGGACTTGGTACGCATCTGCGCATTGCGGATACGGGTGATGAGATCGCTGATTGGATCGTGGGTCGACATGTTCCGCCCCCCTTACCAGCTGGACTTCACGAGCCCGGGAACCAGGCCCTTCGAGCCGAGTTCACGCAGCGCGATACGGCTGAGCTTGTTGATACGATAGACCGAATGCGGACGACCGGTGATTTCGCAACGGTTCATGATCCGAACGGGCGATGAATTGCGCGGAAGCTCGGCGAGCTTCAGCGTTGCGGCGAACCGCTCTTCCATCGGCTTGGTCTTGTCGGCGATGATGGCCTTGAGACGCGCGCGCTTCGGCGCAGCGTTCGCGGACATCTTCTTCCGACGGTTGTTCTTCTCGATCGAACTCTTCTTTGCCATGCTTGGCTCCTGGGTTACCGCGTTTGAGAAGCTTTTCAGCTACTCACTGCCGGAACGGGAAATTGAAAGCGGTCAACAAAGCGCGGGCCTCGTCGTCGGTGCGCGCAGTGGTGCACACCGTGATGTCCATGCCCAGCGGCGTATCCCCGGCCTTGTCGAAATCGATTTCCGGGAAAATGATGTGCTCTTTGAGACCGAGCGAGTAGTTGCCACGGCCGTCGAAGCTCTTGGCGTTCAGGCCACGGAAATCTCGCACGCGCGGCAGAGCGACGTTCACCAGACGATCGATGAACTCGTACATCTTCGTCTTGCGGAGAGTCACCTTGGCGCCGATCGGCTGGTTTTCACGCAGCTTGAAGGTCGCGATAGCAACGCGCGAATAGGTCACGATGGCCTTCTGACCGGCGATCAGCGACAGGTCGCCGGCAGCGGTTTCGGCCTTCTTGCGGTCGTTCACAGCTTCGCCAACGCCCATGTTCAGGACGATCTTGTCGAGGCGCGGAACCTGCATGACGTTTTCGTAGCCGAACTGTTCAGTCAGCTTGGCACGAATGGACTTGTCGTATTCGACGCGCAGGCGCGGAATGTAGACGGTCTCAGACATCGATCTCTGCTCCCGAACGCTTGGCGATACGCACCTTGGTGCCATCAGCCTGGATCTTGAAACCAACGCGAGTCGGCTTGCCGTCCTTGCCGACGATCGCGATGTTGGACAGTTGGATCGGCGCCTCTTTCGAGATGATGCCGCCTTCCTGTGCCTGGGTCTGCTTCTGGTGACGCTTGACCAGGTTGACGCCGCGAACCAGCGCCTTGCCCTCGGTCGGGCGCACTTCAAACACTTCGCCGGTACGGCCCTTGTCGCGACCGTTCAGCACGATGACCTTGTCACCCTTGCGAATTTTGGCAGCCATTACAGCACCTCCGGCGCAAGCGAGATGATCTTCATGTGGTTCTTGGCGCGCAGCTCACGCGGCACGGGCCCGAAGATACGGGTACCGATCGGCTCGGACTGATTGTTGATCAGCACGGCAGCGTTGCGATCGAAGCGGATGACAGAGCCATCCGGGCGGCGAATGTCCTTGCGGACGCGCACGACGACCGCCTTCATGACGTCGCCCTTCTTCACCTTCCCACGTGGGATGGCTTCCTTGATCGATACGACAATTACGTCGCCAACGGATGCATAACGGCGCTTGGATCCACCAATCACCTTAATGCACATGACACGGCGTGCGCCTGAATTATCGGCCACGTCGAGGTTGGTCTGCATCTGAATCATTGATGCACCTCGTCCTCTGTTTATGCGCTAATGCGCGATTTTTAGGCAGTCTTCTTCTGTTCGCCCCGGACAACCGTCCAGTGCTTCAGCTTCGACATCGGCTTGCTCTCTTCGATCCACACCATGTCGCCCGGCTTGAACTCGTTGTTCTCGTCGTGGGCATGGTAGTTTTTCGAACGGCGAATGGTCTTCTTGTAGATCGGGTGCGTAAAGCGACGGTCAACGCGAACAACAACCGTCTTGGCTTGCTTGTCGCTGACGACCACGCCCTGCAGAGTACGTTTCGGCATGTTCGGCCCCTTACTTCGACTTACCGTCGCGCTTCTGCGCGGCGATGGTCTTGATTCGTGCAATATCACGACGCGCCTCACGAAGGCGAGAGGTGTTTTCCAGCTGCCCGGTGGCGCGCTGGAAGCGCAAGTTGAAACGCTCCTTCTTCAGATTGAGGACGGCGTCGTCCATCTGATCGGGGCTCATTGCGCGGATATCGCTGGTTTTCATTTCGGCCATGGCTCTACTCCGCAATGCGCGTAACGAAACGCGTCTTGATCGGCAGCTTGGCGGCAGCGAGGGTCATCGCTTCCTTGGCAATCTGCGTGGTGACACCGTCGATCTCGAAGATCACTCGGCCTGGCTTGACGCGCGCAACCCACAGTTCCGGGGTACCCTTGCCGGAGCCCATTCGGACTTCAGCGGGCTTCTTCGAAACCGGAAGATCCGGGAACACCCGGATCCAGACGCGGCCGGCACGCTTCATGTGACGGGTCAGCGCGCGACGGGCAGCTTCGATCTGACGCGCGGTCAGACGCTCCGGCGCCATTGCCTTCAGGCCGAACTGACCGAAAGCCAGCGTGGCGCCCGAAGTCGCAACGCCGTGGATCCGGCCCTTATGCGCCTTCCGGAACTTGGTCTTCTTTGGTTGCATCATGGCTTACGCCCTCAAACCTTCTAATTAAACGCTCAAGCAGCGTCGCGACGCGGCCGGGAATTGTCACCCTCGGCCATGCGCTTGTCCTGAGCCATCGGATCGTGCTCGAGGATTTCGCCCTTGAAGATCCAGACCTTGACGCCGCAGGTGCCGAACGTCGTGAACGCGGTGGCTACGCCGTAATCGATATCCGCACGCAGCGTGTGCAGCGGCACGCGACCTTCGCGATACCATTCCATACGCGCGATTTCCGCACCGCCCAGACGACCCGAGCAGTTGATACGAATGCCTTCGGCGCCGAGACGCATGGCCGACTGCACTGCCCGCTTCATCGCACGGCGGAACGCAACGCGGCGCTCGAGCTGCTGTGCGATCGACTCGGCGACCAGGGTCGCATCGAGCTCCGGCTTGCGGATTTCGACGATGTTGATCACCACGTCCGAAGAGGTGATGTCGGCAACCTTCTTGCGAAGCTTGTCGATGTCAGCGCCCTTCTTGCCGATCACAACACCCGGACGAGCCGACTGAATGGTCACGCGGCACTTCTTGTGCGGGCGCTCGATGATGATCTTGGCGACGGCAGCCTGCTTGAGCTCCTTATGCAGGATCTCGCGGATCTTGACGTCTTCGTGCAACAACTTGCCGTATTCGTTCTTGCCGGCATACCAACGTGAATCCCACGTACGGTTGATGCCAAGACGCAGACCGATTGGATTGATCTTCTGACCCATCTTATTCTCCTGCGCCTGCTTACGCTGCTGCTTCTGCTTCGACCTGACGAACGACAATCGTCAGCTGCGCAAACGGTTTAAAGATACGGCCCGAACGGCCACGGCCGCGCGGACTGAAACGCTTCATCACGATGCCCTTGCCGACATGCGCCTCGGAGACGATCAGTGCGTCAACGTCGAGGTCATGGTTGTTCTCGGCGTTAGCGATCGCCGATTCCAGGCACTTCTTCACGTCGACCGCGATCCGCTTGCGCGAGAACTGCAGGTCGGCGAGTGCAGCCGAAGCCTTGCGGCCGCGGATCATCTGCGCAACCAGGTTCAGCTTCTGCGGGCTCACGCGCAACATGCGGGCGATCGCCTTGGCCTCGTTATCCGGGAGGCTCCGTTCGCGCTTTGGCTTGCTCATGACTTAGTCCTCAGCCCTTCTTGGCTTTCTTGTCGCCGGCGTGGCCATGGAAGGTACGGGTCGGCGAGAACTCGCCGAACTTGTGACCAACCATTTCCTCGTTCACAGCGACAGGTACATGCTTCTGGCCGTTGTAAACGCCGAAGGTGAGACCCACGAACTGCGGCAAGATCGTCGAGCGACGGCTCCAGATCTTGATCACATCATGACGACCAGACGAACGAGCGGCATCTGCCTTCTTGAGCAGCGAACCCTCGACGAACGGGCCTTTCCAGACTGAACGAACCATGTCCGGCGATCCTTACTTCTTCCGCTTGTGGCGGCTGATGAGAATGAACTTGTTGGTCGACTTGTTCGACCGGGTCTTCTTGCCCTTGGTCGGCTTGCCCCAGGGCGTAACCGGGTGACGACCACCCGAGGTACGACCTTCACCACCACCGTGCGGATGGTCGATCGGGTTCATGACGACGCCGCGGTTATGCGGACGCCAGCCGAGCCAGCGGGTACGACCGGCCTTGCCGATCGAGATGTTCATGTGATCCGGGTTCGACACAGCGCCGATGGTGGCGGTGCAACGACCATGAACCAGGCGCTGTTCGCCCGAGTTCAGACGGATGATCACGTAATCATGGTCACGACCGACGAGCTGGGCATAGGTGCCGGCGGAACGAGCGATCTGGCCGCCCTTCCCGATCTTCATCTCGACGTTGTGGATGATCGTACCGATCGGCATGTTGCCGAGCGGCATGACATTGCCCGGCTTCACGTCGACATAGCTGCCGGCGATGACGGTATCGCCAACGGCCAGACGCTGCGGCGCCAGGATATAAGCCTGCTCGCCATCGGTATACTTGATCAGCGCGATGAACGCGGTGCGGTTCGGATCGTATTCCAGACGCTCGACCACGGCCGGAACGTCGACCTTGGAACGCTTGAAGTCGACGATACGATAGGACTTCTTGTGGCCACCGCCACGGAAGCGCACCGTGATGCGACCGGTGTTGTTACGACCGCCAGCCGAGTGCTTGCCTTCGGTCAGAGCCTTGACAGGCTTGCCCTTGTACAGCGCGGAACGATCCACCATGACCAGCTGACGCTGGCCGGGTGTCGTTGGGTTGAATGTCTTAAGTGCCATCGTTGATCGCCCTTACAGTCCGGTCGTAACGTCGATGCGGTGGCCCTCTTCGAGGGTCACGATCGCACGCTTGACGTTCGACTGTGAACCGAGGTTGCCACGGAAGATCTTCGTCTTGCCCTTGCGAACCAGCGTGTTCACGCTCTTTACCTTGACGTCGAACAGCTTTTCGACGGCTTCCTTGATCTGCGGCTTGGTGGCCTTGCCGTCGACCTTGAAAACAACCTTGTTGAATTCAGAAGCGACAGTGGCCTTTTCCGTCACCACAGGGGCGACGATCACGTCGTAATGGCGCGGGTCGATATTCTTCATTTGAAGCGCGCCTCCAACGCATCAAGCGCCGCCTTGGTCAGAACCAGCTTCTGACGACGCAGAATGTCATAGACGTTGATGCCCTGGATCGGCAGCACGTCAATGTTCGGAATGTTACGGGCCGCCTGAGCGAAACCGACATGAACCTCGGCGCCATCGATGATCAGCGCGTTGGTCAGGCCGAGACCCGTGAAGTGACCGAGCAGAGCCTTGGTCTTGGCGGCTTCCAGATTGGCGTTCTCGATCACGATCAAGCCGCCGTCCTTGGCCTTCGCCGACAGAGCATGCTTCAGCGCGAGTGCACGGACCTTCTTCGGCAGATCGAACGCATGGGAGCGAACGACCGGACCGAAGGCACGACCACCGCCGCGGAACTGCGGAACGCGAGCCGAACCGTGACGAGCACCGCCGGTGCCCTTCTGCTTGTACATCTTCTTGCCGGTGCGCCAGATTTCGGCGCGGCCCTTGGCCTTGTGGTTGCCCGACTGGCGCTTTGCGAGCTGCCAGTTGACGCAACGCTGGATGATGTCGGCGCGCGGATCGAGACCGAAGATGGCATCCGACAGCTCGATCGAGCCGGCGTCCTTGCCCTCAAGCGTGGTGACGTTCAGTTTCATCTCACGCTCCTTCCTGCTCGGCCGCAGGTGCTTCAACGGTCGCACCCTCTCCTGCCAGCTTGAACTTGCCGGGCTTCGGCGCGTCCTTCGGCAGAGCCTTCTTCACCGCATCGCGAACCGAAATCCAGCCGCCCTTGGAGCCAGGAACGGCACCTTCGACGAGGATCAGGCCGCGCTCGACATCAAGCTGCACGACGCGCAGGTTGAGCGTGGTGATACGATCGACACCCATGTGACCGGGCATCTTCTTGTTCTTGAAGGTCTTGCCGGGATCCTGACGACCACCGGTCGAACCGATCGAACGATGCGAAACCGACACACCGTGCGTGGCGCGAAGACCGCCGAAATTCCAGCGCTTCATACCACCGGCGAAGCCCTTACCGACCGAGGTGCCGGTGACATCGACGAACTGGCCAACCACGAAGTGGTCTGCCTGAATCTCGGCGCCGACCGGGATCAGCGCGTCTTCCGACACGCGGAATTCCGCGACCTTCCGCTTGGGTTCAACCTTGGCGACCGCGAACTGGCCGCGTTCAGCCTTGGGCAAATACACGGTCTTGCGCGAGCCCGATCCGAGCTGCAGCGCGACGTAACCGTTCTTCTCGCTGGTGAGGTGGCCAACCACCTGGCAGTTACCCAGCTTGAGCACGGTCACAGGGATATGTTCACCGGCGTCTGTGAAGACCCGGGTCATCCCGACCTTTTGTGCGATCACTCCGGAGCGCATCGGCGTGCTTCCTGTTCTTTCTGTCCGTTTGACCGGACGGGACCTAAATACTTAGAGCTTGATCTCGACGTCGACACCGGCGGCCAGGTCGAGCTTCATCAAAGCATCGACTGTCTGCGGGGTCGGATCGACGATATCGAGAAGACGCTTATGAGTGCGCATCTCGAACTGCTCGCGGCTCTTCTTGTCGACGTGCGGCGAACGGTTGACCGTGAACTTCTCGATGCGCGTCGGCAGCGGGATGGGTCCACGGACCTGTGCACCCGTGCGCTTCGCGGTGCTTACGATCTCACGGGTCGATGCATCGAGGATACGATGATCGAACGCCTTGAGACGAATGCGGATATTCTGGCCGTTCATTGCCGTGTCTTTCTTTGAAAGCGAATGGTTGTTGCGAGTAGCGAGTAGCGAGACCCGCTACTCACGACTTCCTGTTCGCGTCCTTACTCGATGATGCTAGCGACGACGCCTGCACCGACGGTGCGGCCGCCTTCACGGATGGCGAAGCGCAGCTTTTCTTCCATGGCGATCGGCACGATCAGGTGCACTTCCATGGCGATGTTGTCGCCCGGCATCACCATTTCGGTGCCTTCCGGCAGATGCACAACACCGGTCACGTCGGTGGTGCGGAAGTAGAACTGCGGACGGTAGTTGGTGAAGAACGGCGTGTGACGGCCACCCTCTTCCTTGGTCAGGATGTAAGCCTCGGCCTTGAA
>NZ_FNWZ01000008.1:0-127490 GCF_900108575.1 Tardiphaga sp. OK245 | reverse complement strand
CTCACGCACTCGGGAGGCCTTGGGTCACCGTCCGGCCCCACTACGGGGGTCTGCCACTCATGCTGGCTGGACGTGGCATTGGTGAACGGCGGGAAACCGTCGGGATCAGCGGAGTGCGGAGCTCTGCGCCTTTGCCCGGAAGAACGGTCCCGGGGACAGAAATCGCCACGATGGAGCGTCGAAAGGCGTTTCCGCGGCCTCTGCTGTCCGGCGATCCGGACACTACGCTGCGGCACTGTACCCAAGTCGCGCCTTTCGGCGCTTCATCTCCCTCATTCTTGAGGGAGACCACCGGGACTGCCACGCACGCGCACAGGCGCGGGCAAGGACGGCGCGTGGTCGCACTCAGCCATGTCGTCTCACGCCGTGGTCTTGCGCTTCGATGCAGCGGGTTTGCGAACCTGTACCGCGTTGACCGCCGGTGCCTGTGCCAGCAGGCGGCCCAGCATGTCGATCAGCTTTTCAACTTCCTTCTCATCGAGGCAATCCAGGAGGACCCGTTCGCGGTCCAGCGCGAGCTCGATGATCCGGTCGTGCAGCGCGCGGCCGGATTTGGTCAGGATGACGACGCGCCTGTTGTCGCCGGCCAGATCGGTCACTGTCACGCTGCCGTTATCGACCAGAGATTTAAGGGTGCGACTGACGAGACCCTTGTCGAGGTCGAAATACTGGCAAATTTGTTGTGCGGTGCACGCGTCTTCGCTGGCGAGCTTCGAGAGGATTCGCCATTCCGTGACGCCGACGCCGAATTCGCGCCGATAGGCACTCGAGGCACCCGCGGCGAGCTTGTTGCCCAGGAAATTGATGAGCGCCGGTACATATCGTCCATGGTTGATCACCGGCTTTGTCATCTGGATACGATCTGCAATCTGAAATGAACGGAAGTCGAGCCGATCGCGGATGCTTGGCTAGACTTTAGCAGCATGCCACGATGCGTCGGAATTGCGCAGTTCAACAGACCGCGTTGTGTTGTCAACCCAGCCGTTGACAGGTCAACATGGCTCCGTTATCGCGGGCGATCATCATCGCGGGCGACAGCGTATGGGGACTATGACTTCACGGCCTTGAAGAGCCGGCATCACCTACAGAGGAGGAATTAATGCTGAGGAATTTCATTTCGGCGACCGTGGCTGCTGTCGGCGTGCTGTCCATCGGCGGGCTCGCGCAGGCGCAGGAGACCGTCAAGATCGGTCTGATCGTGCCGATGACCGGTGGCCAGGCTTCGACCGGCCAGCAGATCAACAACGCCATCAAGCTCTATCAGCAGAAGAACGGCGACACCGTTGCCGGCAAGAAGGTCGAAATCATCCTCAAGGATGACGCGGCGCTGCCTGACAACACCAAGCGCCTCGCGCAGGAACTGATCGTCAACGAGAAGGTCAACATCATCGCCGGCTTCGGCGTCACGCCGGCTGCGTTGGCCGCTGCGCCGCTCGCGACCCAGGCCAAGGTGCCGGAAATCGTGATGGCTGCCGGCACCTCGATCATCACCGAGCGTTCGCCCTATATCGTGCGCACCTCGTTCACGCTGGCACAGTCCTCCACCATCATCGGTGACTGGGCTGCCAAGAACGGCATCAAGAAGGTCGCGACGCTGACCTCCGACTACGCACCGGGCAACGACGCACTGCAATTCTTCAAGGAGCACTTCACCGCCGGTGGCGGCGAGATCGTCGAAGAGGTCAAGGTGCCGCTCGCCAATCCCGATTTCGCGCCGTTCCTGCAGCGCATGAAGGACAGCAAGCCCGACGCAGTGTTCGTGTTCGTGCCCGCCGGGCAGGGCGGCAACTTCATGAAGCAGTATGCCGAGCGTGGCCTCGACAAGTCCGGCATCAAGGTGATCGGACCCGGCGACGTGATGGACGACGACCTGCTGAACAACATGGGCGATGCAGCCTTGGGCGCCGTGACCGCGCATCTCTATTCAGCCGCGCATCCCTCGGCGATGAACAAGGACTTCGTTGCGGCCTACAAGAAGGCCTACAACACCCGCCCGGGCTTCATGGCCGTCGGTGGCTGGGACGGCATCCATCTCGTCTATGAGGCGCTGAAGAAGACCGGCGGCAAGGCCGATGGTGACAGCCTCATTGCTGCGATGAAGGGCATGAAGTGGGAAAGCCCGCGCGGTCCGATCTCGATCGATCCGGAGACCCGCGACATCGTGCAGAACATCTATATCCGCAAGGTCGAGAAGGTGGACGGCGAACTCTACAATGTCGAATTCGCGACATTCGAAGCCGTGAAGGATCCCGGCAAGACGAAGAAGTAATGCTGCGTGGAGGGAGCGCGTGTTTGGCACCGCGCTCTCCACGCCATGCCCGGGCAAAAGCGCGAAGCGCGGCTTCGCCGGATGTCCCGGGCATCTACGTCTTCGTTTTGGCCAAGGCGTGGATGGCCGGAACAAGTCCGGCCATGACGTCGCTTTAAAATATCGATCTCACGTTTCTCTAATCACGGCTAACTCGCTTTCATGACCCTTCTCACCATTCTGTTCGACGGCGTCGCCTACGGCATGTTGCTGTTCGTGCTGGCGTGCGGGCTGGCGGTGACGCTGGGCCTGATGAACTTCGTTAACCTCGCGCACGGCGCCTTCGCCATGGCGGGCGGCTATGCCTGCGCGATCCTGGTCAATCGCGCCGGCCTGCCATTCTTTGCGGCTTTGCCGATTGCTTTCGTGGTGAGCGGGGCGATCGGCGCCGTGCTGGAGCGATCGCTATATCGCCATCTCTATGCGCGCAGCCATCTGGATCAGGTGCTGTTCACCATCGGCCTCGTCTTCATGTCCGTGACGGCGATGGACTACTTCATGGGCTCAGCGCAGACCTTTATTCATTTGCCGGATTATCTGCAGGGTCAGATCAATCTCTTCGGCCTTGGCGTCGGCCGCTATCGCCTGATGATCATCTTGATCTGCGGATTGCTCACCATCGCATTGCAGATGATCCTGTCGAAGACGCGCTTCGGCAGCCGGCTGCGCGCCGCGGTCGACGATCCGCGGGCTGCGTCAGGTTTGGGCATCAACGTTCCGCAGGTCTTCGCGCTGACCTTCGCGTTCGGCTGCGGATTGGCTGGCATGGGCGGCGCACTTGGCGCCGAGATCCTCGGGCTCGATCCGTATTTCCCGCTGAAATTCATGATCTACTTCCTGATCGTGGTGACGGTCGGCGGCTCGTCCAGCATCACCGGACCGTTCCTGGCTTCGCTGCTGCTGGGCATCGGCGATGTCGCCGGCAAATATTACGTGCCGAAGCTCGGCGCCTTCGTGATCTACACCATGATGATCGTGATCCTGATCTGGCGCCCGAACGGCCTGTTCGGCCGCACCGCGGCGCGGTGAGGGCGTCATGACCGCAAACAGCACCACCCATCCGGAAGTCGGCACCTTCGCCATGGCGCGCGCGCAATGGCGCTGGCCCGAAGTCGTGTTCTGGCTCGCCGCCGCAGGCTGCATCCTGCTGTTTCCGAACCGCTACCTGATCCTGACCGAGATCGCGTGGCTCGCGCTGTTCGCGCTCTCGCTCGACCTCATCCTCGGCTATGCGGGCATCGTCTCGCTCGGCCACGCCGCATTCTTCGGCTTCGGTGGCTACGCGGCGGGGCTGCTGGCATTGCACGGCATTGTCACGGAGCCTGTGATCGCATTGGTCGTTGCTGGTCTCGCCGCAATGGTACTCGGCTTCGTGACCAGCTTTCTCGTCATGCGCGGGTCAGATCTGACGCGGCTGATGGTGACGCTCGGTATTGCGCTGTTGCTGCGCGAACTCGCCAACCGCTTTTCAAATATCACCGGTGGCTCCGATGGCCTTCAGGGCATCGAGATGGCGCCGATCCTCGGCCAGTTCTCGTTCGATATCTTCGGCAAGGTCGGCTTCATCTATTGTCTCTGCGTGCTGTTCGTCTTGTTCCTGCTGGCACGACGCATCGTGCATTCGCCGTTCGGCCTGTCGCTGCGAGCGATCCGCAACAATCCGCTGCGCGCCTCGGCGATCGGCATTCCCGTCAATCGTCGGCTGATCGCAATCTACACCATCGCCGCCTTCTATGCGGGTGTTGCCGGCGCACTCTCGACGCAGACGACGGCGCTGGCCTCGCTCGATGGTTTCGCCTTCGATCGCTCCGCCGACCTGATGCTGGTGCTGATCATCGGCGGCACCGGCTATCTCTATGGCGGCTTGATCGGTGCGGTGATCTTCAAACTGCTGCAGGAGCTGTTCTCGACGTTGACGCCGCAATACTGGCAGTTCTGGATCGGCGCCGTGCTGGTGGTCATCGTGCTGATCGGCCGCGACCGCATGCATCGCTGGGCGATGTTCCTGCCGCGCCTGATCGCAAGCAAGTTCAGCCGCGCCAAGACGCCGGTCGTTGCGCCGGAAGGTGAGGCGCCATGACCATCGCGCTGGAAACCGTCAATCTCGAAAAATCTTTCGGTGGCCTCCGCGTCACGCGCGATCTGTCGCTGAAGATCGAGGCCGGTGCGCGCCACGCGCTGATCGGTCCGAACGGCGCTGGCAAGACAACCGTGATCAATCTTCTGACCGGTGTGCTTAAGCCGAACTCCGGCCGCATTCTGCTCGAAGGCAACGACATCACCGGCTTGCCGGTGCACAAGCGCGTGCTGCGCGGGCTGTCGCGGACCTTCCAGATCAATCAGCTTTACCCCGACATGACGCCGCTGGAGACGGTCGGTCTCGCAGCGTCCGAACATCTCGGCCATGGCAGCGACTGGTGGCGTCGCATGGGCACCCGCAGTGACGTCAATGACGCGATCGCGGAAAACCTCGCGCGCTTTCATCTGCTCGACGTCATGAATGAGCCGACGGCGACATTGCCCTATGGCAAGCAGCGCCTTCTCGAAATCGCCGTCGCCATTGCCACCAAGCCGCGCGTGCTGCTGCTCGACGAGCCGGCTGCAGGCGTGCCGGAAAGCGAGCGCCACGATATTCTCTCGGCCGTCGCCAGCCTGCCGCGCGACGTCACCGTGTTGCTGATCGAGCACGACATGGATCTGGTATTCTCCTTTGCCGATCGCATCTCTGTGCTGGTCGCGGGCGCCATGCTGGTGGAAGGCCCGCCGGACGAAGTGGCGCGCGATCCGCGCGTCAAGGCCGTGTATCTGGGCGAGGGCGCCGATGTCTGACCTTCTCGACATCAATGACCTGCGCGCGGGCTATGGCGAAGCCGTGGTCATTCCCAAGATGACGCTGCAACTCGGCGAAAGCCAGGTGCTGGCGCTGCTCGGACGCAATGGCACCGGCAAGACCACGCTGATTAATTCCATCGTCGGCGTCACCCGCCGCTTCAGCGGCACGCTGAAGCTTGGCGGAAAAGACATCACGTCGCTGCGGCCGGACCAGCGCGCCCGCGCCGGCATCGGCTGGGTGCCGCAGGAGCGCAACATCTTCCGCTCGCTCACCGTGGAAGAAAACATGACCGCCGTGGCGCAGCCTGGGCCATGGGACGTCAAGAAGATCTACGAGATGTTTCCGCGGCTCGAAGAGCGCAAGAACAATTTCGGCAATCAGCTGTCTGGCGGTGAACAGCAGATGCTGGCGATCGGCCGTGCGCTGACGCTCAATCCGCAGGTGCTGCTGCTGGACGAACCGACCGAAGGCCTTGCACCGATCATCGTCGATGAGTTGCTGGCAGCGCTGGGCAAGATCACACGCGCCGGCGGCATCTGTTCCATCATCGTTGAACAGAATGCCCAAAAAATACTCGGGCTTGCCGATCGTGTCGTGATATTGGAACGCGGCACCATCGTGCATGATGCAACGAGTGCAGCGTTGAAATCCGATCCCGCCGTGCTGGAGTATTTCCTCGGCGTCGCCGGCGCGGCCGGCAGCAAGAACAAACACACGGCCGGCACACCCGGCTGATCTGCAAACCAAGCATTCTGGAGTAACGACTATGCAGAGAACCAAAGCCCCGTTCCGTGCCGACGAAGTCGGCAGCCTGTTGCGGCCCGCATCGATCAAGGAAGCGCGCGCCAAGCTGGAGAAGGGCGAGATTTCGGCCGACGACCTGCGCAAGGTTGAAGACATCGAGATCGAGAAGGTTGTGCATCGCCAGGCCTCGACCGGCCTCAAGCTCGCCACCGACGGCGAGTTCCGTCGTTCGTGGTGGCACTTCGACTTCCTCGCCAAGCTGACCGGCTGCGAACTCTATCATCCCGACACCGGCATCCAGTTCACCGGCGTCGAGACCCGTCACGACTCGGTGCGCGTGATCGGCAAGGTCGATTTCCCCGACGATCATCCGATGCTTGCGCACTTCAAGTTCCTGAAGAAGCACTGCGACACCGCCGGCGTCACCGCGAAAATGACCATCCCGTCGCCGGCAGTTCTGCATTTCCGCGGCGGTCGCAAGGCGATCTCGAAGGAGATCTATCCGGATATCGAAGTGTTCTTCGAGGATCTGGCCAAGACCTATCGCAAGGCGGTGAAGGCGTTCTATGACGCCGGCTGCCGCTACCTGCAGTTCGACGACACGGTCTGGGCCTATCTCTGCTCGGAAGACGAGCTGAACAAGGTCCGTGCACGCGGCGAGGATGCCGACAATCTGCAGCAGATCTATTCGCGCATCATCAATTACGCGATCGCCGAGCGTCCTGCGGATATGGTAATCACCACGCATGTCTGCCGCGGCAACTTCCGCTCCACCTGGATTTCGTCGGGCGGCTACGAGCCAGTGGCTGAAACGCTGCTCGCTGGTACCAATTACGACGGCTACTTCCTCGAATACGATTCGGATCGTGCAGGCGGCTTCGAACCGCTGCGCTTCCTGCCGAAGGGCAACAAGGTCGTCGTGGTTGGTGTTATCACCTCGAAGTTCGGCGAGCTCGAGAAGAAGGAAGACATCAAGGCGCGCCTGCAAGAGGCTTCGAAGTTCGCGCCGCTCGAGCAGCTGGCCGTGTCGCCGCAATGCGGTTTTGCATCGACCGAGGAAGGCAACATCCTCAGCGAGGAAGAGCAGTGGGCCAAGCTCAAGCTCGCAGTCGATGTCGCGAACGAGCTCTGGGGCAAGTAAGCCCGCTGTCGCCTGACCGGCGGCTCGCCAACAAAAATGCCCGGCTTTTGCCGGGCATTTGCATTTCCGTCTCCTGACGGTGAGCTCTCAGGACTTCCCGCGCCCGACGCTCTCATAAGTGAAACCGGCTTTCTCCATCTCCTCGGGGCGGTAGATGTTGCGCAGGTCCACGATGACCGGCTGCTTCATCTTCTGCTTCACTTGTGCGAGGTCGAGTGCGCGGAACTGCTCCCATTCGGTCACGATCACGAGCGCGTCGGCGCCAGTCGCGCAGGCATAGGCATCGTTGCAATAGGTGATATCCGGCAGTTCGTGCCTGGCCTGTTCCATGCCGACGGGATCGTAGGCCTGCACGGTCGCGCCGAGATCCTGAAGCGCGGTGATCAAGGGGATCGACGGCGCCTCGCGCATGTCGTCGGTGTTGGGCTTGAACGTCAGTCCGAGCACGCCGACGGTCTTGCCGCGCAGATTGCCGCCAAGCGCGGCAGACACCTTCCGGGCCATGGCGCGCTTGCGGTTATCGTTGACGGTGAGGACTGCCTCGACGATCCGCAACGGCGCGTCGTAGTCCTGACCGGTCTTGACCAGTGCGCGGGTATCCTTCGGAAAACACGAGCCACCGAAGCCGGGACCCGCATGCAGGAACTTCGCGCCGATGCGGTTATCGAGACCGATGCCACGCGCGACGTCCTGGACATCCGCGCCGGTCCGCTCGGCCAGATCAGCGATTTCATTGATGAAGGTGATCTTGGTCGCGAGAAATGCGTTGGCGGCGTATTTGATCAGCTCGGCGGTGCGCCGACCCGTATACATGATGGGCGCCTGATTGAGATAAAGCGGGCGATAGATCTCCGAGATCACTGCGCGCGCGCGCTCGTCGTCGGTGCCGACAACGATCCGGTCGGGATGCTTGAAGTCGCGGATCGCGGCGCCCTCGCGCAGGAATTCCGGGTTTGACGCCACGGCGACGTCGGCGTCGGGATTGGTTTCCTTGATGATGCGTTCCACATCGTCGCCGGTGCCGACCGGCACGGTCGACTTGGTGATCACCACGGTATAAGCGCGCAGGTTGGCGGCGATCTCGCGCGCAGCGGCATGCACGTAGCTGAGATCGGCGTGGCCATCGCCGCGGCGGGACGGGGTTCCGACCGCGATGAACACGGCATCCGCCGTCTTCACGGCTTCACTGAGGTCGAGACTGAAGCCGAGCCGGCCGCTTTTCACATTGCTGGCCACCAGCGCGTCCAGGCCGGGCTCGAAGATCGGGATCTCGCCACGGAGCAGGGCGTCGATCTTGCTGCTGTCCTTGTCCACGCAGATCACGTTATGGCCGAAATCGGCGAAGCAGGCGCCGGACACAAGGCCGACGTAACCGGTGCCGATCATCGCAATGCGCATGGAGAAAGCCCGTTTTGAGTAGTCGGAAGGCGAGAATTTGAACTTGGCACATCCTAGCAGAAGCGCGCGACTTTCACACGACGGCAGGCGGATCGAAGGGGGCATTTCATCTGTGGGCAGACTGTGCTAAAGAGTGGGCCAAGCATAATTCTGCCCACTTCCGGTCACATCCCCGCACATGAAGAACGATCAGATCCTCGGAATCATCTCGGATTTCTGCCGACAGGCGGAGATGGCGGAGTCGACCTTCGGTCGCCGGGCCGTCAACGACGGCAAGCTGGTGAATCGCCTGCGTGAGGGAAAGCGCATCACCATCGACACGCTGGAACGGATTCAGGCCTTCATTGCCCAATCGATGCCGGAGGGCGTGCCGCCGCCACGCGGGCTGGAGCCGCCAATCGAACGTCGCGATCCGCGCAGCAATTTCCGCTTCTTCGAGAACCGGCAGAAATACCTGCTGTTTGTCCATACCTGCTCGGAAAAGCGGGTCATTGCCGATCGCGTCGGCCTCGAATTGGCCAGCATCCATCCGCGCCCGCCAGCGCTGCGGGTGTTCGATGCGGGCGTTGGCGACGGCACGGTGCTGGCGCGGGTGATGCGCTCGATGCACGGCCGTTTTCCGCATATGCCATTCTATATCGCCGGCAAGGAGCTCAGCCTCGAGGACGTCCGGCTGACGCTGGACAAGGTGCCGGATCGGCTGTTCGAACATCCCGCCACGGTCTTCGTGCTGACCAACATGCATTATGCCGAGGCACCCACACTGACCCCAGCATCGCCGGCCGCCGCAGCCGCCATGATCTGGCACGAAGTTCCGCTGCGAGGGGCTTCGTCCGGCGAATTCGCCGACCAGATCGCCGGACTTGGAGCTTTTCTTGAGGACAACTGGCGGGCCAGCATCAACCCCAGATCGGGCATGCCGACCTATGAACGGCCTGTGGCGCTGGTGGTTTATCGCGAGGATCACCGGTTCCTGCTGGATTCGATTATCCCGCGGGCAGGGCGCACGGAGGCCAATTTCGACCTGATTATCGCCTCCCAGCCCTATCGGGCGAAGTCTTCGGTGCAATTTCGGGCCAAACGGATCATGGCGCCGCTGGCCCGGGCCCTGCGGGCAGGTGGGCGACTGATCGGTATCCATTCGCATGGGCAGGACCCCGGCATGGAGATCGTCCAAGCCGTCTGGCCCAAAGAAAACCCTTTCGCCGTGAGCCGTCATGAGCTATTGCGCGCAGTGAAATACGAGCTGGGCTCAGCCGGCCGCGATCTGAACTTCAATGCCTATTCCGACCAGCGGTCGATCTTTCGCTACGCCATGGAGGCGCTGCCGAACGAGGTGACCGGATCGATCGGAACTTCGACGGCTTTTGCAGCGTGGAACGCGGCGGTTTACGTGGCTCAAATCGAGGATGACCGTTTGACGGAAGTGACGGAGAGCGGCCGTTACCTGGATGCCACCCGAGAAGTTTTGCGCAAGCACAACGGTCTCTGGTTCTACGACGAATCCTACGTCATCTCGCGGCGTCGCGACTGACATTTCTGGAACAATGTGACAAAGGCTGCCGGGCTCCGGCGCAACCTAGAGGACCAGTTGATGCGCGCGTCTTATCTCTTCACCAGTGAATCGGTTTCCGAAGGCCATCCCGACAAGGTCTGCGACCGTATCTCCGACGAGATCGTCGATCTGTTCTTCCGCGAAGGCCCTAAGGCGGGCATTGATCCTTGGGATATTCGCGCTGCCTGCGAAACCCTCGCCACCACCAACAAGGTTGTGATCGCCGGTGAGACCCGCGGTCCATCCACCGTCACCAACGACCACATCGAAGCCGTCGTTCGCGCCGCCATCAAGGACATCGGCTACGAGCAGGACGGTTTCCACTGGAAGACCGCCGACGTCGAGATTCTGCTGCATCCGCAGTCGGCCGATATCGCACAGGGCGTCGATGCCAAGCAGCCGACCAATGCCGAAGAAGGCGCTGGCGACCAGGGCATCATGTTCGGTTACGCTACCAACGAAACGCCCGAGCTGATGCCGGCACCGATCTTCTACGCGCACAAGATTCTGCGCCTGATCTCGGAAGCCCGTCATGCCGGTACCGAAAAGGTGCTCGGTCCGGACTCCAAGAGCCAGGTCACCGTGCAGTACGAAAACGGCAAGCCCGTTGGTGTGCGCGAAATCGTCGTCTCGCATCAGCATCTCGTTGAGGACATGACCTCGAACCAGGTGCGCGAACGCGTCGAGCCCTACGTCCGCAAGGCGCTGCCGGATGGCTGGATCAGCGATAAGACGATCTGGCACATCAACCCAACCGGCAAGTTCTTCATCGGCGGTCCCGATGGCGACGCAGGCCTGACCGGCCGCAAGATCATCGTCGACACCTACGGCGGCGCAGCCCCGCATGGTGGCGGTGCATTCTCGGGTAAGGACTCCACCAAGGTGGACCGTTCGGCCGCTTACGCTGCGCGTTACGTCGCCAAGAACATCGTCGCCGCAGGCCTCGCCGACAAGGCGACGTTGCAGCTCGCTTACGCCATCGGCGTGGCGCGCCCGCTGTCGATCTATGTCGACACCCACGGCACCGGCAAGGTCGCTGACGATGCCATCGAGAAGGCCGTCGCTGCCGCGATGGACCTGACGCCGCGCGGCATCCGCAAGCATCTCGACCTCAACAAGCCGATCTACGCCCGCACGTCGGCCTACGGTCATTTCGGTCGCACGCCGGATGCCGACGGCGGATTCTCCTGGGAGAAGACTGATCTCGTCGATGCGCTGAAGCGTAACGTCTAACCACAAATTCGTCGTTCCGAGGCGTGTGCGCATCTTCGCGCATACGAACCCGGAACCCAGAAGTGACTATCACATCGAGATTCCGTGTTCGCTCGCGAAGGCGCGAGCGCTGCGGAATCGCTCTCTCATCAAGGATTAAAACATGACCGCCCCCAACGGTTTCACGGACTACATCGTCAAGGATATCAATCTCGCGCCATTCGGCCGCAAGGAGCTCTCGATCGCTGAGACCGAGATGCCCGGCCTGATGGCCACCCGCGAGGAATTCGGCCCGAAGCAGGTTCTGAAGGGCGCGCGTATTGCCGGCTCGCTGCACATGACCATTCAGACCGGAGTGCTGATCGAGACGCTGAAGGCGCTCGGCGCCGACATCCGCTGGGTCTCCTGCAACATCTATTCGACCCAGGATCATGCCGCTGCCGCGATCGCAGCAGCCGGCATTCCGGTGTTCGCCATCAAGGGCGAAAGTCTCAGTGAATATTGGGACTACACCGCCAAGCTGTTCGACTGGCATGGCGGCGGTCATCCCAACATGATCCTCGACGACGGCGGCGACGCCACCATGTATGTCCATCTCGGCCTCAAGGCCGAGAACGGCGACACGGCGTTCCTGGACAAGCCGGGTTCGGAAGAAGAGGAAGTGTTCTTCGCGCTGCTCAAGAAGCAGCTCAAGGAGAAACCGAAGGGCTACTTCAAGGCGATCGCCGACAGCATCAAGGGCGTCTCGGAAGAGACCACCACGGGTGTGCATCGTTTGTACGACATGCAGAAGGCTGGCACGCTGTTGTGGCCCGCGATCAACGTCAATGACTCCGTGACCAAGTCGAAGTTCGACAACCTCTATGGCTGCCGTGAATCGCTGGTCGACGGCATCCGTCGCGGCACCGACGTCATGATGTCCGGCAAGGTCGCCATGGTTGCCGGCTTCGGCGACGTCGGCAAGGGCTCGGCCGCTTCGCTGCGCCAGGCGGGTTGCCGCGTGCTGGTGTCCGAAATCGATCCGATCTGCGCATTGCAGGCGGCGATGGAAGGCTATGAAGTCGTGACCATGGAAGACGCCGCACCGCGCGCCGACATCTTCGTCACCGCGACCGGCAACAAGGACATCATCACCATCGAGCACATGCGCGCGATGAAGGATCGTGCCATTGT
This sequence comes from Tardiphaga sp. OK245, assembly GCF_900108575.1. Classification (NCBI taxonomy): domain Bacteria; kingdom Pseudomonadati; phylum Pseudomonadota; class Alphaproteobacteria; order Hyphomicrobiales; family Nitrobacteraceae; genus Tardiphaga; species Tardiphaga sp. OK245. The sequence continues at coordinate 115,126 of NZ_FNWZ01000008.1, read as the reverse complement.
CTGCAACATCGGTCACTTCGACAACGAGATCCAGATCGCCACGTTGAAGAACCTGAAGTGGGACAACATCAAGCCGCAGGTCGACGAAATCACCTTCCCAGACGGCAAGCGCATGATCCTGCTGTCCGAAGGCCGCTTGGTGAACCTCGGCAACGCGACCGGACATCCATCCTTCGTGATGTCGGCTTCGTTCACCAACCAGACGCTGGCGCAGATCGAACTCTATGCCAACAACAAGGACGGCAAGTACAAGAAGGAAGTCTACGTCCTTCCGAAGTCGCTCGACGAGAAGGTAGCCCGTCTGCATCTCGCCAAGATCGGCGTCAAGCTGAGCACGCTCAGCAAGGAACAGGCTGCTTATATCGGTGTGAAGACCGAAGGCCCGTTCAAGGCGGACCACTACCGCTACTGAGTTTGTTTTGACGAATTGAAGAAGAAAAGCCCCGGAGTGATCCGGGGCTTTTTGTTATTTGAGCATCTCTCGGACCATCGGAATGACCTTTGTTCCGTATAGCTCGATACACGTCATCAGCTTCTCATGCGGCAATGGCCCCGCGCTGTATTTCAGATCGAAGCGCGAAATGCCGAGCGCCTTCGCGGTTTTCGCGATCTTCTTCGCCACGGTCTCTGGCGATCCCACATAGAGCGAGCCGTGTTCGGCTTCCTGATCGAATTCGCGGCGTTGCATCGGCGGCCAGCCGCGCTCCTTGCCGATGCGATCGCGCATTGCTTTGTAATCAGACCACAGTTCCTCACGCGCCTGCTCGTCGCTGACGGCGACATAGCCTGGCGAATGCACGCCGATCGGCTTTACCGGTCGCTTAATCTCGCCATAGGCGCGGTGATAGAGATCCACATAGGGTTTGAATCGCTCGGGCTCGCCGCCGATGATCGCCAGCATCAAAGGCATGTCATAGCGCACCGCGCGAACGACTGACTCAGGACTGCCGCCGACGCCAATCCAGGTCATCAGCCTGCCGGCCTCAATCGGCGGATAGACGCGCTGATTGGTGAGTGGCGGGCGGGTCGTGCCGCTCCAGGTTACTTCCGGCTCGGACGCGAGCGCGGCGAACAGATCGAGCTTGTCCTCGAACAGCGTCTCGTACTGGTCGAGCTTGAAGCCGAACAGCGGGAAGGATTCTGTGAACGAGCCGCGGCCGAGGATGACTTCGGCGCGGCCGTTCGATGCGGCATCCACGGTCGCAAAGCGCTGGAAAACGCGGATCGGATCGTCGGAGCTCAGCACGGTCACGGCTGAACCGAGGCGAATGCGCTTGGTGCGCGTGGCGATCGCCGCGAGCACGACTTCGGGCGCCGATACGGCAAAGTCTGCGCGGTGATGCTCACCGACGCCAAAGAAGTCGACGCCGAGCTGATCGGCGAGGACGGCCTCGTCGATGACATTGCGGATGACTTGTGCATGTGACAGCATTTCGCCGCCGGCGCCACGTGTGACGTCACCGAACGTGTCGAGACCTAGTTCGAGCGGCATGGATCGCTTCCCTGATGGAGCCGAAACGAAAAAGGCCGCGCGTGACGCGCGGCCTTTCGCAGTAAAGGCGTGCGTGACTTACTTGGGTTTGGTGATTTCGAACTTCAAGGTGCCGATGCCGTCGACGCCGCATTCGACCTTGTCACCCGGCTGAAGCGCGGCAACGCCCGCCGGGGTGCCGGTCAGGATCACGTCGCCGGCGCCGAGTTCGACCTGCAGCGACAGCTTGGAAATGATCTCGGCGATGTTCCAGATCATCTCGGACAGGTCGCCCTTCTGACGTTCGGTACCGTTCACCGAGAGCCAGATCTTGCCCTTCGAGGGATGACCGACCTTTGAAGCGGGGACCAGCGCGCCGGTGGGGGCCGACATGTCGAACGACTTGCCGATTTCCCAGGGCTGCTCTTTCTTGCGCGAGATGGTCTGGAGGTCGCGGCGGGTGAGGTCGACGCTGACGCCATAGCCCCAGACGTGATCGAGCGCCTTGTCCGGCGAGATGTTGAGGCCGCCGCTCTTCAGCGCGACGACGAGCTCGACCTCGTGCTGCATGTCCTTGGTCAGGGTCGGGTATGGGATTTCGCTGCCATCAGGCACGATCATGTCGGCATGTTTGGCGAAGAAGAAGGGAGGGTTGCGCTCGTCATTGCCGAGCTCCCGGATGTGCTCGAGATAGTTGCGGCCCACGCACCAGACACGGCGCACCGGGAATTTCGAAGTCTCGCCCTGAACGGCGATGGCGGCCTGCGGTGGAGGAGCGATAACGAACGATGCGGTCATGGACGGCTCTCGGGCTGGTTGTGAAGGCTGGGATTAAAACGGATGCCGTGCTTGCGCGGCAGAAAACAGAGGCAAGTCTTACGCCGACGCATGAAGCGGTGCCAGCGGCGAAGCATCACGATGTTGCAAGCGGAAGAACGACGCGTAGCGTCCGCCACGGCGCAGCAGGTCGTCGTGGCGGCCGCGCTCGACGATCTCGCCGCCCTCGACCACAAGAATGGCGTCGGCGTGCATGATGGTGTGCAGGCGGTGCGCAATGACGATCGTGGTGCGATTCTGGCAGAGATGCTCGATGGCTTCCTGCACCGATTTTTCGGATTCGGAATCCAGCGCTGCGGTAGCTTCGTCCAGCAGGATGACCGGCGCGTTCTTCACCAGCGCGCGCGCAATGGCGATGCGTTGGCGCTGGCCGCCGGAGAGTTGTGCGCCATGCTCGCCGACCGGCGTCTCGTATCCGAGCGGGAAGCCCATGATGAAATCATGGGCGCAGGCGGCCTTGGCTGCCGCTACGATCTCGTCTTCCGTCGCGCCCGGTTTGCCGAAGGCGATGTTTTCGCGGATGGTGCCGCGGAACAGATAGACGTCCTGGCCGACATAGGCGGTCTGGCCGCGCAGCGAGCGCCGCGACACCTGGCCGATCGACTGGCCGTCGATGGTGATATCGCCTTCGCTGACCTCATAGAGTCGCAGCAGTAGTGCCAGCACGGTGGACTTGCCGCCGCCGGAGGGACCGACCAATGCGGTCACCTTGCCGGGCTCGGCGACGAAGCTCATGCGGTTGAGCACCACCTCATTGGGGCGATAGCGGAACGTCACGTCATGCAATTCGACGCGCGCATCGGTCAGTTTCAGCGCCGGTTTGTGATCGTCGTTGGGTTCGGAAGCCGGACTGTCTACGATCTCCAGCAGCGTATGCGCGCCGATGATCTGACTGTTGAGATCGATGTTCAGCCGCGCCAGCCGCTTCGCCGGCTCATAGGCCAGCAGGAAGGCGGTGACGAAGGAAAAGAATTGCCCGGGTGTCGCGCCCATGGCCACCACGCGATAGCCGCCATACATCAGCGACGCCGCGATGGCGAAACCGCCGAGGGTTTCCATCAGCGGGCTAGAGCGGCTGGAGACGCGCGCCATCTTGTTGGCGTTCTGCTCGACGGCCGTGATGCTCGCTTCCATGCGTTGCTGCATGGTCTGTTCGAGCGTGAACGCCTTCACCGTGCGGATGCCCTGCAGCGATTCCTGCATCACTTCCAGAATCTCGGTGGTCCCGGTGAACTGGTTGCGGGCGAGACCCTTGATACGGCGGACCAGCTTGCGCAGCACCAGCATCGCGGGCGGCGCCACCAGGAAGCCGAACAACGCCATATAGGGGTCCTGCATCACCATCACGCCGACCAGCGCGATCAGCGACAGCAGATCGCGGCCGACGGCGTTGATCAACAAGCTGAGTACCTGCGTCACCGAATTAGCGCCGGCGGTAAGCCGCTGCAGGAATTCCGACGAATGCCGCTCCGAGAAGAAACCGATGCTCTCGTTCATCAGCTTGGCGAACAGCCGGCGCTGATTGTTGGCGACAATGGCGTTGGAGATCTTCGACAGAATGACGGTGTGGCCGTAGGTCGACGCGCCCTTGATCAGGAAGATCACCACCACGAAGCCCGAGAACAGGGCGATGCGCTCGATGCTCTTGTCCACATAGGCCTGGTTGATGACCTCGCCAAGCATATAGGCGGCGCCTGCGGTGGTCGCGGCGGAGACCGCCATCAGCAGGAAGGCCAGGAGGTAGCGCCGCCAATAGGTGACCGCCTGTTCGGCGACCAAGCGGCGGATCAGCGCCCAGGCGCCGTAAGGATCGTCAGTGACTTTGCGAGTAATCTTGGCCATCCGCGGTCCAGCGACGGCGCCGGGCAGGGATTTGCCGAGGCGCCAGGGTCAGCTTGCGAAACAGCCGCCTGATTGCCCGTTAAATCGCGGTTTTTCAAGCCAAAATCGGGCTTGCCAAGACTTTGTTAACCCGTTGGTCCGGCGGCATCTGCAGCCGGATTCGGGCCGATTTTGCCCTAGAATCTCTCGGAAGCACGGCACGCGACAGGTACGCGCCATGCTTCCGGTCGGCAGGATGTAGCCCGATCAGAACCGGTAATTCACCCCTGCTTTCATGGTGTGGAACCTGGTATCGACCGCGATGCTGGAGTTGGAGGAGAAGCCATTGGCGATGTCGTTGACGGCAGTGGAGAACAGCGTGCTCCGGCCAAGATCCACATAGAGATATTCGGTCTTGAACGACCACTGCGGGGTGAATGCGTATTCGAGGCCCGCACCGGCGGTCCAGCCCCACTGTGTCTGGCCGGCCGACACCGCCGCAACCTGGCCGAGCACACCATTCGGGCCGGTCAGAGTAAAGTTCCCGTTGGTGTTGACCCGGCCATAGGCGCCGCCGCCGGTGCCGTACAGGAACACGCGGTCCCATGCATAGCCGAGCCGGCCGCGAATCGTGCCGAACCATTCGACTTCGGAGCCGGTGCCGAATGCTGCGGACGTGGTCACGCCGTTATTGTTCAGCGTCTGATTGCCCTCGAAGCGGCCCTTGATGCCGGACCACTGGAAGTCAGTCTCGATGCCGACGACGAAGCCGCCGTTGTATTGATAGTTGTAGCCAGCCTGTCCACCGCCGAAGAAACCGCTCGAGGTCAGGCTGAAATTGCCGTTGGTGCTGGCAACGAGCGCGGCTGCCTCTGCCTGCAACTGCCGCTGTGTAGCCTGGAACGGATAGTCGAACTTGTCGCCGCCGAAACCGACATTGGCGCCGACATAGAAGCCGGTCCAGGAGAACACCTGGACGGGCGCGACTGGCGCCTTCACCGGATAGGGCATGTCGGCCGCAATGGCAGGAACGGCTGCACCGATAAGCAGTGCTGCGCCAGCGAATACTCTCTTCATGATCAGGCCCCTCAGTTTCTTGCGCGCGGCAAGTGATTTCCGATGCATCGCCGTCATCAGCGATCGCATGTGAAGTGTCGTCGAGCGAAGACATCTGCGAATGATGTCGGGACTCGCGGCTTCCACTTGCACAATGACAGGGCTGGCGGAGAGGTCTTGTTCACGCGCGTAGCAGATTTTAGTTCTCGCGCACTGCCACTAAACTTCGCGTCGATGTGGCGCTGTCGCAACAGCACATATGCGCACTATACAAAAATGGTCGCAGAACATCGCTCTGCCGAGATTTTTCGTGATGAGTTTGTTCTGTGTTGCTACACTATTCGTCGGAAATGAGTTGGACGTATGCATCAGGCCAGTTTTGTCTCAGATGGATTTGATCCGGAATTGCTGGATCATCAGAAATTCGCACTGTGGTGCGAAAACATGGAAGCGCTCACCTGCTGCGTGGACATCACACGTGCTGAAGATCGGCCATTCTCGGCCTTCGTGCACTGGGCAGATTATTCGAAGGTGCGGGTCACGCGGTTCGGCGGCACGTTCAGTCGAATCCGGCGATCCAGAACGGCAATCTCGCGCGGACCCGACGATGATTTCTGTTTGATGTTTCATCGAGGCGAGGGGATGCTGGTTGTCGATCAGGTCGGGCGCGAGACGGCCTTGTCGTCAGATCGCGCATTTCTTGGCACAAACGGACGTCCGGCCGATTTGCGATCGGATGCGGATTTCTCGTCGACGACGCTGACCGTCAGCAGGGAGCGCCTGTTGCCCCTCATTGGCAATGTCGACGATCTCCTGATCCAGCCGCTCGACGAACGGCGCGCAGCCGTTGCTCATTTACGGCGCTACATCGACATCTCGGTCGATCTGCTGCGCGATCCGCATGATGCGGAGCTCGACAGCCATATCAGCACAACATTGCTGGATCTGACGGCGCTCGCGCTAGGTGCCCGCGGCGACGCTGCACAACTTGCGTCGATGCGCGGTCTGCGCGCGTCGCGAACGCAGGAAATCATCGCAGAGATCGATCGCCATTTCGCGGAGCCGGATTTCTCGGTGGGGCAGGTCGCGCGCCGGCTGGATGTGTCGCCGCGCTATCTCCAGGACCTTCTGCAAGATACCGGATCGAGTTTCACCGAACGCCTTCTGGAGCGCCGTCTGCAGCATGCAATGCGTTTGCTGACGAGCGAGCAGGGTGATCGGCTGAAGATCAGTGAAATCGCGCTAGCCAGTGGCTTCAACGAGATCTCATACTTCAATCAGCGATTTCGGCGGCGTTTCGGCGAGACGCCGACGCAGTGCCGGCGCTGATCTAACTACTCAGGCCGACTTCGCTATCAATTCGATCCCATAGCGCTCGCGGGCGAGCTTCTCTTCCCAGGCCAGCGCGTGGCGGGCGATGGTTTCGAGATCGTCGTATTGGGGCGTCCAGTCGAGCGTCGCGCGGATTCGGGACGTATCGGCAATCATGGTCATGATGTCGCCGTCGCGGCGCGGCGCGTATTGAACCGCGAAATTTCGGCCCGATGCACGGCGCACGGCTTCGATGGTTTCCAGCACCGAATAGCCGCGGCCATAGCCGCAATTCAGGGTCGTGGATGCGCCGCCTTCGCGCAGGTAGCTCAATGCGGCGCGGTGGGCCTGAACGAGGTCGCTCACATGGATGAAGTCGCGGATGCAGCTTCCGTCGGGCGTCGGGTAATCGGTTCCGAACACGTCGATCTTGCTGCGCTGGCCGGTGGCGGCCTCGACGGCGATCTTGAGCAGATGCGTTGCGCCCATGGTGGCGAGGCCTGTGCGGCCCTGCGGATCGGCGCCGGCGACGTTGAAGTAACGCAGCGCGACAAACTCCATGCCATAGGCCGGTGCGATGTCGTGCAGCATGATCTCGGTCATCAGCTTCGACGATCCGTAAGGCGACAGCGGACGCGTTGGGGCATCTTCTGCCACCGGCGTGAAATCGGGATTGCCGTAGACGGCAGCGGTCGATGAGAAGATAAATTTTTTGACGCCGCACTTCACTGCCGCGCTGAGCAGGTTGCGTGTCGTCATCGTGTTGTTGCGATAGTAGGCAAGCGGGTCGCGCATCGATTCCGGCACGACGACAGAGCCCGCAAAATGGATGATGGCGTCGATGCCATGGGCAGCAATGACGCCCTCGACAAGGTTCTCATCAGCGACATCGCCGATAAACAGCGGAACGCCCTCGGGGAGATATGTTGAGAAGCCCGTCGACAAATTGTCGATCACGACCACGCTCTCGCCGGCTTCCACCAGCGCATGGACCATGTGACTTCCGATATAACCGGCGCCGCCGGTGACAAGGACGGTCATTGGATTTACTCACTCTCCCGTTTTGGGAACGCTATCGCGCCCGGGATGAAGAGTGGGTTTCGACGGCCGGCAACTGGCCACTATGCTTAATGTTGCGTATAGGAAATCGGGCGAAATGGAGTCACCTGTGCCGATTGCGGGCAAAACGGCCGATAAACTGCAGCTGATCGTCACGAATCTGCACTGGCGCTACTCCGGTGTGACGGCGACCAATCGTATGGTGGCGCCGAAACTCGCAGACATGTTCGACGCGGCTTGGCTTGGATCCGACGCGCCCGCCGGCATTGCGCGCATGGATATCGGCGATCTCGTGAAATTGTGGCTGCGCCGCAAGCCTGTGATTTGGCACGCGCGGCGCAACAACGAGATGATTGCCGGCGTTCTGCTCAAGGCGCTCGGGTGGCCGATGAAACTGCTCTTCACCTCGGCAGCGCAGCGCCATCATACCTGGATCACACGCTGGCTGATCAGCCGGATGGATGCCATCATCGCGACCAGCGACATTTCCGCGTCATATCTGAAACGGTCTGCGACGGTGGTGACGCATGGTGTGGATACCGACCGCTACGCGCCGCCCATCGATCGCCGAGCGGCGTTTGCCGAGGTGAAGCTACCGGGGCGCTATGCAATCGGCTGCTTCGGCCGCGTGCGCGCGCAGAAGGGCACCGATCTGTTTGTCGAGGCGATGTGCGAGTTGTTGCCGCGCTATCCCGATTTCATCGCCGTCATCGTCGGCGCGATCACGCCGGATCAGATCGGCTTTGCCAATGAGCTCAAGAAGAAGATCGCCGATGCCGGTCTGCAGTCGCGCATCGTCGTCACCGGCGAGTTGCCGATCGAAGAGGTCGAGCGATGGTATCAACGCCTGACGATCTACGCTTTCACTTCGCGTAATGAAGGCTTCGGTCTGACGTTGATCGAGGCTATGTCGGCGGGAGCTGCGTTGGTCGCAACGCGTGCGGGCGCCGCGGAGATCGTGGTCGAGGAGGGCGTGACCGGCAAGCTCGTGCCAACCGGCGATGCAGTGGCACTCACGCTGGCATTGGAGCCGCTGATGCGCGATCCCGATGCCGCTGCAGCCATGGGTGAACGTGCACGCCAGCGCGTGCTCGACAAATTCAGCCTCGATGCGGAAGCGCGCGGAATCGCTGAGGTTTATCGCAGGCTGCTCTGACCCTGCAGGATATCCGCAACGAACGCGTCCAAGTCGCCGCCTGCAAACAGGAAGCCGGGCAGGTGCGCAGCCTTGGCCGCTTCGATATCCGAATCGCGGTCGCCGATGGCAAAACTACCTTTGCGTTGCACAGGCCAGTGCTGCATCAGGTCGAGGATCATGCCCGGGCTCGGCTTGCGCCAGTGATGATCTTCCAGATAGCCAGCAACTGATCCAGCCGGATGATGCGGGCAATAGCGGACGTCATCGATGCGGGCGCCTTGTGCCGCGAGTTCGGAGCGCATCCACTTAAACAGCGTATTGAGTTCGTCTTCGGTGAAATAACCGCGTGCTACGCCGGACTGGTTGGAAAACAGGAAGACGAAATAGCCGGCATCGTTGAGCCGGCGAATAGCCTTGGCCGCGTTCGGCATCCAGCGGATGCGATCGGATGTGCCCATATAGCCGTCGTCGTAATTGATGACGCCGTCGCGATCGAGAAACGCTGCGGGCTTTGCTTGCGTGGTCGTCATATCTGCGCGCTTCTGTTGGACGCCTCGGCCATCACGCTCTGGATAATCTCGGCGACATCGTCGGCCGGAATGTCCCGCATGCAGGCATGGTTGTTCATGGTGCAGACCGGTCTGTGACACGGCTGGCAGGGAACGATGGTCTTGGTCTGCACGGTGGCCGCCAGCGGATTGAGCGGTCCCCAAAGCTGTGGGCTGGTCGGTCCGAAAATGCCGACGGTCGGCGTGCCAACGGCGGCCGCAATATGCATCAGGCCGGAATCATTGGCCACGGCGACATTGGCGGCGGCCATGCCGATCACGCCATTGCGCAGGTCGTTGGTCGTAAGATCGCGAGCGCGGGGACCGGCGGCGGCAATGATTTCGTTGGCGAGGTCCTTCTCGCCCGGGCCGCCGATGATCCAGACGTCCAGCCCGCGCTCGACCAGCAGTTTTGCGGCCTCGGCATAATAGGTCCAGCGCTTGGACGAGCCCACTGAGCCGGGACCGAGCGCGACCGCCGGACCGGTTCCCAGCCCATTGGTCTGCCGCCAGCGCGCGATCTCGTCGGCGGGCACGCGGAACTGGGGTACCGGCCATTCCGGCGGCAGTGGCGTGCCGTCCGGCAGCGCCAGCGCGCATTTCTTGTCGATCATGCGCGGCAGTTTCTTTTCGCCCCAGCGCCACTGGTTGATCAGGCCGAAGCGCGCCTCGCCGACGAAGCCGATGCGCTCCGGGATGCCCGCCAGAGCGGGTGCCAGAGCCGATTTCCAGGTCCGCGGCATCACCAGCGCGGTGCCATAGTTCCGAGCGCGCAGGGTGGCCGCCAGTTCCCATTGCTTGGCGAGCGCGAGCTGGCTGCGCGGCAGGTCCCAGACGATGCCTGCGCGCACGCCCGGCATGTAGTCGACCAGCGGGGCGACCAGTCTGGTCACCAGCAAATCGACCGGCCGGTTCGGCCAGCGCTCTTTCAGGACCCGGACGACCGTATGACCCCGAACGAAATCACCGATCCACATATAGGGCACGATCAGGATCGGCCGGGTATCGTCCGGATCGACCATCACGCCCTGGTATGGGGAATTTACGTTCATTCTTTCAAGGACTTCGCTGTTCTGCCGCGGGCTATATCCGGCTCACGTCGGTACCCGCTCCATTCGGACAGGTAAAGCCATTTGGGATGTTTCCAACCATGTCCCCATGGCGGCGACGAACATCCCGTTGCCCAAGTTGCCTGTGGGGCAGGGTTGAGGCAAAGGTGGGTCAATCATGAGATCGGGGACTTCATGCTGCTTGTGACCGGGGGAGCCGGTTTTATCGGATCGAATGTCGTGGCCGCGTTGAATGACGCCGGCCGCGCGGACGTGGCCGTCTGCGATGTGCTCGGTCATGATGGAAAATGGCGTAATCTTGCTAAGCGGCAACTTGCGGATGTGGTGCCGCCAGCCGAGCTGATGGACTGGCTGAAGGGCCGCAAGCTCGATGCGGTCATTCATCTCGGCGCGATTTCGGAAACCACCGCGACCGACGGTGATCTTGTGATCGAGACGAATTTCCGCCTCTCGATACGCCTGCTGGACTGGTGCACGGCCAATGCGACGCCGCTGATTTATGCATCGTCCGCTTCGACCTATGGCGATGGTGCGCAGGGCTTTCGCGACGAGCAGACCGTTCCCGAACTCAAGAAACTGCGGCCGATGAACCTCTACGGCTGGAGCAAGCACCTGTTCGACCTCGCAGTGGCCGAGCGCGTCGCCAAGGGCGAAAAGATGCCGCCGCAATGGGCCGGCCTGAAGTTCTTCAACGTGTTCGGGCCGAACGAGTACCACAAGGGCTCGATGATGAGCGTGCTGGCGCGGCGCTTCGACGACATCAAGGCCGGCCGCGGCATCCAGCTGTTCAAGTCACATCGCGAAGGTATTGCCGATGGCGATCAGCGCCGCGACTTCATCTATGTCGAGGACGTCGTCCGCGTAATGATGTGGCTGCTGGCGTCACCCAATGTCAGCGGCATCTTCAACGTCGGCACCGGAACCGCACGCAGCTTCAAGGATCTGGTGCTGGCTGCCTATGCTGCACTCGGCACCAGGCCGAACATCGACTATATCGATATGCCCGAGCAGATTCGCGGCAGCTATCAGTATTTCACGCAGAGTGAAGTCGATCGGTTGCGCGGCGCCGGCTACAACGGCGGTTTTACAACATTGGAAGATGCGGTCTCGCATTATGTGAAGGGCTTCCTCGACCAGCCCGATCGCTTCCGTTGACGGCACAACAGGTACCGGTGTGATGTTTGATTTCGACGCCCTGTCGCACGCGATTGCCGACCAGACAGTGCTCTGCGTCGGCGATCTGATGCTCGACGAATTCGTCTATGGCGAGGTGTCGCGGATTTCGCCGGAAGCGCCTGCGCCGGTCATCGCGGTTCGGCGCAGCGAGATCAATATCGGCGGCGCCGGCAATGTCGCGCGCAATATTGCAGCCCTCGGCGCGAAATGCATCTTTGTTGGCCTGGTCGGTGAGGACGATGCCGGCGTAACGCTCAAGAATGCGCTCGCGCAGGAGTCTCTGATCGAAACATTGCTGGTCGCGGATTCATCGCGCCCGACGACACGCAAGGTGCGCTTCGTGTCCGAGCATTTCTCGACACATATGCTGCGCGCCGACTGGGAACTGGCTACACCGGCGTCTGCGGTCATCGAGAAGCAATTGATCGATACGATTCTGCCGCAGCTCGCGCGTGTCGACATCGTACTGCTGTCCGACTACGCCAAGGGCGTGCTGACCGCGCGGGTGATCCGCAACGTCATCGACGCGGCGAAGAAGCTCGGCAAGCGCGTCATCGTCGATCCCAAGAGTGCAAATTTTGCGATTTATCGCGGCGCGACCTTGCTGACGCCGAACCGCAAGGAATTCGCCGAGGCAACGCGTAGCCGTGCAGACAGCGACATCAACATCGCGACCGCCGCGCAGGAAGCGATGATTCTGGCGGACTGCGCCGCGATGCTGGTGACCCAGAGCGAGCATGGCATGACGCTGGTGCCGCGCGATGGCGAGCCCATCCATGTGCCAGCGCTGCCGGTCAAGGTGCGCGACGTCTCGGGTGCCGGCGACACGGTGGCGGCGATGCTGGCTGTAGCGCTCGCGGCCGGAGCTGACTGGGAAGCGGCATTGCGCGCGGCAACTGCCGCAGCAGCGGTCGCTGTCAGCAAGAAGGGGACGGCGGTGGTCACACCGTCCGAACTGCGTCGCCGGATTTTGCCGCATGCATTTCTGGCCGCTGAAGAGAAAATCGTGGCATCGACTGAGCTCAATGCGCAACTGGCCGACTGGCGCAAACAGCAGTTGCGGATCGGTTTCACCAATGGCTGTTTCGATATCCTGCATCCCGGTCATGTAAAGGTTCTGACGGCTGCGCGCGCGACTTGCGATCGCCTGATCGTCGGCCTCAACAGCGACGCGTCGGTGAAGCGTCTGAAGGGCGAGGGGCGCCCGGTGCAGGACGAACGCGCCCGCGCAGAAGTGCTTGCGGCGCTGGAAGCGGTCGATCTGGTTGTGATTTTCGAAGAGGATACCCCACTGAACCTGATTACGCAGATCGCGCCGGCGACGCTGGTCAAAGGCGGCGATTACACGCGAGAGCAGGTGGTCGGCCATGAGGTTGTCGCCGCCAACGGCGGAGAGGTGATCCTGATCGATATCCTGCAAGGCCACAGCACGACGTCGCTGGTCGAGCGCGCGCGCAGCGGACAGTCATGACACGCATCACACAGTTTTCTGCCCGCAACTGGCTGATTGCGACGCATGACGCCATCGTCACGGCGGCCGCGGTCGTTCTCAGCTTCGTGCTGCGTTTCGATGGTGAAAATCTGTGGGATCGGCTGCCGCTGCTCCTGAAGATCCTGCCGTACTTCGTCGTCTTCAGCTTTTTCGTCTGTTACCTGTTCAATCTGACGACGACGAAGTGGCGCTTCATTTCGCTGCCCGATTTGCTGAACATCATCAAGGCATCCACGGTGCTGACGGGCGCGCTTCTGGTGCTCGACTATATCTTCCTGGCGCCGAACGTGTACGGCACGTTCTTCCTCGGCAAGACAACGATCATCATCTACTGGTTCATCCAGATATTCTTTCTGAGCGGATCGCGACTGGCCTATCGCTATTTTCGTTATACGCGTACGCGCAATCAGGCGCGCGCGATGGATGCGTCACCGGCACTGCTGATCGGTCGTGCGGCCGATGCCGAGGTGTTCTTGCGCGGCATTGAGAGTGGTGCCGTCAAGCGCATGTGGCCGGTTGGTATCTTGTCGCCGGCGATGTCCGATCGTGGACAGGCGATCCGAGGTGTGCCGGTCCTAGGCGGCATCGACGATCTCGGTAATGTCGTTGATGACTTCAGCACGCGGCAACGCCCGATCGAACGGATCGTGATGACGCCGTCGGCGTTTGAAGCAGAGGCGTTACCTGAGTCGGTATTGATGCGTGCGCGCAAGCTCGGGCTGACGGTTAGCCGGATTCCGTCGCTCGAGGAAAGCCGCGATACGCCGCAATTGGCGCCGGTGGCAGTCGAGGATCTGTTGCTGCGGCCGAGCGTCAAGATCGACTATGCCCGACTGGAGAATTTCGTGCGCGGCAAGGCGATCGTCGTGACCGGTGGTGGCGGCTCGATCGGCTACGAGATCTGCGACCGCGTCATCACGTTCGGCGCGGCACGGCTGCTCATTATCGAGAATTCAGAACCGGCGCTTCATGCGGCTATGGAAAAGCTGGCGGCCAAAGTCACCAGCGCAGCGATCGAGGGCCGCATCGCCGATGTCAGGGACCGCGAGCGCATTCATCAACTGATGATCGCCTTCAGGCCGGATGCGGTGTTTCACGCAGCCGCGCTGAAACATGTGCCGATCCTGGAGCGTGACTGGGGCGAGGGTGTCAAGACCAACATCTTCGGTTCTGTGAATGTCGCCGATGCGGCGCTCGCATCGGGCGCTGATGCGATGGTGATGATCTCGACCGACAAGGCAATCGAGCCGGTGTCGATGCTCGGCCTCACCAAGCGTTTTGCCGAGATGTATTGCCAGGCGCTCGATGGCGACGCCATCAGCGGCAGTGACGCCAAATCACCCATGCGGCTAATCTCGGTGCGGTTCGGTAATGTTCTGGCGTCGAATGGGTCCGTCGTGCCGAAGTTCAAGGCGCAGATCGAAGCCGGTGGGCCGGTGACGGTGACGCATCCCGATATGGTGCGCTACTTCATGACCATCCGCGAGGCCTGCGATCTAGTCGTCACCGCTGCAACCCATGCGATGAATGCGCAGCATGCCGACGCATCGGTCTATGTGCTCAGCATGGGGCAACCGGTGAAGATCGTCGATCTCGCCGACCGCATGATCCGGCTGTCCGGTCTTCAGCCCGGCTACGATATCGATATCGTGTTCACCGGTGTCCGACCGGGCGAGCGGCTCAACGAGATATTGTTCGCCGAGCAGGAGCCAACCAGCGAGATCGGTATTGCCGGCATCGTCGCTGCCCGCCCGAACGAACTGCCGTTGGAGACGTTGAACAGCTGGCTTGCGATCTTGCAGAAAGCCATTGAGGCGGATCAGCACGAGGTCGCTGTGGCGACGCTGAAGGATGCGGTGCCGGAATATCGGGCGGCGGCGCAGTGAGTCGGCGTCAGCGGCGCGGCGTCGAGAATGCCCGCAATGCCGTGGCGACGGCGACGCTGCCAAGGACAAGCAGAGCTGTGTCGGCGACGCCTGAGCGGAAATAGATCGACAGCCCGGCCAGGGCCGCCAGGCCGATATTGAGTACGAACACCGTTCGTACCACCTCGATCACGGTGAAGCCATTGTCCGTCGCGCGCTGATAGAAGTGCGAACGATGCGCCAGCCATACCGGTTCGCGTTTTGCCAACCGCCGCAGCAGGGTGATGGTCGCATCGGCAAGGTAATACAGCGGCAGCAGGATGGCGGCAGCCAGATGGTGCGCATAGGCGAGTTGCAGGAAGCACCAAGCCAGCAACAGCCCGATGGGGAGGCTGCCGACGTCGCCCAGAAACATCTTCGCAACGGGCCGATTGAACGGCGCGAAGCCGAGTGTGGCGCCGCAGAGCGCAGCGGCAATGAGCGCCGTTGATAACGGCAGTTGCCCGGAGAAGCCGATCAGCACCAGCGCCGCGGTGATCGGAATCACTTCGGCCACTGTGATCCAGTCGAGCCCATCCATGAAATTCACGAGATTGACGAACCAGAGTGCAGCCAGCAGCAGCAAGCCGCGTTCGATCCAGAGAGGCAGGTCCGGTGTAATCTGCAGTGTCGGGGGCAGAGCAAACAGGATCGCGGCAATACTGACGGCTTGCAGCAGCAGTCGCGGCGCCACGGAAATCGGACGCAGATCATCAATCGCGCCGATGGTCGCGATCAGGATCGTTGCACCGAACAGCACCCACAGCGCCGGTGTCGCTGAAACGGAAAGACTTGCAATCGAGCACCCGGCAACCAGCAGCGCGACTGATATCACCGCGATGCCGGCGCCTTGCGGTGTCGGCACCTTGTGGGACGATCGGGCGTTCGGTCGCGCCATTGCATAGCGGATGAGCAGCGGATGAATAGCGTTGATGCAAACCGCGGACAGAACGGCGGCTACAACTAGAGCGACGAAGGTTGTAATCAATTCGAATGACGACATCGGGATGACATTGATCGCAGGAAAGACATGCGTTGCGGGGAAGATTTGGGTCGCAATGAGACAAATAGTTCGGAGTTATGCACGGCGGCTCTTCTTATCCTGTTTTCACGGCATAGCTAGCGGCGAAGGCCGCGCTTCTGACGCAATCGGATGCTGCGATGCCGAAGTGTTGCAACATCATCGCCTGGATGGCTAATGGAATGCGACACGGATCGTCATGCAACATGGCGATTTCTGGCGAATGTCTGGGGACACGATGTCTGAACAACCCATCCTTGTCACCGGTGCTGCCGGCTTCATCGGTTTCCACGTGACGCGGCAGCTGCTGGCCGAAGGCCGAACGGTCGTTGGTCTCGATAGCGTCAACAGCTATTACGATCCGGCGCTGAAGGAGGCGCGGCTGAAGCTGCTGGAGGGCCAGCCTCGCTTTACCTTTGTGAGGGCGAATCTGGCAGATCGTCCCGCGATCTCGGCGTTGTTTGGCGAATACAAATTCCCGGTCGTCATTCATCTCGCAGCACAAGCCGGCGTTCGCTATTCGATCGATCAGCCGCACGCCTATGCCGATGCCAACCTCGAGGGCTTTCTCAATATCCTCGAAGGATGCCGGCACAATGGCTGCGCGCATCTGCTCTATGCGTCGTCATCCTCGGTCTATGGCGCCAACAAGAAGAAACCGTTCTCCGTCAGCGACAGGGTAGACAATCCGATCAGCCTTTATGCTGCGACGAAGAAGGCCAACGAGTTGATGGCGCATTCCTACAGCCATCTCTATCGCCTGCCGACCACCGGGCTGCGTTTCTTCACCGTCTATGGTCCTTGGGGTCGGCCGGATATGGCGATCTTCCTGTTTACCAAGGCGATTCTCGACAAGCAGCCGATCAAGCTTTTCAATCAGGGCAACATGCGCCGCGACTTTACCTATGTCGACGACGTTGTCGGTGCTATCGGGCGGCTGATTGATCATGTGCCGACGGGTAGTGAGGACGAGGCGCCAGCGCGAATCTACAACGTCGGTAACCACAAGCCGGAGGACCTTTTGCATGTGGTCTCGGTTCTTGAGAAAGAACTCGGGCTGGAAGCCATCAAGACGATGTTGCCGATGCAGCCGGGCGATGTGCCTGAGACTTTTGCCGATGTGGACGATCTGATGCGTGACGTCGGCTTCAAGCCGGATACCTCGATCGAGGAGGGGATTCGGCAATTCGTGACGTGGTATCGCAGCCACTACGGTAATCTGAACGCGAAGGGTTGAGAGCGACTGATGAGCAAGCGCATTATTCCCCTGATCATGTGTGGCGGTGCCGGTACGCGCCTGTGGCCGTCGTCGCGTGAGGGGCGCCCGAAGCAATTTCTGCCATTATTCGGGCCGCGCTCGACCTTTCAGGACACCGTGATTCGCGTGTCCGATGCTGGCCTGTTCGATCGTCCCATTGTCATCACCAGTGCCGCCTATCGGTTCATGGTGCGCGAACAACTTGCCGAGATCGGGCTCGATGCAGACATTCTGCTCGAGCCGGCGCGGCGCGATTCAGGTCCGGCCATTGCCGCCGGTGCCGCGTTCGCCCAAACCCGCGATGAGGACGCGGTCGTGCTTGCACTTGCGGCTGATCACGTGGTGCGCGATGTCCCGGCTTTCGTGGCGGCGTGCCGGGCTGGTCTGGTGGTTGCCGATGCCGGACACATCGTAACGTTCGGCGTGCAACCGGAGCGTCCGGCCACCGAATACGGCTATATTTCACCAGGCCAGGTGCTTTCCGGCGAGGTGAAGAGCGTCGCCAAATTCGTCGAGAAGCCAG
Source organism: Tardiphaga sp. OK245 (assembly GCF_900108575.1). Lineage (NCBI taxonomy): Bacteria > Pseudomonadati > Pseudomonadota > Alphaproteobacteria > Hyphomicrobiales > Nitrobacteraceae > Tardiphaga > Tardiphaga sp. OK245. The sequence continues at coordinate 97,441 of NZ_FNWZ01000008.1, read as the reverse complement.
ACCTGAAGACGGCAACCGGTTATATTGAGGCTGGCTATCTCTGGAACAGCGGCAACTTCATGTTTCGGGCGGGGATGCTGCTCGATGAATATCGTGGTGTCGACGCCGATAGTGTCGAGACCATCACCAGCGCTGTGGCGAAGGCCGGCCGCGATCTCGGCTTCTTTACGCTCGATGCGGACGCTTTCGGGAAGGCAAAATCGATCTCTGTCGACTATGCCGTGATGGAGAAGACGAGGAAGGCGGCCGTGGTGCCGGTGTCCTGCGGCTGGTCGGATGTCGGCTCTTGGCTCGCAGTGTGGGAGCTGTCTGACAAGGATGCGCAGGGCAATGCCGCGCAGGGGGTGGCGGTGTTCGAGGACTCGCGCAACTGCAACGTGGCCAGCGATGGTCCGGTGGTGGCGTTGGAGGGCGTCGACGATCTCGTGGTGGTGGCGACGCACGACGCCGTGCTGGTCTCCCGTCAGAAGGATGCCAACGGCTTGAAACGGCTTGTGGCGAAGCTGAAGGTCACGGCGCCGCAGGTCACCGAGGATCATCTCAAGGTGCATCGCCCATGGGGATCTGTGCAGGCTCTCGAGGATGGCGAGCGCTATCAAGTGAAACGTCTCGTGGTGAAAGCCGGCGAGCGGCTGTCACTCCAAATGCACCACCATCGCTCCGAGCACTGGATCGTTGTGCGTGGGAGCGCGAAGGTGACGATCAACGATCTGATCAAGACCGTCCACGAGAACGAGTCGATCTACATCCCGCTCGGTGCCACGCATCGTCTGGAAAACCCCGGCAAGATTCCGCTCGAGCTGATCGAGGTGCAGACAGGTAGCTACCTTGGCGAGGACGACATCGTTCGCATCGAGGATGACTACAAGCGGAACTAGCCGTCGTTACACGTCATACTCGAATCAATGCACCCAGAGGGTGTGTTCTGGTGGATTGCTTGGCCGATAGCATGCCGCGCGCTCATTTGTGTCGTATCTTTTTCCATTTTACGAAATAGCGATGATTGCCACAATTGGGCGCGCTCTGGCCCGCCCAGCGCGCATTCATCGTCCTGGGGGCGGCTCTGCCGCTCACGAAATCGTGTTAACCTGTTGTTAGGAATTGATAAATACCTGAAATCAGGGACGAAAATGACAGCGTCGTGACGGATAAACGGACCGTGTCGCCTCCGGACGAGGTAATGCATTCTTGCAACAATGAGTCAGTTTTCGATCCAAAATGTGGCTTTCGGATTGCGGCAAGTTCCGTTTCTTGTTAGCGCTCAATCCATGAAGCAGATCGCAAAGATTTTCCTTGTAGTTGTATTGCTGGGATCGAGCGGCAAGTTCGCTCATGCAGCCGAACCATTTTTCATTCTTGACGCCATCAATCAGGCGGTAAAGACGAACCCAGGTGTCGGCGAGGCGTCTGCCAATCGCCGCGCCACCGAAGCCGAACTTCGCCAGAGCCAAGGTACTTTGCTGCCTCAGATCAGGCTGCAGGCGAATACCGGCCCCGAGATGTTGAACCGGGCGATCGTTCCTGCGCCGGCCGGCAATGGCTCCTATGTCAACGGCAGCGAGGCGTCGGTAACGGTGCGCCAGCTGGTGTTCGACGGCTTTGCGTCAATCAACGACATCTGGCGTCAGGCTGCGCGCGTCGATGCTGCGGCGTTCCGGGTGCTTGAACGGACCGAACTGATCGCGCTCGATGCGGCCGAAGCCTATGTCGATGTGACGCGCTATTTGCGTCTGGTCGCGCTTGCCGAACAAAATCTCAAGGTTCATCTCGAACTGCGTGCCAATGTCCGTGCACGTTTCGCTGGCGGTCGTGCCGGTGAGGGCGATACCCAACAGGCGGAAGAGCGTGTAGCCGCAGCAGAAGCTGTGCTGTCGGATTTCCGCCTCAGCCTCGATTTCGCGCGCGCCAAGTATCGCAAGACCGTTGGTCTTGAGCCGTTCAATGTGCGTTTCCCCGGTCGCCTGCCCGATATGCCGGCAACCAAGAACGAGTCGCTCGACGTCGCCTTCAAGTACAATCCGACGATCCGCGCCGCTGGTGCGGATGTCGATGCGGCCAAGCGTGCTTTCGACTCGACCGCCGGCGCATTCGTTCCGAACGTCGCCCTGGAAGGCCGCGCGCTGCGCGGCAAGGACTCGATCACCTATCCGGGCAACCGCGACGAAGTCAGCGGCAAGGTTGTTGTGAGCTGGGATATCTTCCGCGGCGGTCAGGATGCGTGGAAGCGCGCCGAAGCTGGCGAACGCATGATTGAGCAGCAGCAGCGCCATGCACGCCTGCAGCGCGATGCGCTGGAGTCGCTCGACAAGGCATGGGCTGCGCGCACGATCACGACGGAGCGTGCTGCAGCGCTGGTGCGTGAAGTTGAAGCCGCGCGTCGTACTTTCGTGGCCTACAACAAGGAATACGAGCTCGGCCAGCGCACGCTGATCGATCTGCTGAACTCGCAGAACCAGTACTTCAACGCCAACGTCTCGCTGGTGTCTGCACGCGGCGTCACCGTGTTCGCCGACTATCAGTTGCTGGCGGCCATGGGACAGCTGCTGTCCTATCTGAAGACCGGCAAGCCGCCGGAGTCTGAGCCGATCGAGAGCCGTGCATCCGGTCTTATCCCGTATCGCCTGCCGCCGATCCTGCTGACGGCGCCGGAGCCGGGATCCGAACCGCTTAATACGGTTCTGCCCTTCCAGACCTGGAATTCGCCTTTCGCGCCGGCGCTGGAACCGAAAGCCGTGCTGTTCGGTGATCGCTGGGCCTCGCAAGATCTGTCGAACGCCAACGCATTGTTCGTGACATCGGGCCAGGTCGGGCAGGGCAGCGTGTCGGCCGATGCTTCTGCGGGGCGCCGTTAACCAATTAAGCACGCGGATTTATAATCCGCGGTCGGGTTTACCGTAAGTTCAGCAATTCGTCTGAACCGCGAAATAGTACAGGCGCTCCGCAAGGATCGCCTGTAAAGCTGGCACGTCATATTTTGTAAGGCCAGTAGATCCGCACACGGGTCATACAAGGCGCCTGGAATTTCCGAGGCTGCATTGAACATTCCCTCACCCCAGTTCGATATTGCAATGGACCTGCCGGCTGCGCCCGTAGTGGAGGTCGAGCATCAGCATGCCGATCCGTTAACGGACAGCCTGCTTTATCTCGCCGCTCACCACGGCAGAGCTGTCAGCCGCAGTGCACTCCTTGCCGGTCTCCCTGTTGAGCGCGGCGTGCTGACAACGGCACTGTATGAGCGTGCCGCGCAGCGGGCGGGCCTCGAGGCCGAACTGAACGAGCGACCGCTCAAGGATATCCCTGCGCTGGTCCTGCCTGCTGTGCTTCTGTTTCACGATGGTTCGACGCGGATTCTGCGCGGCATCGATCTGGCGAGTGGCCGTCTGACACTGGCAACCCCCGTCGGTGACGGTGCGATCGCCATGGAGCGGATCGAAGCCGTCGAAGAGAAATATGCCGGCTTCGTCTATTTCGTCCGTCCGGCGTCCGTCAGCGATCCGCGCGCGATCGCCGCCGGCGATCTGCCGAAGGCTCACTGGTTCTGGTCCGTCGTCAGCCGGTTCGGCTCCAACTACAGCCATGTCGCCATTGCAGCTTTCATCGTCAACATGCTGGCGCTCGCCGCGCCGCTGTTCACCATGAGCGTGTATGACCGCGTCATTCCGAATGGCGCGATCCCGTCGCTGGTTGCACTTGGTATCGGCCTGTCGCTGGCGATCGCTTTCGACTTCCTGCTCAAGGTGGTCCGCAGCCGCATCATCGACATGACCGGCAAGAAGATCGACGTGGTGCTGGCGTCGAACATCTTCGAACATGTGATGGCGCTGAAGATGGACAAGCGTCCGCCCTCGGTCGGCATTCTCGCCAATCAGATGCGCGACTTCGACTCGGTACGCGAATTCTTCACATCGGGCACGGTCGTGTCAGCGACCGATATGATATTCGCGATCATCTTCATCGCAGTGCTGTTCGTGATTGCCGGCCCGCTGGCCTGGATCCCGCTGGCGATGCTGCCTGTGATGATCCTCGTCGGTCTCTTGATCCAGCGGCCGCTCGATCGTGCGATGAAGCGCCTGCAGGCGGAATCGGCCGCACGCCACGGCATCCTCATCGAATCGCTGAACGGTATCGAGACCGTTCGCGCAGTTGCTGGCGAGAGCCGGGTGCAGACAGTGTGGGAACGTTCCGTCGCCGCGACTGCGCGTTCAAGCGAAGGCGTGCAGTTCTGGTCGTCGCTGGCGATGACCAGTGCGAGCGTGGCGACGCAGTTGTGCAGCCTGTTGCTGGTCGTGGTCGGCGTGTTCCTCATTCTCGACGGCAAACTGTCGGTCGGTGCGCTGGTTGCGGCCAATATGTTGTCGGGCCGCATTCTCGGTCCCATCGCCGGCATCGCGGCCGTGATGACGCGCGCGACACAAACCATGTCGGCCCTGCGGTCGATCGATCGCCTGATGGCGACGGAGCGCGAGCGACCGCCGGAAAAGATCTTCGTGGCCCGCGAGATCACCAAGGGCAGCATCGAATTCCGCAATGTCAGCTTTTCCTATCCGAACAGCCCGGCCAAAGCACTCGACGGCATCTCTTTCCACGTGAAGCCTGGCGAGAAGATCGGCATCATCGGCCGGGTCGGCTCAGGCAAGACCACGGTCGGTCGTCTGGCGACGGCGTTCTATCCGCCGAGCGAAGGCAGCATCCTGATCGACGGCATCGATATCCGGCAATACGACCCGGCGGACCTGCGCGCCGGCATCGGTTTCGTGCTGCAGGACACCGATCTGTTCTATGGCAAGCTGCGCGACAACATCACGCTGGGCCGTCCCGATGCGACCGATGAGGAAGTGCTCGCGGCTGCACGGCTGTCCGGCGTCGAGACCTTCATCGCCGGTCATCCGCAAGGCTACGATATGATGGTTGCCGAAGGCGGCCGTAGCCTGTCGGGCGGCCAGAAACAGGCGATCGGCCTCGCGCGCGTACTGATCCGCAAGCCACGTGTGTTGTTTCTCGACGAACCCACGGCCCATTTCGATGTGCGCAGTGAGGGTGAATTCCTCGATCGCCTCAAGACGCTCGCCAAGGGCGAGATGTCGATCATCGTCTCGACGCATCGCCCGTCGCTCCTGTCGCTGGTCGATCGCATTCTGGTGTTCGACAACGGCAAGATCGTCGCCGACGGTCCCGCCGATCAGATCCTGACGCGCTTGCGTCCGCAGCCGCAGGCTCCTCAAGCAGCGGGGAGGCCGGTCAATGTCGCAGTCTGATTTCGCATTTTCGAACGACGTTCGTGCCGCCATGGAAATGCGCACGCCGCGCACGGCGCGGATGTTGTTGATGACCGTCACCGGTCTGCTCGTCGTGTTCCTGCTGTGGGCACACTTCGCCGTGCTGGATGAAGTGAAGCGCGGCAATGGCAAAGTGGTGCCGTCGCGCCAGACCCAGGTGGTGCAATCGCTTGAAGGCGGTATCATCAGCGAATTACTGATTCAGGAAGGCGCCATCGTCAGGAAAGATCAGCCGCTGGCGCGCATCGAAGATACCAACTTCGCGGCGCAATTTGGCGAAATCCGCGAGCGGCGCGGTGCCATGGCTGCCCGCGTGATCCGACTGGAGGCAGAGACCTTCGGCAAGACCAGCGTCGAGTTTCCGGAAGATCTCACGAAGCTTGCACCGCGTGCGGTTCAGACCGAACGGAGCGTGTTCGACGCTCATATGCGCAAGCTTGCGCAGGACATCGACGTGATTGCCCAGCAGGAATGGCAGAAGAAAAAGGAAATCGACGAGCTCCGTGCGTCGGAAACCCGTTTCTCCGAGACGCTGACGCTGTTGACCCGCGAAACCTTGCTGACGCGCCGGCTTTATGAGCAGAAGGTCGTTCCCGAGATCGAGATGCTGCGGTCCGACCGCCAGGCCACCGACATGCGCGGCCAGCTCGCGGTGGTGCAGGCGACCATGGTCAAGACCGAGGCCGCCGTGAAGGAAGCGCAGTCGCGACTTCTCAATATCACCGCGGCATTTCGTTCCACGGCGGAAGATGATCTCGCGAAATCGCGCGGCGATCTCGCGGTGCTCGACGAAAACATCAAGTCCGCGCAGGATCGCGTTCGGCGCACCGAACTGCGGTCGCCGGTCTACGGCATCGTTAACAGACTCAACGTCACCACCATCGGTGCGGTCGTTGCACCAGGCGCCAGCGTGATGGAGATCGTGCCGCTTGAGGATACGCTGCTGGTCGAGGGGCGCATTCGTCCGCAGGACATCGCCTTCATCCGTCCGGACCATGAGGCGGTGGTGAAGCTCAGCGCCTACGACTCTTCGGTCTATGGATCGCTTCACGGCCGGGTCGAACGTATCAGCGCCGATACCATCACCGACGAGAAGGGTGACAAGAATGAGCGCGGCGAGACGTTCTACCGCGTCATGGTGCGCACCGAAAAGAACCACCTCGGCACTGCCGAGCAGCCGCTGCCGATCATTCCCGGCATGGTAGCGACAGTCGAAGTCCTGACCGGCAAGAAGTCGGTGCTGGATTATCTCGTGAAGCCTGCGCGCATGCTGCGTGACGAGGCGTTTCGTGAACGCTGATAGCGCTACGGAGCATCTCCGCTGCTCCGTATGTTACCTTGCTCCCGGTCCATCAGAGTCAACGAACTCTTAAAACGCAGGCTTCGCTAAAATTCGAGCGAATGCGTTGGTAGGCGATTGAGCGCGTTCAACGACATACCCGCACAGGTTGACGTGTTTTAACCGGCCTGAAGCAGCCCCCGATTTATCCCTGATGCCACAAGATCCGGACGGGGATCGACGCAATGACGTCGGCCGATGCTCCGGACAACGGGGCGTCAGTCATGTTGCGTATCGATCAGACGCGGGCATTCCCGCGTGCGCTGGGGTTCGTGCTCGCCGGTGTTGTAAGCGTCAGCGCTTGCGATGGAGCATTTGCAAAGTCACGCGCGAAGAAGACGGTGCTTGAGCGCCCCGTGATGGAATCGGTGATCGCGGGCATGACCGCGCCGCCGGTTCGGTTCTTCACGATCAACCAGGTGCTGGCCAAGCGTGACAGCGAGAACCGTGCAAAGCCCGGCAATATCGAACTCGCATCCTTGGACGCGTCGCAGGGATCAGATGCCAAGGTGATCAGCGATGCGCCGTCTCCGGCCGCGATCCTGCCTGCCACCAGCGAGGAGCCGTTCGGCCTGTTCACGTTCCGCGCGCCTGAAGGGCTGCTATGGACGAAATGGCGCGGTGTGGAAGCGCGTATGCGCGCCGACTTGAAATCGATCGAGGACTGCAAGGCTGATAGCGAGAACTGCGCCGCCGGTGCGCGCAAGTTTGTCGCCGTCACGCGTTCCGCCGCCGAGTTGGGTCTGCGCACACGCGTCGAGGCGATCAATCGCGACGTCAACTATGCGATCCGCTATGTCGGAGACTATCAGCAGCACGGCGTCGCCGATCTGTGGAGTTCGCCGCTCGAGACGCTGTCTGCGGGCATCGGCGATTGCGAAGATTATGCGATCGCCAAATTCGCCATGCTCGTCGCAACGGGTGTGCCGGAGGCCGATATCAAGATGATGCTGGTGCGTGACATGGCGGTGCGCCAGGACCATGCGGTGCTGACCGTCCGTGTCGATGGCCGCTGGCTGGTGCTCGACAATCGCTACTCCCGACTGTCGGAAACGCGCGATCTGCCGCATTTCATGCCGCTTTTCGCCATCGACCACAAAGGCGTCAGCCTGTTCGCCGCGCCCTATGCCGCGCGTCCGCATCATGAGAGCGAGACCGACATGTTGCCCGCGGCCGAGGTGGACGGCTTCGGCGGGGGCTCTTCCTTGCCGCTGGCGCTCTGAGATAGTTCGACAACACAACGTCGACAATCGGCCTGATATCGACGTTTTATGCGCTTCGCGATCTTGTACTTCCGTGCATCTTGGGCTCTTAATGCGCCAGGGTGAGGTCGACGAGGGGATTGAGATGCGCTTCAAGCACACGCTGTTGGGTTTGTTGGTGGCGGCCGGAATGGCTTCCGGTGCAACTGTCTCGCATGCCGAAGGCCTGCTTCCGGGCGCTGCCTTCTCCGTCGATTGTCAGAATGGGGCGGTCTACAAGCTGACCTCCGGCCGTGTGACCTTTCCGGGTGATATCGTCACCGGCCATCTGTACCTGACCCCACGCCGTGCAATGCCTGTTCGCCTGATCCCGATGGGTGAGGGATATCGCTATGCAGGCCGTGGCGTATGGCTGGATGGCATTCGCGAGCACGCGCTGTTGTATCGGGCCAAGTATAGCCCGGTCGCGTGCGTCGTTACCCGCATCTAGACTTTTATCCTATCAATTATCTCCTGCGATAGCAGTCCTGCGATAGCAGTTCTGCGATAGCGAGTTGCGTATCTGCGCAGCTTGCCGATTCACGTCTGTGTCCGGAGAACAAGTCCGCGATCTCAGAGATTCGCGGACTGCGCACGGCAAATGGCGACCTTGCCATCTGGCCGTGACACGAATGCGCTTTAAGCAACTGTCCCATTTCGAAATTTACTCGCGAAGGGCGATCACCACGCGGCGGTTCGCGCCGCTGTCGATATCGGCTCGCGAAAGCAAATTCAGGCGCCCGTCCAATATTGGCGGAGGTGCCTGTGGTTGTGAGTTGATTTCGTTGTTCAGTGCGATATGAGAAGTCATCTTATCAAGTATAAAATAAGTCGTTTTTTCGAATACTTTCTTATTTTTACAATAGATACGCCGCGATTTGTGGATTTTTCCGGGCATTCCCAAAAATAGACTGTCTAGACGAAGTATTACTGTCGAATGGTTCATCTTTATTAATACGCTGTTTCATTTTTGAACTTAACCAATGCAACGAAAACGCTTCAAATTTTACAGGTATTCATTGACGTCTCTGCGTTCTTAAGAATATTTTAACCCTCGCAGGACTTGGACGTTTTTCGGTCCGATCAGCTTGAGGTTGTAGTCATGAACGCTCCCGTATTGCTCGCGCAGCTCGCCGGTTCCACCACGCAGACCCCGCCGTCTCCGAAGAACCTGAAGCTCGAGAAGCCGCAAAATGGGCAGGCGATTTCGGTCCATCTCGACGGGAACACCAAGCTCGATTTTGCTGATATCGCGAGCGAGAAGCTGACCTTCGTCAAGGTCGGTGAAAAGCTGATCATCCTGTTCGACAATCAGTCGACGGTGACTGTCGATCCGGTGTTCGACTCGATGGGCAAGCCGCTCACCGATCTCGCATTCGACATGGGCTCCGATCGCACGCTGACAGGCGAGCAGTTCGCGCAAACATTTCCGATCACCACCGATCAGTCCGTTCTGCCCGCAGCCGGCGGTGCAACGGGCCCGACGGGCGGCGCGAATTTCGGTGATGCGACCGTCGGCGCGCTCGGTGCTTCGGGCGCGCGTCTCGCGCTGCTGACGGGCGAAGACACTGGCGGCGGCTTCGACAATCTCGACGATGGAACGCCTAACCCGTCGCCGATTCCCGGCGGTGTGACGGCGGTGACGCTGAACGAAGACGGTTTTGCGGAAGGCAATCTCGGCGGCACCGGTGACACGGGCGGCACCGCGACGTCCGTGACCGGTTCGCTCAATGTCGATTTCGGTACCGATGGTTCGAATCGCAGCTTCGCATTCTCGCTCAATCAGCCGACGCTCGTCGGCCTGACCTCGGATGGTCAGACCGTTCAGCTCGCTTTCACCACCGTGAACGGCCAGCCCGTGCTGATCGGCTATGTCGGTGGCGATTTCAATGTCGCCGCCAATCAGGTCTTCACGGTGTCCCTGGATGCTTCATCGCTGCAGGGCAACTATACCTTCACGCTGTTGCGTCCGCTCGATCATCCGATCGGCGGTACCGAAGACACGATCAATCTCTCGATCAACGTGATCGCGACGGATGGTAGTGGCGACACTGTGGCCGTCACGATTCCGATCGGCATCAACGACGATACGCCAGTGATCGGCACGCCTGCCGATGCCGCGCTGACGGATCCGCTGTCCGGCAATCCGGCGACGCAGACGGGCTCGCTGGGAATCTCCTGGGGTGCCGATCGCTACAACGATCATGTCGATGGCGGCGTATCCGCGACCACAGGCGCAACGGGCGACCGCTCGGTCGTGTTTGCCAACACGCAGGTGACGGCCACCGGCGACGGCGCAACGGCCATCGGTACGCTGACGTCGCATGGCGAGACCGTCCACTACGTGCTGCTCGAAAACGGCACTGTGCTGGTTGCCTATACAGGTGCGACCGCGCCGACCAGCCTCGCCGACCTGCAGCAGAGCGGCACGCCGAGCGGTGAAGGCGAGGGTGGCGAAGGTGGAATTGCCAACAACGTCGTCTTCGTCGTGACCCTGTCCGACGCCAGCAATAGCGGCAGCTATGTCGTCACCCAGTATCGTTCGCTGGATCACGATAATGGTTCAGCCACGTTCCAGAACATCGATCTGGCCTTCAACTTCACTGCGACGGACAGCGATGGCGATACGGTGAACGGCACGCTGCATGCGGTGATCGCGGATACGGTGCCGGTTGTGACCGGTCCGGCCGACGCAAGCACACTGAGCGAAGGCAACGGCGAAACGCCGCCGAGCGAAGGTGGCGGGGACATGCCCTCCTTGCTGGTGGTCGGCGGTTCATTTACGCCGAAGGATACGGGAGCCGTATCGCTGCACATCGATTGGCGTTCGGATAATCAGAATCCGACTGCTGCGGGCGGCGCGCATGATCGCTCGGTCACATTCACCGCTGCGACGCAAACCGCTCTCGAAAACCTCGGCCTGACTTCCGACGGCGCGACGATCATCTACACGATCTCCGCGGGGGGGACTTTGCTGACGGCAACGACTGCTGCCACCGAAGGCCATAGCGCGCGCACCATCTTTACTGTGCAGTTGTCCGACAGCGGAAATGGCAGCTACGACTTCACCTTGCTGGACAATCTGGACCATCGGGGCAGCTCCGAAGGCAGCCAGGCGCTGACATTTGGCTTCATTGCGACCGACAGCGATGGCGACTCGACGGTTCCAGCGAGTTTCACGGTCAACATTACCGACGAAACTCCGTCCTTCACCTCCGAAGGCGTTGCGCCCCAGTTTGTCGATGAGGAGGGCAATGCGGGCGACACCTATGCGTCCGGCGATCTCGCTGGCGAAGCCAAGACCGCGACCGCATCGCTGAACATCGCGTGGGGGGCGGACGACGCCAATAACGTGGTCGATGGCGGCTTCACGGGCAGTGCTGGCGACCGTTCGGTGGTCTTTGCGAGCAATGCCGTCAGTTCGCTTCAGGGGCAGAATCTCACGTCTAACGGCGTCGCGCTGCAGTATGTCCTGTCGACCGATGGTACGACGCTGACGGCCTATCAGGGTTCAGGCCGTCTCGATGGCGACAAGGTGTTCGCCGTCACGCTGTCCGATCAGGGCAACGGCTCTTACAATTTCACGATGCTGGGTCATCTCGATCACCCGATTTCGGGCGTTGAAGATGATCTGACGCCGGTGTTCAGTTTCACGGCGCGCGACGGCGACGGCGACGCGATCTCTTCGAGTTTCTCGGTGACGATCAACGACGACGCGCCAGTGGTGCCGGTCACCACGCCGGTCAATCTGATCATCAATGGCGACTTCTCCGCCGGCGACTGGTCGGGCGTCGCGAGCTGGGGCAACTACAGCACCAATGTCACCGGCTGGACCATCACCGGCGACCGTCTCGAACGCGTCAATAGTGGCTATCTCGGCGCGACCTTGCCGAATGGCGGTCACATGGTGGATCTGGAAGCCTCGCCCGGCGACCTGACCCTGTCCCAGACCATTGGCGGCATGACCACCGGCCAGACCTATCATCTGTCCTTTGCGATCGGCGAAGCGACGGGGCCGTATGGTGCACATCTGGAAGTGTATTGGAACGGCACCCTGGTTGGCAGTTATTCGCCGCAGACCGGCGCGATGCAGACCATTGATCTGACTGTCGTTGCCGATGGCACCAGTAACACGCTGTCGTTCAAGGAAACGGGCGCCATCGATAACAGCGGCACCTTCCTCGCTAATGTCAGCCTGACGGCGGCAGCGGTCGGTATCGTCGATGAAGATGGTTTGGCCAACGGCGTGGCAGGCGGTGTCGGCGATGTCGCCGGTCAGGTGACCGTGGTCACAAATGCGCTGAATATTTCTTGGGGCTCCGATAACGGCAACAGCGTCGTTGATGGCGGCATCACGGGCTTGCCGGTGAATGGTGACCGCGCCGTTACTTTCGATGCGTCGAATGTGAGCGCGCTGTCGGCCTTGGGCCTGACCCACAACGGCACCGTGATCACCTATCAAATCTCTGCCGACGGCACCAAGCTGATCGCCTCGGCAGGAGAGCAGGAGATCTTCCACGTCGCGTTGTCCGACGTTGACAGCGGCTCCTACACTTTCACGCTGACCGGCGCCATCGATCACCCGCTGCATTCGGTCGAAGACAATGTGACGCTGAACTTCGCAGTTCGTGCGACTGACAGCGATGGTGACAGCATTCCCACGTCATTCGCCGTTCTGGTCAACGACGATGCCCCTTCGATCGGCAAGATCGGCGATCAGACGATTGCAGAAAGCACCAGCACCGAGTTCTCCAATACCTTCCTGACTCAGACTCTGTCTGACGTTTCGTTGAATATCTCGTGGGGTGCGGACGACAACAATTCCGGCGCGTTCAATCGCTCTGTCGCCTTCGATGCCGCGCTCGCCGGTACGGCACCGAGCGGTCTGACTTCGAATGGCGTTGCCTTGATCTATGTGCTGTCGGCTGACGGCACCGGGCTGACGGCCTATCGTTTTGACGGCACCAATTATATCGGAGTCGGTGGCGGCAATCTCGGTACCTCGCCATCGGATGCTGCACGCGTGTTCAGCGTGCAACTGTCGGATCTCGGCAACGGCAGCTACACGTTCAAGCTCTACGACAATCTCGATCACAAGACGGGCGATGGGACATCGCTCAATCTCTCGTTCGGTTTCACCGCGACCGACAGCGACGGCGATACGACTCCGATCTCGAATTTCACCGTTGTCGTCACCGATAATGTCCCGCTACTGGTCGGTAATGCCGACGTCGGCGCGCTCACGGAAACGGGGCTGCCGGCTGTCTCGTCGACGTTTGGCAATCTTGGCATCGACTGGAATGCCGATGATCGTGGTTCGGCCCATCTTGAATTCGCAGAGGATTCCAACGGCCTGGCCATCGTTCCGCAGGGGTTGACCTCGGACGGTGTTGCGCTTGCCTACATTGTGCGTCTCGCGGCCAACGGTGTTGATGAAGAGCTCGTCGCCTACAAGGTCGGCGACACTGTGGACCATCCGGTGTTCATCGTCGCGCTGAATGGTCTGGTCAATCCGGCCTTCGCTGCCACGCTGTTCCAGAATCTCGACCATGTCGGCGCTGGTAACGACAGCAGCCTGACGCTCACCTTCACGGCGCATGCGATCGATGGCGATGGCGATACGGTTGATCGCACCTTCACGATCACAGTCGCGGACACCAAGGCGACGGTCGGGACACCCGAGTCGGCTCGGGCGGATGAGGACGCGTTCGGCAATCCGGCGGGCCTCAGTCTGATCACGGACAGTGCCATCGACACCGATAACAACAACCGCACCGTCGGCGGAAAGCTCAACATTTCCTGGGGCAGTGACGATTCCAATACGGTCGTCAATGGCGGCATCACCGGCGCTCCGGTGGCCGGCGATCGCGCCGTGACATTCGACGCGTCGAATATCACGACACTGCTTGGCCTGAACCTGACGCATAACGGAGCTGCGCTGAGCTATCAGATCAGTGCTGACGGCCAGACCCTGACTGCGAAGGCGAATGGCGAAGAGATTTTCAACGTCAAGCTGTCTGACGTCGACAGCGGCTCATATATTTTCACACTGACGCGCAATCTGGATCATGCGGACCGGTCCGGCGAGGACAATCTGCCTCTGTCGTTTAAGTTCAACGCGACCGACTCGGACGGCGATGTCACGGCCGGCAATTTCACCGTCGAAGTGAACGACGATAGCCCGGTGATCGGCACCCCGGCCTCGGCCCAGGCCGACGATAGTTCACTCGGCAATGTGGCGGGTCTGTCGATCATCACCGACTCGAGCGTCGATACCGACAACAGCAGCAAGACCGTCGGCGGCAAACTCAATATCTCCTGGGGTGCCGACGACGGCAACAATCTCGGCAATGTCGGCATTACCGGTGCTGCCTCGGTCAACGGCGATCGCGCTGTGACGTTCGATGTGAACGCGACCAATACGGCACTTAACGCGCTTCATCTGACCCATGACGGTACGTCTCTGGTCTATAGCTACAGCTCGGGTAATTCGCTGCTGACGGCGAAGGCCAACGGCGCGACCGTGTTCACGGTGCAGCTGTCGGATGACGGTTCGGGTAAATACATCTTCACGCTTGTCGACAGCCTCGATCATCCGACCCACGGCACGGCAGATAATCTCAATCTGACCTTCAGTTTCATCGCCACCGACAGCGATGGCGACAAGGCGACCTCCACCTTTGCGGTCGCCGTCAACGATGATCTTCCGACCATCGGCAGCCCGGCTGCATCACGAGTCGATGAGGACGATCTGTCCGCCGGAAATCATGATGGCCTTGCGCCGATCACCGATGTGACGGTCGATACCGACAGCAGCCGACTGACCGTGGGCGGCAAGCTCGGTATTTCGTGGGGGGCTGACGACGGCAACAGCTCCGTCAATGGCGGCATCAATGGCGCGTCAGTGAATGGCGACCGCGCCGTCACCTTCGATAGCGCGACGACGGCTGCGCTGACCTCGCAGCATCTCTCTCAGGGCGGCGTTGAGCTGACCTATGTCATCAGCAACAACGGCACGGTGCTGAAGGGCATGGCCGGTACGGCGGAAGTGTTCAGCGTCACGCTGTCCGACCAGAACGACGGTTCGTACATCTTTACGCTCAAGGGCAAGCTCGACCATCCGGATACGACAACCGAAGACAATATCGACCTGACCTTCAACTTCACCGCGACGGACAGCGACGGCGATACGGCCACGTCATCCTTCAAGGTCACCGTCAACGACGACGCACCGACCGCCGCTGGCGAAACCGCTACGGTGGCTGAATCCTCGCCGGCGCTGGGCACCGGCAACATCATTCTCGCTTTCGATCGTTCCGGAAGCATGAATGACGATCCCGATGGCTCGGGCGGTTTCTCGTCGCGGCTTGCGCTGGCGAAGGCTGCAGCCATCAATCTCTTGAACACGAGCAATGCTGATCAGGTTCTGATTGTGACATTCTCGGACAACGCCACGTCCTCGTCCTGGATGACCAAGGCGCAGGCGATCGCGTATATCAACAGCAATTCGTTCCCGGGAACGAACGGCGGCACGGACTACGACAACGCCACGGCCGCAATCCAGGGCGCCACGATTCCGTCTGGCGGTACCTCGGTCTACTTCTTCACCGATGGCCAGCCGACAGGTAGCGGCGGTCTCAACAGCACGGAACGTGCTGCATGGGAAAGCTTCCTGCAAAGCAAGAGCATGACGTCCTACGCCGTCGGCGTGGGTAACGGCATCGGCGCCAACGATCCCGACCTCAACGATGTCGCCTATCCCGGCTCACCGCTGATCATCACAACGGCCAACGATCCGGCGCTGCTCGGCACCATCACGCCGACGCTGCCGACCTCGGTTACCGGCAATATTCTCAGCAATGACCACTTCGGCGCCGATGGTGGGCGGATTCTGTCCATCACGATCGGCAGCGTCACCTATACCTGGAATGGCGCGTCGACCATCACCAAGAGCGGCGGGGAAACCGGTACGATCCCCGGCAATGCGTTGTCGATCGACACAGGCATCAACGGTCACCTGAACTTCAACTTCTCGACCGGCGCCTGGAGCTACAGCGCGCCGGCCCAGCTCGTGACCAACACGACCGAAACGTTCTCCTACACATTGATCGATGGCGATAAGGACACCGCCGGCGCCAATCTGGTCATCAGCGTCACCGCGGTGAACGACGCGCCGACCAACACCGTTCCGACCGCGCGCGTGGTGAATGAAGACACGGCGATCGTTTTCAGTTCCGGCAATAGCAACGCGATCTCGATCGCGGATGTCGATCACAACGGTGGCAACGAAACCGTCACGCTGTCGGTGCTGCACGGCAATCTGACGTTGTCGGGTCTGAGCGGTCTCACCGTGACCGGAAATGGCACGGGCAATGTAACCGTCACAGGCACGGTTGCGGCAATCAATTCCGCGCTGAACGGCCTGAGCTATCTGCCGTCCAACAACTACAACGGCGCTGATACGCTAACGATCGTGACCAACGACAACGGTAACAATGGCGTGGGCGGTGCCAAGAGCGACACCGACACGATCGCCATTACCATCAACCCGGTGAACGATGCGCCCGTGATCACGCCGGAAACGCGTGAAGTTTCGTATATCGAGAACGGTAACGATCTGAAGCTGCTGTCGAACGCAGTGATCACCGATCCGGACAACCCGACCTCGCTCAATGGCGGCTTCATCTCCGTTACGCTCGGCAACACCGTTGCCGGCGACCAGCTGCAGATTGCTGACAACAGCAATGTGCGCCTGCAAGGTAATAACGTGCAGGTCTCCAACGGCTTCGGCGGTTGGACGACGATCGGCACGATTTCGGCCGGCGGCTTCGGCGGTACGTCCGTCACCATCACCCTGAATTCGAATGCCGATGTGGCTGATGTGCAGACTGTCGTGCGCAGCCTGGCGTTCTATTCGAGCTCCGACAATCCGACAGGCGTAGACCGCACGGCGACCGTCACCTTCAACGATGGCGGCCATGACGGAAGCGGCGGCCCATTGTCCGACACCTCGACGGTGACCATTCATGTCACTCCGGTCAACGACGTGCCGGTGATCGCTGGCGGTTCCGAGCGCTCGGTTTCGGTGGCGGAGAACACCACAGGAGTGACCACCGTAACGTCCACAGATCCTGACGGTGGCACGCCGACTTACTCGATTGTGCAGACCGCAGGCACCGACTTCGCGAAGTTCACGATCAATCCGGTCACCGGAGCGCTCAGCTTCAACGCAGCGCCCGATTACGAAAATCCGACCGATGTTGGCGGCACCAACGGCAACAACACCTATGAGGTTGACGTCCGCGTGTCGGACGGCAATGGCGGTACGGCGGTTCAGACCATCAACGTCACCGTCACCAATGTGAACGAGGCGCCGGTTCTGGCGCCGGACACGAATTCGATCAGCTATACGGAGAACGGCAACGCGCCGAAGCTGATGGCGAACGCGTCGGTCACCGATCCGGATAGTCCGTCGAGCTTCGTGGGCGGTTCGATCACCGCCTCGCTCGGTGCGACCGCGGTCAGCGGCGACCAGCTGGTATTCGCCGGTAGTAGCGGCGTCTCGTTGGTCGGCAATGTCATCTGGGTTGGTTTCACCGTGGTCGGAACCGTGAGCGGTTACGGCACTGCAAACATGACGATCAGCCTCGCGGCTGGCGCCACCGACGGCAATGTCGAAACGGTGCTGAAGGCTCTCGCCTATCAGTCGACCTCTGAGAACCCGACGGGTGCGGATCGCACGGCGACCGTCACCTTCAACGACGGTGGCAATGACGGCAGTGGCCCGGCGTTGTCCGATACGTCGACTGTCACCATCCATGTGACGCCGGTGAACGATGCACCGCTGGCCGTCAACGACACGGGCTCGGCTACGGAGAAGGGCGGCGTTGCCAATGCCACCGGCGGCAGCAATGCCACCGGCAATGTGCTGAGCAACGACAGCGATGTCGATGATCTCCAGACCTCGCTGGTGGTTTCCGGCGTGCGCGTCGGCACCGCCGGCAGCACCGGGACCGTCGGTTCGACTCTGACCGGCGCGCATGGCTCGCTGGTGCTCAATGCCAACGGTACCTACACCTATGTCATCGACGAGACCGATGCGCAGGTGCAGGCACTGAACGTCAATGGCACCATCACCGATACTTTCACCTATACGGTCCGGGATCCGAGCGGTGCGACCGATACGGCCCAGCTCACGATCACCATCAACGGTGCCAATGATGCACCGGTGGCGACCGACGATACGGGCAGCGCCACCGAAAAGGGCGGCGTCAGCAACGGCAGCGGCGGTGTCACTGCGACGGGCAATGTGCGGACCAACGACGGCGATGTCGACAACACGACGTCCTCGCTGGTCATTTCCACCGTTCGCACCGGCGGGGAAGCCGGTACGGGTACTGCAGGTACAGTCGGTTCGTCACTGGCTGGCCAGTATGGCAGCCTCAAGCTCAATTCCGACGGCAGCTACACCTACACGGTCACGGAAACGAACAGCACGGTCCAGGCTCTGAACGTCGGTCAGTCTGTCACCGAAACCTTCACCTATACGGTGCGCGATGCGGGTGGTCTTACCGACACAGCCCAGCTCGTGATCACGATCAATGGCGCCAACGACGCGGCTGTCATCACCGGTAACGTCACCGGCTCGGTGACGGAAGCGAGCGGCGTTGCCAACGCTACGCCCGGAATCCCGACCGCGACCGGCGATCTCAACGCGACCGATGTGGACAATGCTGCGACCTTCGCGGTGCAGAGCAATGTCACGACCAGCTACGGCACTTTCTCGATCGGTGCCGACGGCGCCTGGACCTATAACCTGAACAACGCCAACAGCACGGTTCAGGGCCTGAACAACGGCGGCACGCTTCACGACCTGATCACCGTCACAACGGCGGACGGTACGTCGAAGCAGATCGACGTCACCATCAACGGCGCCAACGACGCTGCAGTTGTGTCTTCCGCAACGGTGAACCTCACCGAGACCAATTCGGCTGCGTCCATCAGCACCACGGGCTCGCTGACGATCACTGACGTCGACAATGCTGCGACATTCGTCGCGCAGAACAATGTCAACGGCACTTACGGCAAGTTCTCCATCACGACTGGCGGTGCATGGACCTACACGGCCAGCTCGGCTCATGACGAATTCCAGGTCGGCCAGACCTATACCGACACATTCTCTGTGAGCGCAGCGGACGGCACGCAGACCAGCGTGACGATCAAGATCGCCGGCACCAATGACGCGCCTGTGCTGACCGTGACCAATGGTGTCAGCGACGATATCGGCGACGGTTTCCAGAGCGGTGGCTATACCGGCTCGACCGGCAGCCCGAACCTGTGGACCACGAACTGGACCGAGGTTGGCGAAACCAGCGGGAATGACATCCAGATCCGTACGGTCTCGGGCAATTCCTACGTCCGGCTCGGGGATAGCGACGGCGGGAATACGTCCCTGCAGCGTACGCTCGACCTGAGCGGCACCTCGTCGGCGACGCTGACCTTCAAGTATCAGCGGGTTGGCCTCGATGACTCGAACGACCAGGTGTTCGTGCAGGTCTCGACCGATGGCGTGAACTTCACCCAGATCGCGGTGATCGGTGGCGGCAATTTCAACGACAGCGGATTCCTGAGCACCAGCATTGATCTCTCGGGCTATATTTCGAGCGCTACGACGATCAGGTTTGTTGCGTCGTCCGGGCTCGACAACAACGAGTACGTCTATATCGATGACGTCAATATCGCTTACACCCGCGAGCCGACCTTCACCGAGAACGGTTCGGCCGTCGCGATCGTCAGCGACGCCGGACTGACCGATGTGGACGATGCCAATATGGCGTCGGCCACGGTCTCGCTCACCAACAAGCAGGCCGGCGACCAGTTGCTGATCAACAGCACGCTGCTTTCGAACGGTGCTACCGGCTCCATCGGCGGCGTCAACTACTCCGTGATGGAGACCGCCGGCGCCATCACCATCACTTTCAGCGGCTCGGCCTCCAAGGCCGCTTATGAAGTAGCCATCGAGGCGGTGAAATATGCCAGCTCCAGCGAGAATCCGTCCACCGTCGATCGCACATTCCAGATCGTCGTCAATGACGGACACGACAATTCCAACACCGGGACAGCCGTCGTCCATGTGATCGCCGTCAATGACGCACCGGTAGGCGTGAATGACACAGGCGCCGCGACCGAGAAGGGCGGCGTCAACAACGGCACTGGCGGCAGCAATGCCACGGGCAATGTTCTGACCAATGATACCGATGCCGAAACGCCTGCCGCGCTGGTCGTCTCCACGATCCGCACCGGTACGGAAGCCGGCACCGGCACGGCCGGCACCGTCGGTTCGTCGCTGAACGGTCTGTATGGCTCGCTGAAGCTGAATTCCGATGGCACCTACACCTACACAATCAACGAAACCAACAGCACGGTTCAGGCACTGAATGTCGGTGGAACGCTGACCGATACTTTCACCTACACGGTGAAGGATCCGAGCAATCTGACCGATACCGCCCAACTTGTGATCACCATCAATGGCGCTAACGATGCCGCGGTGATCTCGGGCACGACGACGGGCTCGGTGACGGAGGCTGGAGGCCTCAACAACGCAACGACCGGTTCGCCAAGCGCGACGGGCACGCTGATCGACACCGACGTTGACAATACCGTCAACACCTTCACGGCGGTGACGACGGCAACCGCCACGGCCCATGGTTACGGCACCTACACGATGAGCTCAGGTGGCGTGTGGACCTTCACGCTCGACAACACCAATACGACGGTGCAGGGACTCACCTCCGGCCAGACTCTGACCGAGACTTTCACGGTACAGACCGTGGACGGCACGTCGCAGGTTGTGACGGTCACTATCAATGGCGCCGACGATACGGCGGTGATCTCCGGCACTGCCAGCGGCGATGTCACCGAAGGCGTGACGCTGAATGCCACCGGCACGCTGACCGTGGTCGACCCAGATGCCGGCCAGAGCGCGTTCCAGGCTGTGACGGTGGCTGCCGCCAGCTTGGGCGGCTATGGCACCTACACGGTGACCGCCGGGGGCGTGTGGATCTATAACCTCAGCGACAGTCTGCCTGCGATCCAGGCGCTCAGTATCGGGCAGACCCTGACCGATACTTTCAAGGTAAAGTCGATCGATGGCACCGAGCAGGTGGTGTCGGTCACGATCACCGGCTCCAACCATGCACCGGTTGCAGTCGCCAACAGCGTCTCGCTCGATGAGGATGCGACCGCATCGACAACGACCTATGCAACCGGCGTTCTCGGCAACGACAGCGATGCCGACGTTGGAGATACGCTGAAAGTGACGGCGATCCTGGCCGGCACCTCGGGCACTGCGACCGCTGTCAGCAGCGATCTCTCCAGCCCGACCGTGATCGCCGGCATCTATGGAAATCTGACCATCAAGGCCGATGGCACCTTTCAGTATTCGCCCAGCAACGGCGCCGCGCAGGCACTGGCCGAGGGGGCACATGCCGCGGATGTCTTCACCTATACGGCGACGGACAGCCATGGTGCCAGCACGACCAGCACGCTGACGATGAACATCACCGGCAAGAACGACACGCCGAAGGCCGTCTACGATCAGGGCACGATGACGGAAGATGCGGGGTCGAAGGTGTTCGCCGTTCTCGCCAACGACACGCTGGATCCTGACAGCGGCGCACCGAACAGTGTGACGCTGGGGACGACAACCGTCTATGGCGGCATCGGTTATGGGATCGACGCCAGCGATGTCGAGGTTACCTGGACGGTCAACGGCATTCAGGTCAAGCTGCTCGGCAGCGACTGGGAGAAGCTGCCGACGGCCGCGCAGCTCGTTGTCAGTGTCGGCTACACGCTGCACGGCGATCAACCGACGGACTCGGCGTTCCAGGTGCTCGATGTGACAGTGACCGGAGTCAATGACGCGCCGGTGCTGGATGCGAGCAAGACGCCCTCCATGAATGTGGGCGAGGGATCGGGGGTGCCGTCGGGCGCCGTCGGTACCCTCGTGTCCGCTCTGATCGGAATCGGCAACTACAGCGACGTTGACGGCACGGGCAGTGGCATTGCCGTCACCGGTGCAAGCAATACCCATGGTACCTGGTATTATTCGCTCAATGGGGGCAACAGCTGGGTTGCAGTCGGCACCGTATCGGACACTCAGTCCCTGCTGCTGACCTCCACGGCGCGCATCTATTTCAAGCCGGCTGCAGGCTACACCGGCACTGCCGACGAACTGACCTTCCGTGGATGGGACGCCCTCGCCGGCGAGGGCGGGAAGGTGAACACCACCGCCAATGGCGGCACGACGCATTACTCGGCGGCCTCCGATACGGTCAGTGTCGCGGTGGTGAGCGCAAATCACGCGCCGGTTGCTTCCGACGATACCGGCCCGGCGACCGAGAAGGGTGGCGTCAACAATGCCACCGGCGGTTTGAATGCGACGGGCAATGTCATCACCAATGACAGCGATGCCGATAACAATGCGCTGTCCGTTTCGGCCGTCCGCACCGGCACCGAGCAGGCGGGCAGCGGCACCTTCGGCACTGTCGGCCAGGCACTGGCCGGCGCCCATGGCACGCTGACGCTCCTCGCGGATGGCTCCTATACTTATATGATCAACGAGGATGACACGCAGGTCCAGGCACTCAATGTCGGTGGCACGATTACCGACACTTTCACCTATACGGTGAAGGACACCGGCAATCTGACCGACACCGCGCAGCTCGTGATCACCATCAACGGCACCAACGACGCCGCGGTGCTGTCGTCCGCGACGGTTGCGCTGACCGAAGGCGGTACCCCGGCAGCGATCAGCACCGGCGGTACGCTGACGATCAGCGATATCGACAGTGCGCAGACCTTCGTTGCGCAGAGCAACGCGGCGGGCACCTACGGCAAGTTCACGATCGGAACCAACGGCGTCTGGACCTACACCGCAGATACGGCCCACAACGAATTCGTGGCGGGCCAGGTCTATAGCGAGACCTTCGCGGTGACGTCGGCAGACGGCACGGCGACCTCGGTGAAGATCAACATCACCGGCACCAACGACGCCCCGGTCCTCGACGCCGCCCGTTCGGTGGCGCTGGCGAACGAGGCTAATCAGGACGGTCTGCTGACCGGCGCCGATAAGGCGGTCAACGGAGGCTTCGAGAGCTCGCTGTCGACAGGCTGGACGACCAGTGGCAGCGGCGTTATTTTCACGAGCAGCACCGAACACACTGGCAACAACGCCGCGGCGCTCCTGGGTACGACGCCCGGGACGCTCTCGCAGACGTTCGCCACCGAGATCGGTCAGCAATACGTCGTCACTTACTGGGTTGCTTCAAACTATGGTCCGGACAGCTCAAACAACGGCGGCAAGGTCGATTTGAAGTTGAACGGGACGTCTGTCTATCAGGTGTCTGGCATTCAGGGACTTAACGGTGGTGTGCCGTATTATACCGAGGTGAGCACGACGGTGACGGCAACGTCTACGTCTACGACGTTGTCATTCGTGCTTTCGGATACTGCGGCGAATAAAACGGTTTATCTCGACGACGTGACGGTGAAGCCGGTCGCCATCCCAGCGGGCGTCGGCACTTTGGTGTCCTCGCTTGTGGGCATCGGCACCGGTCCCGGAAACGTGACGGATGTCGATGCCGGTGCAACAACCGGTATTGCGATCACGACGGTGGCAAACACGTTGAGCTTCAACGGCAGCTGGTACTATCAGCTCGCGGGCTCGAGCACCTGGGTGCCTTTCGGCAACGTCAGTGCCACCGCGGCGCTGCTGCTTCCGCCGGATGCGAAGATCTATTTCCAGCAATCCATAAGTAATGATTTTGGCACGGGCACGATTACGTTCCGGGCCTGGGACCAGACCTCGGGCACGGTTGGAAGCAAGGCCGATACGACCGTCAACGGCAATGCCACGGCGTTCTCCACCGCGACCGATACGGCCAGCCTTAGCCTCGACACGCCGAACTTCAGCAGCACCGCGGCGCTGACGACGTCCAACAGTGACTACGTCTTCTACGCGAGCGGCAGCAACACCGTGACGGCGACGGTGAACACGCAAAGCAGTGGAGCTTCGGCAACGAGGCTGAATTCGGGTGACAAGGTGTTTGGCGCCGGGCACGATACTTTTAACATGACGGTTAACACGACCGGTATGGGCGGTAGTTACTCCTTCAATTTTGGAACGATGGGCAGCAGCGGTGGCGCCTTTACCGGCTTCGATCGTATCAATGTGCTGGCCAATCCGGGCAAGGACGTCAGCCTGACGTTCGGTAATGCCAACATCCTGAGCAACCAGACGATGACGATCGACGGTTCGGCCGCAGTAACAGCCACGCCGAGCAAAACGTTTGCAGTCGACGCGTCAGGCGTGACCAACTACGGCGACTTCGTCTTCGTCGCCGGAGACTTCACCAGCAACTCCTTCAAGGGCGGCAACGGCGACGATACCTTCAAATTCACCTCCGCGCAGTTTGGCGTCGCGCACACGGTGGCCGGCGGTGCCGGTGACGATACGATCATGATCACCGGCAGTGCTGCCACCGTGACCATCGCCGACAGCGCGTTTGCCAACGTGACCGGCGTCGAGCATCTCATTCTGAGCGACGCCACCAACAGCGTGACGCTTGGCGCCAATGCCAATACGGACATGGCAACGGCGGTCGGCAATATGCTGACCATCGATGGAAGTGCGTCATCGGCTTCGCACGGTCTGACGGTCGACGCGTCGTCGACGACCTTTACGAACAATGCGCATCTGACTGTGATCGGTGGCGCAGGCAACGACGTCATCACCGGTTCCTCCGGCAACGATATTCTCGCCGGAGGGCTTGGGAACGACATGCTCAGTGGTCGGAACGGAAACGACACCTACGTGTTTGGCCTGACTGACGGCAGCAACGATCGGATCAACGAGGGCTTCGGGGCCAGCAACAGCGACTTCGACCGTATCGTCATCAAGACGGGCGGCGCGGCAATGTCCGGTCTCTACGCCTTCGATAACAGCACCGACACCCTCTACGGCGACTTGGTGATCCAGTATAACGGCCAGCAGGTCACGGTTGAGGGCCATTTCTCGACGAATGGGTTCCAGGTCGAGCTCATCAACTTCGACGGTGGCTCGGTTTACGGTTACAACCTGGGAAGCAACGATTACACAATCCAGAGCGGCATCGCCGCAGATCCGTTCGAATTCGACGGTACGCGCGCGATTACCTTGTCGTCTGGAGACAACTTCGTTGCGGGCGAACTCGGTACCGTCAACAAGATCACAGGTGGCACTGGCAATGATCTGATCTTCGGCGGCAGCCAGAATGACATCCTGTCCGGCGGCGGCGGCAACGATCTGCTCGTTGGCAATGCTGGCGGTGATACGTTGTGGGGTGGTGCGGGCAACGACGTACTGGTGGGCGGCACTGGAGCCGACATCTTCAAGTTCGGTGCAAACGAGATCGGTGCAAGCAATCTCGACAAGATCATCGACTTCAGCAACGCCGAAGGCGACAAAATCGACATATCAGGCTTGCTCGATGGCATTGCCGGCGTGCAGGCGGATGGTTCGAACATCAATAACTACGTTCATCTGACGCAGAACGGAGGCAATGTCCTCGTGCAGGTCGATACGACCGGTGCCGGCAATTTCTCCGGCAACACGCATGATGTCGCAACGCTGGTCGGCTATGGCACTAGCAATGCTGATATCGTGAACATGGTGTTCAAGAACACAGATCACACGATGACTGTCTGATGATCGAACTAGCCGGCGATCCCGGCCGTATCGCTTCAACGAATTGCAAAAGCCCCCGATCATCGGGGGCTTTTCTTTTGGGATATTGCTATTGAACTTGTCAGGTATCCTAAATCTTCTGCCCCGCTGGAGCCTTCGGCCCCGCGGGCACACCTCCGCCACTCCCGCCCACATCGATCCTGATCCGCTGCACCTCCGTGCGCCCGGCCGGATACTTCACCTCGATGGTCACTTCATCGCTGCCGACGAAGTCCGCCTTCGACTGATAGAAGGCGATGAACCCTGGCACTTCGAGCGCGAGGCATTGCTTGTAGTTGGTGGCGCTCACCTTGCCGCGCTTGATGCTGACGGTGCCGTTCGCAGGTGGGGTCACCATGCGCAAAGCGGGCAGGGTGCCCGAGGTGCAGTCGGGCTGGACGTTGAGATAAACGCCGACCTGGAAGTTGCGCGCGGTCGGGCCCTTGGCGGTCCGCTCGACGACAGATGGTGTGGCGGCAGGCGGCGCTGGCGAGGGCGTCTGCGCCCAGACGGCGGTTCCGGCACCGGTTCCCGCCAGAGTGCTTATGACGAGACTCAGCGCGACAACCGGCTTGCGAAACATGGAATTTCTCTCGATTGGCAGGTAATAACAGCGCGGCGCGACATCCCAAGGATGCAGCAAAAGTGCTGTCATATCAATGGATCGCAGGCCCGTGGGCCGGATCGATGAGGGGCGGTTGGCCGGTCTCACGACTTGGTGTAATTCTTTGAATCAAAACGTGTTTGGGTAGCTCCGCGGGGCAATCGCCACATCTGTGGCGGGCATGCTAGGAGAACCCACGGCGCCAGTATGGTGAATCGCCGCGCCGGCTCTTTAAGAATTCTGAGGTTTGTTGAATGGTGTCGAAAGAAACTTCCGCAGCGAAGGATGCGGTGCGCACGCTGCGGGTCGGCGTCGTGGGCGCAGGTGTCATGGGCACCAATCATGGCCGCGTGCTGGCCGGGCTGCCCGGGATCGAAATGGTCGGCATCGTCGATCCTCTGCTCGAACATCGGGAGCGTGCCGAGAAGCTGATCGGCTGCAAGACCTTCGCGGATCTGGATGCGTTGCTCGCCGCCGGCGTCGACGCCGTCACCATCGCGGCGCCCACTCACTTGCATCACGAAGTGGCGCTGGCCTGCATCGCCAAGGGCATCCATGTCCTGGTCGAGAAGCCGATAGCATCGACCGTGCAAGAGGGCCGCGACATCGTCGCCGCTGCCCGGAAGGCCGGCGTGACGCTGATGATCGGTCATGTTGAGCGCTTCAATCCGGCGGTCGCCGCCATCAAGAAGGCGATCGAGGGTGAGGATATTCTCTCCATTGGCATTACGCGCGTCGGCCCGTTCCCGCCGCGCATGTCCAATGTTGGCGTTGTCATCGATCTTGCCGTGCATGACATCGACCTGATCCGCTGGTTCACCGAGAGCGACATCGTCGAGGTGCAGCCGCAGCTCGCCTCCGCTGTCGCCGAGCGCGAAGACATCGCGCTGTTGCAGTTCCGCACCGCCTCCGGTGTGCTTGCCCATATCAACACCAACTGGCTGACGCCGTTCAAGGCGCGCACCGTCACCGTCGCGACACGCGGCAAATATGTGATGGGCGATCTGCTGACGCGGCAGGTCACCGAATGTTTCGGTTTCCAGAACGATGGCAGCTATTCGATGCGCCATCTGCCGGTCGGGCAGGACGAGCCGCTGCGCGCCGAACTCACTGCGTTCCTCCATGCGGTGCGAACTGGCGGTGTGCCGGCAGTGACCGGCGAGGAGGGCGTTGCCTCCCTCGAAATTGCCATCCAGTGCCTGGAAGCGCCGAAGAAGCGCGCGGCAACGGCGACGCGTCCGGCGCCCCGCAAGGTCGTTGGCTGACGCAAGCGCGACCCGGCGCATGCATGCGCCGGCGTCCAATATCCAGACTTCAACACGACACTCTGCAGGCCAGGCATCATGAACCAGCACACCCGCATCGACCCCGTTCCCTTCATCGACCTCAATGCGCAGCGTCAGCGGCTCGGATCGTCGATCGACGAGGCGGTCACCCGCGTGCTCAATCACTGCCAGTTCATCAACGGCCCGGAAGTCACCAAGTTAGAGGCCGAGCTCGCCAAATATTGCGGCGCCAAGCACGTAATCAGCTGCGCCAGCGGTACCGACGCGCTGATGATGGTGCTAATGGCCAAAAAGGTCGGCCCGGGCGACGCCGTGCTGTGCCCGTCCTTCACCTTCTGCGCCACCGGCGAGGCCGTGGCACTGGTCGGCGCGTCGCCCGTGTTTGTCGAAGTCGACGAAGTCACTTTCAACATCAGCCCTGAGTCCGTGAAGCGTGGCATTGCCACCGCCAAAAAGGCCGGCCTCAAGCCTCGGGCGATCATCCCGGTCGATCTGTTCGGCCAGCCCGCGGATCTCGATGCGATCAACGCCATCGCCGAGGCCGAGGGCCTGTTTGTGCTGGAAGACGCCGCGCAGGCCTTCGGCGCGACCTATAAAGGCAAGCGCGTCGGCACCTCGGCGCTGGCCACCACCACCAGCTTCTTCCCGGCCAAGCCGCTCGGCTGCTTCGGCGACGGCGGCGCGATTTTCACCGATGACGACCAGCTCGCCGAGGACCTGCGCAGCATCCGCATCCATGGCCAGGGCTCCGACAAATACGACAATGTCCGTCTGGGCATCACCGGCCGCCTCGACACCATCCAGGCCGCGGTGCTGCTGGAAAAGCTGAAGATCTTCGACGACGAAATCGCCGCCCGCAACAAAGTAGCCGACCGCTACGCCCGCAGCCTCGGTAACCTCGTTACCGTGCCGCGAGTCGCCGAGGGCAATACGTCGATCTGGGCCTGCTACGTGATCCGTCTGCCGCAGGGCACCGACCGCGACGCCTTTGCCAATGCGCTGAAGGCGCAGGGCGTGCCATCAGCGATCTATTACGCGAAGTCGATGCATATGCAGACTGCCTATAAGGACTATCCGGTCGTCGATGGCGGCCTGCCGGTCTGCGAGGCGCTGTCGGCCGACGTCATCAGCTTGCCGGTGCATGCCTATCTCGACGAGGCCACCCAGGATCGTGTCATCCAGGCTGTGCGCGACGCGTTGGCGACCTAAGTTGAGCATTTTGCACCGCCACTTCATGCTGTAGAAGCGGCTGATGCTGGGACGCATTTTCACCGTCGGCGGATATACGCTCCTCTCGCGGATCACCGGTTTCGCGCGCGACATCATGCTCGCGGCGATCCTTGGCGCCGGGCCGGTGGCTGACGCCTTCTTCGTGGCGCTGCGGCTGCCCAATCACTTCCGCGCCATTTTCGCCGAGGGCGCGTTCAATGCCGCTTTCGTCCCGGCCTATGCCCATGTGACCGGTAAGGGCGGCCCGGCATCGGCGCATCTGTTTGCCGACCGCATTTTCACGCTGCTGTTTGCATCACAGGTCGTGCTGCTCATCCTGGCCATTCTGTTCATGCCGCAGGCCATGAGCATCCTCGCGCCGGGCTTCACCGATGATCCCGCGCAGCGTCATCTCGCCATCGAGCTGACACGCATCACCTTTCCCTATCTGCTGCTGATCACGCTGGTGACGCTCTATGGCGGCATGCTGAACGTCATGCAGCGCTTTGCCAGTGCCGCGGCGGCCTCGATCTTCCTCAATATCTCAATGATGGCGACACTGGCTCTGGCTGCGTTCTTTCCGAGTGCAGGTCACGCCGCCGCCTGGGGTGTGTTGATTTCGGGCTTTCTGCAATATTTCCTGCTCGCCGGCGACTTGCAGCGCCATGGCGGACTTCCTCGTTTTGCGCCGCTGCGCCTCGACGAGGATGTGCGCGGATTCTTCCGCGCGCTCGGCCCCGCGACGCTCGGCTCAATGGGCACGCAAGTCGCATTATTTGCCGATACCATCATCGCGACCTTCCTGCCGGTAGGCGCGCTGTCGGCGCTGTATTATGCCGACCGTCTCAACCAGTTGCCGATCGGGGTGTTCGGTATCGCCATCGGCACGGTACTGTTGCCGGAAATGTCGCGGCGGATGGCGGCAGACGATCACGTTGGCGCCATGGGCGCGCAGCGCCGCGCCTTCCTGTTCACGCTGTTGTTCTCGCTGCCCTTCGTCGCCGCATTCCTCGTGGTGCCCGATGTCATCATGCGGGCGATGTTTGCCCGTGGGGCCTTCACCAACGCCGATGCTGCCGTCGCTGCGGCGACGCTCGCCGCCTATGCCATTGCGCTCATCCCCTTCGTGATGATCCGCAGCGCGGTCGCAACTTTCAATGCCCGCAAGGATACCACGACGCCGATGATTGCTGCGCTCACCGCCATCGCAGTCAACGTCGCGCTGAAGATTTTGCTGATGGGACCTCTGGCGCAGATCGGCCTCGCGCTTGGCACCGCGGCGGGAGCCTGGATCAATCTGTTGCTGGTCATCTTCTTCGCCATGCGGGCTGGCTATCTCGAATTCGATCGCGCTTTTATGCTGGCGCTCGGCAAATTCGCGTTGACCGGCGTGGTTCTCGCTGCGGTGCTATGGGGGACCGCGCGTCTTGCGGCGGAGCAGTTTGCGGGCCTCACCAGCCTCCGCGACGAAGCGACGCTGGGAGTTCTCATCATCGTGACCGTCGTGGTCTATTCGGCATTGGTCCTGGCGCTTTTCGGCAAAAGCTGGCTGCGCAGCCTGGTCCGCGCCAGATAGCTCGCTTCATCGTGTCCCAAAGTCGGGCAGGGCGACGCTCTGTGCCACTTGCCGCCATCCTCCCGCAGTGTAGATTGAGTCTAAACTGCATGCGGAGGAACGATGGCCCCCATCAAATTCGGCGTCGGACAGAGTGTCCTGCGTAAGGAAGACGACGCCCTCATTCGTGGCCGTGGCCGCTATACCGACGATCATGCGCCCGTCACGCTGCATGCCCTCGTGCTGCGCTCGCCGCATGCCCATGCCAATTTCACCATCGATGTCAGCAAGGCGCGCACACTTCCGGGTGTCGCTGCGATTCTGGCGGCGGAAGACACCAAGGACCTCGGCGGTCTGCCCTGCCTGTTCAATCTCGAAGATCATCCTTTCACCGGGCCGGATTATCCGATCCTCGCCGTAGGGGAAGTCCGCCATGTCGGCGACGCCGTGGCCTTCGTCGTTGCGGAGACTGTCGCGCAGGCGCGTGATGCGATTGAGGCGATCGAGGTCGACTGGAAGCCGCTGCCGTCCGTGAACGGTCTGGTCAATGCCGTCGCCAAGGGCGCGCCGCAGGTATGGGCCAAGCATCCCGGCAACATCCTGTTCGATGTGCCGATCGGCGACAAGAAGGCGGTCGATGCGGTGTTCGCCAAGGCGCCCGTGATCGCCGAGGTGAAGATCGTCAATCCGCGCGTCATCATCAACTATATGGAGACCCGCGCGGCGATCTGTGAATACGACGCCAAGCGCGATTACATGACGCTGACCATCGGCAGCCAGGGCAGCCATCGTCTGCGCGACATCCTCTGCGATAACGTGCTGAAGATGCCCAAGGACAAGATGCGCGTGATCTGTCCCGATGTCGGCGGTGGTTTCGGCACGCGGCTGTTTCCCTATCGCGAATATGCGCTGGTGGCCTTTGCCGCCAAGAAGCTTGGCAAGAATGTGAAGTGGGCGGCGGACCGTACCGATCACTTCCTCGGCGACGCGCAGGGCCGTGACAACGTTACCCATGCACGCATGGCGCTGAGCGAGGATGGCAAGTTTCTCGCCATGGATGTCGACCTGATGGCCGACATGGGCGCCTATCTGTCGACTTTTGGGCCGTACATTCCGCATGGCGGCGCCGGCATGTTGCCGGGGCTCTACGACATCCAGGCCTTCCACTGCCGCGTCCGCACGGTGTTCACCAATTCTGTGCCGGTGGATGCCTATCGCGGCGCCGGCCGTCCGGAGGCGGCTTACGTCGTCGAACGTCTCGTCGATCAATGCGCGCGCAAGCTCGGCATGACGCCGGATGCGATCCGCCGCAAGAATTTCATTTCGCCGAAGGCGATGCCGTACAAGACCGCGACCGGCAAGGTGTACGACTCCGGCGATTTCACCGCGCATATGAAACGCGCGATGGATGTCGCGGGCTGGAAGGAATTTCCAAAGCGGGCCAAGGCCGCGAAGAAGGAGGGCCTGGTTCGCGGCATCGGCATGGCCACCTATGTGGAAGTCTGTGGCACCATGGGCGACGAGACCGCCAATGTGGCCCTTGGCGCCGATGGCGACATCACCATTTTGATCGGCACGCAATCGACCGGACAGGGTCACCACACCGCCTATGCCCAGATCGTCGCCGAACAGTTCGGTGTGACACCGGACCGCGTCCACATCGTCCAGGGCGACACGGCGAAGGTGGCGACCGGTCTCGGTACCGGCGGCTCCGCATCGATCCCGACCGGTGGCGTCAGCGTGCAGCGCGCCACCAGGCAGCTCGGTATCAACCTCAAGGAGCTCGCGGCGGATATGCTGGAAACCAGCGCCGCCGACCTCGAGATCGATGGCGGCGTGGTGAAGATCGCCGGCACTGATCGCTCGGTGTCATTCGCCGATCTTGCAAAGAAGGCCAATCCGTCGAAGCTCAATGCGTCTGAAACCTTCAGCAGCGCCGACGGCACCTTCCCCAACGGCACCCATCTGGTCGAAGTCGAGATCGATCCTGCGACCGGCAAGATCGCCATTGTCAATTACGTCATCGTCGACGATTTCGGCGTCACGCTGAATCCGTTGCTGCTGGCCGGCCAGGTTCATGGCGGCACCATGCAGGGCATCGGCCAGGCGCTCATGGAGCAGGCGATCTATGATCCCGAGGACGGCCAGCTCGTCACCGGCACTTTCATGGACTATGCGCTGCCGCGCGCGGCCGACGGCGCGCCGATCTCGTTCGAGACCCACAACATCCCCTGCGTGACCAATCCGCTGGGGGTGAAGGGGGCTGGCGAGGCTGGCGCCATCGGCTCCTGTCCGGCTGTGATGAACGCCATCATCGATGGTCTCTATCGCGAATACAAAATCGAGCACATCGACATGCCCGCAACTCCTGAGCGGGTGTGGATGGCGATCCGCGAGCACGAACGGCTCCACACGCTGTAAAGCGCCGCCGCCGGGAATAGCCGGATGGCGGCGGGGTTCATCTACATGTTGCGAACTAGTCCTAATTGAATTCCAAACAGGGGTATTGGTTGATGAAACGTGCGCTTCTCGTTGTCGGAGCTTTGCTGTTGGGCGTGGGGGCGGTCTCGGCCCAGCAAGAGATCGTCAAGGAACGCCAGACGCTGATGAAGTCCAATGGTCGCGCTCTTGGCGGCACGCTCAGCGCGATGGCCAAGGGCGACAAGCCCTATGATCAGGCCGCGGTCGAGGCCGCGCTGACCGTGCTGGACGAAACCGCCAAGAAGCTGCCGACACTGTTTCCGGACAGCACCAAGGGTCTGAAGGCCGAGGGTGACTATTCGACGTCGCCGAAGGTCTGGGAAGACAAGGCCGGTTTCGATGCCCACATCGTCACCTTCGCCAAGGCCGTCACCGACGCCAAGGCCAAGATCAAGGATCTCGACAGCCTCAAGGCGAATGTCGGCGGCATCGGCAAGGCATGCGGTGGCTGTCACGAGACGTTCAGGCTCAAGATCTGAGTCAGACCTCAGTCGGCAGAGCTATTTCCGGACAAGATTGTCTGAAGTTGGTGCATGACATTTCGAAGCGCAGGCTTGGCGATCTTGCCGATGCGCTCAGCGTGCAGAACTTCAATGATCGCGATCTTGAACGGGCGAACGACTGATGCGACGGGGAGGCCGCTACGCTCGTGGTTCGGGATGGGTACATCGCCGAGCCATGGCCTGTTCTCTGCGGATGTAATCATGACGACCCAGAGCAACGCGCTGGCTTCTCCTATCGGGCCGGAAGACACGACCAAAGCGGGGCGACGTTGCCTCGTGTCCTTATCTGTATAAGGAAATGGGACGCGGATGATATCGCCTTGCTCAAAGTCGGCCATAGGCCTTCCGGTCAGCGGCGCTATCCCATTCGTCGAATGTGGCGAAGGGGTCTTCGGGTTTGCTCTGCTCGGCACGCGTAAGGACGACGCGGCCTTCTTCGATGGCATAGGCGATCTCGTCGCCTTCCTTCAGCCCAAGCGCCGCGCGCACGGGTTGGGGGATCGTCGTCTGAGCCTTGCTGGTCATCTTGCTGGTGATCATCGAGCATCCTCAGATTACAATGTAAGGAAAATCCTTACATTGTTCAAGTGGATGTCTTGCTCCGGAAATGAGATGTTTCCCGACAGCACGAGGGCGAGTGCTGTAGCACTCGCCCTCGTGTCCAAGCCATGTTCGGCACGAATGTTACTTCGTCACCTGTCCGCGGATCTCGCCGCCTTTGTTGGCCTCAGTGTGGATGTTGACATAGTACTTGCCGGCCAACAGGTCGGCGGCCTGTGCGTCGGTCAGCGTGGCGCTGCCTTCGGAGCCGGATGTGGCTGGTGTGATCGGTACGGCCACTCCGGCATTCTTGCCGGCTTCGGCGGGGCCGTGGAAATGCGCCATGGTCGCAGGACCCGTGAGGCCGGAATAGGTCAGCTTCCAGGTCAGCTTCTTGGTGGCGGGATCGAAGTCGATATCGGCGGTGCCCTTGCCGGCGCTGGTATTGGCGGGCACTTCGGAGGCGCTGTCGAGGGTCGCCTTCATCTTGTCGGCGGAAGCGGGGCCGGCGAGGGCGATGCTGGCGCCGAGTGCGAGGGACGCGAGCATGATCGAACGAGGTGACATGGTTTTCTCCCTGATGATGGTGAGGTCGTCATGGCTGGAAACATCCGAGACGCCAATTCATTCCCCCGGGAGCCTAAGGGATGGATCACGGTTTCGTTCCGGCAGCGGCTGTTCGACGCGCTTTATGTGCTGAAGTTTGACCCGGATACCAATTGGACATGTACGTGCTGAAACGGCTTTTCATTCTCGCATTTGTCGCGGCTGTCATCGGCCTCGGCGTGTTCTGGTGGCTGACGATTCCCGTAACAGTGGCTGCGAGCACGCTCCCGCCGCACACGCCCAATCCCGGCAATGGCGCAGTGGTCTTCAATGCCGGTGGCTGCTCGTCATGCCATGCGACGCCCGCGCAGCAGGATCGGCTCAAGCTTGGCGGCGGGCTGCCGCTCACATCGCCGTTCGGTACGTTCTATGTGCCAAACATCTCGCCGGATCCGGTCGCCGGGATAGGCCGCTGGAGCGAGGCTGATTTCGTCACGGCGCTGTTGAAGGGGACGTCGCCGAACGGTTCGCATTACTTTCCGGCCTTTCCCTACACGTCCTATCAGCAGATGAAGATGGAGGACGTGCGCGATCTGTTCGGCTATCTAAAGACGCTGCCACAGGTCGCCAGCAAGGCGCCTGATCATGCGGTGCCATTCCCGTTCAACATCCGCCGCAATCTCGGCGTCTGGAAGCTGCTGTTCCTCGATGGCAAACCCTTCGAGGCGGATGCATCGAAGTCGCCGCAGTGGAATCGCGGCAGCTATCTGGTGAATGCGCTGGGCCACTGTGCCGAGTGCCACAGCCCGCGCAATGCGCTGGGCGGCATCGTGACGGCACAGCGCTTTGCCGGAGGTCCTAATCCTGACGGAGAGGGTTGGGTACCCAACATCACCCAAAAGCGTCTCGGTGACTGGAGCGAAAAGGACATCGCGTATTTTCTCGAAACCGGGCAGACCCCGGACGGTGACACCGCCGGTGGCTCAATGGCCCGCGTAATCCGCAATACCTCCCAGTTGAGCGCAGACGACCGCTCGGCGATGGCGCTCTATCTGAAATCGCTCCCTGCGGTGGAGGGGCCCATTAGGCCCGCCAAAAAGGGCTAAAACCGCCCGCGCAAGGTTGGGTTGTGGCGAGGTGCGGCCTTGCATGGAAACCCGCCAAGCCATGTCGCATCGGCGGTTTTCGTGAGGAGGCTCACGTGATTGTGTGCTGCAACATGAAGACCCCCACGATTCCCCAGATCTCCATTTCCCCGAACTCATGAACATCTTCAAAGCCGTGTCGCTGAAGATTGCCAGCACCATGGCGTTTGCCATCATGGGCGCGCAGGGTCGCTATCTCGGCAGCGACGTGCCGCTCGGCGAGATCGTGTTTGCCCGCGGGTTGTTTGCGCTGATCCCGATCGTGCTCTTTTTCGGCTGGCGCGGTCAATTGCGCGGCGCGCTACGCACCAACCGCGTCTCCGCGCATCTGGTGCGCGGTTCGTTCAGCGTGATCGGGACGTTCTGCACCTTCGGCGCGCTGGCGCGATTGCCGATCGCGGATGTGACCGCCATCGCCTTCATCGCGCCGCTGATCACCGTGGTGTTCGCCGCGATCTTCCTGAAAGAGCAGGTCCATGCCTATCGTTGGTCGGCGGTGGCAATCGGTTTTTCCGGCGTGATCCTGATGCTGTCGCCGTATTTCCACGATCACGCGGCGCTGACCACGTCGATGATCGTCGGTCTGTCGCTGGCGCTGCTCAATGCCTTCTCGTCGGGCGGTGCGACCATCCAGATCCGCCGGCTGACCGCAACGGAGTCCTCATCCGCGATCGTCATCTTCATGACGCTGATCGTGATGGCGGCATCGCTGCTCACGGCGCCATTTGGCTGGCGCTGGCCGACGAATTTCGAACTGGCACTGCTGGTCGGTATCGGCATTTCCGGCGGGCTCGGGCAGATGCTGTTCACCGAGAGCTATCGCTATGCGCCGGCGTCCTTCCTGGCGCCGTTCGACTACACGGCGATGCTGTGGGCCTTCTTGCTCGGCTTCTGGATGTTCGGCGAAGTGCCGACGCCCTATGTGGTTGGCGGCGCGGTGATCGTCGCGGGCGCAGGCATCTTCGTCATCCTGCGCGAACGCCATCTCGGCCTGAAGCGGCTGCGTGACACACCGATGTCGCCGATTTCCACCATGGCGGACGACGAAGCTGACCCGGATGCGCCCATCGCTGTCCGCGCAAAGTCGCGCTGATTTTTCGTTCAATTTTGTTGCAACGCACACTGCGCTTTGCTGGCAAGTTGCGACAATTCGATTTTAGAACGCGCGCAAATCACGGGGCCTTGCTCCTGCCACGCGGCTGGATTTATATGCATTTGCTGCTTTCACGCGGCATCCCGTGCATGACGGGCTCATGAGGCGAAATGACCGCGCAAGGGTGCTTGCCGGACGTGTCGTTCCTTCCCAGATAGACCCGGCTGCACAGAATTTTCTGACGACAGACGTTCCCGCAATCAAAGAGGTTACCAATGGTCAACCGCCTGCAATTCTACATCGATGGCGCCTGGGTCGATCCCGTCGTCAAGAAGACCACCCCTGTCGTCAATCCGGCGACTGAAGATGCGATGTACGACATTGCGCTGGGCTCCAAGGCCGACGTCGACAAGGCTGTCGCCGCTGCCAAGCGCGCTTTCGAGACGTTCTCCCAGACCACCCGTGAAGAGCGCATCGCGCTGCTCGAAAAGATCATCGCGGTCTACAAGACCCGCATGTCGGATATCGGTGCGTCGGTCTCCGACGAAATGGGCGCTCCGCTGCCGATGGCCGAGAAGCTGCAGGCCGGTGCTGGCCTCGGTCACCTCGTCGCCACGCTCGACGTGCTGAAGACCTACAAGTTCGACGAGGCGCACAACGCCGCCATGATCACGAAGGAGCCGATTGGCGTCGTTGGCATGATCACCCCGTGGAATTGGCCGCTAAACCAGATCGCCTGCAAGGTCGCACCTGCGCTCGCCGCTGGCTGCACCATGCTCTTGAAGCCGTCGGAATACACCCCGACCTCAGCGTTGATCTTCGCGGAAATCCTCCATGAAGCCGGCGTGCCGAAGGGCGTGTTCAACCTCGTGAATGGTTTGGGCCCCGACGTCGGCGTCGCCATGAGCGAACATCCCGACATCGACATGATCTCCTTTACTGGTTCGACCCGCGCCGGCATCGACGTTGCCAAGCGCGCCGCGAACACCGTGAAGCGCGTCAGCCAGGAGCTCGGTGGCAAGTCGCCGAACGTGATCCTCGATGGCGCCGACTTCGTGAAGGCCGTCACCGGCGGCGTCGCGCACATGTTCAACAACTCCGGACAGTCGTGCAACGCGCCGAGCCGCATGATCGTGCCGCAGGCGAAGATGAAGGAAATCGCTGCCATCGCGAAGGCGCAGGCCGATAAGACCAAGGCCGGCGATCCGCGCGCTGATGGCACCGTGATCGGTCCGGTGGTCAATCGCGGCCAGTGGGACAAGATCCAGGGCCTGATCCAGAAGGGCATCGAGGAAGGCGCCACGCTGGTCGCCGGTGGCCCCGGCCTGCCGGAAGGCGTCAACAAGGGCTTCTATGTACGTCCGACGATCTTCGCCGACGTCACCGAGAACATGACCATCGCGCGCGAGGAAATCTTCGGGCCGGTGCTTGTGATCATGGGGTCCAAGGACGAAGCCGATGCGCTCCGCATCGCCAACGACACGCCCTATGGCCTCGCTGGCTACGTCTCGGCTGACACGGTTGAGAACGCCCGCAAGTTCGGCCGTCGCATCCGCGCGGGCAACGTCAACCTGCAGGGCGCTCCGAACGATCGCACGGCGCCGTTCGGCGGCTACAAGCAGTCCGGCAACGGCCGCGAATGGGGCAAGCATGGTCTCGAGGACTTCCTCGAAGTCAAGGCGATCGCAGGCTACACCGCGGCGTAAGACCGCGTCGTTGAAGCGCAAGCTTCGTGACTGAAAACGCCGGCATGGAGCCATCCATGCCGGCGTTTTTGTTTCTACGATGGTCTCTCCGCCGTCATTGCGAGGAGCGAAGCGACGCGGCAATCCAGAAGGCCACAAGCGTGGAAAGACTGGATTGCTTCGCTACGCTCGCAATGACGTTGAGAGGGCGGTGTACCCGTCAGCCCCCCAACGCCCCCTGCGTGTTTACATACACCGCATAGATCGACTGGCTCGATGCCATGAACAGCCGGTTGCGTTTCACGCCGCCGAAACAGACATTGGCGCAGCGCTCGGGCAGCGCGATGCGGCCGATCTGTTCGCCATCGGGCGCGAAGATGAAGACGCCGTCGAGCTCCGGCTTGCCCATGCCCCAGCCGCACCACAGATTGCCATCGATATCGCAGCGCATGCCGTCGGGCGTGCCCGGGCCCGCATCGATCAGTACGCGCTTGTTCTTGAGTGTCTTGCCGTCGGCAGCAACGTCGTAAGCGAGAATCTTGCGGTTCGGCACACCGCGGGATTCCACGACATAGAGCAGCTTCTCGTCCGGTGAAAAGCATAGCCCGTTGGGGCCGAGCACATCGTCGGCGACAATGGTGGACGTCAACGTATCGCCATCGATGCGATAGATATTCTGTCCGATCTCGGATGGCGCTTTGTTGCCCTCATAGTCGCTCATCAGGCCGAACGGCGGATCGGTGAACCAGATCGAGCCGTCGGACTTCACCACGACGTCATTCGGCGAGTTCAGCTTCTTGCCTTCGAAATTATCCATCAGTACCGTGATGGAGCCGTCATATTCGGTGCGGGTGATGCGGCGGCCGTGTTCGCAGGTGATCAGGCGTCCCTGGCGATCCCGCGTGTTGCCATTGCCGTAATTCGATGGCTTGCGGAAATCGCTGATCGCGCCGGTTTCCTCTTCCCATTTGATAATGCGGTTGTTGGGAATATCTGAACACAACAGATAGCGGCCGTCGCCGAACCACACCGGTCCTTCGGCCCAGCGCATGCCGGTGGCGATGCGTTCGATGGCGCCGAGCTTGATCCAGTATTTTTCGAAGCGGGGATCGAGGGCGTGAATGGCGGGGTCGGGATAATAGGTCGCCGGCTGCCAGCCGCGCGATGATGTGTCGGACATTGGCGTCTCGTTCTCTGTCGTTTCCTCGGATGCGTTTGCTAACATTGGCGAGGGTAGGCGGCAAGCAATGCCGGTTCCACTGCCTTGCCGTTGCGCCCGCGCCGCGCCATACTTGTCTGACAACTGACAACATTGCGAGGGACGGAATGAAGATCTTGATGACGGGCGCATCTGGCGGAATTGGCACGCGCTTGCGCGAATTGCTGCCGCCGATCTATCCGGACCTCGTGCTGAGCGATCTCACCACGCCGCCCAATCTCAAGCCGACCGAGAATTTCAAACAGGCCGACCTCGCCGATCTCGCCGCCGTGGAGGCGATCTGCGAGGGCGTGGACGGCATCCTGCATTTCGGCGGCTTCTCGGTGGAGGGTCCGTGGGACACCATCCTGCAGGCCAATATCATCGGCGGCTACAATCTGTTCGAGGCCGCGCGCAAGAAGGGCGTCAAGCGCATCGTCTTCGCGTCATCGAACCATGCAGTTGGTTTTTATCCGCGTCACAGCAAAATTCCGCCCGATGTCACCGCACGGCCGGACAGCCGCTACGGTGTCAGTAAGGTGTTCGGCGAGGCGGTGGGCTCGCTCTACGCCGACAAATATGGACTGTCGGTGACATGTCTGCGCATCGGCAATTTCGGTGACCGTCCGCTGGATCAACGTCGGCTGTCGATTTGGCTCAAGCCCGAGGATCTGGTGCAGCTCTGCCGGATCGGGCTCGAACATCCCGCGATCCATTTCGAGGTGCTGTATGGCGCCTCCTATAACGAGCGTGCCTGGTGGGATAACTCCCGCGCCTATGAACTCGGCTATCGCCCGGTCGGCAAAGCCGAGGATCACCGCGAACACGCGATGGCGGAACAGGCGAAGATGAAACCCGATCCAGTCGGTGATTTCTATCAGGGCGGCGCATTTTGCAGCGCCGAATTCGCCGGTGATTTCAGCAAGGTGTGGGAGCCGAAATAGGGGCCCAGCCAGTCCGTCCCGCGCATTGACAAGAATTTTGGCGGCTTCATAAGAAGCATTCAAAACAAGCTTGGAATGGGAACGCGACATGGCCGACGGATTGCGCAAGGGGCTGACCAGTTACGGCGATGCCGGGTTTTCACTGTTCCTGCGCAAGGCCTTCATCAAGGCCATGGGCTATTCCGACGATGCGCTGGATCGGCCCATCGTCGGCATCACCAACACCCATAGCGACTACAATCCGTGCCACGGCAATTCGCCCCAGATCATCGAGGCGGTGAAGCGCGGCGTGATGCTGGCCGGCGCGCTGCCGATGGTGTTTCCGACCATCTCGATCGGCGAAAGCTTCGCCCATCCGACCTCGATGTATCTGCGCAATCTG
Organism: Tardiphaga sp. OK245; assembly: GCF_900108575.1. Classification (NCBI taxonomy): domain Bacteria; kingdom Pseudomonadati; phylum Pseudomonadota; class Alphaproteobacteria; order Hyphomicrobiales; family Nitrobacteraceae; genus Tardiphaga; species Tardiphaga sp. OK245. The sequence goes on along the minus strand of NZ_FNWZ01000008.1, from coordinate 56,650 downwards.
ATGGCGATGGATACCGAGGAGATGATCAAGGCGCAGCCGATGGATGCAGTGGTGGTGATCGGCGGCTGCGACAAGACGCTGCCGGCGCAGATCATGGCGGCGCTGTCCGTGGATCTGCCGACGGTGGTGATCCCGGTTGGCCCGATGGTGGTCGGCCATCACAAGGGCGAGGTGCTCGGCGCCTGCACCGACTGCCGACGCATGTGGGGTAAATTCCGCGCCGGCGAGATAGACCAGCAGGAAATCGACGACGTCAATGCGCGCCTCGCGCCGTCGGTTGGCACCTGCATGGTGATGGGCACGGCCTCCACCATGGCCTGCATCACCGAGGCGATGGGCCTGTCGCTGCCGATGAGTGCGACCATTCCCGCGCCGCATGCCGAGCGCTTCCGGTCCGCCGAAGCCAGCGGCAAGGTTGCCGCGACGCTCGCCAAGAACAAGGGGCCGAAGCCGAGTGAATTTCTGACGCCGGGCTCGTTCCGCAATGCCCAGGTGGTGCTGCAGGCGATTGGCGGCTCCACCAACGGGCTCATCCATCTCACGGCGATGGCCAACCGTACGCCGAACCGGATCGATCTCGCCGCTTTCGACGAACTCGGCCGCGACGTGCCGGTGCTGGTCGATCTGAAGCCGTCCGGCGATCACTATATGGAGCACTTCCATCATGCCGGCGGCGTGCCGAAGTTGATGCAACAGCTCGGGGATCTCATCGATCTCGACGCGAAATCTGTCACCGGCGAGACGCTGCGCGAGATCGTGGTGAATGCCGAAGAAGTGCCGGGCCAGGACGTGATCCGCTCGAAGGACAATCCGATCAAGCGCGAAGGCGGGCTGGCGATCCTGCACGGTAATCTGGCGCCGCGCAGCGCCGTCATCAAGCATTCCGCTGCGTCGCCCAAGCTGATGCAGCACACCGGCCGTGCCGTTGTGTTCGAGTCCGTCGAGGACATGACCAACCGCGTCGACGACCCCGATCTCGATGTGACTGCAGACGACGTGCTGGTGCTACGCAATGCCGGTCCCAAGGGCGCACCGGGCATGCCGGAGGCCGGCTATCTGCCAATCCCCATGAAGCTCGCCCGCGCCGGCGTGAAGGACATGGTCCGCGTTTCCGATGCGCGCATGAGCGGTACAGCCTTCGGCACCATTGTGCTGCACATCACGCCGGAGAGCGCCGTGGGTGGCCCGCTGGCGCTTGTGAAGAACGGCGACATGATCCGTCTGGATGTGGCGAAGCGCTCGATCGATCTGCTGATCGATGAAGCGGAGTTTGCCAAGCGTCAGGCCGCGTTGCCACCGGCGACCACGCCCGATTGGGCCAAGCGCGGCTACGCACATCTGTTCCACACCACGATCCTGCAGGCTGATGACGGCTGCGACTTCGATTTCATGACGGCGAAGGGGAAGGGCTGAGGCTAGCCGGCAGCCGCCGACACCTCTTTCGCTGTCGGCATCGACGGCCCGGCGCCCATCCGCTGTACGCAAAGCGAGGCGGCGACATTAGCATAGCCAATGGCGCTCTGCAGTGAATGTCCATCCGCAAGCTTTGCGGCAACCGCCCCCACGAAACAGTCGCCGGCACCGATAGTGTCAATGGCCTTCACGATGCGGGCGGCTTCGAGGTGGACCCTGCCATCGATCAGCGCGATCGCGCCGCGCTTGCCCAGCGTGATGCAGATGTTCGGCCGATGATCGGTTTGCAATGTCGATGCGGCGGCGATGAAGCGCGCATCGGGATCAGTGTCGTGCAGTTCGAGACTTGCAAGCAGGCCGAGTTCGCTTTCATTGAGGATCAGAATATCCACCAGAGCCATCAGCTCACGTTCAATCGGCATCGCCGGTGCCGGATTGAGAATCGTCGTTGCACCGGATGCGCGCGCCCGCGTGAAGAAAGCCGTGATGGCCGGCAGCGGAATCTCGAATTGGCTGACGGCGATATCGCCTTTTCGGAATGCGGACGCAGCGACATCGGCCGCATTGACCAACGCATTGGCGCCGGGAATGACAATGATGGTGTTCTCAGCTCTCGCAACGGTGATGATCGCTGTTCCCGTGCCGGCGCCAGCGACCTCACGCACGTAAGCGAGATCGACGCCCTGCATGGCCAGAAATGCCCTGGTGTCGCGGCCAAAGGCATCCGCGCCGGTACAGCCGATCAGCATGGTCGCTGCACCAAGTTTCGCCGCAGCCACGGCCTGATTGGCGCCCTTGCCACCGGGAAAATACAACACTTCGCGGCCTGCTACAGTCTCACCGATTGCCGGATGACGGTCGGCTGTCGCGACCACGTCCATATTGATGCTGCCGGCGACGACAACCTGGCCCATGGTTGTCACACCTGCGCCCGATATTCCTCACGCACCGCCGCGATATCCGACAATGTCGGCAGTCCCGCTTCATTGCCAAGCCGCTGGATCTTGAAGGTCGATGCGGCCCGCGCGAATTTGAAATGTTCGGCCCAGCTATGGCCGGGATTGGCCAGATACGAATAGACGTAAGCGCCGTGGAAGACATCGCCGGCGCCATTGGTATCGATCACCTTCTCGCGCGGGATCGGCAGCGCGGGCAGCGTGTGCACTGTGCCGGCCTCGTCGTACCAGAGCAGGCCCTTCTCGCCGAGCGTGACGCCGCCGACGCGGCAGCCGCGGCTCTTGAGATAGTCGAGCATCTTCTCCGGCGTCAGGTCCATCTGTTCGCAGAGACGCTCGGCGACGATGGCGACGTCGATGAATTCCAACAGCTCATGGGTGTTGGTGCGCAATCCGCCGCCGTCGAGTGAGGTGAGGATGCCGGCCTCGCGGCACAGTTTTGCGTAATGGATCGCAGCATCGGGTTGATGGCCGTCGATATGCAGTGCACGGCAGGCACCGAGATTGAGCAGGGGGAACGGATGGATGTGTTCGTCGTCACGGCAGCGGACGATGGCACGCTTGCCGTCTTTCGGCATGATGAAGGACAGCGACGAACTCGCCACTTTGCGCGGATGGACCTCGATGGCGTATTTCGCCGACATGTCCATGAACATGCGGCCGAGCCAGTCATTGGCGACGGTGGCGATGAGATCGGGCACAATGCCCAGCTTGGCGCAGCAGAAGGCCGCCGTCACCGCATTGCCGCCGAATGACACGGCATAGTCGGAGGCGACGTGTTTCTCGTCGCCGGTCGGCATATGGTCGGTGATGAACGTGACGTCGATATAGGTCTGTCCGATAAAGAGTGCCTTCATGAATCCGCCCGTCTCGCCTGAGGGATGGCTGCACCGTCCGGAGACGGCGCATCAGTCAGCTTAACAGCGGTTGCGACGAGGTCACCACCGAAATTGTGCGATGCCGCAGGATGCCGCAGCCGGGTGGAGTCGGTTTTCAGCATTGCGGCTCGAAAACTGGCATAGTTCGATCACAACAACGCCACGAAGACGGGAGGATGCGATGATCGCCGGGCTGGATCACGTCGTCATTTTGCTGGAGGACCTGGAGGTGGGGATCGCCACCTATCAGACCCTGTTCGCCCGCGCGCCCGCCTGGCGCAGCACCAGCGACGGTGCGGCCATGGCGATCTTCACGGTGGCCAACATGTCGGTCGAGCTGATGGCGCCTGTCGGTCAGGGCCCGGCCGCCGATCGCATCAGGGCCGTGCTGCCGGAGCAGGGTGCGACGCTGGCCAGCATCTGTTTCCGGACTGGCGATATCGCTGGGATGCATCGCCGGCTCGATCGCCTGGCGCTGAAGCCTGATCCCATCGCCGAGGTCGAGAGCAGGGATACCGAGACCGGCGCCACACTCTCCTGGAAGCGTACCCGTGCGGCCACCGACGCGACACGCGGTGTCCGGCAATTCTTTCTCGAACTGTCCGACGAGCGTCCGGTGTCGCCCGCGGTGGGCGATGCGCCGTTCCTTGGCCTCGACCATATCGTTGTCGCCACGCAGGATCCGGAGCGCGCCGCTGCGCTCTATGGCGCGCGACTGGGCCTCGACATGGCACTGGATCGCTCCAATCCGGAGTGGGGCCATCTGATGTTCTTCCGCTGCGGCGATCTGATCGTCGAGGTCGTGCATCGCCCCGACGACAAGGCCGACAAGAATCGCGACAAGCTCTGGGGCATGACCTGGCGCGTCGCTGACGCGGATGCCGTCCGCGAGCGTTTGCTCGCCGCGCATGTCAACGTGTCGGAGGTGCGTAGTGGCCGCAAGCCGGGCACCCGTGTTGTCAGCCTCCGCGACGGGACCTGCGGAATTCCGACGCTGCTGATCGAACGGACGGGGAAGGATGTGTGAGCGCCGTCAAGCGACCTTCAGCGTCTCGATCCCGCTGACGTCGACAGTCTGTTCGGCGTGCCATGTGTCATAGGCTGCCTGCATCCGCACCCAGATGCCGGCACCGTTGCCAAACAATTTGCCGATCCGGACCGCGACCTCGGGCGAGATTGGCTTCTTCTCTTCGAGGATGTCGTGCAGATGCTGGCGGGAAACGCCGAGCAGGCGGGCGATCTCGGTCTTGGATCGCTTGACGGCGGGGATCACGTCTTCGCGCAGCACGGCGCCTGGATGGGTCGGGCAGCGGGACGCGCTGCGCTTGGCATTTTGCTCAACCATCGTGGCTCTCCTTGATCCCCGGCGCGAAGCGCCCTTAGTGATACTGCTCGAAGTCGACACGAAGCGCATCGCCGGCCTCGAATTCGAATGTGATGCACCATGGTCCGTTGACGTGAACGGAATAACGCTGTGGTTTGCCGCGCAGTAGATGGAAGTTGAAGCCGGGCAGGCCCATCTCGGCCGGCAAGGTTGCGACGTCCAGCATGTCGAGCCGGCGGAGAATGCGACCATGCATTTTTTTGTCAATCTTGGCTGACGTCTTCCTGCTCCAGAGCTCGTTCAGACCGGGATGTATGAAAGATCTGATCACGGGCGCCTCGACGGCTACGGATCGACTGCCCGAACTGTAAGCTATTAGCTTACAGTTCGTCAAGTGGTTTTCTGCAGGTCGGGCGAACTACCGCCACAACATCGAACAGCCCTGCCACAGCAGCACCAGCGAGATCACCAGCAGCAGGGCATAGGCAATGTTATAGAACAGGTTGGTGGGCGTATGTTTCACCAGCCAGATGCCCATGAAGTTCGCGATGATGGCCATCGGTAGCAGTGCCAGCGATGTCGCAAAATTGCTGGCATGGAATTGGCCGAGCGCGAGGTAGGGCACGATCTTCAGCGCGTTGACCACGGCGAAGAAGATCGTGGTGGTGCCGACCAACACCAGCTTCGACAGCCGCTGCGGCAGCACATAGACCTGGAAAGGCGGGCCGCCCGCCTGGGTCATGAAGGATGTGAAGCCAGATACCGCGCCCCAGAACACGCCACCGGCCGGGCCCATGCGCGTCGGTTCGATCCTGGCGCGCTTGCGCCAGACATCGATCACGAAGATGAGGCCGATCAAACCGACGGTGATGCGCACGGCATTGTCGGAAATATAGGAGGCGAGCAGCCACGCCAGCGTCATGCCGGCGACGGCGCCCGGCAACATGATCTTCAGATTCGAGGCGTCCCATTCGCGGCGATAGACATAGATCGAGATCAGGTCCTGCGTGATCAGCACCGGCAGCAGCAAGGCGGCCGCCTCGAGCGGCGGCAGATACAGCGCCAGCAGCGGCGTGGCGGCAATGCCGACGCCGGAAAAGCCGCCTTTGGAAAGGCCAAGGAAAATCACCGCCGGAATGGCGACGGCATAGAAGAACGGGTCTGTGATGATGGCAGGCACAAGCAGGTCCGGTTGGGGCAGGGCAGTGATAGCGACGGCACCCGCAAAAGGCGATGCCCGTTTGCGCATATGGCCCGGAACATGCTTTGTTCTCAAGCGGGCAAACGCATGCTACACGCGATAGACGTGCGGCTGCTGCGTCATTCCGCTGAGCGACGGGATCCGGGTTTGGCAAAAACAACTAAAAAAGCGCCGAAGAAAGCATTGAAGTGGCAGCGTGACCCGGAAGGGATGCGTCTGCGCATTCTCGAGGCTGCCAAGAAAGAATTCGCGAGCAAGGGCCTCGCCGGTGCGCGCGTCGATCGCATCGCTGCGCAGGCCGGCGCCAACAAACGCATGCTCTACTATCACGTCGGCAACAAGGATGCGCTCTATCTTGCGGTACTCGAAGGTGCCTATGAGCAGATCCGCGCCGAAGAACGCACGCTCGATCTCGAACATCTCGATCCGCCCGAGGCCATCGAGAGCCTGATCGCCTTCACCTGGAACTATTTTATCCGCAACCCGGAATTCCTCGCGCTGCTCAACACCGAGAATCTGGAGCGCGCGAAGCACATCAAGCGCTCCACGAAGGTGAAGTCGATGCATTCGCCCTTCGTGGAGATGATCCGCACGGTGGTTTTGCGCGGCGTCGCGTCAGGCGATTTCAAGGTCGCGATGGATCCGGTGCAGCTCTACATTTCCATCGCCGCGCTGAGCTTTTTCTATATCGGCAACAACGCCACGCTCAGTGTGATTTTCGGCAGGGATCTGCTGGCGAAGGAGGCGAGGGACGAGCGGCTGGCGCATATGGTGGCACTCGTCCTGGCGGCGCTCACCGGCCGATCCGTGGCCGAATTTCAGCTCCCGCCGGCGACGGTTGTCCACACCTCGGCCCGCCAAAGCGCCTGAAATCATTGTTTAATTTTCGCTAGTTAAGCGGCCAATTGACAACGGCGAAGCCATGCGCTGTATTTATCCAACGAGTTAAATGCGACCGCGAAGCCGGCATCTGGGAGACGAGACGCGTGAGTGAGAAGAAAGCACCCGGCAGTGTATCGAAGCTGCTGAACGCCTCATGGCTGCGCCCGTTCCTGTTGCTGGTGATGATCGTGGTCGGCTGGGATCTCGCGATCCGCATCTTCAACATTCCCGCCTATCAGATCCCTGCGCCCGGCGACGTCGTGAAGGTGCTCTACACCGATTGGCCCGAGCTGCTCGCGCAGTCAGGGCCGACGACTTACGCGACACTGCTCGGCTTCCTTGCATCCGCCGTGTTCGGCATCCCGATTGCCATGCTGATCGCCGGTTCGCGGACCGTCGAAAGCTATGTCTATCCGCTGCTGGTGTTCTCGCAATCGATTCCCAAAGTCGCCATCGCGCCCTTGTTCGTGGTGTGGTTCGGCTTCGGCATCGTGCCGAAGATCATCGCGGCATTTCTGCTCGGTTTCTTTCCCGTCGTCGTGTCGGCGGTGCAGGGCTTCAAATCGGTCGATCCCGACATGGTCGATCTTGCCCGCGCCATGAAGGGCAGCCGCTTGCGCGTGTTCTGCGCCGTGAACCTGCCACACGCGCTGCCGGCGATCTTCTCCGGTCTCAAGGTGTCCGTCACGCTCGCCGTCGTCGGCGCGGTGGTCGGTGAATTCGTCGGCTCCAATTCCGGCATTGGTTATGTGCTGCAGCGCTCCATCGGCACCTTCGATCTGCCGACGATGTTTGCGGCTCTCGTGATCCTCGCGCTGCTCGGCGTCATTCTGTTCTGGCTGGTCGATCGTATCGAACGCTTTGCGATTCCCTGGCACGTCAGCCAGCGCGCGGATGTTTTCATCGGGTCCTGATCGGGACGTGCAATTCCAAACAAGCGGTCCGGCGAAACGGGCCGCGATCACCTGCTTCAATGGGAGGCTAAAAATGCTGAAATGGGTTACTGCTGTTTCGACTGCCGCGATCACCGTCACGCTCGCACTCGCCACGCCGGCGGCTGCCGCCGACAAGGTGACGTTGATGCTCAACTGGTATGTCTATGGTGAGCATTCGCCGTTCTATTACGGCAAGGCCAAGGGCATCTATGAAGCCGAAGGCATCGATCTCGACATCCAGGAAGGCCGCGGTTCGGCTGCCACCGTGCAGGCTGTCGCCGCGAAGAGCGTGAACTTCGGCTATGTCGACGTTCCCACCATGATGCGCGCAGCCGTGAAGGGCGCCCCGGTGATCGCCACCGGCGTGCTGCTGCAGACCTCGGCCATGTCGGTGATGGGCTTCGTCGACAAGAACATCAGGAAGCCGGACGACATCAAGGGCAAGACCGTGGCGATCACGCCGGCGGATTCCATGACCCAGATCTGGCCGCTGTTCCTCAAGAAGGCGGGCCTCAAGGAATCCGATTTCAAGACCGTCGCCGGCGACGGACAGACCAAGCTCAACGCCGTCATCAACGGCCAGGCTGACCTGCTGCTCGGCTACGTCATGGATCAGTCCATGAAGATCAAGGATGCCACCGGCAAGGATGTGTATCCGATCAAGTTTGCCGATTACGGCATTCATCTGGTGTCGTCGGGCATCGTCACCAATACCGACTATGCCAAGGCCAATCCGGATCTCGTGAAGCGCTTCATGTCGGCCACCACCAAGGCCGTCGAAGCTGCGTCGAAGGAGCCGAAGGCTGCCGCACAGTCGATCCTCGATGCCAACCCGAAGGGCGGCAAGATCGAGACCCTGACCCAGGGCTTCGAACTCACCATCCCGCTCTACACCACGCCGGAAACCAAGGGTAAGCGCCCGTTCCAGGTCACCGATCAGAACATGAAGGAATCGGTAGAGCTGATGGTCGAATACGGCGGTCTGGAAGCCAAGGCCAAGGACAATCCGAAGGCCTTCTACACCAACGAATATCTGCCGAAGTAACCGGCCCGGTTATCTCGACCGAACTGACGAAACCAACAGGACTAGCCGTAATGACTGCAGCGATGAGGACCATGAGCGTCGATCAACCGAGTGCGCATCTTCGCGTCGTATCTGAGCAGTCCGCACCATCGAAAGCGTCGGGGATCAATCTCTCCGGCGTCTCCAAAACCTATGGGACCGGCGACGGCCAGGTGCAGTCGCTGCGTCCCCTGGACTTCCACATCAATGACGGCGAGTTCTTCGTCGTGGTCGGACCTTCCGGCTGCGGCAAGTCCACACTGCTTAAACTGATCTCCGGCCTTCTTGCGCCAACATCAGGCGAAATCCACGTCGACGGCAACAAGGTCACCGAGCCCCATGGCGACGTCGGCATCGTGTTCCAGAATGCGCTGCTGCTGCCGTGGCGGAACATCATCAACAACGTGTTGATGCCGATCGACATGAAGAACCTGTCGCGCGAGAAATATATCCCGCGCGCGAAAGAGCTTCTGAAGATGGTCGGCCTCGAAGGCTTCGAGAAGAAGCTGCCGTGGCAACTCTCCGGCGGCATGCAGCAACGCGCCTCGATCTGCCGTGCGCTGGTGCACGATCCCAAAATCATGATGATGGACGAGCCGTTCGGCGCGCTCGACGCCATGACGCGCGAGAAGATGAATGTCGAGTTGTCGCGCATCCAGCGCACCACCGGCAAGACGATTCTCCTCATCACCCATTCGATCCCGGAAGCGGTTTTCCTTGCCGACAAGGTGCTGGTCATGACCGAGCGCCCCGGCGGCATTGCCGCGATCTATGACGTGCCGCTCGGCCGCGAGCGCACGCTTGATGCGATGTCGAACCCGATCTTCACCGATCTGGTCGCGCGAATCCGCAAACACTTCATGACCAACAGCACGCTGGACTAGCGCCCATGTCCATGTCGGCACGGATCGCCTTGCGAGACATTACGCTGTTCGAGCGCCACGTGGCATTCGTGCGGCCGTTTCGCTTTGGCGCCGTGACGGTCAATGCCGCGCCGCAGGCTTTCGTGCGGGTTGAGCTGGAGGTCGAAGGCAAGGGCGTGTTCGTTGGCGCCTCAGCCGAGCTGATGGTGCCGAAGTGGTTCGACAAGCGGCCGCATCTGGCCATCGACGACACAGTGAACGAACTGCGGCAGTCGCTGGTCATCGCGAAAGAGCTCTATCGCGCGCAGTCGGGTTTCATTTCGGCCTTCGGTCTGCATGCGGCCTGCATCGGCGACCAGATGACGGCCTGCGCCGAACTCGACATTCCACCGCTGGCTGCAAGCTTCGGTCCGGCGGAAATCGACAAGGCTGTGCTCGACGCACTGCTGCGTGGCTTGGGCACGGATTTCTTCACGGGCATGAAGGCCAACGTCGCCGGTCTTACCGCGCGTCTTGCTCCCGATCTTGGCGCCGACGACATCGCGACGTTCCTGGCCAGCCGTCACCGGCTTGAACGCGTCGCGCTGCGCCACACCGTTGGCCTCGATGATGTGATCGAAGGCGAGGGCGGTGTCGCCGACCCCCGTGAGAATAGCGGCGCACGATACTTCAAGCTCAAGATGAACGGCGATCCCGAAGCTGATGCCATCAGGCTGACGCGCATTGGTCAGGCGCTAAAGACACTGCCTTACGATTATCAGGTGACGCTCGACGCCAATGAGCAATATGCCGATCTCAACGCGCTCGGCGCGCTGGTCGATCGTCTCGACAATGACCGCGCATTGGCGCCGATTGCATCCAGGCTACTTTACATCGAACAGCCGATGCCGCGCGACATCACGCGCGAGTCGCCGCTCGGCAATTTGTCGTCGCGCAATTTCATCATTGATGAGGCTGACGACAATTGGGATGCATTCCCCGCCGCCAAGGCGCTGGGCTATCGCGGCATCTCCTCGAAATCCTGCAAGGGCTTCTACAAGTCGATTGCAAATGCGACCCGTGCTGCCGCGTGGAGCGCGCAGGGTGTCAACCATTTCATCACCGGCGAGGATCTCACCTGCCAGGCCGGGCTTGGCGTGCAGCAGGATCTTGCGCTTGGCGCGCTGATCGGCGTCACCCATGCCGAGCGCAACGGCCATCACTACGTTGATGGTTTCGGCACCGCGCCCGCGGAGGAGGCCGAGGCATTCCTGAATGCCCATCCCGATCTCTACCGCCGCGACGGCGACACCATCCGTCTGTCGATTCACGACGGCGATCTTCTCACGGGATCGCTGACCTCTACCGGATTTGCATCCGGCGCACATCCGGACTGGTCGGTGCTGTCGCCGCTCCAGCTCGCTTCATCCGATCATTCTCAAACTAAAGTTCTCCAGGAGTCCTGACTATGGCTGTCCACCGCCTCGGCATCATCATGAACGGCATCACCGGCCGTATGGGTCTCAACCAGCATCTCGTGCGCTCGATCGTCGCGATCCGTGCGCAGGGCGGCGTGACCCTGAAGAACGGCGACCGCATGATGCCGGATCCGATCCTGGTCGGCCGCAATGCCGAGAAGATCGAAGGCCTCGCCAAGAAGTATGGCATCGAGCGCTGGACCACCGATCTCGACAAGGCTTTCGCCGACAAGAACGACAGCATCTTCTTCGACGCGGCGACCACCCAGGCACGCCCGGGTCTGCTCAACCGCGCCATCGAGGCCGGCAAGCATATCTATTGCGAGAAGCCCATCGCGACCAATCTCGAAGCCGCGCTCGACGTCATCAAGAAGGCCAACGCAAAGGGTCTCAAGCACGGCACCGTGCAGGACAAGCTGTTCCTGCCCGGTCTGAAGAAGCTTGCGATGCTCCGTGACTCTGGCTTCTTCGGCAAGATGCTCTCGGTACGCGGCGAGTTCGGCTACTGGGTGTTCGAAGGCGATTGGCAAGAAGCCCAGCGCCCGTCGTGGAACTACCGCGCTGAAGACGGCGGCGGCATGATCCTCGACATGGTCTGCCACTGGCGCTACGTGCTCGACAATCTGTTCGGCGAAGTCGAAAGCCTGACCTGCCTCGGCACTACCGACATCCCGGCGCGCTGGGACGAGCAGGGCAAGAAGTACACGGCCACTGCCGACGACTCGGCCTATGCCACCTTCAAGCTGAAGGGCGGCGTCATCGCCCACATGAATATGTCCTGGGCGACGCGCGTCTATCGCGATGATCTCGTGACCTTCCAGGTCGACGGGACCCACGGTTCGGCCGTTGCCGGTCTCACCGAGTGCATGATCCAGGCCCGTCAGGCGACGCCGCGTCCGGTGTGGAATCCCGACGAGAAGCGCACCCACGACTTCTATGCCGACTGGCAGAAGGTTCCGGACAACGCCGTCTACGACAACGGCTTCAAGGAGCAGTGGGAAATGTTCATCCGTCACGTCTGTGAGGATGCGCCCTACAAGTACACGCTGCTCGAAGGTGCCAAGGGCGTGCAGCTCGTCGAATGCGCGCTGGAAAGCTGGAAGGAGCGCCGCTGGATCGACGTTCCCACACTCAAGGTCTGAGGTTCGTCATGAACAAGCCAGTCATGCCCACGTCCACCGGCTCAACGCTGTCGCTGAAGCTGCCGAAGGCCGATCGTTCGATCGAGACCTATCGTCTCGCAGCGTCGCGCACGTTTCCGGCCAAGCTGGAAGGCACGCTGAACCGCATCGCCTTCTCGGCGGCGCATATCGTTGCCGACCCGCTGGCGGAATGCGACCCGTGGCTCAATCAGACCATCGATTGGGACCGCACCATCGCGTTTCGTGAACACGTCTGGGATCTCGGTCTCGGTGTCGCGGAAGCGATGGACACCGCGCAGCGCGGCATGGGTATGGACTGGCCGACCTCGCTCGAACTCATCACGCGCTCCGTCGCGGCGGCGAAGCCGCGCGGCGCGCTGGTGTTCTCCGGCGCCGGCACTGATCACCTCGCGGTGGAAGATGCCAAGTCGATCGACGACGTGATCAAGGCCTATGAACAGCAGTTCGAAGCGATCGAGAAGGTCGGCGGCCGCATCATCCTGATGGCGTCGCGTGCGCTGGCCAAGCTCGGCAAGAGCGCTGAGGATTACGGCCGCGTCTATGACCGCATCCTGTCGCAGTCGGCGCAGCCCGTCATCATCCACTGGCTCGGCGACATGTTCGATCCGGCGCTGGCGAATTACTGGGGCACGTCGAGCCTCGACACCGCAATGGATATTGCGGTCGACGTCATCAACCGCAATGCCGCCAAGGTCGATGGCGTCAAGGTGTCGCTGCTCGATGCACAGCGCGAGATCGACATGCGTCGCCGCCTTGACCCCAAGGTCAAGATGTATACCGGCGACGACTTCAACTATGCCGAACTGATCGCCGGCGACGACAAGGGCTTCTCGCACGCGCTGCTCGGTATCTTCGATGCCATCGCGCCGGCGGCGTCCTACGCGCTGTCGCGTCTCGCGGCCGGTGATGAAGCCGGCTTCCACGACGTACTCGGCCCCACGGTTCCGCTGTCGCGTCATATCTTCAAGGTACCGACGCGATTCTACAAAACCGGAATCGTGTTCATGGCCTATCTCAACGGCCATCAGGATCACTTCACCATGATCGGCGGGCAGGAGAGCACGCGCTCGACCCAGCATCTCGCCGAACTGTTCCGTCTCGCCGACAAGGCCGGTCTTTTGGCCAATCCCGAACTGGCGACGCAGCGCATGAAGGCGATCATGGCCACACGTGGGATCGAAGCCTGAGATGCGTGACTTTTCCAACGACCATCGCTGGCTGTCGCTGAACACGGCGACGGTCCGCAAGCAGGGTGACTTTGTCGCCATCGCCGAAGCCTGTGCCCGTCACAAGATCCGCGGCGTCTCGCCGTGGCGCGACCAGGTCGCCCATGTCGGTCTCGACAAGGCCGTCAAGGCGGTGCGGGATCACGACCTCGAACTGTCCGGCTATTGCCGCGGCGGCATGTTCGTCTCGGACGAAGCTCATCGCCAGCAGCAGCGCGACGACAACAAGCGCTGCGTCGACGAGGCCGTGGCATTGGGCTCACCGTGCATCGTGCTGGTCGTCGGCGGCCTGCCGCAATATTCGCGGCCAGGCAGTGCGCCCTCGAAGAACATCATCAATGCGCGCGCGCAGGTCGATGATGGCATCGCCGAGATGATGGAATATGCGAGGCAGGCGAAGATGCCGCTGGCCATCGAGCCGCTGCATCCGGCTTATGCCGCCGACCGTGCTTGCGTGAACACCACGGAACAGGCGCTCGATATCTGCGACCGTCTCGATCCCAACCGCACTGGCATGCTCGGTGTCGCCCTCGACGTCTATCACATCTGGTGGGATCCGGAACTGCATGCCCAGATCGCGCGGGCAGGGCAGGACCGTCTGCTCGCATTTCACGTCTGCGACTGGCTGGTCCCGACCAAGGACATCCTCAACGACCGCGGCATGATGGGCGACGGTGTCATCGATATCAAATCCGCCCGCGCCGCCGTCGAGGCGCAGGGCTTCGCCGGTTATTCCGAGATCGAGATCTTTTCGGAGAACTGGTGGAGCAAGTCGATGGATGAGGTGATGACGACCTGCATCGAGCGTCACAAGACGGTGGTGTAACTCACGGTGTAGTGCCGAAACGCACGAACCTCTCAATTGTCATTCCCGGGGCGCGCTCTTGCGCGAGCGCGGAATGACAATTGAGAGGGTAGAGCTTAAACATTTTTTCCTATATATCTTGACAATATACCTAGAAGGACTGTCCTCCGCTCATCCAGTTCGCGAGGGCGCTTCTAGAGGCGTCTTGAGGTGGAGCTGGGATTGCGGCGCCTACGGGCGGGAGGGAGACGTTCCCTCGCGCACTCGGGAGGCCTTGGGGTAGCCGTCCTGGCCCACTACGGGGCTCTGCCGGAAACGGCTGGACTGGACAGGCCAAAGCGGGGAAACCTGCCGGCGCCACGTCCCAGGAAGCACGGCCCCGGGAACAGAAATCGCCCCTAGCAGTCGCAGACTGCGTAAACTTGTCTGCGGTGTGGCGTTGCGCGGTTGCGGATTACCGGCGTTCCGGCGGAGCGGATCGCGATAAAAACCACCCTTTGCGCCTCACGGCGCGCTGCCACCCCTCATCTTGAGGGAACCGCATAGCTCGAGCGCATTGGCGTCGCGAGAATGCAACACTGTGGCGGGCCGATACCACCTGCAGTCATTCTCCTGACGCGGCGCACCATTTTGTTGACAGAAACCTGGGTGAGTGCTTACTCACGACGCTATGAGCACACTTCGAATGACCCATGACCTCAGGCGCGAGCTGATCCTCAGCGCGGCGAAGCGATGCTTTGCGCGCAATGGATTTGCCGGCACCACGACCAAGAGCGTGGCGGCTGCGGCGTCGATTTCGGAAGGCTTGCTGTTCAAGCACTTCCCGACCAAGTCGGCGCTCTATGCCGAGATCCTGGCGGAGGAATGCGAAGCCGACCCTGGACTGAACAAGCTGCTTGGTCTGCCGCCGTCGACCGAGACGCTGGTGATTCTGATTCGCGGCATGGTCAGACATTTCCTTGACATTCCGCGCGATCCCGATCCCGATCATGAAGAGGCGCAGCGCCTGCGGCTAATGGTCATCAGCCAGTTGCAGGACGGTGAATTCGCCCGGCTGCTGTTTGACAAGATCGGCGAACTGATTGGCCCGACCTTTACAGCGTCACTTGAACACGCTGTCCGGACAAACGACGCGGTTCGGATCGGAAAAGAGCCGATGGGGCTTTTCTGGTTTGCGCACAACACCGCGATGATGGCGGCATTATCGCGCCTTCCCTCGGTTCCCTGTTTGCCTTATGCCAGCACCGCCGACAACGAGCGGCAACTTTGTGAGTTTATTCTCCGCGGTATCGGACTGAAAGACACGGCGATCGCGACGTATATCGATCGCGAGCTTCCGGCGTACCTGATGCCAGCGACTACGACAGAAAGCGCATGACATGACACTCACGACCGAACCCAACAGCACTACGGCGCCGCGTGCGACTGTCGAGAAGCCCCGTCCGCGTCCGCGGATGGTGCGTTGGTTCATCATCGTCGGCATCCTGCTGGCGATCCTGGTGGGCGGCCTGGTGGGCTTCAACGCGTTCCGCGCCCACATGATCAAGCAGTTCTTCGCCACCATGAAGCCGCCGCCGACTGTGGTGAGTGTTGCGGATGCCAAGTCCGAAGTGGTGCCCAACCTGATCAGCGCCGTCGGCGATCTCGCCGCCGTGCACCAGGTCAACGTCACCTCCGACGTCAACGGCCGCATTACCGACATCCAGTTCACTGCGGGCGCGACCGTCAAGGCTGGCCAGCCGCTGGTGCAACTGTTCGACGGACCGGACCAAGGCGACCTCGCCAACTTCAAGGCGGCTGCCACCGTGGCGCGCATCAATCTCGACCGCGCCAAACAGCTCGCCGAGCGTCAGGTTGGTCCGCAGGCCACCGTCGACACCACGCAGGCGGCGTATGATCAGGCGCAGGCCAATATCGCCAAGACCGAAGCGGTGATTTCGCAGAAGCAGGTGCGCGCGCCGTTCGACGGCGTGCTCGGCACGCGCCGGGTCGAAGTCGGCCAGTACCTGACGGCCGGCACGCAGATCGTGTCGCTCACCGATCTGTCCGCCGTCTATAACAACTTCACGGTCACGGAAAAAGACTCCGGCAAGCTGCAGGTCGGTCAGGCTGTGCGCATTTCGGTGGACGCTTATCCGGGCCGCAAGTTCGAGGGCAAGATCACCACGATCGAGCCGCAGATCAGCGCGGATACGCGCAACATTCGTGTTCAGGCGACGCTGCAGAATCCGGAAGGCATCCTGAAGCCGGGCATGTTCGCGACCACGACCGTCGTGCTGCCGGACAAACCGGCTGTGATCACCGTGCCGGAAACCGCAGTCGACTACACGCTCTATGGTGACTCGGTTTACCTGATCACCGAAAAGAAGACCGACGATGGCAAGGCCGAGCTCTCGGCGGTGCGCACCTTCGTGCGCACTGGCGACCGCATCGATGGCCGTGCGGTGATCACGCAGGGCCTGAAAGCCGGTGATCGCGTCGTGGCGGTTGGACAGCTCAAGTTGCAGTCCGGCGCGCTGGTGTCGATCTCGACCGATCCATTGCCGCAGATTCCGGCGAAACCGCCGCTGAACTGAAACCCGACGGACGGGCCGCGAAATGCGGTCCGTCCCGGTTCATCTGAATGAATTTTCTCGCATCGTCGCGCGGCCTGTGATGGCCGGCAGACGGTGCCGATGACGGAGCGACCGCAATGGTCTTCACGGATATCTTCATCAAGCGCCCGGTGCTGGCGCTGGTCGTCAGCCTGCTGATCCTGCTGATCGGTTTCAAGGCTGCAACCAGCCTGCCGATCCGTCAGTATCCGAAACTGTCGAACACCGTGATCACCGTCACCACGGTGTATCCCGGCGCGTCGCCGGACCTGATGCAGGGCTTTATCACCACGCCGATCGAGCAGGCCGTCGCGGCTGCTGAAGGCATCGACTACATGACGTCGGCATCGACGCAGGGCCAGAGCCTGATCTCGGTCTATATCAAGCTCAACGTCGATCCCAATGCTGCGCTCACCGAAGTGCTGTCGAAGGTCAATTCGGTCAAATATCTGATCCCGCGCGAAGCGAATGACCCCGTCATTCTGAAGTCCACGGGATCGACGACGGCGGTGATGTATCTCGGCTTCTCCAGTGAGGAACTGTCTGGCTCGGCGATCTCCGACTACCTGACGCGCGCGGTGCAGCCGATCCTGTCGACGGTGGACGGCGTGGCGTCGGCCGAAATCCTCGGCGGTCAGACCTTCGCCATGCGCCTGTGGCTCGATCCGCTGCGCATGCAGGGCCGCGGTGTATCTCCGGACGATGTCGCTGCGGCGATCCGCGCCAACAACTTCCAGGCGGCAGCGGGTCAGACCAAGGGCTATTACATCGTCTCCAACGTGACGGCGAATACCGACCTGCAGAACGTCGAGCAATTCAAGCGCATGACGGTGAAAGCCAAGGACGGTGGCTTTGTTCGTATGGAGGATATCGCCACCATCGAGCTTGCCGCGCAGAGTACGGACGCGAGCGTGGCGTTTAGTGGCGAGCGCGCGATCTTTATCGGCGTGCAGGCGACACCGCTCGGCAATCCGCTCAACATCGTCAAGGGCGTGCGCGCGCTGTTCCCCGAACTCGAGCGTAACCTGCCGCCATCGCTGAAGATGAAGGTAGCCTACGACTCCACTAAGTTCATCACGTCGTCGATCGAGGAAGTTCAGAACACGCTGATCGAAGCCGTCGGCATCGTGATCGTGGTGATCTTCCTGTTCCTGGCTTCGTTCCGCTCGGTCATCATTCCGGTGGTGACGATTCCGCTGTCGCTGGTCGGCGTCTGCAGCCTCATGCTCGTCATGGGCTTCAGCATCAATCTGCTGACCCTGCTGGCGATGGTGCTCGCCATCGGCCTCGTGGTCGACGACGCCATCGTGGTGGTGGAGAACATCCACCGCCATCTGGAGGAGGGCAAATCGCCGGTGCAGGCGTCGCTCGAAGGCGCGCGCGAGATCGTTGGTCCGGTCATCTCCATGACCATCACGCTGGCGGCGGTGTATGCGCCGATCGGCTTCATCGGCGGTTTGACCGGTGCGCTGTTCCGCGAATTCGCCTTCACCCTGGCGGGCTCGGTGATCGTATCCGGCGTTATCGCGCTGACGCTTTCACCGATGATGTGCTCGGTGCTGTTGAAGCAGGAAGAGCCGGGCTGGTTCGCCAAGAAGGTGGACAAGGTGTTCGGCGCCACCACGCGCTGGTATGGGCGGCAGCTCGATCGCTCGCTGGACTATCGCCCCATCACGGCCATGTTCGCCGTTGTGATCCTCGGTCTCGTCGGCTTCATGTACATGAACACATCGAAAGAGCTGGCGCCCGAGGAAGATCAGGGCATTCTGTTTGCGGTGACCAAGGCACCGAAATACGCCAATATCGACTATGCGGATTTCTACGGTGATCGCATGGACGAGGCGTTCAAGAAGTTCCCGGAAACCGATCTGCGCTTCATCATCAACGGCACCAACGGTCCGAGCAACGGTATCGCCGGCATGCTGCTGAAGCCGTGGGACGAGCGCAAGCGTTCGTCCACGCAGCTGAAGCCGCTGGTGCAGGCCGAACTCAGCAAGATCGAGGGTGTCAACGCCTTCGCATTCAACCTTCCGGCGCTGCCGGGCGGGCCCGGCGGTCTGCCGATCCAGATGGTGATCAGCTCGACCAACGGTTTCCAGTCGGTCTATGAAGAGATGGTCAAGTTGAAGGAGACCGCGCGCAAGAGCGGCCTGTTCATCGTCAGCGACAGCGATCTCGATTTCAATCAGCCGGTGGTGCGCGTCTCCATCGATCGCTCCAAGGCCAACGACCTCGGCATTACGATGTCGAGCATCGGCAATACGCTGGCGACGCTGCTCGGCGGCAACTACACCAACCGCTTCAACCTCGAGGGGCGCTCCTATCAGGTGATCCCGCAGGTGCCGCGCGGCATGCGGCTCTCGCAGGATTCGTTGGCGAACTACTATGTGCCGACGATCACGGGTCAGCAGGTGCCGTTATCGACGCTGGTGAAGGTGGAGACTGGAACCAACCCGAACGCACTGTCGCACTACAACCAGCTGAATTCGGCGACCTTCCAGGCGGTGCCGATGCCCGGCGTGACAGTGGGGCAGGCGGTCGACTTCCTTGAGGGGGCCGCCAAGCAACTGCCGTCGGGCTTCAATCATGACTACCTCGCCGACAGCCGACAATATGTGCAGGAAGGCAACCAGCTCGCGGTGGCGTTCGGCTTCGCGCTGATCATCATCTTCCTGGTGCTGGCAGCGCAGTTCGAAAGTCTGCGCGATCCGCTCGTGATCATGATTACGGTGCCGATGGCGATCCTGGGCGCGTTGATCCCGCTATTCTTCGGCATGGCGACGATCAACATCTACACCCAGGTCGGCTTGCTGACGCTGGTCGGTCTGATCTCGAAGCACGGCATCCTGATGGTGGAGTTCGCCAACGAACTGCAGCTCAAGGAAGGTCTCGATCGTCGTTCGGCCATCGAGATGGCTGCCCGCGTGCGTCTGCGTCCGATCCTGATGACCACGGCCGCGATGGTCACCGGCCTGTTGCCGTTGCTCACCGCGGCGGGTGCTGGTGCAGCCAGCCGCTTCTCGATCGGCCTCGTCGTCGTCTCCGGCATGATGATCGGCACGCTGTTCACGTTGTTCGTGCTGCCCGCGGTTTACGTGGCCATCGCCACCGATCACCGCGCCGGCAAAGAGACGGAGCGCGCCAAGCAGATCGAGGAATTCGATCTGGAGCATACGCGGACGGCCTGATCGCACGGACGCGGCCTTGCGAAGCTGAGCTTGCGGGGCCACATGGTTTGAGGTTGGATGGCGGATCGCTTCATGCGATCCGCCATTATCTTTTGGCGGCCCGCATGGCCTCCACAGGACCCATCCCATGACGCGCGATTTTCCGGCCGGCAACTATCGCTATCTTCCCGCAGTTTTTCAGTATTCCAGCGGCGTTGCCGCCAATGAGGATTTCGAGATCGAGCGCGTTCGTTTCGACACGTGGCTGCCATTGGCCGATGGGTTTGCGCGTATTGCCGATTACATTCTCGCGGCGGATCGCCCGCTGACATCGTTCTGCGCCTGCGAGTTGCGCTCGCCTGCAGTGGTCGACGAAGCTGGCTTCCGGAAGTTCAACGAGCACTATGTCAAGACGCTTGCTGAATGGGGCATCTTCGACGGCACGAATAATCCCGTCGCGCGCAGCAATGTGTGCCTCGAGATCGATCCGCCGAGTGAACCGTCGTTTTACGCGTTCTCGTTCACGCGGCCGTCGCTCGGTGCCAAGCCGACTTTCGTGATTGCGGGTGGTGCTGAAGCGCGCGGCGGTCCTGGAACATATCCCGAGCGCATCACGCGCTATCGCGAGACCTCGCTGGACGCATTCCGGGAGAAAACGCGGATGACCATGAGCAATATGGAAGAGCGTCTGGGCGAATTCGGCTTCTCATGGAAGGACACGACTGCGACGCAGATCTACACGGTGCAGGATTTCCATCCCGTGGTGGCCGATGAGCTGGTCAAACGCGGTGCGTCGCGGCAGGGCATGACCTGGCATTTTGCGCGGCCGCCGGTGGTCGATCTCGAATTCGAGATGGATACGCGGCGTGTGATGCGTGAATTCGTGATCTGACCGTCAGGCAGCGCGAGCTGCAGCGCTCAGATGCTTGGCGACGATGCGCAGGTCGTCGACGAAATGCGCATATTCGCGTGCCTTGGCATCCTCGTCGGGCAGTCGTAGCAGATAGGATGGATGCACGGTCACGAGAACCTGTGTGCCGTCGTCAGCCTGGATAATCTGGCCACGGGTCTTGCCGATCGGCGTGATCTTGCCGAGCACGCTTTGCGCGGCTGTCGCGCCCATCGCGACGACGAGCTCGGGTTTCACGGACGCTTTTTCGCGCTCATACCAGGGACGGCACGCCTTGATTTCCGGCGTTACCGGCTTCTGGTGCAGACGGAATTTTCCGCGCGGCACGAATTTGAAATGCTTTACGGCATTGGTGACATAGACTTTGTCTCTGACAATGCCGGCTTCCTTCAGCGCCTTGTCGAGCATCTGTCCGGCTGGTCCGACGAATGGCTCGCCGGCAAGGTCTTCCTTGTCGCCGGGCTGTTCGCCGACCATCATCACCGACGCATGTTGTGGTCCCTCGCCAAATACAGTCTGCGTCGCGTCTTTCCACAAATGGCAGGCACGGCAATCGGCGGCTTCGTCGCGCAATGCGGCAAGACTTTCCTTCCCGCTATGTTCGGCCGTTTTGGTCGCATGCGACTTGACCATGGTCTCCTCCCGACGTTGTGTTTTCTTGGGCGCGCTGGCTTCAGCCGCGATCATGTCACCTGTGATGCGTTCAGCTTGCGCGATCAGGGGCTTGATCAGCGCGGCTTCGGGCAGGTTGCGCCAGTATTTCTTCGGCATCTCGTTCTGCATCGCCTTGGTCTTCAACCGCGCCGGATTGAAGATGTTGGCGTAATAGGTCAGCCATACCTCTTCGAGCCGATCCTTGGTCGGCGCATCGGCTTTGCTGACGCCGGGCGTGATGGAAATCGCGTGGCCGTCCCAATGTGCGCAGAGATCCGGCGTCAGGATCGACCATGCCATGTCGGCGAAGCGCCGCGCGAAGAAGGGCGCGGCGAGTTCGACGATGTGATGTTCGGGCTCGAACCAGGCGACGAAATGCGACTTCGGCTCACGGCCGATTTCGCGAAACCGCACGAAAGCATGCATCTTGTGTTCGTCGCGCCGGACAGCCTTGGCCATCGCCTGCAATTTAGCGATGTCGGAATCGATCGCGACGTGGATCAGATCGGGATTGTCGCGCAGCCGCCACAGCAAGCGATAGAGCAGGGCGAAGCGTTCGGGATCGCGATGCAGGATCGCGGTGTGCGCCAGTTCGACGAATTTGGCCGAGACGTTGAAAGTGCCTTGCGTGGCGTCAGAGAGCAACGTCTCGGGCGAGGCCGGAAACAATTCGGGCTCGGCGCCTGCAACCGTCCATGTCACATCGCCGGGAGCAATGTCGTTGAGCGCCAATTTGCGTGCCGCCTTGCGCCAGCCTTCAAAGTCGGTGTCGCTCTCCAGCACGATACTGTGCATCAGGTCTCCTGAAATGAAATTCTAAAACCCAAATCCCAATTGCGTCGCCTTCGGCTTGAACCGCTCCGCCAGTCTCGCGCCGTCCAGCAAATTCACGGCCGGGCGATGATCCGGAAGAACGATGAAAGGCAGTGCCTTGTTCCGCGGAATATGCAGCCGGGCTAGATCGCCGACGCGGATCGACGAGATCCGGCGCGTTTCGATGATCCGCTGCACGGCCTTGGCGCCGAAACCGGGCACGCGCAAAAGGTCTTCGCGGCTGGCGCGGTTGACGTCGAGCGGGAAGCGCTCGCGGTGTCGCAGCGCCCAGGCGAGCTTCGGATCCATCTCCAGCGACAGCATGCCGTCGTTGTCATCGACGATCTCGTCGGCATCAAAGCCATAGAAGCGCATCAGCCAGTCGGCCTGATACAGCCGATGCTCGCGGATCAGCGGCGGCGCGCGCAGCGGCAGCGAACGGCTTGCATCGGGGATCGGGCTGAAGGCGGAGTAATAGACGCGCTTCAGATTGTAGGACCCGTACAGATTGGCCGAGGTCCGGATAATGGTTGAATCATTGGCGTTGTCGGCGCCGACGATCATCTGCGTGCTCTGGCCGGCCGGCGCAAAACGCGGCCCGACTTTGCCGCGCGGCGTCGGCTTGCGTCCCTCGCGGGCTTCATCGAGCTTCAACCGCAATCGACCCATGGTGCGACGAATGGCGCGGACGTCTTTCTCCGGCGCCAGCTTGGCGAGGCTGTCTTCCTCGGGCACCTCGATATTGATGGAGAGGCGGTCGGCATATTTTCCGGCCTCGGTGATCAGCGCGTCGTCGGCTTCCGGAATGGTCTTGAGATGGATATAGCCGCGGAAATGATGCTCCTCGCGCAGTTTCCGCGCGACGGCGACAACCTGTTCCATCGTGTAATCGGCGCTGCGGATGATGCCCGAGGAAAGAAACAGTCCCTCGATGTAATTGCGTCGGTAGAAATCCAGCGTCAGTTGCACCACTTCGTCGACGGTGAAGCGGGCGCGCGTCACGTTGCTGGAGGCCCGGTTGACGCAATAAAGGCAATCGTAATTGCAGGCATTGGTTAGCAGGATCTTCAGCAGCGAGATGCAGCGGCCGTCCGGCGCATAGGAATGACAGATCCCCATCCCTGCATCGGTCGAGCCGATGCCTTTGCCGTCGCGGGAGTCCCGTTTCTCGGTACCGCTGGACGCACAGGACGCGTCGTATTTCGCGGCATCCGCCAGGATCTCCAGCTTGCGCTTCACGTCCATGTTCAAAAATCCCTTTGATTTCAAATGCTAAAAAAGTGGCTGATGATCCCGATTGACTCGGCTTGCCATCTTAGCTTTATATTAGAACATATCATGAACAAATGGGCCGGTAATGGGTTCACTAAAAACCCGCCACGGCAAAACAATTTCGAGGAGCGGCGCATGACCGGCGCACGCATGAACACGCTCGCGCAATTGCGCGGCAGCATCGAACGCATCGAGACCCACAGCGATACCTATGCGCCGGATCGCGTGTCGCTCGGTCATGCCGAGGCGGACGCGGCGCTGCAAGGCGGCCTCGCGCGTGGCACCATGCATGAGGTATTCGCCGAAGGTCGTCACAGCGCGGCGGCCACGGGCTTTGTCGCCGGCCTCGCGCATCGTGTCTCGGCAAAGCGGCCGCTGCTGTGGATCCGGCAGGATTTCTCCGAACGCGAATGCGGCGCGCTGGCCATGAGCGGCTGGCGCGAGCTCGGTCTAGATCCGCGCTTGCTGGTCACCGTGCGCGCGCCCGATGTCGAGACGGCATTGCGGACCACGGCTGATGCGCTGGCCTGCGACGCGCTGGGCAGCGTCGTGCTCGAGACCTGGGGCGACAGCAAACAGTTCGATCTCGTCGCCAGCCGCAAACTCACGCTGGCAGCGCGCGGCTCTGGCGTCACGTGCCTGTTGCTGCGGACTGCAGGTGTTCCGGCCTCGAGTACGGCAGAGACGCGCTGGATCATCCGCTCCGCGCATTCGCCGCCATTCAGGCCCTGGCAATCATGGGGCGCGCCCATGCTCGACGTGCAACTGGTTCGAAATCGTCACGGCCCGAACGGGCAATGGATCATGGAATGGAAGTGTGATGAGTGCGTTTTCCGTGACACATCGGCGCATCCTCAGCCTGTGGCTGCCGCGCCTGCCAACCGATCGCATCAAACGTCAGCTCGCGCGCAACGGCGCGCCAGCTAATCTGCAAGCAAGTATTGTCGTCGCCAAGCAAAGCAATGCGCTGCAGATTTCCGCGCTGGACGATGCCGCGGCGAAGCTCGGCCTTGAACCAGGTCTGCCGCTCGCCAATGCCCGTGCGGTCTGTCCGGACATTCAGGTGTTCGATGCCGATCCTGTCGCCGATACGCAGGTACTGACCGACATCGCCGATTGGTGCGACCGCTTCACGCCACTGGTGGCGCTGGATCTGCCGCATGGCCTGTTTCTCGACATCACCGGCTGTGCCCATCTGTTCGGTGGCGAGGCCGCACTGATGGAGCAGCTCTGCGCGGCGCTGTCGCGGCAGGGTTTTATTGTCAGTGCAGCGATTGCGGGGACATCGACATGCGCGCGCACGCTCAGTCGATATGTACATGGCCGGATCGTCGCCGCGGGCGAGGAGGCCAAGGCAGTGACGTCGCTGCCGTTGTTTACGCTCGGCGCCGATGAGGCGATCACCCGTGGATTGCGCCGCGCCGGCTTGAAGACCATCGGCGATGTCGCCTCGCGCTCGCGTCCCGAAATCACCGCACGTTTCGGCGCGGAATTCACGACGCTGCTGGAACAGGCGCTGGGGCAAAGCGATGCGCCGATCTCGCCGCGCAAGCCGCTGCCAGATTATATCGTCGAGCAACGCTTCGCCGAACCGATCGCCACCGATGGCGTGATTACGCTGACACTGGCCAAGCTGGCACGCACGCTGATCGATGCGATGGACAGGCAGGGCAAGGGCGCGCGGCGGCTGGAAGCGGCGTTCTTTCGCACCGACGGCGCGGTGCGGGTGATCACCGCGGAAACCGGCCTGCCGGTGACCAAGGGCGAGGTGATCGACCGGTTGTTCCGCGAGCGACTGGACGCGATTGCCGATCCGCTCGATCCCGGTTTCGGTTTCGATATGATCCGCCTGTCGGCCAGCCGCACGGAAATCGTCGTGCAGCAGCAACGCGATCTCGATGCCAATGTGCATGCGAACGATGAACTGGCCGACCTGATCGACCGTATTGCTGCGCGGATCGGGCCGCGGCGTGTGCTGGTTTATCTGCCCGTCGAGAGTCACATTCCAGAACGCGCGATGCTGGGTGTGCCGGCACAGCATCATCTGGCTGACGCCATGCAGGCAGCATGGCTGGCGCGTGAAGACGAGCCGCCTTTGCGGCCGTTACGGTTGTTCGAGCAGCCCGAACTGATCGATGTTCCGCTCGCGGAGTTTCCAGACAAGCCGCCGAAGAAGTTTACCTGGCGACGCGTTTCTCACAACGTCATTCATGTGGAAGGTCCGGAGCGTGTGTCGATGGAGTGGTGGCGTTCGCAGGAAGCGAAGCCCACGCGCGATTACTTTCGCGTCGAGGATGAGGCAGGTCAACGTTTCTGGCTCTTCCGCGACGGGCTGTATGGTGAGATCAGAGACGCGGACGATCAAGCCGTTTCGCCGCAATGGTTCGTGCATGGGCTGTTCGCATGAGCACGGGCGGCGTCGGCGCGCCTGATTATGCCGAGATTGGTGTTACCAGCAATTTTTCGTTCCTGCGCGGCGCGTCGCATCCGCAGAACTATGTGCATCAGGCCAGTGCCGAGCGGCTTTATGCCATCGGCATTGCCGATCACAACACCATGGCCGGAGTGGTGCGTGCCTTTGCCGAGCTGGACCACAAGGATCTTGTCTACAAACCGAAGCTTCTGATCGGCACACGGCTGGTCTTCAATGACGGCACGCCTGACATCCTTGCCTATCCGTGCGACCGCGCTGCCTATGGTCGACTGTGTCGGTTGCTCAGCATGGGCAAGCTGCGCGGCAACAAGGGTGAATGCCTGCTGCAGCTCGGCGATCTCGCGGAGTTTAGCGAAGGGGTGTTGCTTGTTCTGATGCCGACCTATCGGATCGACAGTGATCTTGTCCTGCGCACGCTCGATGCACTATCGGGCCTGCCGGCGGAAGGCATCTGGCTTGGCGCCAGTCCGTTTCATCGCGGGGATGACAGGCGTCGTCTGGCAAAGCTGCAGCGCATCGCATCCACTGCGCGCGTGCCTCTGATCGCCACCAATGACGTGCTCTATCACACGCCAAATCGCCGCATCCTGCAGGACGTGGTCAGTTGTATTCGCGAGAAGACCACCATCGAGCAGGCCGGCCGCGTGCTGGAAATGAATGCCGAGCGGCATCTCAAGTCAGCGGCCGAGATGGTCAGACTGTTTCGCGATTATCCCGATGCGATCCGTGAAACCATCCGTTTTTCCGATGGCATCACGTTTTCATTGAACCAACTCCAATACCAATATCCCGACGAACCGGTGCCGCCGGGAAAGACCGCGCAGCAGCATCTTGAAGATCTGACCTGGGAAGGAATGAAACGGCATTTTCCTAAGACAGAAGATCCGAAGCTTGTTGCCACCTTGGAAAAGGAACTCGCGCTCATTAAGGAGCTCGGCTATGCGCATTATTTTCTGACTGTCCACGATATCGTCCGCTATGCGCGCAGCCAGAACATCCTGTGTCAGGGCAGGGGCTCGGCGGCCAATTCAGCGGTTTGCTATATGCTCGACATCACCTCGGTGAATCCCGCCGAGGTTGATCTCCTGTTCGAGCGCTTCATCTCCAAGGAACGGCTTGAGCCGCCGGACATCGACGTCGATTTCGAGCACGTCCGGCGCGAAGAGGTGATGCAGTATGTCTACAAAAGATACGGCCGTCATCGCGCGGCAATCATCGCCACCGTCATCCACTACCGGCCGCGCTCGGCAATCCGCGATGTCGGCAAGGCGCTGGGGCTGACCGAGGACGTCACCTCGGCGCTGGCCGACACCGTCTGGGGCAGCTGGGGCAAGGGTCTCAACGAGATGCAGGTCAAGCAGGCCGGTCTCGATCCATCCAATCCGATGATCATGCGCGCGGTCGAGCTTGCCACCGAGCTGATCGAATTTCCGCGCCATCTGTCGCAGCATGTCGGCGGCTATGTGCTGACGCAGGACCGGCTCGATACCTATGTGCCGATCGGCAATGCGGCGATGGATGACCGTACCTTCATCGAATGGGACAAGGACGATGTCGACACGATGAAGATGATGAAGGTCGACGTGCTCGCGCTGGGCATGCTGACTTGCATCCGGAAGTGTTTGGATCTGGTCGCTTATCACAAAGGACAGCGTTACGAACTCAAGGACATCAAATCCAAGGATGATGATCCGGTCTACCAGATGCTTCAGCGGGGAGAATCCCTCGGCGTATTCCAGGTCGAGAGTCGTGCCCAGATGAACATGTTGCCGCGCCTGAAACCGCGCACCTTCTACGATCTCGTCATCGAAGTCGCGA
This sequence comes from Tardiphaga sp. OK245, assembly GCF_900108575.1. Taxonomy (NCBI): domain Bacteria; kingdom Pseudomonadati; phylum Pseudomonadota; class Alphaproteobacteria; order Hyphomicrobiales; family Nitrobacteraceae; genus Tardiphaga; species Tardiphaga sp. OK245. The sequence continues at coordinate 28,822 of NZ_FNWZ01000008.1, read as the reverse complement.
TTGTTCGCCCGGGCCCGATCCAGGGCAACATGGTGCATCCCTATCTCAAGCGGCGGGCGATGAACCCTGATGATATCGAATATCCATTTCCGAAGGGGGGCAACAAGGACGAACTGAAGAATGTCCTGCACAAGACCCTTGGCGTGCCACTGTTTCAGGAACAGGCGATGCGCATTGCCATCCAAGCGGCACATTTTACTTCAGAAGAGGCCAATGGTCTGCGCCGCGCCATGGCGACGTTCCGCAATGTCGGCACCATGCATACGTTCGAGGCGAAGATGGTCGGCAAGATGGTCGACCGCGGCTACGATCCGGTATTTTCCCAGAGCTGCTTCGATCAAATCAAAGGTTTTGGCAGCTACGGTTTTCCGGAGAGCCATGCGGCGAGCTTCGCGCAACTGGTCTATGTCTCATCATGGTTGAAACGTTATCATCCGGATGCATTCTGCTGCGGGCTGTTGAATTCGCAGCCGATGGGATTTTACGCACCATCTCAGATCGTACGCGATGCGCGCGACAACGGGGTCGATGTGCGGGAGATCGATGTATCCTTCAGTCATTCGCAGAATACGCTAGAAGAACCAGGCAGAGACGATTGCGCCGTTCGCCTCGGCTTTCGCCAGATCGATGGATTCAAATGGGCGGATCCGGATGAGGAGCGCGAACGTGAAAAAGCTGGCAAGCCGCCGGGAGAAGATTGGGGCGAGCGCATCGTTGCCGCGCGAGAGCGACGACCTTTCATCTCGCTGGAAGATTTCGCCCGCGATACCGCTTTGCCAAAACGCGCGCTGATCATGCTCGCCGATGCCGATGCATTTCGCTCGATCGGGCTCGATCGCCGTGCCGCACTATGGGCGGTAAGGCGACTGCCCGATGATGTGCCGTTGCCGTTGTTCGAAGTTGCGAGTGCGCGCGAGCAGCCGGACGAGAATGCGAAGCCTCTGCCTGAGATGCCTTTGCCCGAACAGGTGGTCGCCGATTATCAGACTATCCGGCTGTCACTGAAGGGACATCCGATGGAGTTCTTGCGCGCGAATTTCACGCGGGAAAAAGTGGTGACCTGCGCGAGCATTGTGGATGCCAATGACAGACGGCGGGTGCGTTGTGCCGGCGTCGTGCTGGTGCGGCAGCGGCCGGGCAGCGCCAATGGCGTTGTCTTCATGACACTGGAGGACGAGACCGGCATCGCCAATATCGTGGTCTGGCCGAAGGTGATGGAGCAGTTTCGCAGGGAGGTCATGGGTTCCAGACTCATCCTGGTCGAGGGGCGCATCCAGAGCAGTCCAGAAAAGGTCGTCCATCTGGTTGCCGAACGGCTGATCGATCGCTCGGACGATCTGAAGTATCTTGGCAACGATACGCTTGGTGGACCCCGACAAATGCTGTCAGGTCCAGAGCCGATCAATGACGATCGCCGCGAGCATCCCGACAATCCCGCCCAGCGCATTCGCCATCCGCGCAATGTACGGATCCTGCCGCGCTCGCGGGATTTCCATTAAGCGCCGTTCAGAAACCATTCAGCCGTTCTTACCTATTCAGGTGATGCACCGACTGGCGGTCCGCCGGGCGGCCGGTGCAGGAAAGTAATAGTGGCATAGGCGCCGATCCATGAACCGACGGCGGCGAACCCCACATACATCCAGTTTTCGGTATAGCTGATGACGGCATAGGACGAGAGTACATACCAGACGCTGCTCCAGGTGGCCGCAGGGATGCGCCGACGGGCCACCACCGCAGAGGTGAACATCACATAGACCGCGTCGGTGGCAGCCGTGGCCAGCACCACGGCGCCGGCTGTCAATGGATCGATGGTGGCCATGGTCTCTCCTCCATGCTTGTACAAGATGATGCGATGACGGATGTGGTCACCTGGAAGCGTGAGCTGAATCGGTGGCGTGGGAAAGGGGGAGGATGTTGATGCACGGCATTCGTGAACTGCTCGCCGACCTCTGGAGGCAGGCTGGCGGTGATATTGCGGCGCTCCAGCGTGTTGCGCTGACCGGCAATGAGCCGCAATTGCCATCGTCATTCCATGTCGGTGCAGCCGCTCAGGTCAGCATCGCTGCGGCCGGAATGGCGGCTGCCGAAATCTGGCGGCTACGCAGCGGGCAGACGCAGACTGTCTCCGTCGATATGCGCCATGCCATCGTCGAATGCCGCAGCGAGCGCTATCTGCGCTGCGACGGCAATCCGCCGCCGCCCGCCTGGGATGCGATCGCTGGTGTCTACAAAACCGGCGATGACAAATTCGTCCGGCTGCATACCAATTTTCCGCATCATCGCGACGCTGTCTGCCAGGTGCTGTCATGCGCGCCGGAGCGCGAAGCCGTGCAGGCGGCCTTGATGCAATGGAACGGCGAGGCCTTCGAGACCGCAGCCTATGCGGCTGGCGGCGTGGTCGCGCTGATGCGATCGCGCGACGAATGGATGGCGCTGCCGCAGGCCACAGCCGTTGCTGAGCTGCCGCTGGTCGAGATCACCCGGATCGGGGACGCCGAACCGAAGCTGTGGCCGATCGGCGCCCGGCCGCTTGCCGGTTTGCGCGTACTCGATCTCTCACGCGTTATCGCCGGTCCCGTCGCTGGTCGCACGCTTGCGGCCCATGGCGCGGATGTGATGCTGGTCTCCAGCCCCGATCTGCCGGCGATCCCGTGGCTCACCATCGATACCGGCCGCGGCAAGCTCTCGAGCTTCGTGGATCTCCAGAGTGGGCAGGGGCGCGACACCTTGCGAGGATTGCTCACGCAGGCGGATATCTTCTCGCAGGGCTACCGCCCGCAATCGCTCGCGGCGCTCGGCTTCTCGCCGGAGGAGGCGGCCCGTGTCAGTCCCGGTATCGTCTATGTCTCGCTCTCCGCCTATGGCCGTTCCGGGCCGTGGGCCGGGCGCCGCGGCTTCGACTCCCTCGTCCAATGCGCGACCGGCTTCAACCATGCCGAAGGGCAGGCGGCGGGCGTCGATGGGCCGAAGGAATTGCCGGCCCAGATGCTGGATCACGCCACAGGCTACTTAATGGCATTCGGCGCCATGATCGCCCGTGCACGTCAGGCGCGTGAAGGCGGCAGCTGGCACGTGCAGGTCTCTCTTGCCCGCACCGGTCAATGGCTGTGGGATATGGGAAGAATCGCGGAAGGTCTCGCGGTCGACGACCTCAAGGGTGAGATGGTCAAAGCCTTTACCGAGGATATGCCGTCCGGCTTCGGCCAGTTGTCGGCGGTCCGTCATGCAGCCGTGTTATCGCGAACCCCGGCATCGTGGACGCGTCCGGCCATGCCCCTCGGCAGCCATCCGGCGGTATGGCCGTCCGGCAATTGAAACCCATTTGCAGGATTTCAAAATTTTAACGAAGATTCGTAAGTGCACACGCGTTTTTAGATTGTCTGAACGCCCAGATGCGCACTATTAGCGCGTGAATGGGACAAATCGCCGCGGAATAAGTGCGTTTCCTACCAAGGACTGGACAGTGACGAATTTAGATCAACGATCTCAGCTGTTTAGCGGAAAGCGCCTGATTGCGGGCGGTTGCATTGCTGCCATGCTGGTCGCCGCAGGCATCGGCTACGTGCGGCTGTCCACCCCGTCGAAGGGGCATTCCGACGTTTCGAGCCAATCGCGGAAGAACCCGCAACGCTATACGACGTCGCCGTCGGAATGGGCGAGCCTGACCATCGAGCCGGTCACCGTGCGTGCCTTCCGCGCCGAACACGTCACCGAGGGCAAGATTGCCGTCGATGAAGACCGCTCGACCCCGATCTTTTCACCCTATGCCGGCCGCGTCACCAAGCTGCTGGCCAAACCAGGCGACCACGTCGAAAAGGGCCAGCCGCTCTTTGTGATCGAAGCGGCCGATACCGTCGGCGCGCAGAATGATTTCGTTGCCGCGACTACGGCTCTCAACAAGGCGAAGTCGCAATTCGACCTCGCACAGATCCAGGACAAGCGCGCCCGCGACCTGTTCGAAGGCAAGGCTGTGCCGCTGAAAGACTATCAGCAGAGCCAGGCCACGCTGCTGCAAGCACAGAACGATCTGCGCACCGCCGACACGGCACTCGAAGCCGCGCGCAATCGCCTGCGCATTCTTGGCCTCTCGGAAGACGCCATCACGGCGTTTCAGGAGAAGGGCCGCATCAATCCGGAAACGACGATCTACGCGCCGCTTGCAGGCACGGTGGTTCAGCGCAAGATCGGCCCGGGCCAGTACATCAGCGCCGGCGCTGCCGATCCGGTCTTCGTGATCGGCGATCTCTCATCGGTGTGGCTCACGGCCTTCGTGCGCGAGACCGAAGCTGCTGCCGTACAGATCGGTCAGGAGATGAGTTTCACCGCACTCGCGCTGCCGGGCCGCGTGCTCACTGGCCGCATCAGCTATGTCGCGACTGCGCTCGATCCCGCGACGCGCCGTCTGCTGGTACGTGCCACGCTGGACAACAGCAACGGTCTGCTGAAGCCGGAAATGTTCACCACCGTGACGATCTACGCGCCTGGCGACCAGCCGACGATAGGCGTGCCGAAAACGGCGCTGATCTATGAAGGCGATCAGGTCCGCGTCTGGGTCGCGCATGACGACAAGACCATCGAGCTGCGCACGATCAAGACCGGTATGACCAATGGCAATCTCGTCGAGGTCCATGGCAACCTGAAAGCCGGTGAACGCATCGTCACCAAAGGCAGCTTGTTTATCGATCGCGCGGCCTCCGCCAGCTAACCCCCAGCTTCGGCTCTTCTGAAAGGTCCGATCTGGATGGATCGTCTTGTTGCTCTGGCCGTCGACCGTCGCTTCCTGATGGTGGCGATGTTCGCCGTCGTTTTCATCGGTGGTCTGTTTGCTTTCAATCAGCTGAATATCGAGGCCTATCCCGATCCGACCCCGCCGATGGTCGATATTGTGACCCAGAGCAACGGTCTCTCTGCCGAGGAAATCGAACGCTACATCACGATTCCGATCGAAGCGCAGGTCGCGGGCATCAAGAACCTCAAAACGATCCGCACTATCTCGCTCTACGGTCTCTCCGACGTCAAATTGCAGTTTTCGTTCGACTACACCTATGACGAAGCATTGCAGCAAGTCCTGAACCGGTTGTCGCAGCTCGGGACCTTGCCGGGCAATGCACAGCCGACGATATCGCCGATCTCTGCGGTAGGGGAAATCTTTCGTTATCGTCTGGTGGGGCCGCCGAACTACAGCGTGCTCGATCTCAAGACCCTGCAAGATTGGATCATGCAGCGCCGCTTCCGTGCGGTACCAGGGGTCATCGACGTCATTGGTTGGGGTGGCAAGACCAAAACCTATGAGATCCAGGTCGACTTCAGCAAGCTCGTTGCCTATGGCTTGACGCTGCCGCAACTGCTGACCGCCGTCGGCAACGCCAATATCAATGTCGGCGGCAACACCGTGAATATCGGCGCGCAATCGGCCGTGGTGCGCGGCGTCGGCCTCATTCGCTCGATCGACGACCTTTCCAATACGATGATCTCCCAGACCAACGGCAATCCGGTTCTGGTCAAGGATGTCGCCACGGTGTCGGTCGGCGAGAAGCCGCGCCTCGGCATTGCCGGTCTCAATCAGGAGGACGATATCGTCCAGGGCATCGTGCTGATGCGCCGCGGCGAGAAGAGTTCACCGACCATCGCGCGTGTCGAACAGCTGGTGCAGCAGATCAATCGCGGAGGCATCTTGCCGCCCGGCGTGCGGATCGAACGTATCTATGACCGCAAGGACCTGATCGACACCACCACGCATACGGTGCTGCACAACATGGTCGTCGGCATCCTGCTGATCGTGCTGCTGCAATGGATGTTCCTCGGCAACTTGCGCAGCGCGCTGATTGTTGGCGCCACTATTCCGTTTGCCCTGTTTTTCGCTGTCATCATTCTGGTGCTACGCGGCGAATCCGCCAACCTGCTATCGGTGGGCGCCATCGATTTCGGCCTGATCGTCGATGGTACGGTCATCATGGTGGAGGCCATCTTCAGACGGTTGACCCAGACCACAGAGCTTTCCGAAGCGGAGCGCAGCCACATCTCGCCCGAGACCATCATGGGCATGAAGAAGCATGGCATCCTCAGCGCATCCGCTGACGTGTCGCGCTCGATCTTCTTTGCCGCCGCGATCATCATCGCCGCATTCCTGCCGCTGTTCACGCTGTCCGGTGTTGAAGGCAATATCTTTGGACCGATGGCGCGGACCTACGCTTATGCGCTCGCCGGTGGCCTGATCGCGACATTCACCGTCACGCCTGCGCTGAGCGCGATCATTCTGCCGGCGCATGTCCAGGAGACCGAAACCTGGATCATGCGCCAGCTACATCGCCTCTACATGCCGGTGCTGCACTGGGCGGTCGCCAGCCGAAAGATCGTACTGGGCATCGCGATCGGTCTCGTCGTGGTGACTTTCTTCATGGCGCGTTTCCTCGGCCTGGAATTTCTGCCGAAGCTGGAAGAGGGCAATCTCTGGATCCGCGCCACGCTGCCGCCGACGATCTCGCTGCAGGAAGGCAACACTTACGTCAACGAGATGCGCAGGCTGATCCGCCAGCAGCCTGAGGTAGAATCCGTCGTCTCGCAGCACGGCCGTCCCGATGACGGCACCGACGCGGCTGGCTTGTTTAACGCGGAATTCTTCGCCCCGCTGAAGCCTGCCTCCGAATGGCCGGCGCCGCAGGACAAGGATGCGCTGACGGCGCGCCTGCTCAAGGAACTGCAGACGAAATTTCCCGGCGTCGAGTTCAATTTCTCGCAATATCTGCAGGACAACGTCTCTGAAGCCGTCTCCGGCGTGAAAGGCGAGAACTCGATCAAGCTCTACGGCAACGATCTGGATGCACTCACCAAGACCGCTAACGAGATCAAGGCCGTACTGTCGACGGTGCAGGGCGTGACGGATCTCGCCGTGTTCACATCGCTGGGGCAGCCAACCATCCAGATCGACGTCGACCGTGCCAAGGCTGCGCGCTACGGATTGTCGCCCGGCGATATCAACGCCACCATCAAGGTGGCCATCGGCGGCGACTCCGCGGGCGATCTCTATGAGCCCGGCAGCGATCGGCATTTCCCGATCATGGTGCGGTTAGCGCCGGAATATCGCCGTAGCGCTGAGGCGATTCAGAATTTGCGCATCGGCGCGCCCGGTCCGAACGGCACGATCGCGCAGATCCCGCTAAGTGAAGTGGCGTCGATCAATCTCGTCTCCGGTGCGGCCTATATCTATCGCGAGAACCAGGAGCGTTATCTGCCGATCAAGTTCTCGGTACGCGAACGCGATCTCGGCAGCGCCATTCAGGAAGCGCAGGACAAGGTCGCCGCGCTCGTTCAGCTGCCGCCGGGCTCGCGGACCGAATGGGTCGGCGAGTTCGGCAATCTTCAGGACGCTATCGCACGGCTTTCCATCGTGGTGCCGATCAGCCTCGCTCTGATCGGCGTGCTGCTCTGGTTCAACTTTGGCTCGATGGCCGACACACTGCTGGCCATGAGTGTGATCCCGATGGCGATCTTTGGCGGCGTGCTCGGTCTACTGATCACGGGTATTCCGTTCAGCGTATCGGCGGCGATCGGCTTCATCGCGCTGTTCGGTATTGCTGTCATGGACGGCATCCTGATCCTGTCGCAATACAATCAGCTGATCGACGAGGGCTATGAACGCATCAAGGCTGTGATCCGGACCGGCGAGTTGCAACTGCGGCCGGTGCTCATGACCTGCATCGTTGCGGGCGTCGGCCTGCTGCCGGCGGCGCTGTCGGAGGGCATCGGGTCTCAGGTCCAGAAGCCGCTCGCGGTTGTCGTCGTCACTGGCATGATGCTGGCGCCGCTGGTGATCCTGATCACCCTGCCGGTGCTGATCTCGTTCTTCTCGAGCCGGGCGCGTTAAACCAGCTTGCGACGGGAGCGGCTCGGGCTGTCCCTGAGGCAGCCCAATGGCCCATACCTAAAAAACCGGCCTAGAAATGGATCGAAACCGGCGCTTGCCCGTTGACCGGTTTCCCACCGGGCTATTCCAGTCCGTGCGCGTTTCGGTTGGTGCTTTTGAACGCTGTATTTGCTGATCTTTTTCAAAACATGCAGCCGTGCCATGCTGGTGGCCGTCGTTTCGAGCGCCGTATCTTTTCAGAGATTCTTTGATGCTCACCAAGACCGCCCCTGTCGACCTGACCAATTGCGACCGCGAGCCGATCCACATTCCCGGCAGCATACAGCCCTATGGCTGTCTGCTCGCCTGCGACGGCTCCGTCGGGATGGTCCGGCGCCATTCGGTCAATGCCGGCGCGATGCTTGGTGTGGGATCAGGCGACATCAATGGCCGCAGGCTGGACGATCTGATCGGCGAGGGGCCGGCGCACGACATTCGCAATGCCATCGCCAAATGGGGCAACCAGCAGCGCCCGGGACTGCTGATTGATTTCAAGGTCGCGCATTCGCAGACCGCGTTCAACGTCGCTGTGCATCGGCACAAGGGCGTCAACATCATCGAATTCGAGCCTGTGGACGCCAGCGAGGCGACACCGCCTCTGGAGTTGTCGCGCTTGCTGATCGGCCGCATCGGTCAATGCAACGATCTCGACGTGCTGTTTGACAATGCGGCGCGGCTGCTGCGTGGCGCACTCGGCTACGACCGGGTGATGGTCTATCAATTCGCTCATGATGGTTCCGGCCGGGTGATCAGCGAGGCGCGCCGCGGCGATCTCGAGAGCTTTCTGGGGCAGCACTTCCCGGCCGGCGACATCCCGCAGCAGGCGAGGGTGCTCTACGTCCAGAACACCGTGCGTATCGTCTCGGATGCAAGCGGTGAGCGCGTGGCCATCGAGCCGGAGTTCGACACGTCTGGTGAACCGCTCGACCTGTCCTTTGCACATCTGCGCAGCGTTTCGCCGATCCACTGCGAGTATCTGCGCAATATGGGCGTCGGTGCGTCGATGTCGATTTCCATTATCCATGACGGCGTGCTCTGGGGGCTGATTGCCTGTCATCACTATGCACCGCGCGCGCTTTCCATGGAGAAGCGCGTCGCTGCAGAAATGTTTGGCGAGTTCTTTTCCATGCAACTGGCCGGGCTTCTTCAAAAGCGCAAACTGGCTGCTAGCGAAAGCGCGCGGCGCTATCTCGACCAGCTGTTGCACAATGTTTCGCATCACGGCGATATCGAAGACCTGCTCAAGGAAAGCATTCGCGATTTTAGCGTACTGATGCCGTGTGACGGTATTGGCCTATATCTCAACAAGACCTGGACGTCTTATGGCAGTGCGCCACCGGCTGCCGCAGCGCCGGCGCTCATGGGCTTCATCAATTCAGTGGCCGAGGGCAGGGTGTGGGCGACAAGCGCATTGTCAGATCGATTACCGGCAGCTGAAGACTATGCCGTTGCCGTTTCCGGCGTATTGGCCGTGCCCTTGTCGCAACTGCCGCGCGATTATCTTCTGTTCTTTCGTAGCGAAGTTGCGCAAACCCTGAACTGGGCGGGTGATCCCAACAAGACGTACGAAATCGGCCCATTGGGCGATCGGCTGACACCGCGCAAGAGCTTCGCGATCTGGAAGGAGACCGTACAGCGCCAGTCCCAGCCATGGTTGCAAAACGAGCGCGACACCGCCGAAGCTGTGCGCTCGGCTTTGGTGGAAGTGGTGCTTCGCCACAACGAATTACTGGCGGATGAGCGGCACAAGGCTGACCTGCGCCAGAAAATGTTGAATGAAGAGCTCAATCATCGCGTCAAGAATATCCTGGCACTGATCAAATCGCTGGTCTCCCACCCGGTCGAGGATGGCCGCAGCATCGAGGATTATGTCGCCTCCCTGAAGGGACGTATTCAGGCCTTGTCGCTTGCGCATGATCAGGTTATCCGCGGCGCCGGTGGCGGTGCGTTAAAGGGATTGCTCGATGCGGAATTTTCGCCGTATCGCGAGTCGGTGAAAGCGATCGAGGTGACCGGGCCCGATGTTTCGCTCGACGCTCGAGCCTATTCGGTACTCGCACTGGTGCTGCACGAACTGGCCACCAATGCCGCCAAATATGGTGCGCTTTCCGTAAGCACAGGGCGCTTGTCACTCCAGTGGAAACGCACCGATATCGGCGATTGCGAAATCCACTGGCTTGAGCGCGACGGCCCCCTTGTCGCGCCGCCATTGCGGCCGGGCTTTGGATCGATGCTGATCAGCCGCAGCATTCCCTATGATCTCGGGGGTGAAAGTGATGTCGATTATGAGCCGGCCGGCGCGCGCGTGCGGTTGCTCATCCCGGCGCGCTTCGTTGTCTGGCCCGCGCCGGCGGCGGCGCGCAACGTGCGCGCCCGACGCGAGGACGACAGGCCGATGGCGTCGATGCGCGGCTTGAAGGTGTTGATGGTCGAGGACCAGCTTCTGATTGCCATGGACGTCGAGACCATGCTGACCCACGAGGGCGCGGCATCGGTCGAGACGGCATCTTCGGTCAAGGAGGCATTGATCGCGCTGGCGATCACGAGGCCTGATGTGGCCATCCTCGACGTCAATCTCGGCAATGGCAGTTCGGTGCCGGTGGCCCAGGCATTGCGCGAGCGGGGCATCCCCTTCGTCTTCGCCACAGGCTATGGCGAAACCAGCCTGATCCCGGCGTCGATGGATGACGTGCCGATCGTACGCAAACCCTACGACCTCGCATCGCTGGTCGCCGCGATGACCACGGCGATGGCGAAGAAGAGCTCGGCCGGATAGTCTATTGCCCCGAGGGCGTGCGCAGCCCGTGCCAGGCGTCGCGCACCTGATGGTAATGAACTTCCGGCAGATAGTCTGGCGTGTTTAGCCCAAGCGTCTTCACATCCAGCCTGCCAATTGCGCTGAGCAGCGAATAGGATGCGATGACCCGGTCACGTTGCGCGCCAATCAGGCGTGCCTTTGCCTGTACGAGATCCTGCTGTGAGTTCAGGACGTCGACAGTGGTACGCTGACCGCCCTGGGCCTCGCGCTGTACGCCCTGTAGTGCAACGCCAGCGGCGCGTACTTCGGCTTCCGCAGCGCTGACAGCGGTCTTGGCGCCTTCATTTGACACCCATGCACCGACGACTGCGGTGCGGGCCTGATTGCGGACCTGTTCGAGCACCAGGCGGCTGACCGATGACAGCTCCTTGGCCTGGCGCGTCTGCGCAGCACCGAGGCCGCCATCATAGATCGGCGCCGTCAGTTGGCCGACGATCGAAGCCTGGTCGGTGCCAAAAGTGCCAAGCGTCGGATCCGATTGGCTGGATTTGCTGGCGCTGCCCTGCAGCGTCAGAGTAGGCAACAGGCTACTCTCGGCCACTTTGATCGTCGTGGTCGCCACGTCGACATCGTAGCCGGCTGCCAGCACGGCGGGGTGCGCCTTGAAAGCCTGATTGAGGGCATCGTCGCGGTTGCGCGGCAGCAGCCGATCCATCGGTTCCGCCGGACTGAGCCGCGAGGGTGCAGCACCAATCACCTGCGTATAAGTTGCCTGGCTGATGGCGAGATTGACCTCAGCGGCATTGAGATCGGCCTGGCCACGCGCCAGTCGCGCTTCGGCCTGTGACGTGTCGGTGGGCGTGACGTCCCCGGCGTTGAGCCGCTTCTGGGCGATGCCGAGGGTTTCGCGCAGGGAGGTGACGTTGGTGCGCTGGGCTTCGACCAGCGATTGGTTGGCGAGAACATTGGTATAGGCAACGACAGCATCGAGCAGCACGCCCTGGCCGACATTGCGCAGCGCTTCCCGGCCGGACTGGACCTGCAATTCCGCGACGCGGACACTGTTGGCTGTCTTGTTTCCGTTATAAAGCGTCTGGGTGACCGTGACGCCGATGGTCCATGGCTTCAGCGTTGCGCCCTGGATGGTGTTGTCCACGAGCAGGTTGCGTACGGCCTGAAGGCCATAGCTCAGTGTGGCTGCCACCTGAGGCCGGTAGCCGGCCATCGCTTGCGGGACGTTCTCATCGGTGGCGCGCTGGCGGGCCCGTTCGCCGTTCAGCTGCGGATTGGACTGATAGGCTTTGGCAAGGGCTTCCGACACTGTTTCGGCACGGGCATCGACGGCAGCAAAAATGCCATAGCCGATCAGGCTCAGGGCCATGCCTGTCCGAAGCGCGCGCCTTGCGGCGAGGCCAAATATGCCGTGACGAACCATATTATCCCAAAGCAATCTTCGGACGTCCGCCCCCGCTGACGTCTAGGTATGTTTAGAGGGCGTTGCCTTTGCAGGCAAACCATCCGGCGAAGAACCTCCGGGCTTTTGCGCTTTCCCCACAGGGCATTTGGCTGCCCCGATTTGCTTGATTGATCAGGACCCTAGGTTGGATGAAGCGCTCCGTGAATGCGACGAATAAACCCGCTTCACATGGCCGCGTGTGTTGCATGTCGGGCACATTTCTGAATAACCGCACGCAGTGGTAACTCTGTCCGGCTTTGCTGCGCGATTGCGCTGAGGAGCTGCCGATCCTGCCCAGCCGGAATGCCTATGCCCAAGATCTTCACTGATCCCGACGCCATCGCCGAAGACATCATTCGCGACGTTGGGACGACGCTCGTGGTCGGGCTGCCGCTCGGGCTTGGCAAGGCCAATCATATCATCAATGCGCTCTATCAGCGCGCGCTGGCCGATCGCAGCATCAGGCTGACGTTCTTCTCTGCCCTGACACTGGAGAAGCCAAAACCATCCAGCGAGCTGGAGAAGCGCTTCATCAATCCGGTGATCCAGCGGCTGTTCGGGGGCTATCCTGATCTCGCTTATGCAAACGCGTTGCATAAAGGCGAGCTCCCGCCAAATATTCAGGTCAACGAATTCTTCTTCCTTGCGGGAAAATGGCTGCGGGTTGCCGACGCGCAGCAGCACTATATTTCGGCGAACTACACCCATGCGTCGTCCTATCTTCTGACGCGCGGGCTCAACGTCATCACGCAATTGGTGTCGAAGCGTGTGGTCGATGGCGCCGCGCGCTATAGTCTGAGCTGCAATACCGACACCACGCTTGATCTGATGCGGGCGCGCAATGAAGGTCGCGTCTCGTTCAGGCTAATCGGTCAGGTCAATTCGGAATTGCCCTTCATGCCGGGGCAGGGTGATCTTACCAGCGATGAGTTTCACGCGGTGCTCGAAAGCCCGGAGACTGAATTTCCGCTGTTTGCGCCCCCGTCCGAACCGGTCAACGACACCAAATACGCGATTGGATTGCACGCTGCCGGCCTGGTGCGCGACGGCGGCACGCTGCAGATCGGCATTGGACAAGTGGGTGATGCGCTGGCGCAGGGCCTGATCGTTCGCCACCGCGACAATGCGGCGTTCCGCAGTCTGATGCAGCATCTTGCCCCCGACGCGCCTCCGAAGGAAGTCGCAACGTTCGAACGTGGCCTCTACAGCGTCAGTGAAATGCTGTTCGAAGCATTTCTCGGTTTGATTGATGCGGGCATTCTCAAGCGCGAGGTGGATGACACCATCGTGCATGGCGCGTTCTTTCTTGGGCCGAAGGCATTCTATCAGGCGCTGCACGACATGACGCCGGAGCGTCTGGCGAAAATCCAGATGATGCCGGTGTCATTCACCAACGAACTCTACGGTGACGAAGATGCCAAGCGCCGTGCGCGCGTCGATGCGCGCTTCGTCAACAACACGATGATGGCGACGCTGATGGGCGCTGCGATCTCCGACGGTCTCGAGAACGGCCAGGTCGTGAGCGGGGTCGGCGGGCAGTATAATTTCGTCTCACAGGCTTTTGCTCTGGAGGGTGCACGCTCGATCCTGACTCTCGAAGCGACGCGCGCCGGCAAGAAGCCAGCCTCCAATATTCGCTGGAGCTACGGTCACACCACGATCCCGCGACACCTGCGCGATATCATCGTGACGGAGTATGGTGTCGCCGATCTGCGCGGGAAATCCGATGCGGATGTGATTGCGGAAATGCTGCAGGTGTCCGACTCGCGCTTTCAGTCGGAGCTGATGAAGCAGGCCAAGGATGCTGGAAAGCTTCCCAAGAGCTATGACATTCCTGCTGCGTATCGCGACAACGTGCCCGAGCGAATCTCCGCTGTCCTCAGGCCGGCGCGGGACGCCGGTCTGCTGCCCATGTTCCCGTTTGGTAGCGACTTCACCGAAGTAGAACAGCGCCTGATCCCCGCACTACAGATCCTCAGCACTGCATCGGCGTCCCCGCAGAAGCTCGCTGGATTGTTCTGGGAGGGCATGACGCATACAGCCAGCGCATCTGATGAGGCGGCACTTGCGCGGCTCGGGCTCGATCGTCCGGCCACATGGGCCGAACGCGCCTATCGTCTGCTGGTGTCCGCCGCGCTCGCGCGCAGCGGCTCAGCCTAGCGATTCTTGTTGACCGGCTTCCGCTTCTCGATGAAGGCGGCCATGCCTTCTGAACGGTCTTCCAGCGCGAATGTCGCGTGAAACAGATCGCGTTCAACCTTGAGGCCTTCGGTGAGCGGCGTCTCGAAGGCGCGATTGACGGCGTTCTTTGCCATCGTTGCCACCGGGCGCGACATGGCGGCGATCTTTTCCGCCATGGCGATGGCTTCTTCCATCAGCTTGTCGGCTGGGACAATGCGGCTGACGAGGCCAGAGCGCTCGGCTTCCGCCGCATCCATCATGCGGCCCGTCAGGCAAAGGTCCATCGCCTTTGATTTGCCGATGGCGCGGGTGAGACGCTGCGTGCCACCGATGCCGGGAATGGTGCCAAGCGTGATTTCCGGCTGGCCGAACTTCGCGGTGTCTGCGGCGATCATGATGTCGCACATCATGGCGAGTTCGCAGCCGCCACCGAGCGCATAGCCTGAGACGGCAGCAATGGTCGGTTTGGTACAGGTGGCGACACGGTCGCCGCCGATCGCGGTGAAGTCGCTGGAGAACATGTCGATGAAGCTCTTTGGCTGCATCTCCTTGATATCTGCTCCGGCGGCAAATGCTTTCTCGCTGCCGGTTACGATGATGCAGCCCACAGCGGTGTCGGCTTCCAGCTCGTCGATGGCGATCTTGATTTCGCCGAACACACCGAAAGAAAGCGCATTGAGCATCTTCGGGCGATTCAGCGTGATGATGCCGACCGCGCCTTTGCGCTCAACGATGAGGTGTTCGTAGCTGCTCATGTTCCATCCCGCGGATTTTTTGCCGAAGCCGCCAGGATCGGCGGCCCCGCGCAATTTGCCCGCTCGGGGGATGGGGTTCAAGCCATAAACATACGGGCCGCAGAAGCCATGGTCAGCAAACCGCCAAATGCGATGAAGATCTTACCAACAAGGGAGGTCTTGTCCCAGGTCGTGCTGCTCTCGGTGGCGACTTCCGGTGCCGGCGTATCGATGGTGGCCTTTGCGAGCGTCAGCGGCGGCTTGTCGTTGCTGATGGCACGATCGAGGTCGTTGAGCTGGTCAGCGGCAACGAGCTGCGCGTTGCTGGCGCCGGAATCCGGCGACGTCGTTGCGGGCTGTTCCTGCTGGCCGCCGATTTGGCCAAGCGCGCCGCCGGCTTGCGATGACATGTTGTAGGTGTTGGTTGCTGCGGTCTCAGAGGGCCATTGCGCATTGGCATTGGCGACCAATGACGGGATGGCAGTATCGCTGCTTCCCGGCTTCGCGTCTTCCGTCTTGGCGGCGTCCTCCTCAGCGGGCTTTTTCGACGCCTTGGCGGCCTGCCGGTCGGACTTGCGCGATTTCGTTTCGCTCTTCCTGGCACTGCGGTGCTTGGTGGCCTTCGCTGCTGGTTCGGCGGATGTGTCTGCGGCGCTGCCGACCGCTGCGGCCGGCTCGGATGCCGGGGCATCGTTTTCGGTCGCGTGAAGCGGTGCCGATGTGCAGATCCACAATCCGGCTGCGATGACCAATGCCGCACGCCCGCTGGCTCTGATGTTCATGGAAATCTCCCCAAAATACCGGCCCCCAATGGCCGCAAGGGAAACTGCGCAGGTGTTCACACCGGGGCAAAAAAAGGGAATCTTCGGACGAGTCCGGCAAAAACGGGGCATGAACACCGCCGCAGCCATCGTCTCCACAGGCGTTGGCAAAAATCTGCCTTTGAAATCAAGGCGACGGATGTCACTCTGACGGTTCGATGTTATGAGCCGGATGTCCTTGAAATCTTCGGCTCGGGGTTGGGGCGCAGGTAAGGGCTTCACGGTTCCGTGTTTTTCTCTCGGCTGACGTAACAAATTGAACTATCCGCCGAATTGGCTTTAGGAGCGCGCGTGCGCGGACGTGACGACGAATGGACCGATCTGATGCGGTCGGCCAATGCAGGGGATAGCGTTGCTTATCATCGCCTGCTGAAGTCGGTTACGCCCGTGCTGCGTGCCGGAGCGCGGCAGGGCCTGTCACGGGCTGGCCAGCCGCCCGATCAGGCCGAGGATATTGTGCAGGACATTTTGCTGGCGGTGCATTTGAAGCGGCAGACCTGGGACGCGAACGCGCCATTCGCGCCGTGGCTGTTTGCGATCGCCCGCAACAAACTGATCGATGCGCTGCGCCGGCGCGGGCGTCGGACCTTCGTCAACATCGACGATTTTGCCGAGACGATTCCGAGCGAACCGCCCGCCGAAACATTGCCCACCGTCGAGATATCCAATCATCTCGCAGATCTTCCGCCGCGGCAGCGCGACGTGTTGCGATCGATCGCGGTGGAAAGCGCATCCATCAAGACCACGGCGTCGAAATTGTCCATGACCGAAGGCGCCGTGCGCGTGGCGTTGCATCGTGGGCTCGCGAGCCTCGCAGCCAAGCTGCGAAAGGATTGACCATGGATACCGATCGCCTGATTCAGACGCTCGCCGCCGACAATGATCAGAGGCCGCGTCCCGTGAGTACGCAGCTCGCGATGGCCCTGTTGGTCACGCTGCCGGTCGTTGCAGCGATGTTGCTGGTGACGCTTGGCATTCGCCCGGACTTCATGTCGGCGATGCGCAATCCGTTCTTCGATACGAAGTTTCTGGTGACCTTGGCGCTCGCCATTCCAGCCATTGTGATCAGTGTCCATCTGTCCCGGCCCGAGGCGTCGCTGGGGCGCTGGATCTGGCTGTTATTGTTGTCGCCGTTCATTCTCATCGTCGCGTTGATCGTCGAAATGACGATACCGCAACGCGCGCCGATGATGGCGCGCATTATCGGCAGAAACTCGTCGGTGTGTTCGGCGGCGATCACGTTGCTGTCGCTGCCGATCCTCGGCGGCGCGATGATCGCGCTGCGCCACGGCGCGCCGTCACGCCCCGCCATTGCCGGTGCGCTCGCGGGATTGATGTCAGCCGGGCTAGGGGCGACGTTTTACGCCGCGCATTGCGCGGACGACTCGCCGCTGTTTGTCGCGACCTGGTACACGCTCGCAGCCCTCGTCGTGGCGGCGCTGGGGGCAGCCATCGGTTCGAAAGTGCTGCGCTATTGAGCGGCGCGAGAGCCACGCGCTCCGCGAAAATGAATCCGGTCAGGCCGATGCCATGGCCGCTGGACGCCCACTTGCTGCCTTTGCAATGTCGCCGTTGAGCTCGCCGGCATAATCGTTGAAATCGACTTCCAGCGTGTAGCGCGCTGAATTGAGCCAGGTGCTGATCTTCCTCTGGTGGAAGTCGCGGACCTCCAGTGCCATATCGCCGGGGCTGGGTAGGGCGACTTTGGCTGTGAGCACGGCTGCGATCCATCGAGCCTGGATTTCGACCAGCGGAATGGTCGGCCCGATGGGCTGCACCAATCCCGCAAAGAACAGACCAGGCTGGTTTGGCGGTGTAATGCGCCGATAAAGATCGACCATGCCGCCATCTTCCGGCACCGAGAAGATCTCGGGCGCGAGGAACGGAAAGCTGGTCTTGTAACCGGTCGCGTAGATCACCGCGTCGAAGCTCTCCTGCGTGCCATCGGCGAAGGCGATGGCGTCCCCCTCCAGCGAGGTGACGTTCGGCTTGATGCTGATCCAGCCATGGCCGATGTAAGGCAGCAACTCCTGGCTCAACGTCGCATGTTCGCGCCACATGGGATGTTTCGGCTTTGGTACACCGAAGCGGGCCTGATCGCCGACGGCGAGATATATCAGACGTGCGATGATCATGCGCGTCAACAGTGTCGGGAATTTCAGCTTGCGCGCGAAGAAGGCCGACCAGCGATCGATCGGGATGCCCATCATGTATTTCGGCATGATATGGGCGCCGGTTCGCGTGGACAGCACGACGCTGCTGGCGCGCTTGCAGAGATCGACGGCGATATCGACGGCCGAATTTCCGATGCCGACGACCAGCACCTTCTTGTCTTCGAATGGTTGCGCGGTGCGATACTGGCTGGAATGAATCGCCGTGCCGTTGAATGTGCCAGAGAAGGTCGGCCAACGCGGATCCCAGAGATGGCCGTTGGCGACGATCACTGTCTTGTATTCGCGGGTGCCTTCCTTCGTCGTCACGCGCCAGCCGTCATCGGTCTTTTCGACCGAGGTCACTTCGCAGTTGAAGCGGGTGCGAGATCGTGCGCCAAACCGGCCGGCATAGGCTTCCAGATAGTCCAGCAATTGCTGGTGTGACAGGAAGTCGGGCTTGTCGGCTGGAATCGGAAAATCGGAATAGCCGAGATTGTTGCGGCTGGTGTCGATATGTAGGTTGCGATAGGCGCAGGACAGGCCATTGTCATTGCCGTAGCGCCACATCCCGCCGATATTTGAGCCCTTCTCGTAGATGTCGAAACTGAGCCCCTTGTCGTGCAGGGCCTTGGCAACGGCAATACCGGATGAGCCGGCGCCAATGATGCAGATGTCGACTGCAGGCTCGGTCATGCAGCAGATTTTTCGGCAAGACGCTGGCGATACTGGCTCACGATGTCCTCGAAACTCTTGTCGGCGACGACGCCGAGGGATGGCGCGCGGGTGGAGATGAAACCTTTCGGCCAGCTATCGACGATCTTCTTGAGATCGGGATCGAGGGCATAGGTCACGTTCGGCGTGGTGTTGGTGACACGTGCAATCGATTCAATGATGTCGTCCATACTGATCGTCAAAGCAGGCTGATTGAGCACGCGTTTCCCGCGCATCTTGGCTGGATCGGCATTGTGAAGCGTGATCAAATTCTGCGCAACGGTCTCCACCGAAACGATCGGCACTTTCGTGTCCGCGCGCAATGGGCAAATCGACGGCTTTCCGGCGACGCCATCGCGAACGATGCCCGCGATCCGGTCGGATACCGACTGTGTTGGCGGGCCGGGGTGCACCAGCACGATCGGCAGGCGCAGGGCGCGTGCATCGACCATTCCGTGACGCGTGGCGTCCGCCAGCATCAATTCGGCGATGGCCTTGTGCGTGCCATAGGAGGTTTGTGGACGCTGCAAATGATCGTCATCGACATGATCAGGCAATAACCCGCCGAAGACCGCGATCGAACTTGGAAAGATCAGGCGCGGCGGAGCATCTTTCGCGCGGATGGCGTCGATCAATTCCGCCAGCGCCGAAACATTCACCGCCAGCGCGCGCGCCGGGTCCTGTTCTGCGGCGCTGGTCAGCACAGCGGCGAGATGAAACACGCTATGGGGTTTCCATGCAGCGATTTTCTTCAGCGTATCGGGTGCGTCGATGTCGGCTTGCAAGTGCCTCACACGTCGGTCGGATGCTGGCGGCAGATGTGTGTCGAGAAGGAGGAGCTCCTCGATTGTTTCGCTTGTGCCTGCAGTATTGGTGAGCGCGCCTGCTTGAAGCAGCGCAGAAGTGAGTGTTCTGCCGATGAAGCCACCGGCGCCTGTAATCAAGACGCGCATGAATCCCGCCCTGCTTGATGCCAACCCGTTCCGGCGTTATTCGCCGTGATCGAGGCATCACTATCAGCGCCTTCACTGGCAAGTCGATGCCTGCTGACGGAATGGCTGCTCAGCGCAATTGGCGTTGCGGCGCTCGGTCTCAATGGCCAGACTGCGGCCATTCGCGTGGAAACATGTCGACTGACAAACGTCAGGCGGCAGGTAGGTCGGACGTCGCCTGCTGCATACGGTGGAAGCGTAGGACCTGTTGTGCCGCGGAGATGCGCAGACGTTCATAGGTCTCGCGGTCGGTCGCGCTGTCAGACAGCTGTGTTCCAGCGAGTTGCTCGCGCATGTTGATGATGGTCTTGACGGTCTTCCATGAAAAATTTGCGACCTTGCACAGAATGAAAATGCCCTCGCTGCGGGATTCGACCATCATGGTTTCCGCGACGGAGATTGGCACGTTGGTCAGGCACGCGAGCGCGGCGTTTGCTTCGTCGAACTTGCCGGCTTCGGCGAATTTCGCCACTTCGTTTTCATCCAGTCGACCGTCTTCAAACAGCGAGCGCACGAGACCATGGGCGATGACGGTCTGCTGACTGATGCTGCCTGGTGCGGAGCGAGCCCGCCGGGCGACCTGCTGAACCACCAGAGATATGTCGGCGGTGTGGTGGACGTGGGTGGCTTCCAGCTTCGCCCGGACCGAGGCCGACGCCTTGGCGACGAGCTTCAGATAGTGGTGGCGCGGAATGGAGGGACGCAGGCCAACACATGTCGCAATCGTATCGTTGCCCTCGGCACGGGAGAGCAGGGTATTGTAACCGCGTTCTGAAATCTCGGCGCCGCGGTTGTTGACGGTGCTGGTGACGACGGCTTCGTTGCCGCGTTCGACAAGAACATCCGTCAGGGCGCCGCTCAGGACCCTGCGCGTCGAAATCGCGAGCAGATGGTCCTGGCTTTTGGTGCGTGCATTCTCGATCAGGGCATGGTCGTCGAGCTGCTCCGATTGAGAGAGCACGGGGGCGGCGACTTCGATCAAATCATCGAAAGCGAGAGTCCGGACGACCCGGGGCGGTGCGACAGAGACGGGTGCCAATCGCTCGGCCAGAAGGGCCCTTGCGGACGCTTCCATATGCGTCAGCAGGCAATCGAAAATGTCGTCGAACACTGCGATCTGCGCGTCGGAGTAATCCACGGCATTGTTGACGAACAGATCCGTGACACGGCGCAGCGTTTCCACGCGCCGTGCGACCGTTCCGTGGGCCAGTGCGGCGTCAAGTTCGTCGAGTAAATTTGCCGATAACGGTGACTTCGAAGACATAAATCAAATCCCGTAATTCTAATCGTGTCCTGCCGCTAATATGTTGCGGCCAGGGTTCGTTAAATTCGTTCAGGCGCTTGCAATTCGATTTCGTCCGCGCTCCTTGGCGGCGTAGAGTGCGCTGTCGGCGCGTGCGAGTAAGGTGTCTGGCGTGTCGTTCGGACCCAATGTCGCAACGCCGCCCGAAATCGTCACGGTCAAGCCGTCGGAAAATGCGCTCCAATCCAAGGCTTCGACAATCCCCCGCAAACGGTCGAGCATTTGCACGGCCTTGTCATGCGGCGTGTCCGGCAGCACCAGCAGGAATTCCTCGCCGCCATAGCGGCCGAATTTGTCGATGCTGCGGATATTGGCGAAAATGGTGATGGCGAAGGTCCGCAGTACTTCGTCGCCGGTTGGGTGTCCGAAATTGTCGTTAATCCGCTTGAACCAGTCGAGATCGATCAGCGCGGCGGTGCAGGGTGTGTTGCTGCGCTGTGCGCGGATGATTTCATCGTCAAGCAGCCGCATGATGCAGCGGCGATTGAACGACCCCGTCAGTTCATCGAGTTCTGCGAGCTCTTCGATGCGCTTGTAGGCGGCCTCGAGTTCAACGCGGCGCCGAAACAGCGCGTCGCGTAGCGAGCTGGAGAAAATGCCAATGAACATACTGCGGGCGATGGTCATCGAGAATGTCAGCAAGGTGCCGAAGCGTTCGATCGAGCTGCTGGAGGGGAGCGTCAAGGGCAGATCGACGAAGAAATACAGCAGCGCGAGGCCGCCGGTCATGACGGTCCAGGCGCCGACACCTTCACGGGGCGAGGTACGCAAGGCGATGACATTGGCCACAAGAAACAATGCGCAGAGAAACACGACGGCGACATTGGGCGCTGTGTAAACGAAGGCGAGCAGAAGTGCGTAAGTGACAGCCGTGTAGGGCGCTGCGAAGAAATGATCGCGCCAGTCATCCGTCAAGCCGCTCTCGGAGATCGCGAGGAAGATCAGGACAGAGGCAAAAGCGCAGCCGGCATAGGCCGCGACGATGGTGCCATCGATAGTGCCTGCTGCAAGGAAGACGAAAAGCAGCACGACATTGACGGCATGACTGGCAGCCGCGAGTGCGAGCATTTGCCGTCGCCGCTTCAGGCGACGTGCCAGCATATCAGACCGCAACTCTCCATCGACGGCTTCGAAGTCGCCGTTGACTGGATTCAAGACTGATGAAGCGGCTGCGGTCATTGAGCCCATCGATGGGTTTCGCTGACGAAACTCTAGTGCTCAAAGCCTTTAGGTTTGGTATCTATTGCCGCAAGTCAATCTGGTAACCGGCTACTCATTTGCTGCTCCCGGCGACATCTGTCGACAGATCGCGTGCAGCGGGACTGCCAGAAGGTTTCAAGAATAGCTTTGTTATTTAAGTAAAAATGCCCGGGCCGATGACGGGCCCGGGCGAGTTCACTTGATGTGGCGGACAAGCCGCCAAGGCAAGTTACGGTATTCATTGATGAGGGTTTCGGGATATGGCTGCAAAATGCAGGTTCCTCCGTCTCAAGGCTGTTCCGGAAGCCACGACTTGGTAAGGTTGCCGTGTGAATCGCTGGCGTTCGGGTCGGAAATGCCCCAGCATTATGCTACCTGTTACCCGTTCCGCCCAAGAAAAGGGCGGTAAAAGCCCGTTCGGCGCGGTTAAAAGCAGCCGCGACCGGTATATTCCTGCCCATTCGAGAAGATTTTATCTTGTCAATCGAACCTCTTACATCCTCATTCAGACCAACCTTGCGAGACGGGCAGTGAGTGCAACACAGGCGGCATCGGATGAGATTCTGATCGCCCGGATTGCGCAAGGCGACCGTCTTGCCATGCAGGTGCTTTATGGCAGGCACCACGTCCGGGTGTTTCGCTTCGGCCTTCGGCTGGTGCGGAACGAACAGATTGCTGAGGATCTTATCAGCGAAGTGTTCCTGGATGTGTGGCGGCAGGCAGGCAAATTCGAAGGTCGTTCCGCGGTCTCGACCTGGCTCCTGGCGATTACGAGGTTCAAGGCGCTGTCCGCGCTGCGCAAGCGCAAGGACGCCGAACTGGACGACGAGACGGCCAACGCGATCGAGGATACGTCCGATAACCCCGAAGTGTCGGTTCAGAAAAAGGATACCAGTGACGCGTTGCGGAAGTGCCTGACATCCCTTTCGCCCGAGCATCGGGAAATCGTCGATCTCGTCTACTACCACGAGAAGTCCGTGGAAGAGGTGGCCGAAATCGTCGGAATTCCCGAGAACACCGTCAAGACGCGCCTGTTTTATGCGCGCAAGAAATTAGCCGATCTGCTCAAGGCAGCCGGCATTGAACGAGGCTGGCCATGATGGCGATGAGCAACAAAGTGCCGACCCAGGAGCCAGGCGAGATCGAGGCATTGCTGCCTTGGCACGCCGCGGGCACGCTCAACGCGCGTGATGCGCGCCGCGTCGATGATGCACTGGCCAAGGATCCGGAACTGGCGAAGCAATATGCCGTGATCCAGGAAGAATATGCGGAGACCATTGGCCTCAATGAGAGCCTTGGTGCGCCGTCCTCGCGGGCGATGCAGAAGCTGTTTGCTGCTATTGACGCCGAGCCGGTGCGCAGCGGATCGACATCGGTCGGTCTGTCGGCGCGGATTTCCGGATTTTTCGCATCGCTTTCGCCGCGGACGCTGGCGGCTTCGGCCGCTGTTGGCGCGCTCGCGATCATGCTGCAGGCGGGTGTGATTGGCACCGTGCTGATGCAGCGCGATACACACTCATTCCAGACCGCGTCCTATGAAGCTGCGCCGTCGCCCGCGAGTGCACCGACCACTGTCACCCGGTCGCTCGCGCCGGCACCGGCCTCGGTAGAAGCTCCGACGCGCCTGTTCGTCCGTTTTGCGCCAACTGCGCGGGTGTCGGACATCACAGCGTTGCTCGACGGCTATCAGAGCACGATTGTTGACAGCGGCAAGGACGGGCTGTTCCGGCTGCAGTTCGGCAATCGGGTGATGACCAAGGACCAGATCGCCGGGCTGATCCGCCGGCTGGAGAACGAGAAGATCGTCAGCATGGCGGTTCAGGCGCAATAGGCGCCGTCGGTTGATCCGATCCGCATTATGCGTGCGAGGCCTGTTCCATGAGACATGATCGTGGTGCCTCCAGACCAGTGATGAAATGCACGGCCGCTGTGCTTTCGCTCGCCGTCGCGTGGCCGTTCAGCCTTTCGGTCGCTGGCGCGCAGAGCATGATGCGCTCGCCGAGCCTCAATATCGGATCGCGCATTCCCACGATCGCTCCCAGCACAACGCCGCGTATCAATCCGAACATCGCTGCCGGCGCGGGCCGCATCGCCGGCCGTGGCCCGAGTATCGCGAGCCGCGGACCCATTGCTGGTCGCGTCGGTATCACCAGCGTCGGCCCGCGCGGTACGGCGATCGGGACGACGGCCAGCCGGACACCGCCCATATCCTCGCGGCCAGGGCGTACGCCGCCGCCGAAGATCGTGGGCGTGCTGCCGACCATTCCTTATGTACGCTATTCCCCTAACACCTATCCGAGCTGCGCCTATGCCAATCGCGCGGCATCCGGCGAGTGCAACGAGAAGCCATTCGTTGCTGATCTTGGCGGCGGCGGCCCGACGCCGCGCAGCCAGAATGCCGGTGGTGGACCGCGCAGCAATGGCTCGCAGGCGGCCCTCAATACGCGCTATGTCCCCCGGCAGATTGTCGCCGAACTCGACAGCGCGCTGACGCCCGACCAGACGGATGCGCTGGCGCGCCGTCTGCGCCTGGAGCGTCTGTCGTCGCAGGATTTTCCGCTGATCGGCGCGACGATCAACCTGTTCCGGATCACCGACAATCGTTCGGTCGAAACTGTCGAGGCCCAGATGCGCGCCGAGGCTGACGTGCGCGCTGTGCAACCCAACTTCCGCTATGTGCTGCAGGATCAGGTGACAACGCCGGCACTGGGCGAGGGCGATCCCGCGCAATATGCGCTGGCGAAGCTGCGTCTGCCTGAGGCGCACAAGCTGTCTGCCGGTGCCAATGTCACAGTCGCTGTCATCGACTCCGGCATCGACGTCGCGCATCCCGAACTCGCTGATGCCATCGTGGGTTCGTTCGATGCGCTTGGCAGCAAGGAAAGTGCGCATGTGCACGGGACTGGCATTGCGGGCGCGATCGTATCGCATGCGCGACTGATGGGCAGTGCGCCGCGCGCGCGCATCTTGGCCATTCGCGCTTTTGGTGTGTCGCAGGGCGGTGCCGAGAGTTCGTCTTTCATCATCCTCAAGGGTATCAACCACGCGGCGATGAATGGCGCCCAGGTCATCAATATGAGCTTTGCCGGTCCGCAGGATCCGCTGATCGAGCGCGGTATTGCCGCGTCAGCCAGCAAGGGCATCGTGATGGTCGCAGCATCAGGCAATGCCGGACCGAAATCGCCGCCGCTTTATCCTGCGGCAAGCCCCAGCGTGATCGCAGTCAGCGCCACCGATGCGTATGACAGGCTGTTCTCCGCGTCGAACCGTGGCAGCCACATCGCGGTGGCTGCGCCGGGCGTCGATATCTTCCTGCCCGCGCCGGACAACAAGTACCAGATGACGTCGGGCACCTCGTTCTCGGCGGCTTACATCAGCGGGCTCGCCGCATTGATGATCGAGCGCAATCCGCAACTACGGCCGAACGAGATCCGCAGCATCCTGATGACAACCGCGCGTGATCTTGGTGCGCCCGGCCGTGACGACCTGTTCGGTGCCGGCGCGGCGGATGCCTATAGTGCGGTATCGGCAGTGCAGGGCGCTCAGCACCCCGTGGCGACAGCGCCTGCGCCTGTCACTCCTGTTGTCGTCACCGCGCCGGCGCCGACGACGCGTGCGGTCGAGGCCTCGTCACCGTCGATGGCGTCAGACGTCCAAAAATAATCTCCTGATCGTTGAACGTTTGGCCGGGTGGACCGGACATATGGATGTGGGAGCGGCATTCCCTCCCCAACGAGGCCATATCCGGCGCATGCGCCCAAACATTCGCGCCGGTATAGCTTGACCCGTCCGGTTGTCCCCCCGGACGGGTCTTTCGTTTTTGTTAACCAAAAATTTTAACCTTCAGGTCATAGATTGCCGGTGCATGGCCGGGCGTCGAGCAAGGCTCAAGCAAGGCTTGACTGCAATACCTCAGGTTTGACGGGGCTTTCTCACGTGTTTCCAACGCAATTGTCCAAGTTTGACCACATTGCGCTGGACCCCGAAAACTTTTCCACAGAAACTCTCCAAGTATTGGTGAGTGATTCGTTTGTTGCTTTGCGTCCGTTTTTTCTCTTGCGGACATTTCCATGTCATCTCACCTGAATTTTCCTTACCCGCATGCCGGCATCGGTCGGCCACTGGCCCAGCGCTGGTGCGCTCTTGCCGAGAGCCGGCTGGATTACCTGACAGAACTGTTCGAGAGCGGGCGGTGGCGCCGTTTTCACAGCGAAGCCGAGTTTCTCGACAACATTCAGGAAGCCAAGGAAGCGGTTGAACGCTGGCGGCTGATGGTCGAGGGCGAGACTGCCGCCGTGAGGCGCGTGCTGTCTTCGGAAGGGGTGATCTACCGGGCGCCGCGCGCCTCTGAACCACCACGGCCGGCTGCCGTCGCGGCTCCTGCCATCGCAGCGCCCGCGGTTGCGCCGTTGCAGCCCGACATCGAGCCGGTGGCTGAAGCGGCTTCGCCCGTCCTGATCCCGATCGAAACCCTGTTGCGGCAGGCTCCGCCGCGGCAGGCGGCGGTGACGCCGGCGGATCTTGATTGGCAGAAAGCGCTTGATCCTCTGGTGATGAGCGCGCGCTATCCGATGCTGCGGACAGCGCTTTAGCGCACCATGTTCCCGGAGAGGGCAATCTGCTGATAGCGCTGTGCGCCATCGGCGGTGAGGTCCGGCGTCACCGGCTTTGCATGATCGAGGCCGACGACAGCGCCGCGTGGCGCGCCCGAAATCATGTTGTTGCTGACCAGCGCGGTGCCGGCTCCCGGTGCGATCGATACACCGATGCCGATAAAGCTGTTGCGCACCACGTTGCCGGTGATGGCGACGTCGCGCAGATACTTGCCCCAGCCCGCGATCATGCCGAAGGACGGCGCGTTCTCGACGACATTGCCGCTGACGCTGGCGTCCGCCTCGATATAGATGCCGATGCCGGCATCGTCGTCGGGCGCCGTGCCGATCGGCCGCTTCGGGAGCAGGTTGCGGATGATATTGCCCTGAACCACTGCGATGCGGCCGCCCTCGTTGAAGTTGCAGACGGAGACACCGAGCGCCGCACCATCGACGGTGTTGTTGGCGATCACCGCAGCCTCGAAGGCAAATTCCGAATAGAGCGCGACTTCGCGGACGCTCGACACGCTGTTGCCCGTGATGTGGATGTTCGATGCGGAGTTGCCGCGCACCGCGGAGTAATCGCAGTTGCGGATGCGATTGCCGGAGACGATGACATTGCCCGCACGATAGGCGTTGATGGCGTTGCCATATTGACCGGAGCCGCCGGGGCCGGCCTTGATGTCCTCGATACGATTGTCGATCACTTGCGTGCCGTCATCGCCGATGGCGGTGCGCAGGATCTCGATGCCGTTGCTGCTGGTGCCGGAAATGGTGTTTTGCGCGACGATCAATCCCTGCGCATCGAACGAGACGATCGCCGTGGTGGCGATGTTGGTGAGCGTATTGTCGGTGACCGCGCCCGCCGTGTTGTCCAGCCAGATGCCTGCGCCGCCGCTATTGGTAACGGTGCAATCGCCGATGCGGAGTTCGCGCGCTTGCACCATGTGCAGCAGCCCGCGCCGCGGCGGCAGTTTGGCGAAGTTGCCGTCCAGCGTCAGGCCGCTAAGGCTGACATAGTCCGCGCCTTCGCCTGACAGCAGTGACGCGCCGCCGCTGAAGGTGAGGGTCGTTGCGCCGCGCATGCCGATGATGTGCGAGCCGCGCGCGAGCCTGAGCATACCGGTGCGATAGTTGCCGGGCGGCAATGCGAGCGGTGCCTGCGCGCGCGCTGCCTCGTCGATGGCGCGCTGCAATGCGCGGGTCTGATCGTCCTGGCTATTGGCACGCACACCATATTGCGTGGCGTCGCGTCCGAGCGTCGAGGTGAGCGTGGCGGCGCGTGCCGCATCGCTCGATGCGGCGAATGCGCCGGCGGCGAGACCCGCGCCGGACGCAGTCAGCAGATGGCGGCGATGCAGGTCCATGGTTCAAGGTCCCGGTGGATGTCCGCTGATGACGTAACGCAAGATGATGCGTGTGACGTTGCCAGGCGAGAGCGGCCGCGATGAATGTGCAGGGTAGGGTTAATGATGCTCTGACATATGGAACGGTAAGAGCGGGTGCATCACTCCCGGTCGTCATGGCCGGACAGCGCGAAGCGAGCTTCGCAATAATCCCAGGCCTCTCCCCACGTCATGGCCGGGCTTGACCCGGCCATCCACCTTGTCTTGTGCGACGGCGTGCGGGCCAAGCTGGATCCCCGGGTCAAGCCCGGGGATGACACCTGCGGGTGCGGCGCCTTCATCGCGTCGTTGCAGATTCAACTGTCAAACAGCCACTGCTCATCAGACATGCGTCATCGCCCCCATTGTTTGCGGCGCGGGGGCGCCGTCATGTTTCGCATTCCTGCCCCCTGTGAGAGGGCGTGCGGAACGCCGGGTGCCCGTTGCACCCTTGGGCCTGATGCGATGCGGTCTTCCGCAATCTAGTGTGCATCAGGACTTTCGGAGGCGCCGAGCAAGTGCCCGACGTTCCGCCTGCGGTGTTTTTTCGGTTGCTTGCACATCTGCCATGGCGAACGGTCCCATCACCAAAATTAATGTCCCAGGGCGGAGGGACAGGGTAGCCTCAAGCGA
>NZ_FNWZ01000003.1:0-1269732 GCF_900108575.1 Tardiphaga sp. OK245 | reverse complement strand
ACGCCGCATCTCCGGCGTCCACCGCATCCCACCCCGCGAACGTGACGATCGCGATCGCCCCTCTCGGTGGGGCAGGACGAAGGGGAATATAAACCTGATGGGGATGTTGTCAACGGAGGATAGGAAAAAATGTTCGATGGCTGTCTTGCCGCCCCACACTGTCATTCCGGGGCGGCTGCGCGCCTTCGCGCAGGCGAAGCCGGAATCCCAGCATAGGAGTCTCTAGTCAGCGCCAAACACTCTGAGATTCCGGGTTCGCACTTCAGCGGCTCTGCCGCTTACGTGTGCCCCGGAATGACGAGCGTGTGTCGAGGAATGACATGCATATGAAGTAGCCCCGCGCGCTATCGTCCCTTCAGCGCGAGCTGGAAATCCTTCTCGGCCTGGGCGTCGCGTTCGTTCTTTTCCGGGCATTCGCCGGGCTCCGCCTGGCAGGGACGGATCTCGTAATCATTGTCGAGCACGCGGCGCGGCGTCGGCTTCGAATTCTTGGCTTCGACATCGGTGACAAGGCCGCTCTCGGCGGCGAGTTTCCACACGTCGGCTTCGGTCGGATAGGATTTGCTCAGTTTCGCGTCGTCACAGAACAGTGCGTAGGGCATCGGATTGCTCCGGTAAAAATTGATAACGTTCATGGCGGCGCCGGGTTCGCCCCGACGTATTCCCAGACATTTCAAAATTGCGCGACGGCCATTCGGCTACGCCGCGAGAGCGTTCAGCTCACCATCTTGTGAGACTTGAACAGGCGGCCCTTTTCCACCACGAGGATCACCGCCAGCGCGGCGAGCGTGCAGAGAAAGAGGCCGGTCGCAAACGGCAGCAGCGTGCCGTCATAGTGCTGCCCGATAACATAGCCGATCCCGATGCCGAGCAGCGTGGTCAGTGTGCCATAGAGCGACGATGCAGTGCCGGCGATGTGGCCTTGCGGCTCCATTGCCAGCGCTGTGAAATTGGCGAACATCAAGCCAAAGGAAAACATCATCAGCGCCGATAGCGCCATGAACAGCGGCAGTGGCAGCATGCCGTTGCTGGCCGCCAGCAGCATCGTGCCACCCACCGCGACATAGCCAAGCAACGCGCCATGCGAGATCACGCGCATGCCAAGGCGATTGACGAAACGTGCATTCGTAAAACCGGCAATGGCGACGCCCAACGCAATCGCTGCGAAGGCCAGCGGGAAGTAATGGCCGAGATGATAGATTTCGGTGAACACCTGCTGCGAGATGAAGACGAAGGCAAACAGCGAACCCTGCAATCCGCCGGCCGCGAGCGCATAGCCCAGCGTCTGCCGGTTGGTGACGGTCTGCCGATAGGCAAGGAGGACGTCGCGCAGCGCGATCGACCTGCGATCGGCGACCGCGAGCGTTTCCGGCATGCGCACGGCGCTCCAGATCAGCGCCAATACGCCATAGAGCGTCAAGACCACGAAGATGCCGCGCCATTCGGTGAGCAGCATCACGGCCTGGCCGAACGATGGCGCAATCACCGGCACGGCGATGAACACCATCATCGCGAGCGATACGACACCGGCCATGCGACGGCCGGCATAGCAGTCGCGCACGATCGACACGGCGATCACGCGCGTCGCGGCGGTGCCGAGGCCCTGCAGCAGGCGCGCCAGCAGCAGGAGTTCGAAACTGGGCGCGATCACCGCCAGCAGGCTGGCGACACAATAGACAGCCATGCCACCGAGCAGGACGGGGCGGCGGCCGAACCGGTCCGACAGCGGACCGATGGCGAATTGCGCGACGCCGAAGCCGAGCAGGAACACCGACAGCACCGTTTGCAGCCGGTTCGCATCGGCGATTTTGAAAGCTGCGCCGAGATGGGGCAGCGCCGGCAGCATGATGTCCATAGCCATCGGATTCAGCGCCATGATCGAGGCGATCACGACGACGAATTCCGGAAATTTCATCGGGCTATGGGTCGATGACACCACCAGGGCGGCGTCGGCGTTGATGTCGGTCACAAAGCTATTCCTGAAAGCATTCCCGCCATTAGGGTGTTCATGCTGCGATGCACAAGTTGACTTTCGGCATGGCTGCGTCGCGGAAACCGGCGGAATTTTCCCATTGTATGAATTAATGTTCAGAGAATGGCCGGGAGCGTCGTTTCGACGGTCTTAAACCCCGGAATTCCGGGCCGCGTCACCCAGCTTGACCCGGGTCATGCGGATCATTTCCAGCAGGATCGCTTCACCGGTATCGGTGAGTTCGTCGGAGGTCATGCGGTGCGAGGTGGTGTCTTGTGCCAGCAGCGGCACATGGACGAAGGCCGCGAGGTGCGGGCCGCCGGGGGCGCGGGTGGCCTCGATGCCGCGCCACGACAGATAATTGCAGAGATAGCGGCCGGCATCGCGTGAGGAGTGCACGTCGGCGCCGCCGGCGAGGGCGGCCCGAAACAGACGCGTCGTGTGCGGGCCGAACATCTGCGCGTCGGCGCCAGGCACGATGCTGGCGCGGCGCACCGTTGTGTGGCCGGCATCGGGCCACAGCATCGACACCGCGTTGCGGGCGCGCGTCTCGATCCGGATATAGGGCGTGCGTGCGGCGAGGCCGAACATCAGCAGCGCATCCGGCCGATGGCGTGCGATCAGCTCGGGCAGTTCGCGATCGACGGTGGCATAGGTGACGTCGAAAATATGCGCGATGCGGGTGATATCCGCGAAAGCGGGGCGGCGCAGC
Source organism: Tardiphaga sp. OK245 (assembly GCF_900108575.1). NCBI lineage: Bacteria > Pseudomonadati > Pseudomonadota > Alphaproteobacteria > Hyphomicrobiales > Nitrobacteraceae > Tardiphaga > Tardiphaga sp. OK245. Next base: position 1,267,048 of record NZ_FNWZ01000003.1, on the reverse strand, counting down.
GTTGCGAGTTTTCGCACCAGCGCCTGCGTCGGGTTCACCGGCGCGCCGGGGAAGGGGCCGAAGCCGGTGATGAGGATGCGCGGGGATGTACCGGGACAGTTCAACATTCGCCTCCATGATCGCGACGGCGCGCTAACCTCTCCCCGCTTGCGGGGAGAGGTCGCCTGTAACATGCGAAGCATGTGGAAGGCGGGTGAGGGGGACTCTCCACGAACTCGGAGCGAGTGGATAGTCCCCCTCACCCGTCAGGCTTCGCTGCGCTCCGCCAGCCGACCTCTCCCCGCAAGCGGGGAGAGGTTAGGGCGCGCTACCTCAACAACTCCACGATCGCTTCCGCCGCGACGGCCGGCGTCATCGTGCCGTCGGCGACGTCGCGTTCGACTTGTTTGACCTTGCTGCGAATGCCGGGATCGCTGCGCAGCCGCGCCTTCAACCGATCCTCCAGCATGGTCCACATCCATTTCACCTGCTGCTCGCGGCGGCGGCCGGCGAAATCGCCGGACGCATTCATCGCCGTGCGATGCGCGACGATCTTGTCCCACAATTCGGCAATGCCTGTCTTCGCCAGCGCCGAATAGGTCACCACCGGCGGATGCCAGTGCTCCGAGCGCGGCGCCAGGATATGCAGCGCGCCGCGATAATCCCCAGCGGTGATATTGGCGCGCTTAAGGTTGTCGCCATCGGCCTTGTTGATGGCGATCATGTCGGCCAGTTCGATCAGGCCTTTCTTGATGCCCTGCAACTCGTCGCCGCCACCGGGCAACATCAGCGCCAGAAAGAAGTCGGTCATGTCGCAGACCGCGGTTTCCGACTGGCCGATGCCGACGGTCTCCACCAGCACCACGTCGAAACCTGCCGCCTCACAAAGTAACATGGCCTCGCGCGTTTTCGCCGCGACGCCGCCGAGCGTGCCGGAGGACGGCGAGGGGCGGATGAAGGCGTTCGGATGGGCGGACAGATCGTTCATCCGCGTCTTGTCGCCGAGGATCGAGCCGCCGGTGCGCGCCGACGATGGATCCACCGCCAGCACCGCGACCTTGTGGCCCCTGTCGATCAGATACATGCCGAGCACGTCGATGGTGGTCGATTTGCCGACGCCGGGCGAGCCGGTGATCCCAACGCGAAACGCTTTGCCTGTGGCGGGCAGCAGTGCCTGCACGAGTTCGCGCGCGGCGGCCTGATGATCGGCGCGGCGGCTTTCCACCAGCGTGATCGCCCGCGCCAGCGCGGCGCGGCTGCCGGCGCGGAGGTCTTTGGCGAGCGCGTCGATGTCGATGGGGGCTTTCGTCACTGCGGCCCCTTGTCGTCGTCCTTCGGCCGCTCGCCGGCGAAGATCGCGCTGCCCTCGGCGGACAGATAGGGCTTGAGTTTCTCCCACGGCACGAAGGCGTCGTAATCGCCTTCGGCATAGGAGCCGACCGCATAGGGGCCGTAATGGAAGCTGAGACCGGAGCTCTTGCCGGCTGACGTCGACGGCGTCAGCGATACCGGCCCGATCTTGAGCAGCTTTGGCTCCAGCGCATCGACGAGGCTCATGTCGGGATTGTCGTTGTCGCGTTTTTTCTTCTCGACTTTGAGATCGGCGACGACCGCATCGCGGATCGCCGTCATCGCCGGGCCACTATCGGCGAGCTCGGTGAAGAAAGGGCGGATGCTGATCATCTTGCCGGCCTGCCTGTCCCACAGCAGCGTGTCATTGGCACGATTGGGATGCGCGCCGCCGGTGTAGTTGTAGTCCGCGCGAATGATGCTGACATAGCGGGCCGCGACCAACGAGCTTTGCGCATAGGTCCGCTCGGATTCCCATGGCCGGTTGCGCATGTCGGCAGGGAGATCGCGCATGTCCTTGCGCTGCTCGGCCAGCTCCTTGAGCGTCTTCGTAGCCCAGCCATTGCTGGCGGATGTGAGATATTTCAGCAGCGGCGCATCGGACTTGATCGCGGCATCGAAGAAGACGGCGACCTCGGTGTATTTGGCCTTGAGCTGGATGTCGGGCTTTGGCTCGGCGGCGAGGGCGGGCGCGATGCATGGCAGTGCGAGGAGCAAAGCCGCAAGCAGCGACTGATGAAAGGCACGTATAGTCATTCGCGGATGACGCTTTCAACAAAGGCTTTGAGGGGAGGCTGGTCATTCTGCACGATCTGCCAGACTTCGTCCGCATCCGTTAGATCATAAGCGTGACGGAGGTGATTTCCGAAATCATTCATTCTTCGCCAATTGATATGCGGAGCGAGAATCTTGACGTTATCCGGTAACCGCAATGACGCTTCGCAGATGATGGCAAGGAAGCGCTCTACCGCACCGCGAACAACTTCGTCTTCGGCGAACTGATCCGGCGCCATGCCGCTCGTGACGCGCTCGATGAGATGAACGCGATCAAGAATGTCTTTCAGACGATCTTCGGACGTGGGAGGCATCAAAACACCTCGATCAGATCGTCGGCCATGCGTTCCCTGATGCGAGGTGTCAATTCGGTTGGAAACATGACGTGCGGCCAAATTCCAATCGTATCCTCGATGAGATGCATGACCTTGAACAGATCGAAGCGTCGCGCTGAAGACGCTCTGTCGAACGTCTCAATCAAAATATCCAGATCGCTGTCCGGCCGTGCGTCACCGCGAACCCTAGAGCCGAACACGGCCAGCCGCGTCACGCCTTCTGCTTTGATGGCAGGCGCAATCGCTCGCAGTTTTGCGAGGATCGTCTCCAGCGGGATGTCGATCACGTCGGTCATCCCGCGATCCTACCACGTTTGCCGTGACGCTGCAGCTACGCCGCCGCCTCGCTATGGCCCAGCCGTGCATTGAGCTTGTGGATCAGCTCTTCGGCGGCCTCGGAGATCACCGTGCCGGGCGGGAAGATCGCCTCGGCGCCGGCCTTGTAGAGTTCGTCGTAATCCTGCGGGGGGACGACGCCGCCGATGATGATCATGATGTCCTCGCGGCCTTGTTTCTTCAGCGCGGCCTTGAGCTCGGGCACCGCGGTGAGATGGGCGGCGGCCAGCGACGACAGGCCGAGGATGTGCACGTCGTTTTCGACGGCCTGCCGCGCGGCTTCATCGGCGGTGGCGAATAGCGGTCCGATATCGACGTCGAAGCCGACATCGGCAAAGGCCGACGCGATCACCTTCTGGCCGCGGTCGTGGCCGTCCTGGCCGATCTTGGCGACGAGGATACGCGGACGGCGGCCCTCGGCGTCCTCGAAAGCGTCAATCAGCGCCTGAACCTTCTGGACCTTGTCGTTCATGGTGGACGCCTCGCGCTTGTAGACACCGGTGATGGATTTGATCTCGGCGCGGTGGCGGCCGAACACCTTCTCCATCGCGTCCGAGATCTCGCCGACGGTGGCCTTGGCCCGCGCCGCGTCGATCGCCAGCGCTAGCAGATTGCCGTTGCCGTCCTTGGCGCTGCGCGTCAGTGCCGCCAGCGCGGCATCGACGTCGGCCTGGCTGCGCTCGCCACGAAGCCTCTTCAATTTGTCGATCTGCAGCCGGCGCACGGTGGAGTTTTCCACCTTGAGCACGTCGAGTGCTTCTTCATTTTCGGGCTTGTACTTGTTGACGCCGATCACCGCCTGACGGCCGGCATCGATGCGCGCCTGGGTCTTGGCCGAGGCTTCCTCGATGCGCAGCTTGGGCACGCCGGCCTCGATGGCCTTGGCCATGCCGCCGAGCTCTTCCACTTCCTGGATGTGCGCCCAGGCCTTGGTCGCGAGATCGTGCGTCAGGCGCTCGACGTAATAGGAGCCGCCCCATGGATCGATGATGCGGTTGGTGCCGGTTTCCTGCTGCAGGAACAGCTGCGTGTTGCGGGCAATGCGCGCCGAGAAGTCGGTGGGCAGCGCCAGCGCTTCGTCGAGCGCATTGGTGTGCAGTGACTGCGTGTGGCCCTGCGTCGCCGCCATCGCCTCGATGGTGGTGCGCATCACGTTGTTGTAGACGTCCTGCGCGGTCAGCGACCAGCCCGAGGTCTGGCAATGGGTGCGCAGCGACAGCGACTTCGGATCCTTCGGGTTGAACTGCGTCAGCAGCTTGGCCCACAGCAGCCGCGCGGCGCGCATCTTGGCGACTTCCATGAAGAAGTTCATGCCGATCGCCCAGAAGAACGACAGCCGCGGCGCGAAGCGGTCGACATCGATGCCCGCGGCCAAACCGGCGCGCAGATATTCGACGCCGTCGGCGAGCGTGTAAGCCAGCTCAAGATCCTGCGTCGCGCCGGCCTCCTGCATGTGATAGCCGGAGATCGAAATCGAATTGTACTTGGGCATCTTTTGCGAGGTGTAGGCGAAGATGTCCGAGATGATCCGCATCGAGGGCGTCGGCGGATAGATATAGGTGTTACGCACCATGAACTCTTTCAGAATGTCATTCTGAATGGTGCCTGTGAGCTTCTCCGGCGGCACGCCCTGTTCTTCGGCGGCGGCGACATAGAGCGCCAGGATCGGCAGCACTGCGCCGTTCATGGTCATCGACACGCTCATCTGGTCGAGCGGAATACCGGCGAACAGCGTGCGCATGTCGTAGATCGAGTCGATCGCCACGCCGGCCATGCCGACGTCGCCCGACACGCGCGGATGATCGCTGTCATAGCCGCGATGGGTGGCGAGATCGAAGGCGACCGAGAGGCCCTTCTGGCCGGCGGCGAGGTTGCGGCGATAGAAGGCGTTGGAATCTTCCGCGGTGGAGAAGCCGGCATATTGCCGGATCGTCCAGGGCTGGTTGACATACATGGTCGGGTAGGGGCCGCGCAGGAACGGCGCGATGCCCGGATAGGTGTCGAGGAAGTCGATGCCGGCGACGTCGGATTCGCCATAACCGGGTTTCACCAGGATGCCTTCGGGCGTCAGCCACGGCTCGCCCTGCGATGGCGCACCGGCGGCGATGGGCGAGAAAGCGATGTTGGTGAAGTCAGGAATCTTGGTCATGGTCGTTTCTCGAATTCTCGATTGCGTTCGATGAGTCTCTGAACGTTCTTCTTGTAGGTCGGGTCGTCTGACGGGGGCGTTTCAGTTTTCCGCCAGAGTACCACGTCAAACACTTTTTCAAGCACCTTGGCGATCGGCCACATCAGCAAGTCGAATAGCAAACTGCCCATGTGCGCGATCCTTGTTGAAACACGCTATCTCAATCATGATCCGGATGCTGATAGCTGAACACTTCCGCGCATTTCTCCGGTCCGAAATTCTGCATCGTCGTCTTGCTCGGCAGGTTCGACACATTGCCGACCCAGCCCAGGCGTGACTCGGTGCCGAACTGCTGCGTCGGCACCACGCGGTCCGGGCGGTCGAAGGCGCCGGTCATGATCTCGATCTTGGGGCCGCCGATCGCGCGGTAGCTCAGCGGCGTGCCGCATTTGGCGCAGAAGTCGCGCTCCGCAATCGACGATGACTTGAACGCCGCCGGCTTGCCGCGGGTCCATGCAAAGTTCTCGTTCGGGATATCGGCAAGCGAGGCGAACGGCGCGCCGGTGGCCTTCTGGCACATGCGGCAATGGCAGATGCTGACCCGGGTCGGCGCAGCCGACAGCGCAAAGCGGATCGCGCCGCATTGGCAGCCGCCGGTCAGCGCGGGTTTGCTCGCCGTTGCCGTCATGGCTTACTCCATCAGGCCGAATTTAGTAGATCGTGGGCCTGCACCAGCATCGCCAGCGCATCGCCGCCGGCAATGATAAAATCCCTAACGCCTGCGTCGCGCAAGGGCGCCTCGAGGTCGCCGGGGCGGCCTGCCAGATAGATATGCTTCGCGCCGGCGGCCTGAAGCGCTTTTGCTGCGGGCGCTGCCTGACCGGCATAGAGCTTGTCGGACGAGCAGATACATACCAGCGCGGCGCCGGAGGCCTTCCAGGCCTTGGCGAGTACGGCCGGATCGGCGAAACCGTCGCTGTCGAGGGCTTCGATGCCGCCGGTCTCGAAGAAGCTCTTGGCGAAGGTCGCGCGTGCCGTGAAATCGGCGGGCGTGCCGAGATTGGCCAGGAAGACCTTCGGACGGGCACCCTTGCGCGCCAGCAGGTGATCCGACTTGTCGCGCAGCGCCTCGAAGGGCGAGGCCAGCCGGATCGGTTCGAGCGGGTTGAACTTGATCTTGTCCTTGCCATAGGGCTTGCCGGGGATCGGCTTGACCTTCAGCACGGTGGCGCGGGCCTCATGCAGGTTCGGGAATTCGCTGGCGCCGGTCAGCACTTCGCGGCGCTTGGCGACGCTGGCCTGACGGGCGGCGCGGGTGGCGGCGACCTTCGGCTGGATCACATTGTTGCCAAGCGCCGGGAACGCGCCGCCGGCTTTTTCGATGTCCTGGAACTGCGCCCATGCGGCGTCGCACAGTTCGCGCGTCAGCGCCTCGATGCCGCCGGCGCCGGCGGCGGGATCGGTGACCTTGGCGAGATTGGACTCTTCCAGCAGGACCAGTTGGGTGTTGCGTGCAGCACGGCGCGCAAAGCCATCGGGCAGGCCGAGGGCCAGCGTATGCGGGAGCACGCAGATGGAGTTGGCGCCGCCGAGACCGGCAGCAAAGGTCGCCATGGTCGCGCGCAACATGTTCACATAGGGATCGCGCTGCGTAAGCATGCGCCATGCGGTGTCGGCAGCGATGAACAGCGGCTTCGGCACGAGGCCGCAGCTTTCCTCGATGCGCGCCCACAAGAGGCGCAGCGCGCGGAATTTCGCCATGGTGAGAAACTGATCGGCATCGGCCGCGAGACGCGCATAGACCATGCCGCGGGCCGTCTCGAGCGGAATGTTATGGTCTTCCATCGCGCGCAGATAGGACACCATCACCGCGAGGACGTAAGACAGTTCCTGCACTTCGGAGCCGCCGGCATCGTGGATGATGCGGCCGTCGGCGACGGCGAACGGGCCCTTGAAGCCTTGCGCGGCGAGCTTCTTGATGGTGTCGGTGACGGCGGGCGCCATCTCCCACCAGTTATAGGCGCTGGTGCCCCATACCGCGGTGGCGCCGATGGGATCGAGACCAAAGCGGATATCGCATGTGGCGGGATCGATGCCCTTCGTCTTGATGTAATCGGCCAGATGCGTCACGGCCATGCGCGACTGCGGGCCGGCATGGAGTTCGATGCCGATGCCGGCATCGAGATAGATGCCGTCGAACAGCGTCTCGATGGTGTCGGGCGAGGCGACGAGGCCGAAACCGCGCGCGCCATTGGCACCTTCGAACACCAGCGTGAGACCAGTGGCGCCGTTTTCGAGATCGTGCAGCGCCTGCTTGTTCGACTTGCCGGCATCCGGGTGGTCGATCCGCTGCATGATCTGCCAGGGCGCCGCGGGCGCCCGGCCGGCGATCGGGGCAGCATCATGGGCACGCGGATAGATCGGCTGGATCTTGACGCCGTCATAGGTCTTGCTGATCAGCTTCTCGAACGGCGCGCCTTTCAGCACGCCATCGACGAGCTTGCGCCAGTCATCGTAACTCGCAGGCGCAAAATCGGCGGCCAGCCGCAGGTCGTCAGTCGCAGTCGACATTGAGGAACTTCACTCCCGGTATTGCTTCGTGGTTGAGCCGGAAAATGCCATGCCGAGAAGGGGTTGCCAATGGCTGTTCGAGCATGGGGATGCGCGGAATTGGCGCGTGGAACGGACCAGATTGGTGGGGAACGGGCGGTCTTGCTTCCCTCGCCCCGCATTTGCGGGGAGAGGGTGGCTTCGCGCAGCGAAGACGGGTGAGGGGCGGGGTTTGCAGGTCGACCCAATCGCGGAATCTCGGATCGCACCGGTGGGATCCGAGAGAGGCGTGATCGCGGATGGCGCGGCGTGTCGCTCCTCACCCGCCGCGAAGGCGCGGCGACCTCTCCCGGCCTAGCGAAGCTTCGCTTCGCACGGGAGCGGAGAGAGGTTAGAGGCCGGCGCTCAATCCAGATCCGGCAGCTTCTCGATGCCGTCGGTTGAGAGGGCCTTCAGATGCTCGGCAACGGTCTTGCCTGATATCATCCGGTCCGGGGCGATCTCGGCCAGCGGCACCAGGACGAAGGCGCGTTCAGTGGCGCGCGGGTGGGGGAGGTGCAGTTCCGGCTTGACGATGACCACGTCGTCATAGGCGATCATGTCGAGATCGAGCGGCCGCGGACCCCAGTGCCCCTCGGCAACGCGGTTGCGGCCGAATTTGTGTTCGATCTTGTGCAGCGTGAACAACAGCGCGTGCGGATCGAGTTCGGTCTCGATCTCGATTGCCGCATTGACGAAGTGGTCCTGCGGCACATCTCCCACCGGCGGCGTGCTGTAGTCTGCCGAGCGTTCGATCAACGCGGCCTGCGTCATGCCGCAGATATTGCCGATCGCCTTGCGGAAGGTCATGCGGACATCGCCGACATTGCCGCCGAGCGCGATGAGGACGCTGGCCATCGGTTATGCCCGCGATCTGCGCAGCACCACGCCGACATCGTCGAAGATCGCGGCGATCGGCGCGTGCGGCTTGTGCACGGTGACCTTGACCGAGCTGATACGCGGAAAATCCGCGAGCACCGCATCGGCTACCGCACCGGCGGCGCGTTCCAGCAGCTTGTAATTGGTGTCTTTGAAAGCAGCGATCGCGGTGGCGACGACATTGGCATAGGACACGGTATCGGCAAGGCGGTCGGTGCGCGAGGCAAGGTCGATATCGGCATCGAGTTCGAGATCGATGACGAAGCGCTGCCCAACCACGCCTTCGTAATCGAGCACGCCGTGATGCGCATGCACGGATACGCCCTTGATGAAGATCATGTCGGTCATCTTAAGTCCTCGATGGCTGCGGTGACGCGCAGGGCCTGAACGGTTTCCGCGACGTCATGGGCGCGGACGATTTTGGCGCCGTGCCGCACCGCGAGCAGATGCGCGGCGAGGGATCCGCCAATGCGCTGCTGTGGCTCCGACGGTACGACGGTCGATATGAATTTCTTGCGCGAGGCGGCGATCAGCACCGGCAGGCCGAAGCTGGTCAGCGCGTCGAACCGCGCCAGCGCAATCATGCTCTGCTCAGGTGTCTTGCCGAAGCCGATGCCGGGGTCGAGCACGATGTGGCCCGCAGGGATGCCGGCCCTGGCGGCGATCTCCAGCGAGCGCGCGAAGAAGCTTTTCATGTCGGCGACGATATCGATGCTGCCATCGACGGTGTCACGGTTATGCATGACGACGACAGGCGCGCTGTGCTCGGCGATGACGCGTGCCATGTCGGGATCGCGCTGCAGGCCCCAGATGTCATTGGCGATGGCGACGCCGGCGGCGAGCGCTTTCGCGACGACGGACGCCTTCATGCTGTCGATCGATACCGGCGTGCCGAGCGCGACGACGTCGGCCAGCACCGGCACGAGCCGCGCCCACTCTTCATCGGCAGTGACCGGCCGGGACCCATAGGGGCGCGTGGACTCGGCGCCGATGTCGATGATCCCGGCGCCCTCGGCAATCATCCGCCTGGCCTGCGCCAGCGCGCGCTCCGGGGCATCGAACTGGCCGCCATCGGAGAAGGAATCCGGGGTGACGTTCAGGATGCCCATCACGGCAGGCACCGGCGATGCCAGCAGCGCGGCCAGCACCGGGTGGACCGTCGGAGCAGACGTTGTCGGACGCGCGATCATGAGGTCGCTTTGCGCGGTCGGGGGGAGGGAGTCAAGATGGATCAAAACGTCATTCCGGGGCGCATGCGGCGTGAGCCGCAGGCGAACCCGGAATCTTGCAGCGTGAAGCGATCCGGCGTTTCAGCCATCTCGGGATTCCGGGTTCACGCTCCGCTAGCGCTGCGCGTGCCCCGGAATGACGAGAGGTTCAATACGAAATCTTCAGTGGCAGCTGGCGGGCCTTTTCGATCAGGTCGCCGACGGATTTCTCCGAGGGCATCACCCGGACCAGCTTGCGCTTGTCGTTGGCGTCGCGCATCGCCTGAGCCAGGCGGGCGGGATTGCGGTGGGTCAATTCGCGTACCGTGTTGACGCCGGAGGCGCGGAGCAGTTCGGCCTTGGCCTTGCCCATGCCGGGGATGCGCAGGTAGTCGGCGAGGTTCGCCCATTCGAGCAGTTGCTGTTCGCTGAACCCGGTCTTGGCAGCGAGTTCCTTGCGGCACTTCGCGGAGTGAGCGGCGTCCAGCAGCCCTTCCATGGTGCGGATGCCTGCCTTTTTCAGTTTGGTCGCGGCGAAGGCCGTCAAACCGTCAATCTTGGAGATGGGATATGTCATGGTACTCAGACGTATGAAGATCGGACGTATGAAGATGCTGGACGCTTACGCGCGGCTGCTGACGTAACAGACGGTCAGGAGAACTGGCTCAGGCCAGGTGTGCCGGCAACGATCTCGTCCATGGCATCTGCGCCGATCTTCTCGCGGCCGAACTTGAACAGTTCGCGCGCGACGCTCTGGATTTCGCCCATGCCGAGGCCAAGACCCATCAGCTTGCTGCCCAGGGCCATGATGCCGCCGCCCATCAGGCTGCTCAATCCACCACCGCCCTCTGACGATGCGATGGCTGCATCCGCACCCGGAATTTTTTCGATGAGCGCATTGACCGGCGCGGCCGGTGCTTCCTTGCGCAGGAACCCCAAGATAATGCCGACAGCCTTTTCAGCCACAGCTTCGTCGATGCCGACCTTTGCGGTCAGCGCTTTGATCAATTCGTCCATGATGCCCCGCCTCACATCGGTTGAGTGCCGATGCCCTTATGTTGAAAAGTGATCTTGAGCCGCTGTGATTCGAATTACAAGCGCGCCAACTCGCCCGACGTGCGATTCAGTGTGATCGCGTATCGAGTGTTGCACCAATGCAAGAGCAAACGTGAAATTTTGGTCAATTGTTCGCAGATGCGACAGCGCCGTACTTTGGAAAGAGCAAAAAGATACGGCTTGTGTTTCGTCCGTGGGAACGACGGACGGGTTTCAGGTGTGGCGGGAACGCTTTGCGTTTCAATCGCTCGCCAAGATGCGGTAAGATCATGGTGAGCCGCAAATTTTTTTGAAATCTTTTTCTTGATGCGCGCGACAGAGGCGATCCGATGGCGACCACCGAACTGAAGTCAGGCGATACCGACGGCAAGATCTTCATCGGCAAGGGCGACCAACCGGCATGGCTGACGCTGGCCCTCGGCAATCGCCACGGTCTCGTCACGGGCGCGACGGGAACAGGTAAAACCGTATCGCTGCAGGTGATGGCGGAGGGCTTTGCACGTGCCGGTGTGCCGGTCTTCGCTGCGGACATCAAGGGCGACCTCTCGGGGATAGCCGAAGTCGGCGAGGGCAAGGACTTCATTTTGCAGCGCGCCAAGGAGATGGCGCTGACGTTCCAGCCCGATCAGTTCTCGACCGTGTTCTGGGACGTGTTCGGCGAGCAGGGCCATCCGGTGCGCGCGACCATTTCGGAGATGGGGCCACTGCTGCTGGCGCGGCTGCTCGATCTCAACGATGTGCAGGAAGGCGTGCTCAACGTCGCCTTCCGCGTCGCCGACGAGAACGGCCTGACGCTGCTTGACATGAAGGATCTGCGCGCGTTGCTCGACGCCATCGTGCCGATGACCGCCAAGAAGGACGAGGTCGATCCACTTGCCGATGTTCGCAAGTCGGCCTTGAGCTTCGGAAACGTCACCAAGGCGACAATCGGTACCATCCAGCGCCAATTGCTCGTGCTGGAGAACCAGGGCGCCGATAAATTCTTCGGCGAGCCGGCGCTGGAGCTGAAAGATTTTCTCAAGACCGACCGCGACGGCCGCGGCATGGTCAATATCCTCGTCGCCGACAAGCTGATGTCGAGCCCGCGGCTCTACGCAACCTTCCTGCTGTGGCTGCTCTCGGAACTGTTCGAGGAATTGCCCGAAGTCGGCGACCTGCCGAAGCCCAAACTGGTATTCTTCTTCGACGAAGCGCATCTCTTGTTCAACGATGCGCCGAAGGCGCTGCTCGACAAGATCGAACAGGTCGTGCGCCTGATCCGCTCCAAGGGCGTCGGCGTCTATTTCGTCACCCAGAACCCGATCGATGTGCCCGATCGCGTACTCGCCCAGCTCGGCAATCGCGTTCAGCACGCTCTGCGCGCTTTCACCCCGCGCGATCAGAAGGCGGTGCAGGCGGCGGCACAGACCTTCCGTGCCAATCCGAAACTCGACACGGCCACGGTCATCACCGAACTCGGCAAGGGCGAGGCACTGGTCTCGTTCCTCGAAGGCAACGGCACGCCTGCGATGGTCGAACGCATCATGGTGCGTCCGCCGACCGCACGTATCGGGCCGATCACGCCTGAGGAGCGCAAGGCGATCCTCGCGGCGAGCCCGGTGAAGGGCAAATACGACACCGCGATCGATTCCGAATCCGCCTACGAGACGCTGCAGAAGCGCATCGCCGGCACGGCGGCGACGCCGGCCGAGGCTGGCGACGCGGCGGGCGGTGGCGGCGGTGGTGGATTTTTGGGCCAGCTCGGTGCGATCGTCGGCACCATCTTCGGCACCAATACCGGCCGCAACAGGCTCTCCACCGGCCAGGTGATTGCGCGCAGCGTCACCCGCAGCGTGACCAACAAGGTCGTCGGCGGCATCGTCGCCAATATCGGCAAGCAGGTGGGCGGCTCGCTGGGCAGTTCGATCGGCCGCGAGATCGTACGCGGGACGCTGGGCGGGATTTTGAAGCGGTAAGGACCGTCCAGACTGTCCATTATGCACCCGCCCGCGGCTTTGCAGGTCCCGGCGCCATCTGCTACCCACCGCGGTCTGAACCGCGCCGTGCCGGCGGGTCTTTTAAGCGGGACTGCGAAGTGACGAAAAGTGACGGCGAAATGCCGGTTTTGCGGTGGCCGTCCTTGCGGCAGCCGCTGGACGTGCTGTTCCTGATCACCTGCGTCCTGCTGACGGCGGATGTGCTCGTTCCGGAAATCTTCGGCAACGGCAAGACCAAGGACTACGCGCTGTGGTTCTGGGCCGGGCGGCAGGTGCTGCATGGTGCGCCGCTCTATGAGGCCAAGACCAATGGTGCGCTGGACTTCATCTATCCGCCGCTGTCCGCGGTTTTGCTGGCGCTGCCGAGCTGGTTCGGCAAGATCCCGCTTTATCTCTTGCTCTCGATCTTGAATTCGGCGGCCTGGGCGATCACCAGCCAGCTGTCCAATGCCATGACCGGCTCGAAGAAAATTCCGGCAGCCTGGCTTGCGGCGCTGCCGGGCTTTGCGACCATCACCTTCGTGTTCGACATGTACGATCTCGGCCAGCCCAATCTCGTGCTGCTGGCGATGATGCTGCTCGGCTTCTGGTGGATGCAGAAGGATCGGCCGTGGCTCGGCGGCAGCATGTTCGCGCTGGCAACCGCTATCAAGGTGTTTCCGGTGGCGGTGCTACCCTATCTGATCTGGCGGCGGCACTGGGCGGCCTCGGCCAGCATGATCGTCTGCACGCTGCTGTTGCTCTATGTCGTGCCGGCGCCGTTTCGCGGCTTCGAACGCAATGCGGCCGAGGTGAAGACCTGGTACACCGAAATGGTTGGCTCCAGCTCCGAGAAAGGCTTCGGCCAGCGCGACGAACAGAACTGGTCCTGGGTCAATCAGTCGATCGTCGCGATGACGCATCGTCTGGTGCGGCCGATCGATTATTTCCAGGACGATCGCAAGCGTGGATCGGCCACGATGAACGTGATCGATGTCAGCTACAAAACCGCGAACCTGATCGTGCTCGCGGTGTCAGGTCTGATCGGCCTCGGCTTCATCTGGTCGCTTTTGCCGCGATCGAAACTCACGCCGCGCTCACGTGCCGAAGAACTCGGCGTGCTGTTCTGCCTGATGACGGTGGCATCGCCGCTGGCGCGGCAATATTACTTCATGTGGCTGTTCCTGCCGCTCACGGTGCTGATGCATCGCGCCGCCGATGATCCCCGCCCGAATGTGCGGACCGGGACATGGTGGCTGCTCGGCGTTGTCGGCGCGTTGATGGCGCTGTCGATCCCGGTATTCCCGGCCATGCTGCAGGCTTGGGGCAATAATCTGCTGGCAACGGCCATCCTCGCAGGCGGATTGATCTGGCATATGCACCACCCGCCGGTGCTGCTAGATTCCACCGAAGTTCCGGACCATCACGCTTAAGGAAATTCGCCCATGTCCAATACGCAGCTTGCATCCGTTCTCGATCGCGTCGATGCCGATTTCGACAAGGCTCTGGAGCGGTTGTTCGCACTGTTGCGGATCAAGTCGATTTCCGCCGATCCGGCTTACGCCGAGGACTGCAAGGCGGCGGCAAAGCATCTGGCCGGCGAGATCGAGAGCCTGGGCTTCAACGCCGAGGTACGGCCGACGGCGGGCCATCCCGCCATCGTCGCCACCGCCAAGGGCAACACCGGCAAGCGGCCGCATGTTCTGTTCTATGGTCATTACGACGTTCAGCCGGTCGATCCGCTGAACCTGTGGCATCGTCCGCCGTTTGAACCGGTCGTCACCAAACATGCCGATGGCCGCGACATCATCGTTGCGCGCGGTGCGCAGGACGACAAGGGCCAGCTTTCGACCTTCGTGGAAGCCTGCCGGGCCTGGGTGAATGTCACGGGCTCGCTGCCCATCGATCTCACCATCTGCATCGAAGGCGAGGAGGAGGTCGGCTCGAAGAATTTCGTGCCGTTCCTCGAAGCCAACAAGAAGGATCTCGCCGCCGATTTCGCGGTGGTCTGCGACACCGGCATGTGGGACCCGTCGACCCCGGCGATCACCACGTCGCTGCGCGGGCTCGTCTATGAAGAGGTGAAGATCACCGCGGCCAACCGCGATCTGCATTCCGGGATCTATGGCGGCGGTGCGCGCAATCCGATCCGCGTGCTGACCAATATTCTCGGCAAGCTGCATGACGACAATGGCCGCATCACCATTCCCGGCTTCTATGATGGCGTGAAGGATCTGCCTGCCGATATTCTGGCGCAGTGGAAGGGCCTCGGTCTCACCGCGGAGTCATTCTTGAAGCCGATCGGTCTCTCTATTCCGGCCGGCGAGAAGGGCCGCGAACTGATCGAACAGATCACGTCGCGTCCGACCTGCGATATCAACGGCATCGTCGGTGGGTACACGGGCGAGGGCTCCAAGACGGTGATCGCCTCGCATGCCTCCGCCAAGGTTTCGTTCCGCATCGTCGAGGGCCAGGACCCCGGCAAGATCCGCGATGCGTTCCGCGCTTTCGTCACGTCGCAATTGCCCGGCGATTGCACCGCGGAGTTTCTTGATCATTCCAATGCGCCGGCGATCGCGCTCGACTGGAATATGAAGCCGCTGGCGGCGGCGCGCGATGCGCTGACCGACGAATGGGGCAAGCAGGCGCTGCTGATCGGCTCAGGTGCGTCGATTCCCATCGTCGCGGATTTCAAGCGCACGCTCGGACTGGACTCGCTCCTGATCGGCTTCGGCCTCGATGACGACAATATCCATTCGCCGAACGAGAAGTACGACCTCAAGAGCTTCCACAAGGGCGTCCGGTCGTGGGCGCGGATCATTGCGGCGCTGGCGGATGTGAAGAAGTAAGCTACACATTCGTCATTCCGGGGCGCGAGCGCCACTTGGCGATCGCGAACCCGGAATCTCGACGTGTTCATCACTGCGGGATTCCGGGTTCGGTCCTGTCGCCTTCGGCGCCCGTTCCGCCCCGGAATGACGAGTATGGCTGCGCGTTGACCCACATCAAGGCTTGCGTCAGGCTTTCCTGATCGAAAGACAAAAAAAGGGAGGATGCAATGTCCGCAGCCGAAATCGCCAATACTCATTTCTCTGCCGCGATGGCGGCAGCTCAGACCGCCGGGGTCGATCAGGACAGCGTCTGTCGCTCCCTCGTGAATCTCGTGGTCTCGAAGTATCTGGAGACAAGGACCACGGCTGACGTACAGTCGGAGCTGCATTTCGTTGCCGATAATTGCGATCCCGACACGGATTTTGCGTTTATGCGGCCGTGATCAATCCCGTCATTCCGGGGCAGAACCAACGCCGAAGGCGATGGGGCTGAGCCCGGAATCTCGTGGTGATGAACAGGTCGGGATTCCGGGTTCGCTCGCAAGTGCGAGCGCCCCGGAATGACGAGAAAACCAAAACAAAGAAAAAACGCCGCCCGGAATTGGACGGCGTTTTGAATCACTGTGTAGAGGTATGTAACCTCTCTATAGCACCAAATCTCAGGTCTTGTAAGACGGATCGCGGCGGTCGAGCTTGCGCAGCATCGGCGGCCAGACCAGCTTGGTCGAGCGCAATTCGGCCTTGTCGGGGTTGCCCACCAGCGCGGCGTTCTTGTCGATGACGATCTGGTCGACCGGATAGGCGGTCGGGCCGAGCATCCGGGTGCGGACCTGCATGGTGCAGGCGCGTTCCAGATAATACATGCGCTCGAACGCCGAGGCGACCGAGCGGCCGACGGTCAGCGTGCCGTGATTGCGCAGCAGCATGGCGTTCTTGGTGCCGAGATCCTTCTGCAGGCGGGGACGTTCGTCGTGATCGAGCGCGACGCCTTCATAGTCGTGATAGGCGAGTTCGGGGATCACGAGCTGAGCAGTCTGGTTCAGGGGCTGCAGGCCCTCCATGCAGGAGGCCACTGCGGTGCCGTCCGGCGTGTGCAGATGCATCACGCAGCCGGCGTCTTCGCGGACTTCGTGGATTGCCGAATGGATGGTGAAGCCGGCCGGGTTGATGCTGTATTCGCTTTCGGAGAGCTGGTTGCCGTCGAGATCGACCTTGACCAGCGACGATGCCGTGATCTCTTCGAAGATCAGGCCATAGGGATTGATCAGGAAGTGATGGTCGGGGCCGGGCACGCGGGCGGAGATGTGGGTGTCGATGAGATCGTCCCAGCCGTAGAGCGCAACGAGGCGATAGGCAGCGGCGAGATTGACGCGCTGGGCCCATTCACCCTCGCTCATATGCGACGGCACTTCCTTGAGGCGGGCTTCGGCTGGTGACATGTTGAGTGCTCCCGGATTGACTGGCAGTGTTTTGGCGTTTGGCTGATGCCAGCCTAATCCCGCCCTGTTGCGGCAGCAAGCCGGACGGTTTGCGCGGCAGACATGCTTACCAGGGTGGCAGAAGGCCCGATCGCGACATTCAGGAACTGAAACGCGCGCGATAATCCTGTGGCGTAGCAGAAAGCAATCGCAGGAAGCTGCGTCGCATGGTTTCTTCGGAACCGAAGCCGCAGCGTTGCGAAATGCGTTTCACCGGCAGTTTCGTTTCCGAGAGCAGCCGCCGCGCGGCCTCGACGCGCAACTGCTCGACGGCGCGGGCGGGCGTGATGCCGGTGGCGTCCGCATAGTGCCGGCTGAAGCTGCGTTCGCTCATGCCGGCCTGTTCTGCCAGCATGGGTAGCGAGATATCGTCGGCGAGATGCTTGCCGATCCAGTCATGCAGCGCGCCGAATTTGTCGTCCGCGGTCTGTAGCGACAGTGCCGCGCTGAATTGCGACTGGCCGCCGGGGCGCTTGAGAAACACCACGAGATGACGCGCCACCATCAGCGCGACGCTGCGTCCGAGATCTTCCTCCACCAGCGCCAGCGCGAGATCGATTCCCGCGGTCACGCCGGCCGATGTCCAGAACGCGCCGTCGCGGACGAAGATCGGATCGGACTCCACATGCACGTCGGGAAAGCGCTGCGCGAGTTCGGAACACCAGGACCAGTGGGTGGCGGCACGACGGCCGTCGAGCACGCCGGTTGACGCAAGCAGGAACGCGCCGGTGCAGACCGAGGCGGTGCGCCGCGCCTTGGCCGCGCGCTTGCGCACCCAGGCGACGACAGCGGGATCAGACGCTGCGGCGTGGACGCCGGGACCGCCGGCGATCAGCAGCGTGTCGATCGGCTCGGCCTGGCGCGGCAGATCGCTCACGGCGAGGCCAAGTCCGGCAGAGGCGGTCACACTATGGCCGCCGCGCGCGATCACGCGCAGCCTATAGGGCGCAGGCTGTCCCTTGCGTTGCATGATCTCATTGACCGTGGCGAAGACCTGCAGCGGGCCGGACACGTCGAGCAATTGCACCATCGGGAACGCCAGGACGTCGATGGCGCGCGGGATCGTCGAACCGGTGTTTGGCGGAGAACGAGGGATCTTTGGCATTTCCGCCAGAGTGTGCCGGGCTAGGGTCGGCTTGTCCATTCACAAATATTCGGAGGAACCGATGATCCCGCCAGACCAACATCTCCAGATCGGCTCGCTGTTGTTTGAGGGGCTTGACCAGATCGATCTCACCGGCCCATTCGAAGTGCTGTCGCGGATCCCGAATTCGACCTATCGAATCTATGGCAAGACCGCCGATCCCGTGCGCGACTACAGGGGGCTCCGTATTACGCCGGATGCAGCCATTGGCGACGCGCCCCAGCTCGACGTGCTGCATGTGCCCGGCGGCTTCGGCCAGGAAGCGCTGATGGACGATACGGTTGTGCTCGATTGGCTCCGTCAGCAGGCCGGACATGCTCGAATCTTTTCGGTCTGCACCGGCGCGCTGATCTGCGGCGCTGCGGGATTGCTGATGGGCCGCCGCGCGACCACGCATTGGGCGTCGTTTCATCTGCTGCGCTATTTTGGCGCAACGCCGGTCAACGAGCGCGTGGTGATCGACGGCGACTGGATCTTCGCCGCCGGCGTGACGTCGGGCATCGATGGCGCGCTGCGTCTGGCTGCAGAACTGCGCGGCGACGAGGTGGCGCAGGGAATTCAGCTGTTCATGGAATATGCGCCACAGCCGCCGTTCAACAGCGGCACGCCCGAAACCGCACCGGCGACGGTGCTGGCGCAGACCCGTCAGTCGGTGGCGAAGATCACCGCGCAACGCGAGGCCACCGCACAACGAATCGCGACGAAGCTTGGCATCATCGTGCCGACAGCGGCGGAGTGAGTTGCGCAAGCCGCTTCTAATATGATCGAAAGGATCATGACCATGAAGCTAACGCATATCCATGAATTCACCCAAGCGATGCAGCGCAAAGACCTCGACGCCATGCTCAGCCACATGGCCGACGACATCGTTCTGAAGACGCCGCTCGCGGCCGAGCCGTTCAAGGGCAAGGCGGCAATCCGTCCGGTGGTGACAGCGCTGCTGGGTGTCGTCGACAGTTTCGATTTCCGCGAAGTGCTGCAGGGGCCGGAACACGTGTCCGCCTTCTTCGGTATCACCGTCGGAACGGAACAGCTGGATGGCGTCGACTACTGGCGTCTGAACGACGCCGGCCTCATACAGGAAATGACGGTGCTGTGGCGACCGCTGCCGGCGGCGCTGGCCGTCGAGAAGAAGCTCGCGGCTGCATAGGAACGTCAGCCCTTCGGCCGCTTCGGTGCCTTGCCGGAGCGGCCGCGCGGCGTGGCGGTGGCGCGCAGCACCTGTCCGACGATGGCGGCGGCCTTGTCGATCTCCTGTTCGTTCCAGGCGGAAAAGCCCATGAACAATCCCTGGCCGGCCACAGGTCCGGTGAAATACATCGATAGCGGGCGGCCGGTCACGCCGAGCTCGGCAAGTCGTGCCGAAATGGTGCGGTCGTCGCGATCGAGATCGAGATGGGCGAGCAATTGCATGCCGCCGGCCGGGGGCTCGATCGTCAGGTGATCGCCGGCATGAACTTGCAGTGCCTGCAGCAGGTGATCGCGCCTGCTGCGATAGACACGCGTCATCTTGCGGATATGCGCCGCGAAGTGACCGTCGTCGATGAATTCGGCCAGCGCATCCTGCACCGGCGCCGGCACGATATGGCTGCCGTGGCGCTGCGCCTTTTCGAACAGGTCGGCAAGATCCGGCGGCACGATGGCGTAGCCGCTGCGCACATCCGCGAACATCGGTTTCGAGAACGTGCCCACATAGAACACGCGGCCGTTGTCATCGAGGCCCTGCAGGGCGGCGACGGGGCGGCCGTCATAGTGGAATTCGCTGTCATAGTCGTCCTCGACGATGGCAGCCCCGATGTCATTGGCAAATGCAAGCAATTGCTGCCGCCGGCTCACAGGCATCAGCCGTCCGGTGGGATGCTGATGCGACGGGGTCACGAAGATCAGCCGCGGGCGATCGCGCCGGCCTTTGATGGAGAGGCCGCTGCCATCCAGCGAAATGCCGCGCATGGTCGCGCCGGCCGCATTGAGCGCCGCATATGCGCCGCCATAGCCGGGGCTTTCGACCCAGGCGAGATCGCCGGCATCGAGTAACACGCGCGCGATGAGTTCAAGCGCAGACTGCGCCGATGGCATCAGGATAATCTGTCGTGCCTCGGCCCGCACGCCGCGATAGGCGATGAGATGGCGGAGCAGGGCGTTGCGCAACGAGGCGCGATTGATGGCGGGATCGCCGGTCGATCCGCGTCGCGCCGCGCGGCGCAGGCAGCGCGCCCAGATGTCGTGGGGAAACAGCCGCGCATCTGCCAGCGCCGGGGCCAACAGCAGTGGCCTCCCTTTGTTGATGAACGGCCAATCCGACTTCTGCACGCGCTCGGCCCAGCGCGATAGGCCGAGCGGCTTCGGTGTCTTGCCGGCAATGTTGCGCCCGGTCAGCAACGCCTTGCGCTCAGCGGCGGCGACCGTCGGGCGTCGTCCCTGCGCGACATCGAGATAGCCCTCCATCGCCAACTGATCGATGACGGTCGAGACGGTGTTGCGCGCGAGGCCGAGCTGCAGCGCGCAGTCGCGGCTCGACGGCAGGCGATGGCCCGGCGGCAGCGCGCCGCTCAGGATCGCCGCGCGAAGCTGATCATAGAGCTGCCGCGTCAACGTCTCGCCGCTCGCGGATCCGCGAGCGATATCGATCAGCCCTGCGAGAATGTCGCCCATCAAACTGGCTCAGTCATTTTTACTGGAATGGATCTTTGATTGGGGCCAGTAAAACCTAGTGTCCTCGGTCTGTCGAGTGCGCCATGCACCGAAGCCGTGAGATGAAGCCATGTCCGAATATCCCCTGTCGCGCCGCACGGCGCTGCTTTTGTTTGCCGTCGTCGTGACCATGTGGGGGCTGAACTGGACGCTGACGAAATTTCTGGTGCAGCACATTTCGCCGCTGTGGTCGGTGGCGATTCGCGCCGTGATTGCAGCGCTCGCTCTTGCGGCGATTACGCTGGCGCGCCGGCAATTCATCGTGCCGCGGCGCGGCGACATGCCGGTGATCGTCAGTGTCGCGGTGCTGCATATGGGCCTATTCTCGGTGCTGGTTGCCTTTGGCCTGCAATTCGTGCCGGTCGGGCGCTCCATCGTGCTCGGCTACACCACGCCGCTCTGGGTTGCGCCCGCCGCTTGGCTGCTGCTGCGCGAACCCGTTCCGCGAGAACGTCTCGCGGGCATCGTGCTGGGGCTTGCCGGCATCGCTGTCATGTTCAACCCGTCGGCATTCGACTGGAGCAACGGCAATGCGCTGATCGGCAGCGGGCTGCTGTTGCTCGCGGCTTTGTGCTGGGCGGCGAACATCGTCTATGTCCGCGGCCATCGCTGGATCTCCGAGCCGTTTCAACTCGTGTTCTGGCAGGCGCTGCTCGCGAGCGTGCTGCTGACAGTGCTGGCGCTGATCCGCGAAGGCGTCCCCGATATCGCCTGGACGCGCGAACTCGTCGGCGCATTGCTGTTCGGCGGGATATTCGGCACGGCGCTGGCGCATTGGGCGATGGTGATCATCAACCGCAGCCTGCCGGCGACCATTACGTCGCTCGGCCTGCTGGCAACGCCGGTAATGGGCGTTGCGATTTCCGCGCTGGTGCTGGGCGAGGCGATCGAGCTGTCGCTGATCGCCGCGATGGCCATGATTCTTGGCGGGATTGTCGTCGGAACGATGTCGCGCCGGAAGCCAGATGTTGTGCCGACGACGCAGCCTATCCCAGTTGCCGCCCGACCATCTCGCCAATTGCCGTGAACACCGTCTCCAATTGTGGAGCCGTCGGCGTGCCGCCCTGCGTATAGGCGGCGATGACGACGGGCTGGTCTGGCTTCGGCCAGGTCACGGCGATGTCGCCGGCGGCGTCCTTGCCGTTATTGCCGGTCTTGTCGCCGATCTTCCATGACTTCGGCAGCCCGGCGCGCAGGCGCTTGTCGCCGGTCTTGCAGTTCACCATCCAGTCGGTGAGCTGATCGCGCGACGCGGCCGTCAGCACATTGCCGGTGACGAAGCGTTTGACGTTGCCGGCCATCGCGGTAGGCGTGGTCGTGTCCTGCGGATTGCCGGGACGCGAACGGTTCAATAGCGGTTCGTTGTGATCGAGGCGCGAGACGCTGTCGCCGGTCCTGTTCCAGAAGGCGGTGAGGGCGGCCGGACCGCCAACGCGCGCCAGCAGCATGTTGGCGCAGGTGTTGTCGCTGAGCTCGACGATGGCCTTGCACATGTCGGCGACCGAGAGCGCGCCCTTGGCAAGATTGTCGCGCGCGACCGGCGCGTAGTCGAGCAGGTCCGCCGCGGCGTAGGAAATCATCTGATCGGGCTTGTCCTCGCCGCGGTCGATGCGGGCGAGCACGCAGGCGGCGAGCGAGGCCTTGAACGTGCTGCACATCACGAAGCGCTCATTGGCGCGCCACGCGATCTTTGCGCCCGTCTTCAGGTTCTCGGCATAGACGCCGATCCGCCCGCCGGTGTCGCGTTCATAGGCTTGCAACGCCGCCGGTGCGTCCTTTGCCGCTTCCTTGGCAAAGGCCGGCCAGGCCATGAGCGCTGGCGCAGCCGCCAGCAATGTTCGTCGATTGATCATCATGGCGTGTCATTCGCGGGCGAAGAGGGAGAATTGATGGCGGGCGATTGGAAGTCCGCAATTTCGCGGGGAAGGGGATTGCGCTACACTCTGATTCTGGCGCGGCCCACGCCTCCCCCCTCCAACGGGAAAGTATCCATCATACCGGGCTCTCTGATCACCGAACCAACTGTTCGAGCATCAAGCATAAGGAGGGGTTGTGACAACGCTCGCACCAGGAGGTTCTCACAATGCGTCTTTCTGCGCCTGTTTATCAATTGAAGCGCAAGGCCAGGCTTCTATCCCGCACCGATAACATTCCGCTGCACGAGGCACTCGACCGGATCGCCGTGCGAGAAGGCTTTGCTGCCTGGAGCCTGCTGGTGGCGCGGATGTCTTCGGTAACACCTGCCGCGAAACTGTTCGAACAACTGTCTCCGGGCGATCTCGTGCTGGTCGGCGCGCGCCCGGGCCATGGCAAGACGCTGATGAGTCTGAAGCTCGCCGTAGAGGCGATGCGATCCGGCCATCGCAGCGTGTTCTTCTCGCTGGAATACGCTGAAAAGGACGTGCTGGACCGTTTCAGTGCCATCGGCGTGGACCGGGGGCGTTTCGATACGCTGTTCGCATTCGACAATTCCGACGACATCAGCGCCGATTACATCACCCGGAAACTGGCGGACGCGCCGCGCGGCACGCTTGTGGTGATCGACTATCTGCAACTGCTCGATCAGAAACGCGAGAACCCGGCCTTGATGGTGCAGGTGCGCGCGCTGCAGTCATTCGCCAGGGAGCGCGGGCTGATCTTCGTCTTCATCTCGCAGATTCATCGGTCCTACGATCCGGCTGTGAAGCCGTATCCCGATCTGGAGGATGTGCGGTTGCCGAATCCTGTCGATCTCGGCCTGTTCAGCAAGACGTGTTTTCTGAACAACGGCGACATCAGGTTTCAGGCGGCACGTTAGTCAACGACGCGGGCCGACACGGGCCGTGAACAACAAGAGTCGTCATGGCCGGGCTTGTCCCGGCCATCCACGCCTTTCATGGTCGCCAAGACGTGGATGCCCGGCACAAGGCCGGGCATGACGAAAACTTGGAACTTAGTACTAACGCAGAATTTTACGGCGCAGGGATCGCGAGCAGGCTCGAAATGCTGCTGCCGCGAATGTCGTAGACTTTGGCGAAGACGACGTCGTCGCGCTTGATCTCGGCAATCACGGGGGCGGTGAGGCCCTTGCAGTAGAACTCGCCAAGCGTCATCGCAAAGTCGGCCGACTGGCTGTCCCAGCCGATGGTGAAGTCGGGACCGAGCGCGACCTGTGCCGGACGCTGCGGGCCGCACACGGCGACCTTCCACTTGCGGCCGACCGGCGGGCTTTCCTGGCGCTCGACGATCTGCTCGCGCAGCGCATCGGAGGCCTGCTTCAGCGCAAGGCCCCAATAGTCCAGCATGTACAGCGCATCGGCCTGGCGAACGGTGCCGGCGATGTAGTTGAAGTGGGTGTACTGATACGGATGCAGCCGGATCATCTCGGCCGTCGGCAGCATCAGGCCGAAGGAGAACACGGCGACGGCAGCCGCTTGCGCGCCGCGATGATTGACGCGCAGCCAGTCCATCAGCGCCGCGAAAGCCGCGCCGCCGAGTACGGCCATCGGCGGGAGCACGAAGATGAAATGCCGGATGCCGTTATACAGCGCCGGGCGCTTCACCATGGCGATCACCAGCGGCAAGGTGGCGGCAAAGGTCAGCATCAACAGGATGGTCTTGCGACGCGCCGGCACGGTGTCGCGCGACAGCGACATGATGGTCAGCGCGATGCCGCCGAAGGTGAGGCTGAGCAGCACTTCCGGAAGCTGCAGCGCGAACAGCGTCGGCAGATAGGACCACGGCATGTCCGGCACCGAGATCATCGCGCCGTCGAACATCTCTTTCCACGGTTTCTCGAAGAAGTGAGAGAAGTAGCCCAGGGCGCGCAGCGGATTGGCGGGCTCGAGAATCGACCACGGCCAGATCAGGCCCATGATCAGATAGCCGAAAGCGAGGCCCGGCAGCAGCACGTAGAGCACATGCAGCAAGCGGTGCACGCTCTCGCGCACGCCATTGGTGCGGACATCCTCGATCCACAGCGGCATGAAACCGATCACTGCATAGATCAGCGTGAGGCCGGCGAGAATGCGACAGCCGATCGCGCAGCCGGCGCCGAGGCCGAGGATCAGAACCGTGCGCGGCGACGGGTTCGGATATTCCTGCGCAAGGCGCACCAGCCCGAGCATCAGGATGACCATCGCCACGGCGAAAGGCGCATCCTTCGGGTTCATGAACATATGGCCGTAGAAGGTCGGACACAGCGCCAGCAGCAACAGCGTGGCGAGGCCGCCCACGGGGCCGGCGACGCGGCGGCCGAGACGCCAGGTGACGCCGAGGCCGATGACGCCGACGATCGCGCCGAGCAGGCGTCGCGTCTCGAACAGCTCCAGCGGGATGATCTTGTGCAGCAGCGCGGCCGCCATATCGAAGCCGCCGCCATACATGTAGAGGTTTGCAAACGACAAAGCGCCGGTGTCGGTGAAGCCCGACCCGTACATCTTCAATAGAAGATCTGCATATTCAGCGTGGGTATAGTCGTCCCATCCGAGACCATAGTCCCGGAACGTGAAGCTTGCGACGATACTGACAACGACAAGCGCCAGGATGGCGAGGTCGTCACACGTCCGTTCCACCGAGCGCCTTACTGGCGTGTCGATGGCCGCAGTCGTAATCGATGACATGGCGATGGATAACCCGGTGTCCCCAATGGCTCGGCTTTAGCGCTCTTTGAGCCTCGTTTCCCCGGCATCGATATAGCGCACTTCTCTTTTGAAGTAATTGAGAATTGTGGCTGAAGTTTCTTAATGCGTTGCAACAAACAGGACAAGGTAAAAGCTTTACCGTTTAGGGATAGATCGGCGTCGGCTGTCCCAAACCTGTTGTCTCCGGTGGAAGAAAACTCTCCCAAAACTTACCACCAGGCCGATGTACAAGGGATGAACGCAAAATGCCGTTTGGCGGTGCACGCAATATGACGCTATCGTGGCACCCATGACGAGACTCGCGAGTGGTCCGTCGAGGAGTTCGAAGACTATGAAATTGCTGCTGATTGCCGGGATCGGGGTCATTCTGGCGGGCCTTGCCGCGATCGGCTTCGGCATTCCGGTCAAGGAATTCGGCTTCGGCAATACCCTGATCCTGACTGGAACGGTCGGCGCCTGCACCGGCCTGATCATGGTCAGCATGGCGCTCGCCGTCGGCGAACTGAAGAAGTTTGGGCCGCAGGGCGAGATCGATGAACCGGTTCCGTCGCCCCGGCTGCCGCGCCGGGAACTGAAGTTGCCGCCGGTTCCGGGGGAGGACGCAGAGGAGGCGGATGACGCGCCCGCGCCGGCCCCGCTGTTCAGCCGTGACCAGCCGGCCGCGCGGCCTGCCGTTCCGGAGCCAGGTGTTCCTCCGTGGCAGGACGAAGTGCTGCGCGACCGTGAGCGGCTCGCGTCCGCTGCTGCCGAGGCACCGGTGCCTGAGGAGCCGAAGCGTCGCAATCTGCTGTTCCAATCATCGCGCCGGGAGCGGGAGAGGGCCGAAGCCGCAGCCGCTTTCGAGGCGGCCATGCCAACGCCGGAGGCGCCCGCCGAGCAGCCGAAGAGTTTCGAGGATGCCTGGCCGCAGCCGGATCGGTCGCGCTCCGACGCGATCCGCCGCGCCGCCCGTACCTCGTCCTCGCCAAGCGACAAGCTGCCGGATGCCGCGCTGATCCCGGATCGCTACGTTCCGCCGACGCCGGCTGAAGAGCCGTCGCAAGCACCGGACGTCACCGTGCTGAAATCGGGGGTCGTCGATGGCATGGCCTATTCGCTGTATTCCGACGGCTCCATCGAGGCGCAGATGCCCGAAGGCATGATGCGCTTCGCCTCGATCGACGAGTTGCGCGAACATCTCGACAACAGGGGCTGACGCCCCTCAGCCATTTCCGTTTGCGGTCACTTTCAGCTGATCTCGACTAATCTTGCACGCAGAATGAAACCGGCGCGCTATACGTTGTTATTGCCCTTGCGGCTGTAATGCCCGCATGATTGTCAAGTAAAGTGCGGCTCCAATCCTTGAAAGACGACGGATCATGAACGACATCGCCGGCAAGAGCTTCATCGATCTCACGGCGACGATCGTGTCGGCCTATGTCGGTCACAATCCAACACCGGCGTCAGAACTGCCGGCGCTGATCGGTCAGGTTCACGCTGCCCTGGTGCGGGTGTCGAACGGCCGGCCGGAGGTCGCCGCGGAGCCGGCCAAACCGGCGGTGTCCGTCAAGAAATCGATGACCGCCGAATATCTGGTCTGTCTCGAGGACGGCAAGCGTTTCAAGTCGTTGAAGCGCCATCTGCGCACGCAGTACGCGATGACGCCGGAACAGTATCGCGAGAAATGGGGCCTGCCGGCCGACTATCCGATGGTCGCGCCGAACTATGCGGTGGCGCGTTCACAGCTCGCCAAGAAAATGGGGCTGGGCCAGCAGCGCCGCCGGCGCAAGTGACCTGAACAGGTGACCTGGGCAAGCGATCTGGGCGAGTGATCCCGCAAGTAATCCGCACAAGTAAAGCTAAGCAATAAAGTCAGGTTCCATCCGCAGGAACCAATATAGAACAAATCGGAGACGAAGAAAGTTCTACGTCAGGATGCGGGATACATCTCCCGCCACGCGCAATTGGTGTGTGACAACACAGACAGGCGATACGTGAACTTGGTGCGTATGACGGGAGACTTTCAAGCGGACGTTGAGGCCATCCCACGCATCGATGCCGTGCCGCGAATTCTGGACGTGATCTGTCGTACGACGGGGGAGGGCTTTGCCCGCAGGTCGTAGCCGAGGACTGCGATGAACTCTTCGCGCGCCGGCCGCGGATCAGTCGCAGTCGCCGCCGGAAACTCGCTTTCTTAATGCCGCGGCTTTGAGCGATCGTGCGAAGGCACTGGTTCTTTTGAATAAAAGCCCAGAAAGGAATAAAGTCTAAGTTTCTGCTTGCGGCGCCATTCGGGATGTGAGCTTATTATCCTAAATGGAGTCGCCCCGATGAAGACATCCCGCAGCACCACCACCAGGCATCCCGACCGCGTCGATCACCACCGCGCGCAGCATCTGTCGCTGGAAACGCGGCAGATCCTCACCGAGGACGGCGTCGCCAGCGTCCTCGTCAATGACAGTGAAAGCCCGCTCGGCTGGCTGGCCCGGCGCAAGGGCCGCGATGGTCGCTGCATGATCAGCCCGCATCAGTTCATCGCCGGCGAAAAGCTGCGCGCCGATTTCACGCGCGGCAACATGGCGCCGCGCATGACGGCGAACTGGGCCGCGCCAACCGGCGGTCGCCCACGCGGGGCCAGCAGTAGTCCCGGCGAGATGACGGATATCATGATGACGTCGCGCCAGCGCGTCAGTCAGGCGCTGGAGGCCTGCGGGCCCGAATTTTCAGGGGTTCTGATGGATGTGTGCTGCTTTCTGCGCGGCCTCGAAGACGTCGAGCGCGAACGCAACTGGCCGGCGCGTTCCGCCAAGGTCGTGTTGCAACTCGCGCTGGATCGCCTCGCGCGGCATTACGGCTTCGCCAGTGAGGTCAGGGGGCAGCCATCGAAAGTGCGAACCTGGCTCGCGGATGATGCGGCGTTCGAGAGCTAGGAACGCGGAGTCGATCGTAGGCAGCCGGGTGCGGATGGATGCGAGCCTGACGACGGGGAGGTCGGTGGCCGCGCTCACAGGCCCGCGACGCCAAGCAGCTTGCGTTGACGCCTGCGCGTTTTGCCGCCATACACAGCGCATGAACAAGCTTCGATCAGCTGCATTGACCACCACGGCGACCGCTCACGGCGGATCGCCTTCTGGTCGCGCGCGCTAGAGACAAGCGTACTTCACCCAGAAAAGGCCCCGCCGGCGACGGACGGGGCCTTTTCTGTTTTTGATGATCCCCGTCCGCGCTTTTTCCCCTCGTAAGGAACACAGCCATGGACGATCTCGACCACAGAAATCTCGGCGTACAACTCAAACTCTGGCACTTGCAGGACGATGCGCCGGGCATGGTGTTCTGGCATCCGCGCGGCTATGCGATCTACCGCGTGCTGGAGGACTATCTCCGGCGCAAGATGCGCAGAGCCGGCTATGTCGAGGTCCAAACGCCACAGCTGCTGCCAAAAGACTTCTGGAGCCGCAGCGGCCACTGGGACAAATTCCGCGAGCACATGTTCCGGGTCGATGACGGCGAATTGGCGATGGCACTGAAGCCGATGTCATGCCCTTGCCACGTGCAGATATTCAACAAGGGTCTGCGCTCGTGGCGGGAACTTCCAATCCGCTATGCCGAATTTGGCGCTTGCCACCGCAATGAGCCATCCGGTGCGCTCCACGGCATCATGCGAACGCGGGCCTTCGAGCAGGACGACGCGCATGTGTTCTGCCGCGAGCAGGACGTAGAGGACGAAGTCGCGCGCTTCATCGCTTTGCTGGGCGAGGTGTATCGCGATCTTGGTTTTCCCGACTACGAAGTGGCGCTGTCGACGCGTCCGGCGGTGCGCACTGGCGACGACGCGACGTGGGACTGGTCGGAGGCGAAGCTCGGTGATGCCGCGCGGCAATGCGGCCTCGCGCCTCACATCAATCCTGGCGAAGGCGCGTTCTACGGACCGAAGCTGGAATTCGCGTTGCGCGACCGGCTGGGACGATCCTGGCAGTGCGGCACGGTGCAGCTCGACAGCGTTCTCCCGCAGCGGCTCGACGCGTCCTACATCGCCGCCGACGGCAGCCGCGCGAGGCCCCTGATGATCCACCATGCCATCTTCGGATCGCTTGGCCGCATGATCGCGATCTTGCTCGAGCACCACGGCGGCGTGCTTCCCTTCTGGTTGTCGCCGGATCAGGTCGCCGTTGCGCCGATTTCGAAAGACCAGGCCGGATATGGCGCTGACGTTGTGGCGGCGTTCGAGGATGCGGGGGTTAGGGCCGTTGCCTATGACGGCGCCGATACGCTTTCACGGCGCATCGTGGCGGCGCATGACATGGCGGTGCCGGTGATGGCGATCGTCGGCGGGCGCGAGATGAGGGACGGCCAAGTGCGCCTGCGCGAGCGCGACGGCTCCCAGGCCGACGTTCCTTTAGCCGAGGCGGTGTCCCGGCTGCAGGCGAGAGCTCGGTCGGGCGCGCTTGGGGCTGAAGCCCGGTAAACGGGCCTCAGATGCGCTCCGATCAGTGGATCCCTGGCGGAGCGCTGGTGCCAGCGCCCGCGGACGCTCGAGCCTATGGGGTCACGCCCTGGTTCGCGTCTGCCAGGGTCTCGGTGGCGTCCCGGCGGATGCGCTCGACCATGGCGCGCAGGCCGTTGGAGCGCTGCGGCGTGAGGTGTTCCTTGAAGCCGAGCTCGTCGAACACCTTGATGGCATCGGTGGCCAGAATATCCTCGGCCTTGCGGCCCGAATACAGCGTCAGCAGGATCGCAATCAGCCCGCGAACGATATGCGCGTCGCTGTCGCCGAGATAGCTGAGCACCGGCGTGCCGTGGTCGCGGGCGACCTGGCGCGACAGCCAGACCTGGCTCGCGCAGCCGTTGACCTTGTTGGCGGAGGAATGTTCCTCATCCGGCATCGGCGTGAGGCTGCGCCCGAGTTCGATGACGTACCGGTAACGGTCGTCCCAGTCCTCGAGTAGCTCGAAATTATCGCGGATATCGTCAATCGTGGTCATCGGGGCCTGCAAGCAATGTCAGGCCCTATATAGGGACGAACAGCGCCGAAAGCGACCGCCGTTTGCGGTAATTATCCGCCGTAATCAGCCGTTTAGGGGGCAACGGTGGGTGGCTGCCATTCGGCGGCGAGGTCGTCCTGGGTGAGCGTGTCAGGTTTGACCATGGCGACCGCGCCCTGGTCTTCACCTTCGCCACCGATCGAGCCGGTGGTATCCGGCTTTTTCTCGGTGATGATCTGGTAGATTTTCTTCGCGCCGTCCTTGGCTCGTTCGCCGAGCACGGTGGCCGCATGGCCGCCGACTTCGCAGGTGGCCGGCTGGCGCTTGCAGAATTGAGCCATGTCGGACATCGCCGCACTCGCAGCCGATACCGCATCGGACGCGCCGATCTGCGGCAGCTTGTCCGATTCCGGCGTCTTGTCCCTCGGCAGCAGCACGAGCACGAGCCCGAGCCAGAATGCCATGCGAAGCAGGAAGAACATCGCGAACCCCGTTAGTCTCTTCGAACCGTTGCGATTTGTCGCAATTGGGATCGAAGTTAGCAGCAGTCGATAAATTGCAAGTATTTGCGATGCGGTTAAATCGACGAAAATTCGCTTCATTCGGTTTGGCGTAAATTTTCCATTGATGAGCTGTTCGTGCGTTTTCCGACACGATGTTGGGGATGCACACTTTCGAAACCATATGGACGCGGCGATGGAAACTACTCGTTCACCATCGTTGCCGAATGGAAATGCGAAAACTCCTCTTAAATCAGCACTTGCACGTTAGGCATGGCGAACGCGGCGGTCACTTTAGTGTTCGCTTAATGTCGCTCTGACACGTTGGCACAACGATAAAAGGAGGCGTTTCGGCGCGTCTGAATTGACGATCAAGCCGAAGCGAGACCAGTGACAGTATCGACCATCATCCGCGACTGCCTTGATGCCATGCTGCACCCTTCAGTGCGCTACGATGCGCTGACGAGTGCGCGTCATCGCGCATTCATGGCGCCGCGTCTGCTCGGCAGCCTTGCGGCCCTTGCGGCTTTTCCTGTCTATCTCGCGCTGCGCGGCGCGCCGAACGCGATCGAGGTCGCGGCTTTCGCCTGGCTGATGGCGCCGATCCTCTGCTCATATTTTCTGTCGCGTACCGGCCGCTATGAAAGCGCACAGGTGCTGTCGTCCGTCGCACTCGCCGGCCTCGTGATGATGATGGCGATCTCCACCGGTGGCATCAATTCGTTCGCCGCGATCTGGCTTGTCGTGGTGCCGATCGAGGCGGCACTCTCGGCTTCGCGCCGTATCGTTGCCTTTGCATCGGCGCTGGCGCTGTCCTGCGTCGGCATTCTCATCGCGCTGACCAGCCTTGACTGGTTGCCCGCATCCGAAGCTGGTGTCGCCGGCCACGGCGTCTTCATGGGCTTTGGTATTGCCTCCGCCACCATCTATGCAGCAGGTCTGGCCTTCGGCGCGGAGTCGCTGGCGCGCACCAGCGTCTCGCTGCTCTATGTCGAGGAAGACCGCTATCGCCTGCTGGCGCGCAATATGAGCGACGTGATCTCGCGTCATCGTCACAATGGCGCCGTGCAGTTCATTTCGCCGGCGGCTGAAGCACTGGTCGGCGCCCCGGCACAGCGACTCCTGGGCCATGGCCTGTTCGATCGCGTCCATGTCGCGGATCGCCCCGCCTATCTCACGGCTCTGTCTGACGCCGCGCGCGGCGGCGAAGCCCGCAGCGTCGAATTCCGCCTGCGCCGCGATGTTGTGCGCGGCAATGATCGCATGCGTCCGTCTGGCGCCGAATTCATCTGGGTCGAGATGCGCTGCCGGCCGCTGGAGCAGGGCGCTGATATCTCGTCGCCCAATGCCGATGCGGAAGTCGTCGCGGTGCTGCGCGATGTCACCGACCGCAAGCTGCAGGAAGAGGCATTGGCGCAGGCCCGCATCGAAGCCGAGCGCGCCGATGCGTCGAAGACGCGCTTCCTCGCCACCATGAGCCACGAGCTGCGCACGCCACTGAATGCCATTATCGGCTTCTCGGATATGCTGGTGCAGGAAGAGCTGATGATGCTCGATGCGACCAAGCGCAAGGAGTATGCCCAGCTGATCAACGATTCCGGCCAGCACCTGCTCTCGGTCGTCAACGGCATCCTCGACATGTCGAAGCTGGAATCCGGCAATTTCGAGATTTCGCCTGAGCCGTTCGCGCCACGTCCGGCGCTGATCAATTGCTGCAATCTGCTGGCGCTGAAGGCGCGCGAGAACGGCATCGATCTCATCACCGATGCGCCGAAGGATCTGCCTGAGGTCAACGGCGATCCGCGTGCATTCCGGCAAATCCTGCTCAACCTCGTATCCAATGCCATCAAGTTCACCGAGCGCGGCGGCAGCGTCACCGTGGCAGCGGGCGTCGAAGGATCACGCTTGATGCTGCGCGTCAGCGATACCGGCGTCGGCATCGCATCCGACGATCTCGCACGCATCGGCGATCCGTTCTTCCAGGCCGGCAAGACCTATCAGCGGCGCCATGAGGGCACCGGGCTCGGCCTGTCCATTGTGAAGAGCCTCGTTGGCATGCATGGTGGCGAGATGCAGGTGCAGAGCCGGATCGACGAAGGCACCACCATCACAATCGCGCTGCCGCTGGAGTTTACGCCGCAGGCTGAACACGTCAGCAATATCGCGATCTTGAATCCCGCGGCGCGCACCGCGCCGTCCGACCAAGCCCATCAGGTGAAGAAGAGTGCCTAAAGCCAGTTCCAAAGCGACCAAGTCCAAACGCGGCCGCGCCGTCGCCATCGTCGACGAGCCCGCGGAGCGCGGTATCGTGCTGCGCGTGCTGCTGCACAGCCCGAAGGACATGGTCGCCGGCCTGATCGCGTTCGCCGCGGTCAGCGCCATCATCGCCAATGCCATTTTCCTGCAGAAGGGCCATCATCCGTCGCCGATGTTCGGTTCGAGCACCGTCGTTGCATTTCCGGCACCGGCGCAGGTCGCCAATCCGCTGCCCAAGCCGCGTCCGCTGGATGCTGCGTCAGACACCAAGCTCGATTCCCGCATGCTGGATTCCAAGCCGGTCAACAGCGCCAATGAGCCGAAGCCATCACTCGCCGCCAAGCCCGTCGAGCAGCGCGCGGCTGATCCGGTCGGCAATCTCCTGAAGGCGCCGGCACCACCGGCGACCACGGGCGCCGTGGCACGCCCGCCGGCGGCGATCCCGAATGCAACCCGCACCGATCCGCTCGGCGACCTCATCACCAATACGCGCCGCGTCGCTGCCGTGCAGCGTGCGCTCACCGAATACGGTTACGGCCAGCTGAAGCCGACCGGCAATGTCGGCTCGGATACAGCGGCTGCGATCCAGCGCTTCGAGCGCGAACGGAAGCTGCCGGTGACCGGGCAGGTGTCCGATCGCATGGTGCGCGAACTCGCCACCGTCACCGGGCGCGCGATCGACTAGCGCTGCCGGGCTGCTGGCCCGGCGATGCGGTTCACGACATTTCGAGTTCGACGCGTGCCTGCTTCTTCGTCTTCGCGTCCGACACCTCGATTTTGACGCGCTCGCCGAGGGCAACGAGAAATCCAAACAGGCGCTCATAAGAGTAGCCGCTGAACTGTCCGCGCAGCAGCTTGGAGACGTCGGGCTGGGCAAGGCCAATCAGCTTGGATGCCTGTGCCTGGGTCAGTCCCTTGCTTTTGATGCGTACGGCAATGCCGAGAACGATCTCTGCCTTGATGAGGTGCTCATCAGCGTTTGGCAGGCCGAGGTCGGCGAATACGTTGCCGCTGCTCTTTGTGCTTGCTGGCTTTTTCATTGCTGCCCTCCATGGCTTCTTCGTAAAGCGCCATTGCGTCTTTTAGACGGGATTTGATCAGGTCAATCTCGGTCTTAGGGGTCTGGATCCCGGATCTGAAACGCGTGGAGAACGTAGACCATGCCCTTCAGTTTGATGGTGTAGACCGCGCGAAACGTAGCGCCATCAAAATCAGAGATGATCTCCACAACGCCTGCGCCGTGGAAGCCTTTCAAAGGCTTCGCATCGGGGTGCTTTTTGCCTTTCTGGGCCGCTCGCAGAGCAAAACCGATGCATACCTTCACGGGCACCGGAAACTCAGAAAGATCGTCTTTCGACGACCCCACGAATTCCAAGGGTGTGTCGGTGGGTGACATTCTGATATTGATGCCGGGCGACGTTGCGCGTTATAGTCATAATACTATAAATGGGCGTCGCGTCAATTGCGCATTTCGGGCTTGGTTCCCGGTCTCGAAGTCACCTCGCAATCTCGTTCTCCGGAGTAATCAAAGGCTCAGATGTCACGATTGAAGTCAGCCATTTGGGTCGCAGCCTATCTGCGCCGTTGCCAGACCGAAGGCGTGTTCGGCGCCGTGCGTCGTCGTGGTGCAGAGGAAGCGGGCGCCGTATTCGTGAAGGTCGCGCTGCTGGATGGCACCGCGATGCTTTACACGCCGGCGCCGCAAAGCGCCTA
This sequence comes from Tardiphaga sp. OK245, assembly GCF_900108575.1. NCBI lineage: Bacteria > Pseudomonadati > Pseudomonadota > Alphaproteobacteria > Hyphomicrobiales > Nitrobacteraceae > Tardiphaga > Tardiphaga sp. OK245. Next base: position 1,232,263 of record NZ_FNWZ01000003.1, on the reverse strand, counting down.
TGACGAGAGCCGCCCTGTCGATCGCGTCTTCGCGCCGTCACCGCCGCAGCCCGTCGAAGAACGCAAGATCGAAGAGCGCTTGCAGAAGGAGATCTCGTTCGATCCCGACGTGTGGATCGTCGAGACCGAGGACAAGGCCGGGCGGCATTTTCTCGAATTGGCGAAGGGCTAGCGCCCCGGCGAATTTCTGATGCGCGTGATATCCTCGCCTGGCTGAACGCCCGGTCGTGCCTGCGGCGCGCTTGGCCGCGCGCGCTGGCGTTCGTCGTCATAGAGCGCAGGGCGGAACTTGGCGCGCGTCGCTGCCATATGCGCGCCGCGCCAGGCGGCCACCATGATCAGTGCCGAGCGTTCGCTCAGCACGTCATACATGCGCGCGATCCGGTAGACGTTCGTCACGGACGTGCCGAATTCCGGATTGAGGAACAGCAGGACACGCTGGAAGATGTCGCTCCGCATGCCGAGCGCCTTGGCGCAGCAGGCGAGGGGCTCGCCGCCGGGATCACTGACGACCTGCTCGGCAATGGCGGCGGGCAGCATCAAGGCTTCGCTCAGCTCGCGCGCAAAGTTGTCGCGGTCTTCGGCGAAGGCGGCCATTTCAAGAATGTGCATCGCGCGTGCGGCGCGGGCTTGCGGAATCCGGGCGGAGGATCGCAGCGGGGTTTCGGCGAGGTTATGCAGGATCTGCGCACGCTCGCTGCTCGACGCCGCAAAGAACAGTGTACTGATCTCGGACGCGTCCCTGGGCGCCATGGCCATATTGGCGGCGACACGCATCTGCGCTTCGCTGGGCTGCTTCACGGTCGGCGCGGGAGATTCCGCGGCGGAAATGGGCTGCGCGAGCGGCACCGATTGGCCGGGTTCGGTCGGGCGCAGATTGAGCCGGTTGAGGATCGCGCGCGGGGTGTTCGGATAGATCGACAGCCGCGCGCGCACCGCGGCGCGGGTGGCGTCGTCGACCTGATCGATCAGGCGCGCGGTGAGTTCGACGAACTGCTTCTCTTCGTCGATCGTATGGTTCGGTGCCTGGACATAAAGATCCGTCAGCACGCGCAGCAAGGTCGGTCGCACGTCCACACCTTCGCGACGCGAGAGCGTCAGCAATCCGTCAAAGCCCGGAAACATTGGAGGTGAGGCAGGCATGGCATACGCTTACTAAGGGAACCTTGCCTCAAATTATCGCGGACGCATTAATATGTGTTTAACCATGGGCCTCTGGCCGAGGCAGACCTGATTCCGACGAGTCGGTTCAACGATGCGGGTGCGAGCGGAGCGCGCGTTCGTTGACATCGCGCGGCATCAACGAACCGTTGTTTCGATGATACCTGTGGCGTTAACACGCCATTAACCATGAATGTCCTTAATGACCATGCGTCGGCAAAACGGGCGAAGCGGCGCGGAGAGACTGGATAATGAGCACCATCATCAAGTTCCCGGCGGATGCGGCAGCGCGACGGCTGGGCGTGAATGTGGCGCCGTCTCCCCGCGAAACCTCCGCAGAAATCCTGATCCTGCCGGTGATCCGAATCGAGCGTCAGATCGACGACAGCAATGGCGGCAGCGGCCCGGAAGAGGGCACTGCGCCGGGGCGCCGCCGCAAGCGCCGCGCCCGTTCCTGACCCCGGACTTATTCTGATGTCGGCGATATCCCATCCGAACCGGATACGGCTTCGGCGCAAGACGTCGTTTCTTGCGCCGTGTTTCATACTTGCGACCTTGATCGGCAGCACGCTCGGCGGCTGCGCCGGTGGCGATTTCGGCCGTACCCGCAACAATGCGGTGACCGACGACATGCATCGCTGGATCGGCGTCGAGGCCACCGGCAGCGTCGGCCTGAAGTCGTCGGAATTCCAGCTCACCGATCTCGAGCGCCAGATGCGCGATCTCGCTTATCCGCTGATCGAGCCGCCGCATTCGCGCCCGCTGTGGAAGAGTGTGTTCGGCGACTACAAGCCGATCGCATCGCCATGGCGGCAGAACGTCACCTACGATCGCACGGCCTATGGCCGGCTCCTGATCGACGAGCCACATCGCTCGCATACGTCGCGCTACAGCGTGCTGATGGACGACGCGCGCGACGACATCCTGCGTTTCGAGGGATTTTATGCGACGGCTGCAAAGGTGGTCGAGCTCGATCGCAAACGCAATGCCAGCCTGAAGCTGGTGTCGGCGCTGGAACCGAAGGAGCGCGCCGACGCCATCGCACGCATGGATGAGAACGCGCTGATCGTGCAGTGGGTCGAGCAATGCCTGCAGCGCCGGGTATCGTCCTATAAGTGGGCGCTGGAACGGATGGTGATCCACGCCCCCGATGGCATGGCGTCCAGCGCTGATATGCTGATCGGCGAGTTGGCGGCGCAGACCACGGCCATGGCCGGCAGCCTCACGCCGGTTCGCCCCGGCAAGGTGCTCCAGGTCGGCGGATAGTTGGACGTGTAGGGCTGGAAGCGCGGGGCGGACTACGCTTCGCTGATCCGCGCTACGGCGTCGGACGTTTCCACTGGCTTCACCTGATCGTCCGGCACGGTCTGGCGGCCGAGAATCTGCCGCGCGCCCTTGCGCGAAAACGGCTGCGCGATCTGTCCCAGAAAATCCGATGCAACCTTGCCGCTGATCCCGAGCCGATCCGGCGACGCCTTAGCGGGATTGAGATAGGTGCCGAACACATGGTCCCACACCATGATGTTCTCGCAATAGTTGCTGTTACCTTCCTTGAGCGTCTTCGAATGATGCCAGCGATGCAGTTTTGGCGTCGCAAAGATCGGATCGAACAGCGCTGTGCGCGTCTCCACATTGCAATGGGTGAGGAGGCCGGTGATGGCCGTCACCGCGCCGACCCACAGAAACACCGGCAGGGGCGCGTCGAGCAGGTAGAGCGGCGCCTGGCTGAGCGCCATCTTGATCAGCGAGTCGATCACATGGAAGCGTCCAGTATTCACCACCCAGAGCCGGACCACGCTGTGATGAAGCGCATGAAAGCGCCAGAAGAACAGGTTTTCATGGGCGATCCGGTGTGACCAGTAGAGCCCGAATTCGGCAATCACCAGCGCGAGCACGACCTGCGCGATCAGCGGCCACTGCGTCGGCCACAAATGCGAGGCATGATCGTCCGCGCGCGTCACGGTCGCCATCGCCATCGGCACGATCGAGGTCGCCGCGACGGCCAGTTGCGCCGCCCCCTTGGTCAGCAGCGTGTGACCGAGGTCATTCAGCGTTTCGCCATCATGCTCCAGCCATTCGGCGCGATGCGGCGTCATGCGTTCGAGCAGCACAATCGTCAGCAGCAGCGCTGCATAGACGACATTGAACCAGAGGATCGGTGCGGTGCTCGCGAAGGCAAACCATGCGCCCGTCAGCGCCCCGAAATACAGCAGCGGCCACCAGATCAAGGACAGGAAATAGCTGGCGGCCGTATCGGACGGCTCTTGGTCGTGTTGCATGGAGGCCCCGCATTCGCGCCGATTCGTGGGTCGGCGATGGATGCGGAGCTTCGCTGCGGGAGATTGCAGGCAGATTACGCCAGAGGGCTCCCTGGACGTTTTCTATGCGGAAAAACGTCACGCCGAGGTCGTCTTACAGCTGATAATTCACGCCGATGCGGACGATATTGCCTGTGATGTTCGAATTAACGCCCATGATCGGTTTCCCTGGCCAAGCCGCGAAGGTGGCCTTGCTCAAGCTCGTATCGCTGATCGTTCCGAGATCGAAATGCAGATATTCAACCTTCGCGGTCCAGTTCGATGCGATCTTCGATTCCACGCCGCCGCCGATCGCCCAGCCGATCCGTGTCTCCGATGCAGACCCTGCGGAGCAGAGAGCGTTCCGGGCACATGGAAATGTCGGCTCCGGCACAAGAGTGGACGAGACTTTCACGTGGCCGTAGGCCAGACCGCCGGTAGCGAAGAACAATGTCTCCGGTGTCACCAGATAGCCCAATCGTGCACGCGCGGTACCAAACCAGCTCAGCTCGGTGTTATGGCTGGTCAGGGTTTCCGGATTGGCACCAATCTCCGGGGCGTAATAGGTGACGCCCGCGCCCATTTTCGAATAGGCCAAGTCTGTTTCCAGACCTGTTACCCAACGGTCGATCTGCCAATTGTAGCCGATTTCAGCGCCACCGATGAATCCATCGAAGCGGGAATTGAGCGATCGGGGCATCGTGCCTTGCGACAGGAAAAATGGCGTGATGATCGTGTCGATGGCCGTAATGGTGGACGCACTTTCGGTCCAGCCATAGCCCAAGGTGGCGCCGATATAGGCGCCTGTCCATGTCACGATTTGTGGGGACACTGCCGCCTTGTAGTGCGGTTGAGCGAGATTGTCCGCGGCCAGCACGGGCGTTGACGCAAGCAGAATGCAGCCGATTACGCAGGCCAACTTAGCGGATTTCGACATTGAGTTCTCCAGCACTTCGAGACGAGAATTCCAGACATGCGGGGGCGATCAGGCAAGCAGGCCCCCATATGCGCCCTCCGAACAGCCCAGAGTCGCCATCGCTACTGCTAAGCGCTGCGGGATTTCGTGTCGTCACCCTGAAGTATGATGTGGTAAAATATGCTGCGTGTGCGCGTCCGGAAATTGACTTCGATCTCGCCCTACCACACCAGAGCGCGCGCAATCACGGATTTGGAATGTTCATGGACGTTGTCGACAATGACGTACTCTCTTCAATCATCGGAGATATCTACGACTGCGTTCTGAACCGTGAGGGATGGTCGCGTGTTCTCACCCGCATCACACAGACGATGGATGCGGCCTACACCACGATTGCGCTCGCTGGCACGTCGGACAATCACGGCCGGTTTGCTGCCCAATCGCCCTGGGATGCCGAGCGCATGCGCGCGCTGCAGGACTACAGTTTCGATGATATTCCGGGCCTGAAGGCTGCAGTGGTCGGCGATATCGATACGCCCGTATCCACGCTCTCGCTGATGCCCGAAAGTGAATTGCAGCAGACCGCTTTCTTTCGTAATTGGGCCGGACCGCAGGGATTGCGGGAAGGGTGCATTGTCAAATTCGCCCACACGCCGGACCGCATCGGTCTGCTCGGCTGCACCACCTGGGCGGACAAGGCTGCCGTATCTGCCGAGGATCAACGGTTTCTGACCTTGCTGTCTCCGCATTTGCGCAGGGCCGCGATGATCAGCGACCTGCTCGATGACGTGCGCGTGACCGCGCAGCTGTTTCGTGAATCGCTTGAGAACCTCGCGGTGCCCGTCGTGTTGACCGACGCGGCCGGATCGGTGCTCCATGCCAATGCAAGTGCCGAACGCATGTTCGCAACTGATGGTCCGATCCTGCGTCAGGGGCGAACCATTCAGGCACAGAACGCATTGATGGGCGACGCCTTGCTGCAGGCGATCGCAAGCGCTGCCTCGGACCTCTCGCTCGGCGCCAAAGGCATTGGCTTGCCGGTGTCGGCGGCAGGACAACCGCCCGCGGTCGCCTATGTCCTGCCTTTGACCGCTGGTACGGCGCGCGCCGCTTTTCGCCCCGCATGTGCGGCCGTCTTCGTCTCGACAACGACCTCGGCCTCTCCAATGCCGGAGGCCGTGTTGACAACGCTGTTCGAGCTCACGCCCGCCGAAGCGCGCGTGCTCGTGAGCGCCGGAAAGGGGCTCAACCCGTCCCAGACGGCCACTTCGCTCGGGATCTCGGAGAATACGCTGAAGACACATCTCAACCGGATCTACGCCAAGACCGGCAGGTCACGGCAGGCCGATCTCGTGAAGCTCGTGGCGGATATCGGCACGCCGCTGGCTACGGGATAGCGCACGTAGGATGGGTAGAGCGCAGCGAAACCCATCAAATACACACGACGACATGATGGGTTTCGCGAAGACGCTCTACCCATCCTACGATGACGATCGCTTATCAGCGCTTGCCTTTCACCGGCGCAGCCGGCGGATCGGTCTGCACCCGACAATTCGATGCGGCGAGGGATGCCTGGGCCTGGATCATCAGGCCGGGTTCGGCGGCGAGCGCCTTCAGTACGATCAGGCCGGTCGCGGTCGGCGAGTCGATGATGAGGCGGTCGGCGGACGTGACGTCCTCTTCCTCGGGCAGGGCTTCGTGCTGCGCCTCGGTCATCAGATCGAGCTCGATGACGCGCCGGCCGGCGGAGCGGTCGTTGATCGCGTAGTAAGCGACGTCGCTGCGGGTATAGAACGACACCGACGTGTAGGACTGGCTGACCGGCACGGTGAGCTTGATCGGTCCTTTGGCCAGGTCGTAGCGGCAGACCGCCATGGCGAAGGCCGGGTCCATGAATGGCAGCAGCGCATTGGCCGGCTCGGTCTGCGGCAATGCTGTCACCGCATTTTCTTTCGTCACCGAAGCGAGGCGCGAATAGGCGTCCTGCGTCGCGATACGCGGCAGCGCCAGCACGCTGACAAGATGCACGATGCCGCCAAGCACGACACCACCGATGAGCGCGAACATCAGCCGGATCATGGGCAGCTCACCGTGGCGATGGCGGGCATCGGTGCGTCTTTCTGCGTCCGGGTGGCAACGCCAACCGGCGTATCGTACAGCCGCAGCATCAACACATAGCGTTCCAGCGCTGATGTCGGCAGCCAGTTGCCCGCGCGCGAGCGTGCAGCGATGCGGATCTCGAACGCGCCGTCGGCATTGCGCACCACTTCCTGGCTGGTGAAGCCGTAGCGCTGCAATGTGTTGGGCACCAGACGGCCCTTGGTGTCATAGAGCGAGAGCGTCCAGAAACGCGCAGCCGGTGTCACGCCTGACACGACGATATCGCAGCGACCGTCCAGCGGCTTTTTCCTGTCGTCGGCGGTGGCAGTGAAGGTGACGCCGTCGCCCGTGCCGATCGGCAATTCGCCCGACCGTGCAATGGACGCACGCGCATAGGGATCGATCTCGCTGGTGCCGGTGCGCGGGCGCGCTGTCCATGCACCGATGGTGAGTGTGCCAAGGTCTGTGCCGCGGGTCGCGGTGGTCCAGGTCAGGCCGAGACCGACAGCAGTGGCGATCGCGAGCGCCAGAAGCGTGAGGAAGATCAGCCGCACGTGCGCACCGTCATGATAGCAGCTTCAGTTCTTGCGCGACGCGGGGGCGGTTGCGGATGTGGTCGTTTTGGCATCCGGTGCATCATTCGCCGACGCGTAGCTCTCGGGGAAGGCCAACGCGGAGGAGGCGCGGGGCTTCAACGGTTCGTTGGATGATGTGCGGCCGGCGGTCTTGCCGGCGTCGTCGAGCAGCTTCTCGACACGCAGCAGGACGTCGGCGCCGCGGCGCGTCAGCACCGGTGGCGGGCCGGGCTTGGCGTCCTGCGCGTTGGCGGCCATGACGGATGAGGCGGCTGCGGCAGGATTCTTGGTACCCGCGCCGACACCCGGGATTTCCTTGATCTCGATACCCTGATGCGCGGCGACCATGATGTCGTGCCATGTCTGCGCCGGCAGCGAGCCGCCCGTCATGCGGTTGGTCGGCGAGTAGTCGTCATTGCCGTACCAGACTGCGCAGCTGAAGTTGCCGGTGTAGCCGACGAACCATGCGTCGCGATACGCATTGGTGGTGCCGGTCTTGCCTGCTGTCGGAATGCCGTCCAGCGCCGCGCGGCGTGCGGTGCCTTCGCTGACCACGTGGCTCATCATGCCGGCCATATCGGAGGCGACGGAGGCGGGGATGGCCTGCAACTGTTTCGGACCATCGCGGTCGAACCGCCAGACGAGGTCGCCGGCGCCGGTACGGACTTCCAGCACGGCATGTGGCTTCGACGATCGGCCTTTGTTCGGGAAGGTCGCATAGGCGACGGCGTGTTCGAGCACGGTGACTTCGGTGGAGCCGATCGGCAGCGACGGCGTATCAAGCAACGGCGCCGTGATGCCGAAGCGGCGCGCGGTCTCGACGATCTTGACGCGGCCGGCCTTTGCGGGATTCTGCGCGCCTTTGCCGAGCGCAATCGAAATCTTCACCGGCACGACGTTGATCGAACGGGTGATGGCCTGCGTCAGCGTGACGTTGCCGGAATAGGAGTGGCCATAGTTCTGCGGGCACCAGTTGCCGATACAGACCGGGCCGTCGAGGATGATCGAGGTCGGCTTGTAACCGTTGAGCAGTGCCGTCGTATAGACATAGGGTTTGAACGAAGAACCGGGCTGGCGCATCGCGTCCACCGCGCGGTTGAACTGGCTTGCGCCATAGTCGCGGCCACCCACCATGGCGCGGACGCCGCCTTCGAGGTCCGACACCACCGTGGCGGCCTGCGTCGCATGATAGTCGCGGCCGAACTGGCGAAGCTGGTTTTCCACGGCGGCTTCGGCGGCGCGCTGCACATTCATGTCGATGGCGGTGCGGACCACGAAAACGCGTTCGACATAGGATTTCGGGAATGTATCGACGAGCTTGCGCATCTCGTCGAAGGCCCAGTCGAGATAGTAGTTCGGCGAGATTTCCTGACGACGATCGACGGCGACGGCGGGATTGCGCCGCGCACCGAACACCTGACCTTCGGTCATGAAGCCGGCATCGACGAGGTTGTCGAGCACCACGTTGGCGCGGGCGCGCGCGGCGGGCAGGTTGATATGCGGCGCGTATTTGGTCGGGGCCTTGAACAGGCCGGCGAGCATCGCGGCTTCTGCAAGGTTCACGTCGCGCGCGGATTTGTTGAAATAGAAATGCGCTGCGCCGTCGACGCCGAACGTGCCGCCGCCCATGTAAGCGCGGTCGAGATAGAGCTTCAGAATTTCGTTCTTGGTCAGGCGGGTTTCCAGCCAGATGGCCAGGAACGCTTCGTTGACTTTGCGCTCGATGGTGCGCTCGTTGGACAGGAACAGATTTTTCGCGAGCTGCTGCGTCAGTGACGAGCCGCCCTGGCGTACGCCGCCGGCCTGCGCGTTGGTGACCAGCGCGCGCGCGGTGCCGGCGATGTCGATGCCGAAGTGATCGTAGAAGCGGCGGTCCTCGGTGGCGAGGGTGGCCTTGATCAGGTTGTCCGGGAAGTCTTCCAGCGGGATCGAGTCGTTGTGCTTGATGCCGCGGCTGCCGATGGGATTGCCGTAGCGATCGAGGAACGTGACCGCGAGGTCGGATTTCTTCAGCCAGTCTTCATCGGCGGTTTCGCGAAACGCCGGCTGCGCCAGCGCGAGCATCAGGATCAGACCGCCGAGGCCGATGGTTGCCATTTCCGACAGCGGCTCGATGAACACCCAGCGCTTCCAGCGGCCGACATAGAAGCGGTCCATGAAGGTGGAGTAGCGCTCCCACAGTTCGCGGGTGCCGCGGCCGGAAGAGAACAGGCCGGAATCGATGCGCGCATCCAGATCCAGCAGGAAATGCCGGAACTTGGTCTTCCAACGGGATGGCACGATCTGAGGCACAGGGGCCCTTGGTTTGTTGCAGCGCTCGCGTGCACCCACCGGCACCGCGCGGACGTCATGCTGAAATAATGCGGCAACCCGGCGGCAGGTTTGCGGCCGCCGGAGAGTCGTTCAAGTTCTAGCCGAGCAGGGCGGATAAACCAATGGCATTGCTTATCATTTGCACGACAGGGCTAACAGCTTGCCGGTTTTGCCCTTGTTTGCGAGCCGGCCGACACGATGTTGCTTGCAGAGCCTGCACCGCAACTCCTAGAAGGGCGTTTCGCCGCAACCTGGATCGATTCAAATCGCATGACCGCGCGTCCCCCGCGTCCTTCCGCACAGGAGGGAATGTTCTGGAAAACCAAGACGTTGGAAGAGATGTCCGGCGCCGAGTGGGAAAGCCTGTGCGACGGCTGCGGACGCTGCTGTCTGGAAAAGCTGGAAGACGAGGATACCGGCAAGATCTATTACACCCATGTGTCCTGCCGATTGCTCGATGCCGGCCTCTGCGCCTGCAAGGATTATCCGAACCGCTCCGACCATGTTCCCGATTGCGTGCGGCTGACCCCCGACAATGTTCGCACTCTGAGCTGGCTGCCGCCGAGCTGCGGCTACAAGCTCGCAGCCGAGGGGCGCGATCTCTACTGGTGGCACCCGCTGATCTCGGGCAGCGCCGACACCGTCCATGAAGCCGGCGTATCGGTTCGCGGGCGGGTCGAGGGCAGCGAGGATACGATCTCCGACGACGAGCTGCAGGATCACATCGTGACCTGGCCAGCGCTGCTGCCGCGCAAGGCGAAGCTGAAGAAGCGGCCGGCCGATAAGGTCTAGAGACATACTGTCTCACTGCGCCGCAGATCACTTCACGTTGTCGCAATCTCCCTATAACGTGTCACAAATAATAACATCTATAGGTAGAAAGCATTTCAGGTAGGGGGACCCGTTATGTCCGAAGTGCCCGTTGCCGCCGCTTCTCCCGTCAAGGTCGTCCCCGGTGAGGTCGCCGAACCGCTTGAGGATACACCGGCGCTGTGTCTCTCAGGCGGTGGATACCGCGCCATGGTGTTTCACATCGGCGTGCTGTGGCGTCTCTATGAGACCGGGCTGCTTGGCGGCGAAGACGGCATCTCCCGCATTTCGAGCGTGTCGGGCGGTTCGATCACGGCGGCGTTTCTCGGCCTCAACTGGAACCGGATCAATTTCACGACGCCAGACGTCAATGGCAGCTTCATTCCCAACTTCGTGACGCCGCTGCGTGAATTCGCCGGTGAGACGATTGATGCGGAGTCCGTCATATGGGGCGTGCTGCTGCCGGGCGCCGTCAGTGATCGCATCGCCAGCGCCTACGATGACGCGCTGTTCAAGGGCAAGACGCTGCAGGATCTGCCGGACGCACCGCGCTTCGTCATCAATGCGACCAATGTGCAATCCGGTGTGCTGTGGCGCTTCACCAAGAAGTACATGTGGGATTATCGCGTCGGCAAGGTCGAGGCGCCGAAGCTGAAGGTGACGCTTGCGCAGGCGGTGGCGGCATCCTCTGCATTTCCGCCGGTGCTTTCACCGTTCGAGTTGCGGCTCAAGGACAGCGACTTCACTCCACACACGGGCGACGACCTGCAGCGGCCGCCATTCACCACCAAGGTCGTGCTCACCGATGGCGGAGTTTACGACAATCTCGGGCTTGAAACTGCGTGGAAGCGGCACAAGACGGTTTTTGTCAGCGACGCCGGTGGCAAGACGCAGACGGAGGAGGAGCCGAAACGCGACTGGGCACAGCATTCCTACCGGGTTCTGAACCTGATCGACAGCCAAGTCCGTGCGCTCCGCGTGCGCCAGGTCATCGACTCCCTGAAGCTGCACGCGACCGAGCCTAACAGCGAGCGGTCGCGCAAGGGGGCCTATTGGGGCATCCGCACCGATATTGCCCACTATCAATTGTCTGACGCGCTGCCGTGTCCGCATGCAAACACAATGCTACTCGCCGAGATCGCGACGCGTCTCAAGCGGCTCGACGATCTCACGCAAGATCGTCTGATCAACTGGGGCTACGCGGTTTGCGACGCGGCACTGCGCAAACAAGTCAATCCGAACCTGAAGAAGCCTGACGGATTTCCGTATCCTAAAGCGAAGGTCTGAAAGCGGTTTGGACGTTGTAATCTGGAGTGGCGCGGGTGGCAAAGAAAACAAGTAAAATCCAACAGCGTCCAGAGCAACCGAGCGGAGCACCGCCAGTTGCACCGCCACCGACGCCTCCGGGAGTGCCGGAGCGCCCCGAGCAATTCGCCATTCCACCGGGTCTGGTCGAAAGCATACTGCTTGGCCCAGCCGATGATCGACGAGTGCTACAGGACTCTCCACTATTGGGAGACGTCTGGGCCGCCTTTGCAGCAGATCCCGGCGTTAGCCAAGATCTGCTGATCACGCCACATCGACAGGCGACCGCTGCAAAGGTGGCAAGCCGTATTTCGAAAGCGCTGCAGAGGATCAAGCCGAACGCCAGAGCAAAGATCGCCTATTTGCAGGGAATTGTGGGCGCAAAATTCTATTTCGATGAGGTACTGCGCGTTCTCGTGCCAGTGACACAATGGTGGTTTCAGCCCCAACTCTGGGAACGGATTGGAGAGGTCGATCCAGGACGGCTGGCGAATCTGCTGACGGAATGCGCGGCCAAGCCAAAGCTCTCTCGGATCCCGGTTCCCGATCCCAATTACACATCGCTCGAACGTTACATTGCGTTGGCGGGACTCATTTACTGGGTCTCAAGTCTATCACGTCCGCATCAGCGCGAAGCGCCGGAGCTGCCGGTCGAAAAATTGCCGATGACCGAAATCGACGATGCTTTCATCAGGTACTCACCTCATATCTCTGAAATCGTGAGCGGCATGTTTGCGCTCTATCGAACGGTTCAGGACGATAGCAAGATCATGGAGGGCAAACTGCCGCCGGATAGCGATGACGATGACGTCGAACTGCCGGGCCTGATCTTTCAGGTGTCGCTGAACCGCATCGCGTCACCTGCGCTCGACCGCTCGCTTCCGGCCGTCAAGGCGGACGCGGTGCATTCGCTGTTCAAGGTCAACTGCAAGAATATGATCTGGGCAGTGCTGGATTCGGGAATCGACAGCACCCACGATGCATTCATGACGGTGAAGGGTAAGCCGAATGAAGGCGCGGCTCCGCAATTTGTGTCGCGAATAGTGAAGACGCTTGACTTCAGCAAAATCCGCGAGATCGTCAGCAATAATGAAAGCGATCTCGATGGCACGGAGCGGGTGGCGTTGGCCCAGGCTGCCGGGCTGACAATCGATGATACCAGAAAATATCTCAGTTTGATCGCGACCGACGCCGACGAAGAGCGGCCAGTCAACTGGGCGATCGTTGAAAAACTGATCACGCTGAAAAATCCAGAGAATTCGAAGCCGAACAGTTCGCATGGCACACACGTGGCCGGTATCATCGGCGCCGATCGGCATGGCAATGGCAGGGATAGTCAGCACGCTGGCGGTATGTGTCCCGACATACGGTTTTATGATTTACGCGTGCTTGGCAAAACGATGCAGGATACCGAATTCGCCATCATCGCGGCGCTGCAATACATCCGCTACGTCAACGAGCGGCACAGCAATATCACCATTCACGGTGCAAATCTGAGTCTGTCGATTCCGCACAATGTGCGCAACTACGCCTGCGGGCGCACACCAGTATGCAATGAATGCGAGCGGCTTGTGGAAAGCGGGGTTGTGGTGGTTGCGGCAGCAGGCAATCACGGTTTCCAAAAATTCGAAACCAAGGACGGTATTTTCGAGAATTACGCGGCCTTTAGTATTACCGATCCAGGTAATGGTGACGGCGTTATCACCGTCGGGTCCACCCACGGCAACTGGCCGCATACTTACGGCGTCAGCTTCTTCTCCAGCCGTGGTCCCACAGGCGATGGTCGTATGAAGCCAGATCTAGTAGCGCCCGGCGAGCGAGTGATGTCCACGATTTTAGAAGGGAAATGGGGACCGAACTCCGGAACCAGCATGGCGACCCCTCACGTCAGCGGCGCGGCGGCGCTGTTGCTCGCACGTTACGACGAGTTGGTTGGGCAGCCGCGCCGCGTAAAGCGTATTCTATGCGAAAGTGCTACTGATCTCGGCCGCGAACGAAGCTTTCAGGGGCATGGCATGCTCGACGTACTACGTGCGTTTCAATCGATCTGACAGGAGCTCAAAAATGTTCTTCAGTCTCGACGTATTGCCTGCGCGCAAGGGTGATTGCCTGATGTTGCATTACGGCACCGAAGACAAGCCGCGGCTGATGTTGATCGATGGCGGACCCGCTGATGTCTACACTCCGCATCTAAAGCCGCGTCTTGAAATGATTCGCACAGCACGGACGCTGGATGACGGAAAGCCACTACCGGTGGAGGTGGTCATGGTAACGCATATCGATGATGATCACATAAATGGCATTCTGGAACTGACCGAGGAGCAGCGCCAAAACGCCCCCGGACTTCGGTTGAAGGTTTCCAGCCTGTGGTTCAACAGCCTCGACGATCTCTTGAGCACTGACGAGGTCGTAGCAGGTCGAAATGCGACATCCTCGGTGCTGGCGGGGATGGACGATGACGCGCTCGGCGACATCGATATCGAGAACGAAGACCAGCATCAGACGGTCGAGGTGCTTTCGAGCATTCCGCAAGGCCGGACCTTGCGCGATGACGCGGAATTTCTGAATTGGAATCCCAATCACAAGTTCGGCGGCAAGCTCATCATGGCAGTCGGGGCTGCGGGGCCGGTCGATCTTGGGCCTCTCCAGGTCACAGTTGTTGGACCGATGCAGCCGGAACTGCTCGCGCTACAGAAAGCGCATGACAAGTGGCTGAAGGACCACGAAGAGGGCAAAGAGACGACACCGGAAGCCATGCTGGCGGCGTTCGTGGACAAGTCAGTGCCGAATCTCTCCAGTATCGTCGTGCTCGTCGAGGCAGAGGGAAAGAAAATGCTGCTCACCGGCGATGCGCGCGGCGATAAGATTCTCAAGGGGTTAGAATTGGTTGGGGTCATCAAGAACGGCGGCGAGCTTCACGTCGATATTCTCAAAGTGCCGCATCACGGCAGTAGCAACAACATGGCGACGACCTTCTTCGCGCGCGTGACCGCCGATCATTATGTTTTCTCCGGGAATGGCGAGCACGGCAACCCGGAGCGGGAGACGCTTGAAATGTTGTTGGAGGCACGAGACGAGGACGAGGATTTCACCATCCACCTGACCTATCCGATCGATGAGATCGATGAGGCACGCAAGGCCGATTGGAAAAAGGAACAAGCCAAGGAGCAGAAACGAAAGGAGAGAGGCAGCGACAAGCCAGTCAGACCGAACTGGTCACCGGCGAAGAATGGCTTGGTGGCGTTCTTCAAGGCGCACCCGAAATTTGAGGGAAAAGTGGTCGTGGTTGAAGATGAAACGCCGCATCTGATCCATTTGGGGGACGAGTTCGAGCTCGAGTGATCTTTGGCCCGTGGGGGCCGAAGTTCGCCGAAACGGATGCGTCCCGGGCATGGTCTGACGGAGCTAGGGACCTTCAGCCCCTCGGTCCGCCCGCCGCGGGACGCTCCCATGCAAGGAAACAACTGTTGCTGCATGGGGCAGGGGAATAGATTTCTTCCAAAGAGAGTCTGCGCGCGGAAGGTCGCGCCGTTCTGGCTCTCCGGTTACCTCCCAAGTCCTTTGAATCCGAAGTTTCATGAACAAGTTCGAGCGACAGAGCCGGTCAGCGGCCGATGATCAGGTATTGCCCGAGGAAATCTCGTCGGATGAGCTCCTGTCGGACGAAGTCGCGCAGGAACTGTCGCGGATCCCCACGGAAGTGATCGAACCCGGCGACGCGCCTGCTGTCGTGAAGGCGCCGCTGACCCCCGCCGAAGTCCGCACCATCCTGATGAGCCTGCTGCTGACCATGTTCCTGGCAGCGCTCGACCAGACCATCGTCGCCACCGCGCTGCCGACCATCGGCCGGCAATTCGCCGATGTGAACAACCTGTCCTGGGTCATCACCGCCTATCTGCTCGCATCGACCGCGGTGGCGCCGGTGTTCGGCACGCTCAGTGATATCTATGGTCGCCGCGCGATGATCATCACCGCGATGTCGCTGTTCATGGTTGGCTCGATCATGTGCGCATTGGCGCCGAACATGATCGTGCTGATCATCGCACGTGCCCTGCAGGGCCTCGGCGGCGGCGGCATCCTGCCCATCGTGCAGGTGGTGATTTCCGACGTGGTGTCGCCGCGTGAGCGCGGCCAGTATCAGGCTTATTTCAGCGGCGTGTGGGTGGCGGCCGGCATCGGCGGCCCGATCATCGGCGGGTTGTTCGCCGAACATCTGCACTGGTCCATGATCTTCTGGATCAACATTCCGCTCGGTGTGGGATCGCTGGCGCTGCTGTTGCCGAAGATGAAGAAGCTTCCTGTGTTTCATCGCCGCCGCAAGGTCGACTGGCTGGGCGGCGTGCTGCTGATGGCGTCCGCCGTCGTCTTCATGCTGGTGCTGACATGGGGCGGCACCAAATTCTCCTGGGCGTCGCCGACCATCGTCGCGATGATCGGCGCTGCAGCGGTGATGGCTTTCGCCTTCATCTGGCATGCGATCCATCACGACGAGCCGTTCCTGCCGCTGCCGCTGATGTCAGGCTCGGTGGTGCCTTTCGCGATGGCCGCCGGCGGCTGCGCGATGGGTGCGATGCTCGGGCTCACCGTACACATGCCGCTCTATTACGAAGTGGTCTACGGCCTGACCGCAGGTCAAGCCGGCGTTGCGCTGATCCCGATCGCGGCGGTGTCAGTCGGCGGCGCTGCCTTTGCCGGCCACATGATGACCAAGGCCAGGCACTACAAGCGCGTCGCCATCGCCGGCACCGCCATGTCGGCGCTGATGGGTCTGGCGCTGGCGCTCGCGACGCCGCTGCCACTCTGGGCGCTGCTCACGATGCTCGGCCTGTTCTCCATCGGGCTCGGCACGGCATTTCCGGTCAGCCTGGTGTCGATCCAGAACGCCGTGCCACGCCCGCAGATCGGGACCGCGACCGGCGCCATGAACTTCTTTCGCGCGCTGATGGCGTCCTTCACCGTCGCCGCCTTCACCACCATTCTCCTGATGGCGCTCGGCACGGACATCTCGATATCGGGCGAACATGCCGCCAGCACGCATCCGATCGCGGCCAGCGATATGGTCAGCGCCTTCCGCTATGTGTTCGAAGCTGCGGCAGCCCTGCTGGCGCTGTCGACACTGTTCCTGCTGCTGATGGAAGAACGCCCGCTGGCAGGGCCGGCAAAGGCGAAGCCGTCGCTGGTTTCGGAGTAGGCGAAGCCGTCATCCGACTTCAGAAATGTTCCGCTGCCACGCGTGTGAAGACGATGTCCTTGACCTGCGGCTCGAGCGGGACTGCCACGCTCGCAATATTCCCGTCTTCGCCGGTGGAAAATGAGAGGGAAAGCCGGCTCGGCATCAGGCCGCCGGGCGACTCGGGTGCCTCTGGCAGCTCGAACGTGTCCGAGTTTCGATGCGCGAGCGGCTCCGACATGCCGCGAAACGCCCAATGCAATTTGCCTTCGGCATGCGTGATCGTCATCCGGCCATAGCCGGGATGCTCGTAGTTACCGGCATAATCCGCGAGGTTACGGTGCGGCTCGGTGGCCGGCGTCGGCGCGGCTTTCCCGGCCCGCAGCCAAGCCTCGTATTGCGTCACGAATTTGCGGCGTTGCTCGCGGAAGCGACCGAAGCAGGGTACCGGCTCCTTGCCGCAGACGCGGTCGAAGACATAATTCGCGAGGATGTGCGGAGCGAGTATCGGAGTCATGCCATTATTGGCGAGCACCGCGACACCGACGCCGCGATCGGGCAACATCATCATCAGCGCGTTCGTGCCGGTGAAGCCGCCTCCGTGCCACACCACGCGTTCTCCGCGATACCAGTGCGAGCGGAAGCCGAAACCAAAATGCACATCGCTGTATTCGGCGAATCCGGTTGCCCCGACATGCACGCGCGGCTTCTGGAGCTCCTGTATCAGGCCGGATGACAGAAGACGTTGTCCTTCAAACGCGCCCTGGCCGAGATGAAAACGAAGCCAGTTCGCGAAGCTTGTAATCGACGTGCTCATGCCGCCCGCAGCCGGCACGCTGATGGGCCAGAGTTTCGTGCGCTGACAAGTGTCTCCCATCATCCCGTAGGGCACGGCCGCGTCGGTAGCTGCGGCAAGCTCCTCCACAGTGAACGTCACCTTCATGTCCAGCTTGTCGGTCAGCGAGCGGGTGAAGTCGGCCCAATTCCGGCCGCTGACGCGCTCGGCCACCACGCTCGCAATGAGGTAGCCGAGGTTCGAATACTGAAAGGCGCTGCGAATGTCGGCGCTCGGTTCGAGATAGGGCAGCGCTGCCAGCATTTGGGCGGGTGAGAGATCGCCGGGCAGCCAGATCCAATCGTGACGTGGCAATCCGGAATGGTGGCATAGCAGATCGCGCACCGTGACGCGGTCGCTCGCAACGGTGTCATAGAGCCGGAATTCCGGGATGTATTCCCGCACCGGCTTCTTCCAATCCATGCGCCGCTCGTCAACCAAGAGGGCCAGGCCCGTAGCGGCGAACGACTTCGAGACCGACATGATTTGAAACTGCGTATCCGTCGTGACGTTCAGGCCGGCTGCGATATCGCGAAGGCCATAGGTCCCAACGAACGCAACCTCCGGGTCTTGCACGATAGCGACGGCGAGGCCCGGGACCTTCCACTCCTTCATGACCTCTACGACAAGATGCTCGAATTCGGGAATGAACGCCGCGACGGATTGGCTGCATGCGACAGGTTCAGATGCCATTGGGACAAGCCTCGACACTTCTGGTTAAGTGCAAGCTGAAATGCAGACGATACCCGGCCCCACGATACTCCCAAGTCCCGTTGCTCCGGGCGAGCGCACACATAGTTACCGCACGATTAATTCATAATTGAGCCTGTTGGTGAACCTTCCTGCAACCTCTGCCGCTTAGGTTGAGTTCAGTTTTCAGGGGACGGCGTGGAAGAAATCCGCAGCCGTATGAGGAGATTTTCGTGTTGCGTTTGATTTCGAAATTTATCGACGATGAGTCCGGTGCAACGGCCATCGAATATGCGCTGATCGCTGCTGGCATCAGCCTCGCGATCATCGTGGCTGTGCAGGGCCTTGGTACCACGCTGAACGGGCGCTACGCCGCCGTGAATACCTCGCTGAAATAGGGCAGCGAAGACCGGCCGGTGCCGGGCGCGCCGCCATTGCAATCGACAAAAGACATGGCTGTCTTGTCGAAACGCAATGTTGTGAATGTCCTATCGATTGCGGTGTTGCACCCTATATGATCGTGCGCGGGCCTCGAGCCTGCGCATTTTCATATGGATGACCATCATGACATTGAATTCGCGTTTGAAGCTTTCGGCATTGGCCGGTTTGGGATTTGCGGCATTCGTCCTCGCGGGAGCAACGCCGGCCTCGGCGGCTGGTGCGCAATTCTGCATCGCCCAGAGTGGCGCCAACGGCGAATCCTCCTATGTCAGCAACTGCATCTTTTCTGACTACCAGCAATGCATCAATGCTGCCGTCGGTACGCGAGGCAACTGCGTGGGCAATGTCGAGTATCGCGGCGGAGCTGCTGCGGAACCGGCGCCACAACGTCGCCGGCGCGCGCGGTGAGTGATCGCCCGCTCGTGAAGGACGCATCGATGACAACAAGGATTCGCAGGCTCCTATGGGCTGTGGCCGCGATTGCAATCGCGTCGGCGTCGTTGCCGGCTGTGGATTCTGCGCAGGCGCGGCCATCGGTCGCGGCCAGCTCCGGTATTCCGCCGTTCTGCGTGTTGACCGGCGGCCCCCGCGGGCCGGGGAGTGTGCCGCAGATCTGCCGGTTCTTCGACTATCAGCAGTGCCTGCAGGCCGCGGCTGCGTTGCGCGGCAATTGCGTGGTCAATATCGACTATCCCGGCAAGATCACCGGTGCGCCGGGAGCGGCGTGGTCGCAGCCGCCGCGATAGCCAGCGCGTTGATCGCTCGGACAAAATTCCGATTTAAGGACTAAATTCAAATTCTAGGATTTTTAGCCTTGACAGCGTTGCGCTGTCGAAGTAGGTTTGCGGCATGCTCCACAATTGGGTTCGCAGGAAACGCCGCTGCTGATTGGCGGCGAATCTGCGCCGCGCTGTTTAGCCCGGTGTGCGGTGAATACCCGGAACATCGATCCAAATCCTGCGTTGCTTTCCATACGGTGCCGCAAGGAATCTCATCGGCATCCAACAGCAAGCCAAACGAGGGTGCCATGATAATCAGGAATTCGGCAACCAAGCAAAAAGAGCAGATCGTCGAATCCGCGACCGAGGCACGCCAGGCCGAACCGGGTCCGTCGATCCTCGCGCTTTTGGCGATCAGCCTCGGCCTCGCTGTGTTGATCCTCGGCGTGGTCTGGTTTGTGTTCTTCAGGACGTGATCGGTTTCGGCGATCGGCCGATCAATTTCAGTCAGTCCGGCATGATCGACTGACAGCAGCAACGAGTTCCCAACATGGTCAGAAAGCCAATAGCCCGCCCGGCGAGAAAGCCGGCGCGGGCTGCTGTCGTTGTGAAGGCCGCGCGGAAACCAAGGGCGGCGAAGAAGAGCTCCAAGAACTCGAAAGTAAAGAATTCACAGAAAACATGGAGCGCCGTTGACCCGGCCACCATGGCAGCAGCCGCTGAAAAAATCCGGGCCAGCGTGGCGGCCCGGAAGAGGACGATTGCGGCAACGACAATCTTCGCCGGACCGGGGAGGCCGAAACCAGCATCCGCTGCTGAAGTTGATATACCTCCAACTCAAATCAAGAAGCGACCGGCCGCAATGAAAGCTGTTACCAAGAAGCGGTCCAGCGCTCCGCGTGCAAGACGGCGAACGGCCGTCGATCGGTTCAATGATTTGCCGCCTGACGCGCCGCTGACCGATCGCGTTACCCAAGCCATCGAACGCGAACTCGATTCGATCCAGAAGATCGTTGGCCGCCGGCGCTTGAATGAAGCGTTGCGCACAGAGGCCGAGCGCCGCGCCCGCACGCTGGCTTCCCTGGCGCGCACATTGACCGAACTGAAGAAAGTGCAGGGCGGCAACGAACAGAGGCCCGCCGAAGATGACGACCGCCCCCGAGACCTCGACGAACTCCGTCGACGCATTGCTGAACGTCTTGCAAGACGGCCTGGCGGGCGACCGCCAATTCCTGTCGACGGGAATGACGCGGGGCGAGAGAGGCTTCCTGAGTGAGTGCTGGAATGTCTTCGCGCATGCGCATCAGGTGCCGCCTGACATCGCGCCGAATGGTGCGCCGTGGCTGACATGGCTCATGATTGGCGGACGAGGCGCAGGCAAGACACGCGCCGGTGCCGAATGGGTGCGTGCGCAGGCGCTCGGTCAGGCGCCACTAGCGCACGAAAAAGCCCGTCGTATTGCGCTTGTTGGCGAAACCGAACACGACGTGCGTGAAGTGATGATCGAGGGAGTGTCCGGGCTGCTCAGTGTGCATCCGGATCACGAGCGCCCGGTCTGGATGCCGTCACGCAAGCGGCTGGAATGGAGCAATGGCGCCGTCGCACAGGTATTCTCCGCGGAAGATCCCGAGAGCCTGCGCGGCCCGCAATTCTCCTGCGCATGGTCCGACGAGATGGCGAAGTGGCGCTATGCCGAAACCACGTTCGACATGCTGCAATTCGGGCTGCGGCTGGGCCACCGGCCGCGGCAGATGATCACCACGACGCCGCGGCCGACGGCGCTGCTGAAACGCCTGATGGGCGATCCGACGACGGTGACGACGCGCGCCGCAACCGTAGTGAATGCGTTCAACCTCGCGCCGACGTTTCTGCAGAGCGTGATGGATCGCTATGCTGGCACTCGGCTCGGCCGACAGGAGCTCGACGGCGAAATCATCGAGGATCGGCCTGACGCGCTGTGGTCGCGGGGGCTGCTCGAACGGTGCCGCGTGCGCGAGGCACCGCCGTTGCAGCGCATCGTCGTGGCGGTTGATCCGCCGGTGTCGTCCGGCAAGCGCGCAGACTGCTGCGGCATCGTTGCCGCGGGGATCGCCGAGGGCGGCATCGTCTATGTGCTGGCCGATGACACCGTATCGTCGGTGACGCCGACGGCCTGGGCCAACAAGGCGATCGCACTGTGGCGCCGGCTGGAGGCCGATGCGCTGGTGGTGGAAGTCAATCAGGGCGGTGAGATGGTGCGCAGCGTGATCAACGAAGTCGATCACACCGTGCCGGTGACGCCGGTGCGCGCCTTGCGCGGCAAATGGCTGCGCGCCGAGCCGGTGGCGACACTGTACGAGCAGGGGCGCGTGAAGCACGCCGGCAGTTTTGCCGCGCTCGAAGACGAGATGTGCGACTTCGCAAGTTCGGGCCTGTCGTCTGGCCATTCGCCGGATCGCCTGGACGCCATGGTCTGGGCGGTTGCCTCGCTGGCGCTGGTGCCGCGCGGGGATGGGCCAAGGATCAGGGTGTTGTGACCTCGTGTCCCGTGCACAGTTGAATTGGATCATATCATGTTCGATCGCTTGAAAGCCTATCTGGCGGCGCCGGAAGTGAAGGCGTCGCGCACCGCGCGCGTGCTCGCATTCGAGAGCGGCGGGCGGGCGCGATGGACGCCGAAGGATTTTGCGGCGCTCGCCCGTGAGGGCTATCTGTCGAATGCCATCGTGCACCGCGCCGTCCGGCTGATCGCCGAGAATGCGGCGGCCTGCAGCTTTCTCGTCTTCGACGGCGCGCAGGAACGCGAGGCGCATCCGCTGGCACAGCTGCTGACGCGGCCGAATCCGCGGCAGGATGGCGGGGTGTTCTTCGAGACGCTCTATGCGCATCTGCTGCTCGCCGGCAATGCCTATGTCGAAGCCGTCACGCTCGACACGCAGGTGCGGCAGCACGAGGTGCGGCAGCACGAGGTCCGCGAACTCTACGCGCTGCGGCCGGATCGCATGAAAGTCGTGCCTGGCAGCGACGGCTGGGCCGAGGCCTATGACTACAGCGTCGGCGGCCGCAGCGTGCGCTTCGATCAGCAGGCGTCCGGCGTGCCGCCGATCCTGCATCTGACCTTCTTTCATCCGCTCGACGATCACTATGGTCTGGCGCCGATCGACGCGGCCGCGACCGCGCTCGACACCCACAACGCCTCGTCGAAATGGAACAAGGCGCTGCTCGACAATGCGGCGCGGCCGTCGGGAGCGCTGGTCTATGCGGGACCGGAGGGATCGGTGCTGTCCGAGCCGCAATTCGATCGCCTCAAGCGCGAACTCGAGGGCAATTATCAGGGCGCCGCCAATGCCGGGCGGCCGCTGCTGCTGGAAGGCGGGCTCGACTGGAAGGCGATGTCGCTGACGCCGAAGGACATGGATTTCCTCGAGGCCAAGCACACTGCCGCGCGCGAGATCGCGCTCGCCTTCGGCGTGCCGCCGATGCTGCTGGGGATCCCCGGCGACAACACATTCGCGAATTTCCAGGAAGCCAACCGCGTGTTCTTCCGCCAGACCGTGCTGCCGCTGGCGGCGCGCACCGGCAACGCGCTGGCGCAATGGCTCGCGCCCGCGTTCGGCGACGGCATCCGCATCGACATCGACACCGACCGCGTGGATGCGCTCGCCGCCGATCGTACCGCGCTGTGGGAGCGCGTCAGCAGCGCGGACTTCCTGACGCTGAACGAGAAACGCGAAGCGGTGGGCTATGCGCCGGTGGAGGGCGGGGATCGGTTGGGCTAGCGGCGGACAGAACGCACTGCGGACGTTGCTCGGCTTCTGCGATTCTACTATAGGTAGATCGATCGGTGGATGCGATGGGGCGGTCCATGTTCGAAATTGCCGCGAAGGCATTCTACACGTTCATTCTCGTCTCTCTTGCAGTGCTCTGCTTGCGGGAGACCTACCTGACATGGTTCGATTCCACGGTCCATTATGGAAGCTTCGCCGCAACGAAAGACGGACTGAGCGTTCCGGCCACCGGCGATTCATTTCGCCGGTTGATCGTGCAGCAACAACGACGCCTGTATCAGCTTTACCGGACCGAGCCGGGAGCCGCGAAGACGGGTGAATTTCGCGCGCCGGGCGAGTCGATCCACATTCAGTCCGTTTCCGATCTGGGAGACATTCCGACATCGCTGCTCGACGAACTGAAAATCGAAGCGGCCGGCATCAACGTCACATCCGTGCTGTCAACGTTGCAGCGATGGGTGCGTCCGCCGAACGAGATCACCGGCAGCATCGACCAGGTGGGCACCGCGATCTATGTCACCGCAAACTGGCCGGATGCCCCCAAACGCGAGGGCAATGGCCGAGAGGCGAGAACGTTCGTTCCGCCGCAACAGACCGACGTGGACGGTGCGAGTTTCGAGATCGCCTGCCGGATCTTCCTGGCGCGGATCGGATCGGCCGACCCCGTCTGGAAAGACATTGGGGATTCAGATTTCTGTTCGTTCTCGAAGTCGCTGGTCGCGTTTAAGGAATATGTCAGCCTGCGGGACAGAGCAGTTTCGGACGACGACCGTAAGAAAGCGCAGGACGGTCCGCTGGCGCGAGCCCAGGTGGAAGTCCAGCGGCTGCTGGCGTCGCGAACCAATCTCATCTTCGCCTACAAACTGTCGGGCTATATCGACATCGAAAGATCGGGCATCATCCCCGCGGCCAATGCCGCGAAGATCAAAGAGATGCTCGACAGCGCCGAAGGCGGCTTCAAGGAATATCTCAAGAGGCTCATCGAGATCAAAGCCGAAGCAAGGGACGCCGACGTGCAGGAGCGCATCACGTATCTGGCTGCGCGGCGCGGTCAGCTGACTCAGACGGCTCAGACATCGGCGAATACGAAGGAGTTTCTCGGCGCGATCGAGAAAATCCCGCGCAGCCGGATCGGCGTGGCCATCACGACTCCACATCCCGGCGCCAGCATCGGTCCTGTGGATACGGCCGCTGCGGGAACGCTATGCTGTTTCGTGAAGGATCGCGACGGCAAGCACTATCTCCTGACCGCCGGCTATGTCGTCGGCAACGTCGGAACGATGATCGTATCGCCGGCGACGATCGACGAGGCGCCGTCGCGTGACGTCGGAAAGGTTGCAGCGATTGTCGAAGGGATCGCGCTTATCGAGACGTCGCGCACGGATCTGGCAAATACCGGGATAACGGGCGTCGCCGATATGCCGAAACCCGGCGATACCCTGAAGTTGATCGGGCGCACGTCGAAATCGGTGTCAGGGACGATGATCGGAATTGAGAAGTCATCCCTCTTTTCAATGGGTAGTGCGTCGGGTGCCGAACAGGACGTGATTGCAGTGACACGAATTTCCTCGCCGGGCGACGGTGGGGCGCCAGTGCTGGATACCCAGGAACGACTGGTCGGCATATTGATGGCGAGAAGCAACGAGAAAAGCCTCGTCTTGCCGCTAAAGGATTTTCTCGACCGGAACCATCTTAATCTGCTCTGATGCTTTGCAATCGATCGCGAGCTGTCGTGTGATAGAGTGGATCATGCCCATCACTTACGTCATCCCCGATCTGCACGGCCGGCGCGATCTGCTGGATCGGGCGCTGGCTGAGATCGAGACGCATCGGGCCGGTGAAAGTGCCACGCTCATTGTGCTCGGCGACTATGTCGACAAGGGGCCGGACTCGCGCCGCGTCATTGCGCGGCTGCGGGCAGGGGTGGCACCTGGCCTGCGGCTGGCGATGCTCAAGGGCAATCACGATGCGCTGATGGTCGCCGCGCTGCGCGGCGATGTGGCGATGGCGAGCTGGATGACGAAAGGCGGCGATACCGCGCTGGCCTCCTATGGCGGCGACATCGCCGATGTGCCGGTGCATGACATCGACTGGCTCGATGGCCGGCCGCTGTGGCACATGGATGCGCATCGCATCTATGTCCATGCCGGCGTCGATCCCGCGCTGCCGCTGACGCAGCAGGACCCGGTATTGCTGATGACCAAGCGCTATGCGGATGATGACGCGTCCGGCCATGATGCAGGCGAGGGCGCGCGCCATGTGGTGCATGGCCATGACCGCCATGCCGATGGGCCGCTGCTGAAACAGGGCCGCAGTAATCTCGACACCTATGCCTGGAAGACAGGCCGGCTGGTGATCGGCGTGTTCGATGACGCGCTGCCGGGCGGGCCGGTAGAGCTGATCGAGATCACCGCGCCGCCGGCGCCTTGAGGCGGATATGACCTCTTGAACCAAAGACCGCGCCGCGACGCCTAACCGGCAACGCAACTGAACCGGCACGCTGGCATGTCCTCGATCATCGAAACCGTCGTCGAATTTTTTGCCGAGCTCGTCTGGGGCTGGGTGACAGCGCGATGGCCATGGGTCGGGGACGCCGTAGGAGCGACCTGCCTCGTGGCCGGCGCGGTCGTGGCACTGTCGTCATCGGGCACTGAGCGCGTGCAGGCACTGGTGATCGGTGGTCTTGTCGGCATCGGTGCTGGTGGGTTGCTGCTGGTGTGGTTCTGGCGCCTGCGCCGCGCGGCGGCGACGCGGACGGAGTGATCGCCATGACTGTGACACCGGCGATGCTTGGCGCCACGACAGACTGAGGAGATGCACCGATGCCGGACTGGATCTTGCCGCTGCTGCTGCTGATCGGAATCCTCGCCGTTCTATATCGCGCCTTCCTGCACACGCCGCGGGCGCCGCCCAGCGGCAGGAACCACGAAGAGGGCGTCACCAATTACTGGGACGTCCACCGCGATCGCTGACGGATATCGGCCCGTATCGCGCTGCGTGCAACGGCCCCCCGCAAAGGCGTCTAGTGCGTGGTTTGTGCCGCGACCCAGTCGGGATCGATGCGGGTCGCCTCAGCGATATCGTTGAGTGCGCCTTCGGCATCGCCGGTGACGCGCTTCTGCACGCCGCGGTAATACAGCGCCTTGGCATTGTCGGGCGTGTGCGTCAGCACGGCATCGAAATCGGCGATAGCGCGCAGCGGCTCGTGCTTGTCGATCAGGGCCGCGCCGCGGTTGAACAGATAGAGCTCGGACTCGGGGTTGAGCTTGATGGCCATGCCGAAATCGGCGATGGCGCGGTCGAGATCGTTCCGCATGTAGTGGATGACGCCGCGGCTGTTATAGGCGCTGGGATAGTCCGGGCTGATCCGTATCGCTGTCTCGAAATCGGCGATGGCGCGGTCCCTGTCGCCCTTGTCGTCAAAGGTGCGGCCGCGCCAATAGACTGTCACGGCATTGGTGGGATCGAGACGGATCGCTTCGCTGTAATCGGCGATGGCGCGGTCGAGATCGTGCTTGTCTTTCCAGGCCCGGGCGCGGCTCTCATGGGCGGAGGCATCGTCCGGCGCGAGGCGGATCGCGGCATCGAAATCGGCAATGGCCTGGTCGGGCTTGGCGGTGTCGAACCAGATGCTGCCGCGGTCCTTGTAGAAGTCTGCATCGTCGGGCCGCAGCCGAATGGCGGCGCTGAAATCGGCGATGGCCCGGTCATACACTTTCATGACCTGCCAGAGGTGGCCGCGCATGGCGTAGCCCGATGCGTCGTCCGGCTCGAGTCGGATGGCGGCGTCAGCGTCGGCGATGGCTGCATCCGTTTCGCTATAGGTCTCATGCAAGAGCGAGCGGCTGCGATGCAGCGCCGCCAGATCGCCGCCGCGGTAATAGTCGAGCCCGATGGCGCGGTCGCAGGCCTCCATCGCCTTTGTGCCGCGGCCTTTCAGGCAAATGGCATAATCGCCGCCCGGGCCGGCCAGTGTGGCGGCGGTGGCATAAGTCGGCGTCGCGGCGGCACTGGCGGCCAGCGCCATTGCCATCAGCGTGCTGCAAAACGGCAGGCGCAAGGATAGGCGCAAGGACAGGCCAGATCGTGCGTTCGGGTGCATGTGTCGTGCTCGGATGGCGAGGGAGCCGGGACGGCGTTGCTGCTTGGTCGGCGGCGTCAGCCAAAAGGTTCGACGGCGCGCGAACGCGGCAGCGGGGCGCGCAAGATGGAAGTGACAATCGCCATGGATGACCTGATCCGCATTTTCACCGAGCGCGGCGACCTCGCGCATCTCGCTTTGTTTCTGTGGGCGAGCGTGGCCAGCGCTGCGGCCTTGTTCGCGCTGCGCGAACTTGCCGGCGCCTCGCGCCGCTTCGACGAATTCGTGCGGCAGCTCGCACGCTTCAACCGCCGTGCGCATCGCCGCCACCGCATGCGCGACGAGACCGATGACATCTGAAAGGGATCATCCATGGACAGTCTGCACGACGTGATGCGCTCGATCCGCCCGGAGACCAAAGCGGGCAAGGATCATCTCAGCGTCTTCAGAGAATTTCTCGCCCATCTCGATCAGTTGCAACGCAAGGCGCTAGCTTCGAGGCCGCGGGTGAAGCCGGCAGCGCGACGGAAGCCGCCGCGGCGCGCGAAAGTGTAGTTCGTTTTTCTTCCCCTCTCCCCCAGCACGGCGCAGCCGTGCGCCGCGGGAGAGGGTGGATCGAATGCACATCGTGCATTCGAGACGGGAGAGGGCGCCGCAGTGCTTGTAGCGCCCCCTCTCCCTGACCCTCTCCCGCCAGACGCAGCTGCGCTGCGCCCGGGGGAGAGGGGACACTCCTGACATCGATTGTCGCTCTTCTTCCCCCGCATGTTGCGAGGCCGCCGATGCATGCCCCGTCGCCATCTCCCTGGCCATCTCCTGCACGCCTCGCACTCACGCCGGACGGCGTGATCGAGGGCTATGCCTCGCTGTTCGGCGAGATCGACCAGGCGCGCGACATGATGATGCCCGGCGCCTTCACGCAGACGCTGAAGCAGCGGGGCTTGCGAAAAATCCCGATGCTGTTCCAGCACGATCCCTCGGAGCCCGTCGGTGTCTGGCTCGAGATGAAGGAAGACCTGCGCGGATTATGGGCGCGAGGCCGGCTGATCCCGGATGTGACACGCGCCCGCGAATTGCTGGCGCTGCTGCAGGCCGGTGCGGTGGACGGATTATCGATCGGCTATCGCACCCAGCGCGGCCAGATCGAGCCGAAGACGCGCGTGCGCAAGCTCTATCAGGTCGATCTCTGGGAAGTGTCCATCGTCACATTCCCGCTGCTCAACGGTGCGCGGGTGAGCGCCGTGAAGGAGGCGCCGCGCTCGCGCCTGCGCGCCGAGCGCGACTGGACGCAACTCACCGGCGACGTCGCCGGCTCACATCTCACCGGCTTGAGCGGCGCCGCGGATGCACCACCGGCGCCGGTCATCCGGCGCGGGCGCAAGGCGAGCGGGCCTGTCCAGACCTGTTCGCTGCGCGCCCGCGCCGATCGCAAGCGGGCGCTAGGCGCGGTGAGCGCCGGTGTCGCGTTTCGCCGGAAATCCGAGAACCGTGAAAGGACCTAGTGCAGCTCGTCGCGCGGGATCGGCAGGTACAGTTGCGCCGCGCGCTCCTCACGATCCTGCTTGCGGAACTCACTCTCGCGCCGCTCGAAGGCGAGCATCTGGGCCTGCGCCTGCTGCAGGAACTGCTCGTATTTCGTCATCGGTGGTTGAGCGTGTTGCATCGCGTCGGCTCCGTGTTGGTCACCAATACCGGGCGATAACACCATACCCCGCCCACGGGTTCACTGTTCCAGATCAAATTCCAGATCAAATTCAACGTCGCTCGCGGCAAGTTTCGCAAGCTCCACCGAGCCCGTCAACGTGCCAGCGCGGCTCTGTTCGCGTGACCT
Source organism: Tardiphaga sp. OK245 (assembly GCF_900108575.1). Taxonomy (NCBI): domain Bacteria; kingdom Pseudomonadati; phylum Pseudomonadota; class Alphaproteobacteria; order Hyphomicrobiales; family Nitrobacteraceae; genus Tardiphaga; species Tardiphaga sp. OK245. Next base: position 1,203,252 of record NZ_FNWZ01000003.1, on the reverse strand, counting down.
CGGTTCCACACCCCAACGACCCTTCAACGGAGATCTGCCCCATGAATTTCGATATCACCGATGCTGCCCCCGAACATAAAGCCGGTTTCTCGACCGGCGCGCGCGACGACTATGATGAGTTGCGTCAGACCTTCGAGGAATTCAAGGCCGCCAACGACGAGCGACTGGCTGTTATCGAGCACAAGCGCGGCGACGTGCTGCTGGAGGAGAAAGTCGATCGCATCAACCGGGCGCTGGATGCGCAACATCGGCGGCTCGATGATCTGGCGCTGCGCCAGGCGCGGCCCTCGATCGATGGCATCCGGCGGCAGCCGCGCGATGGCGTGGCGCGCGAGCACAAGAGTGCCTTCGATGCCTATGTGCGTGCCGGTGATGTCGATGGCCTGCGCCAGATCGAGACCAAGGCTATGTCGGTCGGCAGCAATGCCGACGGTGGCTATCTGGTGCCGGTGGAGCTCGAACACGCGATCAACCAGCGCGTGATGGCGATCTCGCCGATCCGCAGCATCGCGTCGGTGCGCGAGATCTCCGGGAATGTCTACAAGAAGCCGTTCATGACCGCGGGGCCGGCGACGGGTTGGGTCGGCGAAACCGACGCGCGGACGCAGACGACGTCGGCGACATTCGACGCGCTGTCATTTCCGGCGATGGAGCTTTATGCCATGCCGGCAGCGACGGCGACGCTGCTCGACGACAGCGCGGTGGATCTCGACCAGTGGATCGCCTCCGAAGTCGAACTGGTCTTCGCTATGCAGGAAGGCGCGGCCTTTGTGGCAGGCGACGGCGTCAACAAGCCGAAGGGATTTCTCAGCTACACCACGATGGCCAATGCATCCTGGAGCTGGGGTAATCTCGGTTACATCGCCTCCGGCGCGGCGGGAGCGTTTGCGGCTTCCAACCCATCGGATGTGCTGATCGATCTGATCTACAGCCTGAAAGCGGGCTATCGCCAGAATGGCAGCTTCGTGATGAATCGCAAGACCCAGGCGACCATCCGCAAGTTCAAGGACTCCACCGGAGCCTATCTCTGGCAGCCACCGGCGCAGGCCGGAGGGCGCGCCACGCTTATGACGTTCCCGCTTGTGGAAGCGGAGGACATGCCGGACATCGCGGCAAATGCGCTCGCATTGGCCTTCGGCGATTTCCAGCGTGGTTATCTCATCGTCGACCGCGTTGGCGTCCGCGTGCTGCGCGATCCCTACAGCGCCAAACCTTATGTGCTGTTCTACACCACCAAGCGGGTGGGCGGCGGCGTGCAGGATTTCGAAGCGATCAAGCTGCTGAAGATGGCGGTGAGCTGAGAGATCGGCGATTGGCGCGGGCGACGTGCCGTCGTCCGCCGCTTTCTCCTTTGTGGAGCATGATCCCTCGACAAACGAATTCGTTTGTCGGCGAAAACCGGAAAGCCGCTTTTCGGGATCATGCTCTGTGGATCAGCAATAGCGGTAGTTGCAGCCAAATTGCTGGCGGCCAACAAGCAGCTCCGGCGGCACACCATAATGGCTGTAGTAATAGGAAACCTGCGGCGGGCCGAAATAGCGGTGAACCTGAATTGGAGCTCCGCCCGGGGACGAATAAGTGGTGACCTTGTCGAATGGCGGGGATTCGACGGCAAGGAAACGCCCGCCGCCAACAAGCGGTGCCGGCTCGACCACCTGACCTTGGCCATAGCGCGGAGTGCCCGAGAGATCGGCGGCTGCCGCCGGCAACGTCACAGCAGCGGCGATGCAGGCGAAAACGAGCTGGCGCAGCACGACGGGCATTCCTTCTGATCGGCGCGTCGCTGCGCGAGAGCGATGGCGACGGTTGTGCGATGCATGTTTGCCAGAAAGAGCTTGTGTGAGGCTGATCTGACGTGCGCGGCGTGTATCGCAGATATGCCGGATGTCGCGGCGGGGGCGCTGTCGATCGCCTGCGGCGATTTCAAGCGCGGCTATCTAAGCGTAGATCGCCGAGGGGTGCGGGTGCTGCGCGATCCCACCAGCGCCAAGCCCTATGTGCTGCTCTACACGACCAAACGGGTTGGGGGCGGCGTGCAGGATTTTGAGGCGATCAAGCTGCTGAAGATGGCGGCGAGCTGAGGGGCGCGTTCAGTTCGATCTTGATTAATCGGAGCCGGCCCTTGGGCCGGCTTTTTGTTTGGCCTCACCAACGGTCGGAACAACTCGCATGGACCTGCGCGAGAACGTTTATCTGCGGCATCAGCTGCAGCGCTTCATGCGGCCTGATGCGGCGCGCTACTTGAATCCGCACGCTGCGCGGTTTCTCAAACCGGGAAGTGAGAAGGCCGATGTCTATCCGGCGCTGGCGCGAAAGTATGAAGGTCAGCCGCGAATTCCGGAGGGGGAGGGCGGGGGGCAGTTCACGTTCGGGCGGGATCCTGACCGCACTGGAACCGGATCCGGGAGGCCGTATGTCATTATCAATCAGCTCGAAGATCTCGGGGCTGGTGGAGACAATGACAGTGGAGATGCCTGGGAAAATGTGCAACTGGCAGGAGACCTTGGCGGGCCGACCGAAGAACCGCCGCAAATTCCCGACGACAAGCCCCCAAAAAGTTCGCAGCGCAACGCCGTTCTTCGCTCGATCGCGAGTTTTCTCGGCCGAAATAGCGGCCTGATTGCAGATGTTTTCATCGGTCTGATGAATGAAATCGAGTGGCTTGAAAGCTATCAGGACTTGATCCAAGCCGCTCGCGATCCGCCGAAAACTATGCGCGAGCTGCAGAATGCCGTTGGCAAGGGAAGGCCGGGTTACGATGATCACCACATCATTGAGCAGACAGCCGCAGAGCGATGGCGCCTGTCACGAAGCCAGATTGATGATCGATCGAATGTTGTCAGTATTCCGAGATTGAAGCACTATCAGATCACGGGATGGTACATGACCAAGAATGCCGACTTTGGCGGCCTTACGCCTCGCGAATATCTAAGCGACAAAAGCTTAGAGGAACGTCGGCGAGTAGGTCTAGACACACTGGAGCTGTTCAAGGTTTTGCAGCGATGAAGCGGATAGCACTTACTGAGATGTCCACGGCTGATCTGGTGAAATCGTTCGCTGAAATTGTGGTGGCGCAGGACGAGGCCAGTCTCGGCGGTCAAATAGAAAAGTTCAACCGTCTCTTCGACAACATGATGGATGTCTCAAATGAACTGAAGCGCAGAAAGGGCGATCAGCGCATTCTGCTGCTCGATCTTTTCAAGCATCCAAACGTCCAGGTGCGCTTGCAGGCCGCCAAACTCACGCTTGCGGTTGCACCTGGCCAAGCGCGAGCTCAACTTGAGGAGATCGTACAATTGCAATGGTTTCCGCAGTCAGGGGATGCAGGCATGTCGCTCCGAAACTTAGATTTGGGTGTTTTTAAGCCGGTATAATTGCCGTTGCTGCCTACGTCCGCACGGAACCATTTCCCCGCTGCCGTCGTTACCTCCATTCACGCAAGCTTTGGGAGAACGACAATGAGACTGACCGAACGCGTCGCGTGTGCGGCCGTGATTGCCGTGATGGGATCCTTTGCGGGATCGGCGGCCCAGGCTGCTGACCAGACCTTCACCGGGGTCGTCACCATTCTCGATCGCACCACCAGCGAAGTGGTGATCAAGCAGGCGCCGGCTGGCGAGACCGTCGGCGCGAATACACCGGGCGCGGTGGAGAAATTCAGGCTGCGCACGGTTCCGGAGTCGCTGCATGCCGGCGAGCGCGTCACGGTGACCTATACCGAGAGCAATGGCGTCAAGACGATCAGCAATGTGACCGAGAAGAAAGACTAGGCGATACGGGCGCATGGGCTGCTGCCGCAGGCGATACTGCTGCATGGGACCATGCGCCCGGAATTCCTGGTGTGGACAGGTTCAATCCTTCAGCACGAACTTCTTGCGCAGTTCCACGGCCACTTCGTCGGCGAGCTGCTGGGCATAGGTGGCGTGTTTCGGCGCGGTGATCACCATCGGCCGCCAGCCGAGCAGGGCATCCCTGCGTACCGACACATAGACGCCGCCGACAACAATGCGCTGGGCGATCATTTCCTCAAGTTCGGCTTCGGTCTTTTCTTCTTTTCCCATAACCGGCTTCCCGTGATGCTCTGAAGCACCCCTCTAGCTAGGGAGGCGTTTCGGAAATGCAGTTCACAAGAATGAGAGACGCCACTATCACAATGTCGCAGGCAATGTTGTCGCAGGAAATGCTGTCGCATGAAAATGCTGTCGCAGTCTGAAGCCTCCGCAGTCGGCGCGCCTGTTCCGCGCGGCGCTCAGCAATAGCCGTAATAGCCGCAGCCATAGGGCGCGCGGCTGAAGATCGTCTCCGACGGGGTGCCGTAATAGTTGCGGTAATAATAGGAATTCGGCTTGCCGTAATAGCCATGCACGATGGAGGAGATATCCACCTCCGGCGCATATTGCACGATCGGCTCTTCTATCGGCTTTTCGTCCTTGACCACCACCACGCGGCGGCTCTTCACCACCGGCTCGTCGAACAGCCGGCCGATGCGGCCCTGGCCGGCCATGTCGGCAGCCTGCGCGCCCGCGATCAGGGCCATCGCGACGACGGTGAGAGTGAGCAGGCGCAGCATGCGGGATGTCTCCATGATTCGCGGATCATAGCGGAGAACCTTTCACGGATCTTAACGACACCTGCCTTCGCGGCGCTTGCTTGCACAGCGTTGCCTGAATGGCGCCTGCGATCAGAGCGGCGTGCCCCAGGCGCGTGCCGTCTGCAGGATCCAGTCGCGATACAGCGTCAGCGGCGTCACGCCGGTGAGGCCGCCGCAGCCGGCGGCGTTCTTCGCGCCGGTGGACCACGACACCACGCCGATCACGATGTTGCGGCCATTTTGCTGTTGCAGCACGGGCCCGCCTGAATCGCCGGTGCAGGCGCCGAGGCCGTCGCGTGTGTTGTCGGTGGCGGGATCGACCAGTCTTATCTGCAATTTGCCGGGATGGCTGGTGGAGGTGAGCTGCGCGGCGCGCACGGTGCCGCCGCTCTTGCCGTCGCCGCGCGCGGCGACGCCGATGCCGGCCACGAGATAGCTCTGCCCGGCGGCGAAGGGCTCGGTGGGCACGCCGAGCGGCAGCGCGGTCTTGCCGGGCAGCGGATCTGCGAGCTGCAGCAGCGCCACATCGGCGCTGGCGCGATGCGCCTTGATGCCCTCCGCATTGAACTGCGGATGATCGGCGACGCGTTTCACCGCGAGCAGTTGCGGCTGCCGCTGGGCGTCATAGAGCACGATCTTGTAGCTGGCGCCGGGCGTCACGCAATGCGCCGCCGACAGCACCAGGGTCGGCGCGATCAGTGCGCCCGAACAGAAATTGCCGCGCGAGCCGACAATGGTGATCACCGCGCGGCCGATCTCGTCATCGCGCACGCTCGCGCCGCCGACGAGCGCGGAGGCGGGAATTGAGATGAGCGATGCAAGCGCAATGCTGGCAATGGCGAGAGAGCGCCGCGTCACGCGAGCGCGCGGCGGCATGCGGGAACCTGTCTGAATCATGGCGGGATGTCAGCCCCGCGGACCCGCGATGTCAATTCCCTGATTGGTCACACGAGCCTCCCGGGAGATCCCCATGTCCGCCATTCTGCTGGTGCCGCCGGCAAGCGAACCGCTGTCGCTTGCCGAGGCCAGACAATTTCTGCGTGTCGACCACGCCGACGATGACACTGTCATCACCGCGCTGATCGCCGCCGCCCGCGCGCATGTGGAAGCGCTGACACGCCGGGCGCTGCTGACGCAGACCTGGCGGTTCGTGCTGGATGCATGGCCGGCGAATGGGCGGTTCACGCCGCGCATCGGGCCGCTGCAGACACTGCTCGCGGTGCGGGTGTTCGATGCGAGTGGCGTCGCGCATGCGCTGGATGTCGAGAGTTTCGTCGTCGATAGCGCTGCCAATGTCATCGCCGCGCCGTGCTGGGGACTACCCGCACCGGGCCGCAGTGTCGCCGGCATCGAGCTCGATGTGATCTGCGGCTTCGGCGCGCTTGCGAGCGACGTGCCGGCGGATCTCATTCATGCGCTGAAGATGCTGCTGGCGCATTGGTATGACAATCGTGGTCTCGCAGCGATCGGCGGCACTGCGATGCAGCCCGCAGGTCTGCACGCGCTGATCGCGCCCAATCGTGGGCTGTCGCTATGATCGATCCCGGACGGTTGAAGACGCGGCTGGTGATCGAGGCGCCCATCGAGGCCGATGACGGGCAGGGCGGCGTCGCGCGCAGCTACAGCGCCGTCGTCACGATCTGGGCCGCGGTGCTGCCGGCGCGCATGACTCACGCGGTCGAGGCCGATGCCGACGGCGCGCTGGTGCATCTGCGCATCATCCTGCGCAGCGGCTTTGCGCTGACCCTGCGGCATCGCTTCATCGACGGCGCGAAAATCTATCGCATCACCGCACTGCGCGAGATCGATGAGCGCCGGTTCGTCGAGATCGATGCCGAATGGCGCATCGACTGAACTGAATCTTACCCTCCCCTGGAGGGGGAGGGTCGTCACGTGCATAGCACGTGGCGGGGTGGGGTGAATGTTCATCGACGATGCTTGTGGCTTCACCCCACCCCGATGCTCGCTGACGCTTCGCATCGACCCTCCCCCTCCAGGGGAGGGTAAAAAAGAGGGATCATCCCATGCCCGCAGCTCACGTCGCCTTGCGCGCGGCGATCTTTGATGCGCTCAAGGCCGACACGGCGCTGGGTTTCGCGCTCGGCGGTCACCGCGTCTATGACGAGCCGCCGGCCAATGCCGCCTTTCCCTATGTCACGCTCGGCGATGCGCGCATCGTCGATGTCTCCGCCGATGACGGCCAGGTGCAGGAGCATCAGCTCACGCTGCATGCCTGGTCGCGGCAGGGCGGCCACAAGGAGGCGCATGTGATCACCGGCGCGCTGCTGCAGGCGCTGGACGACGCGCCGCTGACGCCGGATGGCCATCGGCTGGTCAATCTGCGCTTTGCCATCGCCGATATCCGGCGCGAGGCCGATGGCCGGACTTATCACGCCGTGGTGCGGTTTCGCGCCATCACCGAACCAGAGGATTAAGGGGAGCACGCGATGGGCGCACAGAAGGGCAAGGATCTGCTGATCAAGATCCATAACGGTACGACATTCGTCACGGTGGCGGGGCTGCGCAGTCGGCGCATCGCCTTCAATGCGGAGATCGTCGACATCACCCATGCGGAATCCGTCGATCGCTGGCGCGAGCTCTTGGCCGGCGCCGGCGTGCGGCGCGCGTCGATTTCCGGCCGCGGATTGTTCAAGGACGGCTCGTCCGACGCCTTGGTGCGGCAGGCGTTCTTCGACGGCACCATCAATAACTGCCAGGTGCTGGTACCCGATTTCGGCACCATCACAGGGCTGTTCCAGATCGCCAGTCTCGAATTTGCCGGCGAGCACAATGGCGAAGTGAGCTTCGATCTCGCGCTCGAGTCTGCGGGCGCGCTGACCTTTGCCGCGGTGTGACCCTTACCTTCCCCTGGAGGGGGAGGGTCGTCACGTGCGTAGCGCGTGGCGGGGTGGGGTGAATGTTCATCGACGGTGCCTGTGGCTTCACCCCACCTCGTCTCGCATTGCGCTTCGCGCGCTGCTCACCGACCCTCCCCCGTCAGGGGAGGGTAAGAACGGAGATCATCATGCCCAACAGATTGCGCGGCGAGATCGCCGCCGAACTCGGTGGCCGCAGCCGCATACTGGTGCTGACGCTCGGTGCGCTGGCGGAGCTCGAAAGCGCGTTCGGCGCCGATGACCTTGCGGCGCTGGCCGAACGTTTCGGCTCCGGGCGGATGTCGGCGCGCGATCTCATCCGCATCATCGGCGCCGGATTGCGCGGGGCGGGGGAAGCCGTCAGCGACAACGAGGTCGCGGCCATGACCGTGCCGGGCGGCGCCGCAGGCTTTGTCGGCATCGCCGCCGAACTGATATCAGCGACCTTCACCGACACGCCGCAGGCCGCGCGATGACATCGCCTGCGCCATTTCCATGGGCCGAGGCGATGCAGTTCGGTTTCGGCGTGCTGCGGCTGTCGCCCGATGCGTTCTGGCGGATGACGCCGCGCGAATTGGCGCATGCCATCGCGGCGGTGCGCGGCGCTGTATCCACGCCGATGGATCGCGGCGCGCTCAATGACCTGATGAAACAGTTTCCGGATTCCGGGGAGCTTCTCCATGAGTGACACCAGTGACCTCTCGGCGGCGTCCGGCACGCTCGACAGCATGACCACGAAGACCGCTGGCCTGACATCAGCCGCGACGACTTTCTCGAAAGTGATGACCCAGGCCTTTTCGAGTTCGGTCGCATCGGGCCAGAAGTTCGACGACGTGCTGAAATCGCTGGCGCTGAAAATGTCCGATCTGGCGACGAAATCCGCGCTGCAGGCCGGCGCCGGCGCGATGTCATCGAGCATTTCCTCGCTGGTCTCTAGCCTGTTCGGCGGCGCGGGCAAGGCTGGTGTCAGCAGTCCGGTGAAGGCGTTCGCGTCGGGCGGCGTGATCGGCACGCCCAGCTATTTCCCGATGCCCGGCGGCGGCACCGGTCTGGCCGGCGAGTCCGGGCCGGAAGCGATCATGCCGCTGCAGCGTGCCGCGGATGGCAGCCTCGGCGTCGCCGTGCAGGGCGGTGGCAACACCATCCATGTGCAGATCGCGACGCCGGATCTCGACGGCTTCCGTCGTTCGGAGAGCTACGTCACCGGCCAGATTGCCCGCGCGGTGGCGCGCGGACAGCGCAGTCTGTGATGGATAGCGTGCGATCTGCTTACCCTCCCCTGGAGGGGGAGGGTAAAGGAAGAGTCTCATGACAGCCTTTCACGACATCCTGTTTCCGCTCGATATCGCGCTGAAGAGCGCAGGCGGACCGGAGCGGCGCACGGAGATCGTGTCGTTCGGCTCCGGGCGCGAGGAGCGTAACGCACGCTGGGCGCATTCGCGCCGCCGCTTTGACGCGGGCTACGGCATCAAGACGCTGGCGGCGCTGCAGAGCGTGGTGGCGTTCTTCGAGGAGCGGCGGGGACGGCTGCACGGATTTCGCTGGCGCGACCGGCTCGATCAGACGTCTAACGTTTCTGGTGGAACGATCTCGCCTCGCGATCAGGGCATCGGCATCGGCGATGGCGCAACCGCCGCGTTTCAATTGATGAAGACCTATGGCAGCAGTTTTGCGCCGTATCAGCGGCCGATCACCAAGCCCGTCGACGGCAGCGTGCGGATCGCCGTTGGCGGCAACGAGCTGGCGAGCGGTGCCTTCAGCTGCGATGTGACGACGGGGCTCGTGACATTCGCCAGCGGGCATATTCCTGGGGCGGGTGCTGCAGTCACCGCCGGCTTCCAGTTCGACGTGCCCGTGCGCTTTGACACGGACTATCTCGAAGTCGATCTGTCGGCCTTCGCCGCCGGTGCGATCCCGAAAATTCCGTTGGTGGAGATCAGGATTTAGCAGGCGCATCGGTCGTGAGGGGGGCGGACTATCAGTCGGTGGTCTCGCCGTGCAGTTCGAGCTTGTAGCTGTCGGTGTTCTCGAAATTGACCGTGACCTTCTTGCCCTCGAAAGCCAGCGTCCAGGACTGCATTTCGCTGTGGCCGAGAATACGGCGCTCGACGACAAAAGTATTGGCGTTCGTCCATCGTCCGCGGACCGCATCGACACCGTAGCTGACGGGAGAACCGGTCCGGAAGTTGCCGTCAAGTCCAAGTGGACCGGTGAAGCGGCGGGTCTGCTCGGGCTTGCCGGTGACGGTGGTGATCTCCCATGACGGGCTGTCGCCGACCAGGGTCAGGCTGAACGTCCCGACCCGGATTGCATTGTTGGTGAAGCGGTAGGTCTTGCCGGAGACGTCATTGGCCAGATCCGGCGTCAGGCCGAGCGGTGACGGCCGCGGCATTGCCGCGTTGCGGATCGATGCGGCCAGCAGTGCTTGCGCGACGGGATCGTCGGGCAGGGCACTCTCGGATTTCACTGCGCCGGCGATGTCGTCGATCAGACGGCGGGTCGGATAGAATTCATCCTTGCGCATGCTGCCGGTCAACACGGCGACAATATCGAGTTTCGGCAAAACCATGATCAGCTGCGAGTGCAGACCACGCGCCATATAGGCGCCTTTCTCAGGGATCGACCACCACAGATTGGCGTAATGATTGTCGGCAGTTGCGACGATCTTGCCCTCGGCCGCGCGATCGACCCATGACGGCGGAATGATCTCGCGGCCTTCCCAGACACCGTTTTGCAGATAGAGATAGCCGATCTTTGCCATGTCATGCGGCGGGATATAGAGCCCGGCTTCGCCGTCGGTCACGCCCTGTGCGTCGGGGCGACCCCAGTCGATGTCGGTAATGCCCAGCGGTCCGAACAATTCGCGCTTGGCGAATTCGAGCGCGTTCTGTCCCGTCTTCTTGTTGATCAGCGCGGAGAGCAGATAGGGATTGCCGCTGTTGTAATAGAACCGCTCGCCCGGCGCCCGGCTCATCTCCTGGCCGAGTACGAATTCGGTCGGATTTTTGCTGCGATACATCCGGTCAAGCGTTTCGTCGGATGTATAGGCTTCCTCCTTCCAGGCGATGCCGGAAGTCATGTCGAGCAGATGCTGGATCGTAATGGCCTTCTTGCGATAATCCAGTTTGTCGATCTGGTTGTCGGCGAACAGATCGACGACCGGGTGATCGACACTGTCGAGTATCCCGTTTTTCAATGCGATGGCGATCAGCGTCCCGGTGACGCTCTTGGTCACCGAGCGCAGATCGTGGCGCAGGCCGGCGACATAAGGCGCGTAATAGGCATCGGCGACCAGCTTGCCATGGCGCACGATCAACAGGCTGTCCTGCTGGCGTGCGCCGACGGTATCGATCAATTGGGCGAGCCTGCCGGAATCCATCCCTTGCGATTCCGGCGTTGCGACCTGCCAGCCCTTGGTCGGCCATGGCGGCGGCGTCGCCGGCGTTTCGTCCGGCGCACCTGCTGCGCGCATGACGGTCGCGGGAGTAACGATCAGTGTGACGATTGCCGCGAGCACGGCGATCCCGGCAAGGCGTTGTCGCAGCATCCGTCCGCTCCCTGTGCCCGGCTTGTTGCATGCCGGTACTGTGAGAACAATTAGAGCGCGAAGGATGGTCGCGCGCAACGACGACGTTTCAGGATTCGACCATGCGCAGCATCCCCGCAGCCCTGCAGGCCAAACTGGATTCCGGCGTCACCACACTGGCGCAGATCTGGAAATTGACGCGGCGCGATGGCGTCGTTGCGGGCTTCACCGATCATGACTGCGATCTCGTCATGGATGGCGTCACCTATCGCGCCGGCACCGGGCTCGCCGCGTCGGAAGCCACGAGCCGCTTCGATCTGTCGGTGGACGGCGGCGATATTGCCGGTGCACTGGACGACGACATCCTCACCGACGCCGATCTTGCGGCGGGGCGCTACGATGCCGCGCAGGTGGAGACCTGGCTGGTGGACTGGAGCGAGACCTCGCTGCGCGTGTTGACGGCACGCGGAACGCTGGGGGAGGTGAAGCGCGAAGGCACCGCATTCATCGCCGAATTGCGTGGGCTTGCGGCGCTGCTGTCGCAGGAGAGCGGGCGGCTTTATACGGCGCGCTGCGGCGCTGATCTCGGCGACGGCAAATGCCGCATCAATCTCGCAGGCTGGCAAGGCACTGGTGCGGTCGAGGCGCTCGAAGGCGTGTCGATGTTTTCCGCGAGTGGCCTCGGTGCCTTCGCAGATGATCTGTTCACCGCGGGGCGTCTGACATGGACGAGCGGCGGCAATGCCGGGCTCGCCATGGAAGTGAAGCAGCATCGCGTCACGCCGGGCCATATCAGGCTGTCGCTGTGGCAGGCCATGGCGGAGCCGGTTGCAGCCGGTGATGCATTCACCGTCACCGCCGGCTGCGACAAGACGCTGGCGACCTGCCGCGATCGCTTCGGCAATGTCGATAATTTTCGCGGCTTCCCCGACATTCCCGGCAACGACTTCGTCATGAGCTATCCGACGCCCGGGATGGGTGGGGGATAAGTGCGATCAATCCGTCCCCTGCAAGGTGAGGGATGGCGTGTGGATCCCATGTGATGCGGTGGGATCGATTCGTTGCAGGGCGATGGAGTAGACGATCACGAAACAGGCGATTGCGGCGGCGTAGAGCAGACGTTCGAGTAATGCCATCGGTGGTCCATCCGGATGAGAGACACGCTTGTCGAAGCGAGCCGGGCGGCCATCGGCCAGAACGGAGTCACTGACATCATTTGCAGCTATCTCTTGGGAAGGTGAGCATGCACCTTTGCAGGCGTGCCTATGCCTGCACATCGACGATGCGTGATTGGAAAGCTATGTGGCTCCGGCGGCGATGTCGTTGCCGAACGCGCAGAAGCTGTGTTTCAGCATGCGAAATATTTTCCGGATGATGCGCGGAATAAATCGCAAACTACGGACGCGCATTAATCCATCCCTGACAGCAAAATAACGGCGCTTGCGGCGCCGTCATTTGAACCAGGGCGTGGACTCATTGGACGTCCATATCCAGTGCGTGTTCCTCCTGTGATATTAATGACGCAGTCGGCCGAATATGGCGGCGAGCCTTGTCGGATGACCGATATTGGTTGGACTCCGCGATGTTTCCCCCCACTAACCTGTTTGCACAGAACCCCGCTTAACGGGTCCAAGCACGACGGGCGCCGCAAAGGCGCAACGGAATTTCAGACGTCGCTATTTGGGCTGCGGGGAGATTTGTTTGTCTTATTTTGTAGCGTCTGAAGGCGCGCTGGAAACCGGCGCGGCCGTTGTTGCGCGCAAGCGATCGAATAGCCGTTTTGCGGCGCTGACCTTGGCCGCGTCGTCCCGTCGCCTGCTGGGCACCAGCTCCATGGTGGCGCTCGGACTGGTCCTGGCAACATCGACGCCATCGCGCGCCACCGACTGGACCGGCGGCACCTCAACCGACTGGTTCATCGGCACCAACTGGTCGGCCGGCGTTCCAACCAGCGCGGTCGACGCGAATATCGACACCGTCGCGCCCAATGCCACAGTGGTCGGAGCGGCCGGCGCGCAGGCGCATGTTCTCTGGGTCGGCATTTCCGGCACCGGAACGCTGACGATCCAGAACGGCGGCACGCTGAGCAACGCCGTCTTGGGCGTTCTCGGCCACAATGCGGGCTCGACCGGCACCGCGACGGTTGATGGTGCCGGCTCGTCCTGGACTAATTCCGGCGACATCTATGTCGGCAATTTCGGGACCGGCACGCTGACGATCCGGAACGGCGGCGCGGTGAGCAACGGCATCAGCTTTCTCGGCCTCCGAGCCGGCTCGACCGGCACCGCGACGGTTGATGGCGCCGGCTCGTCCTGGGCCAATTCCGGCACTCTCAATGTCGGCTATGGCGGTACCGGCACGCTGACGATCCAGAACGGCGGCGCGGTGAGCAACATCGACGGCGTTCTCGGCAACAATGCCGGCTCGACCGGCACCGCGACGGTTGATGGCACCGGCTCGACCTGGACCAATTCCGGCGACCTCTATGTCGGCCGTTCCGGCACCGGCACGCTGACGATCCAGAACGGCGGCAATGTGAGCAACGTCGGCATCGGCTATCTCGGCTTCACTGCCGGCTCGACCGGCAGCGCGACGGTTGATGGCGCCGGCTCAGCCTGGACCAATTCCAGCACTCTCAATGTCGGCTATTCCGGCGCCGGCACGCTGACGATCCAGAACGGCGGCGCGGTGAGCGACGTCACCGGCGTTCTCGGCCTCGGTCCCGGCTCGACCGGCAGCGCGACGGTCGATGGCGCCGGCTCGACCTGGACCAATTCCGGCGACTTCTATGTCGGCCGTTCCGGCACCGGCACGCTGACGATCCAGAACGGCGGCAATGTGAGCAACGTCGGCATCGGCTATCTCGGCTTCACTGCCGGCACGACTGGCACCGCGACGGTTGATGGCGCCGGGTCGGCCTGGACCAATTCCGGCGAGCTCTATGTCGGCAATTTCGGCACCGGCACGCTCACAATCCAGAGCGGTGGCAAGGTGAGCGACGCCGACGGCTATGTCGGCAATAATGCCGGCTCGATCGGCAGCGCGACGGTTGATGGCGCCGGCTCGGCCTGGACCAATTCCAGCACGCTTAATGTCGGCGTTGCCGGCACCGGCACGCTGACGATCCAGAACGGCGGCACGGTAAGCAACGCAGGCATCGGCTTGCTCGGCGTCTATGCCGGCTCGACCGGTACCGTGACGGTCGACGGCGCCGGGTCGTCCTGGACCAATTCCGGCAATGTCTATGTCGGCATTCTCGGCACCGGTACGCTGACGATCCGGAACGGCGGCGCAGCGAGCAGCCCCGGCGTCGTCACTATCGGCGAACTTGCCGGCTCGACCGGCACCGTAACGGTGGATGGCGCCGGGTCGTCCTTCACCAATTCCGGCCTCGTTGTCGGCTCTTTCGGCACCGGCACGCTGACGATCCAGAACGGCGGCAAGGCGAACACCTACACCAGTTATATCAACACCGGCACCACGACGGTTAACGGCGCCGGGTCGTCCTGGACCAATTCCGGCAACCTCTCGGTCGGCAATTCCCGCGCCGGCACGCTGACGATTGAGAACGGCGGCGCGGTGAGCAACGTCATCGGCTGGATCGGCGTCAATGCCGGCTCGACCGGCACCGTGACGGTTGATGGCGCCGGGTCGTCCTGGACCAATTCCGGCGACATCTATGTCGGCAATTCCGGCACTGGTACGCTGACGATCCGGAACGGCGGTGCGGTGAGCAACGTCATCGGCTGGATCGGCACCGATGTCGGCTCGACCGGCACCGCGACGGTTGATGGCGCCGGCTCGGTCTGGACCAATTCCGGCGCGCTCGTTGTTGGCTCTGGAGGCACCGGCACGCTGACGATCCAGAACGGCGGCAAGGTGAGCAATGTCCTCGGCTATCTCGGCTTGATTCCCGGCTCGACCGGTACCGCGACGGTTAATGGCGCCGGCTCGGTCTGGACCAATTCCGACACGCTCGCCGTCGGTCAATACGGCACCGGCACACTGACGATCGCCAATGGCGGCGCCGTCTCGACGGCTTCGGGCATGCAAATCGCCGCTTTGGCCGGCTCGACCGGCACGCTCAATATCGGCGCCGCCTCCGGTCTGGCCGCAGCCGCGCCCGGCACGCTGACCACACCCTCGGTCGCGTTCGGAGGAGGCACCGGCCGCATCGTCTTCAACCACACCGCCTCGAACTACAACTTCGCCCCGATTATCTCCGGCGCGGGGGCGGTGACGGTGGAGAACGGCACCACGATCCTCGCCGCGACCAACACCTATAGCGGGGCCACCACGGTCAATGGCGGCACGCTGGCGGTCAATGGCACCATCGCCAGTTCGGCGGTGACGGTGAACAATGGCGGCACGCTCGGCGGCAACGGCACCGTCGGCGGTGTTACCATCAACGGCGGCGGCGTGCTCGCGCCCGGCAATTCGATCGGCACGCTGACGGTCGGCGGCAATCTGGCGTTCGGCGCCGGCGGCCTCTACCGTGTCGAGGTCTCGCCATCGGCCGCCGATCGCGCCAATGTCACGGGCATCGCGAGCCTGACCGGCGGCATCGTGCAGGCGGTCTTCCAGCCGGGCAGCTATGTCAGCAAGAGCTACACCATCCTGTCGGCGGCCGGCGGCCTCGGCGGCACGACCTTCAGCGGCGTGAGCGGCAGCATGCCCGCCTTCAACGTCGGCCTGAGCTACACGTCGACCGACGTGGTGTTAAACCTCTTGGCGTCGCTCGGCGCCGGCAACTCGCTGCCGGGCAATCCGCAGACCGTCGCATCCACGCTCAACAACTTCTTCAACAATGGCGGCGCGCTGCCGCCAGCCTTTGTCGCGCTGTTTGGTCTCACCGGCAGCAATCTCTCATCCGTGCTGTCACAGGTATCGGGTGAGACCGCCACCGGCTCGCAGCAGACGACCTTCAACGCGATGAACCAGTTCATGGGCGTGATGACTGATCCCTTTATCGACGGTCGCGGCGATCCGGTTTCAGCGGGATCGTCCGTGGGCACATCGGCATATGCCTCGCCAGACAAGCCGCGCTCCGCCACAGCGCGCGACGCCTATGCGATGTTCACCAAGGCGCCCGTTATGGCCGATCCGTTCGCGCAGCGCTGGAGCGTGTGGGCGGCAGGCTATGGCGGCTCGCAGACCACGAACGGCAACACGACACTCGGCTCCAACAACACGACCAGCCGCATTGCAGGCATCGCGGTCGGCGCCGACTATCGTATCTCGCCGAATACGCTGGCAGGCTTTGCGCTGGCGGGCGGTGGTACGACCTTCAGCACCGTCAATGGCGGCTCTGGCCGATCCGATATGTTCCAGGCCGGCGCCTTCATCCGGCACAATGCGGGTGCGGCGTATCTCTCCGGCGCGCTGGCCTATGGCTGGCAGGACATCACCACCAACCGCACCGTGACGGTGGCCGGTATCGATCAGTTGCGCGCGCAGTTCAACGCCAATGCCTTCTCGGGTCGCGTCGAAGGCGGCTATCGCTTTGTCAGCCCGTGGATGGGCGGCATCGGCATAGGCATCACGCCCTACGCAGCAGGACAGTTCACCACCTTCGATCTGCCGGCCTATGCCGAGCAGGCGGTCACCGGCGTCAACACCTTTGCGCTGACCTACGCATCAAAGAGCGTCACCGATACGCGCAGCGAACTCGGCCTGCGCAGCGACAAATCATATGCGATGCCGGACGGAATCGTCACGCTGCGGGGGCGCCTGGCATGGGCGCATGGTTTCAACCCCGGCCGCAATATCGGTGCGACGTTCCAGACGCTGCCGGGTGCATCCTTTGTCGTTGGCGGCGCCGCGCAGGCCAGCGACTCTGCACTCGTCACCGCCTCCGTCGAAAAGAAATGGCTGAGCGGCTGGTCCGTCGCCAGCACCTTCGAAGGCGAGTTCTCTCAGCTCACCAAGAGCTACGCCGGCAAGGGCGTGGTGCGGTATGCGTGGTGAGGTGACGACTTCCGGTCTTGGCACTTTTCGGAAGTGCCGTAATGTCCGACTTGATTCCGGAATGCGCACCAAAGCGGACGTCCACCGACTACCCTGAATTGAGTTCGCGACATAGTTCCTGATAATGGGCGGACGATTGCAACCCGACCCGATGGGCCTCAGTCGGCGTACAGCAGGGCTCCGGTTGTTTCATAATTGCATCGGAGGCTATGGCGGCGATCCGTTTGTCCAACGCCGGGTAGGGGTGGATGAGCGGGTGAGCGAGTGGCCGATATGCGGGAGCTCACCGCACATGTCGCCTGCAGTCATCGCGGAGGAAGCTTAGGTTTCGATCAGGAAGGCGCTGCTGGAAGGCGCGGCGCCACAACCTGTTGCTCACTTGCCGCCAGTGACATCGAGGAACGTGCCGGTGACGAACGAAGCCTCGGCGCCCGCCAGCCACAGGATCGCTCGCGCAACTTCTTCAGGCTGACCGCCTCGTCCCATGGGGATCGAGTCTTTCACGCGGTCGACCCGTCCGGGCTCTCCGCCGCTGGCGTGCATGTCAGTGTAGATGTGTCCGGGGCGAATGCAGTTGACGCGTATGCCATCCCGCGCGACTTCCTTGGCGAAGCCGGTCGTGAATGTCTCGACGGCACCCTTCGACGCAGCGTAGTCGACATATTCGCCGGGGCTGCCCAGCCGGGCCGAAGCCGACGAGATATTGATCACGGAACCGCCCCGCCCGTTGTGGCGATACGACATCCGCTTCGCGGCCTGCTGTGCGCAAAGGATAGGACCGATTGCGTTGACGGCGAAGATGCGCTGCATCCGCTCGAATCCGAGATCCTCCAGCCGGGACTGTCGCGCGAGCATCGCGGCGTTGTTCACCAGCACATCGATCCGGCCGAACACACGGTCGATCTCGGCGAATAATTGAGCGACCTGTTCAGGCTCCGCACTATCCGCGCGGACCGTCAAAGCCCGGCGCCCTGCAGCTTCGACATCAGCCGCCACCGCAAGGGCGGCAGACTCGTTGGAGACGAAGCTGATCGCCACATCGTAACCTTGCGCGGCAGCAAGCCGCGCCGTCGCGGCGCCTACGCCACGACCTCCACCCGTTATCAGAATGAGCGGCGTCTGCGAGAGTGTATCCATCTAACGAACCTTCATGTGATGGTGAAATAATAATCTAGGGCTGTCCGGATGAGTGCGATGCCAGACCGATTTCGACGTCATCGCTCAGATGCTTTGAGAGTGCGATCATGAACGGGCAGATCGCCAGCGCCGTCATTGCGGTCGCGGCCGTTGCCATTGCAGGTCCGAACGCGTCGCCCAGAAAACCATAGAGAACCGGGGCACTGGCGCCCGCGCCGATGGTGCCGGTATAAAACAAAGCGAATGCACGCTCCGTGCGATCGGCTGGAGTTATTTCGGGGACCGTTCCATACAGCACCGATGACGTGCCGTTGAGCATCACACCCAGCGCCGGCAGAACGACGATAACCGGGATGAGTGGCAGCACCAGAACGCCGAGGATCAGCAGCGCAGTGGCAACTTCGGTGAAGAGAACGGTGCGCCGGGTGCCGATCCTGTCGCCAAGCCAGCCGCAAGCGAACTTGCCGGCGGCTCCGCCGATGAAGAGCAGTGCCAGAGCAAAACCGCTGGCGGGAAGCGAGGCTCCTTTTTCAATCAGGAGAAATGGCAGAAAGGTGAGAAAGCCCATTCTGACGGCGCTATCGAGCATTCCGATCGCCAGGAGCCAATAGAATCCGCCCCGACTTCGACCGCTCTTGCTGGATCGTTCCTTCGCATCTGCTGCATGCCCCATGCCCACGGCCGGCATCCACACCGCCATGGCGACAGACACGGCGATGCCGGCGATAGCGAGCGCAAATACGGCATGGCGCCAGGCGATGGTGACAAGCAGCAGAGACATCAGCGCCGGGATGGCCGCCTTTCCGAGATCACCTGTGAAATTGTAGATGCCGAGCGGCCTGCGCGCAGCGCGCCCATAAGCCCGTGAAACGGCGGCGGACGCCAGAGGGTGTTGTGTGCTCGAACCTGCGCCTGCCAATGCGAGCGCAAAGCTCAGTCCGACGATGCCACCGGAGATGCCCGCGAGAGCGTAGCCCAACGCCGATAGCGCCGTGCCGCAGCAGAGAATGAGTTTGGCATCGATCCGCTCCGCCAGATGCCCTGCCGGAATCTGCAGACATGCCATGGTGCCGGAATAAAGACCGCGAAAGATCGCAAGGACGCTATAGCTCAGCGCAAATTCGGTCTGCCAGATCGGCAGCAATACATAGATCGCGTCCGTGAAGCCGTCGTGCAAAGCGTGGTTGAGCCCGGTCAGCGCAAGCGTTCGTGCGGCGCGTGTCCGGTTCGCAGGAGCCATAGTGGTCGTGGTCTCGTGGTGGGTCATGTGCTGTTTCTTGGGTCTTCCGGCGCACGCGCTGCAATCGCAGAAAATCTGAAGATTGATGCGCTAGAGCTGGTGTCTGGCGTGCAAAGCGCTGCTAAAGTCACTCTGAACTAGACTTCAGGCTGTCACAAATCAGTAATACTCAGGTCATGGGTTAGAAATTCTCAAGTATGTCCACCTTTGTCCCGCGCCGTAGTCTGCCGCCGCTGAATGCGGTCCGCGCCTTCGAAGCCGCCGCCCGCCTCGGCAGTCTGAAGGAGGCGGCCGTTGAACTCAGCGTGACCCACGGCGCCGTCAGTCAGCAGATCCGGCTACTGGAAGACTGGCTCGGTGCTCCGGCGCTGTTTCGGCGTTCGGTCCGACGGGTCGTGCTGACGCCTGCCGGCGCAGCGCTGCTCACCGAATTCGGACCGGCGCTCGATCGTATTTCGGCTGCCGTGCAGCAGCATCGAACCAGACGGCATGACGCGCCATCCATCGTGCTGCATGTGAACGCTCTCGCAACTTTCAGTCTGCGATGGCTGTTGCGACGCATGGGCGCTTTTCGTGCGGAGCATCCCGACATCGAGGTATGCTTGAGCACGTCGAACGAGACGATCGACGCCCTGGCAGAGCCGTTCGATGTCGTGATCAGAGGTGGTCCGGACACTTTCCCCGGTTACACCTCGCGTTTCCTGTTCGGGGAGCGGCGGCTGCCAGTGTGTAGTCCGACCATCCTGGATCGGGCGCCGCTGACCGATATCCGCGATCTGTCGCACCATACGCTGCTTCACGTCTCCTCGATGGCGCGGCTGTGGCGCGACTGGCTGGCTGAGGCCGGAGAGCCCGCCCTTCGCCCAGAGGCATCCCTGACCTTCGATCATTTCTATCTGACCATACAGGCGGCGATCGACGGACTCGGCGTGGCGATGGGGCCGACCGCATTGGTCGCCGATGATCTCGCGGCCGGGCGATTGATGACGCCGTTTCCGGGCATCAGTCTTTCGGCGCGAAGCTACTTCGCCTATCTGCCGGAAGTGCGACGGACCGATCCACATATCGCCGTGTTCTGCGACTGGCTCGAGCAACAAGGCCGCGATCTCGTCCGGAGCTAGCGTCGATAACACCGTCGCTTTCATGAACCGCTGGGGCAAGGCGCGAGCGGCGACGCCGATCAGGGCCTCGTCGGTCGCTCTCCGGCCCCGAACAGCTTCCTGGTGTATCGGCAATGTCGATAATGTCCGCGGCTTCCCCGATATTTCCGGCAACGACTTCGTCATGAGTGACCCGATGCAGGGGACGGGTGGATGATTGCGATCAATCCGTCCCCTGCAGCGTGACGGATGGCGTGTGGGTCGCATGTGATGCGACGGCATCGATTCGTTGCAAGGCGACGTAGTGAACGATCACGAAGCACGCGATCGCGGCGGCGTAGAGCAGACGTTCGAGTAATGCCATCGATGGTCCATCCGAATGAGAGACGCGCTTGTCGTGGCTCATCATCGATGGAGCAGTGATATCAAGCGTCCTACGAACGACCGATACGCGTTCACATTCGTCTGTTGCGTGCGTTGCCACGTTCCGACGCGAGAGACATCGAACCAGCGCACGCACTGATAGATCAAGCTTGCGATGTGCCAACCGGATTCGATCTCGAAAGACTTTGTTAAGCGTCTTTCGTTGCGCAAACGGCACAGGCCGCGCGTTTGTTCAGCGTGAACACGCTTCGATTATTGTCCGATTGTTGCGGCTCATCTAGCTTCGCAAGTGTCCTTCGCGGACTGCACGAAACATCTGCATCCTCGAACGGTGTGGACTCAGGCGAAACTGGAATAGCTCATGCGCGAATGCATCGGGGTTGCGACGATTAGACGACAGTCGGATGACATGCGCCACGAGAGTCCAGATCGCACCCGGCGATCCGCGCCCGACAGTCACGGAACGCGATTGCTTCGCTTGCTTTTGGCGAGCGCCTCGGTGGCGGCGTTGACCGCCATTTCCGCCGGTTCGGCCGCCGCCCAGAGTTGGACCGGAACGACGAGCAACGACTGGATGGTCGGGACCAACTGGTCGGGGAGCGCGGTCCCGATCGCCGGCAGTGTCACTATCGACACGACGTCGCCAAACCCGACCGTGCTCGGCGTGGCTGGTCCGGCGGCCGGAACGACCGGAAACATCTCCGTCGGCGTGAACACTGGTTCAACCGGCAGTCTGACCATTCAGAACGGCAGCACGCTGACGAGCAGCGGCGCGGGCCTTGTGATTGGGGTCGCGGGCGGAAGCAACGGCACCGTGACGGTCACGGGAGCCGGATCGCAGTGGATTACATCCGGCAGCCAGATCAACCTCGGCGCCAGCGGCAATGGTACCCTTAATATTCAGAACGGCGCTAAAGTTATCGCCCAATCCGGGGTTATCCTCGGAACATTTGCTGGCGGCACCGGCACGCTCAATATTACTGGCGGCAGCACGCTGGAGACCACTAACCTCGCGCGCGCCGGTGTTGGAGACGGCCAGGTCAATTTCGATAATGCCATTCTGCGAGCCAGGGCAAACAACAACTTTTTCATCAGCGGATTTTCGGCGGCAACCCTCAATATTGCTGCGGGCGGCCTGACCGTTGATACCCAGGCTTTCACTGTGAGAGCGGGCGGTTTTGGCGGCGTGGGCGGATTGACCAAGATCGGCGCCGGCACATTAAATCTCAGCGCACTCAATACCTATACGGGTCCCACGGTGATCCAGGCCGGCACGCTTTCGCTTTCAGGCAATGGCTCGATTGCCGCGTCAAGCCGGGTGGTCGCAGACGGAACCTTCAACATCTCGGCTATCCCAGGAGTGGGCACAAGCATTCAGAGCCTGGCGGGAAGCGGCACCGTCGCGCTGGCTACAAAGAACCTGACCATCACGAATGCGAACGATCTGTTCTCCGGTGTCATCTCCGGCACCGGCGGACTGACGCTCAGCGGCGGCATGCAGACCCTTTCCGGCGTCAACACCTATACCGGTGGCACTACGGTGAGCGGCGGCACGCTCAGCGTCAACGGCAGCGTCTGCGGCGCCATGACTGTGCTCGCCGGCGGCACGCTGCAAGGCACCGGCACGGTTTGCGACACGTCGAACGCAGGTATCGTCGCGCCCGGCAATTCCATCGGAACGCTCACCGTCGCGGGCAACTACACCGGCAATGGCGGAACGTTGCAGATCGAGACGGTGCTCGGGGGCGATGCCTCGCCGACCGATCGGCTTGTCGTCACCGGCAACACCGCAGGCAGCACCAATGTGCGGGTGATCAATCTCGGCGGCAGCGGCGCGCAGACCGTCGAAGGCATCAAGATCATCGATGTCGGCGGCGCGTCGAACGGCGCGTTCTCGCTGCTCGGCGATTATGTGATCCAGGGTCAGCAGGCGGTGGTCGGTGGCGCCTATGCCTATACGCTGCAGAAGAACGGCGTCAGCACGCCGACCGATGGCGACTGGTATCTGCGCTCCAGTCTGATCAATCCTCCGCCGGCTGCTCCGGCTGGTCCGCTCTATCAGCCCGGCGTTCCGCTGTACGAAAACTATGCGCAGGTGCTGCTCGGCATGAACGAACTGCCGACCATGCAGCAACGCGTCGGCAATCGCTATTGGGGCGGCAGCGATGCCATGGCGCGCGCCGGTGTCGCACTGGCGCCAGGCGAGGCGTCGCCGACGCCTACGGCGTTCTGGGGCCGCATCGAAGGCGGCCAATCCGATTTGCAGCCCTCCACCACCACAGGCTCCACCACTAAAACCGACCAGCTGAAAGTGCAGGCCGGCCTCGACGGTCTGCTGATGGAGAACGAGCGCGGAAGGCTGATCGTCGGTCTCACCGGGCAATATGGCCTGACAACCGCCAATATCGCATCGGCCTTCGGCAATGGCCGGATCCGCGTCGAAGGTTCGGGTGTCGGCGGCACGCTGACATGGTTCGACGACAACGGCTTCTATGTCGACGGCCAGGCGCAATCGATGTTCTACCGCAGCGATCTGTCCTCGGTGCTGGCCGGCAGCATGACCCACGGCAACGAAGGGGTGGGCTATGCCTTCAGCGCTGAAACCGGCAAGCGGTTCTTTGTCGGCAACGGCTGGTCGCTGACGCCGCAGGCGCAACTGTCCTATTCGAAGGCCGAGTTCGATCGCTTCACCGATCGGTTCGGCGCCCCGGTGTCGCTGCGCGACGGCGACAGCCTGCTCGGCCGCGCCGGCCTTGCGCTCAACCACCAGAAGACCTGGAACGACGGCGCGGGCATCGTGCGCTCGGACATCTACGGCATCGGCAACCTGCGCTACGAGTTTCTCGACGGCACCCGTGTCGATGTCGCCGGCACCGGCTTCGCCAGCGCGCAAGACCGGCTGTGGGGCAGCATCGGCGGCGGCGGCACCTATAGCTGGGCCAACGGTCGCTACGCTGTGTTCGGCGAGGTCTCCTATAGCGCGAGTCTTGAGGACGCGGCGGCGAACCGCAGCTACAAGGGCACTGGCGGCTTCCGCATCGTCTGGTGAGCGAACGCGATACGACATACTCGCGGCAAACTATCTGGCGTCTACCCGACCACGCGCGTCGCATAGCCGGCGAACAGCTTGACCAGATCCGCCTGCCGCCGGGTTCCGGTTTTGTAGAACAGGCGGCTGAGATGCGTCTTGATCGTCGTTTCGGCGACGCCGAGCGCTGCAGCGACCTCCGGCACGCCGCCGACCTGGACGATCGCCAGCAGGACGCGAAGCTCTGACGGTGTGAGCTGGAATGTCTTGCCGATGAGTTCGGGCGGCGAGGTGGCGTCGATATCCGCCTTGCGCACGAACAAAGCCGCCGTGGCTGAATAGACCAGTCCGGCCTGTCGCCGTGCTCCCGATGTCAGCGGCAGGAGATGTGCGACATGGCGCGCAGCGCAGTTATGGATTGCGGGACAGACAACATGATCGAAACGCTCACGCGCGCCGCGATTGTCAGCGAGGCGCGCGACTGGATTGGTACGCGCTATCAGCATCAGGCTTCGGTGAAGCATGTCGGATGCGATTGCCTCGGCCTCGTGCGCGGCGTCTGGCGTCATTGCATTGGCGATGAGCCGGAAACACCGCCGCCTTATGCACCGGACTGGGCCGAGGCGCGGGCTAAGGAGGCACTGGCGCAGGCGGCGCTGCGTCATCTCGTGACCGTTGCAGTGGATGACTTCGGCGCTGGCGATGTGTTGTTGTTTCGCTGGCGCGACGGCTTCGTCGCCAAACATGCCGCGATCGCAAGCGGCGAGGGCACAATGATCCACGCCCATGACGGCGCGGCCGTGTGCGAGGTGGCGTTGACATCCTGGTGGCGGCGGCGTCTGGCCTATGCGTTTCGCTTTCCCGGAGTGAGCTGATGTCGGGTGTGTTGTGCTGAATCCATCACGCGCGGACTTCGCTTCCGGGTGCATCTTCATCCATTGCGACGCGTTCCTGGACCAGCATCGCGAATGATTTCTGTGCGTCATGTCGGTCGCTGTCGGCTTTCCAGACACATCGCGTTTCCGAAAAGACATTCCCGCCTTTCAACGGAAGAAGAATGACGCCTGCAATATGCGCGGATGTCATGGCCCGCGGAACCAGAGCGACGCCAAGACCGTGGGCGACGGCCGAGATCACGCTGACCCAATGCCGCACCTCGTGAATGACCGTCGGCGAGAAGCCTGCAGACTGACAGGCTTCCAGGATGGAATTGAAATAGGCCGGCGAAGCGGACCGACCGAACAGGATGAATTCCTCGGTCGCCAATTTTTCGAGCTGGACGGAGCGCTTGGTGGCATAGGGATGACCGCTCGGGAGGCAGGCCAGAAGCGGCTCCCGGCAGAAGCGAAACCCGTCGAGTCCATCGGGCGTCTCGAGGCCGTTGATAAATCCGAAATCGATCTCATCGCGCTTGAGGGCAACGATCTGCTCGGCCGTGCTGAGTTCCTGCAACCGCAACTCAATGCCGGGATGCAGCTTTCGGAACGATCGAATGATCGCAGGCAGTCCGCGATAAAGGGTCGAGCCACCGAAGCCGACACGCAACAATCCGGCTTTCTCATCGTCGACTGCTCGCACGAAATCGCGGACTTCTTCGACGCGGCGCAGCAGAAAAGTCGCCTCGGACTGAAGGGCGCGCCCCGCAACCGTCAGCTCGACATTGCGGCTGTTGCGTTGAAAGAGCTTGGTGCCAAGGCTTTCCTCGAGCTGCCTGATGGCCAGGCTGAGAGGCGGTTGAGAGATGGACAGCCTCTGGGCAGCGCGGCGGAAATGGCGTTCCTCGGCCAAAACCAGAAAATACCGCAGCAATCGCAGTTCCATCCCCGTCTCCGTAGATTGATATGTTTTGTGGATCAATCGACACCAAATAGTATTGGACGCTATCGGTTAGTCGCGGTCAACTGACTCCCAGAAAGCAAAAAAATCCGGGAGGATATCGAATGAAGCTACGGAGGATGGCTGGTTCGGCCATGGCGGTGGCTGCTGTCAGCTTCGCAATCGCGTGCAGCTCGGCGGCGAGAGCCGAGTATCCCGATCGCCCCGTCAAACTCATTGTCCCCTTCGCTGCGGGCGGCCCCACCGATGCGCTGGCCCGCAATCTCGCTGAAGGCCTGCGCGTCCAGCTCAAGCAGACGGTGGTTGTTGAAAACAAGGGTGGAGCCGGCGCCAATATCGGTGCCGAATACACCGCCAATTCGCCAGCCGATGGCTATACCTTGATGTTCGGAACGTCAGGGCCTCTGGCCATCAATGTCAGTCTCTACAAGAAACTCAATTACGACCCGATCAAGAGTTTCGATCCCGTCATCATGCTCGGCAAACTTCCCAACGTGCTTTCTGCAGGCCCGGGATTGCCGGTCAAGGACTTCAAGGAACTGATTGCTTTTGCCAAGGCCGGCAACAAGCTGAACTATTCGTCTTCAGGCGTTGGCGCATCGACGCATCTGTCGGGAATTCTGTTTAATTCGGAAGCCGGCGTTGATCTGCAGCACGTTCCGTATCGTGGCGCCGCACCAGCGATGACCGATCTGCTCGGCGGGCAAGTCCCGCTCAGTTTCTCGGACGTCTATTCATCCGCTCCGCACATCAAGTCCGGAGCGATTCGCGCGATCGGTGTCACGACACGCGAGCGCACCCCTTTGCTTCCCGACGTTCCCACGCTCGACGAACTTGGGCTCAAGGGTTTTGACGTCAGTGTTTTCTTTGGAATTGTCGTTCCCAAGGGAACGCCGCCCGAGGTCATTGCCACGCTCAACGCGGCATTCCGGGAGGCGATCAAGGATCCCGCCATCAAGGCCGCCATGGATCAGCAAGGCATTATCCCGGCCCAGTCACTCACCCCAGCCTATCTGGCCGAGTTCATGGCATCGGAAACCCTTCACTGGCGCAGCGTTCTTACGCAGGTCGGATTCGAACAGCAGTAAGAAGAATTCAGAAAAGAGATATCGACATGAACTATCAGCATCCCTCGTCCAATTTCGCCATGACGACCGAGCAACTGGCCAGCCGCGAGGCCACAGCCGAGCGCTCGAAGAAGCTTGCGCCTGACTGTGCGGGCAGCAACTTCTTCGAGATGGATCACAATCTGCAGGCCTTGCTGTTGCAGTATATCGATGCGACGCTGCTGGATCACATCCGTCCGCATCTCGACAGCCTCGGTGAACTGTGCGGCAACGAGCTCCACGATCTGGCTGACGCCTCCGAACGGCACCCGCCCGTCTTGCGGCAACGCGATCGATACGGCCGCGACGATGAAACGGTGGAGTATCATCCCGCATATCAACGCATGGAAGAAATCGCCTATGCGCGCTATGGCATCCACGCCATGTCGTATCGACCAGGGGTACTTGGCTGGCCCACGAAGCTCCCGCCGATCGTCAAATACGTCTTCCAGTACATTTTCTCGCAGACCGAATTCGGATTGATGTGTCCGGTCAACATCGCCGGCAGTTCATCAGAACTCATTCGTCGCTACGGAAGCGACGAGGTTCGTACCCGTTTCGTCGACCGCATGCTGTCGCAGGATATGAACCAGCTGTACCGTGCGGCGCAGTTCATGACGGAAAAGGCCGGAGGCTCCGACGTTGGCGCGGCCGAGCTGGTGGCCGCCCGGGACGGCGAAAACTGGCGGCTGTGGGGCGAAAAATGGTTCTGCTCCAATGTCAGCGGAGACGTGGTCGTGGTACTGGCAAGGCCCGAAGGGGCTCAGGCTGGCGGCAAGGGCCTTGGCCTGTTCGCAATGCCCAAACATCTCGCGGATGGTACGCGTAACGCCTACCGGGTTGTCCGCATCAAGGACAAGCTCGGCAGCAAGTCGATGGCCAGCGGTGAAGTCCGGTTGGAGGGTGCGGTCGCCTACCAGCTGGGCGATCTCAACCGCGGACTCAAGCAGATGCTCGAGATGGTCAATTCGAGCCGGGTCTCGCACCTGGCACGCGCTGCCGGAATGATGCGGCGCTGCCTCAATGAGGCACTGGTTGCCACCCGCAACAGAAACGCATTCGGCAAGAGCGTCATCGACCATCCCCTGATGCGCCGGCAGTTGCTTAAACTAATGGTGCCGACTGAGCAGGCGTTGTCAGCACTGCTGTTCACCGCATCGGTCTCGGCCAATGAGGACCAGCCGGACGCACAGAAGATTCTGCGGATCATGACGCCGATCTGCAAGTATCGCGCTTGCAGGGACAATGTGACGGTCGCGACCGGATCGATGGAGGCCCGCGGCGGCAACGGCTATATCGAGGATTGGCCAAACGCAAAGCTCGTTCGCGACGCCCACCTCGGCGTGCTGTGGGACGGCACGAGCAACATCAATGCGCTCGATGCCATCCATCGATCGATCAAGAAGGAGCAGGCGCATCTGGTCCTTCAGCAGGATCTTGAGACCCGCCTCAAGCGCGCTGAAGGCCTGCCGGGCCAGTTCCGAACCCGCCTCGAAAACAGCGTGCGACAGGCGTTTGCCTTTGCGGCCGAAATCGCTGCCGAGCCGGACAACGAGCGATTCTGCCGTCTCGCCGCCGGTCAGTTGTACCATGCAGTCACCATGGTGCTTCTGGCCGAAGAGGGATTGCGCGCTGCAGCGACAGGCGGCGATGCGCGGCGCCTTCTGCTCGCACGCTTCGTTCTCGAACATCGACTGCAGAACAACGCGCCACTCAACATTGCCTCGTTGAAGTGGGAAGAGGCGGCTATCGACCTGCTGCTCGACGATGGTCCGATATCGCTCGATAGAGCCACCACGCTGCTTGTTGCTTGATGGCCGGGCTGACCTATGGAGGGGATCGCACGACGGTCCCCTCCGTTGAATGGCATGCGGTCACTCGCCGATTCGCTGAACGCCGGTCCTTGCCGGTTCGGAAGGATGGCGCGGTGGGAGGCGTGGCCTGAAGCTGGCAGCCACAGTGCAGATGAATTCGCTTCTTCGCTTATACCGCCCGCGGCCTTCTCATCTGGATTTCCTATATCGGAATGGCCATGTTTGTCGTTCTCGCTTCAACTCTGAGGGAGGTCGCGCCGGCCGAGGTGTACGATCCGTGTTTTATCCGGTATCGCCCGATGCAGCTGTGCATACCCGCTTTGATCGGGCTGATATTTCGATCTGACTGATTCAATTTGTGCGACGCGTTGTTACCGAACACCAAACGGGAGATGAACCGATGGCCGGTATTGAAGCGAATATGCGCCAGGACATCGAACCAGCGGCCGATGCGAATGCTGTTCTTGGCCCGGCAGCATCCGGGATGTTGCGATATCTCGCTTCATTCGCCATGATCGTCCTCGCGACAGCGATGGCGGTTGGTATTGATAGCAAGGTGACGATACCCAACCTCTCCCTGATATTTGTCATTCCCGTCATCATCGCGGGACTGAGCTTCGGCCTTGGCCCATCGTTCTTTTCCGCAGTACTCGGTGCTCTCGCATTTAATTTCTTTCTGACTGAACCTCGCTACAGCCTCAACGTCGATGACCGGGCCAACATCTGGGCGATTGGACTTCTGTTCGTTGTTGGACTCGTTGTGAGCGGCGTCGCCTTCACCTCTCACCAGAGGGCGGCCGAGGTCGTCCGGTTAAGGCGACAGGCGGTCGTCCTGCAAGGCTACAGCCGTGACGTCGCTGCAGCCGACAGCGTGAAAACGATCGTCTCGCTCACATGTCAGGCTCTTGCAGCGCTGTTTGATGTTCCTGCGGTGGTGATGCTCGTGTCCGGTGAGAAAGTCATTCTTCTTGAGAAAGCCGGTGACACAGAACTCCAGCAGCCCGAACTGGAGGCGGCGCGTGCATCGCTCACGACCGGAAGCATCGTACGCGGCGGCGTCTACCCGGACATCGCCTCGCGCTTTGACTTCTGGCCTGTGCAAGCTGCCGGAGACAGCAATGCTGTTTTGGGAATCGCATTCGATCCGGATGAGCGTCCCGCCAAGCCAGACGTATCCGTGAACGTCGTGAGAAGTATATTGGCCATGGGGCTCGACCTCCAGCATGCGCGGCCGACCCGCGATGTTCAGCCCCAGAGCTGAGGCGGCACCTTCACCAGCCCGGCCCTGAAGAGATTGAATGCGAGCCGTTCGCCTGACGGGTGAACTGCGCGTGTTTGCGCTCCGATAACAAGACCTGAGAATTTGTAGCAAGTAATCCGCGTGCGCGCGGCGTCTGGCCTATGCGTTTCGCTTTCCCGGAGTGAGCTGATGTCGCAACTCGTCCTCTCGACGGCCGGCGGCGCCATAGGCGGGATGTTCGGGCCCATCGGTGCAATCGCGGGCCAGCTCGCCGGCGCGGCGCTCGGCGGTGCGATCGATAGCGCGCTATTCGGCTCCGGCGATCAGAGCACAAGCGGTCCGCAACTGGCCGATCTCGATGTGATGGCGTCGACCGAGGGCGCGCCGATCCCGCGCATCTATGGCCGCGCGCGGCTCAGCGGCCAGGTGATCTGGGCGACGCCGCTGGAGGAGATCGCAACATCGGATACGGTGCCGACCGATGGCGGCAAGGGCCTCGGCGGCGGGCCGACCACAACGACGACCACCTATAGTTACTTCGCGAATTTCGCGGTGGGTCTGTGCGACGGCGTGATCGGCCGCGTCGGGCGCATCTGGGCCGACGGCAAGCCACTCGATCTCGAGGGCATCAATTTTCGCGTCTATCGCGGCACCGAAGACCAGATGCCGGACGGGCTGATCGTCGCGAAGGAGGGCGCGGGTAACGCGCCGGCCTATCGCGGGCTGGCTTATGTCGTGTTCGAGCGGCTGCCGCTGGCGAATTTCGGCAACCGGATTCCGCAACTGTCCTTCGAGATCATCCGGCCGATCGGCCTGCTCGAAGCGATGGTGCGCGCGGTGACGCTGATCCCCGGCACCACCGAATTCGGCTATGAACCGTCCACGGCGGTGCAACTGCTCGGCCCCGGACAATCCGCCCCGGAGAACCGCCATCACGGCTCCGCGCGGTCCGATGTGGTGGCGGCGCTGGACGATCTGCAGGGCCTATGCCCGAACCTGCAGCGCGTCGCCATTGTCGTGGCGTGGTTCGGTTCTGATCTGCGCGCCGACTACTGCGTGGTGCGGCCGGGCATCGACAACCCCGCCAAGACGACCAGTCCGCTGACGTGGTCGGTGGCTGGCGTCACGCGCCCCTCCGCCTATGTGGTGTCGCAAATCGACGGACGTGCGGCATTCGGCGGTACGCCGTCGGATGACAGCGTCGTGCATCTGATCGGCGAACTGAGCGCGCGCGGGCTGAAGATCACATTCTATCCGTTCGTCATCATGGATGTGCCTGATGGCAACGGCTTGCCAGATCCGTGGAGCGGGGCGGGCGCGCAACCGGCCTATCCCTGGCGCGGCCGCATCACCTGCAATCCCGCGCCGGGACGACCGGGTTCACCCGATGGCACCGCGCCGGCCGGCGCGCAGGTCGACAACTTCTTTGCCGGAGGTTTCTGGAACTATCGCCGGATGGTGCTGCATTATGCGCAGCTCGTATCGCTTGCCGGCGGCGTCGATGGCTTCCTGATCGGCTCGGAACTGCTTGGGCTGACGCGCGTGCGCTCGGCGTCAGGCAACTATCCCGCTGTCGCTCAACTGATCGCGCTCGCAACTGACGTGAAGGCGATCGTCGGTGGCGGTACGGTCGTGACCTATGGCGCCGACTGGACCGAATACGGCGCGCATGTTGTTGGCGCGGATGCGTCTGAGATCAGGTTTCCGCTCGATCCGCTCTGGGCCTCGGCTGCGATCGACGCAGTCGGGATCGATTACTATGCTCCGCTGTCCGACTGGCGCGATGAAGCCGATCATCTAGATCGTGATCTCTTCGACACGATCTATGATCGCGCCTATCTGCGCAGCAATGTGGCGGGCGGCGAGGCCTATGACTGGTACTATCCGGATGATAACGCGCGCGATGCGCAGGCGCGCGTCGCGATATCAGATGGGCTTGGCAAGCCGTGGATCCATCGCGTCAAGGATCTGTGGAATTGGTGGGGCAATGCGCATCACGAGCGCGTCGGCCATGCGGAACTCGGCAGTTCGACGGCATGGGTCCCGCGCAGCAAGCCGATCTGGCTGACGGAGGTCGGCTGTCCCGCCGTCGACAAGGGCGCCAACCAGCCGAGCGTGTTTCCCGATCCGAAATCGTCGGAGAACTTTGCGCCGTATTTCTCCAGCGGCGCCCGCGACGACCTGATGCAGCGGCGCCATCTGGAAGCGCTCATCTCTGTGTTCGATCCCGCCTTCGGCGCAAGCGACGCGGAGAATCCGGTGTCGCCTGTCTATGGCGGGCGGATGATCGATGTATCGGCTATTCACGTCTGGACCTGGGATTCGCGGCCTTATCCGATCTTTCCGGCCGCCGATGACATCTGGGGCGATGGCGCCAACTGGCACACCGGCCACTGGCTGAACGGCCGGCTCGGCGGCGCGCCGCTGGATGCATTGGTCGACAGGCTCGCGACGGATGCAGGCGTGACGGGGACTGATGCCTCGGCATTATTGGGCGGCTGCGATGGTTATGTCGTGGACCGGCCAATGGCGCCGCGGGCGATGATCGAGCCGCTGTCGGTGGCCTATGCCTTCGATGCGACGGCGGCCGATGGCGCGCTCCGTTTCATCCCGCGTGGGGGCGCGCCGGTGGCGGAACTCACCGAAGACGATCTGGTGGCGCCGGATGACGGCGCGCTGGCGCAGCTGGTGCGCGCACAGGAGACCGAATTGCCCCGTCAGGTCAGCATCGGCTTCAGCGATGCGCTGACGGATTATCGGCGCTCGGCAGTCACATCGCGCAAACTCACCGGCGGCGCCAGCCGGATGCTGCATGCGGACCTCGCCGTCATCACCAGCGATACGGCAGCGACGCAGCGCGCCGAGGTCTGGCTGCAGGATCTCTGGGCGGGGCGCGAGCGCGCGGAGTTCGCCGTCGGCATGACTGCGCTCGCACTGGCGCCGGGCGACGTGATCGCGCTGACGCTCAACGAAAGGCGTCGGCTGTTCGAGATCAGCGGGCTCGTCGATACGCAGGCGCGGCAGGTGACGGCGCGCAGCATCGATCCCGACGTGTTTGCCGTGCCGCTGCTGGCGCCCGAGATCAAGCTGCCGCCGGTGCCGGCGGCGCTCGGGCCGGTACAGGTACTCGCGCTGAATCTGCCTGTCATCGATGGCGCCAATGCCGATGTGCTGACACGGCTCGCTGTCTTCGCCAATCCGTGGCCGGGCTCGGTGGTGATCTGGCAATCGAAGGACGGTGCGAGTTTTCAGGTCGCTGCGGTCGCGGCGACGCCTGCGGTGATCGGCGAGACGCTGGATCCGCTGCCGGCCGGCCCG
The DNA here is from genome assembly GCF_900108575.1 of Tardiphaga sp. OK245. Classification (NCBI taxonomy): domain Bacteria; kingdom Pseudomonadati; phylum Pseudomonadota; class Alphaproteobacteria; order Hyphomicrobiales; family Nitrobacteraceae; genus Tardiphaga; species Tardiphaga sp. OK245. Next base: position 1,170,089 of record NZ_FNWZ01000003.1, on the reverse strand, counting down.
ACCGCACGATGGGACAATGCCAGTACATGCCGCGTGCGGCTTCATGGCGGCGCGCTGGCGTCGCTGTCGGACGCGCGGGTGCTCGGCGGCAGCAATTCCGCAGCGGTGCGGAATGCGGATGGCGATTGGGAGATCATCCAGTTCGCCAATGCCGAACTGGTCGAGGCCAACACCTACAAGCTGTCGCGGCTGCTGCGCGGGCAGGCGGGGTCGGAATCCGCGATGGCAGCGCTATTGCCGGTTGGTGCGCCGTTCGTGGTGCTCGACAGAAGCCTGGTACCGATCGCACGGGGACTCGACGCACTCGAACGACCATTGTCGCTGCGCGTCGTCGGCAATGGTCGCAGCCATGACGATGCCTCGGCCGTCGCGCTGATGCTGACGCCCGATCGCAGCGCGCTGCTGCCGCTCGCGCCCGTGCATGTAAAAGCCGTGCGCAAGCCCGATGGCATCCAGATCTCATGGATCAGGCGCACGCGTCTCGATGGCGATGGCTGGAATGCCGAAGTGCCCCTTGGCGAAGACGGCGAGGCGTACCGGCTCGAGATTCTCTCAGGTAGCACTGTCGTCCGCAGTATCGCCTGCAACACGTCGCAGGCGCTCTATGCGGTGGCCGACGAGGTCGCCGATTTCGGCGCGCCGCAGCCGAGCCTGCATCTGCGCGTCGCACAGCTCTCCGGCACCGTCGGAGCGGGGCATGCGACCGAGGGTATAATTTCATTGTGATCGTCATTGCGAGGAGCATAGCGGCGAAGCAATCCAGCTCTTGGTTTTCTGGATTGCTTCGCTGCGCTCGCAATGACGGCTGAGAGCGCGAGACCGTAGACATGACCGACACGCCGAATCTCGGACTGCCCTTCATCGATGGCGGGCAGGCGCAGAAACACGTCACCCACAACGAGGCGCTGCGCATTCTCGACGCGGCGATCCAGATCTCGGTACTCGATGTGACGCGAACCGTACCGCCGGCATCGCCGGCCGAGGGCGCACGGCATATCGTGGCGGCCGGGGCGTCAGGGGCCTGGAGCGGCCATGCGCTGGCCATCGCCACATGGCAGGACGGTACCTGGGCTTTCCTCGTGCCGAAAGCCGGCTGGTGCGTCTGGTCGATCGCCGATGACGTGATGATGGTGTTCGATGGTGCGCTGTGGCGCGATCTGCGCAACCTTGCGCTCGACAATATCGACCATCTCGGCGTCAACACAGCGGCCGACAGCAGCAACCGCTTCAGCGTCAAGTCCGATGCCGTTTTGTTGTCGCATGACGACGTAACACCCGGCAGCGGCGACCTGCGGGTGACGTTCAACAAGCTGAATGCAACGAAGGATGTCGGCTTCACATTGCAGTCGAACTATTCACCGCGCGCGCTGATCGGCTTGCTCGGCAGCGACGATCTCTCGATCAAGGTCTCCGCCGATGGCGTGACCTATCGGACCGCGCTGGTAGTGGACAAGACGAGCGGGCAGGTCAGTTTCGAGCAGTCCCCGAAATTTCTCGCCTATCTGAACTTCGATAAATATTGCGCGGCGAACACCTTCACCAAGGTGCAATTTAACAATAGCCGGCATAACGACCAGAGCGTTTTCGATCCCGCGAACAACCAGTTTGTCGCGCCGGTCGCCGGCGTCTATGCGCTCGGCTTCCGCGTGATGTTCAAGGCCAATGCGGCGGTGCCGACCATGCTGACGGCGGCCATGTACAAGAACGGCGTCGAGTTGCTCGACGATACGCGCGTGCAGACATCGTCGGCGCTCGTCAGCAACAGGACGATGCTGAGTGGCCATGCGCTGCTCAAGCTCGCCGCCGGCGATGCCATTTCGGTCTGGGCGGCGATGGAGACCAATGACGGTTATATCGCCGCCGCGCAGAACGGCTTCTACGGCCACCGCATCGCCTGATTGCGCGAAGGCGAGGATCTCGCTCTCTTACAGGATCATCATCATGAAGCTCGATGAAACAACCTTGCGGCGTTTCTGGCCGGAGGGCGATAGCCGCGTGCCCGGATTGCTGTCGGGTATGGTGCAATCGTCCGAGGCTGTGTTTGCGCGCTACGGCATCACCACGCCTTTGCTCGCCGCGCATGTGATGGCGCAGATATCACACGAATGCGGAGCAGGGCGCGACGTCGTGGAGAACATGAACTACAGCGCCGGGCGGATGATGCAGGTCTGGCCGTCGCGCTTTCCGACCATGGCGAGTGCGCAGCCTTATGCCGGCAATCCGCGGGCGCTGGCCAACAAGGTCTATAACGGCCGCATGGGCAATGCCGTCGGCTCCGATGACGGCTGGAATTTCCGCGGCCGGGGCGGATCGCAGACCACGGGCCGCGAAGGCTATGAGCGGGTCAGGAAGGCCACGGGGATCGATGTGGTCAAGCATCCCGACTACCTGATCGATCCGCGTTACTTCCTCATTTGCGCTGTGTCGGATTTCATCAATTGCGGCTGCGTGCCATTTGCGAGAGCGGATGACATCGTCGGCGTCACCCGGCGGCTCAATGGCGGCACCGTGGGTCTCGCCGAGCGGAAGGCGTGGCTGGCGAAATGGAAGACTGCGCTGCGCGATGTGTCGCTGGCGACCGCGCCGTCCGTGGGGCTACCGCCCGTGATCGCATCGCCGCCGCTGGTGTCCGAACTGCCGGCAGCCAAACCCACCAATAAGCCTACCAATCTTTCCGCTTTCATCGCCGCTGTAGTCGCGGCCTTCCGGAGGACATGACCATGGACTGGGGTGATCTTGCCAAACAGGTGATTGCGCTGGGGGCGCCGATGCTGGGGACGGCATTGGGCGGCCCGCTCGGTGGTGTGGCCGGCGAAATCCTCGCCAAGGCGGTGGGCTCGGTGACGCTGACACCGGCGGCGGTGCAGGCGGCGCTCCCCGCGGCCGATCCGACCAGGCTGGCTGAAGCCGAGGCGCATTGGGCTGACATGATCCGCGCCGAGGCGGAGACCCAGCGCGCGGCGATATCAGAGACCCAGGCGACGATCCGGGCCGAGATCGCCAGCGACGATCCGCTGCAGCGCTGGTGGCGGCCGGCCTATGCGCTGGAATTGACGGTAGAATGCGCCGCGCTCTGGTGTGTGCTGATGCACGAATTCTGGACCGGGGACATCCAGACCATCAATGCGCTGGTCAATGCCACGGCGCTGCTGGTGACCTATTGGGGGTTCCGTTTCGGCGTGCTAGGCGTCTATATCAGCGGCCGCACCCGCGAAAAGGTCAGTGCACTCACCGGGCAGGATTCGCCTGGCATGGTCGAGAAGCTGGTCAAGGCGCTGACGGTTAAAGACGGTGTGAAGAAAAAGTAAGGTTGGCGGCCGTCGCCATTCATGGAGTGTTCACGCGTCCGGGCATCAATTCGGATTGTGAACGCGGAGAAGTCATTTGCGCCTGCTTGTTGTCGAAGATGATCCCGATCTGAACCGTCAGCTCACCACGGCGCTGACCGATGCCGGCTATGTCGTCGATCGCGCCTTCGATGGCGAGGAGGGGCACTTCCTCGGCGACAGCGAGCCCTATGACGCCGTGGTGCTCGATATCGGCCTGCCGAAGATGGACGGCATTTCGGTGCTGGAAGCCTGGCGCCGCAACAACCGCATCATGCCGGTACTGATCCTGACGGCGCGCGATCGCTGGAGCGACAAGGTGCAGGGCTTCGATGCCGGCGCCGACGATTACGTCGCCAAACCGTTCCACCTCGAAGAGGTGCTGGCCCGCATCCGCGCGCTGCTGCGCCGCTCCACCGGCCACGCCCAGTCCGAACTGACTTGCGGACCCGTGTCGCTGGATACCCGCACCGGCCGCGTCAGCGTCTCCGGCAATCCGATCAAGATGACATCACACGAATACCGGCTGCTGTCCTATCTGATGCACCATACCGGCCGCGTGATCTCGCGCACCGAACTGGTCGAGCATCTCTACGATCAGGATTTCGATCGTGACAGCAACACCATCGAGGTGTTCGTCGGCCGTATCCGCAAGAAGCTCGACGTCGATATCATCCAGACCGTGCGCGGCCTCGGTTATCTGCTCACGCCGCCGCAGCCGTGATCATCTCCGGGATCATGCGCTGATGCGCAACAGCTCGCTCGCAACGCGGCTGTTTCTGTCGGCGACGGCCTGGGTGGTGGTCATCCTCCTGATCACCGGCATCGTCCTGTCCTCGGTCTATCGCAGCGCCACCGAGCGCGCCTTCGATCGCCGCCTCAATCTCTATCTCCGCACCCTGGTGGCCGAAGTCGCCAATCCGCCGGACGCGCCCGATCACGATACGCCATCGCTTGGCGAGCCGTTGTTCGAACTGCCGCTGTCGGGCTGGTACTGGGAAATCGCACCCACCGAAGGCGCGAAGACCGAGATGCGGGCCTCGCGCTCGCTGTGGGACAAGAAGCTGCCCAAGCTCGAAGACCAGGGCGTCGAGCTGACGGCGTCGGGCATCCGCCAGGGCTATGTGGACGGGCCGGAAGACCAGCGCCTGCGCATGGTGGAGCGTCCCGTCGATCTCGGCGCCGACGGCAAATTCCGCATCAGCGTTGCCGGCGACGCCACCGAGATTTTCGAGGAAACGCGCACCTTCGACTATTATCTTGGCGGCACATTCGCTGCCCTCTCGATCGTGCTCGTGCTCACCACGATCTTCCAGGTCCGCTTCGGCCTCGCGCCGCTGAAGCGTATGTCGGATGCCATCGCCGATATTCGCTCCGGCCGCGCCGAACGGCTGGAGGGCACATTCCCTGTCGAGATCTCACCTCTGGCGGGCGAGATGAACGCGCTGCTCGATGCCAACCGCGCCATCGTCGAGCGCGCGCGCACCCATGTCGGCAATCTCGCCCACGCCATCAAGACGCCGCTGTCGGTGATCGTCAACGAGGCGAACAGCCGGGGTGTCGACCCCTTTGCGAGCAAGGTCTTGGAGCAGGCCGATGTGATGCGCGATCAGGTGACGCATCATCTCGAGCGCGCGCGGATCGCGGCGCGCGTCACCATCGTCGGCACCGTTACCGATGTCGCGCCGGCGCTGGAGGCGCTATGCCGGACAATGCAGAAGATTCACCGGGACCGCGGCATCACCATCGACCTTGAGGCCGATGCCGCGGCGAAGTTCCGTGGCGAAAAACAGGACATCGAGGAGATGGTCGGTAATCTCGTCGACAACGCCTGCAAATGGGCGGACTCCCATGTCACCATCGGCGTGCAGGTCGAGCGCACCGGCGGTGCCGATCCGGCGTCGAAGCTGCGGATCATCGTCGATGACGACGGGCGCGGGCTGTCCGATACCGAGCGCGCCCAGGTCGCGCGCCGCGGCCAGCGGCTCGACGAGACCAAGCCGGGCTCAGGTCTGGGTCTGTCCATCGTGGTCGATCTGGCCGCGCTCTATGGCGGTAGCCTGACGCTCGGCAAGGCGCCGATCGGCGGGCTGCGGGCCGAACTGGTGTTGCCAGGGATTTAGGATTTTATGCTCCAATTTTCTTTTGCGGACGTCTCGTTCCTCAGGGGAAAATTGGCGGATAGGAGAGCGTCACTAGTAGTGGTTGACGAAGCGGAGAAGTTCGCGCTTATTCGCCCCGAGTTGGGGAGGAATGAATGCTTCAAGTTGATATTCGAGCGCCATCAATACCGCGGGAACAGCGGGTATGGAGGCTCTTTCCGGGCAGTGGCTATAGATTCATGAGCGCATTCGCGCAGCAGAACGTGGGTTTTCTGGATTTCCCCGGGTTCGAATTTCCTAAAGGAAAATTATCTGAAGCGAAGGACCTAATTCAGCGCATCGCAAAGAGCGAGAAATTGGCAGAGGACCTTCGAGCGCAAGCACGAGGAGCGAAAATCAAGGAGGCCTCTGGTCGGGCGCCTCGGCCGACCAAGAAGCGCGGGCGGAATGGCCAAGCTATTATTAATTTCTACGAGGTCGCGAAGCCAGGCGACTTCGTTGTGCTTCCGGAGCCCTTACATCTGAGCAATGTGTGGGTCGGACGATTTGCATCGCCAAAAATTGTCGATGCCTTCGCCCCCCGTTATGACAGGGTGCCTATCCCAGCGCGTGATATTGATTGGATCGGTAAGTATCCGGAGAATTCAGTATCGACTGGCCTGTCAAAGTCGCTGCGGAATCAACATCCGTTTACTCTCTTGGAGCGAAGCAACCATCTAGAAGTCTTCTCGCTCGCCTACGGTTCGTTCGTCCATGGAGACCATCATGCGGCAACCGTATATAATGATCGGGACGATTTTCTCGATTCGGATGCTGCGTTTCTTGGTGTTATCTCACGTCTCGCATCCGCAGCGGTAAAATCACTTGATGAGAGCCGGACCAACCTTACCCCGGCCGCTCTCTTGGACGTCCTAGTTAGAGAGCCGCCAATCGAGTATACCTGTAGCCAAGAAGCAGATATTCACTCGCCTGGATTTACCCGCTATATTAGCGCGGCAATCGTTGCTCTGGTCATCGCTGCAGTGGCCGCAGGCTTGGTTGGTCTTTCCACTTACAGCACAAAAGAGACCCTAGCGGATGACGTTGCAAAGCTTAGCTTTGTAAACAGCGGTTCGAATGCAGACCCGCAGTGTACCGCGCGCGTCTCCGAGGCCTCGAAACGGGTGTTGCTGGCCTTGGGTACGGATAGGACTTGGGCGCTCTGCGAAGCCGCTCGTAATGCGCGAAACCGCGCGGGAATGAGATCAAGTGCGACCCCTATACAGAAAGTCGATCCTCCGCAAAGCCGAAAGTGAGAGGTGAAGTCATGTTTAAGTATTTGAAGGATAACTCGCAGAACGCTTTGGTAGCTGCGGTTCTTACAAGTGTTATCTCAGCGGTCGCTGCTCTTGTTTCTGTATACATGACCTATCATTATTCGACTGCAACCCAAGATCGTCAGGTGCGATTGGAGCAGATCTCCAAATTCGATGCGAATAGCTCACAGTTGATAGATGCGGGCGGGCAGTTTGTTGCTGCGATCAATAGTAATAATAAGGACTTGAGCGGTGCCAAGGTAAAGATGCGAACTGTCGTTGCATCCCAGCTTCATGACAGCGAGAACCTTCGTAAGTTTTTTGATGGCCGCGTCAACAAGCTCGTGACCGACTATCAAGCTGCGATATCTGATCTCAATGATGTTGCTCAAAAAACAGCGTCGCCTATGGAAATGAGACCTTGGGCTGAAAGCTTTGGCCGGGCACTGGATGCCAAGGCGAGTCTTAGTACGCAACTGTACACCTCAGTAGGCAAGTCAAAGGCTGGGACAAGCTAGCTATAGATCGGCGTCGCAGAGCGCGCCCAGGTCGCGCGCCGCGGCCAGCGGCTCGACGAGACCAAGCCGGGCTCAGGTCTGGGTCTGTCCATCGTGGTCGATCTGGCCGCGCTGTATGGCGGTAGCCTGACGCTCGGTAAGGCGCCGATCGGCGGGCTGCGGGCGGAGCTGGTGTTGCCGGGTGTCTGAGTTCCGGCCTTGTTGCGCCCCGTTGTCGCCCGAATTATCCCGTTCGTAACGTCTTTGACGTTTCCTGTGTTCCGGTTTGCGTTCGGGGTCTGCGGTCCATGGTCAAGTTCAACGCCTTCTGTGTTGCCGCCGTCGCGCTGGCGCTGGGTGGTTGCGACGTGACGACGTCGGACGGCGGGCTGGGCCTCGGCACCGATACGATCGCCCGGGCCTATAGCAGCACCAAGTCGGCCGTTGGCCTGTCCGAGGAAAACGCAGCGGTCGCGGTGACCAATGCCGCCTTTGGCGGGATGATCGGCGCCAAACTCGGTGCCCAGCTCAACGACGAGGACCGCCGGCTGGCCTACGAGGCCCAGATCGCCGCCCTCGACCGCGGTGCACCCGGCGCTCCGGTGCCCTGGCGCAACGCCACGTCGGGACGCTATGGCAACATCGTCGCCGGACCGGCCTATAACCAGAAGGGCCGGGAATGCCGCGGCTTTTCCCACACGGTCACCGTCAATGGTGACCTCAAGACCGCCCGCGGTACCGCCTGCCGCAGCCCCGAAGGCACCTGGGCGGCGGCCTGATCCCGGTTCCTCAACGCCTTCTTAACGGGGCGCCTGCTACAAAAATCGGTGGCGATTTTCGGTTGTAGATCGACCGGAAAGCACGGATTCCTAGGCTGCATGAACAAAACCTCGATCGATCGCTTGCGGGAGTATTTGGCGCAACTGCCCGAGCAGTCGCAGATGCTGCTGATGCGCGAATATGAGCGCGCGATCGAGCGCGGCGAAGACGTCGTGGTCGCCAATTTCGTGCTCGACCTGCTGCGCGGCGTGGTTCGCGGCCACGAGAATGCAGTGCGCCCGCGCGTCGAGGATCCGACCCGGCTGGTTTTCAAATCGCTCGAGCCGTTCCTTGTCGAAGGTGTGGGCAATGTCCGGCCCGGACAGATCCGGCGCGCCTCGCTGCTGCCGATCTGGCAGTGGCTGGAGCGCGACGCCGCAGACGCCGTGCGCGAGTTCGAGGCGGCCGTCACCGTATCGCCCGAGCCGGGCGCTTCGGACATCGAGCGCGCCGTCAAGAAATTCCAGCAGGCGGCAGCAGCCGCCATTACCACTGCCACGTCGGGCAATCGCGGCGCGGCCCGCATCGGGCCGACCCATGCCGTCGAAGACCTGCCGTCCATCGGCGCGGTGCTGAAGGCGCGCGAGCAACTGGACGGCTTTGCCGGCAAGCTGCCGAGCGTGCTGCGCAGCTTCGGCGATAGCCAGATCGCCTCGGTGAACAGCGCACTGAACGTGCCGACGCTGACCACGCCGCAGGTGCTGCCTTTCGCACTGTCGCTGGTGATGCAGCGGCTGGCGGCGCCATGGCAGATCATTCGTCTGGCGGTAAAGATCGCGGCCTCGGACGACGAAATCCGCGTGGCCGCCACGCCCTATGGTGTCGCCGTGACCATGGCGCTGTCCGATCTCAATCGCGTCGCGGCCGAACTGCGCTCCGATATCAGGCGCGGCAAGTTCGACAGCGCCCCCGAACATCTCAAGGTCGCCCATGACGGCGTGCGCGGCCTGCGCACCGAACTCGACATGCGCAACGATAGCACCTGGGGACGCCAGATGGCGGCGATCCGGGTGGAGATTTCCTCGACGCTGCAGTCGGAGATCGAGAGCGTGCCGGGCAGGGTGCGGCGTCTGCTGCGCCAGCGCCCTGACAAGGATATTGCCGCAACGGCGACGATCGATTTCGCCGAGGTCGAGGAGACGGTGGCGCTGATCAATTTCGTCGCGGTGTGCCGGACCTATGCCAGCGAACTCGCCATCAACGAGGTGACGCTGCGGACCTATTCCGACCTGCAGCAATATGTCGAGAAGTCCACGGAGTCGCTGGTGCAGTCGCTGCGCGCCGGCGATACCCGCGTCCGTAGCTACCGGCAGATGCAGGCCAAGGCCGCTATCCGCTTCTGCCAGGTGTTGTTCGGCCAGGAATATGCCTCGCTGATGAGCCGCGCCGCCGAACAGGCCATGGTCGTGGTCGAGCGCAAGCCGAAGCGGGCCGGCTAGGCCAGGCGATGCGAAATGGCTCGTCGGCGATGTGACATCCGCATCGCCTGATCCCGAGATCAGAGCGCCAATTGAATGCGATTGGTTTCGTTGCCGTTCTGTGCGGCCGGAACGGCACAGCAGATCAGGACTTCATCGTCGGCCACCGCAGCGGCTGGCTCTTTGACGTAGGTCACCACTCCCGCCAGAAGCTTCGTTCGGCAGGTGCCGCAATGTCCTTCCCGACAACCGAAATCGGGGCTCAGGTCGCGCGATTCCGCGAGGTCGAGCAACGATCCCGACTCTGGTGTCCAGCGCGCTTCCTTCGCAGACTCCGCGAACACCACATGCACCGATGTCGACGACGGTGGTCGGCGCGCCGGTGCTGTCGCCGGGCTGTCAACGGTTCGCACCAGTGACGCGGGACCAAATGCTTCGGTGTGGATACGGTTGTCAGCGATGTTCAGTGCACGAAGACCGTCATAGATCGATTGCATGAATCCGGAAGGTCCGCAGAGATAGTAATCGTAGTCGCCAACCGGCATGAACCGTGACAGCAGGGCCATGTCGATACGTCCCGCAGCGTCGTAGTCGGGGCCTTCTTCGGCATCCGTGATGTCGCCGAGAACTCGGATGACCCGGACTGCGTCTCCAGCGGAGGCCGCAAGTTCATCCAATTCGTTGCCGAAGGGGCGCTCGTTCTTCGAACGGGCTGCCTGAAAAAGCACGGTCGGTCGAATCTTGAGCGTCCGCAGCCCTTCGTAAATCACATGCCGCAGCATCGCGAGCATCGGCGTGATGCCGATGCCGCCTGCCAGCAGCACCGCTGGCCGCGCCTCAGTGGCATCGATGGTGAATTCACCGGCGGGCGCCCTTGCTTCGATCACGTCGCCAATATTGATGCCGTCGTGTAGCCGCTGCGACAACAGTCCGTCGCGTTTGACGCTGATGCGGTAGACGTGATCCGAAGGCGCGACCGACAGCGTATAGGTTCGGATGGTGGTCTTCTCCGCTCCGTCAATGGGCAGTCTGATCGGGAGATACTGCCCGGCGCGATGAGGCAGGAGACCGGCGCCGTCGGTCGGCTCCAGATGGAACGACCTGACCGTTGCGCTCTCATCGACGATGTTGATGACCTTGAATGGCCGCCATTTGGTCGCAAGTTCTGCAGCCCGCAGACGACCGGCTGCCTGCTCCCAACTGCCTGTCATGAGTGTGCTCGGCGCCCATCCGTCGGGTCGGAACGCCCAGCGCAGGGGCAGGGCACCGCGCCGAAGAACGACACGCCGCGCGTTGAATTGCCAGAGGCGCTCGGCGCCCTGGAAGGCGGCGATCTCCGGGGAGTCCAGTACAACCCGGGCGTCACCGGTCATCTGCAGCACGTCGCCGGTCTCGAAATCGACAAACAAGAGTCCAGCTTTGCCGTTGATGAGGATGTTGCCCAGCGTGGCGAAGAACAGATTGCCCGCGAAATCCGGGATTGTGAGCGTGCCATCGTCGGCAACGCGAACGAAACCGGGATGGCCGCCGCGGCTCGAGACGTCGACCTGTCGACGGGATTCTCGCTCGACATAGGACGCGACAAAGAACATGTCGGCGGCTTCGATCATGCGGCGTGCCGTGGCGTCGATTTCGGCTTTCTCTTCGATATTTCCCGTAAACAGTTTGCGTGGATCGCGGACGAACTCATAATCGCGGAGCTGGATGTAGCGCGGGCAATTGCCGAAACTTTGGTCGACATCAAAATGAATGGCGTAATTGTCCGACGGCCCGATGATGCCGTTGACGCGATTCCGGCGGCGCGTGTGAAGTTCGATGCCGAGCAGGCCAATTGCATCGCCCTCGTACATCCCTTCGCTGGCGGGATCGCTTGGCTCCCTGACGACATCGATATCGAGCGATTGCGCTGTTGGCGATGAGATGAAGCCGGGCTTGCCGGTGACAAATGTGGCCCATGCGTCACCTGCGCCGTCGACGCTGCCGAGCGCGATAAAGGGAATCTGGGCGTAGAAATCCCGGTGTTGCGTCGGCATGTAGTCGCGCACGATGCGCCTGCCGAGCTCATCCATGTGAGTCGAAACGCCGACCTTTTCCTGAATCGCCTTCTCGCCGGCGTGCCAGATGTCTAGTTTTGATAGCAACATAATATCGGTCATCGGTCCGCTCTCTCGTCGGCGGTGTTGGGCGTATGCCTGGATACGCCCGACACACGCAGTTAAGCCGCAGCGGCGAGGCCGACGGGTGTCTTGGCGAAAGGCACAAAACCAGGAAGCGCTTCGATGCGGCGCAAGAAGGCGTTCACCTTGGGATAGCCGGACAGATCGACATTTCCTTCCGGCGCGCTTGCGATGTAGCTGTAGAGCGCCACATCCGCGATGGTCTGACCATTGCCGACAAGCCAGTCGCGATCGGCGAGATGCGCTTCGACCAGTGCCAACAAGGCGTGCGCGCGCTCGATGACTTCCTCCGGATTGAAGTTCCTGCCGAAAACGGTGATCAGCCGTGCAGCAGCAGGACCATAGGCCAGTTGGCCGGCAGCGACAGACAGCCAGCGCTGGATCGCCGCGCTTCCCTTCGCGTCATCGGGCAGCCACTCGGTTCGGCCGGATGTCTTGGCGAGATAAACGAGGATGGCGTTCGAGTCGGAGACAATGGTGCCACTGTCATCGAGGACCGGCACCTGACCGAACGGATTGAGCGCAAGGAAATCCGGCGTCTTGTGCGCGCCCGACTTCAGGTCAACCTCGATGAGTTCGTGGGGCAGGCCAAGGAGCGAAGCGAACAGATGCGCGCGATGAGAGTGGCCGGACAGTGGATGGTGATAGAGCTTCATGATTGTGATCCTGAATTCGTGGTCGGGTCCATTCCCGTTCAGCGAATGCAAGTTGCTTCATGATCCGGCGCGCGAGAATGCACGCTCTGTGCACTTCATCATTGCGCCGGATGAAATAACCGCGGCCTTTGTCGGCGCGCGACAGGCCCGATAGCGGTTTCATCAATCGCGTCGATGGGTCTTCCCGGAGGGCATCCACGTCGCGGAGGGGGCATTACTCGGAAAGCGGGCTCGAAGCCGCCGCAATCCTTGATCCAGAACAAGCGGCTGGACGTCGCGATGGCATAAAAGTCAATTGCGCGGCGTCGATGGCCATGGTGTAACCCGGCAAAGACGTCGTTTAGATCGACTCAAGACTACGCCGGAACCCATTGATGGCCTTATGGTTTGTGTTCGCCTTGATGACCGCCGCGGCGACTTTCGCCGTGTTGTGGCCGCTTGGCCGGACCCGCTCCGATGCCGGGGGTACCGAGGCCACTGTCTACCGGGATCAGCTCGCTGAAATCACCCGCGATACCGCCGCCGGCCTGATCGGGCCGACCGAGGCGGAAGCGGCGCGTGTCGAGATCAGCCGTCGTCTGCTGGCAGCGGTCGACGCGGAGGGCGCGGCGTCTGTGGGCAGCAGTCCGGGCTTTCGCCGCGCGGTGGCGCTGGTGGCGCTGATCGGCCTGCCGCTGCTGGCCATCGGCTTCTATCTGCCGCTCGGTTCGCCTGTTATGCCGGACTTTCCGCTCGCCGCGCGCAACCAGTCGCCCAGTCCCACCCAGCCGCTGGACAATCTCGTCGCACAGGTCGAGCAGCATCTCGAGAAAAACCCGACCGACGGCCGCGGCTGGACCGTGCTGGCGCCTGTGCTGGCGAAGATCGGCCGTACCGACGATGCGGTGCGCGCGTTCCGCAATGCGATCACCTATGCCGGCGATACGGCCGCGCGCCGCGCCGATCTCGGCGAGGCCATGGCGATGGCCGCCAATGGTGTCATCACCGCGGATGCCAAGACCGAATTCGAACGCGCTATCGCGCTCGATGCTGGAGAGGTCAAGGCTCGCTACTTCCTGGGCCTTGCGGCCGAGCAGGACGGGCGTGGCAGCGACGCGGCGGTGATCTGGCGCGACATGCTGGCAAAGGGACCTGCGGATGCGCCGTGGCGTCCGGTCGTCACGGCGGCCCTGGCGCGTGTCGGCGGCAGCGCTCCGAAATCAGGCCCGAACCTGCCGGCGCTGTCGGAAGACACGATCGCGTCGGTACAGGGCATGAATGCAGGCGACCGCAATGCGATGATCCATGGCATGGTCGACCGGCTTGCCACGCGGCTGAAGCAGGATGGCAGCGATGTCGAGGGATGGTTGCGGCTGGTGCGTGCCTATATGGTGCTCGGTGAGCGCGACAAGGCAAAGAGCGCGCTGGCGGATGCACGGGAGGCGGTCGGCACGGATGCCGAGCGGCTGCGCAAGCTGAACGATGGCCTGAAGGACTCCGGGCTGGATGGGTGACTTCCAATGACGCGCAAGCAGCGAAGATTGACGATGATAGGTGGAGCGCTGGTGGTGCTCGCCATCGCGGCCGGACTTGTACTGAACGCGCTGCGCGACTCCATCGTATTCTTCTCGACGCCGCAGATGGTTGCCGAAAAGCAGATCCCCGTTGGCAAACGCTTCCGTCTCGGCGGCATGGTCGAGCAGGGCTCGCTGGTGCGCGGGGATAATCTCGCCGTGAGCTTCAAGGTCTCCGATGGTGGCGCAACCTTGCCGGTGAACTACAAGGGCATCCTGCCGGATCTGTTCCGCGAGGGGCAGGGCGTTGTCGCCGAAGGCGCGATGGATGCATCGGGCGTGTTCAAGGCCGATACGGTCCTGGCGAAGCATGACGAGAACTACATGCCGAAGGAAGTCGCTGACGCGCTCAAGAAACAGGGGCGCTGGCAGGAAGGCGAGGGCGGCAAGCCGGTGATGTCGCAGGGCGCCGCCAAGCCCGTGGTGACCCCTGCAAAACAGAGTGTTTTGCAGTGATTGCCGAAGCCGGACATTACGCACTGGTGCTGGCGCTCGCGCTGGCGCTGATCCAGTCGACGGTGCCGATCATCGGTGCGCGCCTGCGCGATCCCGCCTTGATGAATGTTGCGCGCTCGACCGCGCTGGCGCAATTGCTGTTCGCCGGACTCTCGTTCCTGGCGCTGACGACGCTCTATGTCACGTCGGATTTCTCCGTCGCCAATGTGTTCGAGAATTCGCATTCCGCAAAACCGCTGCTCTACAAGATCACCGGCGTATGGGGAAACCATGAAGGCTCGATGCTGCTGTGGGTGTCGATCCTCGCATTGTTTGGCGGGCTGGTTGCCGCCTTCGGCAACAATCTGCCGCTGTCGCTGCGCGCGCATGTACTCGCGGTGCAGGGCTGGATCGCTGCGGCGTTCTATCTGTTCATCCTGATGACCTCGAATCCGTTCCTGCGGCTGGCGCAGCCGCCGCTCGAGGGGCGCGATCTCAATCCGGTGCTGCAGGATATCGGCCTCGCGGTGCATCCGCCGATGCTCTATCTCGGCTATGTCGGCTTCTCCATCGCATTCTCCTTCGCCGTCGCCGCATTGATCGAAGGCCGCATCGATGCCGCCTGGGCGCGCTGGGTGCGGCCATGGACGCTGGTGGCGTGGATCTTTCTGACGCTCGGCATCGCGATGGGCTCGTACTGGGCCTATTATGAACTCGGCTGGGGTGGCTGGTGGTTCTGGGATCCCGTCGAGAACGCCTCGCTGATGCCATGGCTGTCCGGCACCGCGTTGCTGCACTCCGCGGTGGTGATGGAGAAACGCAACGCGCTGAAGGTCTGGACCATCTTGCTGGCGATCCTGACGTTCTCGCTGTCGCTGCTCGGCACATTCCTGGTGCGCTCCGGCGTCCTCACCTCCGTTCATGCCTTCGCGACCGACCCGACGCGCGGCGTGTTCATCCTGCTGATCCTGTGCGTGTTCATCGGCGGCAGCCTGACGCTGTATATGTGGCGTGCATCTTCGCTGAAGCAGGGCGGACTGTTCGCGCCCATCTCGCGCGAGGGCGCGCTGGTGCTGAACAACCTGTTCCTCACCACGGCCTGCGCCACGGTGTTCATCGGCACGTTGTATCCGCTGGCGCTGGAAATGCTGACCGGCGAGAAAATCTCTGTCGGCGCGCCGTTCTTCAACCTCACATTCGGCCCGCTATTCGTGCCGTTGCTGCTGGCGATGCCGTTCGGGCCGCTGCTGGCGTGGAAACGCGGCGATCTCCGAGGCGTCACGCAGCGGCTGATGGCGGCCGGCATTGCCGCGCTGCTGGCGGTGGCATTGGTCTGGGCATGGACGACGGGCGGCGCGGCGCTGGCGCCGCTGGCGATCGGGCTCGGCGTGTTCGTGATCGCCGGATCGATCGTCGATATCGGCGAACGCACTATGCTGTTTCGTTTACCGTTCGGTGCGGCGTTCCGCCGTGCGCGCGGATTGCCGCGCGCGGCCTGGGGCACGGCCTTCGCCCATGCCGGCATCGGCGTCGCGCTGATCGGTATCGTCTGCGAGAGCACCTGGAATACCGAATATATCGGCACCATGCAGCCGAACGATGTGGCGAAGTTTGCCGGCTATGAGCTCACGCTCAAGGACGTGACGCAGCGGCAGGGGCCGAATTTCCGTGAGAGCCTCGCGCGTTTCAAGGTGACGCGCGGCGGCGACGAGATCGGCGAGATGACGCCGTCGAAACGCAACTTCACCGCGCGGCAGTCCTCCACCACGGAAGCCGCGCTGCTCTCGCGCGGCGCCAGCCAGCTTTATATCTCGCTCGGTGAGGAGGCCGCCGGCGGCGCGGTTGCCGTGCGGATGTATCACAAGCCGCTGGTGCTGATGATCTGGTGGGGACCGGTGCTGATGGCTTTCGGCGGGCTGCTGTCGCTGTCGGATCGGCGGCTGCGCGTCGGCGCGCCGAAGCCGGCAAAGGCATCGCGCGCGCTGCAGCCGGCGGAGTGATGGCGTGACACGCATTATCGCAAGTCTCATCGCGGTCATGTTCCTGCTCGCTGCGCCGCTCGCCCATGCGGTGCAGCCGGACGAGATCATGAAGGACCCGGCCCAGGAAGGCCGCGCGCGCAACCTGTCGAAGGAGCTGCGCTGCATGGTCTGCCAGAACCAGTCCATCGACGATTCCGATGCGCCGCTGGCGCGCGATCTGCGTTTGCTGGTGCGAGAGCGCATCGCTACCGGCGAAAGCGACAAGCAGGTGCTGGATTTCCTGGTGGCGCGCTATGGCGAATTCGTGCTGTTGAAGCCGCGGCTCAACCTGCATACGCTGCTGCTGTGGCTGCTGACGCCGCTGGTGCTGATCGGCGGCGGCTTCGCCTTGTGGTGGCACAACCGGCGACGGGGCAGGGCTGCAGGCGATGATGATGCCGTGATGCAGCTCACCGCTGAGGAAGAAGCGCGGATCGAGCGGCTGATTGCGGCGCAGACCGAGACGAAGTCGACCTAGTCAGGCGATTGTCGCAATCGCTTTTATTCGGCGGGCAACACCGCCTGGATATTCCGACCCGTGCGTTCGATATGCTCCCGCAGGATCCGCGTTGCATCGCGCGTGCGCCGCTCGATCATCGCATGGGCCATGGCCGTGTGTTCTGCAGGCACATCGCGATCCGGCTGATGTTTCTTCAGGAAGATGCGGCGATAGCGATCGCTCTGGTCGTGTAGCGTCGCGCAGAACTGCCGCAGCAGCGGCATCTGGCATGCCGAGATCAGTTCGGCATGGAAGGCGCGATGCGCAATCTCCCAGGCTTCCTGTTCGGCGGCCGAGCGTGAGCCGCGCTTGCAGCGGCTGAGCTGATGCAGCGAGCCGAGCACGCGTCCTTCCCAGGCGACATCGCCGTGTTCGATGGCTTCCTTGACGGCGAGGCCTTCGAGTTCGACGCGCAGCCGGATGATCTCGGCAAGATTGCTCGCAGAAACCGGCGTGACGCGATAGCCGCGCTGGTCGATCAGCGCGACGAGTCCGTCATTCTCCAGACGGCATAGCGCTTCGCGGAGCGGGCTGAGGCTGACGCCGAAGGCGGTGCGCAGGCGATCAAGATTGAGTTTGCTGCCCGGCAGTAGGTCGCCGCGCATGATGGAGTCCCGCAAGCGGGCGACGAGCGTGGTGGACAATGTGGTCGGGATCGCGCCGGTCGTAGTGGTGTGTGCGGTGCTCATGATGCCTGTCCGATGCTCTCGAAACCGTAAAGCGAAGCCGGATTATCCACCAGTGCCAATTGCTGCGCTTTGGGATCCGGCAGCCAATGCGGGATGAGATCGACGAGGTCGCCATCGTTCGGCATCGCGACCGGGCAGATCGGATGTGGCCAGTTGCTGCCCCAGAGGATGCGGTCGGGACGCGCTTCGACCACGCACGCGATCATCGGCAGCATGTCGCGATGCGGATAGGGCTCTGCAGAGAGTCGATACAGGCTGGCGAGCTTGATCCAGCAGCGGTCGGTGTCGAGCAATCGCAGCAAGGTTTGGAACGGTTCGGAATCGACGCCTTCCGCGGCGCTGATCCGGGCGAGGTGATCCAGCACGAACGGACTGCGGACCTGCATCAGTTGAGGCGCGACATCGACCAGTTCGTTCGCTTTGTTGAAATGCAGCACAAGATGCCAGCCGAGATCGAAGGTCTCGTCCGCGAGGCCCGCCAGATGCGCAAAGGATGCGCCGCCGCTGACGACGGTGGACATGCGGCAGCCCCGCATGCCGCGAAGGTGCATGTCTTCGAGCTCCTGCTGCGGCAGGCCCGACGGGATCACGGCCACCCCGCGCAACCGTCGCGGATTGAGGTCGAGGGCTGCGAGGGTCGCGCTATTGTCTGTGCCATGAGCACCGCCATGCACGATCACGGCGCGGTCGATCCCGAGCGTTTCGTGGAGCTGCATCAGGTCGTCATAGGTGCAGTCTTCCGGCGTGTAGCTGCGCTGTTCGCTGAACGGAAATTCGGCCTGAGGGCCGAAGACGTGGACATGGGTATCGCAGGCACCACGCGGCATCACGAATGCCGGACGCTTCGGATGGCGATCGGGGCCGGGGCAGGGCTTCGGTGCGGCGCCAGGCGTATGCGCACTCATCGTGGCAACTCCCTTCAAATAAGCGATCTTTGTTCGCTGAAAATAAACGGTGGCAATCAGCCGATTTGACGACAGCCTTAAGTAGTGCCAACATAAAATCGACGAAGCAAGAAAAATCGATTATTTGGAGGTTCGCATGCGGCACGTGGTTTCTGCACTGGTGGCTCTGGTCATGGTTTCGCTGGTCGGCCAGGTTGCCCATGCAGGGTTTCCCGAACGCGGCATCAAGATCGTGGTGCCGTTTCCCGCCGGCGGATCGAACGACGTCGTTGCCCGCTTGCTTGGCACCAAGCTGCAGGAGCTCTGGGGACAGCCGGTGGTGATCGACAATCGTGCCGGCGGCGGCGGCAACATTGGCGCGGATGCCGTCGTGCGCTCGCCCGCCGATGGCTATACGTTGCTGCTGACGGCGCCCGGACCGCTCGCGGTCAATCAGTCGCTCTACGCGCAACTCCCCTTCAATCCCGCGCAGGATTTCACGCCGGTGGCGTTGATCGCGTCGGTTCCGATCGTGCTGGCGGTCAATCCGGGCGTGAAGGCGACGACGGTGGCGGAGCTGATCGCGCTCGCCAAGGCATCGCCGGGCAAACTCAATTTCGGCTCGTCCGGCCTGGGATCAACCAATCATCTGGCCGGCGAGCTGCTGAAGGCGCGCGCCGGCATCGATATCGTCCATGTGCCGTATCGCGGCGCGGCGCCGGCGATGAATGACCTGATCGCCGGTCAGATCCCGATGATGTTCGACAACATGCCCGCCATTCGTCCGCAGGTTCAGGGCGGCACGATCCGCGCGATTGCCGTGGCCGGCGCAGCACGTTCGCCTCTGTTCCCGGAGCTGCCGACCATGGCGGAGGCGGGTGTCGCGAATTTCGAGGCGTCGTCATGGTTTGGCCTCGTCGCGCCGGCCAAGATGTCGCCGGACGTGACGAAGGTGCTGATCGACGGCGTGGCCAAGGTGCTGAAGGACCCCGACATGGTGAAGCGTCTCGCCGATGTCGGCGCCGAGCCCGGCACATTGTCAGGCGACGCGTTCGCGGCGTTTCTGCGCACGGAGTCTGATAAGTGGGGGCAAGTGGTCAAGACAGCGGGCGCCAAGGTCGAGTAGGACTTCGGGCCGTAATCGATTTGAAAACGGGAACCATATGACGAAGAAAATTGCTGAACTCGACGAATTGAAATCCCGCTACGAGGGGATGATTGGGTTCACGCCGCCGAAGATCGCGAAGCGGCTCGAACTCGGCATGCGCGTCGATCCCGCTCTGGTCACGGCGCTGGAGGACTGGCGGATTGCGGCGCTGACGCCGACGGCACTGGACCAGAAGACCGTGCAATTGATGTCGTTCGCGATCCTGCTGGTCCAGACGTCGGAAGCTGCTGCCAATCACGCAAAGGCTGCGATCAAGGCCGGCGCCACGCTTGAGGAACTGCACGCAAGCGCCGGAATCGCGGCGCTGTTCCGCGGCGTTGCAGCCTTCAACATGGCCGGCGAAATCCTGGCCGGTCTGTTCCCGGAGACGGCTCAAAAAACCGGCGGCTGATACCGCCGCTGCATCTGCCGATGTCGGGGTGATTCAGGCGCGTTCTTCCCTGCGTCACCCCGCCACACCTGCATCTCCCAGATTACCAAACCTTAATTCCCCTGCCAGCCCGCGGTAAGGTGGAAACCTCCATCTTCAGACCACACAAGGCGCCTTGCCCCCGCGCCGTTGCTCTGGAGATTTTCTCGATGTCCGACCGCCCCAACGATTTTTCCGAATTGCCGTCCTACAAGGCGTCCCGCCGTTCGCTGTTCTCTGCGCGTAAATTCGCGCTGATGGCGTCGGTTGTTGCGGGCCTTGGTGTTGCCGCTTATGGCCTGTCGCCCTCCAACGGTCCGGTCGACATCTTCACCACCACTGCGCATGCGCAGGTTGACAAGCAGGTCAAGTCGCAGGCTGCGCAGCCGGTCGGCTTCGCCGATATCGTTGAGCGCGTGAAGCCGTCGGTGATCTCGGTCAAGGTCAACATGAAGGAGAAGGTCGCATCGAAGGATGACGACAACAACGGCGACTCGCCGTTCCAGCCGGGCTCCCCGATGGAGCGCTTCTTCAAGCGCTTCGGCCAGGACGGCGTGCCTCCAGGCATGCGCGGTGGTCCGCGCGGCGGCGGCCGTGGTGTCGTGAGCGGTCAGGGCTCGGGCTTCTTCATCTCGGCTGACGGTTTCGCCGTAACCAACAATCACGTGGTCGATGGCGCCGACAAGGTCGAGGTCTCGACTGACGACGGCAAGACCTATTCGGCCAAGGTGATCGGCACCGATCCACGTACCGATCTGGCGCTGATCAAGGTCGAGGGCCGCACCGATTTCCCGTTCGCCAAGCTTGCTGACGGCAAGCCGCGGATCGGCGACTGGGTGCTGGCAGTCGGCAACCCGTTTGGACTCGGCGGCACCGTGACCGCAGGCATCGTCTCGGCCTCGGGTCGCGACATCGGCAGCGGTCCGTATGACGATTTCATCCAGATCGATGCGCCCGTGAACAAGGGCAATTCGGGTGGTCCGGCTTTCGATACGTCGGGCGAAGTGATGGGCGTCAACACCGCGATCTATTCGCCCTCGGGCGGCAGCGTCGGCATCGCGTTCTCGATCCCGGCCTCGACCGTGAAGACGGTGGTGGCGCAGCTCAAGGACAAGGGTTCGGTCTCGCGTGGTTGGATCGGCGTGCAGATTCAGCCGGTGACCCAGGATATCGCCGACAGTCTCGGCCTGAAGAAGGCGGAAGGTGCGCTGGTCGCCGAGCCGCAGGCCGATGGTCCGGCAGCCAAGGCCGGCATCAAGTCGGGTGACGTCATCACCGCGGTGAATGGCACGCCGGTCAAGGATGCACGCGAACTCGCCCGCACCATCGGCGGCTTCGCGCCGGGCAACACGGTGAAGATCAACGTGCTGCACAAGGGGGAGGACAAGGTTCTGTCCATGACCCTCGGCCAGTTGCCGAACACGATAGAGGCGAAGGCCGATGTCGATAGCGGTGACAAGGGATCGTCATCGCGCGGCAGCGACGTGCCGCGGCTCGGCCTCACGGTCTCGCCCGCGAGCAGTGTCGCCGGTGCCGGCAAGGACGGCGTGGTCGTGACCGGCGTCGATCCGAAGAGCGCCGCTGCCGAGCGTGGCTTCAAGGAAGGCGACGTCATTCTCGAAGTCGCCGGCAAGAGCGTGACCAATCCCGGCGATGTGCGCGAGGCGATTGTCGCCGCGCACAACGACAACAAGAACAGCGTGCTGATCAGGGTTCGCTCGAACGGCTCATCGAAGTTCGTCGCCGTTCCCCTTGCGAAGAGCTGATCACCGCACATGAACGGAGAGTGTCGCCGGCATAGTCGCCCCCGCTGACGGCTCTTTCCAGGGGGCGAGCCACAAACTCGCTCCCGCTGCTTCCTTTCGATGGAAAACGCCCCCCTCCGTTGAAAGGCCAATGGGCGGTGAAGTTTCCCCCAGCTTCACCGCCTATTCTTCTTTCTGCCCCGAAGGATAACCGGCGGGCATTCCGCCGCCTTGCATGAAAGCCCGGTGCGCGCCATGGTGACCGAGACTCACAAGATCCACAGCGAATCCGATCCCCAGATGCGTCTGCTCATCATCGAAGACGACCGCGAATCCGCCGACTATCTGGTCAAGGCTTTCCGTGAGGTCGGCCATGTCGCCGATCACGCCAGCGATGGCGAGGAAGGTTTCGCGCTCGCCGATTCCGGCGATTACGACGTGCTGGTGGTCGATCGCATGTTGCCGAAGCGCGATGGTCTCTCCGTCATCGGCGGCCTGCGCGACAAGGGTAACCGGACGCCGGCGCTGATCCTCTCGGCGCTGGGCCAGGTCGACGACCGCATCAAGGGCCTGCGCGCCGGCGGTGACGACTATCTGCCGAAGCCTTATTCGTTCGCTGAGCTGCTCGCGCGCGTCGAAGTGCTGTCGCGCCGCCAGGGCGGTCCCGCCGAAGAGACGACCTATCGCGTCGGTGATCTCGAACTCGACCGGCTGTCCCATGGCGTGACGCGCGGTGGCCAGGAACTGATCCTGCAGCCCCGCGAATTCCGGCTGCTCGAATATCTCATGAAACATGCCGGGCAGGTGGTCACCCGCACCATGCTGCTGGAAAACGTCTGGGATTATCATTTCGATCCGCAGACCAACGTGATCGACGTCCATATCTCGCGCCTGCGCTCGAAGATCGACAAGGGCTTCGAGCGTCCGCTGCTGCACACGATTCGCGGCGCCGGCTATATGGTCCGCGACGGCATGAAGTAAGCGGCGGCCCCGTCGCGCATCTATGGCTGTTCTTCGTCGAACGGCGCGTTGATCACCAGTTCGACGACGGAGCTTGCCTTGTAGCCCGCCACGAAACGTTCGCCGAAATCGCGAATGAAGTTGTCGTAAGTGGTGCCGGGTTGGGTCCGGGCGATATGGCAGAAGCAGCGAGTCATTTTCTGCTTCATTCCCAAACGTGGAAATTCCGCGACAATTGCCGCAACGTCGCTCGGTGGAATAAGCTCATACTGCAAGCCGACGACATCGAAGCAGATGCCGGCGGTGCAGAGCGCGACTTCGGCTTCCTTGAACAGCCCAATCGACGGCGTGGAATTGAGCGCAACGCTATCCCAGATCAACTGTGCACGGCTTCGGTCGAAGCCATGCTCCCGTGCAAAGAGACGCGCGAGGTCGGCGCCTTCTACTTCGAAGCGACGCGGTCCGGCGAAGCGTTCATTGAGCGTGATGTCATGCAGTAGTGCTGCGACGGCGAGAACCTCGCCGTCGTGCTCGATGTTCTGCAGTTGAGCGAGCTGCACCGCAAACAACCATGACCTGACGACATGGTTGAACAGGTATGGTTCGCAACTGTTCCGGGCGTGGTCGATCGCGCTGGCGATGATGGCCGTATCGGGGACGGTCACTCCCGCCAGTTGCCTGTCATTGATCTGTTGCATGTTCGTCGCCTCGCTCTACCGGACCGTGAAGGTTGCCTGTGCTAGCTCTTCAGGAATTTCAGCAGCTCGGCATTGACCTGATCTGCATGGGTCGCCGTGATGCCGTGCGGTGCGCCGGGATAATAGACATCCTTGGCACCCTTGATCAGCTTGGCGGATTTCACTGCGGAATCCTTCACGGGCACGATTTGATCGTCCTCGCCATGCAGGACGAGGGTGGGGATGTCGAACTTCTTCAGGTCTTCCGTGAAATCCGTCTCCGAGAATGCCTTCACGCTCTCATAGGCATTCTTCGCGCCGGCCTGCATGCTCCACAGCCAGAACTGATCCAGCGTGCCCTGCGAGACTTTCGCGCCGGGCCGGTTGGCGCCGTAAAAGGCGATCGCCAGATCCTTGTAATATTGCGACCGATCTCCGGCCACACCTGCGCGGATGCCGTCGAACACCTCGATCGGCAGTCCCTCCGGATTGGCTGGTGTCTTCAGCATGATCGGTGGTACCGCCGCGATCAGCACCGCCTTCTTCACGCGCTTGGTGCCGTGGCGGCCGATGTAGCGTGCGACTTCGCCGCCGCCGGTGGAATGGCCGACCAGCGTCGCGTCCTTCAGATCGAGCGTCTCGATGACTGCGGCGAGATCGTCGGCATAACCGTTCATGTCATTGTTGTTCGAGGCCTGGCTGGAGCGGCCATGACCGCGGCGGTCATGGGCGATGACACGGTAGCCATGCTGGGCGAGAAACAGCATCTGGCCGTCCCACGCGTCCGCGTTGAGCGGCCAGCCATGGGAGAAGGTAACGACCGGGCCCTTGCCCCAGTCCTTGTAATAGATTTCGGTGCCGTCCTTTGTGGTGATAGTGCTCATGGTGCGATGTCCTTTGTGAGCGTGAGGTTTGGTTGGCTTGTCGCCGGCCTTGCCCTCGGCGATCGAGGGCAAGCCGGCAGTGATCGCGGTGATGGCGGCAGCTGCGAGCAGATCGCGGCGGGAGGGTGTCGAGCGCGGAACGTCGTCGGTCATGGTCGGTCCTTAGTTGGCGGAGAGGCAGCTTGCGTCGATCAGCCCTTGAGCCAGTCGTCGAGATGGATCGCTCCGATGCGCGCGCCGGCATCGGGCGTCAGGGAGCGATCATTGATCGGCGTGCCGAAATAACCCGCGTGGATGTCGGCGATGACCTGGCGTGGGTCCTGCTTTGCCGTCAGATATTTGCGCCCGAGTGCGTCGAGCGGGAGCGGTTCGGGCCCGGCCACCTCGACGACGCCGTTCACTGGGGTGCCCAGGGCAAGGTCCACCATGGCGGCTGCCACGTCCGCAGATGCGATGGGCTGGATCAGGGCCGGCGCCAGGCGAATCGCGTCGCCGTCCACGCCGCCTTGCACGATGGCGGGGATGAATTCGAAGAACTGCGTCGCCCGCAGAATCGTGTAGGGCATTCCGGACGCCTTGATGAGATCTTCCTGGGCCAGCTTGGCGCGGAAATAGCCGCTGGCCTGAAGGCGCTCGGTCCCGACCACAGACAGGGCCAGATGATGCTGGACGTCTGCGGCTTTTTCCGCCGCGAGCAGGTTGCGGCTGGATGTCTGGAAGAATTCCATCACCGGCCCGTCCTCGAATGATGGCGAATTTGCCACGTCGATGACGACGTTTGTCCCGGACATGGCCTCGGCCAGTCCTTCCCGCGTCAGGGTGTTGACGCCCGTCGACGGCGAGGCGGCGAGGACCTTGTGGCCCAGCTTCCTCAAGCCGCTCACGACCTGCGTACCGATGAGGCCGCTACCTCCGATGACGACGATTTTCATGATATTTTCTCCCTTTCACACGGTGACGATCGTGTGGGCGGACCATGCGCCGCGGCGCACGGGAAGACTTTGCCGCAATCTTCGTTTTCTCTTGAGTTTCGCTTGGATGTTCGTTCAGAAAGGGCCGGCTGGCACGTCACCGCCGATGGCGCGCGACAGGCCAGTTTGTGGGGTCGGTTCTGTTGCCTCCTGAAGGTCTTGACGGTTCATTGCCGCCGGCCGAAAACGCAGGCAGTCATGGAGCGCCGAGTGCCGTATCTGTTCGCAGGCTATGTCCTCGATCCCGACCGCAGAGAGTTGTCGCATGGCAGCGACAAGGTGGCGATCACGCCGCAGGCTTTCGACCTGCTGCTGCATCTGGTGAAGAACCGCGACCACGTCGTCAGCAAGGATGCCCTTCTCGATGCCGTGTGGGCGGGACGGATCGTGTCCGAATCGACGCTGGCCAGTCACATCAATGCGGTACGCAAGGCGCTGGGCGATAGCGGCGACGAACAGCGGCTGCTGAAGACGGTGGCGCGCAAGGGCTTTCGTTTCGTCGGCGATGTGACCGAGACGGCAATGCCGGCGCAGTCTGACGCGGCGGTTGCCGATCACGCCACATCGACGGCGAATCCGAACGCCGCGCTGACGTTGCCCGATCGGCCGTCGATCGCAGTATTGCCGTTCCTCAATCTGAGCGGCGATCCGCAGCAGGACTATTTCGTCGATGGCATGGTCGAGGACATCATCCTCGCACTGTCGCGGCTTCGCTGGCTGTTCGTCATCGCTCGCAATTCCAGTTTCACGTTTAAAGGCCGTGCCGTGGACGTCCGCGAGGTCGGGCGCGAACTTGGCGTGCGCTATGTACTGGAAGGCAGCGTGCGCCGTGTGGCGAACCGCGTGCGCATCACCGGACAGCTCGTGGATACCACCACGGGCATGCATCTGTGGGGCGAGCGCTTCGAGAGTGTTGTTGATGACATCTTCGATCTGCAGGACCAGGTCACGGAAAGCGTCGTGGGCGCCATCGCGCCGCAGCTTGAATTTGCGGAGATCGAACGCGCCAAGCGGAAGCCGACCGAAAGCCTCGACGCCTATGATTACTACCTGCGCGGACTGGCGAATTTTCATGTGTCGACGCGCGATGGAATCGATGCGGCATTGGCGAATTTCTACAAAGCCATCGAGCTCGATCCCGACTTCGCTGCCGCCTATGGGATGGCTGCGGGATGCTTCTACTGGCGCAAGATGAACCGCTGGCTTTCCGATCGTGTGGTTGACGGGCGTGAAGCGGCGCGGCTTGCCGAACGCGCCGTCACCCTCGGAAAGAACGACGCGGTAGCGCTGACACGCGGCGGCCATGCCTGGCCGCATTTCGGCGGCGACCTGCATGCCTGCGTCGCCTATGTCGATCGTGCGCTGGTGCTCAATCCCAATCTCTCGACGATCTGGTATCTCGGGGGCTATCAACGCGTTTCGCTCGGCGAGCACGACGAGGCCATCGCCTATTTTTCACGCGCCATGCGGCTCAGTCCGCTCGATCCCGAGACATTCCAGATGCATACGGGAATCGCGATGTCGCATCTCTATTCGCGACGCTTTGATACCGCGCTCGATTGCTTGCGGGAGGCGTCGCGCGAGGTGCCGAACATTCTTCGGGTCGCCGCATTCCAGGCCGCTGCGCATGCCCTGGGTGGGCGAATGGAAGAGGCGCGTGAGGCGATGGGCCATGTGCGCCGGCTCGATCCCACATTGCGGCTCAGCAATATTGACGACTGGCTGCTGGTGCGGCGACCGCAGGACTTCGCACTTGCATCGGAAGGCCTGCGAAAAGCCGGCCTTCCGGAGTGAACCTGGCTGAAAGATAAAATTCCCACCGCACGGCGACATTACCAACATCTCATATTCACGCCCTGTTTGTTACAGCTTACGCCTGCTAGAACAGGGGATGACTTCCAGAACCTTCCATTTCCGCACGTCCCGAGCGTGACCCGTGACGGCTATCGGTAAACTGTTTCGCACGACGGCCTTCCGGTTGACGTTGGCCTATCTGCTGCTGTTCGCGCTGTTTGCAGCATCGCTGCTCGGCTATTTCGCCTGGAATACACACCGGCTGATCAACGATCAGATCACGACCACGGTCGATGACGAAATGACCGAGCTGAGCGATCTGTTCGGGCGGCGCGGCTTGCGGGGAATCGTGGGCGCCATCGAGAACCGGGCGCTGCGGCCTGGCGCCAACCTCTATCTGATCACGACACCGGCGGGTCAATCCATCGCCGGCAACGTGTCTTCACTGGCGCCCGGCGTGATGGCGACCACGGGCTGGTCCGAGACCGCCTATCGCCGCCTCGACGATCCCGACTCTTCCAACCATCGCGCGCTGGTGAAGGTGACGCAATTGAGCAGCGGCTTCCGGCTGCTGATCGGCCATGATCTCGAAGAACGCCGGCGCCTATTCGACATCGTCGGCGATGCCGCAAAGTGGTCGGTGTTGATTGTCGTTGTTCTTGGACTCGGCGGCGGGATCTTCGTCGCCAGCCGCGTGCTGCGGCGGATCGACGCGATGACCGGCACCACCCAGCGCATCATGGCGGGCGATCTCTCCGGTCGTCTGCCGGTCGGACGCAGTGGCGACGAACTCGACCGTCTCGCGGAAAATCTCAATGCCATGCTGGAGCGCATCGAAGCGCTGATGACAGGACTGAAGGAAGTCTCGGACAATATCGCCCATGACCTCAAGACGCCGCTCACGCGGCTGCGCAATCGGGCGGAGGAGGCGCTGGCGCGATCCAGCAACGAGGCCGAATATCGTGCGGCGCTGGAACGCACCATTGAGGAATCCGATGGCCTGATCCGGACCTTCAATGCGCTGCTGATGATCGCACGTGCTGAATCCGGGCAGGCGCGCGGCAATATGGACAATTTCGACGCTGCTGAAGTGGCCGAGGGCATCCACGAGCTCTATGAACCGCTGGCTGAAGACAGCGATCTTACGCTGACCGTCAAGACCGCGGCTGCGCCGCTGCGCGGCAATCGCGAACTGATCAGCCAGGCGCTCGCCAATCTCGTCGAAAACGCCATCAAATATGGCAAACCTGCGATCACGGACGAGAATGCCGATAGCGCGGGCGCTGCGGCTGCCAAGGACATCGTGATCGAGGCGCGGCGCGAGGGCGATCAGGTGCTGCTCAGCGTGTCCGATCATGGTCCAGGCATTCCCGAAGCCGATCGGAAACATGCGGTGGAGCGCTTCGTGCGGCTGGAAGCGAGCCGCACATTGCCCGGTTCCGGCCTCGGTCTCAGTCTTGCATCTGCCGTGGCCACGCTGCACGGCGGTGAATTGCAGCTGGGCGACAATCATCCAGGGTTGCGGGTCACACTGGCGCTGCCCGCAGTGGCAGCCGAAGGCCTTGCGGGTCAAACGGGGAATGTGCCACAGAAGTCGGCATGACCTCAGCCGCAACAGGCGAGGGCCAGCTCCCGCTGGCCGCGCAATTCGTCAGCGGACCGCAGCTGTTCGCCCCCGCCGATGCCGAGCAGCGCTTCGGCGAATGGCTCGCCGATATCGCGCCGGACGATGCTGCCGCATTTCGCGCGATCACCGACCAATTTCCGCATGCCAGGGCGATCCTGCTCGGCATTGCCGAGGCCTCGCCCTATCTGTTCGATCTGATCCGCGCCGATGCCGGGCGTGCCTTGCGTCTGCTGCATTGTGACCCCGAGCGCCTGCTCACCACTCTGATCGCCGAGACCTCCGCGAATGTCGCTGCCGCCGGCGGCGATCCCGATGTCATGCATCTGCTGCGACGCATGAAATCCGAAGCGGCCTTGTTGATTGCGCTGTGCGATATCGGCGGCGTCTGGCCGGTGATGCGCGTCACGCGGGCGCTGACCGATCTCGCTGTGTCCTCCGTCCAGACGACGGTGCGTTATCTGCTGCGCCAGGACATGGCACGCAAGCGCATCCTGCCGCCGGATCCCGATCATCCGGAGCAGGGTAGCGGCCTGATCGTGCAGGCGATGGGCAAGATGGGCGCCGGCGAGCTGAACTATTCCAGCGACATCGACCTGATCGTTTTCTTCGATCTCGAGGCGCATACGCTGGCCGAGGATATCGAGCCGAATTCATTCTTTGTGCGCATCGCGCAGGGCGTGTCGCGGCTGCTGCAGCAGCGCACTGGCGACGGCTATGTGTTCCGCGTCGATCTGCGGCTGCGACCCGATCCGGCCTCGACGCCAGTAGCCGTCTCGACGGCATCGGCACTGCATTATTATGAGCGCGAGGGGCGCACATGGGAACGCGCGGCAATGATCAAGGCGTTTCCTTGTGCCGGCGATTTCAAGGCCGGTGAGGCCCTGCTGGCCGAGATCGCGCCGTTCGTCTGGCGCAAGCATCTGGATTTCGCCGCGCTGGCCGATGTCCACGACATGAAACGGCAAATGCAGACGTTTCGCGGGCAGAATGAAATCTCCGTCGAGGGCCATAACGTCAAGGTCGGGCGCGGCGGCATTCGTGAGATCGAGTTCTTCGCGCAGACCCAGCAGTTGATTGCCGGCGGGCGTCATCCCGAATTACGCGTGCGGCCGACGCTGGAGGCGCTGAATATTCTCGCTGCCAGCAACTGGATCACCTTTGAGGCGCGCGATGAACTGACGCTCGCCTATGAATTCCTGCGCCGTGTCGAGCATCGGCTGCAGATGGTGGCCGACGAACAGACTCACTCGCTGCCCGATGACGTCGGCGCCATGGAACGCTTTGCGCGCTTCTTCGGCTATGACAGTCGTGAAGCCTTTGCCAGTGATTTGCTCGGGCATCTCAATTGCGTGCAGGGGCATTATGGCCGCCTGTTCGAAGGCGACCCCACCGATAACGTCCATCTTCCGGCTGTCGACTATAAAGCGGGCGCGACGGACCAGCGGCTGCTCGAACATTTCACCAAGCTCGGTTTCCGCAAGCCGGCCATGGTGGCGGAGACGGTGCAGCACTGGATGACAGATGACTATCGCGCGCTCAAATATGAGGGCACGCGGCAGGCATTCATGGAATTCGTGCCTTCGCTGATCGTCGGGCTGGCCGATGCCGAAGAGCCCGACCTTGCGGTCGTTGCGTTCGACCGCTTTCTGCAGGCGTTACAGCGCGGCGGCAGGCTGATCTCGCTGCTCAGCCAGAACCGCGATCTCGTCGCGCTGGTGGCGCTTGTACTTGGCGCGGCGCCGCGTCTGGGTGACATGCTGGCGCGGCAGCCGCAGATCATGGACGGGCTCATCGATCCGCGCTTCTTCGGCGCCATGCCGGATCAGCGTGAGCTGTCGACGCGGCTGGCGGCGACCCTCGAAGACGCCAATTCCTATGAAGAGTTTCTCGATCGTCTCAGGCTGTTCGGCCAGGAAAGCCTGTTCCTGATCGGCACGCGCATTCTGTCGGGCACCGTGTCGGCGCAGCAGGCCGGAATTGCATTCGCCGACGTCGCCGAAGGTATCGCGCATACGCTGCACGGGCTGGTGCTCGATCAGTTCGTGACCCAGCACGGCCGCATCAAGGATCAGCAGACCGCGATCGTGGCCATGGGCAAGCTCGGCAGCCGCGAGATGACGGCGGCGTCGGACCTCGATCTGATTTTAATTTACGACTTCGATCACGACGCGCCGGACTCCGATGGACCGCGTCCGCTGCACGGTGCGCAATATTTCGCGCGGCTGACGCAGCGCCTGATCAGCGCCTTCACCACGCGCACCAATTATGGCGTGCTCTACGAGGTCGATATGCGGCTTCGCCCGTCGGGCCGCGCAGGACCGCTGGCGTCGCGCATCGACTCCTTCGCTGAATATCAAGAGACCGAGGCCTGGACCTGGGAGCACATGGCACTGACGCGCGCGCGGGTGATTTCGGCGACGCCCGCGTTCCGCGAGAAGATCGAACGGGTCATCCGCGACGTGCTGACGCGTCCACGTGAAATCACGATCATCGCCAATGATGTTGCCGAGATGCGTCAAGCCATCGCCGAGGAAAAGGGCGAAGACGATATCTGGGACCTGAAACATGCCGCGGGCGGCATGGTCGATATCGAATTCATCGCGCAGTATCTGCAGCTGGTACATGCCGCAGAGAAGCCCGAGATCCTCAGCATCAGCACGCAACAGGTGCTGGAGAACGCGGCGCGGCTGGGCATTCTGCCGCCAGCCGCCGCCGATGTGCTGCGTCCGGCAGTGCGGCTCTATCACGACCTCACGCAGGTGCTGCGGCTATGCGTGAGCGACAAGTTCAAGCCGGAAACCGCAGGCACCGATCTGCTGCGCATACTCGCACGCGTGAGCAACGAGCCCGACTTCTCCTCGCTGCAAGCGCGGGTGCGCGATATGCAGGCCGACGTGCGGCAAGTGTTCCGCGCTGTTGTCGAAGGTCAGACATAGACCTATCTGCCGCGCCGTGCGGCGGGCATGCGAGTTGTGTATGACCGGCTGCGCATGATCTCGCGTGAACGGGTGGATAGATTCTAAACGCGCCGCATTGTGACCGCACCCTGACGTCCTGTAGGTCCGCATCTCGTTTGCCGATGACATGCGGCTTGAGATGTTGCAGCTGCCTGCGCCCGAATGTCGCAGTATCGGCGATGTCGTCATGCATCAGCACTGAAATGAAACCGCCGATATGGAGTCCGCATGCAGGTTCTAGGCTTCCGCGCTGCTACCGTTGCTTTTGCCTTGGTCGCTGCATTTGCTCCGAACGGGACCAAGGCGGATGAAATCTCTCTGATCGAAAAGTCACTTCCCGGAGAGGGGCAGCGCCCGCAAGCGATCGTTGTCGGTCCGGATGGAAATTTGTGGGTGACGGAAGTCATCAAGCACCAGATTTTTCGGGTCACGCCAAACGGTGAGATGAGTTCCTTTCGCGTTCCGGGCGATCAGGTCGGAGTTATTCAGGGGATCACGTCTGGCCCTGACGGCAATCTCTGGTTCACGTCACGCGAAGAGAACGCCATTCGCCGGATTTCAACCAAAGGGGAATTCAACGGGACATTTGCGATCCCCTCACAGGCGACGACGCCCACCAAATTCAATACGGGGTCATGGCCGCGCGGCATTACGGTCGGCCCCGATGGCCAGATCTGGTTTGCGGAAATGGCGGCGAACAAAATCGGCCGCGTGACGCTGACCGGTGAGTTTTCGGAGTTCGCAATCCCGACGGAAAATGCCGAAGCCTATGGTGTGGTGACAGGCCCCGATCAGAATTTGTGGTTCACGGAAAGCGGTGCCGGAAAGATCGGACGACTCGACGTCAAGACAGGAAAGATCACGGAATTTCCGCTCGGTAATCCGAAGTCGCGCCCGCGCGACATTACGGTCGGGCCGGATGGTCATCTCTGGTTTTCGATGAATGGCTCCGATCACATCGGCAGAATTTCTATGGCTGGGGAGATCAAGGAATTTCCATTGCCGGCAGAGACGCGCCCCATTGGTATAGCCGCGGGAGCCGAGGGCAATGTCTGGTTCACCGCTTTCAAATCTCACAAGATCGGCCGCATCACGCCGACAGGTGAAGTTTCGTTCTTCGATCTTAAGACGGAGAACGCACAGCCCTTCGGCATGACGAAAGGGCCGAACGGCGTGGTCTGGTTCACGTCTCAGGCCAATCAGGTCGGACACGTTCACATCACGGCTAAGCGCCAGTGATGATCGTGATTGCGCGCCGCGAGGGCGTGCGAGCGCGTTGCTATCCAATCTGATAATCTGCAGGGTTCCAGAGTAAAATAAAGTCCTGCAGAATTCATCGTCTGTGTCAAATTGCATGCGCACGGTAGCGAGTTGTATGCGGCGTTCTGCGTATGAAGCAGCGTGAAGCATTAGATAGAATCTAGACACGCCGCATTGTGACCGCACCATGTCATCCTGTAGGCCCCATTGAGTTAGTCGACAGAAGTCGACGAAGTTTTTTGGGGCGACTGATTCAATGATGCGCAGAACTACACTTCACAAGAAAACCATTTTGGCTGCTGCGATCGCATTTGCGTTATTGCTTGATGCCGACGCAACCGTTGTTGCGCAGACCTCGCAAGCGCTGCCCGCCGTTGAAGTGCATGCGCCAACGCCGCGTGCGGTCCGTCGTGTCGCGCCGCGCCGAAATGCCGCAGTCACGCCGCGGGCGACGCCGCGGCCGGTGGAGCGCCGCACACCCGCGACGCCGGCGACCGGAATGATCGGTTCCCTCCCGCCGGCCTATGCGGGCGGTCAGGTGGCATCGGGCGCGCAGGTCGGTCTGCTCGGCAATCGCGGCGTGATGGATACGCCATTCAATCAGACAAGCTACACCGCGAAGACAATACAGGATCAGCAGGCACGCAAGCTCGACGACGTATTCGCCAACGATCCGTCGGTGACTGTCACCGTGCCGCGTCTCAGCGGCTTCGATCGGGTCAATATCCGTGGCTTCAGCGTTGGCAGTGAGGGATACGGGATCAACGGCCTGTACGGCATCGCGTCATCGTTTTCGCTGGCGTCGCTCGGTGCGTTCGAGCGGGTCGAAGTGCTGAAAGGGCCAGCGGCACTGCTCAACGGCATGCCGCCGAGCGGCGGTGGTGTCGGCGGCAGCGTGAATCTCGTAACCAAGCGTGCAGGCGAGGTGCCGTTCGCGCAGCTCACCAACACCTATTCGTCGATTTCGAATTTCGGCACGCATCTGGATGTCGGCCAGCGGTTCGGCGAATTCAAGGAGTTCGGCGTTCGCTTCAACGGCACCTACAAAGGCGGCAGCACCGAGCTCGCCTATCAGAGTCAGGAAGTTGGAAGCGCCTTTCTTGGCTTGGACTATCGCGGCGAGAACGTGCGACTGTCGGCCGATATTGGTTACGAGCACAACCGGGTCACGGCGATGACGCGTTTCGTCGATATTGCGGGCCTGCCGTCCGTTCCGGCGGCACCTGATGCGCGCGCGAACTACATGCCGAGCTGGGGCTTCTGGGACTCGGAGTCGCGCTATGCGATCGTGCAGGGCGAGGTGGATATCACTGATAATCTCACGGCCTATGCGCAGGCAGGTGTCGGCACCAGCAACACGCGCTATCTCTATTCCGACATCCGCGTGACTAGCCTCGACGGGGAGTTCAACGGACTGTCGCGTCGAAACAACCAGAGGCATGAGAGAACCGCGGCGCAGGTCGGATTGCGGGCCAATGTTGATACCGGGCCGATCAACCATGCCATCAATGTCAACGCAGGTGCATCAGAGGCCGATGTCGCGCTCATCAATGTCTCCGGAGCCACGAACTTCTTTTCGAACTTGTACAATCCGCGCTCGGGCCCTGTTTCAATTCGCGATGTGGGCGCTCCGCGGACAACCAGTCTGTTCGATCTGACGAGCGTCGGCATCGCTGATACGATGTCGGTCTGGAATGGCCGCATTCAATTGACCGCCGGCGTCCGGCATCAATATGTGGAATCTGAGTCCTTCGCCATGGGCACTGGCGTGAGGTCGGGCGGCTACGAGTCGTCGGCGACGACGCCCGCCTATGCACTGGTGATCAAGCCGCTGGAGAATGTCTCGGTCTACGCCAATTATATCGAGGCGCTGGAAGCTGGGACCGTCGTGGGTGCGGGATATGCAAATACTGGCGCGGTTCTTCCACCCTATCGCACTACGCAGCACGAAATGGGCGTGAAGGTCGATTGGGGACGGATCACGACCACGGTCAGTGCCTTCGATATTATGAAGCCGATACAGCGCGTCGAGCGCTCGGGTACGCTCCCTGTGCTCACGCAGTCCGGCGAGTCACGCAATCGCGGCGTCGAGATCAATACATTCGGCGAGGTCACGGATGGTGTCCGGCTGCTCGGCGGCGTCATGTTCATCGATGCGCGCCAGCAGAAGACCGAGAACGCTACTTATGATGGAAAGCATACCTTCAACGTTCCTGACACACAGTTCACTCTAGGCGGCGAATGGGACGTGCCGTTCGTTTCGGGGCTAACCCTGACGGGCCGTGCGCTCTATACGGGCTCATACTGGTCGGACCAGGCCAACACGGTCTACGGCCCGAGCTGGACCCGCTACGATGCCGGAGCGCGCTACACGTTCGCATCGCCGTGGAATGCCAAGCCGATCGTCGTGCGCTTCTCGGTCGAAAATCTGCTCGATACCAACTATTGGCAGGCCTCGACCAACGACGGCTACATCATCCTTGCCGCGCCGCGAACCTACATGGTCTCGACGACGTTCAACTTCTGATATCGCCGATCATCTGCCCGTCAGATCGGTCTGATGAGCGGCCGCCGTGATGTCATCACGGCGGCCGCAGCGTTTTTTGAGCGCGCGCATTCACCCGATCAGGTGTGGGTGGCGTTTCGCGACGCGGTTATTGCTGTTCCGGCTTGACCTTGCCGATCTCGACAACCGTCTTCCAGCGGGCGAGTTCTTTTTCCAGGAAGCTCTGAAATTCCGCGCTCGTATTGGCGACCACCTCGAAGCCGCTATCGGTCAGCCGCTTCCTGAGATCGGGCGAGGTGAGGGCGGTGGTGATCGATGTCTCGAGCTTGGTCTTCACATCGGCCGGCAGGCCCTTGGGCGCGACGAAGGCCTGCCACGAATAGATATTGAGATCGTCGACGCCGACTTCCTTCATCGTTGGGGTCTGCGGGAATGAATCGGAGCGCGTGTCACTGGTAACGGCCAGAATTTTCATCTTGCCGCCTCGGATGTAGTTGGCGACTGCGCCGAGATTCTGGAAGGAGACGTCGACATGTCCGCCCATCAGGTCCGTATGAGCCTGCGAGCCGCCCTTGTAGGGCGTATGGATACCCGTGGTCCCCGTCTTCTGCCAAAACAACACCGCCGTCAGATGGTCGGACGAGCCCACGCCCGATGAGGCGAACGTGACCTTGTCGGGATTCTTCTTGAGATAGTCGATGAGTTCCTGGACGGTATTGGCCGGGAAATCGGGGCGCGTGATCAGCACGTTGGGATTGCGCACAGCGACACTGAGCAGATCGAAATTCTGGAGCGGGTGATAGCCTGGGTCCTTGTAAAGCACCGGATTGATCGCGATGACCCCGATCGAACCCACCATCAGTGTGTAGCCATCCGGCTTTGAACGAGCGAGTTGTGTCGCGCCGATGGAGCCGTTGGCGCCGGGCTTGTTCTCGATGATGAAGGACTGCCCGAAGCTTTCCTGCATCTTCTGCGTGGTCATGCGCGCTGTCGTATCGCTTGCTCCGCCGGCCGTGAAAGGCACGATCACCGTGACGGATTTCGAGGGATAGTCTTGCGCGATGGCCATGCCCGGCACTGTCAGACAGAATGCCGCCGCGGCGAGATGGCTCAGTTTCATCGTCGTTTCCTCCATGGAATGCTTTTGTTTATTGAACAGGCGACAATCTCCGTGTCGCTCTTGTCTTGACGGCTCATCCATCTGCTGAAGAGCAGTGTGGTTCGTGAGTTCGGGAGCTCCCTTCAGTCGGCAACCGCTGGAGTTTTGTTGGCAGATACTTCGCAGATGGCCGCTTTGAAAATTGACAGGTCACACAGGAAAGAACAGCGGTTCCAGACCGGCCGTGCCGACGCGCCAATATAGCGACCTGCAACCTTTAGTATAGGTATGGGCAGGGGCCTCCCAAGCGGCCATTTGACGCTTGGGCATCATGCCATGGGCGTTGGCTCGGTCCGGTCAGAAGCAATCGACGCCTAGGCGGCCTCGGAGATTTCCGCTGGCCTGTGTCTGCCGCGGAGCGGGATGGTGACGCAGACCACGGTGCCGGTGCCGAGCTTGGAGCGCAGCTTCATCGATCCGCCATGCAGGTTGGTGAGCGATTTGGCGATAGCGAGGCCGAGGCCCGAGCCGTGATAGGTCTTGGCGAGCTGGCTCTCGACCTGCTCGAACGGACGTCCCAGACGCTTCAGCGACTGCGGGGCGATGCCGATGCCACTATCGGCGATCATCAGGGCGACGGAGTCGCGCAGCACGCGGCTGCGCACGGTGACACGGCCGCCATCGGGTGTGAACTTCACGGCATTCGAGAGCAGATTAACCAGGATCTGCTTGATGGCGCGGCGGTCGGCCACCACCGGTGCATCAGCCGCGATGTCGGCGCTGAGTGTCAGATTCTTGTCGTCGGCGCGGCCGGAGACGACACGCAGAGCTTCGGACAGCGTCTGTCCGAGATCGAGCGGCTCAAGGTCCAGCTGCATACGACCTGCCTCGATCTTCGACATATCGAGAATGTCATTGATGACTTCGAGCAGGTAGTGACCGCTGGTGAGAATGTCGTGGCAGTATTCGGCATATTTGTCGGAGCCGAGATTGCCGAACATGCCGCTGCCCATGATTTCCGAGAAGCCGATAATAGCGTTCAGCGGCGTGCGCAGTTCGTGGCTCATATTGGCCAGGAATTTCGACTTGGTCTGGTTGGCTTCCTCGGCGCGGTTCTTCTCGTCGGAGTATTTCTGCGCGAGGTCGGCGAGTTCGAGCGCCTGTTTCTCCAGCGCGGCCTGGGAGTGCTTGAGATCGATGACGCTGGCGCGAAGGCGCAGATCGTTGTCGACGAGCTTGTGCTCGTGCTCCTTGATGCGGGTGATGTCGGTGCCGACGGAGACATAGCCGCCGTCCTTGGTGCGGCGTTCGCTGATATGCAGCCAGCTGCCGTCCTCGATCTGCGCTTCGAAGGTGCGCGCGCCAGGCGCCGCAGCGCCGGATTCCGCGAGACGCGAGCGGACCTCGGGCATGCTGCCGACTTCGAGCACGGTCTCGTAGGACGTCCCGGGCGACACCGCCGAGTCCGGCAGCTTGTGCAGGCGCTGGAAATGCGAGTTGCAGAGCACCAGGCGATCTTCCGCGTCCCACAGCACGAAGGCTTCGGGAATGGTCTCGATGGCGTCGCGCAGCCGGACGTCGGCCTCGACGGTCTTCTCGGCGAGGCTCTTCTGTTCGGTGACGTCGATGGCGATGCCGATCAGGTGCTGGCTGCCATCGTTCTGGCCCTGCGCAAGTTCGCAGCGCAATTGCAGCCAGATCCAGTGGCCGTTGCTGTGCTGCATGCGGAAGGTCTGGTCGATGTGATCGATCTTGAACGAAATCAGCTGATCGGCGATCTCGAACAGGTTGATGTCGTCGGATTGTACCAGCGCGTTGACTTCGCCGAAGGTCAGTAGGTCGCTGCGGCTGTCGAGGCCCAGCATGGTGAACATCGACTGCGACCAGAAGATGCGGCCGCGCGACAGATCCCAGTCCCACAATCCGCAGCGGCCGCGATTGAGGGCGGTGTCGATGCGGCCGCGTACGGCGTCGTTGATCGCGTCGCCTTCGCGGGCACGGGTCGATTGCCAGTGGAAGGCGAAGCCGAGGATCAGCACCACGAAGCCGGTGGTGGCCGAGAGCGTGATCGACAGCGCGGAGTCCGAGCGCCAGATCGGCTCGTTGTTCTCCTGAATGACAACTACCTGACCCGGCAGCGCCTTGACGATGCGGCGGGTGGCCAATGCATGGCTGTTGTCGGGCAACTTCACATCGACAACGTCGGTGCGTTGCCCCTGCGCAGCCATGGTCTGTGTTGCGCTGAGGACGTCGAGGATGCGATTGGCGTCGCCCGGCGGCAGGTCGATCGGCACGCGCGCGAGAATGCTCTGATCGGCGCCCAGCACGATGACGTGGCGTCCCCCTGCGATCCCCCAGGATGGAATCAGACTGGGCAGAAGGCTCTGCAGGCGCTCGACGGCAGCAGAACGATCCTGACGGATGGTGCCGTTGCGTTCGAGACGCTCGGCGAGCAGATCGGCGAGCGCTGCGAGATCGCGCTTCATCGATGCCTGCTTCTGCCGGCTCTGATCGACCACCTGCACGAAGGCGCCGAAGAAGATCGTAATGAGAAAAGCGATGATGAGTGTAGGGACGGCCCGGCGAAGTGCCGGCTCTGCGATCAGCAGCCTGTGATAGGCCGGCTTCGCGATAGACTGCGCCAATCCTTTGATCGAATCGGATTGGACGCATGCGTTGTCCGCATGCGCACGCGCCATACCTAAGCCCCCTCGAAGAATCTCGCCCGCGTCGCTCGAAACAACTGCCCCGCCACTTCGAATCGCAAGACCAATAAGAATCCACTTTGCCAGGGCTGTCGAGAGTCAACGAAACGTTAACTTGAAATAAATCGTATCCACCGGAGAATTTCATCACTGTTCGGTACTTGCATGAGTCCGAAACAGGAACGCCGCGCATGAGAATCACGCGCGGCGTTGAAATCAATGACTCGCAGAACGCGCGTTACAACGTCACCACGATCTTGCCGAGATGCTTGTTTGCTTCCATGTGGTCGAACGCCGTTCCGATGTCGTCGAATGCGTAGACCTTGTCGATCGGCAGTTTCAGTTGGCCGGCTTCGATAGCGGGCCAGATGTCCGCACGCACCGCACTGAAGATGTCGCGAATCTCCTGCAGTGACCTCGTGCGGAAGGTCACGCCGATATAGGTGATGCGGCGCGCGGCATGGAGATCGAAATTGAAATCGCCATGCGTGCCGCCGAGCCGGCCGACATTGACGATGCGTCCCATCACCTTCGTGGCTTTCAGGTTCTGGTTGGCGACGGGGCCCGAGATCTGGTCGACGATCAGATCGACGCCGTCGCCGTCCGTGGCCTTGAGCACCTGATCGACCCAGCCAGCATCCTTCGAATCGATGGCGAGGTCGGCGCCAAAATCCTTCAGCCGGGCGCGACGTGCGGGGTCGGTGGATGAGCCGATCACCGTCTTTGCGCCCTTGAGCCTGGCGATCTGCAGCGCCATCAGGCCGACGCCGGAGCTGGCGCCCTGGATCAGGACGGATTGGCCGGGCTGCAGTCCGCCATTGGTCACCAGCGCATTGTGCATCGTGGTGATGGCGACGGGCAGGGTGCAGGCATCCTCGAAAGTCATGCTGGCTGGCATGTGGAACAGCCGGCCGTGATCGGTGACGGCGAATTCGGCAAAGGCCGCACCGCCGGAACCCATCACGCGATCCCCGACCTTGACGCCCTTGGCCTCCGGGCCGAGTTCGGCGATCTCACCGGCCCATTCCATTCCCAGCACCGTGCCGACACCGCCGGCAGCACCGTGGACATGGCCTTTGGTCATGCCGAGGTCGGCGCGGTTGAGGCCGCAGGCCTTCACCTTGACCAGCACCTGCGTGCCCGTGGGTGAGGGTTTCGGAGCATCACCGATTGCAGCGCCATTGGCGCCGTAGACATAAGCTTTCATGGCTCTGCTTTCCGTTCCGTCTATTCAGCGGCCTGGCGCTGGCTGCCATCAAGCATGGCTTCGAAGCGTGCGCGGATAATCATCTCGGCATCATGCATGATGCGCGACACGAGTTCCTGGCAGCTCGGGATGTCGTGGATCAGGCCCTGGACCTGGCCGGCCGACCAGATGCCATCTTCGGCGTCGCCGTGCGAATAGACCAGCTTGCCGCGGGCACCGGCGACGAGTTCCTTGATCTGTTCGAAAGTGGCGCCTTCCTTCTCCATGGCGACGACCTGTTTGCTCACCGCGTTCCTGGCGACGCGCGAGGTGTTGCGCATGGTGCGGAAGATCAGGTCGGTCTCGCGCTCGTCATTGGCGACGATGCGCTCCTTCACCAGCTGATGGATCGGGCTTTCCTTGGTGCACATGAAGCGCGTGCCCATATTGATGCCCTCGGCACCAAGCGCGAGCGCGGCGACAAGGCCGCGGCCATCGCCGAAGCCGCCCGAGGCGATCATCGGGATCTTGATCTTGTCGGCTGCGGCCGGGATCAGGATCAGGCCGGGGGTGTCGTCCTCACCGGGATGGCCGGCGCATTCGAAGCCGTCGATGGAGATCGCGTCAACACCCATGCGTTCGGCCGAGAGGCCGTGGCGCACGCTGGTGCATTTGTGGATGACCTTGATGCCATGCTTCTTGAATTCGGTGACGTGTTCCTGCGGCTTGTTGCCGGCAGTCTCGACCACCTTGATGCCTGCCTCGATGATGGCCTGGCGATATTCCCCGTAAGGCGGCGGCTTGATGGTCGGCAGAATGGTCAGGTTCACGCCGAACGGCTTGTCGGTCATGTCGCGGCAGCGCGCGATCTCCTTGGTAAGGTCTTCCGGCGTCGGCTGGGTCAGTGCGGTGATCAGGCCGAGCGCGCCGGCATTGGCCACGGCGGCGACGAGCTCGGCGCGGCCGACCCACTGCATGCCGCCTTGGACGATCGGGTGTTCCACACCCACGAGCTCGGTGAAGCGCGTCTTAATCATGATGGTCCTCTTGTTTCCCCGGAGACGCGCTTGGCGCCGAATAGTTCTTGCTTGTTCGGGGCGAAGGATGCCGGTGGGGCGCAGCAATGTCTACCGCCACGGGATATGGCCCCATGCGCCGCCGATGCAGGTCTGATGCGTGGGGCGTGCCGTCGTGATCGCTGGAACTCGCGGCGCGAACATGCTTTTCTCCCGCGCATGACCGAGCCGACCCCGCAACAGATCGAACAACTCACGCGCGCCTTCGAACGTTTTACGCGCAAATTCAAAGTCGCGGAGGCAGCCGCTGCCGCCGACAACGCGCTCAATGCGCTCGACGCGCAGACGCTGGTGTTTGTCGGTGACAATCCTGGCTGCCTGATAGGCGACGTCGCCCGCTATCTCAATGTCGCTATGACCACCATGTCCTCTGCCATCGACCGGCTCGTCAAAAAGGCCCTGGTCGAGCGTCGCCGGCCCGAAGACAATCGCCGGTCCGTGGCACTGACCGCGACCGAGAAGGGCAAGCAGGTGGTGGAAGAACAGGTCGCCGGCTATCGCGCGGCCTGTCAGATGATGCTGCGGTCGCTCGACCCGATCGAACGTAACGAATTGATCCGGTTAACGGAAAAAATCGCCGACAACGAAACTTGAACATTACGAAGTTCGTACTATCTTGAGCGTGCCGCCGGCCGTAAGCCGGTTCCTGACGGAGGCGCTCATGGCCATCGCCATCAATGGTACGGACTACTCGTTGCCCGACGATCCCCGGGTTTCGCTGCTCGACCTTCTGCGTGAACGGATCGGCCTGACCGGCACCAAGCTGGGCTGCAATCAGGGCGCCTGCGGCGCCTGCACCGTCATTCTCGATGGCGAGCGAGTGCTGTCCTGTCTGACACTTGCCGTGCAGGCGGACGGGCGCGCAGTGACCACCATCGAAGGCCTGAGCAAGCAGGGTGACATGCATCCCCTGCAGCGCGCATTCATCGAGCACGATGGCTTGCAGTGCGGCTATTGCACGCCCGGGCAGATCTGCTCAGCGGTCGCGATGCTCGGCGAGATGCGCCGCGGCGATCCCAGTTATGTCACCGCCGATCTCGTTGCGGGGCAGGGCAGCACCACCCGCGAGGAAATCCGCGAGCGCATGAGCGGCAATCTGTGCCGCTGTGGCGCCCATCACGGCATTGTCGAAGCGATCGAAGAACAGCTGGTTGGAGACGCCGCATGACGCCGTTCGATTATAGGCGCGCAGCCGACCAGACTGAAGCCCTGTCGCTCGCTGAGGGCGGACGCTGCCGCTTTCTCGGCGGTGGCACCAATCTCGTCGATCTGATGCGGCAGAATATCGAAGCGCCCACGGCGCTGGTCGATGTCAGCCGATTGCCTGCTACTATCGATGTGACATCCGAAGGCGGCCTGATCATCGGCGCCGCCGTTCGCAACAGCGCGGTGGCCGCGCATCCCGTCGTGCGTGCGCATTATCCGATGCTGTCCCGCGCACTGCTGGCCGGTGCGTCGGCACAGATCCGCAACATGGCCACCGTCGGCGGCAACCTGATGCAACGAACGCGCTGCAGCTATTTCTATGACGCTGCGGGATCACGATGCAATAAACGTGATCCCGGAGCCGGCTGCGATGCCATCGACGGCCTCAGCCGCAATCATGCGATCCTCGGCACGTCCGAGCATTGTATCGCGACGCTTCCGTCGGACATGTGCGTGGCGCTCGCGGCGCTGGATGCAATCGTGCATCTTGATGGCCCAATGGGCCCACGCAGCGTGCCGCTGCTGGATTTCCATCAACTGCCGGGGACGACGCCGCACATCGAGACCGTTTTGCGGCCAAGCGAGCTCATCACCGCAATCGCGATATCCCCCAGCGCTGCCGCAGCCAATTCTCGCTATCGCAAGGTCCGCGATCGCTCGAGCTACGCTTTCGCGCTGGTGTCCGTCGCCGCGGGGCTGGATGTCGCCGACGGCCGGATCAGGGACGTACGGATTGCTTTGGGCGGTGTCGCCGCAAAGCCATGGCGCGCTGTGCAGGCCGAAGACGTCCTGCGCGGAGAGGCGCCGACCCGGGAGAACTTCCTGCGGGCCGCCGATGTCGAACTCGCTGCGGCTAAACCCACTGAAGCCAACGCCTTCAAGATCGAACTCGCAAAGCGAACCATGGCCGCCGTTCTCGGCGATCTGACAGGAGCAGGCGCATGAGCAAGCTGCAAAATGCGATCGTCGGTGGTGTTCGCACAGCGATGGGGTATGTGCCATCGAGCTGGCTGCCGGGCGGCACGCGCGATCCGCTGATCGATAAGCGCGTCACCCTCGGCACGCAGCAGTCGCGGGTCGATGGTCCCGACAAAGTGCAGGGCGTTGCACGCTTTGCTGCGGAAGTGCGAATGGACGGGCTGG
Source organism: Tardiphaga sp. OK245 (assembly GCF_900108575.1). Lineage (NCBI taxonomy): Bacteria > Pseudomonadati > Pseudomonadota > Alphaproteobacteria > Hyphomicrobiales > Nitrobacteraceae > Tardiphaga > Tardiphaga sp. OK245. Next base: position 1,126,345 of record NZ_FNWZ01000003.1, on the reverse strand, counting down.
TCTATGCAGCCTGCGTGCATTCGACCATCGCGCGCGGCAAGATCACCGAACTCGATCTTGCTGCCGCGGAAGCCGCACCGGGCGTCGTGTTGGTGATGACCCATCGCAATGCGCCGAAACTGGCGCTGCCGCCGCCGATCGGCATGACCAACCTCAAGGCCGCGGGCAACAACATTCTCCTGATCATGCAGGACGCAGAGATCCGCTGGAATGGGCAGACGGTGGCGCTGGTGTTGGCCGAGACCCAGGAGCAGGCGAATTATGCGGCGTCGCTTATTGTGGTTCGTTACGAGCAAGCTGCCGCACGCACCCGGTTCGAGGATGCCAAGGCTGACGCGACGACGCCGGACTCGCTGATGATCGAACGCAACCGGCTGAAGCGCGGCGATACGGACGCGGCATTTCGAAATGCCGTGGGCAGTGTCGATGCGGTCTATCGGACGCCCTGGCATAATCACAATCCGATCGAGCCCAATGCCGCGACGATTACCTGGCAAGGCGACCGCCTGATCGTGCATGACGCGACGCAGATGCTCAATGGCACCGCGGGTTCGCTCGCAAAAGTGTTCGGCATCAAGGATACGCAGGTCTTTGTCAGCTCGCCCTTCGTCGGCGGCGCTTTCGGTGGCAAGGCGCTGTGGGATCACCAGATCCTGGGCGCTGCAGCATCGAAACTCGCCGGCCGACCGGTGCGGATCGCATTGTCGCGTACCAGCATGCATCGATTGATCGGCGGCCGGAGCCAGACCGAGCAGCGCGTGGCGCTGGCCGCCGATGCGACCGGAAAGCTGAAGGCACTGTTGCATCAAGGTTTCTCTGTCAAACCCCCGCATAGCGTCTGCGACGAGGCCTTCACCCTATCAGGCCGCTCGCTTTATGAATCGGAGAGCTACGATATCGTGCAGCACACGCTCGATCTCGATCTGCTGGCCAACACATTCATGCGCGCGCCCGGCGAGGCGGTCGGTACCTTTGCCATCGAGAGCGCGATGGACGAGCTCGCGCATGATCTCGGCATCGATCCGATTGCATTGAGGCTGCGCAATATCGGCGATACCGATCCGGTCAGCGGTGCGCCGCATTCCCAAAGTGACCTGACGCTGGCCTATGAGCTCGGCGCGAAAAAGTTTGGTTGGGATCGCCGCGCGGCGACACCAAAGTCGCATCAGGACGGCGAATGGCTGATCGGCATGGGCTGTGCCACCGGCTCTTTCCCCTATGTGCGCATGCCCGGAATGTCGGCGCGGATCACGATCGACAGCAATGGCCACGCCACGGTGTCGAGTGCCGCGCATGAGATGGGCATGGGCACTGCGACGGTGCAGCGACAGCATGCTGCGGATCGTCTCGGTTTGCCGCTCGATCACGTCACCGTGCGGATCGGCGACACCGATCTGCCTTTCGGCAGCTTTGCGGGCGGCTCATCGCAGACAGCTTCGCTCGGCGCTGCGATCAACGCGGCCAGCGTGAAACTGGCCGGAGATCTGCTGCGGCTGGCTGGTAACGACACGCCGCTGGCGGGATTGCGGGCGAACGAGATCGAATTCGCCAATCACGGCCTGCGCAAGATCGGCGAGCCATCGCGCTACGAGAGCTTCGCGTCGATCCTCGAGCGCGCGTCGCGCAGCGAGATCAGCGCGATGGGAGAGAGCGGGGCACCGCTCGAAATCCTGAAATTCTCCATGCACAGCCGATCGGCCATCTTTTGTGAACTCCGCGTTAGCGAGGTGACCGGCGAAGTCCGGCTCACCCGTCTTGTTGGAGCGTTCGATTGCGGCCGCATCCTCAATCCCAAGACGGCGACCAGCCAGTTTCGCGGTGGCATGATCATGGGGCTTGGTATGGCGCTCACCGAAGAGACGCTACTCGACAAACGTAACGGGCGGATCATGAGTGCGTCGATGACGGACTATCACGTGCCCGTGCATCTCGACGTGCCGGAGATCGACGTGTTGTGGACCGACATTCCGGACCCTCGCACGCCGATGGGGGCACGCGGGATCGGCGAGATCGGCATCGCCGGTGTTGCCGCCGCCATCGCCAATGCGGTGTTCAACGCGACCGGAAAACGCGTCCGCGATCTGCCGCTGACGCCGGACAAGCTGCTCGGCGATTGAAGGATCTCGATCGCGCGCAGCGCGGACAAGGCAAAAGAACTGGCATCACGGACCGCCGGCGGTCCGTGTCGATCCCGGTATGAAACGCGAAGTGAGCTTGAGGCTAGGCCTCAGGCGACCGCTGCATGCGCTTGCGGTGCATCCTCATGATCGAGCGCCCTGCTGATGTCGCGGATGCTGATCACGCCGATCAGCGTGTGATCGTCGATGACCGGGACGTGCCGAATGTGATGCTTGTTCATCAGGTGTCGCACATGTTCGAGCGTGTCGGTCGAGTGGCAGGAAATCAATTCCTGGACCGAGATCATATCCGAGACCTTGCGATTGACGCCGGCGGCGCCGTGTTCGGCGATCGCGCGCACCACGTCGCGTTCCGAGAACATGCCGACCGCGGTGTTGCCCTCGGTGCGGCACACGTCCTTCACGACCAGTGCGCTGATATTGCCCGTCCGGAGCAACTGCGCCGCGATGGCGACGGTCTCGTTCATGCGGACAGTGGCGATACGGGTGCTCTTCCGACGCAGGATATCTCCGACTTGCATGGCAATAACCTCCCTTGGCTGATCGGCTGAGGATCGATCTTGTAGGCGCAAGATTGGTATACGGTATGCCAGTTGTCAACGCGGAAACGAGGATATCGAAGCCCGGTGGTCAAGAAAGAAAGTCAGTATTTCTGACGTTTATTGCTGCCGCACCCGCGAATCCAGTTGGAGGTCTGGCATGCCAGTTGGGCATGAAAGAAGGGGCGCACTCGCGTGCGACCCTTCTTGGCATAGCCCGATCGATCAGGCGGTTTTGGCGCTCTGCGGTGCCGCTTCCGTCACCACAGGTTCGCTTCCCAGAATGAATGCGCGCCGCATCGGCTTGATGACGAACAAAGCGAGCAATGCAGCCGTGGCATTGAGTGCAACGGCGATCACAAACACGGCCTGCCATCCATAGCTCGCTGCAATCAGGCTCGCGAGCGGTACCAACAATGCCGCCGTGCCCTTTGCGGTGTAGAGCATGCCGTTATTCGTCGCGGCGTATTTGGCGCCGAACGTATCGCCTGACGTCGCCGGAAACAGACTGTAGATCTCACCGAAGACGCCGAAATAGACCGCCGTCGCTAGCACGAAGACGAGTGGGTTGTGGCCATAGGCCGACAGCGTCAGCAGCATCAGCGCGGCGGTGCCGAAGGCGATGAACATGGTGTGTTCACGACCGATCTGATCCGACAACCAACCGAAGAGCGGGCGGCCGAACCCGTCAAAGATGCGATCGAGCGAGATGGCGAAGGTTAGTGCTGCCATCTGGAAGCCGGCCAATGTCACCGGAGAATTCGCAATATTGTAGTCGTGGGCGATCGGCGCGATCTGCGCTGCGGTCATCAAGCCACCGGCGGCGACCATCACGAAGACCAGATACATGACCCAGAAGATCCGGCTGCGCAGCACTTGCGGCGGTGTGAAATCCGTCTTGGTCTGCGGCAGATTGAGTTGTTTCCTCGTCACCGGCACGGCCTGCCCAGGCGGACGCATGAAGAAGGCGAGCATGAACACGATCACGCCCTGGCCGATGCCGAAGGTGAAGAAGGCATGCTGATAGCCGCTCTCGGCAATCATATGCGCAATCGGCACGACGGTGATCGCAGCGCCAGCGCCGAAGCCTGCCGCCGTGGCGCCAGCAGCGAGGCCGCGGCGATCGGGAAACCACTTCAGAGCATTGCCGACGCAGGTGCCGTAGACCGAACCGGCGCCGATGCCGCCGACGACGGCGCCGGCGTAAAGCATCACCAGTGAGTCCGCATAGGAGTTCAGCACCCAGGCGAGGCTAATCATGGCTCCGCCGAACATGATGACGACGCGGGGACCGTATTTGTCGACGAACCACGCTTCGACCGGCACCAGCCAGGTTTCGACGACGACGAACAGCGTGAAGGCAAGCTGGATCGCGGCGCGACCCCAGTGATACTTGGCGTCGATGGGATCGACGAACAGCGTCCATCCGTATTGCAGGTTGGCGATCATCGCCATGCAGACGATGCCCATCACGAGTTGGATCCAGCGGAAGCTGCCGGGTGGGTTGGACGCGGTGGTGAAGTCTGGTCGAGCCATCGTGTTTCCTCCGATGCGCGCTTTTTCCCTTGCGGCGTGGTGTCGCTAAGGTTGTGGCGTATTGCCGCAGGCGTCGCTTGGTCGGAGACTGGTATATTATATTCCACGATGCAAGGTGGTCTTGGTCGATTGTTGCGTGAAGGCGATCACGCCTTGGCGAGCAGCGCGGGGCCAACGCAAAACGCGCCCAGCCGAGGCTGAGCGCGTTGTTTTCTTGAGGCTTTTTGCGTTTTTTAGGTCGCCAGCGCCTTGCTGACGACGACCTTACGCCAAGGCTTCAGCACCGCGATCGCGAGCAGTGATGCCAGGATATTGGCACCGGCGGCGATCAGGAACACGCTGTCCCACGTGCCCGACGACTGCTGCATATAGTTCGCGACCGGCACCAGAAGTGCTGCCGTCCCCTTTGCCGTATAGAGCAGGCCGGCATTGGTCGTTGCGAACTTGGAGCCGAAGGTGTCGGTGCAGGTCGATGGGAAGAGCGAATAGATCTCACCCCAGGCGAAGAACACGAAGCCCGACAACAGCACGAACCACAGCGGATCGTGACCCCACATATACAGCGCCCAGATGCCGACGCCTTCCATGCCGAAGGCGATGAACATCGTGTTCTCGCGGCCGATCATGTCGGAGATCCAGCCGAAGAACGGACGTGTCAGGCCGTTGAGTACGCGGTCGATGGTGGCTGCGAAGGTGACCGCCGTCATCGTCATGGCCATGAGCGTGACGGGTACGTTGTCGATCTTCCAGTCGGCCGCAATGGGCTTCAGGTTGGCCGTCACCATCAGGCCGCCGGCACCGACGATCACGAACATGAAGTACATCAGCCAGAAGATCGGATGACGGATGACTTCTGTCGGCGCGTAGTTGCGGCGGGTCTGGATCACGTTGGCGTTCTGCGTGACCGCCGGTACCTGTCCAGCCTTTGGCGCGAACAGGAAGAAGGAGAGGATCACGATGATGATGCCTTGTCCGAGACCGAAATACAGAAATGCGGTCTGGAAGCCGGAATCCTGGATCATGGCCTGGATCGGCGCGACCGTGAGGGCGGAGCCGGCACCAAAGCCTGCGGCGGTGATGCCAGCCGCGAGGCCGCGCTTGTCAGGAAACCACTTCAGGGCATTGCCGACGCAGGTGCCGTAGACGCCGCCAGCGCCGATGCCCGCAACGATCATGCCGAGATAGAAGCCGTTGAGCGTTTCCGCCTGTGCATTGATCGCCCAGCCGATGCCGCAGAGGATGCCGCCGATAAGGACGACGAGCTTCGGGCCGTATTTATCGACGAACCATCCTTCGACCGGCACCAGCCAGGTCTCGAACAGAACGAAGAGGGTGAAGGCCCACTGGATCGACGCACGATCCCAGCCGAACTTCTTCTGGATGTCGGGGACGAAGAAGGTCCAGCCGTATTGATAGTTGGCGATCATCACCATCGCGCCAACGCCGATGGCGAGTTGTGTCCAGCGGTAGGCATCGCTGACACGTGCGGCAGCTGGCGCCACCCCGTGAACTGCATCAGTCATAGTTCCTCCTAAAGCGCTGTTCTATTGAGAGCTCGACAGCTGCGAAGGATAGTTTGGTATATGATATGCCAACTAACAAGCGAAATCTTGCCAATTTGCCGCTGCAAGTTTCGCATGACTGAATGCTGTACTGCGATACTACAAGACAGCACAAAGCCGGCGGTCCAGACCGCCGGCTTTTGGGTTTGAACAGTTATTTGTATCGTTACTTACGCTGCTGCAGTGCGAGTACGCAGCCGGGTGAAGCCGTTCTGGATCACCGACCAGAACAGCGCGATCAGGCCGAGGATCATGATGCTGCTCACCAGCGTGTTCGAGAAGAAGATCCCGAGCGATCCCTGCGACCCCAGCAGCGACTGACGGAAGGCTTCCTCGGCCTTGTCGCCGAGCACGATGGCCAACACCAGCGGGGCGAGGGGATAGTTACACTTCTTCAGTGCGTAACCGATGATTCCGAATACCAGCATCATCACCACGTCGAAGGTCGAGTTGTGGACGGAGTAGGCTCCGATCGCACAGAGCACCAGGATAAGAGGTGCGATGATGCTGAATGGAACCCGCAGGATCGCTGCGAAGATCGGTACGCAGGTCAGCACGATGATCAGGCCGACGAGATTGCCGAGATACATCGAGGCGATTAGGCCCCAGACGAACTCTTTCTGCTCGACGAATAGCATCGGGCCGGGCTGCAGGCCCCAGATCAGCAGACCACCAAGAAGCACAGCGGCAGTTGGCGAACCGGGGACGCCGAGCGAGAGCATCGGAAGCAGGGCTGCGGTACCGGCGGCATGCGCGGCCGTTTCCGGAGCGATGACGCCTTCGATCTCGCCCTTGCCGAAATTGTTGCCGTTCTTAGAAACGCGCTTGGCGATCCCGTAACTCATGAACGACGCCGGTGTCGCACCTGCCGGCGTGACACCCATCCAGCAACCAATCACGCAGGAGCGCAGCGACGTCATCCAGTATTGCGGCAAGCTCATCCAGGTACGGAGCACGACGCGAAGATCGATCTTCGCCTTGCCGCCCTGGAAGCGCAGTCCTTCCTCCATGGTGAGGAAGATTTCGCCGAGGCCGAACAGGCCGATAACGGCGATCAGGAAGTCGAAGCCGTTGAGAAGTTCGGTCGAGCCAAACGTGAGTCGCAGTTGTCCCGTGATGGAATCGAGGCCGACCGCGGCGAGGGCAAAACCGATCATCATCGCCGCAATGGTCTTGAAGGGTGGCTCCTTACTCAGCCCGACGAAACTGCAGAACGCCAGGAAATAGACCGCGAATTTCTCCGCGGGCCCGAACCGTAAGGCGAAGCCTGCGACCAGCGGCGCGACTAGGGTGATCATGACGACGGCGAACAGTGCGCCAACGAAGGAGGAGGTGAAGGCGGCGGTTAGTGCTTCGGCAGCCTTGCCCTGCTGCGCCATCGGATAGCCGTCGAATGTCGTGGCCACCGACCATGGTTCTCCGGGGATATTGAACAGGATCGAGGTGATCGCACCTCCGAACAATGCACCCCAATAGATGCAGGACAGCATGATGATGGCCGATGTCGGCGGCATGCTGAAGGTGAGGGGCAGCAGGATCGCAACGCCGTTGGCGCCGCCAAGGCCGGGCAGCACGCCGATGATGACACCAAGCACGATGCCGAGCACCATCACCGCGATGTTGAATGGCTGCAGCGCGACCGCAAAGCCCTGGAACAGATTAGCAATTTCTTCCATTTCGAGTAGTCCTCAGAAAGAGACCGGCAGACGCAACGGAATTAAAGATCGCGGAAATCAGAGACCGAGCAGATCCTCAAGCGGTCCTTTGGGGAGCGGCACGAGAAACCAGCGTTCGAAGATCAGGTAGGTGACGACAGGCATGCCAAGAGAGATCGCGGCGATGATCGGCCACTCATATTTGCCAAGCCAACGCATGAACCAAGCGATGAAGATCATCGACGACACATAGAGTCCGATGAACGGCAGGACGCCGACATAGATGCCGGTGGGAATGACGACGCTGAAAACCTGGCGCAACTGGCCCCATTCGGCGAACAGGCTGCCGTCGTCCTCGCGCAGCGTGTTCCAAATATTGACGAGGCTGGAGATGATAATGAACAGCCCGATATAGAACGGGAAGAATCCGGCTTTCGGTCCCTCTGCGCCCCAGTTGATGCCGGCCTTGACGCTGCCATAGACGACGATGGCGCCGAACAGGCCGATGACGGTGGTGACGCCGGCTTCGACGGATTTGTGGGATGGGCCTGCGTTGTGAGATTGCTGCGTGGTCATGGACAACTCTGTGTGAGAGATCTGCGTCGATCAGCGTGTTGCATGCGCCGGACCTGATGTGCGATCAGGTCCGGCGTCATGGTGCCGCGTCAGTTGCCTTGCGCGAGGAAGCCGGCTTCCTTCATCAGCGTCTCGTGGCGCTTCTCTTCGGTGCCAACCCAGCTGGCATATTCACCGCCGGTCATGAAGGTCGTGTTGAAGGCGCCGCTCTTCATCAGGTCCTGCCACTCGGGCGTCGCGCGGACCTTCTTGAACAGTTCGACATAATAATCGATCTGATCCTTCGTCGCTTTCGGCCCCATGAAGATGCCGCGCAGCATCACATATTCGATGTCGAGTCCCTGCGACTTGCAGGTCGGAATGTCCTTCCAGCCCTTGCCGTCGGCAACCTGTTCGTCATAGGCCATCGGCTTGCTGTCGAAGACGCAGAGCGGACGCACCTTGCCGCCGCGCCACTGCGCGACTGCCTCGATCGGATTGTTCACGGTTGAATCGACATGCTGGCCAACGAGCTGCACTGCGACTTCACCGCCGCCCTTGTAAGGGATGTAAGTGAACTTGCTGCCGATCGCCTTCTCGACCGCGACCGTGATGATCTGGTCTTCCTGCTTGGAGCCCGTGCCGCCCATCTTGATCGTGCCGGCTGGTGCGGCCTTCACGGCGTCGATATAGTCCTTCACCGTCTTGTAGGGCTTGTCGGCATTTACCCACAATACGAACTCGTCGAGCGCCAGCATTGCGACCGGCGTGAGATCCTTCCAGTTGAAGGGAATGCCGGTGGCGAGCGGCGTCGTGAACAGGTTAGACAACGTGATGATGATCTTGTGCGGATTGTTGTTCGCCGACTTCACGTCGAGGAAACCTTCACCGCCCGCGCCACCCGACTTGTTGATGACGACAAGCGGCTGCTTCATCAGGCTGTGCTTGGTAATGATGCCCTGAATGGTGCGCGCCATCTGATCGGCGCCGCCGCCGGTGCCTGCGGGAACGATCAATTCGACGGGGCGCGTCGGCTCCCATGCAGCAGATGCCGGGAGAGACGCTCCCAGGCAGAGAATGGATGCAGCGGCGGCCAGCGTGAGACATGAACCAAGGCGTTTCATTGTTTCTCTCCCATTCGTTTTGATAGCGTCGATCGTTCGTCGACTTTGAAATCGTCAGTGCGTGGTCGGGTCTTCCTTCGAATGTCCTGACTGCAGGTGTTCAAACGCGCCCTTGCATGCGCCATATGCGCACGTCAGACTGTCGAGCATCGAAGCGGCTCGCCTGCAAAAAGGATGAGTGGGTCTGGATCGCTCTGTCATGGCGCATACGGCATCGCGTGCCCGCGAAGCCTTTGTCCTCCCCAGGTATGCTTTCTATTCAGACGTGAAGCATTACCGTTCGCGCATTTTGGTATGCGATATGCCAAGCGGCAAGCGATTAGAGCCGTTAAAAGCCGGGGAGGCTGAAATGTCGCAGGGAGCGCGAGACGTCGCTGCGATGCAACTACACAAACAAAAAAAGGCCCCGGAAATCCGGGGCCAGTCGTCGGGAGGAACGCAGAGAATTTTCCGCGGGCTGGCCGCGCAAAAGTAGTGACGTCGCGGCCTTACAGGCCGAAGCGGGGCAGGTCGCCGTTGCGGGCCGAGATGCGTGCGCTGGCCATCAGCGCGCGATCGAGCGAGGCCATGAAACGAGCGAAGAAGCTGGTGGACGTGGTGAGGTCGAGAGAAGCAGTCTTCGACATTGATCTGATCCTTTGCTGGAGGCCGCCCCGTCTTGGCGGCTCATCATCTGGGATCAATTTACGTATACCAGATGCCAAGGACAATTGTCTTGTTTGCATGGCAGCATGAGGATTTTGCAGTGCGATATATATCGATTTGATTTTCTTATTAAAGTTCCGCTTGGGTCGCTGCAAATGAAAAAGGCCGCCAATCGGCGGCCTTTCGCATGTAATCATCTGAAATAACTGGCGAAATCACTCAGCTGCGACCTTGCGCGGCGGATCGAGTGCGCCGGAGTCGTGGATTTCGGCCACCTGATGATCGCTGAAGCCCAGCACTTGCCTGAGGATTTCGTCGGTATGTTCGCCGAGCAGGGGCGAGCGGGTCACTTCGGTAGGGCTTTCCGATAGCTTAATCGGATTGCCAACCGACAGATACTTGCCGCGCTCGGGGTGATCGACCTCGACCACGGTGCCGGTCGCACGCAGTGACTGGTCTTCGGCCAGTTCCTTCATGGACAGGATCGGGCCGCAGGGGATGTCATCCTTGTTGAGGATTTCCATCGCCTCGAACTTGGTCTTGGTCATCGTCCACTGTTCGATGCGCGCGAAGATCGCGTTGAGCTTGGGCAGGCGCACCGCCGGCTTGGCATAGGCCGGGTCGGTCTTCCAGGTCGGTTCGCCGATCACGTCGCAGATCTTCTCCCACACCGGCGCCTGAGTGATGAAGTAGATGTAGGCGTTCGGGTCGGTTTCCCAGCCCTTGCACTTCAGGATGCGGCCGGGCTGACCACCGCCGGAGTCGTTGCCCGCGCGGGGCACGGCATCGCCGAACGGAATGCCTTCGCCGAACTGGCTGTATTCCTTGAGCGGACCGTGAGCGAGGCGCTGCTGGTCGCGCAGCTTGACGCGCGACAGGTTGAGCACGCCGTCCTGCATCGCGGCGGTGACCTTCTGGCCTTTGCCGGTTTGCGTGCGCTGATACAGCGCGGTGACGATGCCGAGTGCGAGATGCAGGCCAGTGCCGCTATCGCCGATCTGCGCGCCGGTGACGAGCGGCAGACCATCGCGGAAGCCGGTGGTGGAAGCGGCGCCACCGGTGCACTGCGCGACGTTCTCATAGACCTTGCAGTCCTCATAGGGACCGGGGCCAAACCCCTTGATCGAGGCGACGATCATCTTCGGGTTGATCTGCTGAATCTTTTCGAACGGGAAGCCCATGCGGTCGAGCACGCCGGGTCCGAAGTTCTCGACGAGAACATCGCACTCTTTCATCAGCGCGGTGAGGACTTCCTTGCCCTTCGGGTTCTTGGTGTCGAGGGTGATCGAACGCTTGTTGTGGTTCAGCATGGTGAAATACAGGCTGTCCACATTCGGCACGTCCTGCAATTGGCCGCGGGTGATGTCGCCAACGCCGGGGCGTTCGACCTTGATCACATCGGCGCCGAACCATGCCAGCAACTGCGTGCAGGTCGGGCCAGATTGAACGTGGGTGAAGTCCAGAATGCGAACGCCTTTGAGCGCCTGTGTCATTGTTTTGCTCCCGTAAACTAGTTTTGCCGCCTCGGCATATGAGAAAAGGAGACGGGGTCTCGCGACCCCGCCTGATGTGTTATTTCTTCTTGCTGAGCACACTCTGCGGATTGAGGTTGCCGATGCGGCCGCTCTCGCTGCCGGCCGCCGGATCGATCACCGCATTGATGAGCGTCGGCTTGCCGGAATCCATCGCCGCATTCACGGCGCGCTTAAGTTCGTCGGGCGAGGTCGCGTTCACGCCAATGCCGCCGAAGGCTTCCATCATCTTGTCGTAGCGTGAGCCCTTGACGAAGACCGTGGGCGCCACGTCGGAGCCGCCGGTCGGATTGACATCGGTGCCGCGATAGATGCCGTCATTGTTGAAGACAACGATGCAGACCGGCAGATTGTAGCGGCAGATCGTCTCGACCTCCATGCCGGAGAAACCGAAGGCGCTGTCGCCTTCGATCGCGAGCACGGGCTTGCCGGTCTCGACCGCAGCGGCGATGCAATAGCCCATGCCGATGCCCATGATGCCCCAGGTGCCGACATCGATGCGCTTGCGCGGCTGATACATGTCGACGATGCCGCGGGCGAGATCGAGCGTATTGGCACCTTCATTGACGAGCATCGCGTCGGGACGCTCGGCGATGATGGTCCGGAGAACGCCGAGCGCGCCGTGATAATCCATCGGCGAGTTGTTGTTCATCAGGCGCGGCGCCATCTTGGCGACGTTCTCTTCGCGCTTCTTGGTGACCGCATTGGCCCAGTCCACCGGCGCCTTCTGCCAACCGTTGCCCATGCCATCGAGCAGAGCGGCGACGCAGGAGCCGATATCGCCGACGACAGGTGCGACGATCTCGACGTTGGAATCCATTTCCTTCGGCTCGATGTCGATCTGGATGAACTTCTTGGGTGCATCACCCCAGCTCTTGCCCTTGCCGTGCGACAGCAGCCAGTTCAGGCGTGCGCCGATCAGCATGACGACGTCGCTGTCTTTTAGGACCGTCGAACGTGCAGCACCCGCACACTGCGGATGGGTGTCAGGCAGCAGGCCCTTGGCCATGCTCATGGGCAGGAACGGAATGCCCGAGGTTTCGACCAGCGCCTTCACGGCATCATCAGCCTGTGCATAGGCGGCGCCCTTGCCGAGAATGATCAGCGGCTTCTTCGCCGATTTCAGCACGTCGAGCGCGCGCTTGATCGAGTCCGGGCCAGGGATCTGCGCCGGCGCGGCGTCGATCACCTTCACGAGCGACTTCTTGCCCGCATCGGCATTCATCACCTGACCGAACAGCTTGGCCGGCAGATCGAGATAAACGCCGCCGGGACGACCGGACACTGCGGCGCGGATCGCGCGGGCGAGACCGATGCCGATGTCGGCCGCATGCAGCACGCGGAACGCGGCCTTACACAGCGGCTTGGCGATCGCGAGCTGATCCATTTCCTCGTAGTCGCCCTGCTGTAGATCGACGATCTCACGCTCGGACGAGCCGGAGATCAGGATCATCGGGAAGCAGTTGGTGGTGGCATGGGCCAGCGCCGTAAGGCCGTTGAGGAAGCCGGGTGCCGACACGGTCAAACAGACGCCAGGCTTCTTGGTGAGATAGCCGGCGATCGATGCGGCATAGCCGGCGGCCTGTTCGTGACGGAACGACAGCACCCGGATGCCCTCGGCCTGCGCCATGCGGCCGAAGTCGGTAATTGGAATGCCCGGCACGCCATAGATTGTGTTGAGGCCATTGAGCTTGAGCGCATCGATGATCAGATGGAAGCCATCGGTCAATTCCTGCTCGGCGGCTGCGTTGGTATCGATGCTCTGGACTACTGCGGACATCCCGCTCTCCCTGACTTTTCTTGTGGCTGTTGGTCGTTGCTCAATTGGACGTGGTGCGGAGTGGTGAACCGTCGCGAGACGGCGCTTACGTAAACAATTCCTGGCCGTGGGCTTCGACATAAGAAGCCAGACCGAGCGTGTGATCGCGCGCGCGCTTTTCCGCGAGCTCGGTATTGCGCTCCTCAAGCGCTTCGATGATGGCCAGATGCTCGGGCAGGGACGTCGCGGTACGGTCCGTGCGTCCGATGGTTAGCTGACGATAGCCACGCACATGCAGCAGAATATCGTTGGTCATATCGACCAGCACCGGCGACTCGCTGAGCGAGATCAGTGCCTGGTGGAAAGCGATATTCGCTTTCGAATATTCCTCAACGTGGTCCTGTGGCAGACGGTCCTTGTTGAAGTCCTTGAAAAAGTCGCGCAGCGCCGAGATATCTTTTTTGCGTGCGGTGGTCGTGATCAGACGCGCGGCCATGCTTTCCAGCGCCGCCCAGGCGCGGATCATGTCGACGATCTCGACCTTGGTCTTTCTGACAACGACGATGCCGCGGCGTGGCACAGTCTTTACGAAGCCATCCTGCTCCAGCATCGCAATGGCTTCGCGGATAGGTGTGCGGCTGACACCGAGCCGTTCCGACAGAGCGCGCTCGTCAAGCATCACCGGATCGGGCGAGGTGTAGATGTCCATCTTAAGAATGGCTTCTTTCAAGGCTTCATAGGCCTTGGTCTTGAAGCTGGTCTCCGGTGCAATCCGAACGATCGCGATATCGGCTTCAGACATGACGGACGGCGCCTTGGTTTGTTTTCGCGTGGGCATGAATCATCTCCAGTCGAGATGTCCTACCACAGAAATAACGTCAAGAATTTTTGGCATACCAGATGCCAGCATGTCAAGATGACAGCTATTTCAGCAATTTTGCGCTGCAACGCGCCTTGACAATCAAGTTTCTGGCATACCAAATGCCATCAATCCGTCTATTGGAAAAGACGTGAAGGAGGAAGCCATGTCCCAATCGAATCTTGCCGTCAAAGAAGCAACACCATCGGCGAAACAGGCCGTCCGCAAAGTTCTAGATGCGGTCAAAGCCGACAAGCGCACCAGCCTGACCGCCCCCGAGGGCAAGCTTGTGTGTGACGCATACGGCATTCCCGTGCCGAAAGAGGGCGTGGCCACCTCAGCCGCTGACGCTGCCAAGATGGCAAGCGGCATGGGCTTCCCGGTCGTGATGAAGATCGTCTCGCCGGACATTCTCCACAAGACCGAAGCGGGCGGTGTCATTGTCGGCGTCAAGACCGCCGAAGACGCGCAGAAAGCCTACGACACCATTCTGGCCAATGCCAAGAAGTACAAGGCCGATGCCAAGATAGAAGGTATCCAGGTTCAGCAGATGCTGATGGGCGGCACCGAAGTGATCATCGGTTCGATCACCGATGGTTCGTTCGGCAAGCTGGTGGCCTTCGGCCTCGGCGGCGTGCTCGTCGAAGTGCTGAAGGACGTCACTTTCCGTCTCGCACCCGCGACCAATGATGACGCGCTGTCGATGCTCGATGGCATTCAGGCCGCCGAGATGTTGCATGGTGTGCGCGGCGGCGATCCTGCCAATCGTGAGGCGCTGGCCGACATCATCGTCAAGGTATCGCAGCTCGTCAGCGATTTCCCGGAGATGGTCGAACTCGATCTCAACCCGGTCTTCGCCACCAAGAAGGACGCCATTGCCGCCGACGTGCGCATCGTCGTCGATTTCGACTACAAACCGCGCCCGGCGCCGCGCTCCAACGCCGAAATCGTCACGGCGATGAATCGCATCATGATGCCGAAGGCCGTCGCTGTGATCGGCGCCTCCGCCGAAGATGGCAAGATCGGCAATTCGGTGATGAAGAACCTCATCAACGGCGGCTACAAGGGCGACATCTACCCGATCCATCCGAAGGCCGAAGAGATCATGGGTCGCAAGGCCTATAAGAGCGTCAAGGATGTTCCGGGCGTGATCGACACCGCGGTATTCGCGATTCCTGCCAAGTTCGTGGCCGGCGCGCTGATCGAATGCGGCGAGAAGAAAATTCCGGGCGCGGTGCTGATCCCGTCGGGCTTTGCCGAAGCCAACGAGCCTGCATTGCAAGAAGAGATCGTCGAAATCGGCAAGAAATATGACGTCCGTCTGATGGGGCCGAATATCTATGGCTTCTATTATACGCCGGCTAATCTCTGCGCGACTTTCTGTACAGCCTATGACGTGAAGGGCTCGGCGGCATTGTCGTCGCAGTCCGGCGGCATCGGCATGGCGATCATCGGCTTCTCCCGCTCTGCCAAGATGGGCGTGTCGGCGATCGTCGGCCTCGGCAACAAGTCGGATATCGATGAGGACGATCTGCTCGCCTTCTTCGAGCAGGATCCGAACACCACGATCATCGCGCAGCACTGCGAGGATCTGAAGGATGGCCGTGCCTTCGCCGAAGCCGCCAAGCGCGTCTCTAAGATCAAGCCGGTTGTCGTCCTCAAGGCAGGCCGTACCTCGGCCGGCGCCAAGGCGGCCTCATCGCATACCGGCGCACTTGCCGGCAACGACAAGATCTATGAAGACGTGCTGAAGCAGTCGGGGGTCATTCGCGCCCGCTCGCTGCGCCAGCTGCTCGAATTCGCCCGTGGCATTCCCGTGCTGCCGACGCCGAAGGGCGAGAACGTGCTGATCATCACCGGTGCCGGTGGGTCGGGCGTGCTGCTGTCCGATGCGGTGGTCGATAACGGCATGTCGCTAATGGCAATGCCGCCGGATCTGGATGCGGCGTTCCGCAAGTTCATCCCGCCGTTCGGCGCCGCCGGCAACCCGGTCGACATCACCGGTGGCGAACCGCCGATCACCTACGTCAACACTGTGAAGCTCGGTCTCACCGATGATCGCATCCACTCGCTGATCCTCGGCTACTGGCACACGATCGTGACGCCGCCAATGGTGTTCGCGCGCAACATGGTCGAGATCAAGAACGAGATGAAGGCCAAGGGCATCGAGAAGCCGATGGTGGCTTCGCTCGCGGGCGACGTGGAAGTCGAGGAAGCCGCCGAATATCTCTACCAGAACGGCATTCCGGCTTACGCTTATTCGACCGAACTCCCGGTCGAGGTGCTCGGTGCCAAGTACAAGTGGGCACGCGGAGCGGGCCTGCTGTAAGCAGCTTCGATCTATACACAAAACAAAGCGCCGTCCGGGAAACCGGGCGGCGCTTTTTTGCGTTTGCGGTTCTGGCTAGACGATCACCGGCTGTTCGGCGACGCCCTCACGGCCGAAGATGCGCAGATAGCGTTCGATCTCTGCAGGGCTGCTGCCGGTGGTCTTAGCGGGATTGTCCGACAGCTTCACGGCCGAGCGGCCGTTGGCATAGGTGACCTTGCAGACCAGGCTGATCGGGTCGAGTGAATCGAGCCCGCGCGGATGCGCGCCGCGGAAGTCGTTGGTGGCCATGGTGCCCCAGCCGAAGCTCTCGCGGATGCGCCCACGGAAACGCTGATGCAGATCGATCATCAGATCGACTTCGAGACCGTCGCTGAACATCGCGCGCTTCTTGCGCGGATCCTCGCCGCGCATCGCGTACCAGGCGATCATCTCTTCGCCCGCCGCAACCGGCTCCTTGCTGTCCATGCGCATGCCGGTCCATTGTGAGGCCCAGGGCGGTGCGTCGCGCAGGAACTGCGTCATGCCGAACGTATCGGGCAGAATGATCAGCAATTCGCCGTCATAGACCTCCTGCCATTTCGCCAGCACGTCATATTGCGCGGTCTTCAGCTGTTCGTCGTTTTCGGCGAGACAGGCGAACACCATCGGCAGTTCGTGCGAATTGGTGCCGATGGCCTCGAATGAATGCTTGAAAGCGAGCAGGGCGTTCGACGTTCCGACGAAGCTGCGGCCAAGCTCGTTGGCCATCGCGTCCGTCACCCATTCTTGCCACAGGAAGCCGTGGCGGCGACGGGTGCCGAATTCCGCGAGCCGCATGTCCGGATAGGATTTCAGCTTCTTGATCTTGTTCCAGATCTTGGTCTTGGTCTGGGCGTAGAGAATATCCAGCTCGAACTTGTCCAGCGTGGCCATGGCGATCCGCGACCGCAATTCGCTGACGATGGCGAGGGCGTAGATCTCCCACATCGTCACTTCGGCCCAGTCACCTTCGAAGGTGAGGACATATTGACCATCGATGGTCTCAAGCTTGTAGTCAGGCAACCTGAAGCTGCGCAGATATTCGATATATTCAGGACGGAAAATGTCGCGGCGGCCATAGAAGCGGTTGCCGGCCAGCCAGATCAGTTCGTTCTCGCGGAATGAGAGCGTGCGGGCATGATCGAGCTGCGCGCGCAGCACCGCTTCCGGAATGATCTCGGCAAGGCGGACGGTCTTGGTGCGGTTGATCAGGCCGAAGGTCACGGGCACCTTCGGATAAAGCATCCAGATGAACTGATGCATCAGGAATTTGTAGAAGTCGGTGTCCAGCAGCGACCGGATGATCGGATCAAGCCGGTAGTTGTGATTGTGGACCCGGGTGGCGAAATCCATCATGGCAACGCCACTCCTGGTAACGTGCCTGATCGTGGCACCTGCACCGAAACGGCAGTGGCCGCATCGCTGACGCTGTCTTTGCAGCAGTTCATTAAATTGGCGTATCCGCCGGGTTTATCGATGTCAACGCAAGCGCTGAACCGCGCTTTCACAATCGAGGATTGTCGTGGCAGCCCGGCGTTTGTCCATCTGTTTTTGGCCTTGATCCTGCATCTGCGGGCATTGCGCAGAATTGTTTGCATGCTTACGATTTCCACCTGCCGGTGGGCGCCCCGAAACGATGAAGGACAGCACCATGAAAGTCGTCGATCTCTCCCACGTCATGAACATCCACACGCCCGGCTGGGTCGGCTATGCCGGCAACAAGATGTATTATGCGCAGAACCTCCAGACGCAGATGATCGTGGCGCA
Organism: Tardiphaga sp. OK245; assembly: GCF_900108575.1. Taxonomy (NCBI): domain Bacteria; kingdom Pseudomonadati; phylum Pseudomonadota; class Alphaproteobacteria; order Hyphomicrobiales; family Nitrobacteraceae; genus Tardiphaga; species Tardiphaga sp. OK245. The sequence continues at coordinate 1,108,324 of NZ_FNWZ01000003.1, read as the reverse complement.
GCGGATCGAGACGGCGCTGCATGCCGGCACCCATTTCGACGGCGCGATGCACGCCACCGACGGGCGCAAGGGCGACATGGCCTCGCTGCCGCTGGATTACCTGTTCAATCGCGGCGTGGTGGTCGACATCTCAAGCCAGATGCATGACTGGGCGGTCATCACGCCGGAGATGCTTGAGAAGTCCGGCGCGGATATTCGCGAAGGCGACATTCTGATCCTGCACACCGGCTGGCACAAATATTATGAAGGTCAGGCGCAGCAGGATCTGGTGAAATACTTCTGCTATCACCCCGGCCCGAATCTCGACACGCTGCACTGGATGCTGGAGAAGAAGATCAAATGGTTCGGCATGGACACGGGTTCCTGCGATCACTCGATGAACACCTCGATCCGCAACATGCGGCCGGACATCGCTGCGCAGTTCACCAAGAAGCACGGCAAGACGCCGGCGGAATTCTTCGGCACGTTTGAGTATAATCACAAGCTCTCGGGCCGCCACGTGACTGCCGACATGTTTCCGTTCCACAATTACGCGTTCCAGGAAGGCTTGTTGCATGCGGAGAATATCGGCGGCGACATCGAGCTGATGCTGAACCAGCGCTGCCTGATCGGCGCCTTCCCGTGGCGCTATGACGGGCTTGAGTCATGCCCGTGTCGTATCCTGTGCTTCACGGATACGGGCGATGCCTCGGTGGAAGCCATGGGGAACGCGGCGAAGGCGATCATGGGGTGAGGGCGTAAGGCCTATCCACGTCATTGCGAGGAGCGAAGCGACGCGGCAATCCAGTTCTTTCTTAATGAATGACTGGATTGCTTCGCTGCGCTCACAATGACGGCTGAGAGGTCAACGTTTCAACCGCGCATCCGGCGCGTTTGCCTGCAACGTATTCTGGATGCCTTCGCGGAGCAGGGGATAGTCCGCGCGGTCCCAATCCGCCATCCGGATGTCGGCGAGCAATGTCGCTGATTTTCCGAACACCACGATGCGGTCACCCACGGCCATCGCTTCCTCGAGCTGATGCGTAATCAGGATCGCGGTGGATTTGAACTCCCGTGCCAGATCGACGAAGGTCTTGCGCAGCTCGTTGGCGGTGACTTCATCCAGCGCGCTGAACGATTCATCGGCCAGCAGAATTTCCGGCTGCACGGCGAAAGCGCGGGCAATCGCAACACGCTGGCGCATGCCGCCGGAAAGTTCGCGCGGATAGGCGTTGGCGAATTTCTCCAGCCCTAGCCGTTTCAGCCACGTCAGCGCGCGCTCCTGCTGAACATCTTCAGCGATGCCGATCAGTTCGAGCGGGAGCTTGACGTTGTCGAGTGCGGAGCGCCACGGAAACAGCCGGTCCTGCTGGAAGATCGTCGCGATCTTGCCGCGGAAGGCGTTGAAGTCATCATAGGGTGTCTTGCCGCCGATGCTGATGCTGCCGGCGGTGGGATGTTCGAGGCCGATCAACAGATCGAACAGCGTTGATTTTCCGCAGCCGGTCTTGCCCACGATGGCGATGAGTTCGCCGGGATCGATCCGCAGCGACAATTGGTCGATGGCCGTGATCGACTGGCCGGAGGTGGTCTGGCGAAATACCTTGCGCAACTGCGCGATCTCGATGGGCGCTGAAGCTGCCGTCATGCCCGCCACCGCAATACATGTGTTTCGAGCCTGACGAGCAACGCTTCAAGGAAGAACAGCAGCACGACCAGCACGAGCGTCCAGGCAAACACGTCAGCCACCGAGAACAATTCCTGGGCGACCGAGAGCTGATGCCCGATGCCGGTCACTGCGCCGACGAGTTCAGCGATGGTGACGACGCGAATGGCCAGGCTGAGGGTGATCTTCCAGCTCGTGATGATCCCTGGCGTGATCGCCGGGAGCATCAGCTTGTGGAAGAACTGCAGCGGCGTGGGCCGGAAGGAGCGGATCATTTGTTTCAGGTCGCGCGACACCTCGCGCATGTTGTCGAGGGCGTCGACGGTGAAGACCGGCGCGCAGACCACGACCAGCACGAAGACGATGCGAAATTCGACGCCCTTGAACCACAGCACCGCGAACAGGATCCAGGAGACGACCGGTACGGCCATCAGGATACGCACCATCGGCCGCAGATATTTCTCGACGCTCTCGGACAGATACATCAGCACCGCCACCAGCAGTCCGATGACGAATGACACGACCAGCGACAGCAGTACGCGGCCGAGCGTCACTGCGACGTCGAGCGGGGTGATCTTGGTCAGGCTTTCGGCAATACGGCCGAGGCCCGGGATCGCGAAAGCGGGGATGCCCAGCGACGGTGCCAGATAGGACATGACCTGCCAGACCGCTGCGAAGAGCACGATCGATATGATCGTCTCGCGCGGCAGGCTGGAGATCATTAGGCTTCGCGGTGACCTTTCGAAGATCGGCTCCTCGAATGGCGTGGCAGGTCTCGGCTCGTCAGGGGGCATAGATGATCGCTTCGTCAGGCAGCTTTGGATGGAAGCCGGCGGCGACGGCGCGCTCGAACGTATCCCAGATGCTCTTGCGTTCGGTGGCGTCCCAGGCTGGCTTGGCGTCGAAGTCCCAGCGCTTGGCGAGCACGGCTTCCTTCAAGATGCCGGGCGGCAGCTTCACGGTCTCGACCGCGATCTTGTCGGCACCATCCGGATCGCTGCGCAGATATTTGGTGACGTCCGCCAGCGCCGCGACGAATTTCTTGGGCGCATCCGGGGCTTTCTTGATGGTGTCCTCGCGCATGGCATAGACCAGCTCCCAGCCGGTGGTGCCCGCAATCTCCTTCCATCCGTCATTGGCGTTGAAGATGATCTTCAGCGAGGGATCGTCCTTCATCATCATGGTGGCGATCGGCTCGATGATCATCGCGGCATCGACGCGGCCGGCGGCAAGCTGCGCACGCGCTACAGCAAAGTTCGCGTTGACCAATGTCATGTCCTTGGCGAGGTCCATCTTTTTGGATTTCGCGTAGATCGACAGGATCTGGAATTGCCCGCTGCCCATGTCGGCGGCGAGTTGCTTGCCTTTGAGGTCGGCCAGCGACTTGATGGCCGGGTCCTTGGTGATGATGACGAGATCGGCGAGCGTGGCACCTGTTGCGACGATTTGCAGCGGCACGCCTTCGAGGCGCAGCTTCTGGAAGTAGGTGGGCCCGCCGATCAGCGTGTCGATTTCGCCGGTGGCGAGGCCCGCATAATAAGAGGAGAAGGAAGGATAGACCTGAACTTCGGCCTCGAAACCGTTCTTGGTATCGAACTTCTGCGCCTTCATGATGTTGATGATGATCGGCGCGAAGACGGGAAGTGTCAGGCTACCCACGCGGATTTTTGTCGGCGCCTGCGCCTGCGAATTTGTTGCGAGCGCGCTGCTCATCAGCGTAGCAGCCGTGCCCATTGTGAAGGCGCGTCGCGAAAGTCCGGTCATGACATCTCCTCAAGAAACGTTGTGGCGCGTGGCTTTTCGATCGGTTTATGCGGCGGTGCGATATTTGTTTGTTTGCAAATGATATGCCAAAATTGAATCCACTAAATCCTCTTGCAGTCATGAAATAACGCTACTAGCATTTCGTTTGTGTGCAAATGAAATCTGCTCTGACTGCAGGAGGCGACGATGCCGCACGTGACGACGCCCGACGGGACGCAACTCTATTATGAGGAAGTCGGCACCGGGAGTCCTGTGGTTTTCGTTCATGAGTATGCGGGAGATTACCGCACCTGGGAGCCGCAGCTTCGTTACTTCTCGCGCTCCTATCGTTGCGTCACCTACAGCCAGCGCGGTTATCCGCCATCGGATGTACCGACCGATCCAGCGCGTTACGGCCAGGATATTGCACGCGATGACGTCATCGCACTGATGGATGCACTGAAGATCGACAAGGCGCATATCGTCGGTCATTCCATGGGTGCGTCGACGGCGCTGCATGTCGGTATTCACTATCCGGATCGTTGTTTGTCGGTGACCGCTGCAAGCTGCGGTTACGGCTCCAGTCCCGATCCTGCCTTTGTGGAGCAGGGCCGTGCAGCCTCGCGCGAGACCGCAAAAATGTTCGAGACGGTCGATTTCCCGACCGCTGCAGCGCGCTATGCCGATGGTGCAACGCGTCAGACGCACAAGAACAAGGACCCGCGTGGTTTCGCCGAGTTCGCGCGGATGCTGGCGGATCATTCTCCGGTCGGGCATGCGCTGACCATGCGCGAGCTGCAGGCCAAGCGGCCGATGCTGTGGGAGATGAAGCCGCAACTCGAGACATTCACACCGCCACTGCTGATCATCGTCGGCGACGAGGACGATTGGTGCCTCGATCCCAGCATCTTCCTCAAGCGCACGGTGCCGACGGCAGGTCTTCTGGTATTGCCGCGTGCCGGCCATACCATCACCAGCGAAGAGCCGGCCGCATTCAATGCGGCGCTGGCCGAGCTCTTCCCGGCGGCCGAGTTCGGTCGCTGGATGTCGCACAAGCCGGCGGCCTGAGCGATGAGCACGCCCGGCGATATCGTCATTGATATTGCGGACGGCATCGCGACGCTGTGTCTGGCCAATCCGGCACGACGTAACGCGATCTCCACGGCGATGTGGAACAAGATCGCCGCCTTTGCCGGCGACGTCGCCACCCGCAAGGATATCCGTGTCGTGGTCATCCGCGGCGAGGGCGACCTGATGTTTTCCGCGGGCGCAGACATTTCCGACTTTGCCACGGCTCGATCAGGCGAGGGCAATGCCCGCGCCTATGACGATCTGGTCGAGAATACCTGCCTGGCGATCGAGGCGATCCCGCAGCCGACCATCGGCCTGATCTATGGCGGCTGCATGGGCGCCGGGTCATCCGTTGCTGCGAGTTGCGACATGCGCGTTGCCGCGGATGATGCCTTCTTCGCAGTACCCGCCGCCAAGCTTGGTCTGGGCTACGATCCGCGCGGTATCGCGCGCTTCATCCGCGTGTTCGGCACCGGTGCGACGCGGCAAGTCTTGTTCACGGCGGATCGTCTGCCTGCCATGCGCGCTCATGCGCTGGGCGCGGTGCATGTTATCGCGCCGAAGGCTGACATTGAATCGCTGGCTGGCGAGCTTGCAAGGAAGATCGCCGGCAATGCGCCGCTGACGATCAAGGCGGCCAAGGCTGCCATTCGTGCGCTGAGCACGAGTAATGCCGAACTCCTGGCTGAAGCCGAGCAGTTCTATGCCGCGGCCGACGCCAGCGCCGACTACGCCGAAGGCCGCAAGGCCTTTGCCGAGAAACGACCTCCGCGCTTTACAGGAAGCTGATTGACCTAAGAATTTTCGTTTTCATTTCCGCCCAACCTCAGAAGGACACGCACATGGATCTCCAACTCAAAGGCAAATGCGCTCTCGTCACCGGCGGCAGCGAAGGTATCGGCAAGGCAATTGCCATGACGCTGGCGAAGGAGGGCGTCAACGTCGCCATCTGCGCCCGTCGCATGGAGCCGCTGGAGAAAACAGCTGAAGAAATCCGCAACGCCTACGGGGTGACGGTGGTCGCGATTACCGCCGACCTCACCAAGGATGCGGATGCCAAGGCTTTCGTCGAGAAGGCGGCCAAGGAACTCGGCAGCATCGATCTGATGATCAACAATGCCGGTTCGGCACCGGGCGGCGTGATCGAGACGCTCACCGAAGCCGACTGGGAGCAGGCGCTGCAGCTCAAATTCATGGGCTATGTGCGCTGCCTGCGCTACGCGCTGCCCATCATGGTCAAGCAGGGTGGCGGCCGCGTCGTCAATCTGATCGGCAATGACGGCGTCAAGCCATCCTATTGGGAAATCGCACCGGGTGCTGCGAACGCTGCCGGTCAGAACATGACCCTGTCGCTCGCAGGTCAGTACGGCCGTCACAACATCTCGTTCTGCGCCGTCAATCCGGGCCCGGTTCGTACCGAGCGCTGGGCCGGCCTCGTCAACGCCATGTCGCGCGACATGAAGATCTCCTACGAGGAAGCCGACAAGCTGGCGCCGGCCTCGATCCCGCTCGGCCGCATCGCCGAAGTCGAGGAAGTTGCAAACCTCGTGGTCATGCTCGCGTCGCCTCTGGTGCAGATGGCCAACGGCACGATGATCGAAATCGATGGCGGTCAGGACAAGGCGCTGATGGACCGTTTCCGCGATCGGTAGTCGTCAAAACAGGACGCGCGGCGGCGGAATACCCCGCCGCGCGGCTCTGCGAAATTACGCCGCAGTTGCGCACGCAATCTGCTGACATTGGATGATCAAAACTTCAGCGGTGTGCTAGGCATGTTGCACCAAGACCAGTCTTGACAACAAAGAGAGTGCGCCGGACTATTTGCGTACAAACTAATTCGCGTTGCAAACATGGGGCTGCAAGCGACGCAAGAGCGAACGGTTGATCCGTTTCTTGCGAAGGCTTCGGCGAGAATCACTTCTATCGCAAACGTCGATCACAACGGAGTTCGATCATGATGACGGCTCGTTCCCTTCACTCACTCGCGATTGCCGGCACAATGGCCGGCGCACTGACATTGTCGTTCGGCCACGCGGTTCTCGCGCAGGACACGATCAAGATCGGTGAGCTCAACAGCTACAAAACACAGACCGCGTTCCTCGATCCCTACAAGAAGGGCTGGGAGCTTGCGATCGAACAGATCAATGCCAAGGGCGGCGTGCTCGGCAAGAAGCTTGAAGTGATTTCGCGCGATGACGGCTCGACGCCGGGCGATGCAGTGCGTGTGGCTGATGAGCTGGTGACGCGCGAAGGCGTCAACATTATCGCCGGCACGTTCCTCTCGCATATCGGTCTCGCGGTGACCGAATTCGCCGGCAAGAAGAAAGTGTTCTTTCTCGCCGCAGAGCCGCTGACCGACAAGATCACCTGGCAGAACGGCAACAAGTATACGTTCCGCCTGCGTGCCACGACCTATATGCAGGTCGCAATGCTGCTGCCGGATGCGCTGGCTGCCAAGAAGAAGCGCTGGGCGCTGGTCTATCCGAACTTCGAATACGGCCAGGCCGCGGTCGCGACCTTCAAGGAAATGATGAAGGCCAAGCAGCCTGACATCGAATTCGTCACCGAGCAGGCACCGCCGCTCGGCAAGGTCGATGCCGGCGCCGTGGTGCAGGCCATCGACGATGCCAAGCCGGACGCGATCTTTAACGTGCTGTTCGGCGCGGACTTCTCCAAGCTGGTGCGCGAGGGCACCACACGCGGCGTGTTCAAGGATCGCACCGTCGTGAGCCTGCTGTCGGGAGAGCCGGAATATCTCGATCCGGTGAAGGAAGAAGCGCCGGTCGGCTGGATCGTTACCGGCTATCCCTGGGACAAGATCAAGACCCCGGAATACCTGGCGTTCCTGACGGCCTATCAGAAGAAGTACAACGACTATCCGCGTCTTGGTTCGATCGTCGGTTATGTCACGATGACTTCTCTGGCTGCCGGTATCGCCAAGGCAGGCTCGACCGACACCGACAAGCTGATTACGGCCTTTGAAGGTCTGAAGCTCGACAGCCCGTTCGGTCCGTTCATGTATCGCGCCAGCGATCACCAGGCGACCATGGGGGCCTATGTCGGCAAGATCGCGCTTGAAGGCGGCAAAGGCACCATGAGCGACTTCAAATATGTCGATGGTGCATCTGTGCTGCCCAGCGACGCAGAAGTGAAGAAGCTCCGTCCCGCGACCGAGTAACAGGAAGCACGACGATGATCGCCGTTGATACTCTCCCCGCACGTTCAACGCGGGGAGGGGGATTCCTCCGATGAGTTTCAACGCGTTTCTGTTTCAGGCGCTGAACGGCCTGTCTGCCGCCTCCGGCCTGTTCTTCGTGGCTGCCGGGTTGTCGCTGATCTTTGGCGTCACCCGGATCGTCAATATCGCTCACGGGTCCCTCTATATGATCGGGACCTATATCGCCTACAGCATCGCCACCAAGGTCGGCGGTGCCGTCGGCTTCTGGGGCGGCATTGTTCTGACCGCATTGCTGGTGGCCCTGATCGGCGCTGCGATCGAGATCCTTCTGCTGCGGCGGATTTATCGCGCGCCTGAGCTGTTTCAATTGCTCGCCACTTTCGCGCTGGTGCTCGTTATCAACGACGCGACGCTGTGGATCTGGGGTCCTGAGGATCTGCTTGGCCCGCGCGCGCCAGGCCTGACCGGGTCCATCGAGGTGCTCGGCCGCCGGCTGCCCACTTACGATATCTTCCTGATTTTCGTCGGCCCGTTCGTGCTGTGGATGCTGCATCTGGCGCTGGCCAAGACCCGCTTCGGTCGCTTGATGCGCGCGGCGACGCAGGACCGCGAAATGGTCGGCGCGCTTGGCGTCAACCAGGCCATGCTGTTCACGGGCGTGTTCGCGCTCGGCGCTTTGCTCGCTGGCCTTGGCGGCGCGCTGCAGATTGCGCGCGAGCCGGCAACGCTGGCGACCGACCTGATCGTGATCGGCGACGCCTTCGTCGTCGTCGTGGTCGGTGGCATGGGTTCGATCTCCGGCGCCTATCTCGCGGCGGTCATCATCGCCGAGGTCAAGGCGTTGTGCATCGGCCTCGGCGTGGTCAATTTCGGCGGCTTCACGGTGAACTTCTCCAAACTGACGCTGGTGGCGGAATTTCTCGTGATGGCTGCGGTATTGATCGCACGGCCATACGGCTTGCTCGGTCGGGAGCAGGTGGCTGTGCGCAGCGTGGCTGAGCCCGAAGAGCCGCTGCGTCCTGCGACACCGGCCACGAAGATCGCGGGCCTCATCCTTCTTGTCGTTCTCGTGTGCCTGCCACTGATCGCCAAGAACTCGCCCTATACGCTCGTGCTCGGCATCGACGTGTTGATTGCCGTGCTGTTTGCAACCAGCCTGCATTTCATCATGGGGCCGGGTGGCATGCATTCCTTCGGCCATGCGGCCTATTTCGGCCTCGGTGCTTACGGCGCAGCGCTGCTGGTGAAATGGTTTGCTGCGCCGATGGGGCTCGCACTGGCAGCCGCGCCAGTGCTGGCGCTGGTCGGCGCGCTGCTGTTCGGCTGGTTCGCGGTGCGACTGTCCGGTGTCTATCTGGCGATGCTTACGCTCGCCTTTGCCCAGATCGTATGGGCGGCCGTGTTCCAGTGGGAGACGCTGACCGGTGGCTCCAACGGCGTGCTCGGGGTGTGGCCGTCGGCGCCATTCGACAGCCGTGGAGCATTCTATTTCCTGACACTCGCACTGGCTGCGCTCGGGGTGTTGCTGCTCCGCAAATTCCTGTTCGCGCCATTTGGTTACGCGATGCGGGCAGGGCGTGACTCTCCCTTGCGCGCTGAAGCGATCGGTCTCGACGTTAAGCGCGTACACTGGCTCGCTTTCGCCATTGCCGGTGCAGTTTGCGGCATTGCCGGTGGGCTGTTCGCTTTCGCCAAGGGGTCGATCTCGCCGGAGACCATCGGCGTGAGCCGGTCGATCGACGGCCTGGTGATGGTGCTGCTGGGCGGCATTCAGACGCTGACCGGCCCAATCGTCGGTGCCTCGGTCTATGCGGTGCTGCAGGACTTCATGATGCGTTCGACGGAATACTGGCGTGCATTGCTTGGCGGCATCATCCTGCTGCTGGTGCTGGCGTTCCCGAGTGGCATCGTCGGCGGCTTCGTCAAGCTGATCTCGCGACGAAAGACAACATCGAAGGCCGCTTCATGAGCGACCTCGCCATTCGTTCGCTCTCGAAATCCTTCGGCGGCGTCCGTGCCGTCAACGAAGTGTCGTTCGACATCAAGCGCGGCGAGTTTCTTGCGCTGATCGGCCCGAATGGCGCCGGCAAGTCGACCTGCTTCAACATGATCAACGGCCAGCTGCCGCCGGATTCCGGCGAGATCTGGTTCGAGGGGGCGAAGCTCAACGGCAAGAAGCCACGCGATATCTGGCGCCTTGGTATCGGTCGTACCTTTCAGGTCGCCGCCACCTTCAACTCGATGACGGTCATCGAGAATGTGCAGATGGCGCTGATCTCCCACGCCAATCAGGTCTACCGACTGTGGAAGCCGGCATCCTCTCTGCATCGCGAGCGTGCGCTGGAGCTGCTGGCCCAGGTCGGCATGCAGGATGCCGCTGATCGGCCGAGCCGCGAGCTGGCTTATGGCGACGTCAAGCGCGTCGAACTGGCGATTGCGCTCGCCAACGATCCACGGCTGCTGCTGATGGACGAGCCGACCGCCGGCATGGCGCCCAAGGAGCGTAACGATCTGATCGCGCTGGTGAAACGCCTGGTGATCGAGAAGGGCATCTCCGTGCTGTTCACCGAACATTCGATGGATGTGGTTTTTGCCTTCGCTGATCGCATCATCGTGTTGGCGCGGGGCCGGCTGATCGCCGACGGCGATGCGAAGTCGATCCGCGACAATCCGCAGGTGAGGGAAGTGTATTTCGGCACCGGCAAGACCTTCCAGAAATCGGAGGCACATTGATGAGCGCCCCGATGCTCTCGGTCGAAAATCTCGGTGCGTCTTACGGAGCCGCGCAGATCCTCTATGACCTCTGCCTGAATGTCGGGCGCGGCGAAGTCGTCGCACTGATGGGCCGCAACGGTGCCGGCAAGACCACGACCATGAAAGCCATCATGGGCCTGATGGCGCAGTCTACCGGCAAGATCCGGTTCGATGGCCACGATATCTCCGGCCGGCAGCCTTACGAGATCGCGCGGCTCGGCCTCGGTTTCACGCCGGAAGACCGTCGTATCTTCTCCGATCTGACGGTGCTGGAAAATCTCGATATCGGCCGCCAGCCGCCACGCAAGTTCAGTGACGGCGTGCCGGCGCCGGTCTGGACCGAAGAGAAGTTGCTGGCACTGTTCCCGAACTTGGGCGAAATGCCGAACCGGCCGGGTGGCCGGATGAGCGGCGGCGAGCAGCAGATGCTCACAGTGGCGCGGACGCTGATGGGCAACCCGCTGCTGATCCTGCTGGACGAGCCGTCCGAGGGCGTCGCCCCCCTGATCGTCGAGTTGATGGCCAATACCATTCTCGAGCTCAAGAAGGCCGGGGTGTCGATTCTGCTCTCGGAGCAGAACGTGCATTTCGCCGAACTGGTCTCGGACAGGGCCTATGTCCTCGAAAAGGGCCAGATCCAATGGAATGGCACGATGGCCGAGCTTGCGGAGAATATTGACATTCAACGCGCTTATTTGACGGTGTAACGACCAAAACTTCAACTGTCGCGGCAACCGAAGATCGTTCATAACTAGCAAGAGATCATCGGGGACGACATGGCGCAGAAACCGACCAAGCTGAAGGCCCTTCCGACCGCGGAGACGCCGCCGGACTATGTCCTCGACTCCCAGGTCGGCTTCCTGATGCGCGTGGCGATGCAGCGCCACACCTCCATCTTCATGTCCAACATGATCGAGGATCTGACCCAGACGCAATTCGCCGTGCTGGCGAAGCTGCATGAGGTCGGCCCGAGTTCACAGAACCATCTGGGGCGGCTGGTCTATCTCGATGCCGCGACCATCAAGGGGGTTGTCGATCGGCTGGGTCTGCGCGGCTTCATCACCACCGGCAGCGATCCCACGGATCGCCGTCGCCGTGCGGTATCGCTGACCGAGAAGGGCGCCCGTGTGGTCGATGCGGCAATCCGCGTCGCAGCGGAGGTCAGCGCCAAGACGCTGCGACCGTTGACGGCCGAAGAGCAGCGCACGCTGACGCGGTTGCTGAAGAAGATCACGTAGCGCGCGAACCTCTCAGCCGTCGTCCCCGCGCAGGCGAGGACCCATACATGCTGGAGATATAGTAGAAGCGAGATGGGAGCGGTTCCGGCGTTTCTTTTGCGTTGACGGTGGTTATGGGTCCCCGCCTGCGCGGGGACGACGGCCATGACTAACGACGTTCCCTCAGCAGCGCCTTGATCCGCTGCGGCGAGACCGGCAGCTGCGTGATAGCCCCGGGTTGGCCGAGCGCGTCGTCGATCGCCGCTGCAATCGCTGCGCCGACGGCATTGGTGCCGCCTTCGCCGGCGCCCTTGAGCCCCATCGGGTTGAGCGGGCTCGGCGCATCCTCGGAAATGATCACTTCGACATCAGGTACTTCGCGGGCCGTCGGCATCAAATAGTCGGCGAAGGTTACCGCCAGCGGTTCGCCGCGGTCGTCATAGGTGAACTCTTCATAAAGCGCACCACCGATGCCTTGGGCAACGCCACCAACGATTTGGCCATCGACCAGCATCGGGTTGATCGCTTTGCCGATGTCATAGGCGACAAGATACCGCTCGACGCTGATGCCGCCTGTATCGCGCGCCAGCGAGACGACGGCGATATGGACGCCGTATGGGTAGGTCATATGCTTGGATTCGAACGATGCTTCGGCGAACAGGCCCGGTTCGCTATCACCAACCAGATTGCCTCCCGGTTCCAGCGCCTTTGCGATCTCGGCGAGCGTCATCGATGGGCCAGTACCGCCATCAAGGCGGACAATCTCGCCATCGACGATATCGAGTTGATCGGCCGTCAACTGCATCAATTCAGCTGCGGCCGCGAGAGCCTTGTCGCGCAGCTTCAGCGCGGCTTGCCGCGTCGCTTCGCCCGTCATCACGGAGACGCGTGAGGCGAAGGCGCCGAGGCCTCTGGCGATACGGTTGGTCTGGCCGTGGATCACGCTGACATTGTCATAGCTGGCGCCGAGTTTCTCTGCGCAAATCTGAGCGATGACAGTTTCGACGCCCTGGCCGACCGAAGCGGCGCCGGTGACGACTTCCACGAGCCCGTCGGTCCCGACATTGATCCGCACATCGTCGAATGGGCCAAGACCGCTTTTCTCGACGAACATGGCGACACCGGAGCCGACCAGTTCGCCTGCCTTGCGCCGCGATGTAATCTGCGTCTGCAGGTCGTCCCAGCCGATGCCATCCAGCGCCTTGTCCAGCAACTTCGGATAGTCGCCTGAATCCAGCACGATGTCGGTGCCGAGCGTTTCCAATGCGCGCGTGACCGGCATCTCGCTGGTCGCGATGAGGTTACGGCGGCGGACCTCGACGCCGCTGATCCCCACTTTGGCCGCGACCGCATCCAGCAAGCGTTCGCGCACGAAGGTGCTCTCATAGCGGCCGGGCGCGCGATAGGTGCCGCCAGGCGTCTTGTTGGTCAGGCGGATATGGCCGAGGACGCGATAGGCGGGAATGCGATAGGGGCCGGGCAGCATCGCAGCGGCGAGGTCGGGCACGGTGGCGGCATGCGTGCGCATATAGCCGCCCTGATCGTGGAAGAACTCGTTGTCGATGGCCAGAATATTGCCGTCGCGATCGATCGCCGCGCGGATGTGATGGGTCTGCTGCCGCGAGTGATTGGCCGCGATCAGATGCTCGCGGCGATCCTCGATCCATTTCACGGGGCGGCCGAGGCGCAGCGCGGCCAGACACACCAGCACGTCCTCTGGATACATCTCGCCACGAATGCCGAAGCCGCCGCCGACATGGCCTTCGAACAGGTTGGTGTTTTCGGCAGTGCGGCCAAACATTTTCGCAAGCTGGTCGCGATTCCAGTGCGGGACCTTTGCCGCGCCGTACATTTCCAGCATGTCGGTCTCGGCGATATAGCGGCCGATGGCGCCGCGCGTCTCCAGGGGAACGCCGGAATGACGGCCGATAGAGAGCGAAAGGCTGACTACGGCATGCGCATTGGCGAACGCTCCATCGACGTCGCCATAACCTTTCTCGATCAGCGCGGTCTCGGTCGGTAGTCCGTCGCGGAACTCACCGATCTCGCCATCGGCCTGCAGGATCACCGGCAGTTCTTCTATCTCGACCTCGACATGCTCGGCGGCATCTTCGGCAAGATAGGGGTCTTCGGCGAACACGACGGCGACGGGATCGCCGACATAGCGCACCTTGTCCTTGGCCAGAATGGTCTGGCGATAGGCGGCGAGTTGCTCCAGCCGCGTCAGACGGAAATCAATCGGTGGAATCTCGGAGACATCGGCAAAGCTCCAGGCGGCGACCACGCCCGGAATCGCCAGAGCCGGCGCGAGATCGACCGAGACGATATTGCCGTGCGCGTAGTTCGAGCGCACCACACGCATATAGAGTTGGTTCGGGAAGTTGATATCGGCGGCAAACTTGCCCTGGCCGCGCAGCAGCGGGCCGTCTTCCTTGCGAGTGACGGATTGGCCAACCAGTCCCGGTTTGGCGGCAGCAGTCACGACTGGCGCATCTCCACCGCGGCGGCGCGGACCGCCTTGATGATGTTCTGATAGCCGGTGCAGCGGCACAGGTTCGACGACAGCACGTCGACCAGATCATGGTCGGAAATATCCGGCTCGCGCTCCAGCACGCCGACGGCGAGCATCAGGAAGCCGGGTGTGCAGAAACCGCATTGCAGCCCGTGGTTCTCCATGAAGGCGCGCTGCATCGGGTGCATCTCGTCGCCATCGGCGAGGCCTTCGACGGTGCGGATCTGCTTGCCGTCCGCCTGCTGCGCGAACATCAGGCAGGAGCGCACCGGTTCGCCATTCACGAGCACGGTGCACGCGCCGCAGACGCCGTGCTCGCAGCCGATATGCGTGCCGGTCTGGCCACAGTCCTCGCGGATCGCGTCGGCGAGGGTCCGGCGCGACTCCACGCGAATGGCGTGGGACTGACCGTTGATGATGAGGGTGATATCGGTCTTGTCGCTCATGCAAGTTTTCCGTTGCTTGGCAATTTTCCGCTGCTGCGCAGGGCCGCACGAATGCGCTGCGGCGTTGCCGGCATTTCATCGATGGAGATTCCGAACGACGAAAGCGCATCATTGATCGCCGAGATCACCGCTGCCGGCGCGCCGATGGCGCCGCCTTCGCCGAGGCCCTTGGCCTTGGTGATGGAGTTACCGGTCAGGGTCTCGACGTGATGCAGCTCGATTTCGGGAATTTCGTGCGTTGTCGGCGGCAGGAAATCCGCCAGCGTGCTGGTCAGGATGTTTCCGGTCTCGTCATAGATGATCTCTTCCAGCAGCGCGTTGCCGATGCCCTGCGCGACGCCGCCATGCACCTGGCCGTCGGCGATCATCGGATTGATGATCAGCCCGGCATCCTCCGCGACCAGAAACTTCTCCATCTCGACGCGGCCGGTCTCGATATCGACTTCGACAATCGCGACATGGCAGGCATTGGAGAAGGTGCCCGACGGATCGTAGGTGCCGGTCTCGGTGAGGCCCGGTTCGATCTCGCCCTTGAAGATGTGGGTCTGGTGATAGGCCGCACGCGCCATCGACGCGATGGTGACGGAGCGATCGGTCCCGATGACATGCGCCGAGCCGGACTGCAGCGTGATGTCTTCGGGCGCGGCTTCAAGGAAATGGCTCGCCATCTTCAGCAGTTTGGCGCGGATCTTTTGCGCGGCCAGCAGGCTGGCGCCGCCCGACAGCACCAACGAACGGCTGGCAAATGTGCCCCAACCATAGGGCGAGCGATCGGTGTCGCCGTGAACCACCTTGATGAACTCCGGATCGATGCCGATCTCGTCGGCGATGATCTGCGCCAGTGATGTGCGCAGTCCCTGGCCATGCGGCGACGAGCCGATCCGTGCTTCGACGAAGCCCGAGGGATCGATGGTGAGATACACCGTCTCGAAGCCCGGCGTGATCTCCATGCCACGTGCCGCGAAAGCCGGGCTGCCGTAGCCGGTGCGCTCGGAGAAGGTGGCAAAGCCGATCCCGAGATAGCGGCCGGCATCGCGCGCGATCTTCTGGCGCTTGCGGAATGCGTCGAGGTCGATGGCCTTGATGGCCATCTCCATGGTTTCCTTGTAGCTGCCGTCGTCGAAGACGAGACCGGTCGCTGATGTATAGGGAAATTTGTCGATGAGGTTTCGGCGACGCAGTTCGGTCGGCTCTATGCCGAAGGCTGCGGCAGCCTTGTCCATCAAGCGTTCGAGCACGAAGGTGATGACCGGCCGCGAGACGCCGCGATAGGGCGCCATCGGACAGGTATTGGTCATCACGCCGCGCGAGCGACAATCATAGGCGCGGACGTCATAGGGGCCGGGGAGTTCGGCCAGCGCCATCAAGGGTTCGACGCCGCAGGTCGTGGGAAAGCAGGAATAGGCGCCGATATTGGCGACGATATCGCCACGCAAAGCGAGCAGCTTGCCGCTCTTGTCGAACGCGCCTTCGAGCTGCACATGCTGGTCGCGGCTGTGGAAGCTCGCAATCAGGTTCTCGCGGCGATCCTCGGTCCAGGCCACGGAGCTGCGCAATTTGCGCGCCAGCCAGACCAGCAGCACATATTCCGGCGCCAGCGACATCTTCTGTCCGAAGCCGCCGCCGACATCGGGGGCCACCACGCGCAGGTCGGATTCCGGAATGCCGAGGATGTCGCAAACCGCCGTGCGCGTCAGATGCGGCATCTGGGTGGTGCAGGTCAGCGTCACCCGCCCGGTCGATCCGTCATAGGAGGCATGACCTGCGCGGGCCTCCATCGGCGTCGCATTCTGACGGTGCGAGCGCGCTTCAACGTGCAGCACCTTGTGTGCGGTCTTCCAAACATCCTCGAAGCCGGGTGTCGCGATGCGACCTTCGACGATGACGTTGTGCTTGGTGTCGGCGTGAACCAGCGGAGCATCTTCGGCAAGCGCATCCATCGCATCGATCAGCGGTGCGCCTTCGGATATTGCGACCTCGACTTGATCGGCGATGTCCTCCGCCTGATCCTTGCTCGGCGCGTAGACGGCCGCGATGGACTCACCTGTGAACCGCACCACGCCATCGGCAAGGATCGGCTGACCGACCGCGACATAATTGAACTTGCTCAGCATCGGCCGGATCGGCTTCAGCTTCGCGAGGTCCTTGGCCGTGACGATGCCTGCGCCCTCCGGTGCCGTAATATTCTCGATCGTTCCGGCAGCCACGCTGCTGCGGACGAAGCGCACCCAGTGCGTGGCCGGCATATCCGCCGTGAAGCGGCCGCGGCCGGTGACGAGGGCGGGATCCTCGAGCCGGCGGATCGAGCGCCCAACCCAGGTCGTGCCGGTGCCCTTGGTGTGGATCGTCATTGCGTCGACCGCTCCAGCGCGCGGCGCGTCACGGCGCGGACCAGATCGCAGCGATATTCCGCAGTGGTCTGGATATCCTCCAGCGGCTCGATTGCATTGGCCGCGGCTTCACCGGCGGCGACGAACAGGTCCGGCGAGGGCGCGTTACCGTTCAAGACATCTTCGGCTTCGAGAATGCGTCGCGCGCGATCCTCGGCACCGCCGATGCCGACATGCGCATCGGCGATCACGCCATCAACAAGGCGATAGGTAACGAGTGCGGCAGACATCGCAAAATCGCCCGCACGGCGGCTGAATTCGTAGAAGCCGAATTTGGTATCGTCGGGTAGCAGCGGCAACCGCGCTTCGGCGAGGAACTCATCCTCGGCCAGCGATGTCGACATGATGCCTTCGAGGAAATCGGTGACGGGCACGATGCGTTCGCCGCGCACACTTTTCACCACTAGATTGGCGTCCAGCGTTGCCGCGACGAGGCACCACTCCGATGCAGGATCGGCATGGGCGAGGCTGCCGCAAAATGTGCCGCGCATCCGGATCGGATAATGCGCGATGTGGCTGACGACGAAAGCGAGGAGCTTACCAAGCGGACCGTCGATGACAGGCTTGTGGAACGCGCCGTGGCGCACCCGCGCGCCAATCGAGAGATAGTTGCCGTCGACAGCGAGGCGGTCGAGCCCTTCGACCTCATTGATATCGATCAAGTGTGCTGGCCGCGCCATGCGGAACGCCATGATCGGCACCAGGCTCTGGCCGCCCGCCAGAATGCGGCCATCGAGCGGCGCAAACTCGGCCAATGCACTCACAACTTCATCCACGGTGCGTGGGACGTGTCGCGTGAACGGCGCCGGCTTCATATGGAAAAACCCCGGGCAGGAGGGCCAAAATTCACTTGTATGCTAACAATCGTCTTTTGGAAGTCAATCAGTGTCGCTGACGCAAAACGGGGCGTTCGCCGCCTGCGTTTTGATCACACGGGGATAGCTGAATTTGCCGAGTCGAGCGCGCTAAGTTTCAGGCGATATCGCGCTGCAGCGCGAAGTCATCCAGCAATGGCGAGCGTTTGCCCGCGATCATCCCGCCGATCAGTTGCGCTGCGAGATAACTGAAGGTGATGCCGTTCCCGCCATAACCATAGGCGGCATAGAGATGCGGATGGCCGGGCACGGGTCCGATCAGCGGCAGCCCATCGCGCGTGGTGTCGAAAGTGCCGGCCCAGCGATAGTCGATGGCAAGTTCGGCGCGTGGCCAGAGCGATGCGAGCTTCTCCTTCAGCGCACGTGCCTTGGCAGGGATCAGGGCATCGCGTGCATCGGGATCGATGATCTCGTCGCTGTCTTCGCCGCCGATGATGATGCGGCCGGATGCGGTGGTTCGGGCGTAGAGATAATCCTTGCTGTCTTCCCAGATCAGTACGCCGTCGCGCCAGAGTCTGTCCGGCTGCGGCTTCGTCGCGATCGCCCAGCTCGAAGAGGGTTTCTGTACCGTTGTGTGCACGATATCGGGCATCACGTAGCCGGTGGCCAGCACGACGTGGCGGGCCTCGATGGTGTGGCCGTCAGTCAATTGAACGCCGACGGCGTGGCCTGCGGAGTCGAACGCGGCCGTCTCCGCCTCGAATAATCGCGCGCCGCGCGCCGTCGCGACATTCAGCAGCCCCAGTGCCAGTTGCAACGGATCGGAATCTGCCGAGTCCGGCGAGATGATGGCACCCGCCCGGGCAATGTCGTATTCGGACAGGAGGGTCTTGTGATCGAGGAGTGTGCCGGGCAGGCCGGCGCGCGCGCGAAGCGCGTGCTCGTCGATCAGCCCTTTGGCACTCTCGCCTGCGGCAAGATAGAGCGAGTCCTTCGCGCGCATGTCGCATCGCAGGTTGAGCGTCCGGACCAGCGCCTTCAATCCATGGACGGCGTCATAGCTGGCGCGATAGGCACGCGCGGCGCGCTCATAGCCATAGAGGTGTGTCAGCTCCTGCAGCGAACGATCGATCTCCCACAGCAGCATCGACGTGCTCGCTACTGTACTGCCGCGCCCAGGCAATTCGCGATCGACGATGACCACATCCAGTCCCTGCCGCGTCAGTTGCTCGGCCATCAAGGCGCCGGTGATGCCGCCGCCGACGATCAGGGCATCGCAGGTGATGTCTTCGGTGAGGGGCTGACGGGGCGCATGCTGCAGGCCGGCAAACCACGGCGAACGTCCGCCGCGCAAATCAGCATGCTCGGTGGTATCGGGATCGAGATCGGAAATGGGGCACCATGAGGCTGGGGAAGGAAGGCGCTGTCCGCGCCTCGTACTGAAGTCACGTGACAATTTCCCGGGTCCTGTTCCGTTCCCCGAGGGAGCGCGCGGGCGCGCAGACTGCTCCAGATTCTCGCAGGCCACAGCGCGGTCCCGAGCCGCCTTCTCTATGACCTTGGATCAGAGATAAGTGATTTCAATGGGTTAGATACCCGTAGCAAGATCGCCGCGGTGACGTTAAACAGGCGCCAAACCAAACCAGACGATGTGAGCCGGACCAACCGGGGCTTTACCGCTCCAGCGTGGTTTCTATCTCATTCATTGCTCAAAGGACGCCGCGACCGTGACCATGAACAGCCTGCCTTTGCCGCAGCTTTCCCTCCCGAAAGACAAGATCAAAATCCTTCTGCTCGAAGGCGTGAACGACAGCGCGGTCGAGCTGATCGAGGCGGCGGGCTATTCGAGCGTGACGCGGCTCTCCAAGGCGCTCGGTGGCAATGAGCTGAAGGAAGCACTCAAGGGCGTACACATTCTCGGTATTCGGTCGCGCACGCAGATCACCCAGGACGTGCTCGATGCCGCGGACCGGCTGATCGCGATCGGCTGCTTCAGCGTCGGCACCAATCAGGTGGATATCGACGCGGCGCGCCGCAGCGGCATTCCCGTGTTCAACGCGCCGTTCTCGAATACGCGCTCGGTTGCCGAGCTCGTGATCGGCGAGATCGTCATGCTGTTCCGCCGGATCATCTCGCGCTCCAATCTGGCGCATGAAGGCGGTTGGGAGAAATCCGCCAATAACAGCTATGAGGTGCGCGGCAAGACGCTTGGCATCGTCGGTTACGGCAGCATCGGCTCGCAGCTTTCGAACCTGGCGGAAGCGCTGGGCATGCGCGTGATTTTCTACGATCACACCGATCGATTGCGTCACGGCAACACCGAACCTGTTGGAAGCCTGCAGGAACTGCTGGCGCAGAGCGATGTGGTCAGCATGCATGTGCCGGAGACACCGGCCACGCAGGGGATGATCGGTCGCGACGAGTTCGCCGCCATGAAGGACGGCGCCTATTTCATCAACAACAGCCGCGGCACGGTGGTCGATCTCGATGCGCTCGCCGATGCACTGCGCCAGGGCAAACTGCGCGGTGCGGCCGTCGACGTGTTCCCTGTCGAGCCCAGCTCCAATCAGGAGCGCTTCGTGACCCCGCTGCAGGGTCTGGAGAACGTCATCCTGACGCCGCATGTCGGCGGCTCCACCGAAGAGGCTCAGGAGCGCATCGGCGCCGAAGTCGCACGCAAACTGATCGACTACAGCGACAGCGGGTCGACTATGGGCACGGTGAACTTCCCGCAGGTGCAACTGCCGGCGCGTCCGTCAGGCACCCGGTTCATTCAGGTTCAGCGCAACGTTCCGGGCATGCTGGGACGGCTGAACGAAGTGCTGGCGCGCCATGCGGTCAACATCGCCGCGCAATATTACGAGACCAACAACGACATCGGCTATGTCGTCCTCGATGCCGATGCATCGGCGGCGGATAGCGAGCGGGTGCTGGCAGATATTCGGGCGCTCGAAGGTACGATCCGCGCGCGCTTGTTGTATGAATACAAGGACTGAGCTGTAGTTCTGCTGCACGAACGACATCGAAAGTCGATTTCTCTGCACGGGCCGCGGCGCCAGTCAGGCTGCTCGCCGCTATGAAAACAGGGCGACCATATTAGTAGACGACGGCGGCCCATCGAACCATCGCCAGAGCTCTTCACGTTCCCTTTGATTTGCGCATCTTGAGCTGCTGCAGATTGTCGTCGTAATGACAGTGACAGGAACGAAATGGTTGCGCGCAACAGTCGGCCGTGACGATGTCTGGAGCGTTCCAGAAAAGCGCAGCCTATTACGTTGCCGCGTTCAGGAAAAGCATGGCTCGCTGACGAGAGCGCTGCGTCTATCTTCCTGCCAAATTTCAACGGCACTGATTTTGAGTCTTTCAAAGCACCTTTAGAATCTTTCCAGACACGATTTCAACTGACTCGATTCGTCGATGATCGAGGCATTCTAAATCGCAGCGCGTGCATTAGCGTTGCGGTGACGATGGCGTCTCTCTAGTGAAGCGCTGCAGATCACGAGCAATCGGACGTTGCCGATGAGGCACAGGCGGCTAACGCGGAATGCGATTCTGCGGAGAAAATGATTCACGTTGAGTGTCGGCCCTGCTCGGACGCGAAGAGCGGATCTCGGAGCTATGGTCGTTGCAGGCCACGTGCGGAACCATTTCGCGTCGGCCGACGTGCTGTTGATGAAGGACTTTCTGGGAATGCGACTTGCAGGTGGGGTTCGGACGGTGGCTCGCTTTGGCGTGACACTACTAGGTGGCGTGGCGTTTGTGGCGTGGTTTGAATCGCCTGCTCAATCCCAAACACCGCAAGGCGCCACCGCTCTTCCTCCTGTGACCGTCGATGCTCCGACGCAGCGGTTGGTCCGCCGCGCACCAATCAAACGAAATGTCGCCGGGGTCCGATCAACTTCGCGGCGCGCCACGGTGTCTGACGCCCCGCAAACGCAAATCGTCGCGGCGCAATCGCGGCCGTCGCAGCCGGGTGTCGTGCCCGCCTTTGCAGGCGGCCAGGTCGCTCAAGGCGGACGGCTGGGACTGCTCGGAAACACCGATACGATGAAGTCGCCGTTCAATATGACGAGTTACACGGACAAGTTCATCCGGGATCAGCAGGCGGCGACGGCTGCGGATGCCTTGATCTTGGATCCTTCCGTGCGCAGTTCCCACCCAACGGGCGGTGTGCTCGATTCCTTCAACATTCGCGGCTTCCCGGTCAACGAAGGCAACAGCGGTGAGTTCGCCTTCGAGGGCCTTTATGGGATCGCGCCGACATACCGCATCTTCACGGATTACGTCGAGCGCATCGAAGTGCTCAAGGGCCCCTCAGCCGCGCTCTCGGGCATTGCGCCCAATGGCGGCGTCGGCGGCGTCATCAATGTCGTGCCCAAGCGCGCGGGAGAGGACTTGACCCGCTTCACCGCAAGTTACGGTTCTGCCGCACAGTTCGGTGGCCACTGGGATATTGCGAGGCGTTACGGTGACAGCAAGGAATGGGGCGTGCGCGTCAACGGCAGCCTGCGCGACGGCGATACGCCCATTGACCGCCAGTCCGAAACGACAGGTGTCGGATCGCTGGCCCTTGACTATCAGGGCGAACGGTTCAGGTCCTGGCTCTACCTCATCGCCCAGACCGATCGGTTCGACGCTCCGTCACGTCCCTTTCTCATGGCTCCCGGCCTGCAAGTATCAAAGGCGCCGGATGGTCGGTTGAACATGACGCAACCATGGGAATGGTCGCACATCAACGATCAATCTGCCTTGCTGCGGACCGAATACGATGTAAGCGATCAGGTTACGCTGTTCGCCGACGTGGGCGGATCTCGGACTAACGTCGAGCGATTCTTCGGTCTTCCGACGATCATCAATACGAGCGGTGACACGACCGCAACGCCTCAATTTTTCGGGCTTAGCATCGATCGAACCACATATGATGGTGGCGTCCGCGCCCGCTTCGATACCGGCGTCGTCCACCACGCGGTCGCCTTCCAGGCTTCGGTCTATCATGACGCGCTGTACCGGCGACTCACCAATGGCAGTCTGGTCACGTCGAACATCTATAATCCGACGGTGGCGCCGACCCAGTTCGCGAACGAGATCAGCGAGCGCCCTCGGCTCTCGGACAGTGAACTCACGGGGCTCTCGATTGCTGACACCTTGTCCGTGCTCGATGAGCGTGTCTTGTTGACTTTGGGTGTCCGGCGCCAGGGCATCGAGGCGAACAACTATCTCTCCAATGTCGGAACGCTCACGTCGTCCTACGACAGGAGCGCGACTACCCCAGTGGTTGGTCTCGTCATCCGGCCCCGGGACAACGTCTCTCTGTACGCGAACTATATCGAAGGTCTAAGCCGAGGCGACGTCGCGCCCCAGACCGCTTCCAATTTCGGCGAAGTACTCTCGCCCTACATCGCCAAGCAGTACGAGGCCGGCATCAAGCTGGACTTCGGTCGGTTCGCCACCACCTTCAGCGCCTTCGAGATATCGAAGGCGAGCGGCGAGCTGTCCGGCGGACGCTTCGCGGCGACCGCCGAACAGCAAGTCCGTGGGCTCGAATTCAACGTCTATGGCGAACTCATGCCCGATATCCGTGTCCTCGGAGGCTTGTCGCTGCTGGATGGCACCCTGACGAAGACCGCTGTCGCGGCTAACGTGGGTAACACGCCAATCGGCGTTCCGAACGTACAGGCCAATATTGGCGCCGAGTGGGATCTCCCGTGGGTGAGGGGGCTCACTTTGAATGGGGCGGTCATCTACACGGGCAAGCAGTTCGTCGATACAGCGAACAAGCAACCGATTCCGGACTGGACGCGACTCGATCTCGGTACCCGTTACACGACGGCAATCAACGGCAGGAAGACGGTTTTCCGCGCGAACGTTCAGAATGTGACCGGTGCGAATTACTGGTCCAGCGTGGCCTCATTCGGAACGTTCTTCCTGGGAGCACCGCGTACGTATCTCCTGTCGATGACCGTGGACATGTAATCGCTGCTCTTGGGTCATCCGGTACCGCAATACTGTGCCGGCGAGGGGAAATCTCCGCGAACAGGACTGAGATCTGATCAAGCAGTTGAAAAGAAAGGAAAATGCTTTAGCTCTGTGGCTCTGACCATATGTCAGCCCAAAAATCAGATACACGGACTAAAATTACAAAGTTCAATGAAAACAATATGTTAGACTGCCGTTTTTCCATTGCCCCGATGATGGACTGGACTGACCGGCATTGCCGCGTCTTCCATCGTCTGCTGTCGCGACGGGCGCGGCTCTATACGGAGATGCTGACGACGGGCGCCGTGATCCATGGCGACCGCGCGCGGCTGCTTGGCTTTGACGCCAGTGAACATCCGGTGGCGCTGCAGCTTGGCGGTTCTGAGCCGGCACATCTTGCGGAAGCGGCGAAGATCGGCGCGGATTTCGGCTATGACGAGATCAACATCAATGTCGGCTGCCCCTCGGATCGGGTGAAGGACGGCCGCTTCGGTGCTTGCCTGATGGCCGAGCCGGATCTGGTAGCGCGCGGTGTGGCCGCGATGAAGCAGGCGGTAGACGTGCCGGTCACCGTCAAGTGCCGTATCGGCATCGACGATCAGGATCCCGAAGTCGCACTCGATATGCTGGCACGCGCGGTGGTCGCCGCCGGCGCCGACGGCCTGATCGTGCATGCGCGCAAGGCGTGGCTCAACGGCCTGTCGCCGAAAGAGAACCGCAACATTCCGCCGCTGAACTACGACCGCGTCTATCGGCTCAAGGCGGCAATGCCCGGCGTGCCGATCATCATCAATGGCGGCATCGTCGGCATCACTGAAGCCGCCGAACATCTCGCGCATGTGGATGGCGCGATGCTCGGCCGCGCGGCCTATCAGGAGCCTTGGCGCTTGCTGTCGGTGGATCCCGAATTGTTCGGCGAGCCGGCGCCGCATGCGACCATGAAGGACGCGTTCGAAGCGATGATGCCCTATATCGAGGATCAGCTCGCGCAGGGCACGCGACTGCATTCGATCACCCGGCATTTTGTCGGCGCGTTCCACGCGGTGCGTGGTGCGCGCGCGTTCCGGCGTTATCTGGCGGAGAATGGCGTCAAGCATGGTGCGAGCATCAATGTGCTCCGAGAAGCCATTGCGCAGGTCGAGGACGAGCCTGCGGAGTCGGTCGCGGCTTAGTTACGGATAGCCGCGCAGCATCAGTCTGTCGGCGCGCACTTCCCAGCT
This sequence comes from Tardiphaga sp. OK245, assembly GCF_900108575.1. Classification (NCBI taxonomy): domain Bacteria; kingdom Pseudomonadati; phylum Pseudomonadota; class Alphaproteobacteria; order Hyphomicrobiales; family Nitrobacteraceae; genus Tardiphaga; species Tardiphaga sp. OK245. Next base: position 1,083,357 of record NZ_FNWZ01000003.1, on the reverse strand, counting down.
TTCCAGTCGATCGAGAAAACTCATGCCAAGCAGGTTGGTTTTCATCTGTCCGCGCGGCACCACCAGTGCCGGGACGGATCGCTCGACCAGCTTGCCGACCGCCAGACGATCCAGCGTCAATCGTGCTGCCTTGGTGCGACCACCCGCAGTCTCGACGTCGACATTGTAGTCGAGCATTTCGAGCGGCAGACCCGCGGCCTTTGCGGTTTCATAAGTCAGCACCACCGAGGTTGCGCCGGTATCGATCACCATCGCCGTCTTGACGCCGTTGATCTTGGCCTGAAGCCCGAACTCACCAGTGTTGCCGCGCGGGACGTCGACCAGCCGCAGTGGCGGCGGGCTCTGCTTGCGCAAAATTTCTGTGACGAGATTGCCGGCCTTGGAGATCTGCTTGGGATCGCCATAGGCGAGGGCGGCGCCTGCCGTCGCGACGATGACGATGACGAGAAGAAAGACCCGGCTCATGGCGAGCCTCTCAGGTGGCTGCGGATGTCCTCTTCGCTGCGTATGTCGACGAAGGCTCCAGCCCCGCCTCGGCCATGCGGGCCGGCAGCAGTGCCATCGTATCCAGACGCTCCGCGCTGTCCATTTTTCCCCAGCGCGCGATCTCCGGCAGCGTGCGTCCGCAGCCGAGGCAGAGCTTGGTCTTGGGGTCGATGAAACAGACTGCGATGCACGGCGTTTCTTTGCTCATCCAGTAATATTGAAGCGGATCGGCTCGCTTGCGCAAGCGTCGAAATCACAGCCCGGTTCCTGCATTCATGATGGGTTTGTTGCGGGCCCGCCGCTTTTCATCGGCGACGTTCATCTCGTAATCGGGCTGCAGCGGTGGCCCATCGGGCGCCATCGGCGCAAGCGCAGACATCACGCGCTCCGGCGGGAAAGTGATGATCACCTCGGTGCCGATTCGCAGTTTCGATTTCAGCGTAAATGTGCCGCCATGCATGTCGATCAGGCTCTTGGCGATCGGCAGACCGAGACCGGCACCCTGTTCGGCCGATTTGATCGAGTTCGATCCCTGGCCGAAGGAGGCCAGCACGATCGGGATCTCGTCTTCGGCGATGCCCGAGCCGGTGTCCCTGCAGCTCAGATACTGGCCGCCGGAGGCGGTCCAGCCGACCTTGAGCCAGATCTCGCCGCCCTGTGGCGTGAACTTGATCGAATTCGACAGCAGGTTCAGCACGATCTGCCGACAAGCGCGCTCGTCGCCCCAGACCCGCGGCATGCCGTGTTCGAACACTTCGTGGATGGTGATGCCGCGGCTCGATGCGCGCAGCTTCAACAGGTGATGGCAGTCCGCGACGACATGCACGAGCGAGACGGCTTCTTCGTTGAGTTCGTAGCGGCCGGCTTCGATGCGCGACAGGTCGAGGATCTCGTTGATGAGATTCAACAGATGCACGCCGGAGTTATGGATGTCCGCGGAATAGTCCTTGTAGACCGGCACGGCGTGACCACCGAAGATCTCGCTCTTCATCACTTCGGAGAAGCCGAGAATGGCGTTCAGCGGCGTGCGCAATTCATGGCTCATCTGCGCGAGGAAGCGCGACTTGGCGACATTGGCGGCTTCGGCGCGGTGGCGCGCTTCGTCGGAGATGGCCTTGGCCTGTTCGAGTTCGCCGATCAGGGCGTCCTTCTCGGCGCGGGCTTCCAGCGTCGCGAGCGTGGTCGAATGCAGCCGCTGCGCCAGAAGCGCGAAATAGCCTTCGGCTGCGACAGCCAGAACGGCCAGCACGTAGTTGTCGAAGGTGCCGCGCAGGATAAAGCTCAGCGCCACGCCGAGGGTCACCGGCGCGGTGGCGGCAAAGGCGGCAATCGGCAGGCTCGCGGCGAGCATGCTGGAGACCGCGACCACCAGCAGCATCAGGAACATCATCAGCGAATTGGAGACGACGTCGACGCCGGTCGGATGCACCAGGATCACCGTCCACGACAGGCCGTAGAGCAGGTCCAGAAAGATAAAGCGCAGCCGCCATTTATGCGTGCTGCTGGGTGTCGGTGTTTCCGCCAGATAGCGATTGCAGGCGCGCAGGATCACCGCGTGAATGCACAGCATGCCGCATGACCACGCCGCGGCCGGCAGCGGCTGCATCCAGAACCCGAACAGGATGCCTGTGCCGACCACCAGCAGCGTGATGACGAGCGAGGCGGAGAGGCGGGTCTGGGCGTATTGGCGGAGCAGTTCGCGATCGAAAGCTGGGCGTGTTCCTGAAGTCGAGGTCAGCCGGTCGCGCGCTTCGCGCACCCGCTGTTGTGCCGCCCGGCGATTGCGCGGCGGAACAGCGACGGGCGTTTCAGCCGGAAGCTGGACGACCTCGGGCCTGGCGGCGGGCTCACTCATCACTCGTACACAAATCCTGCACGCAAACGCGCGCGGTTTTTCACAGACCCTATCTGTGCCGCACAATCATTAAGAGGTGCCTTAAAGAACGAAGTAATCCGGTTAATATTCAATAAAAATGGTATCGACGGAGGGCACCTGCGGGACGCCGCTCCGCCGTGATTTGTTCAGCAAACCTAGATGGTTACCGGGGTAATCTTGCCAAGAGGCTTGAAGTGTCCCACCGCTTGCCACCGAGCGCTTCGACCTCGCCGTAGAACTGATCGACAGTGGCCGTGACCGGCAGGCTGGCGCCGTTGCGGCGGGCCTCGGCGAGACAGATCGAGAGGTCCTTGCGCATCCATTCGACGGCGAAGCCGAAGTCGAATTTTCCGTCATTCATGGTCTTGTGGCGGTTCTCCATCTGCCACGACTGCGCGGCGCCCTTGGAGATCACCTCGACCACCGCATTGACGTCGAGACCGGCCTTCTTGGCGAAGTGAATGCCTTCGGACAGTGCCTCGACGAGGCCGGCGATGCAGATCTGGTTGACCATCTTGGTGAGCTGGCCGGAGCCTGCGGGACCGAGCAGCTTCTGCATCTTGGCGTAGGCGGTGATCACCGGTTCGACCTTGGTATAGGCCGCTTGGGTGCCGCCGCACATTACGGTCAGGGCGCCGTTCTCTGCGCCAGCCTGGCCGCCCGACACTGGCGCGTCGATGAACTGGAAGCCGGCTTTGGTCGCCGCGGCATCGAGCTCGCGGGCCACTTCGGCGGAGGCGGTGGTGTGATCGACGAAGATCGCGCCCTTGGTCATGCCGGAGAATGCGCCATCGGCGCTCGTGGTGACCGAGCGCAGGTCGTCGTCATTGCCGACGCAGCACATCACGAAGTCCTGGCCTTCGGCAGCCGCTTTCGGGGTTGCTGCGGACTTGCCGCCGAACTTCTCCACCCATGCTTTGGCCTTGGCTGCGTTGCGGTTGTAGACGGTGACCTCGTGGCCGCCCTTGGTGGCAAGGTGACCGGCCATGGGGAAACCCATGACGCCGAGACCGATGAATGCAACTTTGGCCATGTCCGTACCCTTTGGATGCTGTCGGCTTTGCTGCCGAACGTCGACTGTTGGGAAGTGAGGCGCCGCCCTGGTTCGTGGCGGCGAGATCGCTGGTGATGAGGAGCGCCAGCATAGTCGCTGCACAGGACGCGGCAAAGCCCCCGTTACCGCTCATGGCTGCAGCCGCTTATGGTGCGCTGCAAAAGAAAATCTGGTGCCGGTCTTGTGCCAGAGCAATCTCGGAATTCTCAACATAGCCTAGAAACGGCATGGACTTAGGGCGGAAGTTCTCTATCTGTGCGGTCTAGTTTGTCCGTCGATCGGGAGACACGCATTGAGCGTTTCGCAGCAGCAGGTTCTGGATGGTCTGGCCAAGGTGACATCGCCGCGTGGCGTGCCGCTGATCCATGCGGATGTTTTGTCCGAGATCGTCGTGACCGACGGCAAGGTGCTGTTTTCGATCAATGTGGACGCCGCTGAAGCGCGGGCCTGGGAAAGCGTGCGCGCGCAGGCGGAAGCTGCAGTGCGAGCGATCCCTGGTGTCACAGGTGCAATGGTCGCGCTGACCGCCGAGCGCAAGCCGGGCAGCGCACCGCCTGCGCCGCAGCGCCACGACCACGCAGGACATTCCCATGGTCCCGGTGGGCATTCGCATGGTCCGCAATCGGGCGGCGTGCAGCCGGTCTCGGCGCATCGCCCGCACGCGAACCCGGCCAACTCCCCAATGTCAAAACAGGCTGAGATTCCCGGCGTTGCCGCGATCATCGCGGTGGCGTCGGGGAAGGGCGGTGTCGGCAAGTCCACGACGGCGCTCAATCTGGCGCTGGGCCTGCGCGATCTCGGCCTGAAGGTAGGTCTGCTCGACGCCGATATCTATGGTCCTTCGGTGCCGCGGCTGACCGGCATCAATGAAAAGCCGACCCTGGACGACAACAGGAAGATGATCCCGATCAAGCGCTTCGGTCTGTCGATCATGTCGATCGGCTTCCTCGTCGAGGAGGAGACCGCGATGATCTGGCGCGGGCCGATGGTGATGTCGGCGATCACCCAGATGCTGCGCGATGTCGCCTGGGGCACGCTCGACGTCCTTATCGTCGACATGCCCCCCGGCACCGGCGATGCACAACTCACGCTGGCGCAGAACGTGCCCCTGAAGGGTGCTGTGATTGTTTCGACGCCGCAGGATCTGGCGCTGATCGATGCGAGGCGCGGCCTTGCGATGTTTACCAAGGTCAATGTGCCCGTGCTCGGCATCATCGAGAACATGAGCTATTTCCAATGCCCGGAATGCGGCACCCGATCCGACATTTTCGGCCATGGTGGCGCCCGTCACGAGGCCGAGCGGCTCAAGGTGCCGTTCCTCGGCGAAGTGCCGCTGCATATGTCCATCCGCGCCATGTCGGATGCCGGCACGCCGGTGGTCGTGAGCGAGCCCAACGGCCCGCACGCCGCGATCTATCGGGCCATCGGCACGCAGATCCGCGACCGGTTGCAGGGCGTTATTGCGGCAGCGTAAGCTGGCCGATGGCCGGGGCCGAGATGTCGCATAGAACTTTCGTTCAATTGGGCTGGCAACGACGTTCGTCGTGTTTTCCGCGGCTGAATAACCGTGTTAGACAGCCTCTGCACCAGAGCGTCTTCGGTTGAATCGCGCAACGATTTGCCGCTGAATATGCTCAAAGGAATTCTAGGGAAAACGCCCGCAAAAGGAGAGCTTGAATGAAGCGTCGTGAGTTTTTGAAGGTTTCGACGGCCGGCGCCGCGGTGGCCGCCGTTGCCTCGCCGGCGATCGCGCAGTCCGCGCCCGAGGTCAAATGGCGCCTCGCATCGAGCTTCCCGAAGTCGCTCGACACCATCTATGGCGGCGCCGAGATGATGGCGAAGCAGGTCGCCGAAATGACCGACAACAAATTCCAGATCCAGGTCTTCGCGGCCGGTGAATTGGTCCCCGGTCTGCAGGCGCTCGATGCGACCTCCAACGGCACCGTCGAAATGTGCCACACTGTGTCCTACTACTATGTCGGCAAGGATCCGACCTTCGCGATCTACGCGTCGGTCCCGTTTGGCCTGAACGCACGCCAGCAGAATTCCTGGTGGTACCAGGGCGGCGGCGAACAGCTCGGCAACGAGTTCTTCAAGAAATTTGGCGTCATCGGTCACCCTTGCGGCAATACGGGCACGCAGATGGGCGGTTGGTTCCGCAAGGAGATCAAGACCGTTGCCGATCTCTCCGGTCTCAAGATGCGCATCGGCGGCATTGCCGGTCAGGTGCTGCAGAAGGTTGGCGTCGTGCCGCAGCAGCTTGCGGGTGGCGACATCTATCCGTCGCTCGAAAAAGGCACCATCGACGCTGCCGAGTGGGTCGGTCCCTATGACGACCAGAAGCTCGGCTTCCAGAAGGTCGCAAAGTACTACTACTATCCAGGTTTCTGGGAAGGTGGCCCGACGGTCCACGCCTTCACCAACCTCGAGAAGTACAACGCGCTGCCGAAGAGCTATCAGGCGATCCTCACCAATGCCTGCGCCAATGCCAACAGCTGGATGGCCGCTCGTTACGACATGCAGAATCCGGCAGCACTGAAGCAGCTCGTCGCCGGTGGCACGCAGCTGCGTCCGTTCACCAATGAAGTTCTGGACGCCTGCCTCAAGGCCACCAACGAACTCTGGGCTGAAATCTCCGCGAAGAACGCCGACTTCAAGAAGTCGATCGACGCGATGCAGGCCTATCGTTCGGACGAATATCTGTGGTGGCAGGTCGCTGAATACACCTTCGACAGCTTCATGATCCGCTCGCGTACCCGCGGCTGATCTTAAGCCTCGATCAAACATGAAGCCCGGCCTTCGCGAGAAGGTCGGGCTTTTTGTTGGGGCACGCACGCATGCCGCGCGGTATTGCCGGGCACGGAAATCCGCTAAGTCTCATGGACGCCGCAGAGCTTTTGTCCTTGAGAGATGCCGTCATGACCGAACCCGAAATCGCCGTAGCTGCCGAAATTCTCGCCCAAGCGCGCCGCAGCGGCATGCAGATTGAGGGACTTCCGGTCACGCCGTCTTCGGTTGCGGAGGCGCACGAGATTCAGGATCGGGTTGCTGCGCTGGTCGGGGAGCCCATCGGTGCCTTCAAAGCCGGCGCGCCGCCCGAGGGCGAACCGACGCGCGGTCTGATCGAAGCCCGGATGATCCGTTCGAGCCCGGCACATATGTCTGTGGCTGAAGTCCCGCATCTCGGCGTCGAGGGCGAGGTCGCCTTCCGCTTTACCCGCGATCTGCCGGCGCGCAGTGTGCCCTACACGCGCGACGAGGTCGCGAAGGCCGTCGCGGTGCTTCCGGTGATCGAAGTGGTTTCAAGCCGCTTCCGCGATCCGCTCAGCCGACCGAAGATGGAACAGCTCGCCGATTGCGGGATCAATGCCGGGCTGGTCACCGGTCCCGAACGAGCCGACTGGTCGCATCTCGATCTGCCGAACCTGCAGATGACCTTTATCGTGAATGGCGAGACGCAGATTGCGCGCAAGGGTGGCCACCCCACTGATGATCCCATCGCAGGCGCTGTCGCGCTGGTGAACATGATGCGCGACGGCGTGAAGGCCGGCCAGGTCGTGACCACAGGCAGCTGGACCGGACTGCCGTTCTTCAAACCGGGCGATCGGTGCACCGTCCGGTTCGAGGGGCTGGGCGAAGCCGAAGTGGTATTCGACGGCTGAGCCCGACTTTCCCGTTACTTCGGGGGCCCGAAGTCCGGCATCGCCGGCATTTCGATCTGCGGGATCTCGATCTTCACGTTGGACGTATCCACAGCCGTGTTGTCGATCCAGTAGGTCACGAGACCGGGCCAGTAGATCACGATGATCACCAGGATGATCTGCATCCCGACCCATGGCAGTGCGCCGAGATAGATATCGCGGCTCTTCACTTCGGGCGGTGCAATGCCGCGCAGATAGAACAGTGCGAAGCCGAACGGCGGATGCATGAATGACGTCTGCATGTTCACGCAGAGCAGCACGCCGAACCAGACGAGATCGATGCCGAGCTTGGCCGCGACCGGCGCCAGCAAAGGGATGATGATGAAGGCGATCTCGAAGAAGTCGAGAAAGAACGCCAGGAAGAACACGAAGATGTTCACGAAGATCAGGAAGCCGATCGCGCCGCCGGGCAGGCCGGTGAGCAGATGCTCGATCCAGCGTGCGCCATCCATGCCCTGGAAGACGAGGCTGAAGCAGGTCGAGCCGATCAGGATGAACACCACCATCGAGGTCAGGCGCATGGTCGATGTCATCGCCTGGTCGATCAGCGGCCAGGTCAGGCGGCGATGCAGCGCGGCGAGCACCATGGCGCCGACAGCACCCATGGCGCCGGCTTCGGTGGGCGTCGCGAGGCCGAGGCCGATGGTGCCGAGCACAAGGAAGATCAGCACGATCGAGGGGATCATGCCCCACAGCACACGGCTGATGAGCTTCCAGTTCATGGGCTCGCGCGCATGTTCCGGGATCGGCGGCATCGCGCTCGGCTTCAGGATCGACAATACGACGATATAGAGAATGAAGATCACGACCTGGATGATGGAAGGGCCGATGGCGCCGAGATACATGTCGCCGACCGAACGGCCGAGCTGGTCGGCGAGTACGATCAGCACCAGCGACGGGGGGATGAGCTGCGTGATGGTGCCGGATGCAGCGATGACGCCGGTGGCGAGCTTCATGTCGTAGCCGTAGCGCATCATGATCGGCAGCGAGATCACGCCCATGGCGATGACCGAAGCAGCAACGGTGCCGGTGATGGCGCCGAGCACGGCGCCGACGAGGATCACCGCATAAGCGAGACCGCCTGGGATCTTGCCGAACAACTGGCCGGTGCCTTCGAGCAGATCTTCAGCAAGGCCGCAGCGCTCGAGGATTGCGCCCATGAAGGTGAAGAACGGGATCGACAGCAGCAGGTCGTTCGAGATCGTGCCGTAGAAGCGGAACGGCAGCGCCTGCAGGAAGGACGGATCGAAGTGACCGGTGAAGATGCCGAGAATGCCGAAGAACAGGCCGACCGCGGCCAGCGAGAAGGCGACCGGGAAGCCGAACACCATGAAGCAGATCATGGTGCCGAACATCAGCGGGGGGAACACGCCGTAGGAAAACATCGGTGGTCCTGACTATCGAACTGGTTCTATCGAACGGATTGGTCGAAATGCGAGAGGCTGAAAAAGCGAACGCCGCTATTGCAGCGGCGCTTCGTAATGGGTGTCGATCTTGACGACGCCGGCGAGCGCGGCGATGCGCTTGGCGAGTTCGGCCACACCCTGCAGTAGCAGCAGACCAAAGCCGAGCGGCAGCACCAGCTTCACCGGCCACAGGATCAGGCCGCCCGCATTGCTGGAGACCTCCTGCGAATTCCAGGAATTCAGGAAAAACGGGAACGTCATGTAAGTGAGGTATGTCATCGCCGGCAGCAGGAAGATGCAGAGGCCGATGATATCGATCCACAGCCGCGCGCGATCGGAGACGGCCGAATAGAGCAGATCGACGCGCACATGCTCATTGAGGCGCAGTGTCTGCGCCGCGCCGAAAAACACGATGCCCGCGAACATGTACCACTGGATTTCGAGCCAGCCGTTCGACGAATAGTTGAAGAGATAACGGATCGTGGCATTGCCGGCGCTGACGAGGCAGGCGAGCAGCACGAGCCACTTGGCGATGAAGCCGAACACATCGCTCAGTGCATCGATCGCACGTGTGAATTTGAGTACGTCCACAGTTTCCCCCGAAAGTCGCCCCGCCGTCCGCTCATCACGTCTTTCTCACTGAGAAAGCGCAGCTTTTTCCGCTGGGCGAAAGAATTCGGCGGCACCATTTCAGCGCGTCATGCAATCGTCAATCGGAAATTGACGGTTTGCCGCAGGCCATTGGTCGAGGGGAAGGACGGAGCACCGCCGGTGGGTTACCCCCCGGTCACGCTCATATGCCGGCTGACGCTCGGCCGGTTGTGGCGTCGATCGATGATGAAATCGTGCCCCTTCGGCTTCAGGCCGATGGCGCGGTCGATCGTGGCGTTCAGGAGGTCGTTGTCGGCGGAAGCGCGCAGTGGCTTGCGCAGATCGGACGCATCCTCGTGGCCCAGGCAGGTATGGATCGTGCCGGTGCAGGTAATGCGGACGCGGTTGCAGGATTCGCAGAAATTGTGGGTCATCGGCGTGATGAAGCCGATCTTGCCGCCGGTCTCGGCGACGCGAACATAGCGGGCAGGACCGCCGGTATCGTCGGGCAGATCGGTCATCGTGAACTGACTGGCCAGGCGTGCGCGCAGCATAGACAGCGGCACATACTGGTCGATGCGGCCTTCGCCGATATCGCCCATCGGCATCACTTCGATCAGCGTCAGCGCCATATCGCGGCCGTGGGCCCATTCGATCAATGAGGGGATCTCGTCCTCATTCATGTTCTTCAAGGCGACGGCATTGATCTTCACGGCCAGGCCCGCAGCCTGCGCCGCGTCGATACCGGCCAGCACCTTGTTGAGGTCGCCCCAGCGCGTAATGGCGCGGAATTTCGCGGGGTCGAGCGTGTCCAGGGAGACGTTGATGCGCTTCACGCCGCAATCGGCCAGTTCATCGGCATACTTGGCGAGCAACGAGCCGTTGGTGGTCAGCGTCAGCTCTTTCAGCGCGCCGGTCTTGAGGTGGCGCGACAGCGAACGCACCAGACCCATCACATTGCGCCGGACCAGTGGCTCGCCGCCGGTTAGCCGCAGCTTGGTAACGCCCTTGGCGATGAATGCGGAACAGAGCCGGTCGAGCTCTTCCAGCGTCAGCAGGTCGGCCTTGGGCAGGAAGGTCATGTCTTCCGACATGCAGTAGAAGCAGCGCAGATCGCAGCGGTCCGTCACCGAGACACGCAGATAGTTGATCCGCCGGCCGAACGGGTCGGTCATGGCAGAGGAGGCCAGGGCGGGGCTCAACTCGGAGACGGTCATTCAGATGCCTGACTGCAAAACATGAATTGCTCGCGCGGCGAAAAACGCCGCACGTTCAATCTAGTCACGGGTTGCAGCTGGCACAATCACGCCAACGTATATGTTTGGTGGATCAGCGAGGGGCGGGGAACGGCGAGCCCGCCGCAGATGCGGCGGCCGCCGGGGCCGCGGCAGGCGCTGCTGCACGCTTGGCAGCCTTGCGGGCGCGGCGCGGCGGCGTCGCAGGCTGCAGTTCGGCGACGACCGGGCTCGGATCGACTGTGGTCCGTGCCGGCGAGGTGAAATCCCCGGGAACGCGGGTGACGGTCACCGGAACTGTCATCGGCTGGAATTTTGCGAGGGTAAAGGTTGCGCTGAACCCGGTTTCCGTTGCCAGAGGCAGCGAGCACGGCGTCTTGCAGCTCGGGCCAATGGACGTGACCACCTCTGCGCCGGGCGGAACCGAGTCGAATTGCACGGTAACCGGTTCCGGTGCCGACTTGAATGCGTCCATGGAGAACGACGTGCAACCGGCCAGGCTCAAGCCTGCCGCTGCCAAAACTATTACTCTACGCATGGGTATATCCGTCACGTTTTGCGGCTAGCCGCCATCCCCGGGCAACCATAGGAGCGTCGCACATATGACGCAACACGCAGGCCGCTTATAGTTAATTGATGGTTAACGAAATCGCCGAACAACCTGAGAAACTCAATTATCTGAACAGGCTAGGCGAGGCGGTGGGGCAACAGGCGGTCGACAGTCGCCGGTAGGTCACGGAAATGGTCGATCACGATGTCGGGCTTGAGCTCGATAATCGGGACATCGGTATAGCCGAATGTAACGCCGATCACCGGGACATTGGCCCGCCGCGCCACACCGACATCGGGGCCGGCATCGCCGACCATGACAACGGACGACATCATGCCACCGGCACGCGCTACCGTCTGCTGCAGGATGACAGGATCGGGCTTCGCGACGCCGAAGGTGTCGGCGCCGCAGATCGCCGCAAATCGGTTGGTCAGCTCCAGCTTGTCGAGCAGCAGCTTCGACAACCATTCCAGCTTGTTGGTGCAGACCGCGAAGCGGTAGCCACGCCCCGCCATCTCGTCGAGGGCGCCAATCAGCCCCTCGAAGGGGCGCGACTCGTCAGCGATATGCTCCGCGTAATAAGCGATGAAATCCTCGGTCAGGCGTGTGACCTCGTCCGGGGTCATTTCCCGCCCTTCAAGCTCGAGCCCGCGTTCGATCAGGCGCCGGGCGCCCTGGCCGATCATTTTCCGCGCAGATTCCAACGGGACGGGGGCCAACCCCTCCTGATGAAGCACATGATTCAGCGCGCTGATGAGATCAGGGGCGGTATCGACGAGGGTACCGTCGAGGTCGAAAACGACGAGGGGAGCTTGGGTCATGAGCGGATCGCTACCGGTCCCCGGCTGATCCCGCAAGGGGGGCGGACGTAGCCCAGCATCCCCCTGGGAATGCAGGCCTGCATTCCCAGGGAAAGCACGCCCTTCGCCCTGTTCCTTGCCCCCAAACGTCGCTAGATATGCGGCGCATCCCGTCCGCGGGACCAATTGTGAACCGCAAGGACCGCCGCGCCGATGAATATGGACGAGCTGAAACGACAGGCTGCCGCCAAGGCGCTCGAACATGTGCGTGATGGCATGAAGCTCGGACTCGGCACGGGATCGACAGCGAAGCACTTCGTCGAACTGCTCGGTGAACGCGTGGCGGGCGGTCTCAAGGTTATTGGCGTTCCGACGTCCGAGGCCACGCGGGCCGATGCGCAGCGTTGCGGCGTGCCGCTGACCACACTCGACGAGGTCGATCGGCTCGATCTCACGGTCGACGGTGCCGACGAAGTCGATCCGGCGCTGAATCTCATCAAGGGCGGCGGCGGCGCATTGCTCCGCGAGAAGATCGTGGCGGCGGCGTCCGACCGCATGATTGTCATCGCCGACGATTCCAAGTGGGTACCGACCCTCGGCCGCTTCCCGCTGCCTGTGGAAGTGATCCCGTTCGGCCTGTCGGCCACGCGCCGCGCGATTGCCGATGTGTTCGCCAAGTGCGGGTTGCACGGCGAAATGGCCATTCGCAGCGGCAAGGACGGCCATGCTTTCGTCACCGATGGCGGCCACTGGATCATCGACGCCCGGCTCGGGACCATCACCGATGCGCCCCGCCTGGCCGGGCTGCTCGGCGCCATTCCGGGCGTGGTCGAGCACGGTCTGTTTATCGGTCTGGCAAGCACCGCCATGCTGGCAGGATCGCAAGGAATTCGCGTTTTCGAGCGTCCGTAACGGCGCAATCAAGGAGAATTGGAATGAAGAAGCTCTCGCACATGCTGCTGTCCGCCGGTCTGGCGCTCAGCGTTGCAGTGATCGCGCTGCCGGTCTCCGCGCAGCAGGCGTCTCCGGAAGGACAGGCGCGGCCGATCAAGCCGGCGTCGCCAGCTGCGATCGCTTACGCCAAGGAAATTCTGGCGATGAAGAACGCCAGCGCGATGTATGCCAATGCCGTGCCGAACATGGTTCAGCGCGTCAAGGATTCGCTGCTGCAGAGCAATCTGAACTATCAGAAAGATCTCAATGAGGTCGCCATCACCATCGCGCAGACGATGGCCGGGCGCGACAAGGAGATCACCGAGCAGATGGCGAAGATCTATGCCAGCGACTTCACAGAGGCGGAGTTGAAGGACCTTGCGACTTTCTACAAGTCGCCGCTCGGCCAGAAACTTCTGGTGCAGGAGCCCCAGTCGATTTCCGCCAGCATGACCTATATGCAGCAGTGGGCGCAGCAGTTTTCGGAGCAGGTCAACGGCCTGTTCCGCGCTGAAATGCGCAAGCGCGGCAAGGAAATCTAAGGGCGTAAGCTGAGGCCCGTCATCCCGGGCCTCAGCCCGCAGTTCGGAGCGATCATGGCTGACGTGGACGTCGATCTGTTTGTCATTGGTGGCGGTTCAGGCGGCGTGCGCGCCGCCCGTATCGCTGCCGGCTACGGCGCGAAGGTCATGGTGGCCGAGGAATATCGCTTCGGCGGCACCTGCGTGATCCGCGGCTGCGTGCCGAAGAAGCTGATGGTCTATGCCTCGCATGTCCAGCGCGAGATCGACGATGCTGCCGGTTTCGGATGGACCATTCCGACGGCAACATTCGACTGGTCGACCTTCATCGCCAACAAGGACAAGGAGATCGCCCGACTCGAGGGCATCTATCAGTCCAATGTGGAGAAGACCGGCGCGACGACCGTCAAGACCCGCGCAGTGTTCGAGGATCCGCACACGCTGCGGCTCGGCACCGGCGAGACGGTGAACGCCAAGCATATCCTGATTGCGACCGGCGGCGCGCCCAATCATGGGCCGGTGATTCCCGGCATCGAGCATGTGATCTCCTCCAACGAGGTGTTTCATCTGCCCGAACTGCCGAAGCGCATCGTGATCCAGGGCGGCGGCTATATCGCGCTCGAATTCGCCTGCATCTTTGCAGGATTGGGCTCCGACGTGACGGTGATCTATCGCGGCGACAACATCCTGCGCGGTTTCGATGAGGACGTGCGCGCCCATGTCCGCAGCGAGATGGAAAAGGATGGCATCACCATCCTGACCGGCTGCACGGTGACCAAGGTCGATAAGCACCGGCACGAATTCACGACGCATTTGTCCAGCGGCGCAAGCATCGCGTCCGATCAGGTGTTGTTCGCGATCGGGCGCAATCCGAATACCGCCAATCTCGGCCTCGAGAAGGCTGGCGTTGCGCTCAAGCCCGCCCATGGCGGCATCATCGTCAACGAGTTCTCGCAGACCAATGTGCCGCATATCTACGCGGTCGGTGACGTCACCAATCGGGTCAACCTGACGCCGGTGGCGATCCGCGAAGGCCATGCCTTTGCCGATACGGTGTTCGGCAAGAAGACCGTGAAGGTCGATCACAGCAATATCCCGACCGCGGTGTTCACCCAGCCGGAGGTCGGCACTGTCGGTATGAGCGAAGAAGAGGCGCGCGCCATCTTCAGCCACGTCGATATCTACAAGACCAATTTCCGGTCGATCAAATCGACGATTTCAGGCAGCGAAAGCCGCGTGCTGATGAAGCTGGTGGTCGACGGTGCGACGGATATCGTGGTCGGCGCCCATATCGTCGGACCGGAGGCGGCCGAACTCATCCAGGTGCTGGGCATCTGCGTGAAGCTGAAGGCCACCAAGGCTGACTTCGACGCCACGGTGGCGGTGCATCCGAGTGCGGCCGAGGAGCTGGTGACGATGCGCACGCCCACCGCACGCTACGTGCGCGAAGCCGCGGAGTAACACCAGCCCTCATGGTGAGGAGCGCGCCCTTGCGCGCGTCTCGAACCATGAGATGCAACGTATCGGTGTTTGTGGCCATCCTTCGAGACGCGGTCGAAGACGACCGCTCCTCAGGATGAGGGCGGATCGATGATCTGCGGCTTTAATGATGTGCCCCTAATCTTCCATCTGGATCCATTCGGCGGCGCCGCGCCACAGCGTGTCACGGTGCTCCGGCCGGAAGAATCCAAAATGGCCGACCTTTTTCGAGCCGGCCTCGATAGGGCGGATACTGTCGATCTCCGGCTTGATCGACGTGAAGCCGGCGCAGAGCATTTCCACGGCGGCGCGTGTCGCCCATGGATCGTCTGAAAAGCTCAGGGCCCGCATCTCGCCGCGGTAGCGCGGAAAGTTCGCCAGTGCCCGCAGTTTGCTGTCGTCGAAGAAGTAGCGATCGCTGGTGACCCAGCCCGCCCATTCCAGAAACACGTCGCGTGGCAGATCGTAGCCGAGCCCGATCCTGCCGGGCGCATAGCCGATGACGCGCGCCAGCGGCGCGCCGACGAATTTCATGAGCGCATAGATGCGGTAGCCCTCAGGCGGCGTCATCAGTCGCCAGGTGCCGGCTTGTGCCGCGATGAGCAGGGCGCGTGACACCTCGGAATTGTTGGGGATCAGGCCGAGCGCCTGACCGCCGAAGGAGTGACCGACAAAGGCAAGTGGCATTGCCTTGTAGCGCTCGCGCATCCAGGTCACCGCGGCGGTAACATCGAGCGCAGCCCAGTCGGTCATGGACGCCTTGAAGCCGACCAGCGCGTTCGACCGGCCGGACAGGGGGGCGGCCTTGGGCCGCGAATCCCCGGTGCCGCGGTAGTCATAGGTCAGCACGGCACAGCCGCGGCTCGCGAGGTAGCTGGCGAAGCCTCTGTAGATTTTGCGGGGAACGGCGGTTGCGGAATTGATCAGAACCGCGTGGGTGCGGGCGCCGCGGGGCAGGTACAGCGTCGCGCCCAACGAATAGCCGTCGGTCGCCTGGAAGGTGATGTCATCGGCAAAAGCGTCGTCCAGTGCAGCCTCCGACACCGCAGTTTCTCCCATGGTGTCCCATATGTTCCTTACCCGGGCCTAGCAAATGCGAATTCGGCTTTGGCTGCAAGGGCTTGGGGCGCAATGTGGATTTCGAACTGGCGATCCCCATCTACGCTGTGTATAACGCGGCCTCCGCAGCCATAAAGCGCGGTTTTCAGGAGAGAAGTGATGTCCGAGCGGTGGACGCCCGATAGCTGGCGCGGCAAGCCCGTGCTGCAAATGCCGGAATACCCGGATCTCAAGGCCCTTGGCGATGTCGAGGCGCAGCTTGCCACGTTTCCGCCGCTGGTTTTTGCAGGCGAAGCCCGCAATCTGAAGAAGTCGCTCGCCCGCGTGGCCGCCGGCGAAGCGTTCCTGCTGCAGGGCGGCGATTGCGCCGAGAGCTTTGCCGAACACGGCGCCAACAATATCCGCGATTTCTTCCGCGCCTTCCTGCAGATGTCGGTGGTGCTGACCTATGCCGGCGCGCTGCCCGTGGTGAAGATCGGCCGTATCGCCGGTCAGTTCGCCAAGCCGCGGTCGTCGCCGATGGAGAAGCTCGACGGTGTCGAACTGCCGAGCTATCGCGGTGATATCATCAATGACATCGCCTTCACGCCAGAATCGCGCGTGCCCGACCCACAGCGCCAGCTGATGGCCTATCGCCAGTCGGCGGCGACGCTGAATCTGCTGCGCGCTTTCGCGACCGGCGGCTTCGCCAATCTCGGCAGCGTGCACCAGTGGATGCTCGGCTTCCTGAAGGATTCGCAGCAATCGCGCCGTTACAAGGAACTAGCCGACCGCATCTCGGATGCGCTGAACTTCATGCGCGCCTGCGGCCTCAATCTGGAAAGCCACCCGGAACTGCGGTCGACGGATTTCTACACCAGCCACGAAGCGCTGTTGCTCGGCTATGAGCAGGCCTTCACGCGCGTCGATTCCACGACGGGCGACTGGTACGCGACCTCCGGCCACATGATCTGGATCGGCGACCGCACTCGTCAGCTCGATCATGCCCATGTCGAATACTTCCGTGGCATCAAGAATCCGATCGGCCTGAAGTGCGGCCCGTCGCTGAAGCCGGATGAACTGCTGAAGCTGATCGACGTCCTCAATCCGGACAATGAGCCCGGCCGCCTGACGCTGATCAACCGCTTCGGCCACGAGAAGGTTGGGGAGCATCTGCCGGGCTTCATCCGCGCGGTGCAGAAGGAAGGGCGCTCGGTGGTATGGTCGTGCGATCCGATGCACGGCAACACCATCACGTCGAATTCCGGCTACAAGACCCGTCCATTCGATCGTATCCTGTCCGAGGTGAAGTCGTTCTTCCAGATCCATGCCGCCGAAGGCACCCATCCGGGCGGCGTGCATCTGGAGATGACCGGCCAGAACGTGACGGAATGCACCGGTGGCGCGCGCGCCATTTCGGATGAGGACCTCAACGACCGCTACCACACGGTCTGCGATCCCCGTCTGAATGCCGAGCAATCCATCGACATGGCGTTCCTGATCGCCGAATTGCTGAAGACGTCCCGCGTCGACAGGGCGGAGCCGCTGCCGGTGGCATCGGGTCTCTAAACTTGTCGCGCCTCTGGCGGGCCTGCATCAATACCTGGAATGGCCTGACCTTCGCGACGCGATCGGAGCAGGCCATTCGCGAGGAGCTGTTTGCACTGCTCCTCGCGTTGCCGCTGTCATTTCTCATCGGCACCACCGCAGCGCGTCGGCTCGAGCTGGTGGCGGTGGTTTTGCTGCTGCTCACCGTCGAACTGCTCAACACCGCCATCGAGAAACTGGCCGACCGGCTCACCACCGAACACGATCCGCAGATCGGGCGTGTGAAGGATATGGGATCGGCGGCCGTCGGCGTCGCACTTGTGATCGCCGGCATGACCTGGCTGTATGCGCTCGGTGAGCGCATAGGCATCTTCTAATCCTGCAGTTGCGAAGGATGAGCCGGTAGGCTTGGATGTTTCCATGACAGAATTGACGCGCTTCACGGTCACACTCGCCCAGCTCAATCCCATCGTCGGTGACATCACCGGCAATGCCGCCAAGGCGCGCGCTGCGCGGGCGCAGGCCAAAGCCGACGGCGCGACGCTGATCGTGTTTCCTGAATTGTTCATCGCCGGCTATCCGCCGGAAGATCTGGTGCTGAAGCCGGCCTTTCAGGCGGCCTGCCGCGCAGCCATCGAGGAGCTGGCGCGCGAGACCGCGGACGGGGGTCCGGCTGTGTTGATCGGCTCGCCCTGGGTCGATGGCGGCAAGCTCTACAATGCCTGCGCGCTGCTCGACGACGGCCGCATCAGCGCGATCCGTTTCAAGGTCAATCTGCCGAATTACGGCGTGTTCGACGAGAAGCGCGTCTTCGCGCGCGGCTCGGTCTCGGGACCCGTCACCATCCGCGGCCTGCGCGTCGGCGTGCCGATCTGCGAAGACACCTGGATGGAAGAGTCCGCCGACTACGAAGACGTGGTCGAGACGCTGACCGAGACCGGCGCCGAAATCCTGATCGTGCCGAACGGTTCGCCATATGCCCGCGGCAAGACGGATCTGCGCTTGTCGGTGCAGGTCGCCCGCGTCACCGAGAGCCATTTGCCGATGGTCTATCTCAACCAGGTCGGCGGTCAGGACGAACTGGTGTTCGACGGCGCGAGCTTTGTGCTCAATGCCGACCGCTCGCTGGGTGCGCAATTGCCGTCCTTCACCGAGAGCGTCACAACGCTGACATTCGAGAAGATCGACGGCCACTGGCGCTGCGACGGACCGATCGCACCGGTACCGGAAGGCGACGAGGGCGACTACGCCGCCTGTGTGCTTGGCTTGCGCGATTACGTCAACAAGAACGGCTTCCCCGGCGTGCTGATGGGCATCTCCGGCGGTATCGACTCCGCGCTTTGCGCCGCGATCGCCGTGGATGCGCTCGGCGCCGACCGCGTGCGCGGCATCATGCTGCCATTCCGCTACACCGCGCAGGTGTCGCTCGACGATGCCGACAAGCTCGCGAAGGCGCTGGGTTTCCGTTACGAGATCCTGCCCATCGCCGATGCGGTCAACGGCTTCGAGAAGATCCTTGCCGATACCTTCAAGGGTCTCGCGCGCGACATCACCGAAGAGAACCTGCAGGCGCGCACCCGCGGTACGCTGTTGATGGCCGTCTCCAACAAGACCGGCGCGATGGTCGTCACGACAGGTAACAAGTCGGAAATGTCGGTCGGCTATGCCACGCTCTATGGCGACATGAATGGCGGATTCAATCCGATCAAGGATCTCTACAAGACCCAGGTGTTCCGTATCTCGACCTTGCG
The DNA here is from genome assembly GCF_900108575.1 of Tardiphaga sp. OK245. NCBI lineage: Bacteria > Pseudomonadati > Pseudomonadota > Alphaproteobacteria > Hyphomicrobiales > Nitrobacteraceae > Tardiphaga > Tardiphaga sp. OK245. Next base: position 1,064,388 of record NZ_FNWZ01000003.1, on the reverse strand, counting down.
CAATTCATGGAAGCCCGAAGGCGCGCTCGGTCCTGATGGCGAAGTGATCCCCAACAACATCATTATCCGTCCGCCCACGGCCGAACTGCGCGAAAACCAGACCGACCAAGACTCGCTACCCCCCTACGATATTCTCGATGGCATTCTCGAACGCCTCGTCGAACGCGAAGAGCCGCTGTCGGAGATCGTCGCGGCCGGTTACGAGAAAGACGTTGTGACGCGCGTCGATCGGCTGCTCAACATCGCCGAATACAAGCGCCGGCAGGCGGCACCGGGCGTGAAAGTGACGCGGAAGAACTTTGGCAGGGATCGCCGCTATCCGATCACCAACAAGTTTCGCGATCTGGCCAATCCATTGCCGAAGCCGGACGAAGATCTTGTCACGCGCGCCAGCAAGGGCTCGGCGGAAGCGTTTGACGGATAGGCCGCGCGCCGTTTAGCGCGGCGCGTTGTTCGGCAGGAATTGCGGGCCGACCGTGCGGATCTGACCAGGAGTGGACGGTGTCGCCGGTTGCGCGGGAACTGCTGCTGCAGGCGCCTCCGGTGCTGCGCCCTTCTTCAAGGCGGCAGGCGTGCCCTTTTGCGGCTGCGACATCCGCTTGGCACGTTCCTCGGTGACGATGATGTCGCCATTCTCCGCTGCCGATTTGTCGTCGACATTCTTCAACGCCTCGGACCATGTCTGGCCCTGCGCCTTGCAGGAGCACGACGGGTTGAATTCGGTGCGATACTTGAAAGCGTTCGGCGACGACGAATAGGGCTGACCCGACACCGAGACAGCCGAGTTCATGTCCTCACCGGGGTTGCGATAGGTGAACAGGTTGGCGTCGGAGGCCGGGCAGAGATTCTTGCAGGTCCGCTCGTCATCGCCGAAACGCGCCGGGATCGTCGCGAACGAGATCGGGAAATAGAAGCCATCGCAGGTGCGCACGCAGACGGTCCGATAGGTGCCAGACGGAACGGGGCTCATGTTGCCGTCCAGCGGCGGCGCGCCGGGGCTTGGCTCGTTGTTGCCGAACAGGTTGCTCAGGAAACCGCCGGGGCCTGAGTTCTGCGGCGCGGCGCGCTGCGCAGCGGCGGCGTATTGAGGGCCGCAATTGTTCTGCGCGAGGGCCAGCAGCACCGAGCGGCGCTGGGTATCACGGTCCGAACTGCCGGGCGTGCCGACGCGCAGGCGTTCGAGATTGCTGGTGATCTGATCCAGATTGCCGCGCATCTGCTGGATCTGGTTATTGACCGGGCCGCACTGCTGCGACTGGCCGTTGAACAGCGAGAAGAAGCCGGAACTGTCGCAGCCCATCCGCTTGGCCTGCGCCGAGACGCGGTCGAGCTCGCTCTGCTGCTTGGACGCGGCGTCCTCATAGCGGCGAAGCTGTTCGGCGCGCGCGGGATCGAGGCCGTTGCCGCGATCGATGGTCGCAAGCTGCGCCTCGAGGCGCCCGCACATGGGATTGGCAGAGCCCTGCTGCTGCGCCTGGCTCGGCGGATAGACCTGCTGCGCGGGATAGGCCGGGGGCGGTCCGTTCTGCGCCGATGCAGGAGTGCCCAGCGACAGCGCACCAACCAGTGCGGCACCAACGAAAGCCCAGCGAGAAAGGGAAGCAGTCACAGTGTCAGACATATCCGGCCAATGCGCGAGTCAGAAGCGAGCGAGACAGAAACAAGCGGGGTGGTGCGGCATCGCGCGTCGATACCGCCGCCAACCTCTCGCCGACGTTGCCAGACGCGCGCGATGAAAATGCGGCGGCGAACGCGGCTTTCCATAGCTGCTTCTCGCGGCAGGGTCACGTCGTTTCCGGGGCCTCACTGTGGCCGCAAGCGTGACGCAAGAAAGTCGCAAGCCGCGGGATGTCAGCGCTGGCAGGTAATCGCAACGAATTCGTCGCATTTGCCGTGATGGCAGGCGCTGCCTGACGTCGGGACCGAGCCGGTCACTTCATCGGGATCGATGCGGCGATAGGCGACTGCCTGGTCGAAGGCGCGCGATTTGCAATAGGACAGGGCGGCATGCGCGCCGCACTTCTCGCCGCGGGCGAGGCACTGGTCGATACCGTAACCGTCAGACTGGTTGGCGATGATGAAGACGCGGGAATCGGCAAAGGCCGAGGAGGCCGCCAGAACAAATGCCGCCGTCAGAACGACTGAAATGGATTTCATAACTCACCGAATGAATGAGGAAATTCGCCCTCATTCGATACGCCCCAAAGATTAATAATCATTAACCATGGGCGGCGTAGCGATGGATTGAGGCCGAAATCAGCCCTTTGCGGCATAGTTCCACACCCTTGACGGGCCACCTGGGGTTGCCCCATGGTGCCCCGATGAACGGTTCTCTCGCCATTTGTGGCATTTGCCGCGAGATTAAGAGCTAGCGATTCGCTGGCTGAGGCCGTCTTTTCTCACACGAGATCATTGGACGCCCCGGCCGCTAGGGATGGGACTTCCATGGATTTGCGTCTGTACGACACTCTGACCCGCGAGAAGCGTGTCTTCACGCCGATCGATGCCGACAACGTCCGGATGTATGTCTGCGGACCGACGGTCTACGACTTCGCCCATATCGGCAATGCGCGCCCGGTCATCGTGTTCGACGTGCTGTACCGGCTGCTGCGATACGTCTACGGAGTCGACAAAGTAACCTATGTCCGCAACATCACCGACGTCGATGACAAGATCAACGACCGCGCGCTGCGCGATTTTCCGGGCTTGCCGCTGAACGAGGCGATCCGCCGGGTCACCGAGACCACGGCCAATCAGTTTCAGGCCGACGTCGAAGCGCTAGGCTGCCTGTCGCCGACGGTGCAGCCGCGGGCCACGGACTTCGTGCTGCCGCGACCCGACGGCAAGACCGATATGGTGACGCTGATCAGGGAATTGATCGCGCGCGGCCACGCCTATGAGGCTGCGGGCGAAGTGCTGTTCGACACCCAGTCTATGGCCGACTATGGCGCACTCTCCGGCCGCAAACTTGAAGACCAACAGGCCGGTGCGCGCGTCGCCGTCGATGCGCACAAGAAGCATCCGACCGACTTCGTGTTGTGGAAGCAGTCATCCGCCGAAGAGCCCGGCTGGGAGAGCCCATGGGGCAGGGGCCGTCCGGGCTGGCACATCGAGTGCTCGGCGATGGCGGAGGCCTATCTCGGCACGATCTTCGACATTCATGGCGGCGGCCTCGACCTGATCTTCCCGCATCATGAAAACGAAATCGCCCAATCGCGCTGCGCGCACGGTACGCATGCGATGGCGAATTACTGGATGCATAACGGCTTCCTGCAGGTCGAAGGCGAGAAGATGTCGAAGAGCCTCGGCAATTTCTTCACGATCCGCGAATTGCTGCAAGATTGGCCGGGCGAAGTGCTGCGCCTGAACATGTTGAAGACACACTATCGTTCGCCGATCGACTGGACCGTGAAAGGTTTGGAAGAAAGCGCCAAGACGCTCGATGACTGGTATTGGGTCGCGGCGGATGCAACAGGTGGCGACGTCTCCGACAAGGTGATGGAGCCGATGTTCGACGATCTGAACACGTCGCTGGCTGTTGCAGCGCTGCACGGTCTTCGCAACAGTGCGGCCGCAGGCAATGACGGCGATCGCAGCCAGTTTGCAGCGTCGTTGCGTGCGCTCGGTTTCCTGTCGGAAACGGCTGCTGCATGGAATGGACGCAAACAACAGGCCAGCGGGATCGATGCAGCAAAGGTCGATGGTTTGATTGCGGATCGCACAGCCGCGCGGGCCCGCAAGGACTTCAAGGAGTCGGATCGTATTCGCGACGAACTTGCCGCCATGGGCGTCGTCATCAAGGACTCGAAGGAAGGCACCACCTGGGAGATCGCGCGATGAGCCGACCCGACACACCGTTTCCAAAGCACTGGAAATATTACATCGCCCTCAAGTGGGCATTGATCATCGGCGCCATCGCGCTGGCGCTGAAGCTGGTGGATTTCTGGTGAGCGCGATGGGCGAGGCGAAACCGGCATTGCGACCGTTCCTGCCGGATGACACCGCAATTGCGGCTGCGATCTTCGTGGCCAGCATCGAGGAATTGACGGGCGACGACTACAGCGAAGCGCAGCAGGAAGCCTGGGCTGCAACGGTCGACGACGAAGTGGCCTTCGGCAAGCGGCTGGCGTCGCAACTCACACTGATTGCGACGCTGGACGGCGTTCCGGTCGGCTTTGCGTCGCTGAAAGGCGCCAATCACATCGATCTGCTTTACGTGCATCCGAATGCGGCCCTCCAGGGTGTGGCATCGCTGCTGATCGATGCGATCGAGAAGCTCGCAGGTGCACGCGGCGCCAAGCTGCTGACCGTCGATGCCAGCGACACCGCCGAGCCCTTCTTCAAGAAACGCGGATATATCCCGACACAGCGCAACAGCGTGCCGCTGAATGACGAGTGGCTTGCCAACACCACGATGCAGAAGACGCTGGGCGAATCCGGGGCGTCGTAAATCGAATGACGAAGGCGGGGGAGGAAGACCGATGATCGATCACATCTCCATCGCGGTCAGCAATCTCGAACGGGCCGTAGCATTCTACGAGCGCAGCTTCGCGCCGCTTGGCATGACCCGACTGGTGACACGTCCGGCAATGGTCGGGTTCGGCAAGAGCTATCCGGAAGTCTGGCTCAATCTGCGTGCAGGCATGGCGCCGCTACCGCTTGATAGCGGTGTGCATCTTTGTCTGCGTGCGAGGACGATGGATGAGGTTGATGCGTTTTATGCGGCAGCCATGGCCGCTGGCGGCGTCTCGGAAAGCGCGCCCTCGCTGCGGCCGCATGATCGCGTGCGCTACTATGCGACTTTCATCGCCGATGCCGATGGTAATCGCATCGAGGTGGTGACGTTCCCGAAGGACGACGCCACCAAGTCGTAGCAGGTCTCAGAGCCGCGTCGCGACGTCCGGAGCCAGCTTCTTGGCTTCGTCGGAAGCCAGCGCCGCAGCGGTGCGGAGCCGGGGCAGGATGTCTTCGGCACGGTCGGCCGTCAGCACGTCCAGCGGCAGTGTCGGCCGGATGAAGGCGGTCGAGCGCATGTGTTTGAGCAGCTCGAGCAGCGGCTCCCAGAAGTTATCGATATTGGCCATCAGGATCGGCTTGCTGTGGCGGCCGAGCTGCTGCCAGGTGAGCTGTTCGACCAGCTCTTCCAACGTGCCGATGCCGCCGGGCAGGGCGACGAAGGCGTCCGATCGCTCGAACATCAGCCGTTTGCGCTCATGCATGTCGTGGGTAACGATCAGTTCCTGGGCGGCGGTCAGCGCGTTTTCGCGCTTGGTTAGGAATTCCGGGATGATGCCGGTGACCCGGCCGCCATTGTCCAGCACGGACTTGGCGACCGCGCCCATCAGGCCGATGGAGCCGCCGCCATAGACTAGGCCGATGCCTTGCTCGGCCATGATCTTGCCGAGCGCGACCGCTGATTCGACGAAACTGGGATTGGTACCGGGGCCGGAGCCGCAATAGACGCAGATCGTTTTAATTGTGCTCATAGATTCCATGTGGCACTGCGGGATAACAGCGTCAAGACACGGAATGAACGTGATACGGGAAATTCCTGCCCGGGACACCTCTCCGCAGGGAAAAGAATGCTCCGCGAGGGTGCGACGTTCCGGCAAAGCGCCTATATGCATTCTAATGAAATCGACCTCCATTTTGAGCCGGCCCCGGGCCGCAGCTCCGTTCGTTCCAGGCGCCGTGCATGTCTGATTCCGATCCCGCGCTGAACGACGAGACAGTTCCTAACCCGGCCCATATCGAACGCGGCACGCTGTTCGGAACGCTCGCCCATTTGTGGCCCTATATCTGGCCGGGCGACCGCGACGACCTGAAGATGCGCGTCGTCTGGTCGATGCTGCTGCTACTGGTCGCCAAGGCGGCCACACTGACAGTGCCGTTCACCTTCAAATGGGCGATCGATGCGCTGACCGGTGCCGATACGGCTCCGGTCCAGTCCTCGAACTGGACGCTGTGGCTGATCGCATCGCCGGTCGCCATGACCGTCAGCTACGGCGCAATCCGCGTGCTGATGGCGATCTTCACGCAGTGGCGCGACGGCATCTTTGCCAAAGTGGCGATGCATGCGGTGCGCAAGCTGGCCTATCTCACCTTCGTCCATATGCACGAACTGTCGCTGCGCTTTCATCTGGAGCGCAAGACCGGTGGCCTGACGCGTGTGCTCGAACGCGGCCGCGCAGGCATCGAAGTCATCGTGCGGATGGTGATCCTGCAACTGGTGCCGACCATCGTCGAGCTGTTGCTGGTGATGGGTGTGCTGCTGTGGCAGTTCGACTGGCGCTATGTGCTGGTCGTGGCGATCACCGTGGTCGTCTACATGTACTATACGTATCTGGCGACCGAGTGGCGCATCGCCATCCGCCGCAACATGAATGAGTCCGATACCGAAGCGAATACCAAGGCCATCGACTCGCTGCTGAACTACGAGACGGTCAAATATTTCAGCGCTGAAACGCGCGAGGCCGAGCGCTATGACAAGACCGTTGAGCGTTTCGAGCGCGCCAGCGTCAAGACCTATACGTCGCTGGCTGTGCTCAATACCGGGCAGGCAATCATCTTCACGCTCGGTTTGACATCGACGATGCTGATGTGCGCGGTCGGCGTGCGCAACGGCACCCACACGGTGGGTGATTTCGTCATGATCAACGCCATGATGATCCAGCTCTACCAGCCGCTGAATTTCATGGGCATGGTGTATCGCGAGATCAAGCAGGCGATCATCGACATCGAGAAGATGTTCGGTGTCCTGAACCGCAATCCGGAAGTGAAGGATATTCCAGGAGCCAAGCCGCTGCTGGTGACGTCAGGTGCTGTGCGCTTCGACGACGTGCGTTTCGCCTATGACCCGGAGCGGCCGATCCTGAAGGGGCTCTCCTTCGACGTGCCGGCCGGCAAGACCGTCGCCATCGTCGGCCCGTCGGGCGCCGGCAAGTCGACGATCTCGCGACTGCTGTTCCGACTGTATGATGTGTCGGGCGGCACGATCTCCATCGATGGCCAGAATATCCGCAATGTCACGCAGGCCTCGTTGCGCCAGTCGATCGGCATGGTCCCGCAGGACACAGTGCTGTTCAACGACACCATCCGCTACAACATTCGCTATGGCCGTTGGGACGCAACCGACGCGGAGGTCGAGGAAGCCGCCCGTATGGCGCAGATCGACCCGTTCATCCGGATGTCGCCAAAGGGCTACGAGACCGAAGTCGGCGAACGCGGCCTGAAACTCTCCGGCGGCGAGAAGCAGCGCGTGGCCATTGCACGGACCGTGCTCAAGGCGCCGCCGATCCTGTTGCTCGACGAAGCGACGTCGGCGCTCGATAGCCATACCGAGCAGGAGATCCAGGACGCGCTGGAGAAGGTCTCGCAGGGCCGTACTTCGCTGGTGATTGCGCATCGGCTGTCCACCATCGTCGGCGCCGACGAGATCATTGTGCTCGATCAGGGCCGTATCGCCGAGCGCGGTACCCATGGCCAGTTGCTGGCGGCGGGCGGTCTCTATGCCAGCATGTGGAACCGGCAGCGCGAGGCCCAGGAGGCCCGTGAGCGGCTGGCCCAGATCGGCGACGATGCCATCGCCCCCAATCGCACCCCGCCGCCGGTCGACGACGATCGCCTGATGACGCCTGACGCGGCGGAGTGATTCTTTCTCTTTCCCTCGCCCCCGAGCGCGGCGAAGCTGCGCTTGGCGGGAGAGGGTGGATCGCCCGCGTTAGCGGGCGAGACGGGAGAGGGGGGCATGGCGAGGGATCAGGCCAAAGTTTTGCGCGCCAACATGACGGATGCCGAGCGGCAGCATTGGTATCGGTTGCGCGCGCACCGATTTCAGAGCTTCAAATTCAAGCGTCAGGTGCCGATTGGGCGATACATCGTTGATTTCGTCTGCCTTCAACGGCGCCTCGTCATTGAGGTCGATGGCGGGCAGCATGCTGACAGCAAACCGGATCAAACCCGAGACCAATGGCTTCAACAACAAGGGTTTCGCGTTCTGCGGTTCTGGAATAATGAGGTGTTCAACAACACGGATGGAGTGCTTGAGGTGATCGTTGAACATCTTGGCCATTCCGCGCCAGCCCCCTCTCCCGGCACGCCGCTACGCGTCGCGCCACCCTCTCCCGCCTGCGCAGCTTCGCTGCTTGGGGGAGAGGGGAAGAAAGATAGAGCTTAAATGTCCATCGCAAATTCCATCCGTGGCCAGATCCCGCCGATCCACAAGGAAGGCTATCCGTTCATTGGCGCCTTTGCGCTGGCGAGCCTGGTGCTGTTCTGGATCTGGACGCCGCTGGGCTGGATCGGAACGGTGCTGACGGTCTGGTGTGCGCTGTTCTTCCGCGATCCGGTGCGCGTGACCCCGACCCGCGAGGGTGTCGTGGTGTCGCCCGCCGACGGGAAAGTATCGATGGTGCAGCCGGTGCTGCCGCCGGCCGAACTCGGCCTCGGCGACCAGCCGCTGCTGCGCATCTCGGTGTTCATGAGCGTCTTCAACGTCCACGTGAACCGCAGCCCGGTGGCTGGCCGGATCGAGCGCATTGCCTATCGGCCGGGCAAGTTCATCAATGCCGAGCTGGATAAGGCCAGCGAGGACAACGAGCGCAATTCGCTGGTTATTTCGACCCCCGGCGGCCGGATCGGCGTGGTGCAGATCGCCGGGCTTGTGGCGCGCCGGATCGTGTCCTTCGTGCGCGAGGGCCAGACCCTGAGCGCCGGCGAGCGCTTTGGCCTGATCCGTTTCGGCTCCCGGCTGGATATCTACCTGCCGGAAGGCAGCAAGGCGCTGGTGGCCGTGGGGCAGACCGCGATTGCCGGCGAGACCGTGCTGGCCGATTTCAGGATCGGTGACGGCGGCCGCACCTACCGCGTCGATTAACCCCGATTTCCTGCCGGTTTGGGCGGCAGGACGCCACAATGGCGGAGCAGGGTGGGATTTGCTAGGATCACGCCATGCAAATGCCTCCTGACCAGTCTCCCGAGACGCGCCGCCGCCGGTTCCGGACCATTCCGATCCGGATGCTGGTGCCGAACATGATCACGCTGCTGGCGATCTGCGCCGGCCTGACGGCGATCCGTCTGTCCACCGAAGGGCGGATGGAACTGGCGGTTGCAGCCATCGTGTTTGCCGCCGTGCTCGATGGTGTCGATGGCCGTGTCGCCCGCATGATCAAGGGCCAGTCCAAATTCGGCGCCGAACTCGACAGCCTGGCTGACTTCGTCAATTTCGGCGTGGCACCCGGCCTGATCCTGTATTTCTGGCAGCTCCACGATCTCAGCAATGCCGGCTGGATCGCCGCGATGGTGTTCGCCATCGCCGGCAGTCTGCGGCTGGCGCGTTTCAACGCTACCATGGACGATCCGGACAAGCCGGCTTTTGCGGCCAACTTTTTCACGGGCATGCCGGCGCCGCTGGGCGCGCTCACCGTGATGCTGCCGATCTATCTGGGCTTCCTGGGCATGCCGATGCCGCCGGCCATCCTGACGACCCTCTACACGCTGCTTGTCGGCTTCCTGATGGTGTCGCGGCTGCCGGTGTTCTCCGGCAAGGCCGTGAACATGCGGGTGCCGCGTGAGCTGGTGCTGCCTGTGTTCGTCGGCGTCGTGCTCTTCATCGCGCTGCTGATCGGCTACCCTTGGCACATCCTGTCGGCGCTCTCGATCATGTATCTGCTGAGCCTTCCGCTGGGCTGGAAATCGTATCGTGATCAGGAACGCGCGCTGGCAGCGCAGTCGGTGGTCCCTGTCGATCCGGCGGCGCCCCATGCATCGACGCCCTATACGCCGGGTGCACCTGAGATCGCACCGGATGATCGGCCCGCACGCCTGAACTGATTGTCCATCTCGCGAACAATTCCTGCAGCCGTTTTCCCCTGCGATAGCAGCCAGGACGAAAGCGGCTGCATTTCGTTTTGGGCATGCAGTGAAGTCGGCTATATCCGAAGTCACTCAGCGATGACGACGTCCCGCGAAGACGGGATGCGATAATCACCCACAGGAGAAACGCCGTGACGAATTCCGCGACCGGTCCGCTGCCCGCATCCGTTCTGGAAGCACTGGGCCGCTACGACACGCCGACCATCTGCAATGCGATGGAGATCGTCGCCCCTGAGCGCCGGTTGATCGGTTACACCACGCGTCCGCTGGTTTGTCCGTTTCCCAATCTGCCGCCCATCGTCGGCTATGCGCGCACCGCGACCATTCGCGCGACCATAGCCTCCGGCCTGCCTGCCGCGGAGCAGAAGGCGCGGCGGCTCGCTTACTACGACTATGTCGGCACGGGCATCGGTCCGCGCATCAGCGTGATCCAGGATATCGACGGGCCCGACGCGGGCTATGGCGCGTTCTGGGGCGAGGTGAACAGCGCCGTGCACAGGGCGCTCGGTTGCCTCGGTGTGGTCACCGATGGCTCGATCCGTGATATCCCGCAATGGGCGCCGGACTTCCAGGCGCTCGCCGGCACGATCGGTCCGTCGCATGCGCATGTGCATGTGAGCGAGTTCGGCAATGAAATACGCGTTGCCGGCATGAGTGTCCGTTCGGACGATCTGATCCATGCCGATCAGCACGGCGCGGTTGTGATCCCGCTCGATGTCGCCGCGAAACTGCCGGAAGCGGCAGAGCTGTGCGGGCGGCGGGAGACACCCATTCTCGATATCGCGCGCAGTCCGTCATTCACGCTCGAGAAGCTGAAAGAGGCGATGGCGCGCTCGTCGGAAATACACTGAAATCCGGGTCTATTAAGACTAACGATAAAGGTTAGATGCCGATCAACCCGAACCAGCTCCGGTTGCTTGCGCGGCCGGAGGGCTTCGGGCTAACTGCCCGTTCTGCCGTGGAGACGGGTATTGGAGACGGTATTGCCTCAGACCAAGGATATGAAGAAAGCCTGGAATGAGCGCGCAAATCGTGACCCGTTCTTTTACGTCGAGACCGAGTTGTGGGATCACGATCCCGAAAAATTCTTCGCACTCGGTCGCGAACGCGCGACGCTGCTGATCGACCCTGTTCTCGCAAAATATGCAGTTGATCCCGTCGGCAAGACGGCGGTCGATATCGGCTGCGGTGTCGGACGTTTCACGCAGGCGCTTGGCCGGCGTTTCACCAGGGCTGTTGGCATCGATGTGTCCGACGTCATGGTGGAAAAGGCCAAGGCGGCGGCAGCGGCGTTCAGCAATCTCGACTTCGTCGCCGGCAATGGCGTCGTGTTTCCCTTGGCGTCCGAAACTGCGGACTTCGTGTGGTCATATGAGGTCTTTCAGCACATGCCGTCGCATGACGTCGTGAAGGCCAATCTGGTCGAGGTTGCCCGCATCCTGCGTCCATCCGCGCTTGGACTCATTCACTTCCGAACGGCGCACGAATATCCGACGATCCTCTGGCATATCGCCAAGTTCGTCCCGACACCTGTCATCCAGAAGATCAAGGCGCTGCTCGGCAAGGATCCGCTGACGGCGGATACGTCGTGGCGTGGTGCAAAGCCGTTGCCGAAGAATACGATCGCCGACTTCTGCGTGGCCGCCGGCCTCAAGCCGATCGAGTTTCTCGATGACCCGACCCACGCGCCGGGGTCACGTACCTTCGTGGTCGTCCAGCGCGCTGTTTGACGCAGCACAATCATCCTCAATCTGTCTGCTGAACGAACTTTCCGTATCGTTCCACGCGTGCTCGCACGTCATTAATCTGTCGTTAATGAACCGTGAAGCGGTAACGCGTCCTTAATCGCAGTATCGCTAAGGTACCTTCGCGCGGCCTGATCTCGAGGCGTGCCGCCGTCCAGGACGGGCGTCGTTCGATACGTGTATAGCGTCGGAGTTGACATGGATATCACAACACTCGTCGGTTTTGTCGCTGGCATCATTGTGCTGTGTACCCTGGTCCTCATGGGCGGCAGCTTCGGGATGTTCTACGACATCCACGCCGTCATCATCATTTTCGGCGGTTCGTTTGCTGCGACTCTGATCCGCTTTCCGCTCTCGTCCATCCTTCATGGCATTCCGCTCGGCGCCAAATTTGCATTCACGCTGAGCCGCCTGAACGCGCGTGATCTCGTTGACGAACTCGCCCGCATCGCGGAAATCGCGAGGAAGCAGGGACCGGTCGGACTCGAAAAAGTCGAAACTGATGACGCATTCCTCGCCAAGGGAATCCGCTTCGTTGCCGACGGCTACGACCTCGAATTCATTCGCGACAATCTCGAGCGCGACCGCGACAATTTCCTCATGCATCTCGACGAAGGTTCGAAGATCTACCGCGCCATCGGCGATTGCGCCCCGGCCTTCGGCATGATCGGCACGCTGCTGGGCATGGTGCAGATGTTCTCGAACATGTCCGATCCGTCCAAGCTCGGCCCGTTCATGGCTGTCGCGCTGCTAGCGACGCTGTATGGCGCGATCGTCGGCAACCTGATCTGTTTGCCGATCGCCGACAAACTGCACGTCAAGGTGCTCGACGAGGAGACCAACCGCACACTCATCATCGACGGCATCCTGATGATCCGCGACTCGAAGAGCCCGGCGCTGGTCCGCGAAATGCTGCTGGCCTATCTGCCCGAGAAGCACCGCCATGACGAAAGTGAGCCGGTCCCAGCGTAACACACTGGAGGCAGGCTCGGAGCACGTCCGATGGCGAAGAAAAAACGCGGAGAAGCACACGGCGGCCATGGCTGGTTCGTGACCTTCGCCGACCTGATGGCGCTGCTGCTCAGCTACTTCGTCATGCTCGTCGCGTTCTCCAGCCCTGACGGCGCTAAGCTCAAGATCGTTGCCGGCTCGGTCCGTGAAGCCTTCGGCGTGCAGTCCGATGCGCGTTATTCGGGTGTGATCGAGTCCGATGGTTTGCCGACGCGCGGCCAGACGAAGAACAAGGATCACGTGTCGCCGGACGATGCGTCGAACATCACCAGTCCGAGCGAAAAGGGCGGCCGTCCCGCGGGCGCCAAGCTGAAGATGGACCGCGAATTCGCGCTCGCCTCGGCGTCACTGCGGCAAGCGCTACAGGACATGCCGGAGATTAACGAGATCTCCAAGAACATCATGTTCGAGGAAACCAAGCAGGGCCTCAATCTGGAAATCATCGACCAGAATGGCCGCTCGATGTTTGCTGACGGATCCAAGGTTCCCTATGAGCGCACACGCCTGTTGCTGCAGAAACTTGCCGGACCGCTGAAGGCGACGCCGCTGCGTGTGGCCATCGTCGGCCACACTGCTGCGGGCTTCGTACCGGCGCGCAGCGAATACGACGCATTCGATCTGTCGGCCGATCGCGCCAATGTCGTTCGACAGATTCTCGAACGGGAAGGCCTGCCGTCGTCCCATATCTTCTCGGTATCGGGCAAGGCAGACAGTCAGCCGCTATTCCCCGATGATCCGACCATGGCTGCCAACCGGCGGGTGACCATTACGCTGATGCGGGAAGACCCCCCGCTGCCGCCAAACCTCAAGCCGTAAAACAGTCAATTCCTTTTTTACTGCTCCAGCCTCTTTTTTTGCTGGGCGATGCCGATTTTTGCTGCGCTCCCGATAAGCGATCTGCGGCAGTATAGGCTAGTGTCCCGGTTGACTGGCATTGCCCGGCGCGCCATAGCCGGGTCCGGATTGTCCAGAGGCGTTACGAGCAGAATGGCCGTTACGGAAACAACAGGCGAGGGACCGATCGAAGTTCCGGTTCATACCGGGTTCTGGTCGCTCACGGTCGGCAGTATCGGCGTCGTGTTCGGCGACATCGGAACGTCGCCACTTTACGCGTTCCGCGAGGCGGTACACGGCGCAACGCATGGCGCGCCGGTGACGCCCGTCATCGTGCTCGGCGTGCTCTCGCTGATCCTGTGGGCGCTGTTCATCGTCGTCACTGCCAAATATGTGCTGTTCCTGCTGCGCGCCGACAACAATGGCGAGGGTGGAACACTGTCGCTGATGGCGCTCGGCCAGCGTGCCTTGGGTCGGCGGAGCTTGCCGCTGATGGTACTGGGCGTGATCGGCGCCTCGATGTTCATCGGCGATTCCATGATCACCCCGGCGATCTCGGTGCTTTCGGCGGTGGAAGGCCTCAAGCTCAAGGCACCTGCGCTCGAACCTTATGTCGTGCCGGTCACGGTCGCGATTCTCGTCGTGCTGTTCTCGGTACAGCGGATTGGCACCGCCAAGGTGGCCTCCGCCTTCGGGCCGGTGATGATCATCTGGTTCACGGCGCTGGCGCTGATGGGCGCCTCGCACATCTTCGATGATCCGACGGTGCTGAAGGCGATCAATCCGTATTATGCCGTGCAGTTCATGCTGACCCACGGGACCATCGGTCTGGTGACCCTGGGCGCCGTCTTCCTCGCCGTGACCGGCGGCGAGGCGCTCTATGCTGATCTTGGCCATTTCGGTCGCAGGCCAATTCAGTACGGCTGGTTCTTCTTCGTGCTGCCGGCGTTGATGATCAATTATTTCGGGCAGGGCGCGCTCGTGCTGTCGAACCCGGCCGCGATCGAAAATCCGTTCTATCGGATGGCACCGGAATCAATGCTGTTGCCATTGATCGCGCTGGCGACGGCTGCCACCGTGATCGCAAGCCAGGCGGTGATCACCGGCGCCTATTCACTGGTGCGTCAGGCGGTGCAGCTTGGGCTGCTGCCGCGCTTTGAAGTGCGCTTCACCTCCGAGACCCATGCCGGCCAGATCTATTTGCCTCGGGTCAATCGTTTGCTGCTGATCGGCGTGCTGCTGCTGGTGCTGCTGTTCAAATCGTCGAGCGGTCTGGCCTCGGCCTATGGCATCGCGGTCTCCACCACCATGGTGGCCGATGGCATCATGGGCTTTGTGGTGATCTGGAAGCTGTGGAACTGGAAGGCCGCGACTGCCGCTGCGATCATCGCGCCGCTGGTGTTCGTCGATCTGGCCTTCCTCAGCGCCAATCTCCTGAAACTGCTGGAAGGCGCCTGGGTGCCGTTGCTGTTCGGCGTGCTGATGGCTGGCATGATCTGGACCTGGCGCCGCGGTGCGGCGATCCTGATCACTAAGACGCGCCGTATCGAAGTGCCGCTGCGCGATCTTATCAAGAGTCTGGAAAAGCGCCCCCCGCATATCGTGAAGGGCACCGCGGTGTTTCTCACCAGCGATCCCGAATTCGTGCCGACGGCGCTGCTGCATAATCTGAAGCACAACAAGGTTCTGCACGAACACAATGTGATCCTGACCATCGAGACTGCGCAAACGCCGAAGGTCGATCTGGCCGAACGCGTTCGCATGGAGAATATCAGCGACAAATTCTCGATGGTGAAGCTGCGTTTCGGCTTCATGGAATCGCCGAACGTGCCCAAGGCGCTGGTTGTCGCGCGCAAGCTCGGCTGGCAATTCGACATCATGGCGACGTCGTTCTTCGTGTCGCGGCGCTCACTGAAGCCATCGGCGCAATCGGGCATGCCGCTGTGGCAGGATCATCTGTTCATCGCGCTCAGCCGCTCGGCGAACGACGCCACCGACTATTTCCAGATCCCCACCGGACGCGTGGTGGAGGTCGGTACTCAGGTGACGATCTAAGCATCTTTTGTCATGTCCGGTTCCCCGATTTGCGCTATAACGAGTGTGATCATCGGGGCCGGGAACGGCCTCGCTGCCCCGCTGTTCAGAGACCTGCGATTCAGAAGTCTTCGAGGCCGTTTCCATGACCATCGATAGCGCATCTCCCGCCGCGGCATCCCCGGCGGACCCTACCCATGGGCACTCGACGGCCAGCTTCGGCTCGCTCGTCATGGGCAGTATCGGTGTCGTCTATGGCGACATCGGCACCAGCCCGCTTTACGCGCTCCGTGAGGCGCTGGTCGCGGCCGGGGGCCACAAGGCGCCCGGCATCGACAATGAAGCAATCCTGGGCGTCCTCTCGCTGATCCTGTGGGCCCTGATCATCGTCGTGACGCTCAAATATGTCGTGCTGCTGCTGCGCGCCGACAATAACGGCGAGGGTGGCCCGCTGGCCCTGATGGCGCTGGCCCAGCGCGCGATCGGATCGAGCGGGCCGGTGGTGGTGATGCTCGGCATCATCGCCGCGGCGTTGTTCTATGGCGACGCGGTGATTACGCCGGCGCTGTCCGTGCTCTCGGCCATCGAGGGCGTTAAGCTCGTCACCACCGCCTTCGATCCCTATGTTGTACCGCTCACCATCGTGATCCTTGTGGCGCTTTTCGCCGTGCAATCGCGTGGCACTGCGAAGGTCGCGACGTTCTTCGGACCGATCATGTGCCTATGGTTCATCGTGATCGCGGTAGCGGCCATTCCGCAGATCGTGAAGCATCCTGAAGTGCTCGCGGCACTCAATCCCGTGCATGCGATCTACTTCATGTTCCATCACGGGATTATCGCCTTCGTGACGTTGGGCGCAGTGTTTCTCGCCGTGACCGGCGCCGAAGCGCTCTATGCCGATCTCGGCCATTTCGGCAAAAAGCCGATCCAGTTGGCCTGGCTGTTTCTCGTGCTGCCATCGCTGGCCATCAACTATTTCGGCCAGGCTGCGCTGGTGATGCATGATCCCACCGCGCTCGAAAATCCGTTCTATCTGATGTTTCCCGACTGGGCGCTGATACCCATGGTGATCCTCGCGGCGACTGCCACCGTGATTGCGAGTCAGGCCGTGATCACGGGCGCCTATTCGCTGACGCAGCAGGCGATCCAGCTTGGCCTGCTGCCGCGTTTCGAAATCCGGCACACATCGGAGACGCATTCCGGCCAGATCTACATTCCGCGCGTCAATATGCTGCTGTTCATCGCTGTGATCGTGCTTGTCGTGCTGTTCAAGTCATCGAGCTCGCTGGCCTCGGCCTATGGCATCTCGGTCACTGGCACCATGGTCGTCACTGCGATGATGGGCTTTGTGGTGATCTGGCGCGGCTGGAAGTGGTCGCCGATCGCTGCTGCGGCGCTGATCGTGCCGTTTCTGGTGATCGACGTAACGTTCCTCACCGCGAACCTCTTGAAGGTGTTCGACGGCGGCTGGGTGCCGCTGGTGATGGGCGGCGTGATCATTCTCATGATGTATACGTGGCGGCGCGGCAGCCGCCTGCTGTTCGAGAAGTCGCGCAAGCTGGAGTTTCCGCTGGCCGATCTCGTGGCCATGTTGGAGAAACGTCCGCCGCAGCGCGTGGCCGGCACGGCGGTATTTCTCACCAGCGATCCGCAGAGTGCGCCGACGGCGCTGATGCATAGTCTGAAACACTACAAAGTGCTTCACGAGAAGAACGTTATTCTCACCATCGAAACCGCACCGACGCCGCGCATCGATCCGAGCGAACGCGTGCGCATGGAAGAGATCAGCGCGACCTTCTCGAAGATCACACTCCGCTTCGGCTTCATGGAATCGCCGAATGTGCCGAAATCCCTGGCGATTGCGCGCAAGACCGGCTGGCAGTTCGACATCATGTCGACCTCGTTCTTCCTCTCGCGCAGGGCGCTGAAGCCTGCGGTGCATTCCGGCATGCCGCGCTGGCAGGATCATCTGTTCATCGCGCTCAGCCGCACCGCCAATGACGCGACCGACTATTTCCAGATCCCCACGGGGAGGGTGGTCGAGGTGGGTACGCAGGTGACTATCTAGGCCTGATCCCGAAAAGTGGGCTTGCGGTTTTCGGGCAAGATCAGGCCCGACAATAAGCTCTTCCGGCGCTTGATTTTCGCCGCGCGAGAGGCGACGTTGGCGCCCGAAAACAGGGGCGTTTCCGCCCCTTCGCATTCGCTCCGGACACCGGGGCGGCAGGAGGTTGTTGTGGCAGGCGAAGCTCATACCGTTCACGATTTGACGCCCGAGGAAGTGTCCAAGGGGATCACTGAAGGCAAGTATTTGCTGGTTGACGTGCGCGAGCCCAACGAGGTCGCGGTCGAGGCCTACCCGGATGCCGTCGTTGTGCCGCTGTCGGGCTTCGATAGCGCCGATCTGCCCGATCCTGCGGGCAAGCAGATCGTCTTCGCATGTCGCTCCGGCAAGCGCTCGGTGACGGCCTCGCTGGCCGCGCAGGCCGATGGCCTTGCCTATGACAAGCACCTCGCCGGTGGAATCCTTGGATGGAAGGCCGCAGGCCTGCCGACAAAGGTTGGCTGATCGCTCGATGAACAAGATCTTCTCTGAGCTGCCCGTCACGGTGTTCGAGGCGATGTCGCAGCTTGCGCGCGATCACAACGCCATCAATCTCGGGCAGGGCTTTCCCGATCATCCCGGTCCCGGCGATATCCGTCAGGCGGCCGCCGATGCTGTGCTGAACGGCTATAACCAGTATCCGTCGATGATGGGCATCCCGGAGCTACGTCAGGCGATCGCCACGCATTACCAGCACTGGCACAAGCTCTCGCTTGATCCGATGACGGAGGTCATGGTGACCTCCGGCGGTACCGAGGCATTGACCTCGTCGATCCTCGCGGTGGTCGAGCCCGGCGACGAAGTCGTGTGCTTCCAGCCGGTCTACGATTCTTATTTGCCGATCATCCGGCAGGCCGGCGGCATTCCGCGTCTGGTCAGCCTCAAGCCGCCGCATTGGCGTCTCACGGAAGAAGATCTCCGCGCGGTCTTCAATCACAAGACCAAGGCCGTGCTGTTCAACAGCCCGCTCAACCCGGCTGCGGTGGTGTCGCCGCGCGAGGATCTCGAACTGCTGGCGAAGTTCTGTCAGGAATTCGATACGATCGCGATCTGCGACGAAGTCTGGGAACATGTGACCTTCGACGGCCACGACCATATCCCGCTGATCACCATTCCCGGCATGCGCGATCGCACCATCAAGGTCGGCTCGGCCGGCAAGATCTTCTCGCTCACCGGCTGGAAGATCGGCTTCGTCTGTGCCGCGCCGCATCTGTTGCGCGTCTGCGCCAAGGTGCATCAGTTCCTGACCTTCACGACCGCGCCGAACCTGCAGGTTGCGGTCGCCTATGGCCTCGGCAAGTCCGACGATTACTTCAAGCAGATGCGCAACGAGCTTTCGCGTAGCCGCGATCGGCTGGCCGCGGGTCTGGAGAGCATCGGCTTTCCCGTTATCAAGTCGCAGGGCACGTACTTTCTCACAGTCGATCTGTCGCCGCTCGGGTTGAACGAGACTGACGAAGAGTTCTGCCGCCGTCTCGTCTACGACTACAAGGTCGCGGCGATTCCGGTGTCGGCCTTTTATGAGCAGGACAAGGTGACCTCGGTGGTGCGTTTCTGTTTCGCCAAGAACGACGCAACGCTCGATACCGCGCTGGAACGCCTGTCCAACGCCGTTCATCGCCGCTAGAGGAAGTTGATGCGCATGGGCAAGCAGGGGGGCGCGTGGGTCGTCGGAGCGGCGCTGCTGTGGTCCTTGCCGGTGCAGGCGCAAGACCAGAAGGCAGAGCGCGTCGTCAACTTCTACAACTGGTCGAACTACATGGCGCCCGGTGTGCTGGAGGCCTTCACCAGGGAGACCGGCATCAAGGTCGTCTATGACACCTTCGATGCCAACGAGACGCTGGAGACGCGTCTCCTGGCCGGCAAATCCGGCTACGATGTCGTGGTGCCGACAGCTTATTTCCTGCAGCGCCAGATTACCGCAAAGGTGTTCCAGAAGCTCGACAAGGCGAAGCTGCCGAACCTCGCCAATGCCTGGCCGGAGGTGACGAAGCGCCTTGCGATCTACGATCCCGGCAATCAGTTTGCCGCGAACTACATGTGGGGCACCACTGGCATCGGCTACAACGTCAAGCAGGTCGCGAAAATCCTCGGGCCTGACGCGAAGATCGACAGCTGGGACATCGTCTTCAAGCCGGAGAACCTTGCGAAGTTCAAGGATTGCGGCGTCCATATGCTGGATTCCGCCGATGACATCCTGCCGGCCGCGCTGAACGCGTTGGGTCTCGATCCGAACTCGACCAAGCAGCCGGATCTCGAAAAGGCGGCCGATCTCGTCGGCAAGATCAGAGGCAATGTTCGCAAGTTTCACTCGTCCGAATATCTGAGCGCGCTGGCGACCGGCGAGATCTGTCTCGTGGTTGGCTGGTCGGGGGACATCATTCAGGCGCGTGCGCGGGCGGATGAAGCGAAGAACGGCGTCGAGATCGGCTATGCGGTGCCGAAGGAGGGCGCGCAGATGTTCTTCGACAATCTGGCGATCCCGGCCGATGCGAAGAACGTCAATGAGGCCTATGAGTTGATCAATTACCTCTACCGGCCAGATGTTGCGGCGAAGAATTCGGATTTTCTCGGCTATGCCAATGGCAATCTCGCCAGCCAGAAGCTGATCGATCCGAAGATCCTGAACGACAAGACGATCTATCCGGATGAGGCGATGCTGCAGAAGCTGTTCGTCATTACGGCGCGCGATCCGGCCACACAGCGCGTGATCAACCGCTTATGGACGAAGGTGAAGACGGGACGCTGAGCGTTATCGCCAGCGCCGATGCAGCCACAGCCACTGCTCGGGATATTCCCGGATCCAGCCTTCCAGCACTGACGTTACCGCCTGCATCGTGCCCTGAACGTCGACCTTGCCATTGGCATCGCGCACCGGTTTTACCTCTTCGGAGACTTCGATGCGGAAGCGATGATCGGGCAGGCGGATGATACGAACACCGTGGATCGGGCAATCGACCTGACGCAACAGCCGCGCCAGCATCGGATTGGCATTGGTCTTGCGGCCGAAGAAATCCACCGGGACGCCATTGGTGAACCATTGATCCACCAGCATGGCGACGTGCTTGCCCTCGTTCAGCGCGTGCCCGAGCTTGAGCGGTGCGTCATGGCTGGCCGGGATGAGATTGCCCATGTTGATCGCGCGCGTCTGATGAATGGCGCGGTCTGCGGCGGCGCTGTTCGGCCGGCGATAGAGCACGGCGGCGTCGAGGCCGTGGGCCACGGCGGCGAGCGCAGGAATTTCCCAATTGCCGAGATGGCTGGCGAAAATCAGTGCCGGCTTGCCGTCGTCGCGCAGTTGATCGAAAATCTCGCCGGTGCGCGCGGAGAATTCGACATTGCTCGGCTTGGTCGGATTGGCCGGGTCATAGTCCCAGATCTTGTCGAGATGCGCGAATTCCGCACCGATGCGCCCCATGTTGTCCCAGACACCCGCGAGAATCTTCTCGATCTCTTCCGGTGATTTCTCGGGGAAGGCGGCGGTGAGATTGGCGCGGCCGATCTTGTCTTCGCGAAACAGCGGGCCGATGCGCTGGGTGATCTTGCCGAACCGGTTGGCGGTCTTGACTGGATCGAAATAGCGCGTGGTCCGCAGGATGCCGATCGTCAGTGCGCCGACAGCAGCGTCGCCTGCAGGCTTCAGGGCATCGCGAATGCGGGCCTTGGTGCGAAGCAGCAGGCGGAGCATCAGAAGTGAACGATGATCTTGCCGAACACCTGGCGGGTTTCCATCCGCTTCAGCGCGGTCTCGACATCGTTGATCGGCACTTCGGTATCGATCACCGGCAGCATGCCGTCGGCCATCTTGTCGAGGCTCTCGGCAATGTTCTTCATGGTGGCGCCGAACGATCCGAAGATGCGGTATTGCTGCTGGAATAGCTGCATCAGGTTGATCGTCGTGGTCGGGCCCGAGGTCGAACCGCAGGTGACCAGACGGCCGCCGCGCTTCATCACCAGCAGCGAACCATTGAAGGTGTCAGCGCCGACGTGTTCGAACACGACATCGACGCCCTTTTTCTTGGTGATCTTGCGCGTCTCGCCCTCGAAGCGATCCTTGCGATAGTTGATGACGTGGTCGGCGCCGAGGGCCTTCACGCCTTCGATTTTGGAATCGTCGCCCACGGTGGTGATCACGGTGCAGCCGATCTTCTTTGCCATCATGATGGCGACGGTGCCGATGCCGGAACCGCCGGCATGGACGAGAATGGTTTCGCCGGGCTGCAGCTTGGCATTGTCGAACAGCATGTGCTGCACGGTCGAGAAGGCGATCGGGGCGCAGGCGGCGTCGCGGAAGCTGATGCCGTCAGGGACAGGGATCACCAGACGCGCCGGCATGTTCATCAGTTCGCGCGAGAAGCCATCGATGTGGAAGCCATAGAGGCCACCGACGTTCTCGCAGAAATTGTCACGGCCTTCCTGGCAGGCCTTGCAGTGGCCGCAGGTCAGCGCGCCATACATCACGACTTTCTGGCCGGGCTTTACATGGGTGACGCCTTCGCCGACGGCGGCGACTTCGCCCGAGGCTTCGGCGCCGATCGACAGCGGCAGCTTGCGCTTGGCGAAGGCCATGCCGCGGAAGCCCCAGACGTCGATATGGTTCAGGCCGACAGCCTTGACGCTGATCTGCACTTCGCCGGCAGCAGGCGGCGGGGGCGGCGGCACGTCGACGACGACAAGCTCACGATCGGCAACAAGATTGAGCGCACGCATGAACCGCGTCTCCGGCAAGAAAGGTTGATTTCGGATGGCCTGCGTATCGCCGGTTCACGTCATGACGTCAACCGGCGAGGGGCGGCCAACGGGGCCGGGGAGCCTTAAACGGGCTCGCCGGTGAGGATTAGCGAGGCATTCTGGCCGCCAAAGCCGAAGGAATTCGACATCACGGCCGTCACGCGTGCATCGCGGGCGGTATTGGGAACCACGTCGAACGGAATGGCCGGATCGGGAACATCGTAATTGATCGTCGGCGGGATCCGCTGGTGTTCCAGGGTGAGCAGCGAGAACACGGCCTCGACTGCGCCGGCGGCGGAGAGCGTGTGGCCGACCATGGACTTGTTCGACGAGACCGGAATTTCCTTGGCGCGTTCACCGAACACGCTGGAAATGCCGAGATACTCCATCTTGTCGTTTTCCGGCGTGCCGGTGCCGTGGGCGTTGATGTAGTCGATCTGGTCGGATGTCAGACCGGCGTCCACCAGCGCGTTGTTCACGCAGCCGATGATCGGCTTGCCGTCCGGGCTGGAACGGGTGCGGTGGAAGGAGTCCGCGAGTTCGCCGCAACCGGCGACAATGCCGAGGATCTTGGCGCCGCGCGCGGTGGCGGCTTCCAGACTTTCCAGCACCAGCGCACCGGCGCCTTCGGCCATCACGAAACCATCGCGGTTCTTGGCGAAGGGACGGACAGCTTTCTGCGGCGGGTCGTTATGGGTCGAGAGTGCCGATAGCAGCGAGAAGCGGATCAGCGCTTCCGGGTTCACCGAACCGTCGGTGGCCACGCACAGCGCCGCATCGGCTTCGCCGCGGCGGATCGCTTCGACGCCGAGCTGGATCGCAGTGGCGCCGGAGGCACAAGCGGTCGACAGCGAGATCGGCGAGCCCTTGGTGCCGAACGTGTCCGCGAGATGGTCGGCGACCGAGCCGAACAGGAAGCGGCGGTGATACTGAACGAACTTGCCGCCACCAGCGACGCGCAGCAGCGTGTCGTAATTGATATCGCTATTGGCGCCAGCGGCCTTTGCCAGCACCTGGCGCTGCGGCCATTCGACTTCGACCGGCGCAACCGCGAGGAACAGCGGGCCGGGGAAGTCGCCCTTGCTGCCGATATTGGCCTGCGCGATGGCTTCCTCGGTGACGAGTTCGCCGAGCTTTTCGGAGAGGTCGGTGGAGGAAAACGGCTCGACCGGCACGAAATCGATCGTGCCTGCCATCGTCGTCTTCATGCCATCGGTGGGAAAACGCGTGATGGTGCGAATGCCGGACTCGCCAGCAGTGAGCTTGGCCCAGTTGTCTTCCTTGCCGGCGCCGAGCGATGTCGCAACACCCATGCCCGTGACGACAACGATCGGTCGGCCGAATTTATCGCGCGTTGCAGTCATGCTCTCTCCGTCGGCCGCGTCGACCGCTTAACTTGAGCATGATTCCGAAAAGTGGATGCCGGTTTTCGGATAAGATCTTGCTCAAACATAAGAAAAATCTAGAGCCCAGGTGGGTTCTAGACGGCTTCAACCAGCGCCATGCCTTCGCCGCGCCAGTGGCCGGCGCCGATCACCACAATCTGGGTGGGCTTGCCGGACTTTTCAATCTCGAGGCCGGTTGAATCGTTCGGCGGAAACATTGCGCCGCGCGAGATCGCCAACGCCGCAAGGCCGAGGCCAAGCGGGAATTGGGTTTCGAGCGTATGACCGAAGAGAGTGCCGGTGCCGCGGATGGCGACATCCGCATGATCCTTCAGGAAGGCGCGCTCTTCCGATGTCACGGGTTCCGCGCCGGTCGCGCCGGTGATGATCGCAGCGTCGCTCTTCGCGCCGAGCTTCGACCACAACCCCTGCAGCGAAGCGGTGACTTCGCCGGGAGTCTTGCGACGGGCATGATCGGCGACCACGCTCTTGAGACGTGCGAGAGGCTTGGCACCGCGCGCTTCTGCATGCGCCCTGGATTCGATGACGAGGAATGCGCCGGCAGAGCCGAGCGCAAAGCCCGAATTCGCCTCGCGTGCCCACACGGTCTCGAATTTGTTCTTCAGGTTGAAGTCGTCGAATTCGTATAGCAGCAGCAGGTCCTTGCGCTCACCATTATGTGCGGCGCCGATCAGCGCGATGTCGCTCTGGCCGTCAGCGATGCGGGCCAGTGCGATGCGCGCGGCGTCCACGCCAGCCGCTTCCTCGCCCATGAAGGTACGGGACGAACCGGTGACGCCGTGCACGATGGCGATATTGCCGGCGAGCAGGTTGGAGAGCTGCGCCAGAAACAGAGTCGGCCTGAGGTCGTTGAGCAGTTTTTCGTTGAGCAGGCCCGGTGTCGCAGCGCCATAGCCGTCCGAATTCAGGATACCGGAATCGACAGCCAGGTCGCGCTCACCGCCACCGGCGGCAACGATCATGTCCATCCTCGACAGGATGTCCTTGTTGCCTTTGACGCCAGCTGAATCCAGCGCGAGGCCGGCGGCATAGGTGCCGATCCGCTGCCAGGCTTCCATCTGACGCTGATCGCCCTTCTTGGGGATCTGCGCGTCGTATGAGACCGGCGCGAGGGGGTGGACGATGTTCGGAGCGAAGCCGGTTTCATCGACGTTGATGCGCTTGTTGTTCAACGCATCCCAATGCGCGTCAGGGCCTTCGCCCAATGACGTGGCGAGGCCAATGCCGGTGATCCACGCTTCCACCGGCTCGGATGTCATCGGTCGGGTTTCAGCCATTGGTGATCGCCTGTAGGGGAAATCCGATGCGCTCGGCCACGATGTCCATGTGTCCGCGCAGATCCGGATGGGGGAACGGGACGGTCTTGAAGGTGAGCTGCGCGTTGCAGGTCAGCTTGCCGTCGACCTTGATCTTGACAGTGGTCATGTAGAAGCCGTCGCCTTCGTGCAGCACGCTGGCGTTGATGTCCAGCTTCGTGCCGGGCGTGATGAAGGTACGCATCTTGGCTTCCTTCACCGCGGCGAGGAAGGGCATGCGCTCGAACTTCATCAGCGCGATCAGCAGCCAGCCCGAAGTCTGCGCCATCGACTCGATCAGCAGCACGCCGGGCATCAGTGGGTAGCCCGGGAAGTGGCCCTCGAAGATGGTGCTGGTCTCGGGAACGTTGGCTTCGACCGTGATCGTCCGTTCGCCGACATTGAGGTCGGTGATGCGGTCGATCAGGTGAAAATATTCGAGGTTCATGGCGGGGCGTTACGCGCCCTTGGCCGCGACCAATTCGTCGATGCGCGCGCTG
The DNA here is from genome assembly GCF_900108575.1 of Tardiphaga sp. OK245. NCBI lineage: Bacteria > Pseudomonadati > Pseudomonadota > Alphaproteobacteria > Hyphomicrobiales > Nitrobacteraceae > Tardiphaga > Tardiphaga sp. OK245. The sequence goes on along the minus strand of NZ_FNWZ01000003.1, from coordinate 1,038,855 downwards.
AGGTTCTTCAGGACGAAATACTGCTCGGTGGTCGCCTTGCCGTCATTGACCTCCTGGGTCCATTTTTCGAGCGGCAGCTTGATCCCGAACGCCTTGTCGATCGCAAAAGCGATATCCAGGAAGTCGAGGCTGTCGATCCCCAGATCGTCGATGGCGTGGCTTTCCGGTGTGATCGTGTCGCGGGGAATGTCGCAAGTCTCGGCGATGATTGTGGCGACCTGATCGAATGTGGAGGACATTACTAAGCCTTTGATATATTGAAGATAATGTTCGATCGGCGCGCGCAAAGACAGGGCTTCGCCCCGGGGCAGTCCCGGTCCGCCGTATAGAGTCGATTGCCCGTATATCGGAGCGGGGGCGGCAGTTCAATGCAGTTGAGCGCCCGCTCACCAGCCCCTGTGGGCTGTGGAAAGAGGGTTTGGCGCGCCTCAGCCGTGCGGCGCAACAATATGGGCGCAGTCCCGGCGGCCCATCAACACGCAATCCTGGGTTTTGCGGAGATCGGCAATGCTGACCGCGAGCCAGATCCCGACACCCACAAGGATCACCGTGAAGCCGAAGGCTGCGCTATTGGCCAGCATCCGGTGACGGAAGTCGTCGGGGTCGTCCTGTGCCTGTTGATAGCGGGACAGGTCGCTGGCGCCGGTGGTTTGGCGACGACGGGGGTGGTCGGCGGGAGCGGTGGGATGGTGTGGCAGCGTGTCGGAGGTGCGCGGCACGAAGCGAAGCACGCGGTGCTCGTCATCTTCCCTGATAATCGGCTGCTGGGTCTTCATCGTCGTGGGTCTGCGCATGCAATGTTGCAGTCTACCACGAGGCGGCCGCTTCGCGCAGATAAAGTCCGCATGGCACGGATGCGGCAATCGTCAGAGATGACGTGGAACTGATCCGCATCGGCGTAGCGGCCATGCCATAGTTCGTTCCGGACAGACATTAGATATGGGAGGCCACATGCCCAACACACGCGAACCGTTGCTGCATCCGGTCCCGATCCTGTCGCTGCGGCCAACGCAGATGACGGTGGGCATGCGCGAAGTGAAGGAGAAGCGCAAACGCTGGCGCGCGCATAAGTCCAAGCGCAAACAGGCCGAACTGCTCGGCCAGCACATGATCCCCGTGGTGCTGGGGCCGGATCAGCGTCACTACGTGGTCGATCACCATCATCTCGCACGTGCGTTGCATGACGAAGGCGTGAAGGATGTGCTCGTCACCGTGATCGCGGATCTCACGATGGTCGATATGAAAGCCTTCTGGGGTGTGCTCGATCACCGCCGCTGGGCCTATCCCTATGACGCCAAGGGCGAGCGACGGCACTTCAAGGACATTCCGAAATCGGTGACGGGCCTGAAGGACGATCCGTTCCGCAGCCTTGCCGGTGAAATTCGCCGCGCCGGCGGCTATGCCAAGGACACCACGCCGTTCAGCGAATTCCTGTGGGCGGACCTGTTTCGCAGCCGGCTCTCCACCAAGGAGATCGACGCAGATTTCGCCAAGGCATTGGAGAAAGCGCTGGCGATCGCCAAAAGCAAGGATGCGATCTATTTGCCGGGCTGGTGCGGACCGGCGTCCGACGACTGAGGCGCATCCATTGGAACCGACGCGGGATCGCCTTTGCCGCCGAGCACGCGATGCAGGGCGCGTTCGATCCTTCCGCCGAGCAGCAGCACGAGGAAGGCGATCACCACCGAGACGGTGACGATGCGCCAATGGCCGGCGCCGCACATGATGCCGACACAGGCGGTCAGCCAGACGCAGGCGGCGCTGGTCAGGCCGCGGACACGGAAATGCCGCTCGGCATGAAAGATCACGCCGGCACCGAGAAAGCCGACGCCGGTGAGCACGCCCTGAATGACCCGGCTTCCCGCATCCGTGAAGCCGCCTTTGCCGAGCGGATCGGCCAGCACTACGATCATGGCAGTCGCCAGGCTGACGAGCCCCAGCGTGCGCACGCCCACGGGCTTGCCGTGCAGATCGCGGTTGAGGCCGATGGCGCTGCCGACGAGGGCGGCGATGCCGAGACGTAGGATGATGTCCGTCCAGTCCAGCAATGCGAGATCCTTCTAAACCCGTGCCACTATTTCGGCAGCCGGCCCATCATATAGAATTCGTCATTCGGCTTCATGTTGGTGACATTGGCCATCCGGTTCGAGAGCGCGAAGAAGGCCGAGATCGCGGTGATGTCCCAGATATCGTCGTCGCTGAAGCCGTGGCCGGAGACCTCGGCAAAATCCTGCTCGCCGATGGTCTCGGCGGACCGGCTCACTTTCATGGCGAAATCCAGCATCGCACGCTGCTTCGGCGTGATGTCGGCCTTGCGGTAGTTGACGGCGATCTGGTCGGCGATGGTCGGGTTCTTGGCGCGAATGCGCAGGATCGCACCATGCGCGATGACGCAATAATGGCACTGGTTGGCGGCTGACGTCGCGACCACGATCATCTCACGCTCGGCCTTGGTCAGCCCGCTGTCCTTTTCCATCAGGGCGTCGTGATAGGCGAAGAACGCGCGGAATTCGTCGGGGCGATAGGCCAGCGACAGGAACACGTTTGGCACGAAGCCGGACTTTTCTTGCACGCCCATAATGCGCGTGCGGATGTCCTCGGGCAGCTTGTCGAGGGCGGGTGTCGGAAAGCGTTGCGCAATCGGCTGGGTCATCTGGCATTCCCGTGAACGTTTCTGTTTCACGAGACCATAGGCGATCACACCGTCACCGCAAAGCGCTTGCGGCATTGCATGCCGATGCGATTAGCGCAGCGGCTTCTTGAGCAGCGAGAAGCGATCCGGATCGAGGCCGAGCGAGGGTTGCAGCATTGGGGCTTCGACGCTGCGGCTCGGCGTCGCCAGGGGCCGCTCGATGAAGCCGGGATCGTTCGGTACCTCCCGATGCGAGGTGGCGCCGCGCCAGCGCTCCAGCACCGCGCTGACGAACTGCATGTCGTGACCGGCGGCGACCGAGGGCACTGTCGCGATGGTGGCTTCGGAGCGCGGCAGCTGGTGCGGCGGCACTTCCTTGAAACGCAGGCGGGTCGGCAATGCGACGCCTTCACCGAAGGCAAGGACTTCGCGCGTGCCGAGTGACGGCACGAAGGAGAGCAGGTTGGCAGCGGCATCCGACACCGCGGAGCGCAGCAGGGCCTGGTCGCGCTCGTTGGCGAGGCGCATGGCGAACAGTGTGTTGCACTGGGAAATGATCGTGGCGTCGAGTTCTGCCGGACGCTGCGTCACGAGGCCGAGATAGACGCCGTATTTGCGGCCTTCCTTGGCGATGCGCGACACTGCCTTGCGGGTCGGGCCAAAGCCGATATTGCGGTCGGCGGAGGCGTAGCGATGCGCTTCCTCGCAGACGAACAGCAGCGGCGAGGCGCCGTCGCTCCACAGGCCGAAATCGAATGCCATCCGGCAAAGCACCGACACCACGCTATCGACGACTTCCGCGGGGAAGCCGGCGAGCTGCATGATGGTCATCGGCTTGCCATTGGCGGGCAGGCGGAACAGATGGCTGATCACTTCCGCCATGGTGTCGCCGCCGACATTGGCGTTGTCGAACATGAAGGCGTAGCGCGGGTCGTTCTTCACCGCTTCGATGCGCGAGATCAGCTTGTGATACTGGATGCGCGACGAGCGGTTCTCGAGCTTGCCCATGCGCTCGTCGATCAGCGAGATCAAATCGACCAGGCGATAGGGCACCGGCGTATCGACGGTGTAGCCGATGGTCTTGGGATCGATGCGCTTGAGGCCAATGCGGTCGGCGTTCTGGTATTGCGTGTAGACGCCCTTGGCGATCGGGATGACTTCCGAGAGGATTTCGAGCTCTTCGGGCACGCCGGGGCGGCCGGCGAACAGCACGTCGACGATTTCCTCGAAATTGAACAGCCAGAATGGCAGTTTCAGATTGCGCGGGTTCAGCACCAGCGACTTATCGCCGAAGCAGCGGCCATATTCGTTATGCACGTCGAGCAGGAAAATGCGCAGATGCGGGCGCGACTTCAGGATTTCATTGAGCAGCAGCGACACGCCGGTGGATTTACCGACACCGGTGGAGCCGAGCACCGCGAAATGCTTGCTCAGCATTTCCTCGACGTCGACATAAGCGGCGACCGACTTGTCCTGCTGCAGCGTGCCCACGTTGATCTGCTCGGAGCCGGACGGCGCATAGACCGTGCGCAGATCGTGATTGCTGATCAGATCGACGATGTCGTCGATGGTGGGATAGTTGGTGACGCCGCGCTGGAATTTGGCCTTGTCTCCGTGCCCCATGATTTCGCCAAGCAGATCGACCGAGGCGCTCGCGATATACATGTCCGATGCATGCATGTTCTCGGCGGACACTTCCGTGATCATGGCAATGATGGTCGAGGAGGCGCAACGGATGCTGACGAAGCGGCCGACGGTGCCGCGCATCTCCGAGGGTGTCATCGGGTTCACGGCGAGCAAGCCGACCCGGGCCAGCGAGCCGCGAACTGAGATAATGCGCCCGAACGACGCCGCTGCGTTTAAACTGGTCATTGATGAATTCGCGTCTCACGCCCCGGTTGGGCCGACTATGCAGGTCAGGGACTGGACAAATTGTTAAGGCGCGTCCGCGGGCTATCGGTGGGCTCTGCTCGTCAAACTTGCATTGCGGAATTAGCTCCGCACTGGAACGCGGAAACTCCGGCACTGGATACCTTGTCGCTCGCGGCTGGCGATCTGGCTTTACGCGGTTTTAACCAGCCCGCGAGGTCGGCATAGGCTGGCGTCGTGACCTTGCATGGGTCGTCGTCGCCGCGTTATCTCAGCGCGGTCGCCTTCGGCCGTGCACGGACCTCTCATGCGCATCGATTTTCCCGGCCTGCAGGCGTTTCTGAGCATCGCGGAGCGGGGCAGCTTCTCTCGCGCGGCCGCGCACCTCAATCTGTCGCAGACGGCGCTGAGCCACCGGATCAAGAAGCTGGAAGAGGATCTCGGCTTTCAGCTGCTCGCGCGGACCACGCGGCAGGTGGCACTGACCCCCGCCGGGCTGGAACTGCTGCCGACTGCGCGGCGGATGATCGGGGAGTTGTCCGATTCCATCGATCTTCTGCGGGCACGGGGCCGAAAGCGGCAGGAGCACATCGCGCTCGGCTGCCTGCCGACCATCGCCGCCTATCATCTGCCGCGGGTGCTGAAGCAGTTCAATGCGGTGCACCCGGGGATTTCGATCAAAATCCACGATAACTCAGCCAGCGAGATCGCCACACTGGTGCAGTCCGGCCAGGCCGAGTTCGGCATCACGATCACGGCGACCAATATATGGGATCTGGCTGTCACCCCGCTGATCAAGGAGCGCTTCGTCCTGTTGTGCACGAAGGATCATGCCTTTGCGCAACGTAAGTTCGTGGCTTGGTCGCATCTCGAGGATATGCCGCTGATCCGTATCAGCCCGCAGGCCGGCAATAGGGCCCTGATCGACGACGCGCTTGGCCATCGCCGTGATAAGCTGAACTGGCGCTATGAGGTGCAGCATCTGCAGACGGCGGTAGGTATGGTGTTCGAGAAGCTCGGCATCGCCGTGGTGCCCAGTATCGCAGTGGCGACGCAGGGAACTGCCGGACTTGTCGCTGTGCCGCTGCGTAATCCCAGTGTCAGCCGGACGGTCGGGATTATCGTCAAGCGCGGACAGCCGGTGAGCAAGCCGGCGCAGGCGCTGATCGATCTGACCCGGAAATACTTCCAGGCTGCGGGATAATCCGCTCGGCAGGATATATGCAGGAAACTGCACGATTATCCCAGATTTCTCATTTGTTTCATATATCGGAATTGGTTACTGCGGGAGCAGAACGGTCCATAGCCCTGTCGCGATGACGTGACGGCCACGGGTACCGACATAAAAACGGCAAGGGTGGACGCATCAGGCGTCTTCAATCCATCATGACGCTCCGCTTCCCGATCAGGCTCAAGCATCTACTGAGCGCCGCGCATTTGGCGCTCGGTGCGATATTCCTCACGAGCGCGGTACCTGTGGCGCAAGCCCAGTCCGGCTATCCGACGAAGCCCATTCGCGTGATCGTGCCGTTCGCGGCCGGCGGTGTCGCTGACATCACCATCCGCATCGTGGCCGAAAAACTTGGCGATAATCTCGGCCAGCGTCTCGTGATCGAGAACATGCCGGGCGCGGGCGGCGTCGTTGCGGCGCGCGCAGTGCTATCGTCGCAACCAGATGGCTATACGCTGGCGTTGCTCAGCAACGGCACCGCCGTCAGCGTACCGCTGTTCAAGAGCCTGCCATTCGATCCCGTGAAGAACTTTGCGCCGATCTCCAGCATCGGCTTCTTCGATTTCATCGTCGGCACCAATACGAATTCGCAACACAAGACGCTGGCCGACGTCATCAAGTTCGCGCGCGACAATCCGGGCAAATTGAACGTCGGCACCATCAGTGTCGGCAGCACCCAGAACCTGTCGGCCGAATTGCTCAAATCCACGGCCGGCATCAACTTCCAGATCGTGCCCTATCGCGGAACGCCGGAAGTCATTGTCGGGCTGTTGCGCGAAGACATTGATGTGATGATCGACAACTATGTCGGGATGAAATCCGCGCTGCAGGATGGCAAGATGCGTCCCGTCGGGACCACGGGCGAATCCCGTTCGGTGATCCTGAAAGACGTGCCGACGATGATCGAGGGCGGTGTGAAGGGCTATGACGTCGTGTCATGGAATGCGCTATTCGCACCGTCAGGTACACCGCCCGAAGCGATTGCGCGGTTGAATGCGGGCCTGCGCGAAGTATTGGCGATGCCCGATGTGAAGCAGAAGCTGCTCGATCTTGGCATCGAGGCAAAAGCCAGTTCGCCCGACGAACTGAAGGCCCGGTTGGTCGACGACATCGCGAAGTGGACCGCCGTGATCGACAAGGCAGGAATTCCGAAACAATGACGAAGCCAACTGTTCCCGGTCCCGATCCGCATACCAAGGTGCCGAAGTTCAAGCTGCCGCCGCTGGCTTGCGATGCGCATACGCATATTTTCGGGCCCGGCGACAAGTATCCCTATGTCGGTTCCTACATTCCGCCGGATGCGCCGCTGGAAGATTTTCAGGCGCTGCACAAGAAGCTCGGCATCGGCCGCGCCGTCATCGTCAATGCCAGCGTGCATGGGACAGATAACCGCGTGGCGCTCGACGCCATCGCGGTGAGCGGCGGGCGTTACCGCGCGGTGGCCAATATCGATGGCACGATCACGGAGAAGGGCCTGCGCGAACTGCATGAAGGTGGCTTCCGCGGCTGCCGCTTCAACTTCGTGCGACATCTCGGCGGCACGCCGGACATGAAAGTGTTTCACCGCATCATCGACATGATCGCGCCCATGAACTGGCACGTCGACCTGCATTTCGATGCGGTCGATCTGCCTGATTATGCCGACCTGCTGGCGAAGCTGCCGGTGATCTACACCATCGATCATATGGGCCGCGTCAAGGCTGCCGATGGCCTGGAACAGCGGCCGTTCCGCACCTTGATCGACCTGATGAAGCGCGACGAGAAATGCTGGGTGAAGGTCTCTGGCTGCGAGCGCGTGACCTCCATGGGTCCGCCTTTCACCGATGCCGTGCCGTTCGCGAAGACAATCTGCGAGACCGCGCCCGATCGCGTGATCTGGGGCACCGATTGGCCGCATCCCAACGTCAAGGCGATGCCCAATGACGGTGATCTCGTTGATCTGATCCCGCTATTTGCGCCGGATCCGGTGATCCAGCAGAAGATCCTCGTCGACAATCCCGCGCGACTGTTTGAATTCGACACCTAAGCGACGCGAAAATCCGAAGGAACATCCGATGTCCAAAGCCAAGACCGGCCTCGTGGTCTCCGCCCATCCCGGCGATTTCGTCTGGCGCGCCGGCGGCGCCATCGCGCTGCATGCCAAGAAGGGCTACCGCGTCAAGATCGTCTGCCTCGCATATGGCGAGCGCGGCGAGTCGCAATTTGCCTGGAAACAGGCGGGCATGACGCTCGACAAGGTCAAGGCTGGCCGGAAGGACGAAGCCGAGCGCGCGGCGGCGTCGCTCGGCGCCGAGATCGAATTCTTCGATGCCGGCGACTATCCGTTGCATCTGACCGAAGCACACAAGGAGCGGCTGATCGATATCTATCGCGAGCTCAATCCGAGTTTCGTGCTGACGCATTCGCTCGAAGATCCCTACAATGTCGATCATCCCGCAGCGACCGCTGCCGCACAGGAGGCCCGCATCATCGCGCAGGCGATGGGGCACAAGCCTGAAGCGGAATATAGCTACTCGGCGCCGCCGGTGTTCCTGTTCGAGCCGCATCAGCCCGAGATGTGCAATTTCAAGCCCCAGGTGATCCTCAACATCGACGAGGTCTGGGACATCAAGCGCAAGACGTTCGAAATTCTCGCTGCGCAAAAGCACCTCTGGGCCTATTACGAGCGCGTGGCCTTGCAGCGCGGCATGCAGGGCGGCCGCAACACCGGCGCGGCCATGACCTATGGCGAAGCCTATCAGCGCCTGTTCCCGATGACCGTGGAGACACTGGCATGAAACCCGTCGTCGTCAGGAATATTCAGCGCGCCGATGCCGATGTGGTGCAGCGGCTCGGTACGCTCGGCGTCTCCACGGTGCACGAGGCCTATGGCCGCTTTGGCCTGATGAAGACCTATATGCGCCCGGTGTGGTCCGGCGCGGAAGCGGCAGGCACCGCGGTGACGGTGCTGGCGCAGCCCGGCGACAACTGGATGCTGCATGTGGCCATCGAGCAGTGCAAACCCGGCGACATGCTGGTGGTGGCCTGCACGACGGACAATACCGACGGCATGTTCGGTGATCTGCTCGCGACCTCGCTGAAAGCGCGCGGCGGCGTCGGTCTTGTCATCGATGCCGGCTGCCGCGATATCAAGACGCTGCGCGAGATGGGCTTTCCGGTTTGGTCACGTGCGATTTCGGCGAAGGGGACGGTCAAGGCGACGCTCGGCGCCGTGAACGTGCCGGTGGTCTGCGCCGGCGCGCAGGTGACGCCGGGTGATGTCATCGTCGCCGACGAAGACGGCGTTGTGGTGATTCCGCGAAAGGATGCTGCGGAGGTTGCGGTGAAGGGCGAGAAGCGTTTTGCCGAAGAAGACGCCAAGCGGCAGAAGCTTGCCTCCGGCATCCTCGGCCTCGACATGTACAATATGCGGGAGCCGCTTGCCAAAGCGGGCCTGATTTACGTCGACGATCCCGATCAGGCGTGAGCGGGGAGGAGGCTGGCATGCGGCTTCGTATTCTGCTCGGCGATCATCCGCATACGGCTGCGCTGAAATCCGGCGCGATCAACTCTGATCTGATCGAACTGGACTTTGCCGTGTACACGCCGACCAACAAGGGCTTCAAGCCCATGGTGCGCGACGGGGCTTTCGACGTCGCCGAAATGGCCATCGTCACCTATCTGATGGCCAAAAGCTACGACAAGCCGATGGTGCTGCTGCCAAGCGTCATGATGGCGCGGCATCAATTTGGTTTTGCAGTCACCAACCCGGCAGCTGGGATCGTCGGGCCGAAGGATCTCGAAGGTAAACGCGTTGGCATCCGCTCATTCACGACAACAACGGGCGCGTGGCTGCGCGGCATGCTCGCCAATGACTACGGCGTCAATCTCGATGCGATCGAATGGATCACCTTCGAGGAGCCGCATGTCGCTGAATATGTCGACAGCACCACCAAGGCACCTGCCGGCAAGGCGATCATGCAGATGCTGTTCGATGGCGACCTGGACGCCGCGCTCGGGGAGAAGAGCGACGATCCACGGGTGGCGCAACTATTCCCCGACGTGGCCGCTGCAGAGAAGGCCTGGCTGGCCAGCCATGGCGTGGTGCCGATCAACCACATGGTAGTCGTCAGCAAGCAATTGTCCGATATGCGCCCCGATGTGGTGCGCGAAGTCCACCGTATGCTGGAGGCGAGCAGGGCGGCGGCAACCGGCAAGAGCCTGTCTTTCGATGCGGATGCCATGAATCGTTCGCTGGCTCTCATTACAGACTATTCTGCGCAGCAGGGGCTGATCCCGCGCAGGTTCAGCGTTGATGAGCTGTTCGACGACGTGACGCGCGCGTTGCGATAGCGCGCCGTCGCCCTCATCCTGAGGAGCGGTCGTCTTCGACCGCGTCTCGAAGGATGAGCGCCCAATTCCTCATGGTTGGAGACGCGCGATGACGCGCTCCTCACCATGAGGGGATCGAGTAAGCTCGACTAGAATACTGGAGGAAACGACCAATGACTCCCGAACCCATCTTCGATCTCGCGCATCTCGGCCATCTCGAATTGCTGACGCCGAAGCCGGACGAGAGTCTCAAATTCTTCGTCGACGTGATGGGCATGACCGTGTCGGGCCGGCAAGGCGAGTCAGTCTATCTGCGCGGCTGGGATGACTATGAGCGCTATTCGCTGAAGCTGACGGCGTCGAACACGTCAGGTATGGAACACATGGCGCTGCGGGCGCGCAGCCCGCAGGCGCTGGAGCGCCGCGTCGCGGCACTGAAAGGCTCCGGCTACGATATCGGCTGGACCGACGGCGATCTCGGCCATGGGCCGGCATTTCGCTGCCGCGATCCCGACGGGCACATCGTCGAACTCTATTACGAGACCGAATGGTACGAGGCGCCGCCAGAACTCAAGCCGGCGCTTAAAAATCAGGCGCAGCGCTATCCGGCGCGCGGCATCAATGTGCGGCGGCTCGATCACCTCAATTGCCTTGCGGTGGACATCAAGGCCAATCGCGAGTTTTTCGAGCACTATATGGGGCTCCGGCTCACCGAGCAGATCGTGCTCAATGACGGCACGGAAGCCGCGATGTGGATGACGATGTCGAACAAGAGTTATGACTTCGCCTATTCGCGCGATCACTCCGGCACCAAGGGGCGCTTTCACCACGTCACCTACGCGCTGGACAGCCGCGAAGACATTCTGCGCGCGGCTGATATCTTTCTGGAAAACGGCGTGTTCATCGAGACCGGTCCGCACAAACACGCGATCCAGCAGACCTTCTTCCTCTATGTCTATGAGCCCGGCGGCAACCGCGTCGAAGTCGCGAATGCCGGCGCACGGCTGATCCTGGCGCCGGACTGGAAGCCCATCGTCTGGACCGAGGAGGAGCGCAAGAAGGGTCAGGCCTGGGGCCTCAAGACCATCGAGTCGTTCCACACCCACGGCACGCCGCCGGTGCCCCACAAGTAGCAAACCGCTCTGCCGGGATTGGTACGCGTCTTGCTTTGTTGACCTCAGGTTGTTTCTGACGTGGGGGCGAGCATGACTAACTCTGAGTTGCGGGCAGACATCCACAGTATCGAACCGATCCCCGGTGCCGACCGGGATTCCACCGGGCCGCAGCAGATGTGGATCTGGGCGGGCGCCAATATTGCGCCGGTAAACTGGGCGCTCGGCGCGCTTGGTATCATTCTCAAGCTCGGTCTGTGGGAAACCATCGCGGTCATCGTCATCGGCAATGCGGCGGGCTCCGCGATCTTCGCCGCCTTCACGGTCATGGGCCACAAGACCGGCGTCAACCAGATGGTACTCGCGCGGTCGGCCTTCGGGCGCCGCGGCGCCTATCTGCCGAGCCTGTTGATGTTCCTGATGACGCTCGGCTGGATCGGCGTGAACACCTATTTCCCGGTCAAGATCTCGATGGCCATTCTCGGCCAGTTCGGCATCGCGGATAGCTGGTTCGCCAATCTCGTTGTGATCACCGTCGTGATGGTCACGCAGGTGGTGATCGGCACCTATGGTTTCTATGCGATCCGCACCTTCGAGAAATACACCGTGCCGGTCACGGTGGTGATCATGGTGCTGATGAGCGTGCTGGCCTGGAGCCAGCCAGGTGTCGTCAACTGGAATCACACCACGTCGCTGCCGCCGGGGCCGCATCTGGCGATGCTGTCGCTGCTGATGACCGCCGTCGGCGTCGGTTGGGGCATTTCGTGGGTGACCTGGGCGTCGGACTATTCGCGCTTCGTGCCGCGCTCGACCTCGTCGAAGGCCGTGTTCTGGTACAGCTATGTCGGCATGTTCGTGCCGTCGGTGTGGCTGGCCATTCTCGGCGCCACCATCGCGTCGGTGACGCTCGACACTGATCCAGCGAAGATGGTCTCGGCCGTGTTCGGCGGCGTTGCCAGCATTCTCGTGCTGCTGCTGGTGCTGCACGGGCCGATCGCCACCAACATCCTCAACGTCTACTCGTCGGCACTGGCGGCGCTCAGCATGGGTGTCCGCTTCTCGCGCACGGCACTGGCGCTGATCGTCGGCATCGCGGGCTATGCGGTGACAGTGTATTTCATCTTCGCGCCGTCTTTCGCCAAGGCGTTCGACAACTGGCTGATCAGCCTGCTGATGTGGATGAGCCCCTATGCGGGGGTGGTGTTGGCCGACTTCTTCGTCAGGCGGAAGAGCCAGATCGATATCGCCGAACTCTACAAGTCGCCGGAGACCAGCATCTATGGCGATATCAACTGGAGCGGCATGATCGCGTTCTTCGCCGGCCTGATCGCCACTTGGCTTTTCCAGGATGGCCTGGTGCCGGCGTTGCAGGGGCCGATCTCGATCAACCTACTCGGCGGCGCGGATCTGAGCTGGCTGGCTGGCATCGCGGTCGGCGGTGGCATCTATCTGGCGCTCAGCAGGCGCCTGGCGCCAGAGTCTATGGCCATCCCGGTCGGTGGGCCGGGCGAATAGGGCGAGGCGACCGGGCAGGCCGCGCCTGAGTGGCCTGTCCATTGCCAGTGGTGTCAATGAGCCGTCATTTCCGTCCAGAGGCCTTGCGCTTTGTCCGGCGGACGGGCTAGAACGCGCCCGAACGAGATGAGCATCTCTGTTCCGACCGATTCCAGACTGGATTTTTCCGTAAGTCTCTGAATCGTTTGGGGAATGGTGTAACGGTAGCACAACAGACTCTGACTCTGTTTGTCTAGGTTCGAATCCTAGTTCCCCAGCCACACTAGAATTTCCCTTCGCAGATCAAAGACTTCTAACCCGCAGCCGTTTCGAGAAAATCCGGTGGTCCACGACAATGGCCCACACGAGGCTCGAATGGCGTCCGGTCGGTACCTGCGGCGGCGTGGCCATACGTGGCCTTTGGCTTCCGATGTACCGCTTGCCATATCCCGGGCCCGGAGAATCAATGTTCATCGGGGCCCGGCAGCAAGTCGTCGATCCACCCCGCGGCTCGATAGGCAATGAGCCCGAACCATTCGCGCACCGCTATGTCGGTCCGCGACAGCCCATCAAGGGCGAGGGTGGTGAAGGAAAGTGCGGCGCGCCGACCGCCGACCCACCAGTCGACTGGATAAGCCTCGACCGGAAATCCGGCTTTGCGAAACAGGCCAATCGATCGCGGCATATGGAACGCTGATGTCACCAGAACCCAGCGCTCGCCCGGATTCGGCGCCACGAGCGCCTTGGTGAACTCGGCGTTCTCATGCGTGTTGCGCGATTGCCGCTCCATGATCAATCGCGACCTGTCGACTCCAAGGCTTTCGAAGAGCGCGGCGGCGTAATCGGCCTCCCTGGCATCCGACACCAGCCTCGGACTGCCGCCGGTGAACACCACGCGTGCATTCGGATACTGTCGCGCCAGCGCTGCGGCTGCGATGATGCGGTCGGGCGAGCGACGGACGACCGGCGTGTCACGCGCAAGCGAAACATCGGCGTCGATCGAGCCGCCGAGCACGATGATGCCGTCAGGCGCACGCTGTCCCGGATCCCAGGGCGGGAAGCGCGATTCAAGCGGATAGAGCAGCAATCTTCCAGCCGGTGAAAACGCGGCGACCGCAAGCAGCACGGCGGCTGTGATCATAAGCCCGCGGCCAAGCGAAGAAAGCCGTGTTGCCGAAAGAACCGCGCCGAGCACACCGAGGCCGACCAGGAAATTGACCGGCGCAAGTGCGTTGCCAAGAGTCTTGGACAATATAAAAAACAACGTAAGGCCTCAGCCTCGTTGATACCAAGAACGCCATAGCAGCAAACGGCCAACGAAGCCATCGTCACGAATCGTTAGCTCGCCGGACAGGGTGCCGGATCGCCGCGGCCCCGTTCATAAGAACTCGAAAGCAGAACAGACAAATACCACTCAGCCTCGAACTGGCCGAAGTCAGAGCGAGGTCTGCGTCGTCGGATGACCATGCAGCCGGTGGGTTGCCGCATCGCCAAAATGCGTAAGGAGCGCTGCCGAAAACAACTGCATTGCCGCTATCGGCCCATCTACCTCATTGTGACTACCGCCATTGCCACATGGACAGGGCATGGTTCTGTCCGGTGCATGATCACGCCGCATGCAACAGTTGTCGCGCAACGTCCAGGCAGGGTGACCGCAATGAGCGAAGTGATCAACGTCGCCAAAGCTTACGATGAGGGACGCACTCTGTTTATGGGAATAGAGCTGCTGGTCGCGCCCGGTGCGCTCGTCCCCCGGCCGGAAACCGAATTGCTTTGCGCGAGCGCTGTCGATGCTCTGCGTCAGTTAAACGTGGCGGAGCCGCGGGTGATCGACATGTGCTGCGGTGCAGGCAATCTGGCATGCGCCATCGCTCTCAAGATCCCCGACGCACGCGTCTGGGCGAGCGACCTAACCGATGGATGTGTCACTGTCGCGCGTCGCAATGTCGCCTATCACGGACTCACGCAACGCATGTCGGTGCTTCAGGGCGATCTGTTCGACGCTTTTTCAGGTCTGTCGCTGGATGGGACCATCGACCTGATCGTCTGCAACCCACCCTATATTTCGGAAACGCGGCTCAGAGGCGACCGGGCCCCCTTGCTCGAACTCGAACCACGTGAGGCATTCGCAGCCGGTCCTTACGGGCTGAGCATCCATATGAGGGTTACGAAGGACGCAGTCCGATATCTGCGGCCGGGCGGCATCCTCTTGTTCGAGGTCGGCTCCGGTCAGGAGCGGCAGGTGACAACCCTTCTTGAGCGCAACAAGAGCTACGAGAGCATCAGGGTGGTGACGAACGAAACGGGCGAAGGCCGCGTCGTTATGGGATACCGCAAAGGCGCAACAACCTGAACCGCTACGGTGGCGTTCGCGACGCGGTCTGGACGCTGCAGACAAACATCAGCTCTTCTTGCTCATGACGAAGCGTGAAATTCCCTCGATGGAATCCAGGTTCTCAGGCAAGAGCTCGCTATCTTCGACCGTGATGCCGAAGGTCTCCTCGATGAACCCGATGACCTCGAGCACTCCGGTCGAGTCGATGATGCCTTGATCGAGCAGCGATGTGTCGACCTCGAGCGAGTTGGCTTCAGCAATGTAGAAGTTCGACAGCAAGAAATCGCGAACTTGCCTTCGATAGGTCTCGAGTGGTTCCCTGACTAGCAACATGTTTCAACTCCAATGCGTAAAGAAAAGTCACGATCGGATCATTCGGAAATCGACTCCTGCAGTGCTCTCTTGTTGAGTTTTGCTGTATTCGTTCGCGGCAGGCTGGGCACGATCACAATACACTTCGGCACCATGAAGCTTTCGAGGCGTCGCTGGCACTCTTTCTGAATCTGCTTCTCGCTCAGTGTTATTCCCTGTTCGATAACGACAAACGCTTTAACCGCCTGCCCGAGGAGCTCGTCGGGAACGCCAATGACCGCAGCTTCTCTTACGCCCGGAATATCCATCAGCACGTTCTCCACTTCCTTGGGGGCGATCTTCTCGCCTCGTGACTTTATGATCTCGTCGCTGCGGCCAACGAAGTAGAGGTAGCCTTCCGCGTCCATCCGGCAGTAGTCACCGGTGTACAGAACCTGCTCACCTGGCAGCGGACCGGCCTTGAGTTTCCTGGCCGTGGCCTCTGGCTTGCCCCAATAGCCTCGCATCACCGTCGCGCCGCGAATGACAAGCTGGCCGACCACGTCGGGGCCCACGCGTCTGTCGCGCTCGTCGACAATCCACATCTCGGTATTCGGGATGGCGATCCCGACGCTCAGCGGCTTTCGATCGATATCCTCCGGGGGCAGAAAAGTGCAGCGCTTGCATTCAGTGAGGCCGTACATGGAATAAATGCGGGTATCCGGGAATAGATCCTGCAGCAGACGAATGTGCTTCATCGGCAGTGCAGCTCCGGTGTTCGTGACATAGCGGATACTCGAGAGATCGTGCTCCTTGATCGACTTGAGCCCCGAAAGCGTCGAGAAGATCGTCGGCACGCCGGGCAGGCCGGTCACCCGCTCCTCGGCGATGAGCCCGAGAATCTGTGCCGGAAAAGCGAACGACCGTTCGAGGACCAGCCGCGCGCCCGTGCGAAACGCCATGATCATCTGATACAGGCCGTAATCGAAGGCGAGCGGCAGGACATTCAAAATGACCTCGTCTTCGCATAGCGCGAGATATGAGGCGATCGACGTGCATGCGGTCAGCATGTTCCGGTGCGTCAGCATCACGCCCTTGGGATCGCCTGACGATCCGGAGGTATACACGATGGCCGCGAGATCGATATCGATGCAGCTCCGCGCGGGAGCTATGTCGTGGCTGGCGGCGCCTGCCTCGCTCCAGCGTACCGCATGGGGCAGCTCCGTCAGTTCGACATCTTCGACGGGCCCGGAAACGATCACTCGGCGCAATGACGGGCATGCCTGCGCGGGCTCCTTGAATATCGTGAGGAGATGTTTGTCTGTGATAAGCGCCGTCGGCTGGCAATCATTGAGCAGGTAGCCAAGCTTGTCGCGCTTGGTGAGCGGATTGACGATGCACACCACGGCATTCGCCTTCAGCACGGCCCAGAAACTGACAACGGTCTCGACAGTGTTGTCGGCGAAGATAATCACCCGATCGCCACGTTCGACGCCGCTTGCGACCAGATAATTCGCGATTGCGTTGGAGCGTGCCTCGATCTCACCATAGCTGACGCGATGCTTGCCGCACACCAGCGCCACCTTTTCACCGAGATGGCGGGCGGAATGGATGAGGTAATCGTGCAGGAGCGGTACAGGACCATGCATCAGGATAGGGCCCCCTCAACCCGGTGCTCGCGATCGATATCGACGGTCAGCTCCAGAGCGTGGCGCCCATCAGGACGGCTCGCGATGAATTGTTGGTGCAGGAGCTGGGTCGATAGCACGCCGACCATCGCCATGTTGTCGGAGTTCGAGAGATCGCCGTTGCCGGTTGCGGCCTGTGTCCGGCACTTGCTCCGTAGGCGCGCGACCGCGTCGGGATCGAAGACGTTTGCTTCGCGAATAGCCGTTTCTGAAAGCGCGTCGTCGATATAGGCGGGCATATCGCGGCCAACGAAACAGAGAGCGTCGGGCGCGCGGAATGGCTGCTTCTTGCGGGCGATGATCTCCGACGGCACGATCGGCTCTGCGACGCGCTTCAGAACGTGCTTCTCGTCAAGGACACGGAGCTTGTAGGCGGGCGGCAGCGAATTCGCCAGCGCGACCACATCCTCGTCAAGGAAAGGAAAGCGTCCTTCAACTGAATGAGCCATGAGCATTCGGTCGCCCTGAGAAGACAGGAGATATCCCGACAGCAGTGTCTGGATTTCGAGATATTCATCCTGCGCAAGGGAGCTCCATTGCGTGAATTCCGGAGGTAGACTGGCGATCAAATTGGAGACCGCATCGTGCTTTGCCGACTCCGCGCACATGTCGCTGGAGAACAGTCGTTTGATGCCGCTGGTCGTTCGCCAGCGGGTGTCATGCGCGAAGCCCGGCGCGGCGTGCTCCGACAGATTGCGCCCGAAAAACTGCCGGGCCATTGCTTGCTGCCGTACCGGCGAGCGTGTGAGATAAGGGTAGAGACGCTCAAGCAGCCGCGCGCGGCGTGTCGACGTGGGTTGCCGACCCCAGAACCGGCGGACCTTGCCTTCGCGAAAGAGATCGTAGCCGGCAAACATTTCGTCGGCGCCTTCGCCGGACAGCACAACCTTGACGCCGCAGGCGCGCACCAGGCGCGACAGCAGAAACAACGGCGCCGGCGCCGTTCTCAAGATCGGACGCTCGGTATGGTAGATGACCTGCGGGAAAATCTCGGCGATGTCACTGCGCGAAACCACCACTTCATGGTGCTCACTCCCGGTGACACGGGCGACCAGTCGCTGGAACTCGGTCTCATCATATTCAGCGTCAGCGAAACGCAGTGAGAAAGTCTGGAAGCGTTCGCCGGCAAAGTGGCATCCCATCGCCGCAATAAGCGAACTGTCGAGCCCGCCGGACAAATAGCTGCCGACGTTTACGTCGGAGCGCACCATTCGAAGCGACGTCGCGGATTCCAAAGCGCTGCGCACCTGCTTCACGGCATCGTCGAGTGAACCGGCAAACTGGCCGTCGCGTGGACTGGACGATTGGGGATATCGCGGATTCCAGAACGCTTTCTCGCGAACGTTTCCGTTTTCATAAATGCGGAAATGTCCCGGGACGAGCTCCTTGATCCCTTGAAACACGCTCTGCGGCGGCACAACGGTCCAGAGAGTGAATGTCTGATCGATGCCGACTGGATCGAAGGTGCGGGGAATCGCTGCATCCGCCGCGAAGATGGCCTTCACTTCGCTGGCGAAATACAGTCGACCTTCGCGCTCGCAGAAATGCAAAGGGCAAATGCCGGTGCGATCGCGCGCCAACACCAGACGACGGGCTACCGAGTCCCAGATCGCGAGCGCCCACTGTCCGGTCATCCGCTCGAAGGCGTCCTCGCCCCAGGCCCGATAGGCGTTGACAATGACCTCCGTGTCGCTGCGGGTCCGGAACCTGTAACCAAGCCCGATCAGCTTCTCACGCAACTCAACGTAGTTGAAGATCTCGCCGTTGAACACGATCCACGTCGTGCCGCTCGCGTCCGCGAGAGGCTGCTGACCGCTCGAAATGTCGATGATGGACAAGCGGGCATGTGCCAATCCTGCGCGTTCGTCCCGGTATAGGCCGCGCTCGTCCGGGCCGCGATGGGCGAGCGCGCCGAGCATGCGCATCAAGGCTTCGCGGGAGGGGGGCCCTGCGGCGGCGGTTACTGACACTATGCCCGCGACACCGCACATGCAGGTTAGTCCTCGAACACTTGAGTGACGAGCAGGGGTCGTGCGTGGAGGTAGCGCGTGACACGACGCTTGGCGTCAATATCCCTGAATACCAAATCGACCTGGGCTGCTGTCAGTCCGATAGCCTCTGCGACTTCGTCTGACGGAATCCCGTGATTCACCGCGTAAAGGCACAGATCCATCTGGTGATAAGGCAGCGCAAAATAGAACTCCTCCTGGCTCTGCGGCATCGAGAACGTATCCGTGGTCGGTGGCCTGCGCTGGATCTCCTCCTCGACCTCGAGATATTCCGCGAGCTGATAGACCTGCGTCTTGTAGAGATGGGCGATCGGCATCACGTCCGCAATTCCGTCGCCCTGCTTGACGAAAAAGCCCAGGTCGTGCTCGAGACGGTTCGGTGTGCCGGCGACCGCATATCGGAGGCGGTCGGCGTGGTAGTACTCCGTCATCTTGCGGACGCGCTGCTTGAAATTGGTCGCGGCGACGATCTGGAGATAGGCGTTTGACGACAGACGAACGGTGCGGGTGCTGCCGTCGCGGCTCTGAACCGTGAGACGGGTGATATTCAATCCGTTGCTCGCGAAAACCGACGGTAGCACCAGCTTGCATTTCCAGCCGTCGTCATATTCAGGAACGACAGTCCGGATTGCCTCGATCTGCCGGCGATAGGCGCCGAGCCCCTCGAGGGCGGGCGATATGTCTTCCAACACAGTATCGATGCCAAGCTGCGCCGCCCAACTGCGGCCGAGCCTCAGCGAATCGTCCGAAGAATGGTGCTCGGGCATGAAGATGCCCAAGACCTTGTCGTTGCCGAATGCACGCACGCACAACGCCGCGACGACGGAGCTGTCGATGCCGCCGGAAAGACCAACGACGGCGCCGCGGCGCCCCAACACGCTCAAGACCTGTTGGCGTAGCGTCTGGACAATCCTCTCGACTTCGGCAGCGGGATCGAGCGCCAATACGTTATTGCCAAACTCCCGCGCAGTCGGAATGTGCGCAGCAAGGGTCATGACAGCGCTTTCCGCTTGCAAAAATCGGCCGGCGTGTAGGTTTGCACGACCGCACTCTCGACCAAGGGAAGGTTGGTGGCGAGGTAGGGCTCGACGACGAGCTCGATATGCGTGCCTGCGACGGGGATCACGTCCAGGCTTGCGAGTGAGCAATCCCAGCCGAGCGATTGCGGCGCTCCATCTCGGTTGCAGCGAAACAGTGTAGCTCCGATCGGCAAAGACGGCCTAGGCGACGCCAACCATTGGTAGAAAGCTCGCGACCGCAACACCTCTTGCAGCTCAAGCCTAATTCGGAAGCAGGTGGCGTTGAACTTCCCTCGCGCATAGCGATGAAGCATCCAGGTAAGGGGGGCCTCGCCACCGATTGCTGCCGTAACCTTTGCGAGTGCTCGGCAGGCTATTCGCGAAATGTTCACACGATTGGCGCGGAGCCGCCGCAACGTTCGGGCGAGCGTCTCCCGGTAATCGCGGCCCTCGTTGATAATCGCTGTATCGAGAATCCCCAGGAACTTGATGGACCGCCGTGCTTCCAGCAGCCGCGCCGCAACTTCGAATGCCACCACACCACCAAGGGAATGGCCGAGAAGGCGAACATGTCCGACGGGTTGGCTCCGGCGGATTTGCTCCACCGCCGCATCTGCCATGGAGGCGACCGTGTTATTTCCGGCGAGGATGCTCCCCAGGTCGGGGTATTTGATCGGGACGACCCGGGCGATCTTGCCGAGCCCCGCTGCAAAAGCGGCCATGCTCGGACCGTAACCGAGGGACCCCGGCAACAGGAACAGGATGGGACGCAGATCGGCTTGCACGCCCACGGCTTTGGCGGTTGCCTTGCCGGACACAATCGCCTTGACCATCTCCGCGGCTGTCATATCGAGCGCGAAGTGTGCGACCGAGAGCTCCAGCCCGGTGGCGCTCTCTATCTCCTGAATGCACCGCTGCAGCCTTGATAAATCGTCGGCTTCCTCCGAGGTTCCAGGCATGTTGGGGGTGTTGAAACTCGTGGACTGGGCATCCCGCACGATTTGATAGATCGTCGGCTCGCGTCCCTGCGCCCATGAGGGCCGCAGCCTCTGGTTGACGAACGGGTCGGCCGGTCGTTCCACCACTTCTGGTTGGAGATAAGTCCGAGCCATAGGTCACCTGCCGAGCCTAAAGCTTGTTATCGCCGGGCATGGAAATTTCGACATCCTGCGTTTGAAGGACGTCGCCGACAGATGGGACAACGGTGTGCCATTATGTCGCGGCGGCGCTGCCGCTGAGATTCATTGATTCCCGCGATCATCTCGGTTGGCACGGCGGGATTGCTGCTCATTCTCACGAGCACGCCATGATCGAGGCGGCTCGGTTCCGTATTGCTGGAAAATGGCAAGCCAGGCGCTGTGCTGAACACCAGCTCGATATGAATGCCCAGCGCTGTAATGACGACTGGTGCAGTATGTCGTCCGGAACATGTTCAGAAAGGTGCTTGAGGGCCGCACCTTCACCAATGACCGGGCCCGCTCCCAAGCTGAGGCGAAGGAACTCTTTGAAAGCTGCCGGGCGATCATCGCTGCAACGGAGCACCGCATAGTAAAAGTTGTGGAATGGAGTAAGACAACCGGACTTGAGTCGATGACTTCACTCCGCGGAGGTATCGATGTGAGAGCAACGAAACTACCAGCAGTCGATCTGTTGCTGTGCCGCCGTTGCGGGGGGGCACGCACTCTTATCAAGATTGTGGCACAGCCTAGAGCCAGTCTGCCCGGCGATCGGAGGACGTTCCGGTGTCCCAGCTGCATGTCGTCCCAGACCTACCAAATCAACCGGCACGGGGCGCAGCTACTATCTTCGGATTGAGATGCAATTGGGCGGCTATAATCTGACTGGAAAATATCTGGACCAGATTGCTCCTGATTCTCCAGCCGGCACGCTCAGTCGTGTTCGCACGCCGCGTCGTCCCCACGTCGAGCGACGGATAAACTTCAGGTCGGTATGTCGGCAGCTGGAACCAAAAGTTGCGATTTTGATTCGCTACTTTGCCCAAGGGCACTACGTCGTCGCTAGCTTACGCCGGCACGCCTCCACAAGTAGTGGAGTTGTGGCTGTCAACCTCAGATACTCGTTGCTAACTGGCTGATATTGCAGGCCATCGAAAAAGAGAGCTTCAGTTCACTTTTGTTCAGTCAGAATGTCGCACCTTTACCAACGGTTTACATAATACCTACAAATTGCAGGAACGGGACTTGATAACAAGAAAGTCATCAAACCCCGTGTTCGTCGCTCTGCCATTGCACTTCTGCTGACTGCTTCATTTCAACGACACCCCGCACATTGCGGACCAACGGTCGAAAACCGAGGGACCCTTCGTCATGCTCGCCAGCCTGTCTATTCGCGCCAAGATCACCATTGTTCTTTCATTTTTGCTGCTTGCGATGACGGGTCTCGGCCTGATCGCGGTTCGGAAGATGCAGGCGATCAACGCCAATGCGGTGGATATCCAGACCAGCTGGCTGCCAAGCGTGCGTTTCCTTGGCGATTTGCGCTCGGGTACAATCACCTATCGCAACGTGATCCGTCAGCACATGCTGTCCGAGACGCTGGAAGAAAAGCTGGCCAATGAGAAGACCCTGGAGACGGTGGTCACGAGCAACAACGGCATCCGTGCGAAGTATGAGAAGCTGATCACCTCTCCGGAAGAGCGCGCGCTCTACGAGGAATGGAGCAAGCTCTGGGACAGCTACAAGAAGGGCACGCTCGATGTGATGGATCTGTCGCGCAAGAGCGCCGGCAAGATGCCGCAGGAAGCCAATGCGTTGAACACGAAGACTGTGAATCCGATCGGCCTGAAAGCTGACGAAGTCCTGAACAAGGACATCGAGCTCAATCTCAGGGGCTCCGACACTGCCGGTGCAGACGCCCTGGCCAATTACGACGCAGCCTTCATGATGGTTGTCGCAATCCTCGTCGTCTCGGCGTTGCTCGGCATCGGTATTGGTATTTATCTCGTGCGGGACGTCTCCAGCGGCATCGCATCGATCGTCAAGCCGATGCAGGCATTGGGCCAGGGCGATCTGACCGCGGTCGTGCCGCATCAGGGCATGAAGACCGAGATCGGCACGATGGGAGACGCGCTGCAGATCTTCAAGCAGGCGCTGATCGACAAGCGTGCCGCGGACGAAGCAGCAGCAGCCGATGCAGAAGCCAAGATCGAGCGTGGTCGCCGCGTCGATAGCATCACCCGCGAATTCGAAACGATGATCGGCGAGATCGTCGAGACGGTGTCGTCCGCTTCGACCGAACTGGAAGCCTCTGCCAGCACGTTGACCGCGACTGCCGAACGTTCTCAGGAGCTGACAACGACCGTGGCAGCCGCTTCGGAGGAGGCCTCGACCAATGTGCAGTCGGTTGCTTCGGCGACCGAGGAGATGGCCTCGTCAGTGAACGAAATCAGCCGTCAGGTGCAGGAATCGGCCAGCATCGCCAATCAGGCCGTAGATCAGGCCCGCCTGACCAACGATCGCGTCAGCGCGCTTGCCAGTGCGGCCGCTCGCATCGGTGACGTCGTCGAGCTGATCAACAACATCGCCGGCCAGACCAATCTTCTGGCGCTCAACGCAACTATCGAAGCCGCGCGTGCCGGCGAGGCCGGTCGTGGCTTCGCGGTGGTGGCATCGGAAGTGAAGGCGCTGGCCGAGCAGACGGCGAAAGCCACCGGTGAGATCTCGACGCAGATCTCCGGCATCCAGGCGGCGACGCAGGAATCGGTTGGTGCCATCAAGGAGATCGGGGACACCATCGGCCGGATGTCCGAGATCGCTTCGACGATCGCCTCGGCGGTGGAAGAGCAGGGCGCTGCGACCCAGGAAATCTCCCGCAACGTCCAGCAGGCAGCGCAGGGTACCATGCAAGTCTCGTCGAACATCACCGACGTTCAGCGTGGCGCCAGCGAGACCGGCTCGGCATCCTCGCAGGTGCTCTCCGCAGCGCAGTCGCTGTCCTCGGACAGCACGCGTCTGAAGGTCGAGGTCAGCAAGTTCCTGAACGCCGTACGCGCAGCCTGACGCTACGAGATATCGAGACATTGAAGCCGGCGCGAGAGCGCCGGCTTTTTTCATTGTCAATTGACGCCGCCTTCCACCCATTCGCTTGGTGCGCTGTTCTGTTTGCGCAGGTTATGGGCTACCGCGTGTAACGGTTATGTGGCCGCGCTTCTCAACTTTGTGCCCGGCGCTGCGCAACGTCCTGCGGCGTCTTGGCGATCTCTTAGTCATTTGCTGCAATCGTGTACTACGCGCTTTTTGCACGCAGCGGCATACCGTCGTCGCTGCAAGTTATTTGGACCGGCGTTGCGTCTTAGAAAGAGACCATGACCCCTATCGATTATGAGTATTTGCAGAAGATTCTGAAAGATCGTTCCGGATTGGTGCTATCGGCCGACAAGAAGTACCTGCTCGAAAGCAGATTGATGCCGCTGGCGCGCAAGGCCGGTGTCGCCGGGATCAGCGAACTCGTTCAGAAGATGAAAGCCGGTTCCGAGCCGATGATCTTGGATGTGGTCGAAGCCATGACTACCAACGAGACCTTCTTCTTTCGCGACAAGACACCGTTCGAGCATTTTCAGAACACGGTCATTCCCGAGCTGATCAAGGCGCGCGCTGGCAAGCGCAGTCTGCGGATCTGGTGCGCGGCTGGCTCGACCGGGCAGGAACCATATTCGCTCGCCATGATCATGAAGGAACTCGGCGCCGCGCTGACGGGGTGGCGCGTCGAGATCGTGGCCACGGATCTCTCGCCAGAAGTGCTCGAAAAATCACGCACTGGCGTCTACACCCAGTTCGAGGTGCAGCGCGGCCTGCCGATCCAGTTGCTGGTGAAACACTTCAAGCAGACCGGCACGACGTGGCAGCTCAATGCCGACATCCGCGCGATGATTCAGTTCAAGCAGTTCAACCTGCTGCAGGACTACGCGCATCTCGGCAAGTTCGACGTCATCTTCTGCCGCAATGTGCTGATTTATTTCGATCAGGCGACCAAGAGCGAGATCTTCGGCAGGCTTGCAAAAGCCAGCGAACCTGACGGCTATCTGTTCCTGGGCGCAGCCGAGACCGTGGTCGGTCTGACCGACCGCTATCGGGTTTGCCCCAATCGTCGCGGTGTCTATCTGCCGGTGAGCGCGCAAGCGTCGCCATCGATCGTGCCCGACATGGGTGCCGGACTGAAGACGTCTCCCGCCAGTATGCGGGCGTAGGAGCGGTCATGGCAGAAGAAGTTGCAACCAACGGGCGCGTCATTTTCGGGCGTGGCTACAATGTCTGGATCATGGCCATCGACGGCACATGGCGGCGCAGTTGCGTGCTGAAGGCTGTGTCGAGTCATGATGCTGAGTTGATACTCGAGACCTCCATCGAGGGCCTCAATCTGAAAGAGTTCTTCCTGCTGCTGTCATCGACCGGACTTGCCTATCGCCGCTGCGAACTGGTCAAGGTCAACGGTGCGCAGATCGATATTCGCTTCCTGAACACCAAAGGTAGCAAGAAGAAATCGCCGGCGAAGAGCGATCACGGCGATATGGCTGACGCCTGATCATGCGGCATCAAGATATCGACGATCATCACATCGAAGCTTGTATCTTCCAACACGAATAGACCGATCTCGCCACCATCGGCCGAGACGGTTTCGAAGCCCTCGCGTTCCAGTGTCAGCCTAATGGACATGGACACGAGTGGGTCGTCGTCGACGACCAGCATGCGTTTCATGGCGGCGCCCCCGCGCGCTGGAGTGAGCCTGCAGTCACTCTCCACGCAACACGCAACCGTGACGCGACGAATCGCCGACGACGCCAAGTGTTTAGTCATTTCGCCGGAGGTGTCTGTCCAGATTTGCACACTTGGGGCATTTCGTTGTTGCCGGGTTGCACGCGCCATGTACATGGTCGGATATGAGCATGATGTTCGAAGAACTGGATTATCGCCCGACGCCGATGGGTGTCCTGACCCTGCGACGTCGGCGGAAGCCGGGGACCGATATCGATATCTTTGAAATCAAGCTCGGCGACGAATTTCTGATGTCGAGCGCATTCACGGCTGCCGAGATCGCGCTGGCGGATATCGGCCTGGCGTCGCTAACCGGTCGTGGGCTGGATGTTGTCGTTGGCGGTCTCGGTCTGGGCTACACGGCGCAGGCGGTTCTCGCGCATGAGAAGGTCGGTTCGCTGGTCGTCATTGATGCGCTGCCCGAAGTGATCGAATGGCATCAGGCCGGCCTGATCCCGATCGGCCGCGAATTGTCGGCGGACGGGCGCTGCCGTCTCGTCCATGGCGATTTCTTCAAGATGGCGACCTCGACGGGTGGTCATCTCGATCCCGACGAACCCGGTCGTCGCTTCGATGCAATACTGGTCGATATCGATCATGCGCCGGACAACCTGCTGCATCCGAGCCATGCCGTGCTCTATACGGCGGCCGGGCTGCAGCGTCTGTCGGAGCATCTCAAGCCCGGCGGCGTGTTTGCGCTGTGGTCGAACGACCCACCAGAAGCTGCATTCACGGCCGTGATGGAGAGTGTCTTTGGCGCCGTCACCGCGCATGTCGTGGCCTTCGACAATCTGAATGCCGACGAGGAAGTGTCCAACACCGTCTATGTCGGCACCAGGATCGAAGAGGCCGCATAGCGCGCCGTTGCGCTATTCGGCGGCCTGTTTCGCCAGCATCTGCTTGTCCGACCGGTTATCGTCGTCGCGCTTCGATCGCCCCCAGCTCGACATGATATTGGAAAGCTTGTCGAGATAGACATAGACCACTGGTGTCGTGAACAGCGTCAGCGCCTGGCTGACGATCAGGCCGCCGACCATCGCGTAGCCGAGCGGCTGGCGGATTTCCGAACCGGTGCCGGTGCCGAGCATCAACGGCACGCCGCCGAGCAGCGCCGCCATGGTCGTCATCATGATCGGGCGGAAACGCAGGATAGCGGCCTTGCGGATGGCTTCTTCCGGTTCAAGATGTTCGTCGCGCTCGGCAGCAATGGCGAAGTCCACCAGCATGATGCCGTTCTTCTTGACGATGCCGATCAGCAGCACGATGCCGATCAGCGCGATCAGACTGAAATCGAACCCGAACGCCATCAGGATCGCCAGCGCGCCGACGCCCGCCGAGGGCAAGGTGGATAGGATCGTCAGCGGGTGGATGTAGCTCTCATAGAGAATGCCGAGGATCAGATAGACCACGACCAGTGCGGCGAGGATCAGCAGCGGCACCGTCGAGAGCGACTGCTGGAACGCCTGCGCCGTGCCCTGGAAGGTGCCGCGCAAGGTCGAAGGCGCGCCGATATCCTGCATGGCAGCCTGTACGGCATCGGTCGCCTGTCCGAGGGCAACGCCCTGCGCCAGATTGAAGCTGATGGTGATCGCCGGGAATTGGCCCTGATGGCTGATCGAAAGCGGCCGCACGGGCACCGTCGTCCATTTGGCAAAGGCCGACAGTGGCACCATGTCGCTTGTCGTCGGCGACTTGATATAGATCTTGTCGAGTGAATCGAGCTTGCCCTGCATCTCGGGCAATATCTCGAGAATGACGTGATAGCTGTTCAACTGCGTGAAATACTGCGCGACCTGACGCTGGCCGAATGCGTCATACAGTGTGTCGTCGATCAGTTGCGGCTGGATGCCGTAGCGCGAAGCGTTGTCGCGATCGATGGTCAGCGTCAGCGTCGTGCCCTTGGTCTGCTGGTCGGTGGCGACGTCGCGTAGACCCGGCAGCGTCTGCATCTTGGCCAGAATCTTCGGCGCCCACTCGTTCAGTTCGGCCAGATTGGCGTCCTGCAGCGTGTATTCGAACTGGGTGCGGGTGGCCCGGCCACCGAGCCGGATATCCTGTGCCGCCTGCATGAACAGGCGTGCGCCCTGAACCTTCTCCAGCTTCGGTCGCAGCCGTGTGATGATCTGTTGCGCATTGGCGGAACGTTCGTCGCGTGGCTTCAGCGTGATGAACATGCGCCCGGTATTGAGCGCACCGCCGCTGCCGCCGATCGACATGGCGACGCTGGCGACGTCGGGATCGGCCTGCACGATCTTGCCGAGTTCTTCCTGGTGGACCTTCATGTCTGCAAAGGAAATATCCTGCGACGCTTCGGAGGAAGCGGTGATCAGGCCGGTGTCCTGCTGTGGGAAGAAGCCCTTTGGGATAATCATGAACAGATAGACCGACAGGACGAGTGTGGCGAAGAACACCATCAGCGTCGTCAGGCGCCAGCGCAGCACGAGGTCGAGGCCGCGCTCATAAGCGCGCAGCAGAGCGTCGAAGGCGTTCTCGCTGAGCTGATAGAGCCGGCCATGCTTGGCGTGTTTCTCCTCGCGCAGGAAGCGCGAGGCCATCATTGGGGTCAGCGTCAGCGACACCACCAGCGAGACGAAAATCGTCATGGTCAGTGTCACGGCGAATTCGCGGAACAGGCGGCCGATAATGCCGCCCATCAGCAGGAGCGGGATCAGCACGGCGACCAGCGAAACGCTGATCGAGACAATGGTGAAGCCGATTTCACCCGCGCCTTTCAGCGCGGCAGCCATCGGTGTTTCGCCTTCCTCGATATATCTAGTGATGTTTTCCAGCATCACGATGGCGTCGTCGACCACGAAGCCGACCGAGATGGTCAGCGCCATCAGCGACAGATTGTCGAGCGTATAGCCGAACACCCACATCAGCGCGCAGGCGCCGAGCAATGCGAGCGGTACGGTCACGCTGGGAATAACGGTGGCCCAGACGCTGCGCAGGAAGACGAAGATCACCATCACGACGAGGGCGATGGTCAGCAGCAGGGTGAACTGGACATCCTGCACGGCGGCGCGGATGGTCTGCGTGCGATCGCTGAGGACCTCGATCTTCACGGTCGGCGGGATCGCGGCCACCAGACGCGGCAGCTCGGCCTTGATCTTGTCGACAGTGTCGATGACGTTGGCGCCGGGCTGCTTGAAGATCACCAGAAACACGCCGCGCTTGCCATTAGCCCAGGCCGCCTGCTTGGCGTCTTCGGGGCCGGTCACCGCCGTGCCGATATCCTTGATCCGCAGCGGGCCACCATTGCGATAGGCGATGATGACATCGTTCCAGTCCTTCGATTCCGGCAACTGGTCGTTGGCGTAGATCGTGTAGCTGCGGGTCGCGCCGTCGATATTGCCTTTCGGGCTGTCGACGGTGGTGATCGCGATCTGGCTGCGGATGTCCTCGAGTTGCAGCCCCTTGGCAACCAGCTTGGCGGGATCGATCTGGATGCGGATCGCCGGCTTTTGCTGGCCGCCGATTGTAACCTGGGCGACGCCGGAGATCTGGCTGATCTGCTGCGCCAGTTGCGCATCGACACTGTCGCTGACCGTTGTAATGGGCAGCGTGTCCGATGTCGCCGACAGCAGCATGATCGGCGAGTCCGCCGGGTTGACCTTGCGATAGGTGGGCGGGCTCGGAAGCGTCTTCGGCAATTGTCCGCCGGCGGCATTGATCGCGGCTTGCACGTCATTGGCGGCGCCGTCGATCGAGCGGTTGAGATCGAACTGGATCGTGACTGCAGATGTGCCGAGCGAACTCGTCGAGGTCATCTGCGCCACGCCGGGGATCTGCGCGAGCTGTCGCTCCAGCGGCTGCGCCACCGAGGACGCCATGGTCTCGGGGCTGGCGCCGGGCAGGGTGGCGGCGACCTGGATGGTCGGGAAGTCGACCTGCGGCAAAGGCGCGACGGGAAGCTGGGGATAGGAGACCAGGCCGACAAACAGGATGCCGGCCATCAGCAATGATGTTGCGATCGGATAGCGAATGAACGGTGCTGAAATTCCTCCGTTCATGGCTATTCGCCTTTCGCCGGAGTGGCTGCGGATGTTGCGACCGACGTCGCCACCAGCGCGCCCGGCTGCACTTTATATTGCCCGGCGACGATAACGCGCTCGCCCGCGCTCAGCCCGTCCTCGACCACCGTGCGGCCATCGATGGAACGGCCGACCTTGATTTTCTTCAGCTCGGCTTTGTTGTCAGCCCCGACCGCAAAGGCATAGAGCCCGTCGGCCCCATGCTGAACGGCATCGTCGGGAATGACGGTCGCATCCTTCAGGGTGGTCACCAGCAGCCGCGTCGAGACTGAGAGGCCGGGCCACAGCACGTGGTCCTTGTTGTCGAATACCGCCTTGAGCCGGATCGTGCCGCTGGTCGTATCCACCTGATTATTGATGACCGCGAGCGTGCCTTCCGAGAGCGTCCGCTTTCCGTCGGTGGTCAGCGCGATCACCTTGAGCGGATGTTCCGCGAGCGACTGGCTGATGTCGATGAGGTTCTGTTCAGGCGCGGTGAAGATCACGGCGATCGGCTCGATCTGCGCGATAGTGACGATGCCGGTCTGGGTCGCGGCATTGACGATGTTACCTTTGTCGACCTGACGAAAGCCGACGCGGCCGGAGATCGGCGCCTTGATCGTGGTGTAAGCGAGTTGGGTCTGTGCATTCGAGATCGCGGCATCGTCGGCAGCGATCTGCGCGCTCAACTGCTGCACAGTGGAGCGTTGTGTGTCTGTCTGTTGCCGTGTCGCGAATTCGCCGAGTTTGGTGAAGCGCTGCAAATCCAGATTGGCATTGGCGAGATTGGCTTCGTCCTGCGCCTTCTTGGCCTTGGCCTGATCGAGCGCCGCCTGGAACGGGCGCGGATCGATCTGTGCGAGCAGGTCACCCTCCTTGACGATCTGTCCTTCGGTGAAAGCGATCGTGTCGATCTGACCATCGACACGGGTCCGCACGACCACGGTGTTGAACCCCTGCACGGTCCCCAAACCGCCGAGATAAACGGGGAAATCAGCTTTTTCGACAGATGCAATTTTCACCGGGACGGGGGCAGGGCCGCGCGGTTTGTCGGCATTCGCCTGCTGTGCTCCGGTAGCTCCGTAATGCTGCCATGCGATAGTTCCGCCGGCCGCAAGCAGCGCCAGAACAATCAGCCCAGTCCATCGAAAACGGGTAAGCGTTGTCATGGTGATCTCATCAATCTCTTGGCAGCCACTGACGCAGACATGCGCGTCCAATGCGCGCCCGCTTGGGCGGCTCCTGATCAGCTAGGTGTCGACTCAAATGCTGTAAACACACGACCGCTTGAACGCGTGCTTCATTGCCAAATCTTCATGTTCACTATGATTTACGCGTGATTTCTCGCATCGTTCCAACAGGACACTGCGCCTCGTTTTATGCGGCGTCTTGGACAATCCATCGGCGCAGTGAGAAGCGCCTGGTGTTGTAACTGCGCGTCGTATCCGCCATAGCCTCGTCGAAGCCGACATTGCGGCTTGTAAATGTAATCGATCCGGAGCGGGACATGGACGAGTTGAATGGGCGGATGATCGCCTGTCAGATTTTGATTACCGGATTGATCGCGCGCGTCGCCAATGACTCGCCAGATCCGCTGCGCTTCCTGACCGACTATCGGGACGAGATCAAAGCCGTCGTGCGTGGCATCAACATCGCCGGCATGGAGAATACGGATCGGGTAAGGCAGTCTGCGCTGCAGACCGTCGACGAGATGTTCTCGCTGATGAAGCCGCCGAGCAGCGAATAGGGTGGCCGTTTCATATTACCTCTAGGTAGCTGCCGCGACCAATCTAGACATATTCAAACATAAGAAGCCTGCAATCTCGCCCAATTGCGTTGACCACCCGTTCTCCTGCCGACTACGTCCATGGGACAAATTATCGCACTTGATGCGTCCTGGTGTCGCAGTTTTGGGGGAATTCGATGGGTACGGCGAAAATGCCGCGGTCTTTGCGTGCTGTTTCTGAGGTTCGTGTCGGCGAGGGCGCCGATCCCCATTCTGGCCGAAAAGTAACGGCGGTTGCGGGTCTTATCGCGGTTGCGTCGTTCAGCGGTGCCGAAGCGCAGCAATCCACCCTTCCGCCGGTCACAGTGGATGCCCCGGTTGCCCGGCCCCGGCCGGCGGCGTCGAAGCCAAGTCCGGACCAGATTCGCGCGCGCACCGCGCTCCGCCGCGCCGCCCGCCGGGCTCAACCGGTGCCGGTCGCGCCGGTGCCGTTTCCGAATGCCGGCGGACTAGCCGCTGATCCTTATGCTGATCCCTCCGCGCCCTATAAAGGTGATCGGCTTGCGGGCGGAAAATTCACCGAGAAGCTGCTGGATACGCCGCGCACGGTCACGGTGCTCACCAGGGAAGTTCTCGAGGACAAGAATGCGACGTCGCTGCGCGATGCCGTCCGTTCGACAGCCGGCGTGACGCTCGGCACTGGTGAGGGCGGCAACGCTTTCGGCGATCGCTTCTTCATCCGCGGCTTCGATGCCCGCAATGACGTGTTCGTCGACGGTATCCGCGACCCGGCCGTCAGTATTCGTGAAAACTTCTTCACCGAACAGGTCGAGATCCTGCGCGGTCCGGCATCGTCCTTCGCCGGACGCGGCACTGCCGGCGGTGCGATCAACATCGTCACCAAACAGGCAGGCGACAAGAACTTCACCAATATCGATACCGCGTTCGGTACCGATGCCACCAAGCGCGTCACCATCGACGCCAATCAGGTGCTGAGCCCGACGGTGTCGGTGCGCGCCGGCGGCCTGTTTCAGGACGCCAATGTTGCTGGCCGCAACACCACGACTGACGATCGCTGGGGAGGCTTCGCGGCCATCAAGTGGACGCCGGTCGACGCCGTAAAGGTCACGGCCAACTACATTCACACAGACCTCAATTCGATCCCGGATTTCGGTATTCCATGGGACCGCGCGGCCAACAAGCCATCAACGGAAACCGGCATCGCGAACCGCAACAACTACTATGGCTTCGCCAATCGCGACTTCCAGCATGCCCGTCAGGATATCGGCTCGCTGAACACCGAAGTCGCACTGACGCCCGACGTCACTTTCTCGAACAAGATGCGGCTGGAACGCTCGACTCTGGCCTATGTCGGCACCTTGCCGGAAGCGCCCCGCGTCGGCATTCCCGGCTACGTCTCCGACGCTGCCGGCGGCTTCGGCCTGGTGCAGCTCAACGCCGTCAGCCGCTATCAGACCACGGATACGATCGCCAACCAGTCGGACTTCAAGTTCAAGTTCGACACCGGCCCGATCAGGCACACGACAATCGTCGGCGCCGAAATCTCGCGCGAAAAGGTCGACATCGACACCTTTACGGGCCTGACGACGGAGTCGCTGCCAGGTGGAAGCACGAGCATCGGTTCGGTGATCGTTCCGATCAACAATCCGTATCTGACCTATTCGGCTTTTGCGCAGCCCACACGTGCCAACAACCCAACGGTGATCAAGGTCGACACCAATGCGGGCTACGCCATCAACACGGCGAACTACAACGACATCGTCTATCTGAACACCGGCATCCGCTATGACGACTACAGCGTCAGCGCAGGCAAGCCGTTCGCGACGACCACGACGTTCCCGCAAAAGGCAGATAGCGGAAATGTAAACTGGAATGTCGGCCTGACGTTGAAGCCGCTACCCTATGGCAGCGTCTATGCAGCCTATGCGACGTCGACCAACCCGGTCGGTGCGGAACTGGACGGCACCGACGCACGCTACGGCGGCTTCAACCTCACGGGCGCCTATAATCAGGTGTTCGCGCCGGAAAAGAACAAGTCGGCGGAAGTCGGTACCAAGTGGGAACTGTTCGATCGCCATCTGTTGCTGACCGGTGCCCTGTTCGAGACCACCAAGAGCAACGCGCGTGAGCAGTTGACCGTTGCCGGTACCACGCAGGTCGTGGCTGGCGCGTCATACCGAATCCGCGGCATTGATCTCGGTGTCGCCGGCAAGATCACCGATCGCTGGAGCGTATTCGGTGGTCTGGTTCTGATGGAATCCAAGGTGCTGAACTCGGCAACGCCTGCTTTCATCGGGCGCGATCTCGCCAATATCGCGCATCAGTCGTTCAACCTGATGACCAAGTACAAGTTCGACTATGGCTGGGAGCTGGGCGGGCAGGCGACCTATCAGTCGCAGCGCACCGGTGGCATTCTGTACACGACCACCACGACGGTCCTGCCGGAATTCTGGCGCTTCGACATGTTCGTCGAGAAGAAGATCGACAAGAACATCACCCTCAAGCTGTTCGTCAACAACCTCACCAACAAGCTCTACTATGACGGCTTCTACAACAGTGCTGCACCGTTCGTGCTGGTGGCGCCGGGGCGGTCGGGAACACTTGTTCTCAGTGGGAAGTTCTAGAGGATGCTGATTTGCATCCCTGATGTCTTGAGCAAAAGTGATGTGGCGGAGTTCCGCCGCATCATGGATGCGGCCGGTTGGGAGGACGGTCGCTCGACTGCCGGTGCGCAATCGGCTCTGGTCAAACGAAATGAGCAACTGCCGCCGGACAGCGATGTGGCCCGCGCGCTCGGCAATCGCATCATCTCGGCGCTGACGTCGAACCCGCGGTTCTTATCTGCAGCAATTCCGCTGCATATCTTCCCGCCGCTGTTCAATCGTTACGTCTCGTCGGATGGACATCACTTCGGCGTGCACGTCGACAATGCAGTGCGAGGCGACCATCTCACCGGCATGCGTATCCGCACTGATCTGTCAGTGACATTGTTCCTCTCTGAGCCCGAGGAATATGAGGGCGGTGAGCTTGTCATTGAAGACAATTACGGCTCACACGAGGTGAAGCTGCCGGCCGGCCACCTCGTACTTTATCCTGCTTCCAGTTTGCACCTTGTAACGCCTCTAAGGGCAGGTATGCGCGTAGCGTCTTTTTTCTGGCTACAGAGCATGATACGTGATGCTCATGCGCGCAGCATGATCTTCGATCTCGACAGCGCGATTCAGAGCCTAGTTGAACGTCTCGGAAGAGACGACCCAGAAACGGTCAAATTGACGGGCATCTATCATAATCTCATCCGCTACTGGGCCGAGGTATAAGCTTGTTTAGAACTGTTCTTAAGTCGCTGGCTGTGCTGGCAGTGGTCGCGTTTGCTTCGCCAATCATTGCGCAGCAGGCTGCAAAGCCCGTGGCGCCGGTGGTTACTCAGGCAGCTCCCGCTGCGGCGCCGGCCCCGGTAACTGCTCAGCCGAGCAGCCCAGTGGCGAGCCCGGCCGCTTCGACAGCTCTTGTTAGCCCGGTGATGGAGGCCGCGCCCAGGCCGATGGTCGCGACCGGTGAGCACGATCTGTCGCCCTGGAAAATGTTCATGGGTGCCGACATCATCGTCAAGGCGGTGATGGTGGGTCTGGCTTTCGCATCGGTCGTCACCTGGACGGTCGGCATTTTCAAGATGATGGAACTGACCTGGGCCATGCGTCGCTTGAAGGCCGCGCTCCGCAAGATCGGTGAATCGCGTTCGCTGTCGGAAGCGCAGATGGCGCTCGGCGAGCGCGGCACGATCCTGTCGCGCCTGTTGGCGGCCGCGATGCGGGAAGGGCGGATGTCCGCCGGCATTTCGAGCGATGAAGGCATCAAGGAGCGCGCCGCGTCGAGCTTTGGCGAAATCGTTCGCGCGGAGGGCCGCAAGGTACGCACCGGTATGGGCATCCTCGCGACCATTGGCGCAACGTCGCCGTTCGTCGGACTGTTCGGCACCGTCTGGGGCATCATGAACAGCTTCATCGGCATCTCGAAGTCGCAGACCACGAATCTCGCCGTCGTCGCGCCCGGTATCGCCGAAGCGCTGCTGGCGACCGCCATCGGCCTCGTCGCGGCGATCCCGGCGGTCATCATCTACAATCACTTCTCGCGCGTGACGAAGGCCTACATGGAAATCGTCGGCCGTGCGCAGGGCGCCGCCGGTCGTCTGCTGTCACGCGATCTTGATCGCACGCATTCGAGTTCACACGCACGCGCAGCGGCTGAATAATCATGGGTATGTCGCTTTCCGAAGGTGCAGACGACGATGATGATTTCGGTGAGAATCACGAAATCAACGTCACGCCCTTCATCGACGTCATTCTGGTTCTGCTGATCATCTTCATGGTGGCCGCGCCGCTGTCGACGGTGGACCTGCCGATCAATCTCCCGTCTTCCACGGTGACGCCGCAGAAGAAGCCGGACAAGCCGACCTATGTGAGCATCAAGCCGGATCTCGCTGTCGCGATAGGCGAGAACATGGTCAAGCGTGTCGATCTGGTGCGTCAGCTCGATGCGATGGGCGATGGCAACAAGGATCGTCCGATCTTCCTGCGCGTCGATCGCGCGGTGCCCTATGGCGAATTCTTCGATGTGATGGAACGGCTGCGTGCCGGTGGCTATCAGAAGACCAAGCTTGTTGCACTGGAAGGTGTTCCGGATGCCGCTGCGGCATCGCCGGCACCGATCGCTGCACCTGACGCGCCGAAGCCCTGACGTTACGGAAGCGCTATGTCCGAGCTCGATAGAAAGTCGTCCTGGCGACTGTGGCTGATCGCGGCGCTTGTCGCCGTGCTGCTGCATGTCGGCGGCATCGCTGCGGCTGTATTCGAGATGCAGCAGGAAGAGGACGACGACGGCCTCGGCGCCAATGCCATCGAAGTCGGGATGGAAATGGTGTCGCCCGACGTCGAGCCGACCGATCTTCCGCAGGGCCCGGATTCGGAGGCCTCGACCGCATCTCCGGCCGTTCAGGAGCAGAAGGCTGTCGAGAAGCAGAGCGATCTCCCCAAGGAGACGCCGCACGAGAGCGAAGAACCCGATCAGGTCGTGACCGAGAGCAAGGCGACCAAGCTGGAAGAAGAGACGCCTGAAAAAGCGCAGAAGCAGCAGCAGGCGTCGCAGGAATCCGTCGCGTCGGAAGCCGCCGCACAGCAGAAGCTCGATGATTCCAAGACCGGCGAGAAAGCGCAGGCGCAGCAGGGCGGCATCGGCACCGACAAGAAGCGCCTGTCGACAATCTGGTCCAAGCAGCTCAGCGCCTATCTCGAAAAGAACAAGCGCTATCCGCAGGAGCGCCAGCAGAAGACGGCTGAAGTGACGGTGAATTTCGAGATCGACCGCGTCGGCAAGGTCCTGGCTGTGCGGGTCGTGAAGGGCTCCGGCGACGCCGCATTCGACGAAGCCGCGGTTGCCATGGTCCGCCGCTCAGACCCGCTGCCGGCGCCGCCGCCGTTGATCGCCGACGACGGCCTGAGCTTCACCGTGCCCGTGATCTTCCGCGTCAAGGGCAAGGGTTGACGACGAGAAGGGCGACTTAGTAGGTCGCCCGTCCGCCCGAAATATCGAACACCGCGCCGGTCGAGAAGGCGCAGTCTTCCGAGGCCAGCCAGGCAGCCATTGCGGCCAGTTCCTGCACCAGCACGAAACGTCCTTTCGGAATCTTCGACAGCATGAAGTTGATATGCTGTTCCGTCATCTGGTCGAAAATCGCCGTCTTCGCGGCCGCAGGCGTGATGGCGTTGACGTTGATCTCGTGGCCGGCCAGTTCCTTGCCGAGCGACTTGGTCAGCGCGATCAGGCCGGCCTTCGACGCCGAATAGTGCGAGGCATTCGGATTGCCTTCCTTGCCGGCGATCGAGGCGATGTTGACGATGCGGCCGTAATTCTGCTTCAGCATCACTGGCACGACGGCCTTGCAGCACAGGAACGGGCCGTCAAGATTGATGCGCATCACCTTGCGCCAATCGTCGTAATCGATCTCCCACACCGGCTTGTTGAATCCAGTGATGCCGGCATTGTTGACCAGGATATCGATCTTGCCGAACTCTTGAAGCGTCGCAGCGCGAGCTTCATCAATTGAAGCCACGTCGGTGACGTCGACTTTGAGGGCAATCACTTCGTCGCCGATTTCGCTCGCCGTTTTTACGGCCAGGTCAATATCCTGATCCCAGATCGCCACCTTGGCGCCGGAAGCCACGAAGCGTTCGGTGATCGCGCGGCCAAAGCCCTGGGCGCCGCCCGTGACCACGGCGCAGCGGCCGTTCAAATCGATCTTGTTCATGATGCGATGTCCTCGGTTACAGCGTCCAGCCGCCGTCGATGATGTGCGCGACGCCGGTGGTGAAGGCGCTCTCGTCGCTAGCGAGATAGACGGCGAGGGATGCGATCTCCTCGGCGGTGCCGAGACGTCCCATCGGCTGCCGGCTGACGAACAGCTCGCGGCCATTCGGGCCTGCGGCCGCGGCGCGGTCGAGCATCGACGGCGTTTCGATCGTGCCGGGGCAGATCGCGTTGCAGCGAATGCCTTTGGTGATGTAGTCGACAGCCACAGCACGGGTGAGGGCGGCGACGGCAGCTTTGGTTGCGCCATAGACGTAGCGGTTAGGCGCTGCCTTGAAGACACCGGCGGCGGAGGAAATGTTGACAATCGCACCATTGCCGCGCGCGAGCATGCCGGGCAGGAACGCACGGATGGTCCGATGCATCGATTTGACGTTCAGGTCGAACGAGAAATCCCAGTCGGAATCGGAGCATTCCAGTGCTGCGCCGTGATGCACGAAGCCGGCGGCGTTGAGCAGGATGTCGATATCGCCGACCTTCTTCGCCATCGCTTCGACGGCAGCCGTGTCGCGCACGTCGAGCCGTGCAGTCTCGGCGATACCATCCTTGGTTAGCAGCGCCACGCCCTTGTCGTCGATATCGGTGGCGAATACCGTTGCGCCTTCGCGCGCAAAGGCCAGTGCACAGGCGCGGCCGATACCGACGGCGCCCGCGGTGACGAAGGCGCGTTTGCCTTTCAAGCGGTCAGACATGTGAAATCTCCCTGAAGTTTTTCGTTCACTCTCCGCCGTCATTGCGAGGAGCGAAGCGACGAAGCAATCCAGAAGCCAAGAAGAAAGACTGGATTGCTTCGCTGCGCTCGCAATGACGACCGAGGGATTAGTGATTATGCCGCGCCGTCCCGACCGTGCCGGCGATATCGCGATAGCGCGTTGCCAGCTCAAGGCAGGCGCCGGTGGCCTGCTGGCCGACGGTGTTGCGGTAGAGTTCTTGCCACGGCGTCTGGTTGGCCGGATGCTTGAAGCCGCCATTGGCCATCAGTTCGGCGCGACGTCGCTTCAGCTCCTCGTCGGAGATCAGGATATTCGCCGAGCCCTTGTTGAGATCGATGCGCACCTTGTCGCCCGTTTTCAGGATTGCGAGGCCCCCATTGGCTGCCGCTTCAGGTGTCGCGTTGAGGATCGACGGTGAGCCGGATGTGCCCGACTGCCGGCCATCGCCGATGCAGGGCAGGGAGAGAATGCCGCGTTTGATCAGCGCAGCAGGCGGCTGCATGTTCACGACTTCCGCGCCGCCGGGATAGCCGATCGGGCCGGTGCCGCGCACGAACAGGATGCAATGCTCGTCAATATCGAGCGAGGCGTCGTCAATGCGGTCGTGATAATCCTCCGGCCCCTCGAACACGATGGCGCGGCCTTCAAATGCGTTCGGATCCTTCGGATTGATCAGATAGCGATCGCGGAATTCCTTGGAGATCACCGAGGTCTTCATGATCGCGGAATCAAACAGATTGCCGCGCAGGACGAGGAAGCCGGCATCAGCCACCAGCGGCTTGTCATAGGACCAGATGACGTCGTTGTCCGGTTTGGGCGAGGCGGCGCAATTTTCCCCCATGGTCTTGCCGTTCACCGTGATCACATCCTCATGGATGCGCTTGTGCTTCATCAGCTCGCGGACCACCGAAGGCACACCACCGGCGCGATGATATTCCTCGCCGAGATAGAAGCCGGCCGGCTGCATGTTGACCAGCAGCGGTACGTCATGGCCGAATTTCTGCCAGTCGTCGATATCGAGTTCGACGCCGATATGACGCGCCAGCGCGTTGATATGGATAGGGGCGTTGGTCGAGCCGCCAATGGCAGAGTTGACCACGATGCAGTTCTCGAACGCCTTGCGCGTCAGGATGTCCGACGGTTTGAGGTCCTCCCACACCATGTCGACGATACGGCTGCCCGTCTCATAGGCAATCTGGCCGCGCTCACGATAGGGCGCCGGAATCGCCGCGCAGCCGGGCAGTGACATGCCCAATGCTTCGGCCAGCGAGTTCATCGTCGACGCGGTGCCCATGGTGTTGCAATGGCCGACCGATGGCGCTGAGGACGCGACCAGCGTCATGAATTCTTCGTAGCCGATCTCGCCGGCGGCCAGCCGCTCACGCGATTTCCACACCACGGTGCCGGAGCCGGTGCGTTGGCCTTCATGCCAACCATTCAACATCGGCCCGCCGGACAACACGATGGCGGGCAGATTTACGGTAGCCGCTGCCATCAAGCAGGCAGGCGTGGTTTTGTCGCAGCCGGTTGTCAGCACCACGCCATCGAGCGGATAGCCGAACAGGATTTCCACAAGGCCAAGATAAGCAAGGTTGCGATCAAGCGCCGCAGTCGGTCGCTTTCCGGTTTCCTGAATCGGATGTACCGGGAATTCCATCACCAGACCGCCGGCGGCGGTAATGCCTTCGCGTACGCGCTTGGCGAGTTCGAGATGATGGCGATTACAGGGCGACAGGTCGTTGCCGGTCTGCGCAATGCCGATGATCGGCTTGCCGGACTGCAATTCGTGACGCGTCAGGCCGTAGTTCAGATAGCGCTCAAGATAGAGTGCAGTCATTCCGGGATTGTGGGGATCGTTGAACCATTCGCTCGAACGAAGTTTGCGCTTGGTTGCCTTTGCAGGCGAGGTCCCCGCAGTCGGCGTGGACGAAGTCGGCTTGGTCATCATTTCTCCCGCAGCGCACACTTTATATTCTGGTGCGTCGTCTCTTTTGATTGGTCACGAATGTTTGCACGCCACTGGCTGCTTCGCAACGTTTGCATCTGCGAAGTTTTTCTACGACTATGATCCAACGACACGCCGCCAGAAAATCTGGTAGGATGTCAGACAAGTAAGAACAGGCGGCTCCGGCAATCGGAGGACGCAGTCTCTAAAATGGGACATTTGGGAGGGAAATGTATGGCGTCCGTGCAGATTCACGACGTTCGTAAGTCTTTTGGCGGTTTTGAGGTTCTCCACGGCGTGTCGGTCCCCATCGAGGATGGCCAATTCGTGGTTCTGGTTGGGCCATCCGGCTGCGGAAAATCCACATTGCTGCGCATGTTGGCGGGCCTGGAGAAGATCACGTCCGGAACGATTTCGATCGGCGATCGCGTGGTCAATGATGTCCAGCCGAAAGAGCGCGACATCGCCATGGTGTTCCAGAATTACGCGCTGTATCCGCATATGACGGTTGCCCAGAATATGGGCTTTTCGCTCAAGCTGCGCGGCGCCGACAAAAGCGAGATCGATCAGAAGGTCAATCGCGCCGCCGATATTCTCGATTTGAGGCGATTGCTTGAGCGTTTCCCCCGGCAGTTGTCGGGTGGTCAGCGCCAGCGCGTGGCCATGGGCCGCGCCATTGTGCGTGACCCGCAGGTGTTTTTGTTCGACGAGCCACTGTCGAATCTCGATGCCAAGCTGCGCGTCGCCATGCGCGCCGAGATCAAGGAACTGCATCAGCGCCTCAAGACCACGACGGTCTATGTGACGCATGACCAGATCGAGGCCATGACCATGGCCGACAAGATCGTGGTGATGCAGGACGGCATCGTCGAGCAGATGGGCGCTCCATTGGAGCTCTACGATCGTCCCGAGAACAAGTTCGTTGCGGGCTTCATCGGATCGCCCGCGATGAATTTCCTCGAAGGCACGCTGAAGGTGAATGGCGGCCAGCCCTGGGTGGAAACCGCCAATGGCGCGAAGCTGCCGATCACGGCAGCGCCTGCGGCAGGGAACGACAAGGCTGTCACTTACGGCATTCGTCCCGAGCATCTCGAATTCGCCGATGACGGCATCGAGGCCGAGGTCGTGGTGGTCGAGCCGATGGGGTCGGAGACTCAGGTCGTCGCACGTATCGGCACCCAGGACATCATCGCGATCTTCCGTGATCGACGTCCGGTCGCGCCGGGCGACAAGATTCATCTCAGGCCGCGCGCGAATTCTGCGCATCTGTTCGACAAGGAGACCGGCAAGCGCGTCAACTGACGCGCTTTTCCGCCAAATCAATTTCAAAACATTGGTCGATCAACGAACCAATATTACAGGGAGAAGACGAAAGATGACTGGATTTACACCGGATCGCCGATCTCTGCTCAAGGGCGGCGCGATCACGCTTGCTGCTGCGGCGACCATGTCCGCGGATCAATTGCTGGGCTACGCAAAAGCCTGGGCGCAGGCCTCACAGTGGAAGCCGGAAGCCGGCGCCAAGATCAACCTGCTGCGCTGGAAGCGCTTCGTCGAAGCCGAAGACGTGGCCTTCATGAAGATCGTCGATGCCTTCCAGAAGGCGACCGGCGTCACCATCTCCGTCTCCAACGAATCCTATGACGACATTCAGCCGAAGGCTTCGGTCGCGGCGAATACCGGGCAGGGCCTCGATATGGTCTGGGGCCTGTACTCCCTGCCGTTCCTGTTCCCGACCAAGTGCATGGACGTCTCTGACGTCGCCGACTATCTCGGCAAGAAGAACGGCGGCTGGGCCGAGTCCGGCAAGCAATACGGCATGTATAACGGCAAGTGGATCGGCGTTCCGGTTGCTGCCACCGGTGGCCTCGTAAACTACCGCGTCGCTGCTGCGGAGAAGGCCGGGCACAAGACGTTCCCGAACGATCTCGCCGGTTTCTCGGATCTCGTGAAGGGCATGAACAAGAACGGCACGCCGGCGGGCATGGCGCTCGGTCATGCGTCGGGCGATGCCAATGGCTGGGTACACTGGGCGCTATGGGCTCATGGCGGCAAGCTGATCGACAAGGACAACAAGGTCACGATCAATTCTCCGGAGACTGCAAAGTCGCTGGAATATGTGAAGGGCCTCTATGACAACTTCATTCCGGGCACCGCGTCGTGGAACGACTCGTCGAACAACAAGGCATTCCTCGCTGGCCAGCTGCATCTGACCACCAACGGCATCTCGGTCTATGTGACCGCGAAGAAGGAAGCCCCGGCGATTGCCGAAGACATGAACCATGCACATTTGCCCGTCGGTCTGGACGGCAAGCGGCGTGAGCTTCATCTTGGCTTCCCGATCCTGATCTTCTCCTTCACCAAGTTCCCGCAGGCTTGCAAGGCGTTCACCGCCTTCATGATGGAGCCGGAGCAGTTCAATCCATGGGTCGAGTCAGCCCAGGGTTACCTGTCGCCGTTCCAGCTCGCTTTCGAGAAGAACCCGATCTGGACTGCCGATCCGAAGAACACGCCATATCGCGACGTGGCTTCGACGGCATCGACCCCGGCGGGCGAAGCGCAGATGAGCGAGAATGCGGCGGCGGCGATCGCCGACTTCGTGGTCGTCGACATGTACGCCAATTACTGCACGGGCCGCGAGGACGTGAAGACCGCGATGTCGTCTGCCGAGCGCGCGGCGAAGCGCATCTTCCGCGCCTGAGGACGACCTTGCCGGCGCGGAGCGACCCGCGCCGGCAACTCTCCGAGCAGCCGTGAATTTCGTTTCACAAAAGGCTGCCTGAACGATGGGAATGGGAATGCCAGAGATCGACTACAAGACTGTTCTCCCGGAAGGCTGGGCGCGGCCGCGCGGTTTCGCGCATGCGGTGGTGGCCGGCGGCACGCGGAGCATCCGCATCTCCGGTCAACTCGGCAAGCAGAACGGGCAGGGCGAGGTCGCCGCGGAATCCGACTTCGGAACGCAGTGGCGCTACGCGATGGAGAATCTCGTCACCGTGCTGAAGGCAGCGGGCGGCGAACCAAAGCAAATCGTGATGTTGCGCGCTTATGTGACCGACATCAACGCATTCAAGACGTCCGGCCCCGCCATAGGCGAAGCCTGGGGCGCGACGCTCGGCAAGCATTTTCCAGCAATGACACTGGTTCAGGTTTCCGCTCTGATCGATCCGCACGCACGTGTCGAGATCGAGGGCGAAGCGATCCTGCCGTAACCGGATCATGACGCATGACTGACTGCACTACATCAGACCGAAGCCGACATCCGACTGGAGCTATTTTGCAATGACCACGATCCAGACATCGATGCCGGGGGCGGGGAAAGTGATTCCCAGATCCTCGGCCTGGGACCGGCTGCGGATCAACCGCAACTGGCTCGCACTGTGGTTCATGCTGCCGGCCGCGGCATTCCTGCTGCTGTTTCTCGCTTACCCACTGTTCCTCGGCGTCTGGATGAGCTTCACCGACGATCGTATCGGCCGCGGCGGCGTGTTTGTCGGCCTCGAAAACTACGAGTGGCTGAAGGACGACAGCATCTTCTGGCTCTCGGTGTTCAATACGCTGCTCTATACGATCGTCGCCAGCGCCATCAAATTCGCCGTCGGCCTCTATCTGGCGCTGCTGCTCAACCGCCACATGCCGTTCAAGGCGCT
The DNA here is from genome assembly GCF_900108575.1 of Tardiphaga sp. OK245. Classification (NCBI taxonomy): domain Bacteria; kingdom Pseudomonadati; phylum Pseudomonadota; class Alphaproteobacteria; order Hyphomicrobiales; family Nitrobacteraceae; genus Tardiphaga; species Tardiphaga sp. OK245. Next base: position 994,665 of record NZ_FNWZ01000003.1, on the reverse strand, counting down.
GATCCGCGCCGCCGTGCTGATCCCCTTCATCGTGCCAACGGTGCTGTCGGCCATCGCGTTCTGGTGGATCTACGACTCGCAGTTTTCGATCATCTCGTGGTCGCTGATCAAAATGGGCCTGATCGACCACAACATCAATTTCCTGGGTGACAGCAACTGGGCGCGCGCCAGCGTGATCTTCGCCAATATCTGGCGCGGTGTGCCGTTCGTCGCGATTACATTGCTGGCGGGCCTGCAGACCGTATCGCCGTCACTCTATGAAGCCGCGACGCTGGATGGTGCAACCTCGTGGCAGCGCTTCCGCTTTATCACCTATCCGCTGCTGACGCCGATCATCGCGGTCGTGATGACCTTCTCGGTGCTGTTTACGTTTACCGACTTCCAGCTGATCTGGGCGCTGACCCGCGGCGGTCCGGTGAATGCGACGCATCTGATGGCGACGCTGAGCTATCAGCGCGGCATCCTTTCCGGGCGTCTGGGCGAGGGCGCAGCCATCGCCACCGCCATGATCCCGTTCCTTCTGGCAGCCATCGCCATTTCCTGGTTCGGCATGCAACGCCGCAAGTGGCAGCAAGGCACTGACAATGACTGATCACGCCGTCGATCACCGCACAGCCGTCGCGCCGACCGTCGAGAAAGACGATCACAGCGAGGGCATGGCCTATCTGGAGTCGCTGCCGAGGCGCATCGTCACGCTCTACATTCCGCTGTTCATCATCGTGGTGATCCTGCTGTTCCCGTTTTATTGGATGGCGCTCACCTCAATCAAACCGGACGAGCAATTGATCGACATGGAGCGGTTCAATCCGTTCTGGGTGATCAAGCCGACCTTCAAGCACATTCAAAAGCTGCTGTTCGAAACCAACTATCCGCAGTGGCTCTGGAATACGATGTATGTGGCAGCGGCTTCGACATTTTTGTCGATCGTCGCCAGTGTGCTCGCCGCTTATGCGATCGTGCGGCTCCGCTTCCGTGGTGCCGAGACGGTCGGCGCGCTGATCTTCATGGCCTATCTCGTGCCACCGTCGATCCTGTTCATCCCGCTGGCGTCGGTCATCCAGGCTTACGGCCTGTTCGACTCGCCGCTGTCGCTGATCCTGGTCTATCCGACGCTGCTGATCCCGTTCTCGACCTGGCTCTTGATGGGCTATTTCAAGACCATACCGTTTGAGCTCGAGGAATGCGCCCTCATCGATGGCGCCTCGCGCTGGCAGATCCTGGTCAAGATCATCATCCCGCTCGCGGTGCCCGGTCTGATCTCGGCCTTCATCTTCTCGTTCACTTTGTGCTGGAACGAGTTCATCTATGCACTGACCTTCCTGCAATCGACGCAGAACAAGACCGTGCCGGTGGCCATCGTCAACGAATTCGTCGACGGCGACATCTACAAATGGGGCTCGCTGATGGCCGGCGCGCTGGTTGGCTCGTTGCCGCTGGTGATCCTGTATGCTTTCTTCGTCGAGCACTATGTGTCGGCGATGACGGGCGCGGTGAAGGAGTAGGCGGCTTACCCAATGTACCGCCCTCATCCTGAGGAGCGGTCGTCTTCGACCGCGTCTCGAAGGATGGCCGTAGTCTCATTCATGGTTCGAGACGGCGCCAAAGAGGCGCCTCCTCACCATGAGGGCCAGAGTTGAACCCAAGAACAACAAGAAGGAGTTTTCCCTTGCACATCCTCATCCTCGGCGCCGCCGGCATGGTTGGCCGCAAGCTCACAGAGAAACTGGTTCGCGACGGTCGTCTGGGCAATCGCGACATCACCCGCATGACCCTGCAGGATGTGGTGGCGCCGGCAAAGCCCGCGGGCGCGTCGATCCCGATCGAACTGGTGACGTCGGACTTCGCCGACTCCAAGACGGCTGCGCCGCTGGTCGCCCACAAACCGGAGGTGATCTTCCATCTCGCCGCCATCGTATCGGGGGAGGCGGAGGCCGATTTCGACAAGGGCTATCGCATCAATCTCGACGGCACCCGCTACCTGATTGACGCTATTCGCACCATCGGCGGCGGTTACAAGCCGCGGCTGGTCTTCACCTCGTCCATCGCAGTGTTCGGCGCGCCGTTCCCCGACAAGATCGGTGACGAGTTCATTCACACGCCGCTGACCTCTTACGGCACGCAAAAGTCGATCTGCGAAATGCTGATCGCCGACTACACCCGCAAGGGCTTCCTGGACGGCATTGGCATCCGCCTGCCGACCATCTGTGTCCGTCCGGGCGCGCCGAACAAGGCCGCCTCCGGTTTCTTCTCCAACATCATCCGCGAACCGCTGGCCGGCAAGGAAGCCATCCTGCCGGTGTCCGAGGATGTCCGCCACTGGCACGCGTCGCCGCGCTCTGCCGTCGGCTTCCTCGTTCACGCCGGCACCATGGATCTTCAGGCCATGGGCCCGCGGCGTAATCTCAGCATGCCCGGCATGTCGGTCACCGTCGGCGAGCAGATCGCCGCACTGGAGCGCGTGGCCGGCAAGAACGTCGTTGCCCGTATCAAGCGCGAGACCGATCCCGTCATCACCGGCATCGTGTCGGGCTGGCCGCGCGATTTCGACACCGCACGCGCGCTGAAGCTCGGCTTCACCACGGCCGAGAAAACCTTCGACGATATCATTCGCATCCATATCGAGGATGAACTCGGCGGCAAGTTCGTCGATTGAGGCCACCATGCGGATCGCCAGCATCGGCGAATGCATGATCGAGCTGCGTCAGATGCCGGGTGGGTACCTGACGCGGTCCTTTGGCGGCGACACGCTGAACACTGCAGTCTACCTTGCTCGGCTTGGCGCCGAGGTCGATTACATCACCGCGCTCGGTGACGATCCGCTCAGCGACGAGATGATTGCCGGCTGGCAGGCCGAGGGCGTTGCCACCGAGCGGGTGATGCGCCTCAAGGGCAAACTGCCCGGCCTCTATATGATCGAGACCAATGATGCGGGCGAGCGCCGTTTCTATCACTGGCGCGATGCGTCAGCTGTCCGCAGCTTGCTAAGTCTACCCGAGACCGACGCGCTGCTGTCCGCGCTCGCGGACTATGATCTGATCTATCTCTCGGCGATCACGCTGTCGCTGTTCGACGTTGAGGGCCGTGATCGCCTGATTGCGGCGCTTCAACATGCGCGCGGCGCAGGTGTCCGCGTCGCCTTCGATACCAATTTCCGCGCCCGCGGCTGGCCCGATCTCGATCTGGCGCGCGCCGCGTTTCAGGATGCTTTTGCGGTCTCCGATATCGTGCTGGCCTCGGTCGAGGACTTGTTGCCGCTCTATCCCGGCGAGGCCGAGGAAAGGCTACTGTCGCGCGTTGGAGCAGATGAAGTGGTGCTCAAGCTCGATACCCCCGCGAGCATCATACGGGATCACGGCCAGCCGCAGCGTGTCGAGGCCAGCCCTGTCAGTGGCGCGGTGGTCGATACCACCGCGGCCGGCGACAGTTTCGCTGCTGCCTATCTGCATGCACGTCTGAGCGGCGTTCAGCCTGTCGCCGCAGCACAGGCAGGTCACTATCTCGCCGGCACGGTCGTCTGCCATCCCGGCGCGATCATCCCGCGCGAGGCGATGCCCGATATGATCGCGTTCGACACACCCTCATGAGAGGACCATCCGCATGAACAAGCCTCTCGATATCGGTCAACGTCAGGACCATCTGCGAAAGCTGCTGAAGGCAGCATTCGTCGTTCCCGTGCTCACGATCGAACGTGTTGCCGACGCCGTACCGCTGGCGCGGGCACTGGTCGCCGGCGGTATCCGCACGCTGGAAATCACCTTGCGCACCGATGCCGCGGTGGAGGCGGCGAAGGCCGTCATCGCCGAAGTGCCGGAGGCTATTGTTGGCATCGGCACGGTGCTCACGCCGGCGGATTTTCAGAAGGCCTATGCCATCGGCGCGCGCTTCACGGTCAGTCCCGGCGCGACGCGCGAATTGCTGGACATCGCAGCGTCCAGCGATCTGCCGTTCCTGCCGGGCGTCGCCTCGGCCTCGGAACTGATGCAGGCGCTCGAACGCGGTTTTGATGTGCTCAAGTTCTTCCCCGCGGAACAGGCCGGTGGCATCGCGATGCTCCGCGCCTGGGCGGGACCGTTTCCGGATGTCAGGTTTTGCCCCACGGGCGGAATCGGCGAGGCCAATGCGGCGAGCTGGCTCAGCGAGCCGATGGTTCTGGCGGTCGGCGGGTCCTGGATCTGTCCGTCGTCAATGATACGTTCTGGCGATTGGGCAGGCATAACGGCCATGTGCGCGCGGACCATGAAAAGCCTGCAAGCGCCATGAAGCCGGGCTATAACGGGCCCAATATTTGAAATCGATCAGGGAGACGACCATGACTGCCAGCATCGTTGGTTGGGCGCATATGCCTTTCGGAAAATTCGACGCCGAGACCGTCGAGAGCATGGTGGTTCGGGTCGCGACCGAAGCCATGGCCGATGCGGGCATCTCCGCCAGTGACGTCGATGAAATCGTGCTCGGCCATTTCAATGCCGGCTTCTCGCCGCAGGACTTTACCGCGTCGCTGGTGCTGCAGGCCGATCCGGCGCTGCGTTTCAAGCCCGCCACCCGCGTCGAGAATGCCTGCGCCACCGGTTCGGCCGCCGTGCATCAGGGCATCAAGTCCATCGCCGCCGGCGCTGCCAAGATCGTTCTCGTGGTCGGTGTCGAACAGATGACCCGCACGCCGGGTCCCGAGATCGGCAAGAACCTGCTTCGCGCGTCCTATCTGCCTGAGGACGGCGAGACACCTGCGGGCTTCGCCGGCGTGTTCGGCGGCATCGCGCAAAAATACTTCCAGAAATATGGCGACCAGTCCGATGCGCTGGCGATGATTGCCGCCAAGAACCACGCCAACGGCGTCCACAATCCCTATGCGCAGATGCGCAAGGATGTCGGCTTCGAATTCTGTCGCTCCGAGAGCGACAAGAATCCGTTCGTTGCGGGCCCCTTGAAGCGCACCGACTGCTCGCTGGTATCCGACGGCGCCGCGGCATTGGTGCTGACGGACTCCGAGACCGCCAAGACCATGGGCAAGGCGGTCAACATCAAGGCCACCGGCCATGCGCAGGATTTCCTGCCGATGTCGAAGCGCGACATCCTTCAATTCGAGGGCTGCACTGTGGCCTGGCAGAAGGCGTTGAAGACCGCCGGCGTCGAGATCGGCGACCTCTCTTTCGTTGAGACCCATGACTGCTTCACCGTCGCCGAACTGATCGAATATGAAGCCATGGGCCTGACGCCGCGCGGGCAGGGTGCACGCGCCATCAAGGAAGGCTGGACCCAGAAGGACGGCAAGCTGCCGGTCAATCCGTCGGGCGGCCTGAAAGCCAAGGGCCATCCGATCGGCGCCACCGGTGTGTCGATGCATGTGCTGAGCGCGATGCAATTGCTGGGTCAGGCACCCGAGGGCATGCAGATCAAGAATGCCAAGCTGGCCGGCATCTTCAATATGGGCGGCGCCGCAGTGGCGAACTATGTCTCGATCCTCGAGCCCGCAAAGTAACGCGCGGGCGACGCCGAGAAAAACGTACAATGAATGTCGCACAATGGCTGGCGTCGTCGGCGCGTCTGCATCCGCAGGCGCCGGCGCTGCTGACCGGCACCACGGTCCAGGCTGACTACAAAACCTTTGCGCGCCGCGCCGCGGCTATCGGTGCTGGCCTCGTACGCGATTACGGCATTCAGCCCGGCGACCGCGTCGCATTGTTCATGTCGAATGCCACGCAATATCTCGAATGCATGTATGCGGTGTGGTGGATCGGCGCTGTCGTCATCCCGATCAATGCCAAGCTGCATGGCCGCGAGGCCGCGTGGATCTGCGACAATGCCGGCGCGAGGCTGGCCTTTGTCGACGACGACAGCCGGTCGGCACTGGTTCAGGTCGAGGAAGACCTGCCAACCGGCATGCAGATGCTGTCTATCGATAGCGAGACGTTTCACGAATTGCAGCATGGCGAGCCGGCCGGGATGGGGCCGCTGTCCCGTGACGACAACGATCTCGCCTGGCTGTTCTACACCTCCGGCACCACTGGGCGGCCGAAAGGCGTGATGCTCAGCCATGGCAATCTGGTGGCCATGTCCATGTGCTATCTCGCCGATGTCGATCAGGTCCACCAAAAGGACGCCATCCTCTATGCCGCGCCGATCTCGCATGGCGCCGGTCTCTATAATTTCATCCATATCCGTATGGCTGCCCGCCACGTCGTGCCGGAGAGTCAGGGCTTCGAGCCGGACGAAGTGCTCGATCTCGGCAAGCAACTCGGCGATGTCGCGATGTTTGCAGCACCCACCATGGTGCGCCGTCTGGTCGATGCGGCGAAGAAGCGTGGCGAGAGCGGCGAGGGCATCCGTACCATCGTCTATGGCGGCGGGCCGATGTATCTGGCCGACATCCGCGACGCCATTGCCACCATGGGGCAACGCTTCGTGCAGATCTACGGCCAGGGTGAATCGCCGATGACGATCACGTCGCTGCCGCGCGCCTTCCACGCCGATAGCGAACACCCGCGCTATCTCGAACGCCTCGCTTCGGTCGGCCCGGCGCAAAGCGTGATGTCGGTGAGGATCACCGATGCCGATGGAAAGCCTTTGCCGGTTGGCGAAACCGGCGAGGTTGAAGCCAAGGGGCCCGCTGTGATGCTCGGCTACTGGAACAACGACAAGGCCAATGCCGAGACATTGAAGGACGGATGGCTCCGCACCGGCGATGTCGGCCGGCTCGACGAAGACGGCTTTCTCACGCTGTCCGATCGCTCCAAGGACGTCATCATTTCCGGCGGTACCAATATCTATCCGCGCGAGGTCGAGGAGGCGCTGCTGACGCATCCCGCGGTGCGGGAAGTGTCGGCGATTGGCGTGCCCGAGCCGGACTGGGGCGAGGTCGTGGTGGCCTGTGTGGTGCTGGAGCCCGGCGCATCCGCCGACGATGCTGCGCTCGACGCGCATTGCCTCGCCAATATCGCTCGCTTCAAACGCCCGAAGCGCTACGTCTACCTGGATGCGCTGCCGAAGAACAATTACGGCAAGGTGCTGAAAACCGAGCTGCGGGAGATGATGAAGGCGTGAACTCCTCTGTCGTCACCCGGCCGTGCGCGCAATTGCGCGCTAGGACCGGGTGACCCAGTACACGCGATGGCCCTGAGTTTACTGGATCGCCCGGTCAAGCCGGGCGACGACAGGCGGAGAGTGGGGCGGTCCAGCGCGCTACCATCCCGCTTGTACCGGCTTCCCGCGCATACGGCTCCGCGTCTGGCGCCCTTGCGCCTGCAAAGCCGCTCCCGCTAAGACGAAGCCAACAGGGGCGCTATCGGCGCCCGACCACACGCGTTTCGGGAGCAAACGACTTTGACGGGACCACTTCACGGGATCAGGATCATCGACATGACCTCGGTGATGATGGGGCCTTACTGCACCCAGACGCTGGGTGACTACGGCGCTGATGTCATCAAGGTGGAGTCTCCCGATGGTGATGTGGTCCGCAGCATCGGGCCGATGCGCAATCCCGGCATGGGGCCGATTTTCCTGAATACCAATCGCAGCAAGCGCTGCGTCTGCATCGACCTCAAGAAGGAAGAGGGGCGCGGGGCGCTCCTGAAATTGGTCGCGACGGCCGACGTGCTGGTCTACAATGTTCGCCCGGCGGCGATGGCGCGGCTCAATCTCGGCTATGAGGTCATGGCCAAGATCAATCCGCGGCTGATCTATGCCGGCGTGTTCGGCTTCAGCCAGGCCGGCCCCTATGCCGCCAAGCCCGCTTATGACGACCTGATCCAGGGCGCCACCGCGCTCCCGGCGCTCAATGCGCGGATATCAAGTGATGGCGTGCCGCGCTATGTGCCGAATGCGCTGGTCGATCGCATCGTCGGGCTCACGGCGCTTGGCGCCATCCTTGCCAGCGTTGTGCATCGCGACAAGACCGGCGAGGGCCAGCGCGTCGACATCCCGATGTTCGAGACCATGGCGAGCTTCATGATGGGCGACCACATGGGCGGCCTCACTTACGATCCGCCGCTCGACAAGGGCGGCTACGGCCGTCACCTGTCGCCGGACCGCCGGCCGTACCAGACTTCGGACGGCTATATCTGCGCGATGGTGTATAACGACAAGCAGTGGAAGAGCTTCCTCAAGCATGTCGGCCGCGAAGAACTGTTCGACGATCCGCGCTTCGCGACCTTCCCGCAGCGCATCCAGCATATCGACACGGTGAATGCCGAATTGTCGCGCATCTTCAAGACCAGGACGACGGCGGAATGGGCCAAGCTGCTCGATGACGCCGACGTGCCGTCAACCCCGATGCACACGCTCGAAAGCATGATGCAGGACCCGCATATGCTGGCGACCGACTTCTTCCAGCAGGTCGAGCATCCGACCGAAGGCGCGATCCGCAGCATGAAGGTGTCGGCGACGTGGTCGAAGACTCCGGTCAATCCGACGCGCCTTGCCTCGCATCTCGGCGAGCAGAATGCCGAGGTGCTGGCCGAGGTCGGCTATACGGCCGAGCAGATCGAGAAAATGCACAAGGATGGTGTGCTCCGACAGGCCGCTATCCCAGATACGTCGGAGCTGTAACGCATGGATTTCGCCCTCGACGCCAACCAGGAATCCATCCGCGACGCCATCGAGAAGATCTGCGCGCGTTTCGACGATGCCTACTGGCTGAAGAAGGACAAGGAGGGCGGTTTCCCCATCGACTTCCACAAGGCGATGGCCGATGCCGGCTGGCTCGGCATCTGTATTCCCGAGGAATATGGCGGCTCGGGCTTGGGGATCACTGAGGCCGCGATCATGATGCGGGCGATTTCGGAATCCGGCGCCGGCATGTCGGGTGCGTCAGCCGTGCATATGAATGTGTTCGGCCTCAACCCCGTCGTCGTCTTCGGCACGCCCGAACAATGCGCGCGTATGCTGCCGCCGATCGTGGACGGCACCGAGAAATCCTGCTTCGCGGTGACCGAGCCCAATACCGGCCTCAACACCACACAGCTCAAGACCCGCGCCGTGCGCAAGGGCGATCGCTACATCGTCAACGGCCAGAAGGTCTGGATCTCCACCGCGCAGGTCGCCGAGAAAATCCTGTTGCTGGCGCGCACCACGCTGCTTGAAGAGGTGAAGAGCCCGACGCATGGGCTCAGCCTGTTCTATACGGATCTCGACCGCTCCAAGATCGCCGTGCACGAGATCGAAAAGCTCGGCCGCAAGGCCGTCGACTCCAACGAGCTGTTCATTGCCGATTTTGAAATTCCGGTCGAGGATCGCATCGGCGAAGAGGGCCACGGCTTCGAATATATCCTGCACGGCATGAACCCCGAGCGCATCCTGATCGCGGCGGAAGCCGTCGGTCTCGGCAAGGCTGCACTGAGGAAGGCGGCCGACTACGCCAAGGTGCGCAACGTGTTCAACCGCCCGATCGGCCAGAACCAGGCGATCCAGCATCCGCTCGCCAAGAACTGGATGGAACTGGAAGCCGCCTGGCTGATGGTGCTGTCGGCCGGCTGGCAATATGATCAGGGACTGCCCTGTGGTCCTGCGGCGAATTCGGCAAAGTATCTCGCGGGCGAAGCCGGCTATCACGCCTGCGAGCAGGCGGTGATGACCCATGGCGGCTTTGGTTACGCCAAGGAATATCATGTCGAGCGTTATCTCAGGGAGTCGCTGATCCCGCGCATCGCCCCGATCAGCCGCGAGCTGATCCTGAGCTTCATCGCCGAGAAGGCGCTCGGTTTGCCGAAGTCGTATTGATGATGACGATAGTGGTCGCGTCGCAATACCGGCCTCTCGATTCCCTCCCCCCTTGCGGGGGAGGGTCAGGGAGGGGGGTAACCACAGGCGACGTCATCCGCGGCTACCCCCGCCCCCGACCCGTCGCCGCCTTGCGAAGCTTCGCTTCGCTTGGGGGGAGGGGAGCACTGCTGCCGGAGTGTTTGTCATGAGCTACATCACCGGCGTCGGTCTTCTTCCCTACGGCAAACACGAGGGCTCATCGACCATCGATCTGATGAGCCGCGCCGCCGAACTCGCGCTCGCCGACGCCGGCCTCAAACGCGACGATATCGATGGCTTCCTGTGCGGCTATTCCACCACCATGCCGCATATCATGCTGGCCACCGTGTTCGCCGAGCATTTCGGCATCACGCCATCCTATGCCCATGCGATCCAGGTCGGCGGTGCCACCGGCATGGCGATGGCGATGCTGGCGCATCAACTGGTCGAGGGCGGCGTCGCCAGACATGTCCTCGTGGTCGGCGGCGAGAACCGGCTCACCGGCCAGAGCCGCGACGCATCGATCCAGGCGCTGGCACAGGTCGGCCATCCCACCTACGAAGTTCCGCTCGGCCCGACCATCCCGGCCTATTACGGCCTCGTTGCTAACAGATACATGCATGAATACGGCGTGACGCAGGAAGACCTTGCCGAATTCGCCGTGCTGATGCGCCAACACGCAACGACCCATCCCGGCGCGCAGTTTCACGACCCGATCACCGTCGCCGACGTGATGGCCTCGAAGACCATTGCCACGCCGCTCAAACTGCTCGACTGCTGCCCGGTGTCCGATGGCGGCGCGGCCTTCGTCGTCAGCTATGAGCCGACCAGTTCAACCAAAATCCGCGTCCGCGGCGCTGCGCAGGCGCATACCCACCAGCACATCACCGCCGCGCCGGCGCTGTCCGAACTCGGCGCCGAGATTGCCATCGCGCGCGCGAAGAAGGCGACGGGCATCGAAATCTCCGACGTGCGCTATGCCGCGGTCTATGACAGCTTCACCATCACACTGGCGATGCTGCTGGAAGATCTCGGTCTCGCCGGCCGCGGCGAGGCAGCGGCGCAAGTACGTGCCGGCCATTTCGGCCAGCACGGCGCGATGCCGCTCAACACCCACGGCGGTCTTCTGAGCTACGGTCATTGCGGCGTCGGTGGCGCCATGGCGCATCTCGTCGAAACACATCTGCAGATGACAGGCAGGGCCGAGAACCGTCAGGTCAGGGATGCTTCCGTCGCGCTGCTGCACGGTGACGGCGGTGTGCTGTCGTCCCATGTCAGCATGTTCCTGGAGCGCGTATCATGAGCGAGCTCAAGCCTGCCGCCGACTGGACCACCGGGACTGAAGCGATCGGCTATCAGTCCTGCCGCGCCTGCCAGTCGATCCAGTATTTCCGTCGCAGTTTTTGCGCGGCCTGCGGGTCGCCCGATCTCGACGACAAGCAAGCGAGCGGCGAGGGCACCGTCTATGCGACATCGCTCGTACTGCGCGCCGGCACGCCGGAAGCGCGCGAGCATGTGCCCTATAATATTCTGCTCATCGACACCGCCGAAGGCTTTCGCATGATGGCCCACGGCGCCAACGATCTCGTCATCGGCGACAAGGCAAAAGCCGGCTATCGGCGGTTCACCGGCCGCCTCGTACCGTTCTTCGAAAAGACTCCTCAATGAGCCGTCTGCGCTTCGCCCTCGATCCGAAATCCGTGGCCATCATCGGCGCCTCGGAAAATCCCAACAAGGTCGGCGGCCGTCCGGTCCACTATCTCCAGAAGTTCGGCTTCAAGGGCAAGATCTACCCGATCAATCCGTCGCGCACCGAGATCCAGGGCGAGAAGTGCTACAAGAGCCTCGCCGATCTGTCGGAAGCGCCGGAGATGGTGATTGTCGCGGTCGCCGGCGACAATGCCATCGGTGCCGTCGAGGATTGCGCCAAGGCCGGCGTCAAGATCGCACTGGTGATGGCCTCGGGCTTCGGCGAGGTCGATGCGATCGCCGGCAAGGCGAGAGAGCGCCGCATGGTCGAGATCGCGCATAAGCACGGCATGCGCATCGTTGGCCCGAATACACAGGGCCTCGCCAATTTCGGCACCGGCGCCATCGCGTCCTTCTCCACCATGTTCATGGAATTCGAGCGCGTTGAAGGCCATGTCGCCATGCTCAGCCAGAGCGGCGCGCTGTCCACGGTGCCGGTCGGCTTCCTCAATCCGCGCGGCATCGGCGTCCGCCACAGCCACGCCACCGGCAATGACTCGGACATCACCGTCGGCGAACTCGCCATCGCGGTGGCCGAGGATCCGGAAGTGAAGCTGATGCTGCTCTATCTCGAGAGCATTCCGGAGAAGAAGTATCTGGAGGAACTCTCCGAAGTCGCGCTCCATCGCAACCTGCCGATTATCGCGCTGAAATCCGGTCGCACCGATGCCGGCAAGGCGGCGGCGCAGTCGCATACCGGCGCGCTCGCCAATGAAGACCGCGTCGTCGACGCCTTCCTCGAACATCACGGCATCTGGCGTGCGCCGGATATGCGCGGTCTCGTCGAGGCCACTGAGCTCTACCTGAAAGGCTGGAAGCCGCAGGGCCGTCGCCTGGTCGCGATCAGTAATTCCGGCGCGGTCTGCGTGATGACCGCGGATGCTGCTTCGACCGTCGGCATGCCGATGGCGATGCTGGCACCCGAGACCGACAAGAAGCTGAAGGGCATCCTGCCAAGCTTCGCCACCACGACCAACCCGATCGATCTCACCGCGGCGCTGCTGTCGAACAGCCGGCTGTTCGGCGACATCCTGCCTGTCATCGCCGAAGATCCTGCGGCCGATGCTTTTGTCATTGGCGTGCCCGTGGCGGGCCCGGGCTACGACGTCCCGGCCTTCGCGCGCGACAGTGCCGCTTTCGCTGAGCAGACCGGCAAGCCGCTGGTGGTCGCCGCGACGCAGCCCAGCGTCGCCAGGGAGTTCCAGGCGCAGGGTGTCTCGGTATTCCCGACCGAGGTCGAGGCGGTCACCGCGCTGAATCAGTATGTGTCGCATCATGAGCTGATGGCGCGCGTGAAGGCGCGCAAGCGTGGTCCGTCGTCCGCATTGATCTCGGCCGACAAGACCGTGATGCTGAATGAAGCGGACAGCCTCGCTCTGCTGGCATCGCGCGGCATTCCGGTGGTGCCATATCGGCTCGTGCATTCCCGCGCTGAAGCCGAGGCGGCATTCGATGCCATCGGCGGCAAAGTGGTGGTGAAGGGCTGCTCGGCCGACATCGCCCACAAGTCGGAACTTGGACTGGTCAAGCTCGGCGTTGCTTCGCGCGAGGCGGTCGGTGAGGTCTATGCCGAGATGGAAGAGATCATCCGCAAGCAGGGCTCGCGCTTCGACGGCGTCATCGTCGCCGCCATGACCGGCGGTCGCCGCGAGATCGTGATCGGCGCGCATCGCGATCCCGTCTTCGGCCCGGTGGTCATGGTTGGCGACGGCGGCAAATATGTCGAGGTGTTCAAGGACACCACGCTGCTACTGCCGCCGTTCACCAGGGACGATGCCAAGCGCGCACTGGCGAAACTACGCATCGCGCCGCTGTTCGAAGGCGTCCGCGGTGAGCCGCCGATGGATGTCGATGCGCTGGTCGATGCGATGGTTCGGATCGGCGAGCTGATGGCGGATACGTCCGCCAGGGTGATGAGCATCGACCTCAATCCGGTGATGCTGAACACTGATGGCTGTGTCGTGGTGGACGCGGTGGTGTTCAAGGGGGAGTAGGGATGCTCCGTTAAACCCTCCCCCTTGCGGGGAGGGTGGCCGCGCGAAGCGCGGACGGGTGGGGGTGCCCACGGTAGGACGGAGTGTGGGGCACCCCCACCCCGGCCTTCGGCCGACCCTCCCCGCAAGGGGGAGGGGTAAGCAAGTCGACGCTCTATCAGAACGTCACCACGCCGCGGATACTCTCCCCGCGCTTCATCAGATCGAACCCCTTGTTGATGTCCGCCAGCGGCATCACGTGGGTGATCATCGGGTCGATCTGGATCTTGCCCTGCATGTACCAGTCGACGATCTTCGGCACGTCGGTGCGGCCGCGGGCGCCGCCGAAGGCAGAGCCGCGCCAGACACGGCCGGTCACCAGCTGGAACGGGCGTGTCGAGATTTCCGCGCCGGCGGGCGCCACGCCGATCACGATGGATTCGCCCCAACCGCGGTGGCAGGCTTCCAGCGCCTGACGCATGACCGTGACATTGCCGGTGCAATCGAAGGTGTAATCGGCGCCGCCGATCTGGTCAGCGCCCCGCTTGGTCATGTCGATGAGATGCGGGACCAGATCCTTGCCCAGCTCTTTCGGGTTGACGAAGTGGGTCATGCCGAAGCGCTCGCCCCACGCCTTGCGGTCGTTGTTGATGTCGACGCCGATGATCATGTCGGCGCCCGCAAGCCGCAGGCCTTGCAGCACGTTGAGACCGATGCCGCCGAGACCGAACACGATCGCCTTGGCGCCTTGCTCGACCTTGGCGGTGTTGAACACCGCGCCGATGCCGGTGGTGACCCCGCAGCCGATATAGCAGACCTTGTCGAACGGCGCATCCTCGCGGATTTTCGCCACCGCGATCTCCGGCAGCACGGTGTAATTGGCGAAGGTCGAGGTCCCCATATAGTGGTGAACAGGCTTGCCCTCGAGCGAGAAGCGCGAGGTGCCGTCGGGCATCAGGCCTTGCCCCTGCGTCGCGCGAATGGACGTGCAGAGATTGGTCTTGCGCGACAGGCATGACGGGCACTGGCGGCATTCCGGCGTGTAGAGCGGGATGACGTGATCACCCTTCTTCACCGAGGTGACGCCGCGGCCGACATCGACGACGACGCCGGCGCCTTCATGGCCGAGGATCGCCGGAAACAGGCCTTCGGGATCGGCGCCCGACAAGGTGAACTCGTCGGTGTGGCAGATGCCGGTGGCCTTGATCTCGATCAGCACTTCGCCGTCGCGCGGACCTTCGAGCTGAACGGTGGTGATCTCCAGCGGCTTTCCGGCACTGATGGCAACGGCGGCGCGAACGTCCATGGCAAATTCCTTCGATAATGGTCTCGGTGTCGTGATGTCAGGCGGCAGGTCCGCGCAAACAGCCGTTGCCGCTTAGCACATGATGGGGCAGTGAGCAGCCCATGAAACAGGTTCAGAAAAGCGATCTTGAAATCCTGATCGGACGCGCAGCACCCATCGTCTTCGTGCTGCTGTGGAGCACCGGTTTCATCGGCACCAAGTATGTGCTGAACGGCGCTGAACCTCTGACCTATCTGACCGTGCGCATGATGCTGGTGGTCGCGATCATGGCGGTGATCGTCGCATGGGTGCGACCGGCGTGGCCGGATCGCGCGGGCATCGGCCACAGCATCGTCGCCGGGCTGCTGGTGCAGGGGCTTTATCTCGCCGGTACCGTGTTTGCGGTCGCGCACGAGGTCCCGGTCGGTCTGTCGGCGCTGATCCCGGGCCTGCAGCCGGTCCTCACCTCGATCCTCGCCAGTCGGTTTCTCGGCGAGCGCGTCACGCCGCTGCAATGGGGCGGGGTGGCGCTCGGTTTCGCCGGCGTGTTGCTGATCCTGCATGGTCGGCCGATGACGGGCGAGGCGGGCTGGGGCTGGTTCGCGTCCGGCATTTCGCTGATCACGATCACCGTCGGCACGCTCTATCAGAAGCGCTATTGCGGCGGCATCGACTGGCGCACGGGCAGCTTCATTCAGCAACTCGCAGCAATGGTCATGCTCGGCATCGGCGCGTGGGCCCTTGAGACCAATGTGATCCACTGGTCGGCGGAGTTCGTGCTGTCGGTGGTGTGGCTCGCGGTGGTGCTGTCGATCGGCACCGTCGGGCTGCTCTACTGGCTGCTGCGGCGTCAGGCCTCGAGCCAGGTGGCGAGTCTGTTCTATCTGGTGCCGGCCGTGACGGCGCTGATGGCGTTCGTTCTGTTTGGTGAAAAGCTCGATGCCGTTGCCATCATCGGCATGATTGCCTGCGGCGCTGCGGTATTGCTGGTCAACCGCGCCAGGGCCTGACGCCATCCTGCGTCAATCCAGACCCCGGACATGAAAAAGCCTCCGGGCTTGGACCCGGAGGCTTTCACATCTGCGAAGAAGCTTACTTCTTCTTGGCAGCCTTCTTGGCCTTCTTGGCCTTCTTCGGAGCGGCCTTCTTGGCGGCCTTCTTCACGGTCTTCTTGGCAGCCTTCTTCACGGTCTTCTTGGCGGCCTTCTTGACGGTCTTCTTCACTGCTTTCTTAGCCATTGGTCTCGCTTTCTGGGTTTTCTTCTTTGAAGATTTCTTCGCAGAAGTTTTCTTGGTGGACTTCTTCGTCTTCTTAGCCGGGGTCACTTTCTTTGCGACTTTCTTTGCGGCCTTCTTGACCTTCTTCGCCACCGAGGTGGCGACTTCCTTAGTCGCGTCGGCTGCGCTGCTAAGCGCGTCCGTCACTTGCTCCAGGACTGGAGTGTCGTCGTTCATAGCATCCCCCAACATTGTCGACTTTTTCACGTTAGTCCGATTCGGGCGCGTGTTGAAGAGTGTGTTATCGACAGTCAACTATTTCGTATCGTTGTGTACGCCTTTAATGCGCGCTCGCGACCGACTTTGTGATCGACGATCGGCGACGGATAGTCTTTGCCTAAAGTGATTCCCGCGTTTTTGAGTTCGAGCGGTGAAGCTGTCCAAGGCTGATGAATATGTTTTGTGGATAGTTCTGTCAGTTCGGGTATCCAGCGCCTGACATAGACACCACCGGGATCGAACTTCTCACCCTGCAGGATCGGATTGAAGACGCGGAAGTAGGGTGCTGCATCCGCGCCGGAGCCTGCGACCCACTGCCAGTTGGCGGGATTGCTGCCCGCATCCGCGTCGACAAGCGTATCCCAGAACCACTTCTCGCCCTCGCGCCAGTCGATGAGCAGATGTTTGACGAGGAAAGATGCGACCACCATGCGTACGCGATTGTGCATCACACCGGTGTGCCAGAGCTCGCGCATGCCCGCATCGACGATCGGATAGCCGGTCAGACCGCGTTGCCACGCGCGCAGCGCCTTGCGATCGGTCTTCCATGGGAACTCATCGAAGGATGATTGCAGATTGCGCGTGGCCAAATCAGGAACATCGAACAGCAGATGGCGGCAGAACTCGCGCCAGCCGACTTCGCTCATGAACTTTGCGATGTCGGTGCTGTGCTTCGGATGTTCTGCAGCTGCGAAATGCGCAGCGGTCCAGATCTGACGCGGACTGATCTCGCCGAAGCGAAGATGCGGCGACAGGCGGGACGTGATCTCGCGGTCAGGCCGATCGCGGTCGCTGCTATACCCCGCGATCTCCTTCAGGAAGCGCTTCAGATGTTTCTGCGCAGCCGCTTCGCCTGGCGTCCACATCTCGCGCAGACCGCCGGCCCAGTCGGGCTTCGATGGCTCTAGCGCCCAGTCGGCGAGCCTGTCGCTCTTCACTTTCGGTGCGGGTATGAGTTTCTTCGGCGCCGGAAGCGGCTTCGCCGGTTCGCCCATCGCCTGAACGCGCCGCCAGAACGGTGTGAACACGCGCAGGCCGCGGCTCTCCTTCGTGCCGGTCTCCTTAGCGCGGATTGTCGCAGGATGCGCCAGCAGGTCGCCCGGAAAGCTCTGCGTACCGACATCGAGGTCGGCAAGCGCTTCGGTGACGCCATCGGCGACCGCGAGATGCGGCGCCTGCGCGATCTCGTTCCAGAAGACGTGGCTGGCATCGACTGCGCGCGCCACATCGACAATGACGTCGGCCGCAGCGCCCTTGCGCAGCACCAGTGTGCCGCCGATGGCGTCGAGGCTTGCGCTGAGTGCGCGCAGCGACTGCGCCAGCCACCACCTCGTCGCGCCGCCCATTGGCCGCGCCTGCGGTGGCTTCAATGCCTTGCTCTGTTCATCGAGGATGTAGAGACAGATCACCGGCGCATTGCGCCTGGCTGCGGCATGAAGGGCAGGGTGATCGGACAGACGAAGGTCGTCGCGAAACCAGACGACGATAGGTGCCTGCGTCGGTGTTGAGGTCGAAGATTGATCGGTCATCACTCATCCAACGCGGATGTCGGGTGATTGATCCAGCCGCGAATACCGCGAGAGTCTTTGCGACCCTGCGCTCATGGGCGCCTAGTATCAGGATATTTATTACCGAATTGGTACTGGAAGTTATTTCGAACCGATACGCCGTTCTCTGGATGACGACGTCGATCGTCATGCCGCCGCTGAATCTGCTCTTCCTCGGCTTCGTCGCGAGAGCTCCTCGCAATGACGTGGAGAAGGCGGCCCCATGACGACGGAGAGTGCCTGCAGCATCGATTGGACGAGGGCAAAGGAAAGAGGCGCCGCGATCTCTCGCGGCGCCTCTCTCGTTCTTGCAAATCAGTCGCAGCGTTACTTCGGCTGCGGCACGATGCGGATATAGGGCTTCGGTTCTTTCCAGCCATTCGGATAGATCGTCTTGGCTTCGTCGTTGGTGACGGAGCCGGCGATGATGACGTCCTCGCCATGCTTCCAGTCGGCCGGCGTAGCGACGCGATGCTTGGCGGTCATCTGCAGTGAATCGATTACGCGCAGGATTTCCTGGAAGTTGCGGCCGGTGGTCATCGGATAGACCAGCACCAGTTTGATCTTCTTGTCCGGTCCGATGATGAAGACGTTGCGCACGGTGGCGTTGTCCGCGGCGGTGCGGCTGTCGGCATCGCCCGCCACGTCGGCGGGAAGCATGTTGTAGAGCTTCGAGACCTTGAGGTCGGTGTCGCCGATCATCGGGAAGGTCGGGCGGGCGCCCTGGGTTTCGTTAATATCGTCGACCCACAGTGCGTGCTTGTGCACGGGGTCGACGCTGAGGCCGATCAGCTTGACGCCGCGCTTGTCGAATTCCGGCTGCAGCTTGGCGAGCGCGCCGAGCTCGGTGGTGCAGACCGGGGTGAAGTCCTTCGGATGCGAGAACAAAAGAGCCCAGCTATCGCCGATCCAGTCGTGGAACTTGATGCGGCCAGCCGTGGTTTCGGCCTCGAAATCGGGGGCGACGGCGTTGATCTGGAGCGTCATGATGGACCTCATCTCATTCTGATTACAGATGAATTTCGTGGGCCATTATAAAGGCGCACGCTGGTAAATGGAACTGTCCGGCAAAAAGGACAAGAACTTTCTTCAAATTCGGCGCGCACTGGCATTCAGTTTCACGCAAGGCGGCTGCGGCAAAATACCCACGCAACATGATGTTATCGGATGCCGTGATGTTGCCTCCCGCGCGGCGCAATCCCGCCTGACCGCATCGCCACATCTGATCGAACCCAGCAGCGTCTCGGCGCGACTGAACTGCAACGGTTAGGGATAAGAAGAACTCCTGTCCATCTCTTAACCGAGCGTTAAGTCGCCCATGGAATTGCTGGGCTATGTTGAGAAATATGCTGCAAACAGAAGAGCTTGAAATGTCATCCGCTGCCGCTGCCGACGTATTCGGCGCCATCGAAACGTCCTCCATCAACGATCATCGCGCTGCGGCGCAGGCCCTCGCCGTCGTGCGCGACGGCGTCATCACCGGCGAAGGCCCGACCACCCGTGGCCGTATCCATTTCTCCCGTGCGCTTGATGCCGATGACGCCGCCTGGTGCGAGCGCATCCTGGGTGCGTCGGCACTGGCCAGCCAGCCGGTCAGCCGCGACGAGGCCGAGGCACTGTTTGCGATCAACGAAGCGGCGGCCGAGCGCAGCGATGACGGACGTTTCGACGACCTGTTCGCCAAGGCTGTCGTGCATCACGCTGCGTCCGCGTCGGGCCTGCCGGTGCCGCCGCGCGCGGTGGCGCTGTCGCCCGATGTTGCCATCGAGACCTGGGCGCCGACCAAGGCCGTTGGCGTGAATATCGAAGTGCTCGAATGGATCGCGTCCCAGATGCGCGCCAAGCGCGTCAGCAATGCCGCCGTCATGACGCTGGTTACGACCGTGGTCGGCGCCGCGACGCTGCAACTGCCGAACGTGTTCGACATCGGCATGTAAGCCGGTCGAAGATCGTCAGAATACGAAAACGGCGGAGCATGGCTCCGCCGTTTTTTGTTGCGAGGTTCCCGTTTTGGGAACATAATTTATAATCATGAGGATCATTGCGTGGAGCGTTCTTGCCTCATATGCGCAAACGCATCCCGAGACCAAGGCATCGCTGCACCGGTGGAGATCACTGGTGCGTGCTGCCGTATGGGGCTCGATGGAGGATGTCCGGTTGGCAGCTCCGGGCGCGAAGATTCTAAATGGAGAACGCGTCAGGTTTGAAGTTGCTGGCGGCAATTTTCGGATGATCGTCGCTTTCGATTTTCGCAGATGCATCGCGTTCATCAAATTCATTGGTTCGCACGCCGAATATGATCGCATCGATGCTTTGACAGTTTCGCAGTTCTAGGAAGCAGGCCATGGATATCCGCCCCATTCGGAATGACGACGATCATATGGCCGCCTTGCGCGAGATCGAGAGACTGTGGGGCGCTGCCACAGGTACGGCTGACGGCGATAAGCTCGATGTCCTCACAACACTCGTCGAGAAATATGAAGAGACGCGCTGGCCTTCTGTCGACGCATCCGATCCCGTCGATCTGTTGAATTATGCGATCGATGAACTCGGTCATACGCAGGCCGAGCTGGCCGAATTGCTCGGCTCGCGATCACGCGCGTCCGAATTGCTCAATCGCCGTCGACCGCTGACGGTCGAGATGATTCACAAGATCAGCGAAGCGTGGAAGATTCCTGCTGATCTTCTGGTGCGGCCTATCCGATCTGCCGCGTGACAGAAAACGGCGGAGCGTGACTCCGCCGTTTTTTGTTGGAGCTGTCCTTACTTCGCGTCGAGACCGACAGTCCGGCCGGGGAAACCGGCGACATCGAAATATTTGTGCTCGCCGACCTTCTGCAGTTGCAGCACCGTGACCAGACCCTGATCGTCGGGCGCCGAACGCATCACGTCGGTTGTTGCCGTCGGCGTCTCGCCAGTTAGCGTTGCTTCACTCATCACGCGGCCGATCAGGCTGCCTTTGGCATCGCGCTTCAGGCCAAGCAAATGCGCGGCGGTCATGCCGGTATCGGCATTGCTGACCGGCAGGGGATCGACGAAGCCGGCTTTGAAGTCCGGGCCGATCGCCGCCATGAAGTTGTGGGTATCGCCGCGCCCGAACGAACCATGCATGCCCTGTCCCTGACGCAGGACGGTGTCGGCGATCTCGACCTGGCACGCCGCAGGCTCTTCGCAGCCCTCCGAATAGGAGCGGAACGAGACGACGATCGCGGGATGCGGCGTGACAGCCTTGCCGGACAGGTTGATCGACGACAGCGGCAGCGCGCCGGGGAAGGAGCCCAGCGAGTCCTCAACGAAGATGCCGCTAATGTAATCCTGTTTCAGCAGCGCCTTTACGGTGCGGTCGGCGAGGTCCTTGTCGCCGGTCGGCAGATAGATCAGGTCGGAGCCGCCATTGGTGGCGATGATCAGCTCGGGCTTATCCTTGTCCTTGCCGATATAGGCGTTGCCGGCCTTCGGATACGCATTGTCGGCAACGGCGGCGAATTTGTCGTTGGGATCGAACAGCGGCAGGTCGAGCGACTTGGCGAGATCAATGGCCAGGAAGCCCAGCGGCAGGAAACCTTCCGGGGTGTCGGCATAGCTGCCCTTGATGGTCGCCGAGGTCTTGCTCTCCTTGGAGATCGTCGAGAAGCCGTGATCCGCCGAAATCATGATGTTGGTATTGGCGGCGAGGCCGAGATCGTCGAGGGTCTTGCGCAGCTGCGCGAGATTATCGTCGGCATTCTTGATCGAGGCGAGTGACGAGGGGCCGTTGATGCCGGGCGTCACCTTGTTGAGACTGTCGCCCTGATTGTGCTGGGTACCGTCGGGATCGCGCGACCAGAAGATGAGCACGAACGGCTTGTTGCGTGCCTTGAACATCGGCAGCACCACTTTGCTCGCGACATCGGCCATATAGGCCTGCTGCTTGATATTGGCTTCCGTGGTGCCGGGCGTCTTGGCGTCGCCCGCCTTGCCATTGTCGCCGCGACCCGGTGTTTCCACCGCGAGGCCAGCCTTCGCAAGAGCGTCCTTCATCTCGTCCGACAGGGGAATGCCGAGCAGTTTGCCTGCTTTGTCGATGCCGCCGGTCTGGTCGTCGATGGTGATCGTCTCCTTGCCGGTGCGTTCGGTGTGATCGAACATCAGCGTCGGGCCGACCTTGCCGATCGCGGCGGTGGAATAGCCGGCCTTGCGCGCGGCCTTCAGCAGCGTTTCCTCATTGAGGTAGTCGCCGTTGAACTGCTCGTCGAGATCGCCCAGCACCTGGTCGTGTTCGATGAAGGGGATCGGGCTGTTGTTCTGCACCGGGGTGGGGTGGCCGGTATAGATCGAGTTCGAGAACACGCCGGTATCGCCGAGATAATGGCCGGACGCCATGCCCGACGCATTGGCCATGGTGAAGGTCGGAAACAGCGAATGAGAGTTTCGGAAATTGACGCCCTTATCCCGCACTGCGGACATCGCAGGCGCCGTTTCCGGCGTCACTTTCAGCGCCCGGAGCCCATCAGGTACGAACAAAATGAGGTTGCGGGGAGGGCTGTTTTGGGCGAAAGCCGTTGTTGCGGATATAAAAGTAAGACTGAGGGAGAGGATGGTGGCGCAGCGCATGAAAAACCTCGCTTCGAAAGAACTCGGCCGATCCGGTCCAGACGTCTTCTCTAGTTTTTGTCCGCGACAGAATTGTTACGACTGCGGCGCCATGCCACATTGTACCGTCGACCCCATCTTTCCGATCCCGCCTCAAGGTTGCAAGTAAGACAGCTCATGTTCAAAAAAATTCTGATCGCCAATCGCGGCGAGATCGCCTGCCGGGTCATCAAGTCCGCCCGCAAAATGGGCATCAAGACCGTCGCCGTCTATTCTGAAGCCGATCGTGATGCGCTGCATGTCGAGATGGCCGACGAGGCCGTATTCATCGGACCTCCGGCCGCGGCCGAGAGCTATCTCCTGATCGAGAAAATCGTCGAGGCCTGCAAGCAGACTGGCGCCGAAGCGGTGCATCCCGGCTACGGCTTCCTGTCCGAGCGCGAGGCCTTCCCGCGCGCGCTGGAGGCCGCCGGTATCGTGTTCATCGGCCCCAATCCCGGCGCCATCGCCGCCATGGGCGACAAGATCGAGTCCAAGAAGGCCGCCGCGAAGGCCAATGTCTCCACCGTGCCGGGCTATCTCGGTGTCATCGAGGATGACAAGCATGCCGTGAAGATCGCCGACGAGATCGGCTATCCCGTGATGATCAAGGCGTCCGCCGGTGGCGGCGGCAAGGGCATGCGCATCGCGCATTCGACTTCGGAAGTGGTCGAGGGTTTCAATCTTGCCAAGGCCGAGGCGAAGTCGTCGTTCGGCGACGACCGTGTCTTCATCGAGAAGTTCATCGTTGATCCCCGCCACATCGAAATCCAGGTGCTCGGCGACAAGCACGGCAACGTGATCTATCTCGGCGAGCGCGAATGTTCGATCCAGCGCCGCAACCAGAAGGTCATCGAGGAGGCGCCGTCGCCGCTGCTCGACGAGACCACCCGCCGCAAGATGGGCGAGCAGGCCGTCGCGCTGGCCAAGGCCGTGAATTACGACTCTGCCGGCACCGTGGAATTCGTCGCCGGTCAGGACAAGAGCTTCTACTTCCTCGAAATGAATACCCGTCTGCAGGTCGAACATCCCGTGACCGAACTGGTCACAGGCGTCGACCTCGTCGAGCAGATGATCCGTGTCGCTGCCGGCGAGAAGCTGCAGCTTGCGCAGAAGGACGTCACGCTGACCGGCTGGGCCGTGGAGTCCCGCGTCTATGCGGAAGATCCGTTCCGCAACTTTCTGCCGTCCATCGGTCGTCTCGTGAAGTATCGTCCGCCGGCCGAGAGCAAGTCCGACAACATCACCGTGCGCAACGACACCGGTGTGCAGGAGGGCGGCGAGATCTCGATCTATTACGATCCGATGATCGCCAAGCTTGTCACCCACGCCCCGTCGCGCGCCGCCGCCATCGAGGCGCAGTCTCATGCGCTCGACGCCTTCTATATCGACGGTATCAGACACAATATTCCGTTCCTGTCGGCGCTGATGAGCCATCCGCGCTGGCGCGAGGGCAATCTCTCCACCGGCTTCATCGCAGAGGAATTCCCCAAGGGCTTCGCCGCCAGGGCGCCGGAGGGCGAAGTCGCCCGCCGTATCGCCGCGGTGGCGGCGGCCGTCGACTCGATCTACGGCGAACGCAAGCGGCAGATTTCCGGCCAGTTGATCGGCCGTCCGGTGACCCGTGCGGGTCGCCGCGCCGTGTGGCTGGAGCGCGAGGAGATCGCGCTCGACGTGGCCCGTGACGGCGATGTCGTGACGGTGGCCTTCGTCGGTGCTGACGGCAAGACGGGTGTGCCGCATAAGCTCTCGTCGTCCTGGAAGCCGGGCGTGCCGGTCTGGGAAGGCACCATCGATGGCCATAACGTCGCCATGCAGGTGCGCCCTCAGACGTCGGGCATCCGCATCGCGCATCAGGGTTATGAAGTCGCGGTCAATGTCTTCACCGAGGCGGAGGCTACCGCTGCGCGCCTGATGCCGGTGGGCGTCAAGGCCGACACCGGCAAGAAGCTGCTGTGCCCGATGCCGGGCCTCGTCGTCTCGATTGCCGTGACCGAAGGTCAGGACGTCAAGGCCGGCGAGACCCTCGCCGTTGTGGAGGCGATGAAGATGCAGAACGTGCTCCGCGCCGAACGCGACGGCACCGTCAAGAAAATCCATGCCGCTGCTGGCGCAACGCTGGCGGTAGATGCGCTCATTCTTGAATTCGCGTGACGACCTTCCGGCAACGCCGTTACGGATTGCGGGCGATCCTGTCCGGCGATCGCTGCGTGCGTCCGGGATCGGTCTACGACGCGATATCGGTGCGCATCGCCGAAGACCTCGGTTTCGAGGTCGGCATGTTCGGGGGCTCGGCGGCGTCGCTTGCCATTCTCGGCGATCCCGACATCGCGCTGATCACGCTGTCCGAACTCACCGAGCAGATGCGGCGCATGTCGCGCGCCGGCTCGCTGCCGGTGCTGGTCGATGCCGATCACGGCTATGGCAATGCGCTCAATGTCCGCCGTACGGTGGAAGAGCTGGAAGCCGCCGGCGCCGCCGGCCTGACCATCGAGGACACGCTGCTGCCCGCCGCCTTTGGCGAAGCCAAGGCGCAGCTGATCTCTCCGGAAGAGGGGCTCGGCAAGGTCAAGGCTGCACTGAATGCGCGGCAGGATCCGGCGCTGGTGATTGTGGGGCGTACTGGTGCAGCATCGATCACCTCCGTGGATGACGCGATTGCGCGTGCCAAATCCTACGAGGCCGCCGGCGTCGATGCAGTGATGTTCACCGGCCTCAAGAGCCGCGCCGAACTGGAAGCGGCAAGCGCTGCAACCACGCTGCCGATCGTGCTGGGCAGTCCCACCGACGACATGGATTGGGATTTCCTCAGCGCCCAGCGCGTCCGCATCGCCATTCAGGGCCATGCGCCGATCTCCGCGGCGACCGCTGCCGTCCATGCGACTCTTAAAGCAGTACGCGAAGGTGCGGAGCCGAAGGAGCTGAAGAATCTTGCCTCAAGCGAGTTGATGGACAGCGTCACCCGCGGTGCCGTCGTGAAACAGCGCGGCATCGATTTCCTGGGACTCAAGAAATAGATGAGTGGCGTGATCCGTCACGTGATGATCCTCGGCCGCGTGCAAGGCGTTGGCTATCGCTACTGGGCCGGCCAACAAGCCTCGTTGCTCGGCCTCGAAGGCTGGGTGCGCAACCGCCGCGATGGCAGCGTGGAAGCGGTGTTTGCGGGACCCGCCGATATTGTCACTGACATGATCGAGGCGTGCCGCCGCGGTCCAACGGCCGCGCGCGTCGATAGCGTCGTGACAAGCGATGCCACGCCCGACATGCTTGCCCTACGCGTTAACGGCGAGGTTTTCTCGCAATTGCCGACGCTTTAATTTCGATCGCGTCGCTCAGACCGTTGTTTCCGCCGCGAACTGCTCGGCCTCGCCGAACACCTCTCCGAACGCCTGCCGCAGCGCCACGTCCACATCGGTCATCGCTACCGGCAGGCCGAGATCGACCAGGCTGGTGACGCCGTAACGCGGATCGACCACGCCGCAGGGCACGATGGCGTCGAAATGCGCGAGGTCCGGTTCCACATTGATGGCGATGCCATGGAACGAGACCCAGCGCCGCAGCCGTACGCCGATGGCGGCGATCTTGTCTTCATATCCTGCGCCCTTGTCGGGCCGGGCGACCCAGACGCCGACCCGGTCCTCGCGCCGTTCGCCCTTCACGTTGAAGGCGTCCAGCGTCCGGATGATCAGGTCTTCCAGCGCCGCCACATAGGCCCGCACATCCGGCCGGCGCGCCTTGAGGTCGAGCATCACATAGGCCACCCGCTGGCCGGGGCCGTGATAGGTCACCTGGCCGCCGCGGCCGGTCTCGAACACCGGATACCGGGCGTCCAGCAAGTCGTCCGCCTTGCCTGATGTCCCGGACGTGTAGAGCGGGGGGTGCTCCAGCAGCCAGACCAGTTCCGGCGCGGTGCCGTCGGCAATGGCCGCCGCCCGGGCTTCCATCTCGGCCACGGCGTCCGGATAGGGAATCGGACCATCGGATACCCGCCATTCCACCGGCCGGCCGGGGAGGCCGCGAGAAAACACTGTTAAATCTAGGGTTTGGCGATCATTAACCATTGGCTAACCATAACATGTTGATCTCGCAGGCACCGCAATCTTGCATCTGTGCGATCCTGCATCTGGGAATTTGAGGCCGACGTGCCAACCCTCGATAAAATTACCGTCGATATCATGGTGGTTCTCGGCACCACCTCGATGCCCGTTCACCAGGTGATGCGGCTGAGCCGCGGTGCCATCATCGAACTGGATGCCACAGAGCAGGACGAGGTCAAAATCCTCGCCAATAACCTGCCTGTCGCGTCAGGCGTGGTGATGGTCGATCGCAACCGGATTGCGGTCGAGGTCAAGCAGATGCTGCCCCGGTCGCCTGACCACAGATAGGTGACCCGGAGAGGCCAAGAGGCCTTGTCTCCCCATCATTGGTTTGTTACATCGGCGCCGGTTGATCCGGCCGGGCGATTTGCCCTCGCCGGATTTCTTTAGCGCTCGTGGCGGAATTGGTAGACGCGCTGCCTTGAGGTGGCAGTCCGTAACAGGGTGGGGGTTCGAGTCCCTCCGAGCGCACCACACCTCACACACATCAAAAGACTGCTGCCATATCGGGTAAACGAGCCGGCTTTTCTCATCGTAGGATGATAATCTGAGATTTGTATTGCGCCCTGACAACTCCGTCCGGGCGACGGCCAGGACCTCGCGCCGTCGGAGCGGGAGCCAACATTCGGTGGTGGTGTGACGTCGCTGTAACTACTAGCGATAGTTTATTAGGACGGAATCGTATAGGTTGGCGATTGGGAGTTTCGTATCGGAAATCCTTAAAATCGCCGTTGTGGTGATTTGTTCTGCAAACACTTTGAACGTGTGCTGTTGCAAAGAAGTGACAAGACTGGACGGATTCTTGCTTTAATCTAGGGTTGTGGCTCTGAGGCAGGTCGAATGCAACTTCCGCACAAAATGATTCGAGACCGAGCCTATTTCATCGCTGGTCGCCCGGCCGCCAGTCGCAAATCTCATGATCCGAATATCGAAAGCGCGATCAGGGACGCCGAGTACTATCTCGATAGCCTTCCCGACAATTTCTATCGCCCGTTGATTTCAGGGGCGACGGCAGCGTCACAAGAACAAATATTGGTTCTGACGTGGCTCGTCCAAATGCATGATGAGATGAAAGCGGTCGAAGTGGCTTTTTTGGGAAATGGCATGTGCCGCGTGATGTGGCCGAGCGCCTCATTGACCCGAGAGGTTGAACGGCTATCGGTGAAAGACCTGCTTTCCTTGCATCTTGAAGAAATGGTCAGTCAGTATCGTACTGCTCGTGATCCGGATGAGTGGCTTGTGCAATGAAGGTCTGCTTGAGCTAGTCGCAAAAGGCTAGTTGCAGCCATAGGCCTTCCACAAGTCGCGAAGCGTGCCCTCTGGTAGCTTCCCGCTATTGTGCAGCTTGATGCTGCCCAAGCCGCTACACACACATACCGCCGCGGCACGGTCGGCCTTGTCCTTGCCAACCTGATTCTTGGCTTTCTTGCGTGCTTCGACCTGTCGGTCCACGCAGCCATTGATCTCGGACACGAGTTGATCAAGGAGTTGGCCTGGGATGATGACAATCGATTTGATTGCGCTGTCGCTCCCCTTCATCGCCAGCACCTCTGCGTTGGTCCCGGATGCGTTTCCCTTAAATTTGTCCAGTGCCTGATCTGTGCTGAGGTTCTGGGTGGCCATCAGGTCTTTCACTGAACGCCCGATGCTGAGCAGCGATGCAAGTATTGAAAGTCCCGAAGCTGCAATGGGCAATTCCAGCATTTCCGTCCTCCAAAAGATTATCGCTTAAAAGTGTACCTCTCCATCAAATATCAACCAGAAGGAGAGGGCAAGTGCGGCTGTCGATCTTGAGGGGACGGTTGATGCGCAAATGCCGTGCGAGCTCTCAGCCTGACATTGCCAGCACCAGCGCGCAGATCGCTGCGACGGCGCCGATCAGAAACGCCGTCCCATAGCCGAAAACGCCCGCCGCATATCCAACTGCCGGCGCAGTCAGCCCGATCGCCAGGTCGAAGAAGGCGATGAAATTCGCCACCGCGCGGCCGCGCTGTTCGATGGGTACGCGGCGCGTGGCTTCGACACCCATTGAGGGAAAGATCAGCGAGAATCCGATGCCGGTGACCAGCGCGCCGAGCAGTGCGAGCATCGGACTCGTGGATAGCCAGATCAGCGCCTGGCCCAGCGCCTCGATGGCCAGCGATGTCATCGCGACGCGCGCGCCGCCGAACTGGTCGGGCAGGTGGCTGCCGACCAGGCGCACGAAGATGAATCCGGTCGAGAAGGCGGCGAGCGCGATGCCTGCGCCGGACCAGCCGCGTTCGACATAGGTCAGCGCCAGAAAGCCGGTGATCCCCGCGAAGGGAATGGTGGCGAGGAACAGCACCGTGCCGGAACGCCAGATCAGTCCGATCACCTTGTAGAACGGCGTGCGTTCGGTGCTGCCCGACACAGGCACGTCGGGGATGGCGTAGGCGATCCCCAGTGCGATCAGTGGCGAGATCGCCGCCAGCACGCCGACGCCGGCAAAGCCGATCGAAGCGTAGACCGCGAGGCCGATCGGTGCGCCCAATCCAATCGCCGAATACATGGCGATGCCCTGCCACGACATCACCAGACCAGTGCGGTGTGGGCCGAGCCGTCCGATGCACCAGCTCATGGCGCCGGTGATGAACAGGCTTTCGCCGAAGCCGAGCGCGACGCGTCCGATCAGCAGCAGCGTGAGCTTGCCTTCGGCCGGCAGCGGCAGGGTGGCAGCAAGCAGATAGAACAGGCCGGCCAGCGCTGACAGCGGCAGGCCGAGCCGGATCGCGTAGCGCGCGCCGTGATGGTCGCTGAGCGTGCCGGCGCGGTGCCGGGTAAGCACCGTCACTACCGACTGGATGCCGATGGCGAAGCCGATCACGCCGGCCGAAAAACCGAGCTGGTCATGGATGTAGAGCGAGATCGGCGGCAGCGGCAGGCCGACCGAGAGGAAGCCGAAAAACACGATCGCGACCTGCTTGATCAGGCTGGCGCGGTCGTCGCGGCTAAGGGGCACAGGTTTGGACGCAGTTTGGAATTTTGGAGGAGCGTTCTGGTTCATGTCGACGTGCTTTCGAGGCGGCCAGCCACGTTGGGGCTGTCCGGAGCTGAGCACGTTGAGTGACGTTAACGCTTACGGCTGGGAGATACCCTGCAAGCGGCTGGTTACGGCGAAGCAGGTTCCTCTGTCAAGGTTGCGATGCACCGGCCGGCCGTGCCCGTTGACGGGTTTGTGCCCGGACGCGCGCAAGATAACGAAACTTATCCAACATCATTCAATATTCGCACGCCCGCTCCGAGCAAGGTCCTTGCAACAGGTCAGTGCAAGGAAGCATCGGATGATGACAGCGACGCCTTATCGAACGGTCTCGCCGGGAGGGGCGCCCTCGATCGAGATGTTTTATCCAGCGAACCGCCCCGCGACCCTTGCAGGCCGCCGGATCGCTTTCGTCTGGGACTACCTCTTTCGCGGCGATGAGATATTTGCGCTTCTGGAGGAAGCTCTGGGCGAAGCCTGTCCGGGCGCAACCTTCGTGAGCTACGAGAAGTTCGGCAATACACTCGGCGGCAATGATCGCCAGGTGCTCGCCGAGCTGCCCGGCAAGCTCGCTGAACATGGCGTCGATGTGGTGATTTCCGGCATCGGCTGCTGCGGCGCCTGCACGCCGGCGGTGATGCGCGCCAGTGCCGCGATCGAGAAAGCCGGTATTCCAACGGCCTCGCTGGTTTGCGAAGGCTTTGCCGGGCAGGCCCGTGCAGTATCTCCGGGTCTTGGTTGCGCCTGGCTGCCCGTGGTGGAGATGCCCGGATATGTCGACAGCCTGAGCAATACCGAATTGCGTGACATGGTGTTGTCCCACACGGCGAATGCCGTCGTGACATGTCTGACTGCACAGCCGGTGCCGCAGGGAAAAGCGGCCAGGATATATTCGCCGACCGAGATCGTGGCGACGGGCGACTTCACCGAGATCAACGAGATCTATCGGGTCGAAGGCTGGTCCGACGGCTTGCCGGTCATTCCGCCGACACGTGACGCGGTGGCAGAGTTCCTGAAGTTTACGCCATATCCGCCGGACAGGCTGATTGGCTGCGTTCAGCCATCCGGATCCGGCGTGACGATCTGGAATGTAGCGGTCAATGGCGTCATGGCCGGGTGCGCGCCCGAATATATGCCGGTCCTTGTCGCCATTGCCGAGATCATGGCCAGCCCTGCCTACGGGGTCGAGCACAGCGGCGACACGACGGGCGGCGATCCGCTGATCGTGCTCAGCGGTCCGGTCATTGAAGCGCTCGGGTTCAATTACGAAAACGGTGCGATGCGCGAAGGGAGCAGGGCCAACACCACGGTCGGACGGTTCCTGCGTCTCTTCCTGCGAAATGTTGTCGGGCTGCGGCCGGGAGAGGGCGACAAATGCACGTTCGGCCATTCCGCCCGCGTGGTTCTCGCCGAGCACGAGCCGGAAGTCGCAAAGCTGGGCTGGACGACATTCGCAGGGCGCCAGGGCTTCGCAAAGGGCGCCAGTGTTGTAACGGTCGGACGGTTCACGGGCGACACCGTTGTCGGCTCCATCTACGGCCGCGATCCCGAAGACATCGCGATCTATCTTGCTGACGGGTTGATCCGTCAAAGCTGTTGGGAACTATGCTTCACGGCCGGCCTTGCGCCCGGCACCCTCCGCCCGCTCGTGGCGATCAGTCCGATGGTCGCCAAGACGCTGGCGAAGGCCGGAAGCAATATCGAGGATCTTCGCGAACGGCTTTATCGCCATGCCCGGATTCCGGCCTGGAAGTTCGAAGCTTATATCGGCAAATACTCTAACTGCGTTCCGGGACGCAGAACGTTGCGGCGACTTCATGAAGACGGGCTTGCTGCCGCGCATTTCGCGGAAAGCGACGATCCGAACCGGTTGGTGCCCGTCGTCGAGCGCGCGGAACATATCCTGATCGTCGTGTCGGGCGATCCATACCGGTCCAACGCGATGGTGTTCGGCAGCAACGGACTTCACGGTTTTCCGACCAGCCGGGAAATACGGCTTGCGTGACCGGTGGCCGGGCGGTCTTTCCTCTGCGACCGCGTCAGTCGTTACAGGCCGGGAAGCGGCCACGTGATGCGCGGAGGGCTGGTCGCCGGCTGCGACTGAAAGGCGAGATGGTCCTTCCTGAGTCGGCCAGGCGTGATGCCGGTCACCCGCTTGAAGGCGCGTGTCAAATGGGCTTGGTCCGCGAACCCCGTTGCAGCGGCAACATCTGCTACGCATTGCCCCTTGGACAGCATTTCGAAACTCCTGTGAAGGCGCTGTTGCATGTGCCAGGCATGCGGGGGCATTCCGACGATAGCCGTGAAGCACCTGACCAACAGAAAGCGATCTATCCGCGCAAGTTGCGCAAGCTCGGTGAGCGTGACGTTGCGGTGAAGATAGGCGGCGAGATACGCCTTGCAGGTCTCGACCGCGCGCAATTCGATCGGCTTGTGAGATGCCCTCTGCGGAAGGCGGGTGTGCCGGGTCAGAAAATGCTCCAGCACGTCAAGTAGCGCTTCCTCCTGCGCAAGCACGGGCGCTCCATTTAAGCTGCGGAACAGCGTCTGCAGAACGCGCTTCATGTCGTCATCGCAAATTGCGGTCTCGCAGAGAAAGCGTGCGCCCTGAGGGTGATGCCGCTCGAGCACGTCCGATGGAATGGTTATCGTGTGATAGTACCATCCACCTTCGACGCCGGGTTCGGCCGCATGCACTTCATGCGGCGGCACCGCCAGAATTTTCCCCGCATCGGCGAAGTGAGTCACGCCCCGGCAATGCAGCGCCTGTACGCCGTCGCTCAACAGCGACAGCATCAGTCCGTCGTGGCTGTGTCGGGGCAGGACATGGTCGCGATATCGTCCTGCGACCACCTCTATCCCACCCAGATTGTGCAGTTTCAGGCCACGGGGAATGGTCTCTTCGATTGCCATGCCCGAGCTTAGGAGGGCGGCGTGGCGGGACGCAAGCGCTTTGCGCTGCGCCGGCCTGTGCTCGCGAAATATCCAATAACGTTCAAGCTTTCATGCTCGACCTCTGGCATTCGAGAATCCGGCCATGTTTTTGCATGACTGGTTTCGCGAGCGTTTTGGACGGAGTGAGCCGATCGGCGAGGTCGGCTCGTGAGAGGAACGTGGAATGCCAGGCTCAAAGTCTCGTTTCATACTGCTGGCGCTTGCATTGGTTGCGCCCTTTGCGACGCCCGGCGACGGTCGCGCCGAAGACGCGCCGCTTCGCATCGGCGTTCTCAATGATCAGTCGGGCAGTACCGCGGATGTGACCGGACTGGGGTCGGTGATCGCGGCGCGTCTTGCCATTGAAGACTTCGGAGAGAAAGTGCTCGGGCGTCGCATCGAACTGCTCTCCGACCATCAGAACAAGACCGATATCGCAGCGGCGATCACGCGCCGGTGGATAGACGTCGAGAATGTCAGCGCCATCGTCGACGGTGGCACCTCCGCTGCCGGGCTGGTGATCCAGGATATCGTCAAGGAGAAAGAAAAGATCGCCATGTTCTCCGGCCCGGCGACCTCCGACCTGACCGGCAAGGCCTGTTCGCCTCTCGGCTTTCACTGGACCTACGACACCTATGCGTTGGCCAATACGCTGCCGAGAGCCATGGCGAAATCCGGCGTCGACACCTGGTTCTTCATCACGAGCAACTATGCGTTCGGTCATGCGCTCGAGCGGGACGCAACGACAGCCATCGAGCGGCTGGGCGGAAAGGTGCTCGGCCGCGTGAGGCATCCGCTCGGGACGGCCGATTTCTCATCCTTTCTGCTGCAGGCACAGGGATCCGGTGCCAAGATCATCGGTCTCGCCAATTCTGGCGATGACTCGCTGAACACGATCAAGCAGGCCGATGAATTCGGTATCGTGAAGGGAGGCCAGCGACTTGGCGGCCTCCTTCTTCTCATTAACACCGTGCATGGTCTCGGACTTAAGGCATCGCAAGGCATCGTTATCGCCGAGGCCTTTTATTGGGACTTGGATGACGAGACGCGCCGCTTTTCCAAACGTTTCGAAGCGCTCGCCAGGAAGAAGCCCAACATGATCCAGGCGGGCGTTTACAGCGCAGTCACTCACTATCTGAAATCCGTTCAGAAGGCGGACTCGATCGCCGGACCAGCCGTCTCCGATACGATGCAGTCGCTGCCCGTAAACGATTTCATGAGCAAGGACGTCAAGATCCGCAAGGATGGTCGCGTTATGCGCGACATGCATCTGTTTCAGGTTAAATCTCCATCGGAGTCCACAGGACCCTGGGATTACTACCAGTACCTTTCGACCGTTCGGGGCGAGGACGCATTCAGGCCCGTAGCGGAAAGCGAATGTACGCTGCTCAAATAGATGCGTTGCAGGGCAAAGCGGACTTGGCTTAACCAAATCGAAAGATCGATCGCAGTTGTCGTTGTGTTTTAGTGCTCCCGTAACGATCTACCGCTAGCAGTGCCGCAACCCGGCGCCGACCATCCCGTGCCGGTCGATCTTCCGGAGCGGACATGAAATATCTGAGCTATGCATATCGTTTCATCTCCAACTTTGCCTTTCTGGCGCTGGTCTATTTCAGCCTGAATTTCGTCGGCACCTACCAGCAGCGGGCCATCGTGGCGGCGCTGGTGCTGGCCTATGCGGGTATGCGGGCGATCTCGGCGCTGCGCACCTTCATCTTCTTCAAGGCGATCGAGAAGCTCGAACTCGAAGCACGCCGGCTCGGCGGCTTGTCCGGTGAGGGCCCGGCTGCCGTTGCAACACGCAAGATGGTTGTGAAGGACGTGGTCGATCAGCGCCAGGCCGGCGAGATGAAGTCCTATATCGACCTGCTGTTCCTCGGCATCATCGTGGTGCTGTGCATCGCCAAGATCGTCAGCTGATCCCGGTGCGCTCAGCGCGGGGCGGCAACTGCCGTCGGATGCAGGCCCGGCGGAATGGCGCCGGGGATGGTGCGTCTGGCGGCGCTGGCGTCGATCGAGATCAGTTTCGCAATCGCATCTGAATCGCTGCCGCGGGCAGGCGCCGTCTGTTGAGCGTGATGTGGTAGCTGCACGAGTGCCTTGATCGGCTTGCCGTGACGTTCGGCGAGCTCGAACAGGGTCTTTGCCGGCACCGGTAATGTGGCTGTGTCGGTCATCGTCTGCAGCGGTGCTTCACGTGGCCATGGTGCCTGTTCGGGCAATGGCACGGCATTGCGCGGCCGGCGCATGCGATCGAAATTCTCGGTTAGCGACAGCATCTGGTCGGAGGCCGAGATCGCCGGCGCGGGCAGCATGTCATCATGGGCGAAGGCGAATGTCGGCACCTTGTGCCAGCGCGTGACGGCCACGGTCTCCGACACCGGATGCAACTGCCACTGCTGCGGCTCGGTGGGCGTCTTCGGCTTGTCCGGCGTTGCCGCCTCGACATGGACGATGCGATAGCCGCCGGCCTTGAGGTCGCGCAGGATGCCGGGCAGGGCGGCGACGGTGCGCGGCTGGATGTCGTGCAGCAACAGGATGCCCTTGCCCTTGGCGGCGATGCGCGAGATCGCGAGGTCATGGACCTTCTGCGACGACACATGGCGCCAGTCGTCGGCGGGGAAATCGGCGCTCCAGGTCTGGATGCCGCGCGAGGCCAGATAGTCCTCGACCACGCTGGCGCGCAGCAGGCCGGGAATCCGGAAGAATGGCGACAGCAGCGCGGGATCGCCGAGCGCCGCCGTGGTGTTAGCGATGCCGTCCTCGATTTCCTGCTGCGCCTTCTCGATCGGCATGCGGTTCATGCTGAGCGGATGGTTCTGGCTGTGGGTGCCGACGGTGTGGCCGAACGCGATCAGCTTGCGCACGCCTTCGGGATGTTCCTTCGCCATCCGGCCGATGATGAAGAACGTCGCCTTCACGCATTCGGAGGCCAGGATATCGAGGATCGCGTTCGAGTGTTTCGGGATCGGACCGTCGTCGAAGGTCAGCACGACCTCCTTGTCCTGGAGCGGCAGCGTCTCGGCATATTGCATGGTGCCGATCTTGGGGTGCTCGCGGGGATCGACCACGATAGTGCGCGAGGTGCCGAGCGCGCCGGGATTGCCCGGGCACGCCTCGGCCGACAAAGCGCTGGTGGTGGAGGCTGCGGCGGCGGTGAACAGGGTCAGGCCGGTGAGCAGGCTCAGGCACAGAAGGCGTCGTGCCCGGTCAGTCGTCGCCTTGTTCATTGGTCGATCCGTCACTCGCTTTGATGTCGGCTGTGAAGTTACCGGGGCGGCTGTGAACGCAATGTTAATCATGTCGGCCCGCCGACGGTATTTTCCGCATCCTGATGATCGCGCGTTCTACTGGGAACTGGAGCGGGCGGAGGACCCTGCGGCCGGCGGCACGATATGCACGACCCGGTAGCGGTTCTCCCGGAGATAGCGCAGGAAATCGGGCAGCATCGCGGCAGTCTGCGCCTTGGTGTCGTGAAACAGGATGATTCCCCGCCCGGCGGCCTTGAGCCGGCCGGTAATCAGCTCCAGTTGCTGCTGCGGTGTCATGGGATTCCAGTCGCTGGCCCAGAAATCCGCGCCGAACACCGCGATCCGGCGGGATTGCAGCATGTCCAGCAGGGCCGGTGTCGATTCGAAATAGGGGAAGCGAAAGAACGGCGTGGTCGGCACGGTGGTGGCCTTGCCATTCAGCGCCATTTCGT
The DNA here is from genome assembly GCF_900108575.1 of Tardiphaga sp. OK245. Classification (NCBI taxonomy): domain Bacteria; kingdom Pseudomonadati; phylum Pseudomonadota; class Alphaproteobacteria; order Hyphomicrobiales; family Nitrobacteraceae; genus Tardiphaga; species Tardiphaga sp. OK245. The sequence continues at coordinate 958,533 of NZ_FNWZ01000003.1, read as the reverse complement.
CGGCGCTGATGCCCCGGTCGATCTGTTCGACGGCAGCCGCATTGCTGATCTTCTTGAGGTCGGCATGGGCGAGGGTGTGATGGCCGATGGTATGGCCCTCGGCTGCCATGCGCTTCACCAGCGCCGCATTGGCCATCGCGCTGTTGCCGATCAGGAAGAAGGTCGCGCGAACACATTCGCGCGACAGCGCCGTGAGAATCTTCGTCGTGGTCGGCGCATTCGGGCCATCGTCGAAGGTCAGCACGACCTCGCGGTCTTCCAGCGGCAGCGTATCCGGAAAGCTCTGCGTTCCGACCCGCGGATAGGTCTTGGGATCCACGGTGAGAATGCGTGCGGTACCGAGCGTGTCCTTGCGCGGGCAGTCTTCGGCATGGGCGACAACGGTCGATGCAATCAAGGCAAGAATGGCGGCCTTCAACACGATCACGACACTTTCCCGGCCGCTGATTTCGCGCACCGCATTTTTCCGATTGCATCAGGCATTGCGCATTGGGTAATGCCTGATGCGAGCTTCCGTTCACAGATGGATTAGCGCATTTCCGACAGGATAGCGCTAGCTCCGTCACCCCCCAAACAAGCAGGCGAGGTGCGGCATGGCCGATGACGTCGATCTCGCCCAATCGGTCGCTCCCGAGGAATTGTCGGCGCTCGACAAGATGCCGATGCGCAATGATGACGGCGACATTCGCCCCGAATTTGTCGAGGCGATCTCGCACGCGGTTCAGGTAGCCGATACCGCATTCCTCAAGGAGATCGTCGGCGAGCTCCATGAGGCCGATCTTGGCGACCTGATCGAAGCCCTCGATGCCGACGAGCGCGCGCCACTGATCGAGCTGACCGGCGCCGATTTCGACTTCTCGGCGCTCAACGAGGTCGACGACACCGTCCGCGAGGAACTGCTCGAGGAACTGGAGCCGGAAACTGTCGCCGAGGGTGTCCGCGAACTCGATTCCGACGATGCCGTCGAGCTGCTGGAAGGCGTCGACGAGGAGGTCCAGGACGAGATTCTCGAGAAGCTGCCGCTGTCCGAGCGCGTGGCGCTGGAGCGGAGCCTCACTTACCCGGAAAACTCCGCCGGCCGGCGGATGCAGACCGAGTTCATTGCGGTCCCGCCGGACTGGAATGTCGGTCAGGTCATCGACTATATGCGCGAAACGCCGGACCTGCCGGATCGGTTCTACGAGATCTATTCCGTCGGCGCCGATCAGCGCTGGCAGGGCGCAGTGTCGCTGGACGCACTGCTGCGCGCGCGCCGTCCGGTGCTGCTGGCTGATCTGATCGATGAGGACCGCCGCCGCGTCTCGGTGTTGGACGATCAGGAGGAAGTGGCGCGGATGTTCGGCAAGTACAATCTTGTCGCGGCGCCTGTGGTCGATACCGATGACCGGCTGGTCGGCGTCATCACCATCGACGACGTCGTCGACGTCATCGAGGAGGAGGCCGACGAGGACCTCAAGGCGCTCGGCGGCGTCACGTCGGACGAAGAACTGTCGGACAATTTCTGGACCATCGCCAAGGGCCGCTTTACCTGGCTGCTGATCAATCTCGCCACGGCCTTCATCGCGTCGTCGGTGCTCGGCCTGTTCGAGGACCAGTTGCAGCAGATGGTGGCGCTGGCGGTGCTGGCGCCCATCGTCGCCAGCCAGGGTGGCAATGCGGCGACCCAGACCATGACGGTTGCGGTGCGTGCATTGGCGACGCGGCAGCTCAACCCCAACAACGCTATGCGCATCGTGATCCGCGAAGGCCTTGTCGGCCTGATCAATGGTCTGGCCTTTGCCGTGATCACCGGCATCGCCGCCTATGCCTGGTTCAGGACGCCCGGTCTCGGCATCGTCATCGGCCTTGCAATGATCTGCAATCTGATCGCCGGCGCACTCGGTGGCATCCTGATCCCGATGGTGCTCGAACGCGTCAAGGCCGATCCGGCCGTGGCCTCCGGTACATTCGTGACCACCGTGACCGACGTGGTCGGCTTCTTCGCTTTCTTGGGGATCGCGACGCTGTGGTTCGGGCTCAAGTAGGGATCAGTCGCGACGTTTCAGCCGTCTTGAGACTGACAAGCAAGGGCTGAACGCTGTTGCCTGCGCGACGCCGCGCTCATGTCTCCTTCTGGTGCAAAGCGGTCGGCCTTACTCTGGATGCGGTCTTACCCCTGATGATGCATAGGGGGCTGCTCAGTCTTGAAATTTCGGCATCCGGAAATCAAGAGCGCTGTTCCGTACCCTCTTGAATGGGATAGCCCTCATGCTCACAAAGCGGTGCACTCGGGGTGATTTTCCTGTAAGCGCTCGCTTCACACGTTCTCCGTGGCCGACGCGACGAATGAACATAACAGGAGGAATACATGCCGGCTCTGCCGCTCTCGGGCATCAAGGTTATCGATATGACGCGGGTGCTTGCCGGCCCGATCGCGGGTCAGATGCTTGGCGATTTCGGCGCCGAAGTCATCAAGATCGAACGCCCTGGAACCGGCGACGATTCCCGTGCGTTCGGCCCTCCCTATCTGAACGACCCGGACGGCAGCAGGCGAGACAACTCCTTCTATCTTTGCGCCAATCGCAACAAGAAATCGGTCACCGTCAATGTGGCCAAGCCTGAAGGCCAGGAGATCATTCGCGAACTCGTCAAGACCGCCGACGTGTTGCTGGAGAACTACAAGGTCGGTGACCTCAAGCGTTATGGCCTCGACTACGACGCGATCAAAGCCATCAACCCGCGCATCGTTTACTGCTCGGTGACGGGCTTCGGACAAACCGGTCCCTACGCCACACGCGCCGGCTATGATGCGATCCTGCAGGCGATGGGTGGTCTCATGAGCGTGACGGGCCATCTCGATGGCGAGCCGGGCGAGGGCCCCATGAAGGTCGGTCCCTCGATCGTGGACTATATGACCGGCTTGAATGCCACCATCGGCGTGATGTCGGCGCTCTATCATCGCGATGCCGGCGGCGGCGAGGGACAGCAAATCGATGCCTGTCTGTTCGATACGGTGATCGCCTCCCTTTCACATTGGCTCCAACCCTATCTCATCAGCGGAAAAGTCCCGCCGCGGCGCGGAACCTGGGGCAATGGCGGCATGCCTGCCGGTGTCTTCCGTTGCACCGATGGCGAGTTGATGCTCGTGAATGGCAATGACGGCCAGTTCCAGCGGACCTGCGAAGTGCTCGGAGAGCCGGACCTGGCCAAGGATCCGCGCTTCCTGAAGAACAACGACCGTGTCGTTCATGGGAAGGAGATCATGGCCATCTTCGCCGGTCTTTTCCTGAAGCAGCCCGTCGCCTACTGGCTGGAGCGTCTGGAGGCGGTCGGCGTACCGTCCGGCCCGATCAACGACTTCGATCAGGTTTTCGCGGACCCTCATGTGAAGTCCCGCGGTATGCGCGTGAGCTCAGACCATCCCTTCGAGCCGGCGCTTTCGCTTGTGCGCAATCCGCTGATGTTTTCGGGCACGCCGATCACCGACTATCGCGCGCCGCCGCTGCTCGGCTCCAATACGGACGAAATCCTGTCCACCATCGGCTACGACGGCGAACGGATCGCGGCGCTTAGGACGAAGGGCGTCGTCTAGACCGGTCAGGAAAGGCGATCGATGGCGTCACACCTGGATTCGCTCTCATCTCCGACCGACCGCAAGTCGGTCGGAGAGCCAATTAAACTTTAGCTGTTCGCTCGCGCGCTCATGCTTAACGTTCGGCCATCGGATAGCCACGAACACACCGCGGCTGGTAGTCCTCCGACGAGCCCAACCATCAAGATTGGCCATAAGTCGTTTGATCCTCCCCACATGAAAAGCATGATCAAGACTGCAGGGAGTGCTGCCGTCACCGCCGTTCCCATAACTCGGAGTGGCTTTGCAGAAAGCATCCAATCGACCCAAGCCAGCAGCAAGGCCGAGATAACCGCGATTGCGTAGGACTCAACCATCCAATCGAGAAGATTCTTAAACCCATCAGGCGCCGTGAATACGACCAACGCAAGAGGCGGAAAGAGAGCCGGGAAAATCAGAAAGCGTTTCATGCCACCTTCGTCAGTCTTCGTGGCGATCTTGTTCAATTTTGAAGTCTCATAGTGTTGCCAGCGGCGTAGCCGGTGGGTGCCCCAAACCGGTCCTGCCGTCGTTATCCGTCAACGTAGCAGCGTGCTCAACGCAACAATTGCAGCACCAAGGCCGGGCTTGCGGCGACAACGGCACTCAAAGCGAAGCCGACAGAGCTTAGGGCAAGAGCGCCAACAAATCCGTGCTGCTGCCAGCCATAAGGAGCACTGAAAATGTGGCCGCTCCAACTACAGATATCGTCCATACAACTTGAATTGCGATCTTCAGAGTCGCCACGTCGGCGCTCCTATTCCACATTCAGATGAACCAATGCTGGGCCTTCGATGACCAAAGTTGCATGCGTCACTTATTGTCTGAAAATCTCGTGAGCCAGGCCAAGGCATATTCAAAGGCATTGATTGAAGAGAGCGTAGCGAAAGCCGCGTACCCGCTCGTTTCGCTTTCCCACTCGACGTCCGGCCCTTCCGCCACACCCGCCGGTGTACCGGCTCGCGGGGCTTCATTTGCTCACGGTGGTATTGCGTTCCATATTTTCGATGCGCCGAACGGAGATATCAAATGAAGCTCAAACTTTCCGTCGCGCTGCTCGCCGCAAGCCTCTCGCTCTCGTCGATAGCTTTCGCCCAAGGCACCGCGCCCGCCGACGTTGCAGTGATCGATGCTTGCCTGAAGACCGCAGGGGAAACCGGCGGTTTGGGCGGCGCGTGCGTCGGGCTCGTCGCCGACCCCTGCATCAAAAAGGCGGAGGGCGTGAATGACGACGTCGCCAAATGGAGAGCCTGCGCCTCGCGCGAACTCGCCATTTGGACGCAGAAAACCAATGAGGCGCTAAAGAAGGTTGAGGCCGGCGGGTTCGCCGATGTGATCAACGCGGTCAAGGACTCGCAGAAAACCTTCGCCGCGTCGCGTGATCGCTTCTGCGCGGTCTTCGACAAAGTCGAGCCCGGCATGTACCGGGGCGACGCGAACTACTGCCGCCTGCGCGAGACCGCGAACCGCGCGCTGAGCTTGATCAAGCTCGGCGCTGCGGTCAACGAGCACTGAGACCTCTTAGTCCCACTCTCAATTGTCTCTCGCATAGGCGTATCGTCGATGTGGGGGCAGAGCGCGAGAGCTTTCCGCTGTTTTTGCAAACGACGTGACAGCCCTTCGAACAAAACCTGAAGTATTCCTCTTTCGTCACGATTTTATTTGGTTCGACCATCCTTGTTAAACGAGAGAAGCTATTGCAGATGCGCTCAATGTCTAATGTAGGCCAATACGGAGTTGATGGTCGAAAGTCGCTCTTCTTGCTCCTGCTTTTATTTGCGATCCCCTCGGATGACTGCTCCGCGCAGACACCGCCGCCCCCAATCAACGAACGTGCGTTCGAGCGCGTGCCGCCGACGGTCGTAACGAGGTTGGCGACCCGCTTTTCGCTAGGCTCATTTGCGGGCCGCTTCGAGGAGACGCGGCTCGACGCGGTTCGCGAAGCCCTGGGCAAAGGGACCATCCAACACCGAGGCGACGCTGGAGATAGTATCTATTGGCTGTGTTATCGGCGCGCGCAGCATCGATTGTGGGTCGTGTCCGGCGGGGAGATAGGCGGCCCGGATCATGTCGTCACGGAAATCGTTGAAGAGCTCACCGAGAAAGACGCCGGGGCTTCGACCGATTGCGGCATTATCCCGGAAAAATTCTCGCCCGTCATCTTCGACGGCAAGCTGCATTTAGGTATGTCGCGTCAGGAGGTAATCACGGCGTTGGGACCGCCGTCGAAGTCGGAAGCTGCTCAGATCGTGTATTCGCACGAGGGAAAGCTCGCAGACGGTTTCGATGAGACCGCTTGGCTCATTCTCCGATTTCGTGAAAACAAGCTTGTGTCCATGCGCGGCGGCAAGACCACAACGAATTGAAGTGGCTGCGAGCAGCGTTCGCGCTTTGCGACGGATGGGAGCGAGCCATGCCCGCTCCCGCACGACCTGCATCACATACCCGAGCCGAATGCCTATCGATGCCCGGATGGCGGCTCATGGTTCAAAGCGGTCTCGCTCGCCGAAGCATGTTTCACGCGGTTTCAGCAACAAGGGTGCCCGGCCATCCCGCATCTCTTGGGGTCGACGATCGCCAACACCGGGATCGCCGGCTCACTTGTCTTCACCGCTCCTTAACGGTAATCGACGACCATCACGCGCAATGAGGTCGAACATGCGCTTGCGGTTGAAGGCTGACGGACGGATCGTCGAATTGCGGGACGGGCACGAGGTGCCGCTGGTTCCCGATATGCCTGTCGTGCCGGAGCCGGTCGCGGTGCGACCCGGCGAAGCCGAAGTGCGCGATCTGCGCCGTCGTGCGCAGCTGACCCAGATGGAATTTGCCGCGCGTCTTGGCGTTCCCGTCGAGACGATCCGCAATTGGGAGCAGGGCAAGCGCATGCCGCGCGGTCCGGCTCGAGCCTTGCTGGCGGTGATCGCACACGCACCGGAGACGGTGTTCGCGGCGCTGGCACCGGTTGCTGCGGACGCCTGAACGATCACTGTGGATCATCGCCTGCGCTGACGCGCCGGCGATGTCCTGGAAAGCTTGTCGGCGTTCGTATCGTTCCTCTGTCAGAGGAGAAGATGATGCAGTTCGTGGAAGCAAACGGCGCCCGCATCCCGGCCATTGGCCTCGGGACATGGGAACTGCGCGGCCGCATTTGTGCGCGTGTCGTCGAGCAGGCGATCCGGCTCGGCTATCGCCACATCGACACCGCACAGGTCTATGAGAACGAGCGCGATGTCGGCGAGGGCATTCATGCCGCGCACATTCGCCGTGACGAGATGTTCGTGACGACCAAGGTCTGGACCACGCATTTCGCGCCTCACAATCTCGAACGCTCGGTGAAGGAGAGCCTGACGCGGCTGCGCATGACCGAGGTCGATCTGCTGTTGCTGCACTGGCCGAACCCGCAGGTGCCGCTGGAGGAAACGCTCGGCGCGCTGGCGCATGCCAGGCAGATGGGCCTGACCAGACATATAGGCCTGTCGAATTTCACCGTGGCGCTGATCGAACAGGCTGTGGCCGCATGTCCCGCGCCGCTGGTCTGCGATCAGGTCGAATACCATCCCTATCTCGACCAGGCGAAGGTGCAGGGCGCCTGCCGGCAGAATGGTCTGGCCATGGTCGCCTACAGCCCCATCGCCCAGGGCAATGTCCGCGGCGATGAAACGCTTGCCGAGATCGGCAAGGCACATGGCAAGAGTGCAGCACAGGTTTGCCTGCGCTGGCTGGTCCAGCAGGGCGCGGTGGCGATCCCGCGCACCTCCAAGGTCGAGCGTCTGTCGGAGAATATCGATGTGTTCGATTTCATGCTGTCCGAAAACGAGATGTCCCGGATTTCGCATCTGGCGCATCCGAAGGGGCGGCTGACCGACTACGGCTTCGCGCCGAAATGGGATTGATCCATAAGGCCAGCCGGCATTTGCCGCATTGATCTTGTGGGCAGGATGGCTCATGCAGTGACACCGTCCGGCAAGCCAAGGGCCTCATGTTTTTCACGTTCTCCAAGATGCTCGGCTTCTTCACGGAGCCGTCCAATGCGATCGCCATCATCTGCGTGGTCGGCATTGTGCTGGTGCTGTTGCAGCGCCAGCGTGTCGGAACATTGCTGGTGACCTTTGGCATCCTGTTGCTGCTGCTGTTCGGCTATTCGCCTGTTGGCAATGTGCTGATGCTGTCGCTGACCGAGCGTTTTCCGAAATGGCAGGACGATGGCCGTGCACCCGACGGCATCATCGTGCTTGGCGGCGCCATCGATTCGGATTCGTCCGCGGCACGCGGCTCGCTGGAGATCAATTCGGCCGGCGAGCGGATAACGGCGATGCTGGAGCTGGCGCGCCGCTATCCGCAGGCGCGTATCGTCTTCACCGGCGGCGCCGGCAGCCTGATTGCAAAGTCGCTGTCCGAAGCGCCGGTTGCCGGCGAGCTGCTTCAGCGTTTCGGCGTGGCCCCCGAACGCGTCACGCTGGAAACCGCTTCCCGCACCACCGACGAAAATGCCGCCTTCACCGCAGGCCTGGTGTCGCCGAAGCCCGGTGAGCGCTGGCTGCTGGTGACGTCCGCCTGGCATATGCCGCGCGCGATCGGCGCGTTCCGCAGGGTCGGCTTCGATGTCGAAGCCTATCCGGTGGACTGGCGCACGCGCGGCTGGATCGACGCTACCGAGACCTTCGATTCCGCCAGCGCTGGCCTTGGCCGGAGCGATATCGCGGTTCACGAATGGGTCGGGCTGATCACCTATTGGCTCGCCGGCCGCAGCAGCGAATTGCTGCCGGGGCCGAAGAAGCGGTGATGCGTCACTCCGCCTTCGGCAACCCCAGCCGATACACGCCGCGGAAGTCGTTGGGATCTTCGACCGGCTTGCCCTTGCGATAGATCACCAGGCGGTCGGCGAGCGCTAGCGTCACGGCGGCGCGGCGGATCGGCATCAAGAGCGCGTGCCAGTCGCCCTCGGGCTCGATCACATGCGCAATCTCAGGAGGGCTCAGCGTGCCCGCGCCGTTGCGGGTGAGCGCGTCAAGGATCGCCTCGTCGAGCGGCAAGGGCTTCGGTTTCGGGGCGGCCGGTTTGGCGGCAGCCGGCTTCGGGGTCTTCGAACTGGGTTTGGACATCCCTTGCCATGACCGATCAGGCAGCACGACGCAAGCTGTGGCTTGGCGGACATGGCGCGGGGGAGGGCACGACGCTATGATCGGGCCAGTCGGCGTATAGAAGTCTCATTAGCCCCATGGAACCAAGGCACCTCATCCGCGCAGCGATTGCCGTCTCGGTGGTCGGCCACCTCGCTTTGGCGGCCGGGGTCTATTTCGCCGATGCGCGTCCGATGGAGCAGCATGAGGAGAGCGTTGCCGTCGATCTGGTGACGCCGCAGCAGCTCGCAGAGGCCGAAAAGAAGGCCGAGGAGACGCCGCCGGAGCCTGAGAAAAAGCCAGAGAAGAAACCGGAGCCGGAATTTCGGCTGCCTGACCTGACCAACAAGCCGACCCTGGAAGAGCAGAAGACGCAGGCCGTCGCCGCCAAACCGCAGTCATCGGCGCAAAACACCCCGCCGCAGCCGCAGAAGACGTCGCCGCAGCAACCCGCGCCGTCACCGCAGCAGCAGGCCGCCCAGCAACCGCCGCCACCTCAGCAGCAAGCCCAGCAACAGCCGCAGGCCACTCCCGCAACGCCGCCTCCGTCAGCGCCTCCCGCTACGCAGCCGCCGTTGCAACAGCAGGCTGCGCTGCAGGCTCAGCCGCCGGCGCCGCAACCCGGCCCGCAGCAGGCGCCGCCACAGCCCGAGGCCGATATCACCGTGAAATACGGCGTCATGCTAGGCTTGCCTGAAGGCTTCGGCGGCGGCGCCGCGTCAGAGCAGCCGGACCTGTCCAAGCTGGATATCGCCGCTTTCCGGCGGCATCTCAAAACCTGTTCGAAGCTGCCCACCACCGTCGCGCGCGGCGATGACGCCAAGGTTAAGCTGCGCGCCGTGTTCTCGCCGGATGGCCGGCTGGTCGCGGAGCCCACGGTGATCGAGGTGCGGCGGCCGGCCAAGGCCGCGCTTTTGATGCAGGCGGCCAAGCAGGCGCTGGAAGCCTGCCAGCCTTATGCGATGCTGCCGGCCGACAAATACGACGAGTGGAAAGTGCTCGATCTCGATTTTACGCCGCAGGATTTCGCGGGGTAACCCTTATTTCGGCATCCGGTGCCATGGCCTGCCAGGCATTGGAGGCGAACTGCCGGCGCCAGGTCACGATCACCACGGCTGCCGTCGAGACCAGAAACACCCAGGGGCTGACGAACCAGCCGAGATAGCCGAGCGCGAAGAAGAAGGCGCGCTGCCCGCGGTTGAAGTGCCGGGCCGCCGCGCCAAACATCCGCGTCGTGCGCACCACATGCGCTTCGGCCTCCGGCGTGTCGCGCTTCGAGGCCAGCGGCATCGCGCCGATCAGGATCGCCACGTAGTTGAACAGCCGGTATGACCAGGCGAATTTGAAGAACGCATAGACGAAAATCAAAATCAGCCCGAAGCACTTGATCTCCCACATGCCGGGCGTGGTGTTGAAGCCGAGCGGCAGGTTCTGCATCATCGGCATCACTTCATTGGTGGCGCGCAGCAGGGCCAGCGAGCCGCCGATGGCGATCAGCGTGGTCGATGCAAACCACGCGGTACCGTTCTGCAGCGAGGTCATGATGTGGGTATCGACGATGCGCGCCTCGCGCTCCAGCAGGCGGCGCATCCAGACCTCACGATAGGCGTGCATGCGTGCCGATAGGCTGTCGCGGCCGTATTTGGTGTGCTCCAGCGTGATCGCATAGGTCGTCCACTCCAGGATGAAGAAGCCCAGCGCGAAGACGTCGACCCAGGAATAGTTGATCATGAAGCACCTATTGTATCAGTTGGCACTTCTGCCACGCATGCCGTGATGCAGCAACAAGCCTGTGCACGCGGCTTGCTTGCAGCGGCGTATGCGTGGCAATTTACCGGTCTCGCAAGGAGTGGTTGATGTCGCTGTCGCTGGTGATCGGAAACAAGAATTATTCGTCCTGGTCGATGCGGCCATGGGTTGCGCTGAAGGCCTGCGGCATCCCCTTCGCGGAGGTGTTTGTCCCGCTCTACACGGATGCCGCCGACAAGCAGCGCATTCTCGATGTGACCCCGTCCGGTAAGGTGCCGGCGCTCGTCGATGGCGAGATCACGGTGTGGGATTCGCTGGCGATCATCGAATATGCCGCCGAGCGTTTTCCGGATGCAAAGCTGTGGCCGGAAGGCCGGGCCGCGCGCGCCCATGCGCGTTCGGTATCCGCCGAGATGCATTCCGGTTTCATGCCGCTGCGCAACGAATGCGGTATGAACCTGCACCGGCCGGTCCGCGCGAAGGCGCTGTCCGACGATGCCAAGGCCAATATCCGGCGTATCCAGCAGATCTGGGCCGATTGCCGCGCGCGTTACGGCAAGTATGGACCGTATCTGTTCGGCGCCTTCAGCGGCGCGGATGCCATGTATGCGCCGGTGGTGCACCGGTTCCTGACCTACGACATCGATGTCACGCCGGAAGCCCGTGCGTATATGGATACGATGCAGGCGCTGCCGGCGTTTCGGCAATGGACCGACGAGGGCCTCGCCGAGACCATTGTCATTCCGCGCTTCGAGGATGACTAAAGCGTTTTCGAGCGAAGTGGACCCCGGTTCGCGTCCAGAAAACGCGTCAAAATAAAAAGATGGGGCCAAGGTTCTGATTTCATCAGAATCCAGGCCCGCGCCGCCACGATTTCGTCATGACCGGGGCCGTGCCATAACAACCGCATATTGCGGGTTCATGGCAGCCCGACTTTCTTTGGAAGCATTTTCTTCGGAAGTATGGCTTCCACATATGCGGGGACGACTCGATGAACGGGGTATGGGCGAATTCGCTCGATCAAATCTGGCGCGCGCCGACGCTCCCGATGTGGCTCGCGCTGGCTGCCTCCATCTTCTTCGCCCTGATCGTGCTGGCAACGCTGCTGCGCGCCGAGAAGTCCGTCGCCAATGGTGCGCTGACCGTGATCACGCTGCTGGCGATCGGCGTTGCTGCTGCGGCGACGCTGCGCAAATCCGAAACCGCAGGGCAGGACGCATCGCACGCCGTCGTTGCAATGCCTCAGGTGAATGCCTCGCTGCCGGCGCTGTCCTGCCTCGACGATCTCGCCGGCGATATGGTGCTCGCGGGCTGCGAGAAGGTGCTGTTTGGCTCGGCGGATTCGGTGGCGGCTGCCGTATCGGCCTCGGCTGCGCAGATCAATCGTTTGACGTCGTATGGCGATGTCGCCGCAGCGAATAAATCTATGACGCCTGAATTGGCGGGGCTGCGCCGCGCGATCGAACGCGATCGCTACGGTCTGATTGCCTATGTGCTGCAATCGCGCGATCGCTGCATGCCGGAGAGCTGCGCTGCCTATGCCGCGCTGACCGATCACAAGCGGATTGCCGCGAATATGGAAGAGCGCACCTATGAGGGCCTCGTGACACGCTATGCGCCCGGCTGGAACGCGCCGCCTGCGGCTGCGGCCGCAGCGACGGGCGCGCTGGCCGGATTACCGGCGTCGGTTCCGACCGGCAAGCCGACCACGGCCGATTTCCCGTCCTCGTCCTCGATTCCGCCGATCTCGATCATGACGGAAACGCCCGTGAAGCCACCGGCGGCCGCCAATGCGCAGGCGCCTGCACCGCGCGCCGCGGCGGCAACGCCGCCACCTGCTGCCGCGAAGAAGCAGCCCGCACCGAAGACCGCCGCTCGTCCACAGGCGCCTGCCGCCCCAGCGCCCGTGCAGCTTGCACCGGAGGCTCCGCCGGCCGATAACTGAGCGGTGGATAACGCCTTGTAAAACTGCGTCGCACTGCCGATTTCTGACCCATGCCCCTGCATCTCATCAAGCTCGCCGTTGGCTGCGAATCCATCGCGGATTTCAAGAGCTATCTCGCTGAACGGATGCGCGCAGCAAAAGCGCGCGGCGCACCCCAGCATCACATCCACATCACCCGCATGGTGCCGAAACGCGATGTCGAACTGCTCGACGGCGGTTCGCTCTATTGGGTGATCAAGGGCGAGATCGCCTTGCGCGAAAAGATTCTTGCGATCGAACCGTTCCGCGATAGCGACGGTATCAATCGCTGTCGGCTGGTGATGCAGCCAAAGCCGGTCACGGTCGCGCCGCGCCCGCTGCGCCCATTCCAGGGCTGGCGCTACCTCACCGACAAGGACGCCCCGCCGGATCTCGGCAAGGCCGCGGCGAGTATCGAAGCGATGCCGGAGCCGATGCGGCGCGAGCTGCGGGAACTGGGGCTGCTGTAGGGCAGGTCTCGCTCGTCATTCCACCCCACGCTCGTCATTCCGGGGTGTGCGTCGCCGGCGAAGCCGGCAGAGCGCGAACCCGGAATCCCGCTGTGTTTGGCGCGATCGTAGACTCCCACGCTGAGATTCCGGGTTCGCGTCCGGCAAGTGCCGGCCGCGCCCCGGAATGACAATTTGTGGCCGGGGACGCGCTAAACATTTTTTCCTATTCTCCGTTGACAACATCCCCATAAGGTTTATATTCCCCTTCGTCCTGCCCCACCGAGAGGGGCGATCGCGATCGTCACGTTCGCGGGGTGGGATGCGGTGGACGCCGGAGATGCGGCGTCACGCGGTTTGGGGGTGACGTCTGTCTTCGGGCAGGACGGATCTGCGCCAGCACTGCCACTGGCAAGGAGACGTTTGGCCTTCGGATGGAAAGACCCTCTGGACAGTGTGACGGACGACCAAGTCAAAACGCGTTCGGCCAAGTGCTTTGCGGCTACCCTGTCCCTCCGCCCTGGGACATTAATTTTGGTGATGGGACCGTTCGCCATGGCAAAGTGCAAGCAACCGAAAAAACACCGCAGGCGGAACGTCGGGCAATCGCTCGGCGCCTCCGAAAGTCCTGATGCACTCACAATTGCGGAAGACCGCATCGCATCAGGCCCAAGGGTGCAACGGGCACCCGGCGTTCCGCACGCCCTCTCACAAGGGGGCGGGAATGCAAAAGACGACGGCGCCCCCGCGCCGCAAATAATGGGGGCGATGACGCATGTCTGAAGAGCAGTGGCTGTTTGACAGTTGAATCCATGTCGGATGTCGCGGCCTGCGCGTAGCGCAAGCCATTGTCGTAGCACCGTCCAGCCCACCACTTCCGGAAATCCTGACCTCCGCTTTTGTGAGAGCTCGCTGACCAGATTGGTAAACCGCTAAATCACTGGCGAAAAAGCTCCCGGCTGTGTTGCATCCATTCCGCTCTGTGAAATTCACGTCCGCAGCGTGAAATGTTGTCGCTTGCCAAGGCTGCCGTGAAAGGTCACAAAAAACTGAACTGGGACGAAACACCAATCGGAGAGACGTTTGAGCATCAAGGGCAAGGCATATATCGCCGGCATCTACGAACACCCGACCCGGCATGCGCCGGACAAATCCATCGCGCAGTTGCATGCCGAAGTCGCCAAGGGCGCGCTCGAGGATGCGGGCCTGACGCACAAGGACGTCGACGGCTATTTCTGCGCGGGCGATGCGCAGGGGGGCCTGTGGCCGATGGTCGACTATCTCGGCCTCAAGCCGCGTCACGTCGACTCCACCGAGACCGGCGGCTGCTCCTACATCATCCATCTCGGCCATGCCGCGCAGGCGATTGCCGCCGGCAAGTGCTCGATCGCACTCGTCACACTGGCCGGCAAGCCGCGCACCGGCGCGATGCCGCCGCGTCTGCAGGGCGCCGAAGCCGATTTCGAGACCGCTTACGGTGCGACCACGCACAATGCCTATGGCATGTGTGCCATGCGTCATATGCACGACTACGGGACGACCAGCGAACAACTCGCCTGGATCAAGGTCGCAGCCTCGCATCACGCGCAGTACAACCCGCACGCGATGCTCAAGGACGTCGTCACCGTCGAGGACGTGCTGAACTCGCCGATGATCTCCGATCCGCTGCACCGCATGGATTGCTGCGTCGTCTCGGATGGCGGCGGCGCGATGATCGTGACCACGCCCGAGATCGCGAAGAGCCTGAAGAAGCCGCTGGTCCGCCTGATCGGTCACGGCGAGGCGATGAAGGGTCCGCGCGGCGGCAAGGATCTCGACCTCACTTATTCGGCCGGTGTGTGGTCCGGTCCGCGTGCTTTCGAGGAAGCGGGCGTGACGCCGCAGGACATGAAGTATGCGTCCATCTACGACAGCTTCACCATCACCGTGCTGATGCAGCTTGAAGACTTGGGCTTCTGCAAGAAGGGCGACGGCGGCAAGTTCGTCTCCGACGGCAACCTGATCTCGGGCGTCGGCAAGCTGCCGTTCAACACCGATGGCGGCGGCCTCTGCAGCAACCATCCCGTCAATCGCGGCGGCATGACCAAGATCCTCGAAGCCGTGCGCCAGCTGCGCGGCGAAGCCCATCCCAAGGTGCAGGTGCCGAATTGCGATCTCGCGATTGCCCATGGCACCGGAGGCCTGCTCGGCGTACGCCACGCCGCATCGACCGCTATTCTGGAGCGCGTGTAATGACTGAAGCCAAGAAGTATCCGACGCCCGCTGGCAATCCTGAATCGCAGCCGTTCTGGGATGCGGCCAAGGATGGCAAGTTCATGATCAAGCGCTGCACGACCTGCGGCGAAGCGCATTTCTTCCCGCGTGCGATCTGCCCGTTCTGCTTCTCCGACAAGACCGAATGGGAGCAGTCGTCGGGCGAGGGCGAGATCTACACCTACAGCCACATGCGCAAGTCGGCGACCGGTCCTTACGTGATCGCCTATGTGACGCTGAAGGAAGGCCCCTCGGTGCAGACCAACATCGTCGACTGCGATCCGGGCAGCCTGAAGATCGGGCAGAAGGTGAAACTGGTGTGGAAGCCCACCGACGGCGCGCCGCTGCCGTTCTTCACGCCAGCGTAGCGACACACTCAAACTGTCATCACCCGCGAAAGCGGGTGATCCAGTAAACGCCGAAAGGCCTGTTGTACTGGATCGCCCGGTCAAGCCGGGCGATGACAGTTCGGGACAAACCCAACAAGCAAGAAAATCGGGAGCGAACTCAAATGCCCATCAACTACGAAGCCCTGATGGCGATGAAGAACATCGGCCAGAAGTATGCGTGGACCGATCGCGAAGTGATGCTCTACGCCTACGGCATCGGCATGGGCGCCGATCCGATGGACGAGAAGGAATTGGCCTTCGTCAACGAGGGCACCTACACGCCGCGTCCGCTGAAAGTTGTTCCGACCTATGCATCGGTTGCCGCATGGGGCTCGGGCCCGGGCGAGATGGGTCTCAACAAGCTGCTCGTTGTCGATGGCGAGCGCGACATCACCTTCCACAAGCCGCTGCCGGTGGCTGCGAAGATCACCGCCGATAGCAGCGTGCTCGGCGTGTTCGACAAGGGCGCGGACAAGGGCGCGGTGATCCTGCACCAGACAATCCTGCGCGATGAAGCCGGCGAGGCGCTGGCGACCTTGGTAGCCTCGCGTTTTGCGCGCGGCGATGGCGGCTTCGGTGGCAAGTCCGAAGGCCAGCCCGAGCCGCATGCGATGCCGAAGCGCGCACCGGACAAGACGGTCGATATCACCACGCGGCCCGATCAGGCGCTGATCTATCGCCTCTGCGGCGACCGCAACCCGCTGCATTCGGACCCCGAATTCGCCAAGCGCGCGGGCTTCCCGCGGCCGATCCTGCACGGCATGTGCACCTATGGCTTGACCTGCCGCGGCGTGCTGCAGACCTATGCCGACTACGATCCATCGGCCTTCAAGCAGCATGCGGTCCGGTTCTCGTCGCCGGTGTTTCCGGGCGAGACCGTCACCATGGAGATGTGGAAAGACGGCAACGTGGTGAGTTTTGAGGCCAAGGTGAAGGAACGCGGCGTCACCGTGATCAAGAGCGGCAAGACGGTGCTGGCTTAGAACTCAATCCTCAAGACGTAAGACGTGGATGGCCGGGTCAAGCCCGGCCATGACGGAGCAAAACAAAAAACAAAATCATAAAAATACAGGGAGAACGTCATGGGTCTTCTCGACGGCAAGGTTGCCATCATCACAGGCGCCGGTGGCGGCCTCGGCGAAGCCTACGCAAAGCTGTTCGCACGCGAAGGCGCATCCGTCGTGGTCAACGATCTCGGTGGCCCGCGCGACGGCTCCGGCTCCGACCTCTCGATGGCGCAGCAGGTGGTCGACGCCATCAAGAAGGAAGGCGGCAATGCGATCGCCAACGGCGCCGACATCTCGACCATATCAGGCGGCCAGTCGGTGTTCGACGCCGCCATCAAGGCCTTCGGCAAGGTCGACATCCTCGTCAACAATGCCGGCATCCTGCTCGACCAGACCTTCGCCAAGGCCACGGAAGCTGCGTGGGACAAGGTCATGAAGGTGCATCTCAAAGGCACATTCTGCGTCACCCAGCCGGCCTTCAAATGGATGAAGGAAAATGGCGGCGGCGTCATCGTCAATACCTCCTCGACTTCCGGCCTGATCGGCAATTTCGGCCAGAGCAATTACGGCGCAGCCAAAGGCGGCATCTGGGGCCTGTCCAATGTGCTGGCCATCGAGGGCCGTAAATACAACATCCGCGTCTGGACGCTGGCGCCGGGCGCGCTGACCCGCATGACCGCGGACCTGCCACGCTATATCGAAAATCCCGGCGCGGCCCTGGGTCCGGACGGTATCGCGCCGGCGGTGCTCTACATGGTCAGCGATCTCTCAGGCAGCCAGACCGGCAAGGTTCTCGGCGTGTCCGGCCCGCGCGGCGTTCGCGAGATGAAGATGATGGAAATGGAAGGCTGGAAGCCGCCCCATGACGGCTGGAGTGCGCAGGACGTGGTGACCCATGCCGGCGAGATCTTCTTCTCGGAGGAAGATACCAAACACGGCGCGCGGCGGTTCTAGGTCCATGACCTCAGGGATGCTCACGCTTCGCGGCGCGCATCCCGACGAGGCCGCAGCGCTGACCGAACTCTGCCTGCGCTCCAAGGCCGTCTGGGGCTATGACGCTGCCTTCATGGCGGCGTGCCGTGATGAACTCACGCTGACGCCTGAGACTTTTGGCAGCTCGCTACTTCAGGTCGCCGTCCGCGACGGACGCGTGATCGGCATGGTTCAGGTCAGGATCGCGGGCGAAGTCGCCCAGCTCGACAGACTGTTCGTCGAGCCGGATCAACTGCGATCAGGAGCAGGGCGTATCCTGCTGGACTGGGCAAAGGCAGCAGCGCGCCAAGTGGGTGCCGTGGTCATGATCATTGAGGCTGATCCGGGCGCAGCCGGGTTTTACCGCCGTGAGGGGGCGGTGGATGCGGGAACGGTCGCGTCCGGCTCGATACCGGGGCGATGCATTCCGAAGCTGTCTCTCGCACTTTGAAGCCTTGTTGATGGATGATAGTGTCCGATCAGAATGTCCGTTCCAAGCGCCAATATCCAGAGAGTAACCATGAAACTGACCGCCAAAGCCGCCGGCACCTTCGCCATCGCACCGACCCCGTTCCTCGACGACGGCCGCATCGACGACAAGTCGATCGACGGCCTGACGGATTTCTATGCCCAGGTCGGCTGCAACGGTGTGACCGTGCTCGGCATCATGGGCGAGGCGCCGAAGCTGGAGGGGGCCGAGTCCGAGGCCGTGGCCACCCGCTTCATCAAGCGTGCCGGCGACAAGATGCAGATCATCGTCGGCGTTTCCGCGCCGGGTTTTGCGGCCATGCGCTCGCTGGCGCTGAAGTCGATGGATGCGGGCGCTGCCGGCGTCATGATCGCCCCGCCGCCGCATCTGCGCACCGACGACCAGATCTCCAACTATTTCAAGCAGGCGGTGGATGCCATTGGCGATGACGTGCCGTGGGTGCTGCAGGATTATCCGCTGACCCTCACCGTGGTCATGACCCCCGCGGTGATCCGCAAGATCATCATGGACTCCAAGTCCTGCGTGATGCTGAAGCACGAGGATTGGCCGGGCCTCGAGAAGATCACCGCGCTGCGCAACTTCCAGAAGGACGGCAGCTTGCGCGAAACCTCGATCCTCACCGGCAATGGCGGCGTGTTCCTGGATTTCGAAATGGAACGCGGCGCTGATGGCGCGATGACGGGTTATGCTTTCCCGGAGCTGCTGATCGATGTCGTCAATCTCCAGAAGAAGGGCGAGCGCGACAAGGCGCACGATCTGTTCGATGCTCATCTGCCGCTGATCCGCTACGAGCAGCAGCTCGGCATCGGCCTCGCGGTCCGCAAATATGTACTGCACAAGCGCGGCGTCATTGCCTCGGCCGCGCAGCGCAAGCCGGGTGTCGCGATCACGGCGCAGGCGAAGGCGGAGGTCGATTATCTCCTGTCTCGCGTGGCTCGCTATGATAAGCGCGCGAACATCGCACCGCAGTCGAGCGCTGCGGGTTAATAACTCCCCAGAAGTGTCATGGCCGGGCTTGACCCGGCCATCCATCTTCAGGGTTGCCAAGTAAAAGATGGATGCCCGGATCAAGTCCGGGCATGACAAACGAGAGGTCGGCGATCGCCGGCACAACAGGCATCAAAGAATGCCGATCAGGGAGAAACTGAATGCCAAGCGAGCCCGGCGTTGTGCGTCCTGCTTCCACCATCCTGCTGCTGCGCAAGGGTGCAACCGACGCCATCGACGTCTTCATGATGGTGCGGCACTATCAGATCGAATTCGCATCGGGCGCACTGGTGTTTCCCGGCGGCAGCGTCGATGCCGGAGATCGCGAGATCGGTACGCAGCCGAACCTATATAGCGGCGGTGACGGCCTCGATCCCGATGCGCTGGCTTTCAAGATCGCCGCGATCCGCGAGACTTTCGAGGAAAGCCGCATCCTGCTGGCGCGACCGCGCGGCTCTAACGACCTGATCGCCGCGACGAAGGCGAGCGCCATCGCCGATCAGCATCGCGACGCGCTGAACGAGGGCAAGGTCAAATTCGCCGATATCATCGCCGAGAACGATCTCGAACTCGCGCTCGATCTGCTCGTGCCCTATGCGCACTGGATCACACCGGAGGGCATGAAGAAGCGATTCGACACCTGGTTCTTTCTCGCCGAGGCGCCGCCTGAACAGGTCGGTATGCATGACGGCAAGGAGTCCACGGATTCGATCTGGCTGTCGCCACGCGAAGCGCTGGAAGGCGGCGCATCGGGCCGTTTCACGCTGCCGTTCCCGACCACGCGGAATCTGATCAAGCTCGGCAAGCAGCCCAGCGTCGCGGGTGCACTCGACGACGCGAGCCGCAGTACGATCGTCAGCGTCACACCCATCGTCACGCGCGATGGCGACAAGCGCCAGTTGCGGATTCCGATCGAGGCCGGCTATGACGGCGAGGTGTTCGAGCTCACCGGTGCGCCGTAGAGTTCGGGCCTATCTCGCCCTGGCTTGCGGCGCCGCTGCGGCATTCTCCCAGAATGGCCGCCGCAGCTCGCGCTTCAGCACCTTGCCGGCACCTGACAACGGGAAGGGCTCGCTGCGGACGTCCACGCTGCGTGGGCACTTGTAGCCGGCGATCTTCTCCTTGCAGAAAGCGATGATCTCGCCGGCATTGACACTCGCATCGGGTTTCGGAATGACGAAGGCGTGTACGGTCTCGCCCCATTGCGAATCGGGAATGCCGATCACGGCGCATTGCGCCACGGCCGGGTGTTGTGCGACGACATTCTCGACCTCGGTGGAGTAGACGTTCTCGCCGCCTGAGATGATCATGTCCTTCATCCGGTCGACGAGATAGATGTAGCCTTCATCGTCCATGTAGCCGCCGTCGCCTGTATGCATCCAGCCATCGATCACGGCCTTGGCGGTTTCCTCCGGTCGCTCCCAATAGCCCATCATGACGTTCTGGCCGCGGACCGCGACCTCGCCGACTTCACCATTCGGCACAGGCTTGCGATTGGCGTCGACGATACGCGCCTCGCAGCCGATCGCCGCGCGGCCACAGGCGCGTTGACGGTTCTTGGCGGTGGCTTCCTCGCCGAAATGTTGATCCCACGGCAGGTGCGTCGCCAGCGGCGACAGTTCGGTCATCCCGTAGAGCTGATGGAATTCGGTGCCCGGCATGCCCGCCATCGCACGCTTCAGCAGCGCGTCGTTGATCGGCGAGGCGCCATACATCATGATTTTCAGCGATGACAGATCGGCGGTCGCGAAAGCGGGGTGATCGACCAGCATCTGGATCATGGTCGGGACGATCAACGTCGCCGATACTTTCTCGCGGGCGATGGTCTGCATTACCAACTCCGGATTGAACATCCGGACGATGACATTGGTGCCGCCAGAGGCCAGCGAGGTGAACATCACGCCGCCATTGGCGACGTGAAACATCGGTGCGGCATTGAGATAGACCGAGCCGTAAGGCAGCAGGCCTTCGCTCATCATGTGCAGCGAGTTGCTCATGATATTGCCGTGGCTCAGCATCACGCCCTTGGAACGGCCTGTGGTGCCGCCAGTGTAAAAGATACCCGCGAGATCCTCGCGTGTCCGCATCGCATCCAGCACGGGCTCTGTCGATTGGACCAGCTCATCGTAGTTGTGCGCTTCCGCGGGACCTTTTTCGTCGTCCGCATAGACCAGCGTGAGTGGCATCGCTTTGGCAAGTTCGACGCCCATGGCGGCGAAGGCGCTGTCGACGACAAGCGCCGTGGCACGGCAGTCGAGCAGGGAGTCGAGAATTTCGGCCTGGCTCCAGCGCACATTGGTCGGCACGATCACAGCGCCGGCCCAGGCGATACCCAGATAGAGTTCGAGATAGCGGTCGGAGTTCAGCATCAGCACCGCCACGCGGTCGCCGTGCTTGACGCCAAGCTTTTGCAGCGCACCGGCGAGCCGCGCAACGCGATCTCCAACCTCGCGCCATGTCCGGCGGCGATCGCCATCGATGGTCGCTATTGTCTGCGGGCTGGTCTGCAGCGCACGGCGCAAGCCCTGCGTGATGTTCATGGCGTTTCCCCTCAATACTGCGGATGCTATGCGCATCTCTGTCGCGCGATCATAACGATAGGCGAGGGGCGGGCAAGCGCAGCCGATCGCTTATATCTCACCAGATGGTTCAAAGGATTTGCGCGAGCTTTGCGATGCAAAACGCGACAGAGAAAAATCTGGAACTGTTCTCATCTGTTGACGATTCAACTCCTGCGCGTAACATCGCGACAGGCCCGCCAGAGGCCATTGGGAGTGAAATGCATGAGACAGCTTGCTCGTCGGGGCGCGCCCTTGCGTCCATTTTTCAACGGGACACTCAACTCACATACAATATTGCCCCGTTTGCTCCGAACATCCATCGTAGCAGCGCTTGGCGCGACAGTGCTGGGCGGTGCCGCCCAGGCGCAGACCAAAGGTTCTTCCGATCACATCAAGGCCGTCACGTCGGCGATCGACAGCGCCGCAATTACAGCCAACACGGCGACGTCCAAGGACTGGCCGACTTACGGCCTCGACTATGCCGAGACGCGCTTCAGCAAGCTCAATCAGATCACGGCCGAGAACGTCAAAGATATCGGCCTGATGTGGACCTACAATCTGGAATCCATCCGCGGCGTCGAAGCGACGCCGCTTGTGGTGGACGGCATCATGTATGTGTCGGCGCCATGGAGCGTGGTGCATGCCGTCGATACCCGGACCGGCAAGCGGCTATGGACCTTCGATCCCGGCGTAGATCGCGAGAAGGGCTATCGTGGCTGCTGCGATGTCGTGAATCGCGGCGTCGCGCTCTACAAGGGCAAGGTGTTCGTCGGTGCCTATGACGGCCGGCTGGTCGCACTGGATGCCGCGACCGGCACGAAGGTCTGGGAGAAGGACACCGTCATCGACCGCAAGATGTCCTATACGATCACCGGCGCGCCGCGCGTGTTCAACGGCAAGGTCGTCATCGGCAATGGGGGCGCCGAATATGGCGTGCGCGGTTACGTTACGGCCTATGACGCTGAGACCGGCAATCAGGCATGGCGCTGGTTCACGGTGCCCGGAGATCCGGCCAAGCCGTTCGAGGACGACTCGATGGCTGCCGCGGCGAAGACCTGGGATCCGGCCGGCAAATACTGGGTCAATGGCGGCGGCGGCTCGGCCTGGGATACGATCACTTTCGATCCCGACCTGAACATGGTCTATATCGGCACCGGCAACGGCTCGCCGTGGAATCGCAATCTGCGCAGTCCGGGAGGCGGCGATAATCTCTATCTCGGCTCGATCGTCGCGCTGAATGCCGATACCGGGAAATATCTCTGGCACTATCAGGAAACGCCCGGCGACAACTGGGACTACACCTCGACGCAGCCGATGATCCTGGCCGATCTCACCATCGACGGCGCACCGCGCAAGGTGGTGCTGCACGCGCCGAAGAATGGCTTCTTCTTCGTCATCGATCGCACCAACGGCAAGTTCATCTCGGCGAAGAACTTCGTCGATGTGAACTGGGCTACCGGCTACGACGCCAGCGGAAGACCGATCGAGGTGCCGGAAGCCCGCTCGCCGGACAAATCCTTCGACAGCATTCCCGGACCGTTCGGTGCCCATAACTGGCATCCGATGTCGTTCAATCCACAAACCGGTCTGGTCTATCTGCCGGCGCAGGGCGTGCCTTTGAACCTCACGGGCGAGAAGGCGCTGGTGCAGAATGCGCAGGGCTCGAACAAGTTCGGCGGCACCACCGGCTGGAATGTCGGCTTCTCGCTCAATGCCGAGCCGCCGAAGAACCCGCCATTCGGTCGCCTGATCGCGTGGGATCCGGTGAAGCAGAAAGAAGCATGGCGCGCTGAATACATCGCGCCCTGGAATGGCGGTACGCTCACGACGGCCGGCAATCTCGTGTTCCAAGGGACCGCGGACGGCCGGTTCATCGCCTACAACGCCAAGACAGGCGAGAAACTCTGGGAGACGCCGGTCGGCACCGGCGTCGTGGCGGCGCCTGCGACCTATGTGGTCGATGGCGTGCAATACGTCTCGGTGGCGGTTGGATGGGGCGGCGTATTCGGCATCACCCAGCGCGCCACCGATCGCGAGGCGCCCGGCACGGTCTACACCTTTGCCATTGGCGGCAAGGCTCCGTTGCCAGCCTTTACCAAGTACCAGATCGGCAATCTGCTGACCGGGGTCAAATACGATCCCGCTCACGTGCCGGAGGGGACTTCGATCTACGTTAATGCCTGTGCGACCTGCCACGGCGTGCCCGGCGTGGATAAGGGCGGCAATGTGCCCAACCTGGGCTATGTCCCCACCGAGACCATCACCAACCTGAAGGACATCGTCTTCAACGGGCCATTCAAGGACAAGGGCATGCCTGATTTTACCGGCAAGCTCACGGAAGCGGATGTGGTCAAGATTCAGGCCTTCATCCAGGGTACAGCCGACGCGATACGGCCGAAATAAACACCATGCTGGACGGTTCGGCCCGATCGGGCCGTCCAGCATGTTCCCCCGGCGGCTGAAGTCGGGATATATTGGGACGCTCTGAAGTCCGGTCCCACAACCATGTCCTCTGCCATTACGGCATTCTTTCAGCGGGTCCGATCGTCCTCGCTCTCGATCGGCCAGCTGACTTTCAGCGGGTTCCTGCTGGTGTTGACGGTGATCCTCATCACCAGCATCGCCAGCGTGGTTGCGATCCGTCATATTGACAATACCTTCGCCGAGCTTGAGCGGCTGCAGAGCGTCGGCGATCTGGCCGAAAACATCGACCGCCGCCTGATCAGCCTGCGGCTGGCAGCACGCGATTTCGTCACCGATCCCGACGCACAGCCGGAAAAGGTCTCGCAGGCTGCCACGGCGCTCGGCGATCTCCTGAAGAAGACCCGGATCGAGCTTGCGCCCGAGCAGCGCGACATGATCGACGGTGTCGACGCGCGGTTGACCAAGTACCGCGAAGGGATTGAGCGCGTCTCATCGCTGATCGCACGTCGCTCCGCTATGCTGGCGACGCTCCCGCCGCTCCGCGAGCAATTCGAGAACGCCGTTCCGGATGTGACGAATTCAAATGCCGCCAAAGCCATGTTCCGGGCGCAGAACGAGATCGCGGCGGCTTTGCTGGCGCGCGATCCGATCGGAGCCGAGCAGGCCGCCCAGCGCATGCGTGCGCTGCCGATCAGCACGCCCGCGCTTCGTGCGGCCGCCGATGCCTACACCGATGCAATCATCTCGATTTCGGAAACCGAGAGCGAGATCGCCGATCTCGACAGGGATGTGCTTGGCGCCGAAGGCCGATTAATCGGGCGGGTGACCGAATTGTTGCGCGAGCTTAGCGCCCGTCGCGGCCGCGTCCTGTCGCGTGAGTTCGCGCGCACGCTGACCGAGGCAAGATGGCAAAGCATCATCCTTGGCACGGCGGGCGTTCTGGTCGGGCTGTTGGCGGCACTGTTCGTGGTGCGGCGGATCGTGAAGCCGCTGAAGGCGATTGCCAAGTCGATCCGTGCGCTAGCTGGCGGCGCCAAGCACACGCCGATCCCAGCCATGGATCTGGAGAATGAAATCGGTGACATCGCGCGCGCCGCGGAGGTGTTCCGCAAGACGCTGGTCGATGCCGATGCCGCGCGCGAGGCGGCCTTGCATGCGTTGGCCGAGCAGAGGCTGGCGGAAGAGAGTTATCGCAAGCTGTTTGAAGGATCCGTCGATGGCATCTATGTGACGACGCCGGCAGGTGCGCTGCTCAATGCCAATCCGGCACTGGCGCGGATGATGGGGTATGATTCACCGGAAGACCTGATCCGCGCCACGCTGGATATCTCGCGCAACATCTATGTCGATCCCGCGGCGCGCGCCGAGTATCAGCAGCGCATGGCAAGCGACGGAATGGTGCGCGAATTCGAGTATCAGGTCCGTCAACGGCACGACACGGTCCTCTGGCTGTCCGACAGCGCCACGGCGGTCCGCGACGAGAATGGCGAGGTTATGCGCTATGAGGGAACAGTCCGCGACATCACCAACCAGAAACATGCCGAAGCCGCGATCAGGGAAGGTCGCAGGTTGCTGCAGCAGGTCATCGATACCGTTCCTGCCGTCATCAACGTAAAAGACACCGATCTGCGATACGTCTTGATGAACCGGTATATGGCGGGGATTTTCGGCATCGAGCCCGGTGAGGCGATTGGGAAAACCACTGGCGAGTTGATGATGCGCTTTGGCGCGTCGAAGACCGACTCGCCTGACAAGATGGTGCTGGCGACCAGGAAGGGCCTCGGTTTCTACGAGGAAGAGTACAAGGACGCTGCCGGTGTGATGCGGCAGTGGCTGGTCAACAAGCTGCCTTTGCTGACGACCGATGGTGATATCCAGAACATCGTGACCGTGGCGCTCGATATCGGCCAGCGCAAGCGCAGCGAGCAGGAGATGCTCAAGGCCAAGGACGCCGCCGAAACGGCGCTACGCAATCTGCGTGAGACGCAGAATTCGCTGATCGAGGCGGAGAAGCTCGCGGCGCTTGGGCGGCTGGTTGCCGGCGTGGCCCATGAGGTCAACAATCCCGTGGGCATCAGCCTAACCGTGGCGTCATCGCTGGAACGCAAGATCGCGCTGTTCGGCGAGGAGGTTGCGCGCGGCGAGTTGCGCCGCTCGACCCTGACCGAATTCATCGAGTCCAACCGCGATGCGGCAGCGCAATTGGTCGCCAATCTCAATCGCGCGGCTGAGTTGATCCAGTCGTTCAAGCAGGTTTCCGCCGACCGCAATTATTCCGACCAGCGCGTCTTTGATCTCGCCGATCTCA
This sequence comes from Tardiphaga sp. OK245, assembly GCF_900108575.1. NCBI lineage: Bacteria > Pseudomonadati > Pseudomonadota > Alphaproteobacteria > Hyphomicrobiales > Nitrobacteraceae > Tardiphaga > Tardiphaga sp. OK245. The sequence goes on along the minus strand of NZ_FNWZ01000003.1, from coordinate 932,272 downwards.
CCGAGCAGGTGGTGATGAGTTTGAAGCCGGGACTACGAAAACAGAAGCTGGCGCTTTCGGTCGACTGCAAGCCAGGACTGACGATGAACAGCTATCCGGGTCCGTATGGTCAGGTGCTGACCAATCTGTTCCTCAATTCCGTCGCTCATGCATTTCCCGATGGCAATGGTGGCTCGGTCGAGATCAAGGTGCAGGAAGCCGGCAACGATCATGTGGAAATTCTTTTCGCGGATAACGGCGTCGGCATGAGCCCTGAGGTCCGGCGGCGTGCTTTCGACCCGTTCTTCACGACGCGCCGGGATCAGGGTGGCACAGGCTTGGGCCTGCACATCGTCTACAGCATCGTCACCAGCCGCCTCGGTGGTCGTCTGCATCTGCAGTCCGATCCGGGGCAGGGAACGCGCATCCAGATCATCCTGCCGCGCGTCGCGCCACTGGAGATGGCTGCGGAATAGCGGACGCTGCTACTGCTGAAATTCCGCAAGCTTGCGCAGTGTCGCGCGGAATATCTGGCTGTGCTTGCCGACGAGCGCTGTGCCGTTCATCGTCGCCGACGTATCCGTGAAAGTACCCGACAGACCGATGCCGACCGGTTGGCTCTGGCCACCGAACAGTGGACTCATGTCAGGGCTGGGCGTGTGCTGCATGACGGAAACCTCGCCCTTGAAGGTGCCGGCTTCCTTGTTGAGAACATAGGTACCGACGTAGAACAGGTACGCGTCGCCGCCGAGCAGTTCGCCTTCGCGAAAGGTTACAACACCGCTGCCCTTGCCTGAACGCCCGTCGAGAAGCTCGACATGGATCGAGTAGAGTCCATTCTTCATAATAGCCCGATGGCGCAAACCCGTCCCTTGGTTGCGCAATCAGAAGTATTGCAAAGACCGTATACCAACGTCAACGCATTCGCGGGCGCTGTTGGTGCACGAGCGAAAGACCGAGTGACGCAGGTGCGCTCGCTTGCCGCCTTGGCACTTCGCGACGAGGGCGTTCTTAAATACCTCTGCCATTGAAGTTATCACCACAAATTCGCTGCAGTGCGAAGAGAGCCTGCCGGTGCTAATGGAGAATCGCCTATCGTTTGATTGGGCGTCTGTCGCGAAGTTGAAGCGCAGCCGTTCTTCGATAGTCGTATGATGCGCTTTGCGTGAGTGACTACGGAAGAGGCGGGTACTTTGCCCGCGACAAACCTGAACATCATTGTGCCGGCCGGGGGCTGGAGCAAGCAAATGAGCGACTGGATGACTTCCGGCGCCGACGCGCCGTGTTCGCCAACTACTATCTCTCACGATCGACGCGTCCGGCGTCGTGCAGGCTGGCTGAAGCTGGGAGCGCCGACCTTGTGTATTGCGGTTCTGTTATCAGTGCCGCTGATGCAATCGGTCGCTGCGCGCGATCGCGGACAATTCGCCAATACCAGCCCCGATCTGAAAGCCTGGTTCGATAGTCTGCGCAGCGGCAAGGGTCCGTGTTGTTCCGATGCAGACGGCAGCGCCGTCAGCGATGTGGATTGGGAATCCAACAGTGGACACTACAAGGTGCGGATCGACGGGATGTGGCTCGACGTACCTGACGAAGCTGTCATCACGGTGCCGAACCGCGTCGGTCGCACCATGGTGTGGCCGATACAGGGTTCGTCCGGCACAGTGATCCGTTGTTTCATGCCAGGTAGCATGACGTAGCTGGTCACAACGCCCGGCGGACCGATGCGAGCGCGGCGATCAGCGAGATCGCCGCGAGGACAATGACCGCGGCGCCATAGATATCGAGCGTGAGCGGCAGGCCGAGCGTCGGGATCGCCAAGCCTGCGACGATAGTCGGCAGGCTGAAAGCGAGATAGCAGATGATGAAAATTACGGAGAGCAATCCAGCGCGTTCATGCGCGGGGACAAGCGGCACAACGGTCCGGATGCTACCGAAGAATCCGGCGCCGAAGCCAAAGCCGGCAATGACCGTGCCGACCAATAGTTGCGGGACGCTTTGTGTGTAGACCCCGCCCAGCGTGATCAGCACGCCGAGAATAAGACACGCCATGCTGCGGATCAGAATGGTGGTGCCAGGCCATTTGCGCGCCACCAGCATCGAGGCGGCACCGCTCAAGGTCAGCGCCGTCACGGCGATTCCACCAAGGAGAGGCGAATTCGATCCCGTGATGAGCCGGAGCAGCGAGGGCATCAGCGATAGATAGAACCCGCCCAACGCCCAGACGGCAATGTTGCCCGGCGAGACCAGGGTCAAGGGTTGTCGCACGTGAGGCGGTACGGTCACGATCGGTCGGAGCGACGCCCATGCACCGGATCGACGGGCGACCGTTTCCGGCATCCACCACAGCAGAATGGCTTGTATGAGCGTTACTGCGAGGAGCAGCAGATAGACCAGTTGGGTCGGCATTGGCGCGTAGTTGACGAGCACACCGGATAGCAACGCGCCGATCCCTGTGCCCGTTACGGGCGTCAGGCTGTTCATCAACGATCCGTGCGCACGATTCAGATCGAGCATGGCAGCACCGATGGTGCCGAAGGCAATGCCGGTCGCAAATCCCTGAATAGTGCGGGCAGTGATCAGTGCCACGACGGAATCTGCGGTAATGAAAACCAGCAGTGCCACGACATTCAGGATCAGCGCCGAGAACATCACGGGCCGGCGGCCGATATAATCCGACAATCCCCCGACCGTCAGCAGTGCCACCAGCAGACTGAGCGCATAGGCGGAGAACACCGTCGTAACCATGACCGGCGAGAGGTGCCAGTGGTCTTGATAGATCCGGTAGAGCGGTGTCGGCGCGCTGGCGAACATGGCGACAGTGCCGAGCGTTGCGATCTGAAAAATAACGGCAGCGCGACGCGTCATCACGCCTTTCGGCCGGGCGTCGAGATTGCTGGACATCGGGGAAGCGACCTAATGGACAAGGTGGGGCAAGCCCAATGGTCGCTTCCGTCCTTGATTGATTTTACCGCTGTCCAATGCTCGCTCAGGTGATGCGCGGAGCAACAGCAGAGAAAGATGATGCATGCATGGCCAAGCCTTCACAACGGCGGCTGGCTCGCGCGCCCTGTGCGAGATTGCATGGCTCGTCTGGATCGCGCCCCTTAACACGGCGCGAATCTTTCCTATACTCAGGCTGTCACGAACAATGAAAGGAGGTGGTCCAGTGTCTAATTCCAAGCGCTGTCACCTCGCTGAGGCCGCCCGCTAGGCTCACTCTTTGAGCTTCGGAAGGGCGTCTCGGCGCCTGGTTCAGCGAGAACAGGGAAGGGGCGCGCCGAGTAATCGGTGCGCCCCTTCTTCTGAGCGCAAACCTGTCGCGCCGTGAAACATGACGCTTGATCTGCCGGTCATCCGTGACAATCTATCAGACGTTGCTTGTGTCCGGAGTAGCAGCAATGCCGGGAACACCGCGCGATCTGGCGGAGAGAATGGCCGCGCGCCAGCAGCGGCGTGCCATCGATGACGGCTATGTGCGCGAGAGCTTCACACAGCCACGCGAAAACGCCCGCAAGACGGCGCGGGCGTTTCTGGACCGGTTTCCGAAGCAGGCTTACATGAGCGAAGTTGAGCGCTGGCGCGAGCTGCCAGACGGCGACATTGAATTTACGATGCGGCGGCTGCGGACCGCTGATTGAGCTGACACGCGGCAATCATCTGGCTGATGTCGTGCTCGCTCATGCCTGTAGCGTCCGATTTTTCGACTGGATCGGCGGCACATGCGTGGATCGCATAGCCGATATCGAGAAGACGGCGCGGCGGATCTTCCTCGCCCAGGCCGACCTCCGTCACCAAACCACTCTCGACGGCATGCCGCCAGACATCTGATTTACTGGGGAAGGCCTTGCTGACTTTGACCGAATTTGAAAACAGCGCGTAGGGCATGCGGCAACCTCCGTGATGAGGCGATAACGCGGAATATGGCATCTGGTTGCGCTGCAGCAAGCCCCACTTTCGTTATCCACGAGGTCGTGATGATCGGTCGGCCGTCAGTCCCGCTGGGTAATCCGCAATTCCAGCAGCGCCATGGTCTGGAGCATCGTGGGATCGCGTTCACCCTCGCTTGTGGTGCGTAGGATGCTTTCGGCGATGGATTGCACGTGAGCGGAGTTGACGGGATGCGGCAGCGTTGAAACAGCCCCGTCCAGCGCCTGTTTCATCACTGAGATTGTGTCTGGCGGAAACGCGGCATGGGAAAAATTCTTCACGGTGGCTCCCGGGTTCAAACGGATAAACGCACCCAACTGTTCACGGGACAACAAGAGTTCGGGCGCGCGAATGTTCCTGCCGCAAAGTTGTGCAGATCCGTGGAGGGCGTCAGCTGCTGCGTGTCGGTGCCAGGTTCCGGAAACGGTCGCAGGGATGTCAGGATTCGGTGTCAGCCGGCCGAGCGGCTTTCTTCTTGGCGCCCTGTCGCAGAAATGTCGCGCCGATTTCCTCGCCATTGACCCAGGCCAGCTCGCAGCGACGGAACGCCAGTCCTGTGGACGACAGCAGCAGGAAGAATTCCTTGAGATTAATGCCCTCGATCGAACTCTCGACGATAAGGCGTGCGCCCGTCTCGGACACGTCCATGATGCGGCAACTGCGGCGCCATGTGCCGTCAATGGCCATGAGCCAGACAGGGAAACCGCGCTCGAACGCGACGCGGCCAGCATTTGGTTTTTCAGGGGTCATCGACGCTTCCTTGGCGCCGGGGATTTTAAATTGGATGGTGGTAACGGCTGGTAAATGCCGCTGACGGCAGACTTTGCGGTTCAGCACGCCATCGAGATGTTGTTTTCAAAGAGCGCGGCGGCGCACAGCCTTATTCGGTTGAATCGTGCAACCGCAACGACGGGTTTCAGACGCGGCGGTTGTGGAGGTGCGCGTTAACGGAATGGTTACAAGCTGGTGCAATGTAAAGTGGAATCCCTGGCTTGTTGAAGGGCCTCGGCGGAGCACGTTACTGCATGAACACGCCAGCTGCCCTGATATCTGCCGGCGTGGGTGCAGCGTTTTTTGCGGCCGCATCCGTGTTCTATTATCAGCCGTCCTTCATTCGGCCCGACTATGCGCTGGATGCCATCCTGACAACCAATAACTCGAAGGCGCGTGCTGCAGTCATGCGACTCTTGCTCAATCCGTCATCTGCGCAATTCGATGGCTTGCGGTCGGTCCAGGTCGATAACAGGAAATATGTTTGCGGCAGCGTGAACGCCAAGGACAAATCGGGAGCTTACACCGGGCATCGAGCTTTCGTTTACACGGTCGCCATCGACTTTGCGCGTATCGACGACGATGGAGAGATCGCGCAACGGCACGATGGGTACAAGGCTTGTCCGGTCTCTGAAGAAGAAGAGAAGCTGGCTCAACAGAAGATCGGCATATCACCCAGTGCGCTCCAGGCGATCAAGCTTGTTCAAAAGACGCTGCCGGCAGCCGATCCGTCAGTGCTCACGGACATGGCGTCGCAACTATCACCTGCGGGCAGTGGACCGGCCGGGACGACCGAGCAGCAACTCGGTCGTCTGGCGGGCCAACCCGGCTCGGGCGGGCAGCAATCGGGAAACCAGCCATTCAAAACCACGCCCGGCCCCGAAGCCGACTGGCGTTCTGACAAGCCGCCGACCGTCTGGCCAGTCTTTCCGCCGGATCACGTGTTGGCAAAGCCTGTGCAGAAACGGACGAATGCCGAGGCGTTGGTGCTGGCAAAATCGGTTGAATATCTCTGGGCGAAGTCCAAAGCGGGAACCTCATCTCAGCGGCCTTCGCCGGACGAAATTCGGGAAGCCCTCCGGGCTCTGATGGCCATTGATGCCAAGAGTGCGGAGTTTCCTCAGGCTTGGGCGGCCTTCGTGCGGCTGCGGACGATCGAGCGCGAAGCGAGAGCCTAGTCTCTGGAAAAGCCGAATGGAAACAGGCGTTTAAGAGCACCAGTCATGGTGCACTCGGAGCGATTCGAACGCCCGACCCTCGGAATCGAAATCCGATGCTCTATCCAGCTGAGCTACGAGTGCGACGGCGGCACCATAGCGGCGAAAGTCGCAAAAGCTAGCCCTGCGATGGGGAGCGTAGCGGTTTTGCCTAACGTCAGGGAGGCTGCTCGCGATAGTCTGCCGTTATGAATCAAGGCCGACTCAAATCCGGTCCGGCGGATTTCGTCCTGTCCGGGTGGCTACCGACTGCGCTGCTTCTGATCGTGACCTTAGTGGTCGGTCCCGCGCTGGGCGGATTGTCGCGTCCGCTCTTCGTGGTCGGCTGCGCTGCTGCTGGCTGGCTGGCCTGGCAACGCAGCACCGCGGCCCATATCCAGTCGGCCATCCTGCTGTTTGCCTTCGCTCCATTCGTGCGGCGCGTGGTCGATGTGTCGGTGGGCTACGACGCGGCCAGCATCATGCTGATCGGGCCGCTGCTGTTCATCCTGACGCCGTTACCGAGCCTGTGGACGTTGCTGTCGTCCCGCGAGCAGTTGCGCGATCCCTGGCTGATCGCGCCGGCTATCGTGCTGGCCTGCATCGCTTACGGTGCCATGCTGTCGGTTTTTCAGAATGACTGGATGAGCGCTGCGACAGGTGCGTTGAAGTGGGCGGCGCCCGTGCTTTACGGCATCGCTTTGCAGCAGCGCGCAAAGTCTGATGGCGAACTCGTCAATGCCATGGCGCGCATCTTTCTGGTGGTGCTGCCGCTGACGGGTCTCTACGGCATATGGCAATATGTCGATCCGCCGAGTTGGGATCGGTTCTGGATGAACTACGCCTCGATCCTGTCGGCAGGGTATCCGCTGCCCTATATGGTGCGCGTCTTCAGCACGATGAACGGGCCCGCGACTTACGCGACCTTCACCGCAACGGGACTGCTGTTGTTGGGCTTTCTGAGACCCGGCTGGCAGTCTCTGATTGCCCTGGCGCCCGCGGCACTGGGCCTGTTGCTGTCGCTGTATCGGACCGGCTGGATCGCGCTCGCGCTGGCCGTGGTGTTCTGCATGGTGTTTCAATCCACACGGCGGCGGGCGCTTGCGACCGGACTTGGCATCGTCGGCGCAGCCATGGCGGCGGTCCTGTTCACGCCCTTCGGCGATGTGATCACCGAGCGGCTGCAGTCGCTTGGCAGTGGCTCCGAGGATGGCAGCGGCAACGAGCGTCTCGAAGAATTCGTGACGCTATGGAATACACCTGACAGCATGGTGGTGGGATCTGGCTTCAGCTTCACCGATATCGGTGTCGCGGGCACCATGCCGGTCGATGGCCAGATCATTGCGAGCTGGCTCACGCTTGGCATTCCTGTCGGACTGCTCTGTTTGGCAGCCTATATCTGGGTCGGGGTCTGGAGCACGTCTGCGGCATGGCGGATGCCGACCAAAGAAGGCGTGGTGCTCGGCGCTCTGTCGCTTGGCGGTATCCTGATTCACTTGCCTCTGACCAGTATCTCGTCAGGTGAGATATCTGCTCTGTTCTGGATGATCTTCGCGATGGCCTGTCCGCACGACCAGACTGTCAGACCTGCCGAGGATGCCGTGATGCCCCTGGAGCAGGCGCGAACCGGCAGAGTTTAGTCTGACCGGGCTGCCTGGCTGACAAACGGAGCGGGTGCAGGTTTGCGCCTCGGCAGTGGCGCAAGCCCGAGTGGTGCCAGCAGGTTCAGCCGCTGTAACACGACATGGGCTACCATGGGCAAGAGTACGCCGGCCGCGGTGCCTGCGAGGAGATAGGCCCACGGCATTGGCGGCACGTGCAGCATCTGCATGATGATCCGCGTTCCCGACCCAGCCATGATGTGCAGCACATAGATCGTCATGGACATGACGCCGACGAGTGCAAGCCAGCGATGCCGCGTCTCGTTCAGCAATTTGCAAAGCAGCACCACGCTGGTGATGCCGAGAATACATGCCGGAAGCGAAGTCGCGCCATTTGCATCGAAGCCGGAGAGCTGTCCTCCAACGGCAACCGCCGCAGTGAAAGCGGTGGCGATCACGGTCAACATGGTCCAGCCCGTTCTCCCACGAGGCTGCCACGCCATCACGATGCGGGTTGCATAGAGACCTGCGACGTAGAACGGCAGGTGATGCATGGTGAGCGCAAGATCGGGGCGGATCGGCAACAGCATGAATACGATCAGGCCAGCGAGCGCGACGGCAATCATGATGATGCGATTGGGAATGAGCACGGCCAGTACGTGGCAGATCATCAGCGCATATAGAAACCAGAATTGCGCCATCGGTCGATACCAGATCGCCGCGAGGTCGTTGGCCGTGATGGGAATATTGGCATTGCGCGATATCAGCATGATCACGCCACCCTGGATCAGCGACCACAGAACATAGGGATAGGCAATCGTCCACGCCTTGCCGGCGAGGAACGTTCGAGTGCCGCGTGCAAGGCTGTGCTGTACGTTCAGACCCGCGAGAAAGAAGAACAGCGGCATGTGGAACGTATAGAGCGTGTAGCTCATCCACTGCGCGAGCGGTCCGTCAGGAAACAGATGCGGCGGTATCAGGCCGCCGAGTACGTGGCCATAGACCACGAGAACGACGCCTATACCGCGTGCAAAATCAATCCAGACCTGACGCGTGCGATCGGTCTGCGATCTTGGTGCTTCTGCATCTTCGGCTGGCGATAGTTGCATCGTAGGACATCGCTGGTTCTGAATATCTGGATCAGCAAGACAACATACGCCGAGAGCCGTACACCATCGTTAACGCCGATCCATGAAATGGCGGTCGGGCGTTCATAGGTGCTTTTCTGGAAAACAGGCTTGATTTCTCGGTCATTTCGGTGCCCATCTGCGCCCACAAGCTGTCGGCAAGCCGTTTTGTGGCCAGTTCGGTCTCTGCCACATGTTCGAGGACTACCTGTGACTGACTACGTTCGCAAAATCCTGGACAGCCGCGTCTACGACGTCGCGATCCAGACGCCGCTGGACCCGATGGTTCGGCTGACCGCGCGCATGGGAAGCCCCGTGCTGCTCAAGCGCGAGGATTTGCAGCCGGTGTTCTCGTTCAAGATTCGCGGCGCGTACAACCGCATTGCGGGGTTGTCCGCGGAGCAGCGCGCGGCCGGCGTGATTTGCGCGTCGGCTGGCAATCACGCGCAGGGCGTAGCGCTGTCGGCGCAGCGGCTCGGGATCAAGGCAACCATCGTGATGCCGGTGACCACGCCGCCGATCAAGATCGATGCTGTCAGATATTGGGGCGGCAATGCCGTGCTGTTCGGCGACACGTTCGACGAAGCAGCGGCGCATGCGCGCAAGCTCGAGGCCGAGCAGAAGCTGACCTTCGTGCATCCCTATGACGATCCCGACGTGATCGCAGGGCAGGGCACCATCGGCATGGAAATTCTGCAGCAGCATCCCGATCCGATCGAGGCGGTGTTCGTGCCGATCGGCGGCGGCGGCCTGGCGGCTGGCGTTGCGTCCTTCATCAAATTCCTGCGCCCGGAGACCAAGGTCATCGGTGTCGAGCCGGTCGATGCCGCATCGATGAAAGCCGCGATAGATGCTGGCGAGCGCGTCGTTCTCAATCGCGTCGGTCTGTTTGCCGACGGCGTGGCCGTGCGCCAGGCCGGCGTCGAAACATTCCGTCTCTGCCGCGAATTGCTCGATGATGTGATCACGGCCGACACAGACGAGATGTGCGCTGCCATCAAGGATATTTTCGAGGATATGCGCGTGATCGCGGAGCCGGCAGGCGCCTTGGCTCTGGCGGGACTGAAGAGCTATGCCGCGAACAACCCGACGCGCACCGGCGCGCTGGTTGCCATCAACAGCGGCGCCAACATGAATTTCGATCGCCTGCGGCACGTCGCAGAGCGTGCCGAGGTCGGTGAAGCGCGTGAGATCCTGCTGGGCGTGACCATTCCGGAGCAGCCCGGCAGCTATCGCCGCTTCATCCAGACCATCGGCAATCACAACATCACCGAGTTCAACTATCGCTATGCCGATGCCAAGGAAGCCAATGTCTTTGTCGGCCTGAAGCTGAGCGGCGCGAAGAACGACAAGGGCGAGCTGATTGGGCAGTTGCAGGCGCTCGGCTATAAGGTGCTGGACATCAGCGCGGACGAAACCGCCAAGCTGCACATCCGCTATATGGTTGGCGGGCGAGCACCGCCCGCTTTGCGGGACGAGGTTATCCTGCGCTTCGAGTTTCCGGAGCGTCCAGGCGCCTTGCTGAAATTCCTCGATCAGATGGGGGCGGACTGGAACATCACGCTGTTCCACTACCGTAACCACGGCGCGGATTACGGCCGGGTGCTCGTTGGGATTGAAGTCCCTCAGGCCGACCGGCCGACCCTGACGCAGCGGCTGACCTCGCTCGGCTATCCCTATGAGGACGAAACGCAAAATCCGGTCTACCGGATGTTCCTGAACGGCTAGGCCGGGTGAGGCAGAGAGTGAGGCAGGGCCGATTTCTGCCTTTTTTTCGCTCAAAGGCGATGCTTAACGGAATACTAGCACTGTCCGGCCAGAGTCGGGCGGTGTGCTGATGCCGGAAAAGGGCGTTGGCTTGGGGTCCCTTACCGGTTTCATCACGCGATGCGCCTTTCGCTGCTGCCTGTCCTGATGTCCCTGCTGGTGCTGTCCGTGGCTCCGGCCAAGGCAGATTTGCGCATCACCCGGGACCACGGCGGCTATGTCGAGGAATACAAGGCCAAGTATGAGCGCATCCGCGACCGCAAGGAGCGGGTGATCATCGATGGCATCTGCAATTCGGCCTGCACGCTGGTGTTCGGCATCGTGCCGATGAACAAGGTCTGCGTGACTCCGCGCGCCAGCTTGGGCTTCCATCAGGCCTATTACGACAAGGCCTTCACCTTCGGCATGAAGGTGATCAGCTACGAGGGCACCTCGGACCTGATGGCCTATTATCCGCCGCCGGTGAAAGACTGGCTTGCGCGTAACGGCGGTCTCACGCCGGAAATGAAGAAGATCAAGAACGGCATGGATCTCTGGAAGATCGTCGATCCCTGCCCGGAAGAGTTCTTCTAGCTTTCAATCTTCACATGACCCGGGCGGGGCTGCAGTTATGACACCGCGAGCCGCGCATCGCCGCGCCTGATGAGTGCCAGCGCGACCAGCACCGTCGGTGCGAGAATGCAGGTGGCGAGGGCAATGATCTGCCACTGTGACAGCGGATTGATGCCGCCGCCGGGTGTCGCCATCACGAAGCCGCCGATCACCAGCAGCACACGTAGTGGCCATTCCATCGCGCCCGCCCGCCGGAGATCGCCCACATAGGCTTGATAGCCCTGGATGCCGCCGCAGATGAAGACAATGCCGAAACAGGCAAGGCCGGTAAGGCCGAACGCTTCGAGGTAGGGGCTGTCGCCCTGCAGTAGCAGCGCCGGATTCAGCACGAAGAAGAACGGGATGAAATAGATGATGCTGCCCACCCACATGGACTCCCAGCCGGTCTTCATCGCCGGCGCGCCGGCGATGCCAGCGGCGGCAAAGGATGCGATGGCGACCGGTGGCGTGATCGAGGACAGCATGCCCCAATAGAAGATGAACATGTGCACGGCCATCTTGTTGAGGCCGAGCTTCTCCAGCGCCGGTGCAACAAGGATAGCGAGGAAGATGTAGCAGGACGTCGTCGTCAGGCCGAGGCCGAGGATCAGGCTGGTGAAGGCACACATGATCAGCAGCAGGAAGACGTTGCCGCCGGCGATCGCCAGAAGGTCGTTGGCCAGGCTCGAGATTACGCCGGTGAGCGAGAACGCGCCGATCAGCAACCCGCAGCCGGCGAGGATCGCGATCAGTTCGACGAAGGTCTTGCCGTTGAGTTCGAGGAAGTGGATCCAGCGCGCGCCGCCCCAATTCTTGCCAGGGAAGAATTCATTGAGCGCAGCGAGGATGCACATTCCCCATAGATAGGCGTTCTGCAGATCGAGCCAATCCATCAATCCGGTCAGCGCAATCGAGAGCGCCAGGACGGCGGTGTTGCCCTTCTTCCATGGTGCCGGGCCTGACCATTGATGCAGGATGACCAGCAAAGCGGTGGCATAGAACGGCGCGTGGCTCTCGCGTTTGAAGTACAGCAACATTACGACAAGGATCGCGATGACAAAGAGATAGTACCAGCCCTCCTTGAGCGCATCCATGAAGCGGGGCAGTTCCGCGCGCGGGATGCCTTCGAGCTTGTGACGCGCGGCGTAGCTGTCGACCTGCGCGAACAGACCGAAGTAATACAAGATCGACGGAATGGTGGCGGCGAGGGCGACGTCGGCATAGCTCGTGTTCATGAACTGCGCCATGACGAAGGCCGTCGCGCCCAGCACCGGTGGCGCCAGCACGGCGCCGGTGGATGCGCAGGCTTCGATCGCTCCTGAATAGGACGGCGTGAAGCCGGTTTTCTTCATCGCGGGGATCGTCATCGTTCCAGCGGTGAGCACATTGGACACGATGCTGCCGCCTACGGTGCCGAGCAGGCCGGATGCAAAGATGCACACCTTTGCCGCGCCACCACGGAAGGTACCGCACATCGCGAAGGCAATGTTGATGAAGAACTTGCCGGCACCGGTCATCATCAGCGCCGTGCCGAACACCAGGAAGCCGATCACGGTGTCGGCAAAGGCCTGGATCGGAATGCCGAGCAGGCTCTCCCCAGATAGCACGTGATAGGCCGTGGTCTGCTCCAGCGTCGACTGGGTGCCGCGGAACGGTCCGAGCCATTTGGCGTCGGCAAACAGTGGATACAGCGTGAAGGGGAAGACGCTGAGCAACAGGCTCCAGCCGCCGGTGCGGCGCAGCGCCTCCATCAGCACGAACCACATCACGAGGCCTGCGGCGATCACGGGTTTAGGTGCGCCGTCGAATTCCCAGCCAAATTGCGCGGCCTTGCGGATGTTCATCATCAGGAAGATCGCGGCCGCGAAGGTCGCGATGAACAGCACGACGTCGTACCACGGCACTCGGTCGAGATCGGCCTTTGACGTTCCCGGAAAGATCAGGAACGTGAATGGCAGCATCAACGCGATCAGCAGATAGAAATATTCGGTGTTGAGTTGCGTGACATCGACAAAGAAGCGCAGCGAAAATTGCTGGTTGATGCAGAGCAGGATGGTTGCGAGCGTGGCCAGTATCAGCGCCCAGCGCCACACGCCGTGCAAGGCGCGAACGCGCGAGACCTCGGACTCCTGGAGGTCGGCGACTCCATGGGGATCGTCGAGTTCCATTTTTACGGGGATGTCGGATGCGGGCCGCGCATGATCGGGTGACGAAATTGACATAATGGCCCCGATTATTGTTCGCGGTTACAGCTAAAAATAACGACGTTATTCGAAGCCGTTCGGCATGCCGGCCTTCTTCAGCGCCGCCGCGCGGGCCGTCATCCAGCCGTCGAGAAACTCCTTTTCACCGGCTGATGCACCGGCCTTGGCGTATTCGCTCCATGCCGCCTTCAAGACGTCCTGCCGCTTCAGCAGTCCGTCATTGTGTGCCTGGTCTTCTGGCGTCCAGTTGCCGGCTTCCTTGAGGGCTTTCACGGCACCGGGATGAAACGGAACGACCCATTTCATGGACTGCGCTTTTACGGCGAGGCCCAAAGCGCCTGGTGCGTTGTCCTTGTAGGCGTCGAAGTTGACGATCATCGCCTTGGTGATCGCGTAGATCTGATCTTCCGCCTGCGAGCCGTAGACGGTCGCGACGGGGTAGGGGTAGGTGCTCATGTTGACCGGCGCTGATGCCGTGATGCCGGCGCCGCAGGTCGCGACATGTGGATTGAAAAACGGTGCCACACGCTTGACGCGCTCCCAGCCGGCTTTGTCTTCCGCGGGGAGGGGCGGCCAGATGATGCCGCGCGGCGATGTCTCGACTTCCTTGGCCGGGCCAGTGATGGTGGTAGCAAAGGCTGCATCGACGTCGTTGTTCACCATGCCTTTCCACATTGCACCGTAGCTTGCGAACTCGATCGGCTTGATGTCTGCCTTGGTGAGACCGCCGAACGCCATGATCGCAAGCGAGTTTTGGTTCAGGGCAGGTGAGCCGACGACGAAGCCGACGCGTTTGCCGCGTAGATCCTTGATCTCCTTCACGCCGATATCGCGAGCGACGCCGAGCGAGGCGCCATTACAGTCGATGGTCGACAGCATGACCTGCGCTGGCTGAGGGCCCCATTCCTTGACGCCGAATTCGAACACGCCTTCCTGCGCGAAGTAGATGCCCGAGCCCATCCAGGCGATCGTGGCGCGACCGGCGCGCAATGGCGCCAGCCGCGCGACATCATTGCCGGCAGGCAGCACACGCACATCGGTGGAATATTTGTCCTTCATCATCTTGCCGACAGCGACGGCGATGTTGAAGCCGGCGGTGCCGGTGTCATAGGCGGTGACCGCCATGGTCGGTGGAAGCTTGATATCCTGTGCGCATACAGCGCCGGTCGTACTGAGCACGGCAACGGACGCCAGCGCGATGAGCCGGTGAAGCATTTTCCCCTCCAGATGCATTCGCTTTGCGAATTGCTTTTTATTGTTCGGCGATCATGTCATCGCCGTCAGGCGCTGACAATGTCCTGAGGCCGTTCGCTGCATGATAGGATCGGTCACCATCTCAGACAGAATGCCGCAGCACATTGGTACGGCAGTCGAGGCCGCCACTGCATGTCTGCTCACGTCTCGACTGTGCCGAGCAACTGTCCTTCCGCGACCACGTCGTCGACCGCGACAATCATCGATTTGATTTTACCTGCGGCAGGAGAGGCGACCGGAATTTCCATCTTCATGGCTTCGATAAATGCCACTTCGTCGCCTTCGTTCACGGAATCGCCGGTTGCGAGCGGCAGTGAGCAGATGCGGCCGGCGACTTCGCTGAGGATCTTGATCTCGGGCATGGTGTTCTCCGCGATCACGCGGGCGGCTGCTCGCTATAGGTGTAGCGCCGACGCGACCGGACAATTCCTAAGAATGAGAAGAAACGAGCAGCTTGGTGTTGTCGCCGCAGATTGCCTGAGGTAGCGTAGCCCGCAAGTGGAATATAATTCCGCACAGTGGAACGGGACGGCGGCGCACATCGGGGCAATCCAACGGATTGGCTCCCCGCGAGATGCGTCGTTTTAAGGGAAACGCATCATGGGACGACGTTCGGAACGGCTCAGCAAACAAGGCATGCTCGCCAGCGACTTGGCAGGCGACGGCGATGTGATCCAGGTGGTCTCGCGCGCCTTTGATATTCTTCGCTGCTTCGAGGGCCATGATGCCCGGCTGGGTAATCTCGAAATTTCCAATCGCTGTGGCCTGCCGCGCTCCACCGTATCGCGCCTGACGCATACGCTGACGCGCATGGGCCAGCTCGCCTATCTGCCTGCAGATCAGAAGTACCGCATCGGATCGAGCGCCGTCGCGATGAGCGCGTCGATGATGCGGGGACTTCAGGTGCGCAATCTGATCCGCTTGCGTCTGCAGGAAGTGGCGGAGCAGGTGCCCGGCACGATCGGCTTCACGATCCCCGATCGTTTCCACATGGTCTATCTCGAATATGCCCGCGCCGATCACGCGCTTGGATTGCATTCGACCACCGGCAGCCGCATTGCCATGGGCCGGACTGCAGCCGGTCATGCCTATACCGCAGCGCTCGACGAAGACGTCGGCAATGCCCTGATCAACGATATCGCGCGCGAAATGCCCGAGGACGCCAAGATCCTGCGCGGCAAGATCGTTGGCAACCGCGAATGTCTGCGTGACAACGGCTACGTTCTCGCAGGTGGCCTTTGGTCGCCGCATATCACCGGCATTGCGACACCGATCTGGTCGCCGCAGTATCAGACCTATGTGGTCGTCACCATCGGTCTGCTTGCCGCCATGTATGACGAGCAGCGCCTGCAGGACGAGATCGCTCCGATCCTGCGGCAGCTCAGCAGCACGATCAGCATGATGGTTCAGAATGCAGATAGCGGCCTGACCAGTGCGCCCGTTCCAGATGCGCCTCCCGCGCCAACAGCTCAGAAAAAAATGCTCCCGGAGGGAATGAATGAACTGGAAGCCGGAACTCGACGACCTCGCCCGGCGCGAAGCCTTCGCGCGGGAGATGGGGGGCGCTGACAAGGTCAAGCGGCAGCATGACCAAGGCCGGCTCACAGTTCGTGAACGTATCGACAGACTGATAGATGCAAAGAGCTTTCACGAAGTCGGGGCAGTCTCCGGCATCGGTGAATACGATGCGTCTGGCGAGCTGAAGCATCTGACGCCGGCGAATTGCGTGTTCGGTCGTGGCAAGATCGACGGCCGTCCCGTCGTCGTCGTTGGCGACGACTTCACCGTGCGCGGCGGTTCGGCAGACGCTTCGATTTCGGCCAAGCCGCTGATGGCTGAGGAAATGGCGCATGACTTCCGGCTGCCGATCATTCGCGTGATCGAAGGCTCCGGCGGCGGCGGCTCGGTCAAGACCATCGAGACCAGGGGCGCAGCCAATCTGCCGGGCGGCGTCGGGGGCACGCGCTGGTACTGGTACACGACGTCCAATCTGGCGCAGGTGCCGGTCGTCGGCCTCGGCCTTGGTTCAGTCGCCGGCCTTGGCGCTGCGCGGCTCGCAGCCAGCCATTATTCGGTGATGACGAAGAATTCCGCGATGTTCGTTGCCGGGCCTCCTGTGGTCGCGCGCCTCGGCCAGTCGCTTGAGAAGAAGGAGCTCGGCGGCGCCGATATCCAGACGCGCGCTGGCGGCGTCGATCACGCCGTGGAGACAGAAGAGGAGGCCTTCGCCTGCGCGCGGCGCTTCCTGTCCTATCTGCCATCGTCCGTCTATGACCTGCCGCCCACGATCGCCTGCAATGACGATCCCGAACGTGCAGAAGAATCTCTGCTGAAGGCCGTGCCGCGCAATCGCCGGCAGGTCTACAAGATGCGCCCGATCATCGACGCCGTCGTCGACAAAGGCTCGTTTTTCGAGATGGCGGCAAATTTCGGCCGGCCGATCATCACCGGTTTTGCGCGTCTCGAAGGCCGTGCGGTACTGCTGCTTGCCAGCGATCCGTTCCACTATGGCGGCTCGTGGACCGCGGAAGCCTGCCAGAAGGTCGTGCGCTTCGTCGACCTCGCTGAGACGTTCCATCTACCTGTCGTCTATCTCATGGATTGCCCGGGTTTCATGATCGGGCTCGATGCGGAGAAGGCAGCGACTATCCGTCACGGCGTGCGCGCCATGGCCGCGGTCAATCAGACCACGGTGCCGTGGTGCACGATCATCATCCGCAATGCGTTCGGCGTCGCCGGCGTGGTGCATCAGCCGGCCAACCGGTTCTCGATGCGTTACGCATGGCCTTCGGCCTATTGGGGCTCGCTGCCGCTGGAAGGCGGCATCGAGGCGGCCTATCGCGCCGAGATCGACGCGGCGGACGATCCAAAGCTCAAGCAGCAGGAAATCGAGCAGCGCCTCAACAAGCTGCGCTCGCCATTCCGTTCGGCCGAGAAGTTCTGGGTCGAGGAAGTCATCAACCCCACGAAGACGCGCTCGCTGCTGTGTGAGTTTGCACGTCTTGCCGAACCGCTCCGCACGGCAGGCCCGTCACGGCTCGCGATGCGGCCGTAAGCTATACTCGCCGCAGCAGCACGCTGGCATTGACGCCGCCGAAGCCGAAGCCATTCGAGAGCACGTGCTCAATGGCCATCGGCCGCGCCTTGCCGCGGATCAGATCGATGCCATCGGCAGACGGATCGGGATTTTCGAGATTGAGCGTGGCCGGAGCGATCTGGTCACGCAGCGCGAGGATTGCGTAGACCGCCTCAAGCCCTCCGGCTGCACCGAGCAGGTGGCCCGTGGCGGATTTGGTTGAACTCACAGCGACTCCGCCGTTCGTTCCGAAGATCGACTTGATCGCTTCGAGCTCGCCGTGATCGCCGACCGGCGTCGATGTGGCATGGGCGTTCAGATGCTGGACGTCGGCAGGCGTGATGTTGGCCTGTGCCAGAGCGATATCCATCGCGCGCCTGGCGCCATCACCGTCCTCGCGGCCGGCTGTCATATGGAACGCATCGGAGGTCGTACCGTAGCCGATCAGTTCGGCAATCGGTTTCGCGCCGCGTGCCAGGGCATGGTCGCGTTCCTCGAGCACCACGATGCCGGCACCTTCGCCCATGACAAAGCCGTCGCGGTCGCGATCGAACGGGCGCGAGGCGCGCTCCGGATTGGCGACGAAGTCGGTGGAGAGCGCGCGAGCGGCGGCGAAGCCGCCGAGGCTGACACGGTCGATACAGGCTTCGGCACCCCCGGCGATGGCGACATCCGCTTCGCCGGAGCGAATGAGACGCGCTGCATCGCCGATCGCCTGCACGCCGGCGGCGCAGGCTGTCACGGGTGCGCCGAGTGCACCTTCGAAGCCGTAGCGGATTGAGATATGACCGGCCGCCAGATTGACCAGGAACGAGGGCACGGTGAACGGTGACAGCCGGCGGATGCCCTTGGTGTCGGTTGTACGGACCGCGTCGGCAATCGCCGGAAAGCCGCCGATGCCGGACGCGACGATCGTGGCGGTGCGTTGGCGTTCTCGCGCATCCTTCGGCTGCCAGCCGGCTTGCGCGATGGCTTCATCGGCAGCCATCAGCGCAAACAGGATGAAGCGATCCATCTTCTTCTGATCCTTGCGCGGCGCCGCCTTGTCAGGATCGAAACCGCCTTCCGGATCGTTCGCGATGTCGGGTACCTGGCCGCCGACCTTGGCGGCGAGATCAGCGGTCATGGCCTCCGGCAACAGGCGGAGGCCGGATTGGCCCGCGAGCAGCCGAGACCAGTTGATTTCGACGCCGCAACCAAGCGGCGACACCGCTCCCATCCCCGTAATTACAACGCGGCGCATGATGTATTCCCGTTCTGATATGAGTGGCGAGCAGCCTGAATCCTGCGGGGATCAGGCGATCGCGACCTTCTTGTCTTTTGAAATCGCCAGCACGATCAGCGCTGCAATAATACATAGCGCACCTGCCGCGAAAAAGGCAGGCAGATAGCTGAGCAGTACCGTGCGCGACAGGCCAGCGCCGAATGCCGCCGTTGCTGCGCCCAGTTGATGACCGGCGAAGATCCAGCCGAATACTAGACCCGCGCGTTCCGGTCCGAACTTGGATGCGGTGAGGCGCACGGTCGGCGGCACGGTGGCGATCCAGTCCAGGCCGTAGAACAGCGCGAACAGCGACAGGCCATAGAACGAGAAGTCGGTAAACGGCAGCGCCAGCAGCGAGAGGCCGCGCAGGCCATAGTACCAGAACAGCAGGTAACGATTGTCATACCGGTCAGACAGCCAGCCTGACGCGATAGTGCCGACGAAATCGAACACGCCCATCGCCGCAAGCAGTCCGGCCGCCTGAATCTGCGGGATGCCGAAGTCGAGGCACATCGGGATCAGGTGCACCTGTACCAGTCCGTTGGTGCTGGCCCCGCAGATGAAGAACGTGGCGAACAGGATCCAGAACACCTTGGTCTGGGCAGCATCGCGCAGGGCACCGAGTGCTGCCGCCATGATCGGCGAGGTGTTCGGTGGCGGAACCGCCAGCGGTTCGGTGCTGGTGTCGCCATAGGGGCGAATGCCAATGTCGCTGGGACGGTCCCGCATCACCAGCAGCACCCCGAGCGCGGCTATGGCCAGCATCACGCACATCAGCGCCAGTGCCCAGCGCCAGTTGCTGTGCTCGGTGATGCTGGCGAGGATCGGCAGAAAGATCAGCTGACCGGTGGCCGCGCTCGCGGTGAGGATACCCACGACGAGGCCACGGCGTGCGCTGAACCAGCGCGCTGCAACGGTGGCGCCGAGCACCAGCGCCGTCATGCCGGTGCCGATACCAACGGCGACGCCCCAGAGCGCCATCAACTGCCAGACCTGCGTCATCCCAAGCGACAATATGAGGCTTGCAGCAACGACGAGCAGGGCAATCAGCGTGACGTTACGCAACCCATAACGGTTCATCAGCGCCGCGGCGAACGGCGCCATCAGGCCGAACAGCACGAAGCGGATCGACATGGCGGAGGAAATCTCCGCGGTGCTCCAGCCGAATTCCTTCTGCAGCGGCACGATGAACACGCCAGGCGCGCCAACCGCGGCAGCGCTGACCAGCGCCGTCACGAAGGTTACGGCGATCATCGCCCATCCGTAATGGATATTGCGGCGGGCGAGGGCAGTCGAGAGCCATCCGGAAATCATCGGGTTTCCTGCAATCAATGAGAAAAGGCGTCGCGACGACCATCGCCGCGACGATCATATCTGGGAAAGGCGGTTCAGCGAACGATGCGTTCGATGGCAATCGCGGTGGCTTCGCCGCCGCCGATGCACAGTGCCGCGACGCCGCGTTTCAGGCCTCTGGCTTCCAGTGCATGCAGCAGCGTCACGATCAGCCGCGCGCCGGTGGCGCCGATGGGGTGGCCCAGCGCGCAGGCGCCGCCATTGACGTTCAGTTTTTCGCGGGGAATTCCAAGGTCGCGTTGCGCGGCCATCGGCACCACGGCAAAGGCCTCGTTGATTTCGAACAGATCGACATCGCCGACGCTCCAGCCGACCTTGTCGAGCAGTTTGCGGATTGCCGGAATGGGCGCAGTCGTGAACCATTGCGGTTCCTGGCTGTGCGTGGCGTGGCCATGGATCACGGCCAGCGCGGGCAGGCCCTCACGATCCACGAGGGAACGCTTGGCGAGCACCAGGGCAGCAGCGCCATCGGCATTGGCGGACGAAGCAGCGGGCGTGATAGTGCCGTTGCTGCGGAAGGCTGGTTTGAGGTTCGGGATCTTGGCGGGATCGACCTTCAGCGGATGTTCGTCATTGGCGATCTCGCGAGCTCCGGACTTCTCGACGACGGTCAGTGGCGTGATCTCCGCCTTGAAGGCGCCGCTCTCCACCGCCTTGCGCGCGCGGGTCAGCGTCTCGATCGCATAGGCGTCCTGATCTCCACGCGTGAACTGATAGGCCTCAGCGGTGGCTTCGCCGAAGTCACCCATCGAGCGACCGACCTCATAGGCATCCTCAAGCCCATCCATCAGCATGTGATCGATGATGCGATCATGGCCGACGCGGTAACCGCCGCGTGCCTTCTGCAGCAAATAGGGCGCATTGGTCATGCTCTCCATGCCGCCGGAGACGACGATCTCCGCCGAGCCGGCATGGATGATGTCGTGGGCAAGCATGGTCGCCTTCATGCCGGAGCCGCAGACCTTGTTAATCGTCGTGGCCCCCGTGGCATCCGGCAGCTTGGCACCTCGGGCGGCCTGGCGGGCGGGCGCCTGACCCTGGCCGGCGGGAAGTACGCAGCCCATGAAGACTTCGTCGATGCGCTCGGGTGTCAGTTTCGCGCGTGCCACGGCGGCACCGATGACGTGGCTGCCGAGCTTGTGGCCGGAGAAGGGCGATAGTTCGCCCTGGAAGCGGCCGAGCGGAGTGCGGGTGGCCGAGACGATGACGACCGGATCTGAAGCTGCGGACATGATGGAGGCTCCTTCGCGCAAGCGCGGGTCATTTGGATGACACTCATCATATGATGCGCTGCAAGATACGCAATGCCGGCCTGTGCAAAATTCTCGTGAGGTCGAGCTGCTAGCGTTTGCGGTTGATGAAACCCTGCATCAGTCGCTGCGGCTCGCCGGTCAGATAGGCCTCGCCGAACACGCCGACGCTGAGATTGACGGATTCTTTCAGCGGCAGCTCTTCCCACTGTTTCAGCAGGGCTTTTTGGGACCGCATGGCTTCGGGTCCACACTCGAGTATGGCTTCGATCGTCTTTTCGACTTCGGCATCGAGTGCGCCTTCGGCCGCAACCACATCGACCAGACCCCAATTGAGCGCGGTCGGTGCATCGATGGTAGCGGCAGTCATGATCAGCCAGCGCGCACGGCCCCAACCGATCAGGCGCGGCAAGAGGGCAGCGTGAATCACCGAGGGGATACCGACCCTGACCTCGGGCATGGCGTATTTGGAATCATGCGAAGCGATCCGGAAATCGCAGGCGGCAGCAAATTCGAGGCCGCCGCCAAGGCACCAGCCGGGGATGCGGGCGATCACAGGCGCGGGAAAAGCGCGGGCGGCTTCGCAGAGATCGCGCAGGCCGGAAATGAATTTCTCGGCGGAGGCCTGATCCAGCGTCGCCATTTCCTTGATGTCGGCGCCGCCAATCATGCTCTTTTCGCTCTGGCCGGCGATGACAAGCGCGCGAATGGCGCGTTCTGTGGCCAATACCTCGATGCCTTCGCGAACGCCCTTGATTGCGGCTGAATTGAGAATATTGAGTGAGCCGGCGTTGCAGATCGTCAGCCGAACTATACCTCGCGGGTCACGTTCGACACCGCAATGGGGATTGAGCATATGCATGAAATCGTCTCGTCCCTTGGCATTTCCTTGGGCCGGCGCGGATCGCCGGTCTTGCTCCTATCAATTCCGCGTCAAACTGCGGTGTTGTCAAGGCCTGCGGCCAGGTGTGCGTTGCGCATGCGGAGCAGCGTGAGTAATATGATCGACATCATCTATTTGTCTTGAATGGACCGCCGATGCGCTATTCGAAGGAACACAAGCTCGAGACGCATGCGCGGATCGTGAAGAAGGCTTCCGTGCGTCTGCGCGAAAAGGGCGCGCATGGCATCGGCGTGGCCGACCTCATGAAGGACGCGGGTCTGACCCATGGCGGCTTCTATGCGCATTTCGATTCGCGTGAGGCGCTGGTGATTGAAGCCTTCGCCTATGCGATGGACCGCTCGACGGATCGCTGGCGTCAGCTGGCCGGGCAGGCGGCGCCGGATCAGCGTCTGGCCACGATCGTGGATTCTTACCTGTCGCCGCAGCACCGCGACAATCCGGGCCATGGTTGCGCCGTCCCGGCGCTGGGCGCTGAGATCGCGCGCGAGAGCCCCAAGACGCGCAAGGTGTTTGCCGCCAAGCTCGATCAGATGATCGAAATGATGTCCGAGCAGTTTCATGGCGGACCGAGCAAATCGGCGCGCAGACAGGCGATGGCGGCGCTTGCCACCATGATGGGCACCATCGTGCTCGCCCGCGCCGCCGGCAATGGCGAGTTGTCCGAGGAGCTTTTGAGCGCTGGCCGCGAGGCCGTGCTGGGGCGTGCTGCAGCGCCGAAGCCTGCTGCGTCCATCCCTGCGGTGTCCAAGGCGGCGGCTCCCAAGAGCACGGCTAGAAAGCCGACTGCGAAGAAGGCGGCAACCAAGGCCGTATCTGCCGCCAAGAACTGATAATTGGCACACTGCCTGCGACATTGTCGCGGCGGTGACATTCTGACAGGGCGAAACTGCAGCGAGCCTGCAATTTCGCAAATCCGCCGCGCGTGCAGGGCCTTTCCAAACGCCATAAAGCCTGATCAACATCGGGCCAAATTTGGCTTCCAGGAGGAAACGCATGCGCACGATTGGACATTTCATCGGCGGCCGTGAGGTCGAGGGCAAGTCGGGGCGTTTCGCCGACGTTTTCGAGCCGATGACTGGCGAAGTTCAGGCCAAGGTTGCGCTGGCCTCCAAGGCCGAAATGCGCGCCGCGGTTCTCAATGCCGCCGAGGCGCAGGTCGCTTGGGGCAACACCAATCCGCAGCGCCGCGCCCGCGTGCTGATGAAGTTCCTCGAACTCGCCAACCGCGATTACGACAAGCTGGCCGATTGCCTGGCGCGTGAGCATGGCAAGACCGTGCCGGACGCCAAGGGCGATATTCAGCGCGGCCTGGAAGTGATCGAATTCGCCTGCGGCATTCCGCATCTCATGAAGGGCGAATATACCGAAGGCGCAGGCCCCGGCATCGACATCTATTCGATGCGCCAGGCGCTCGGCGTCGTCGCCGGCATCACGCCGTTCAACTTCCCGGCGATGATCCCGATGTGGAAATTCGGCCCGGCAATCGCTTGCGGCAACGCGTTCATTCTCAAGCCGTCCGAGCGCGATCCCGGCGTGCCGATGATGCTCGCCGCATTGATGATCGAAGCCGGTCTGCCGCCGGGCATCCTCAATGTCGTCAACGGCGACAAGGAAGCCGTCGACGCAATCCTCGACGACGAAGACATCAAGGCCGTTGGCTTCGTCGGCTCGTCGCCGATCGCCCAGTATATTTACGAGCGCGCTGCGGCGACCGGCAAGCGCGCCCAGTGCTTCGGCGGCGCGAAGAACCACGCCATCATCATGCCCGATGCGGATATGGACCAGACCGTCGATGCGTTGATCGGCGCCGGCTACGGCTCCGCTGGCGAGCGCTGCATGGCGATCTCGGTGGCCGTGCCTGTTGGCAAGACCACAGCCGACCGTCTGATGGAAAAGCTCATCCCGCGCGTCGAGAGCCTGAAGATCGGCACCTCCGTGGATCCGTCCGCCGACTTCGGTCCGCTGGTGACCAAGGAAGCCGTCGACCGCGTCAAGAACTATGTCGATATCGGCATCAAGGAAGGCGCCACGCTCGCCGTCGATGGCCGCGGCTTCAAGATGCAGGGCTACGAGAACGGCTTCTATATGGGTGGCTGTCTGTTCGACAACGTCACCAAGGACATGCGCATCTACAAGGAAGAGATCTTCGGGCCCGTGCTGTCGGTGGTGCGTGCCCACGATTACGAAGAAGCTCTCGCGCTGCCGTCAGATCATGACTACGGCAACGGCGTTGCGATCTTCACCCGTGACGGTGATGCTGCGCGCGACTTCGCCGCCAAGGTCAATGTCGGCATGGTTGGCATCAACGTGCCGATCCCGGTGCCGATCGCCTATTACACCTTCGGTGGCTGGAAGAAGTCCGGCTTCGGCGATCTCAACCAGCATGGTCCGGATTCGATCCGCTTCTACACCAAGACCAAGACGGTTACCGCGCGCTGGCCATCGGGTGTCAAGGAAGGCGCCGAGTTCTCGATCCCGTTGATGAAGTAAGAACACGCAAGCGGCCCGGCGCTCCCAAAGGTGGTGCACCGGGCCGTTTCATTTTTCCGGCTGATCAACAATCAACAAGAAGGGCGTGATGCAATTCGCTCTCGATGAGGAACAGACCGCTATTCGCGATATGGCGCGCGAATTTGCTGCGGAAAAGATCGCTCCCTTTGCGCTCAAATGGGACGAGGAGAAGCATTTCCCCAAAGAGGTGATGCGCGAAGCCGCGCAGCTCGGCATGGGCGGTATCTACATCCGTGACGATGTCGGCGGCTCCGCACTGACGCGTTTCGACGCCGCGCTGATTTTCGAGGCGCTGGCGACCGGCTGTCCGACCACCTCGGCCTTCATTTCGATCCACAACATGGCGTCGTGGATGATTGATTCCTATGGCAGCGAAGCGCAGCGCCAGAAGTGGCTGCCGCGACTTTGCACTATGGAGCTGCTGGCGAGCTACTGCCTGACTGAGCCCGGCTCGGGATCGGATGCAGCGGCGCTGCGCACCCGCGCCGTCGTCGACGGCGACCACTATGTGCTCAACGGCCAGAAGCAATTCATCTCCGGGGCCGGCGATACCGACGTCTACGTCGTGATGGTCCGTACGGGCGGCGAGGGGGCCGGCGGCGTCTCGACCATCGTGGTGGAGGCCGGTACGCCCGGTCTGTCGTTCGGCAACAACGAACGCAAGATGGGCTGGAACGCGCAATCGACACGCGCCGTGATCTTCGAAAATTGCCGCGTGCCGATCGCCAACCGGCTCGGTGACGAAGGCATCGGCTTCAAGATCGCCATGTCCGGTCTTGATGGTGGCCGTCTCAACATCGCAGCATGTTCGCTCGGTGGTGCGCAGTCGGCGCTCGACAAGTCGCTGAGCTACATGAAAGAGCGCAAGGCGTTCGGCAAGCGGCTCGACGAATTCCAGGCGCTGCAATTTCGTGTCGCCGATATGGCGACCGAACTGGAAGCCGCACGCACCTTCCTGTGGCGGGCGGCGGCGGCACTCGACCGCAAGGATGCCGATGCCGGCATGCTCTGCGCGATGGCCAAGCGCTTCGGCACCGATATCGGTTTCGAGGTCGCCAACGACGCGTTGCAGCTGCATGGCGGCTACGGCTATCTCGCCGAATACGGCATCGAGAAGATCGTGCGCGATTTGCGGGTGCACCAGATCCTCGAAGGCACCAATGAAATCATGCGGCTGATCGTGTCGCGCAAACTGATCGAGGGCGCGCGATGAGTTCGGACGTGGCAACGGAGACAGGCGACCTCATCGTCGCGCGGGAAGGTGCGGCCGGTGTGATCCGGCTGAACCGCCCGAAGGCATTGAACGCGCTGACGCTGGAGATGACGCGTGAGATCGCGACGGCGCTCGATATGTTTGAGGCCGATCCGAAGGTTGCGCTCATCATTCTCGAAGGAGCAGGCGAGCGCGGGCTGTGCGCCGGTGGCGACATTCGCGGCCTCTACGAGAGCGCCAAGGCCAAAGGCGATCTCGGCAAGATATTCTGGCGCGAGGAATATATCGTCAACGCGCGGATCGCGAAGTTCCCGAAGCCCTATGTCGCATACATGGACGGCTTTGTGATGGGCGGCGGCGTCGGTCTGGCCGGCCATGCCAGCCACCGCATCGTTACGGAGAAGACCAGGATGGCGATGCCGGAAGTCGGCCTTGGCTTCTTCCCCGATGTTGGCGGCACCTGGCTGTTGTCGCGTGCGCCGGGCGAACTCGGGACGTATTTCGGTCTGACCGGACTGACGGCAAATGGTGCCGATGCGCTTGCTGCACATATGGCGGACGTTCTGATCGACACCGTCAATTGGCCGGCATTGCGCGAAGCGCTGACAAAGCTGTCGTCAGGTGCCGATGCAGCGTTGGTGATGACAACACTCAAGAAGTTTGTAGCCCCGGAACAAACCGGTCCAGTCACGGCGCAGGGTGCGCTGATCGATCGCGCTTTCGCCCATGACAGCGTCGAGGAGATCGTGGCTGCGCTTGAGCAGGACGGTTCAGATTTCGCGCTGGCGACGATCAAGGCCATGTCCGACAAATCACCGCGGGGGCTCAAGGTTACCCTGAAGCTGCTGCGGCTCGCGCGCGCGTCGAAGTCGCTCGAGGAATGTCTGTCGCGCGAATATCTCGCGGCTCTCGAAGTGTTCGATAGCGCGGATTTCGTCGAGGGCGTGCGTGCGGCGATCATCGACAAGGACCGCAATCCGACATGGCAGCCGCCGGATCTCAATGACGTGACACCGGAGATCGTGGCGCGCTATCTCGCGCCGCGCGACGTTGCGCTCACGTTCTGAAGCGTTGCGTTCTGAACGAAAGTTGGATTTCGCCGTTTTCATCAGGCTTTAAAAACAAACAAACGATCACGAGGGCAGGACATGACCAGCATTGCATTCATCGGTCTCGGCAATATGGGTGGCCCGATGGCCGCCAACCTGGTCAAGGCGGGCCACAAGGTGACGGGCTTCGATCTCGTCGAGGCGTCCCGCGCGCAGGCGAGGGCGGATGGCGTGACCATTGCTGACAAGGCGGTCGATGCCGTGAAGGGCGCCGAGGTCATCATCACCATGCTGCCGGCCGGCAAACATGTGGTGTCGGTGTGGAGCGAGGTCATTCCCGTTGCCGCCAAGGGGGCGCTGATGATCGATTGCTCGACCATCGACGTGGAAAGCGCACGCAAGGCGCATGAACTGGCGGCTGCGCAGAAGCTGCCGTCGGTCGATGCGCCGGTCTCCGGTGGCACTGGCGGCGCCAAGGGCGCGACGCTGACCTTCATGGCCGGCGGCGATGCCAAGGCGTTCGCGTCAGCCAAGCCAGTCCTCGAAGCCATGGGCAAGAAGATCGTCCATTGCGGGGATGCCGGCGCGGGGCAGGCGGCCAAGATCTGCAACAACATGATCCTCGGCATTTCGATGATCGGCGTCAGCGAGGCCTTTGTGCTCGCCGAGAAGCTAGGTCTGTCGCATCAGGCGCTGTTCGATGTGGCCTCGACCTCGTCAGGCCAGTGCTGGTCGCTGACCACCTATTGCCCGGTGCCGGGACCGGTGCCGACATCGCCGGCCAATAATGAATACAAGCCCGGCTTTGCCGCGGCGCTGATGCTCAAGGATCTCAGGCTGTCGCAGGAAGCCGCCAAGGCCGCCGGCGCCAGGACGCCGCTCGGCGCTCATGCCGAGAGCATCTATGAGACCTATGAGAAGGAAGGTCACGGCGGTGATGACTTCTCGGGGATCATTCATCACCTTAGGCATCTGATGCCGAAATAGCGGGAGCGTCGGCATGACCACGTTCAAGCAGGCCCGCGCCTTCCTCCTCGAACACCGCACCGACTACGACACCGCCGTTGCCGGCTTTCGCTGGCCCGATCCGGTCGACTTCAACTGGGCGCTCGACTGGTTCGATGCCGAACTCGCCCATGATCCCGTCAGCAAGGACCGGACCGCGCTCTGGATCGTCGATGCGGTCGCCAGCCGCGAGACGAAGCTGTCGTTCGAGGTGCTGTCACGCCGCTCCAATCAGGTTGCCAATTTCCTGCGCGCGCAGGGGCTGCGGCGCGGCGATCATCTGTTGCTGCTGCTCGGCAATGTGGTGCCGCTGTGGGAGACCATGCTGGGGGCGATCAAGCTCGGCGTCGTCATCATTCCCGCCACGACGCTGCTGACCTCGGATGAATTGCAGGACCGGCTCGACCGCGGACGCGCCAAGCTTGTTGTGGCGGCCGAGGATCAGGTGGCCAAGTTCGGCAGCCTGAAGACCGAAGGCATCGGGCAGATCGTCGTCAACGCCGGATCGTCTCACGACGGCTGGCTGGCTTTCGAGACCTCAGCCGAATTCCCTGACACATTCACGCCGGATGGTCCGACCAGGGCTGACGATCCGATGCTGCTCTATTTCACCTCGGGCACCACGGCGAAGCCGAAGCTCGTGCGGCACAGCCAGCGCAGCTATCCCGTCGGCGGACTCTCGACGATGTTTTGGATCGGGCTACAGCCCGGCGATGTGCATTTGAACATTTCCTCGCCGGGCTGGGCCAAGCATGCCTGGAGCTGTTTCTTTGCGCCATGGAATGCCGGCGCAACGGTGTTCGTGGTCAATCAGCCGCGTTTCGACGCCAAGGGCCTGCTTGCCACCATCGGCCGCTGCGGCGTGACGACGCTCTGCGCACCGCCCACCGTGTGGCGGCTGTTCATTCAGGAGAAGCTTGCCACCTTCAAGGTCGCGCTGCGCGAAGTCTGTGGCGCCGGTGAGCCGCTCAATCCGGAAGTGATCGATCAGGTCAAGGCGGCCTGGGGCCTCACCATTCGCGACGGCTACGGCCAGACCGAGACCACCGCGCTGGCCGGCAATTCGCCGGGCCAGACCGTCAAGGTCGGCTCCATGGGCCGTCCGCTGCCGGGCTGGAAGGTTCGCGTTGTCGATGCCGATGGCAATCCGGCGAAAGAGGGTGAGGTCAGTCTCGTGCTCGGCGCCGATCGTCCGGCAGGATTGATGCAGGGCTATCAGGCCGAAGACGGTAGCGTCAGCGGTGCAAGCGGCGAGATCTATCGCAGCGGTGACGTCGTATTTGCCGATGACGATGGCTATCTCACTTTCGTCGGTCGCTCCGACGATGTGTTCAAATCCTCGGACTATCGCATCAGTCCGTTCGAACTGGAGAGTATCCTGCTCGAACACGATGCCGTGGCAGAGGCCGCCATTGTGCCGAGCCCCGATCCGATCCGACTCGCCATTCCCAAGGCCTATGTGTTGCTGATCGGCGATACCGCGCCGTCCAAGGCGACGGCGCTGTCGATCTATCAGCATCTGCATGTGCGTCTGGCGCCGTTCAAACGTATACGTCGGATCGAGTTCGTGACCGAGCTGCCGAAGACGATTTCGGGCAAGATTCGCAGGGTGCATCTGCGTCGGCTCGAACACGCCGACGATCGCAGCGATCCCTTGCGCGGTGTCGAGTTTCGCGAAGAGGATTTCCCCGAATTGCAGGCGCTCCGCGCGGCGGGATCGCAAGACGGCGAGCGGTAATTTGTCGCGCTTTGCATGGCTGCAGCGCACAATTTCGCTTGGCGTCAGGGTGTGCGCTGTGGAATCTGCGCCCGCAACGCAACTGGATTTTGAGGACTGAGACTGAATGAGCGCGATGATTGAACGTGATGCCTATATCGCCATGGTAGGCAAGGAAGTCGGCGTGTCGCCCTGGCATGTCATGGACCAGAAGCGCATTGATGCGTTCGCCGCGGCGACGGAGGATTTTCAGTTCATCCATGTCGATCCCGCGCGTGCGCGCGAAACGCCATTCGGCACGACGATCGCTCATGGCTTCCTGACCATGTCGATGCTCTCGGTGTTTTCCTATGAGGCGCTGCCGCAACTCGCCGATGTCGCCATGGGAGTCAATTACGGTACCGACAAAGTGCGCTTCGTGTCGCCGGTCAAAGCAGGATCGCGCATCCGCGGCCGCTTCATGCTGACCGAGGCGACGTTGCGCAAGCCGAAGGAATTGTTCACACGCACCGCTGTGAGTGTCGAGATCGAAGGCGAGGACAAGCCGGCATTGGTCGCCGACTGGCTCGGCCTTGTCTATTTCAATTGAGGAGTATGCCACATGACCATTCGATTTGACGGCCGCGTTGCCATCGTCACCGGCGCCGGCAATGGACTGGGCCGCGCCCATGCGCTGGGCCTTGCGAAGCTCGGCGCCAAGGTCGTCGTCAACGATTTCGGCGGCGCGCGCGACGGCACCGGCGGTTCGCTGACGGCGGCGGAAACCGTCGTCGAGGAAATTCGCGCCGCCGGCGGCACGGCGATGCCCGATGGCGCTGATGTCTCAAACTTCGAACAGGTCAAGGCGATGGTCGACAAGGCCACGAAGGATTGGGGCAGCGTCGATCTGATGTGCGCCAATGCCGGCATTCTCCGCGACAAGTCGTTCGCCAAGATGGAAGTCGCCGATTTCGCCAAGGTGCTGGACGTGCATCTCACCGGCACTTTCTATTGCTGCAAGGCCGTGTGGGAAGGTATGCGCGCGCGCAACTATGGGCGTATCGTGCTCACCACCTCGTCGTCTGGTCTGTACGGCAATTTCGGTCAGGCCAATTACGGTGCTGCCAAGACTGGCATGGTCGGCCTGATGAATGTGCTCGCCGAGGAAGGCCGCAAGACCGACATCCGCGTCAACATCGTGTCGCCGACAGCGGCCACGCGGATGACCGAGGAACTGCTGCCCGCGCAGGCGCTGCAACTGATGAAGCCGGAAGCGATCACGCCGGCAGTTGAATATCTGCTGAGCGAGAATGCGCCGACCAAGACCATCATGGGCGCCGGCGCAGGCTCCTTCGCGGTGATCAAGATTCTGGAAAGCGAAGGTGTCAATTTCGCCGAAGCTGACTGGAGCCCGGATACGATTGCCGCGCATTTCGCGGACATTAGTGATATGTCGAGGGCCAAGGCGCTGGAAGGCGCTTTCCATCAGACCCAGAAGTATGTCGAGCAGGCTGCCATTCGCTTGGGCGTGAAGGCCTGATCGGCGGCTTCGCCACTGCGTGAGACCGTGACTGAGCCTGTGAAGAACCAAGTTGCGGTGATCGGCGCGGGTCCTGCGGGGCTGATGGCGGCCGAAGTGCTGAGCCGTGGCGGTGCTGCCGTCACGGTCTATGACGCGATGCCATCGGCTGGTCGCAAGTTTCTGATGGCCGGACGCGGCGGGCTCAATCTCACTCATAGTGAGCCGCTGCCGGAATTCCTCAAGCGCTATGGCGCGGCGGAGGCGCAGCTTGCGCCGTCCGTCTCGGCTTTCACGCCGGCCGCTTTACGCGACTGGAGCGAGGCGCTGGGGCAGCCGACCTTTGTCGGCTCCAGCGGCCGGGTGTTTCCGCAGGCCTTCAAGGCATCGCCATTGCTGCGCGCGTGGCTGCGGCGGCTGGACGAGAGTGGCGTGCGGTTTGCCTTTCGTCACCGCTGGACAGGATGGGACGGCGATGGGCGTTTGATATTCCAAACGCCGGACGGCTCGCGGGCGATCGCCTGCAAGAGCGCGGTTCTTGCGCTCGGCGGTGCAAGCTGGCCGCGGCTCGGCTCCGACGGTGCCTGGATCGATGTGTTGGCTGCGAAGGGCTTGAGCATCGCGCCGCTGCGTCCGGCGAATTCCGGCTTTACGGTCGCGTGGTCGGAGATATTCAAGGACCGTTTCGAAGGTCAGCCGCTGAAGGGTGTTGCGCTATCGTTAGGTGCACACAGCGTGCGCGGCGAGGCGATGGTGACGCGCACTGGCATTGAAGGCGGCGGCATCTATGCGCTCTCGTCTCTGTTGCGCGAAGCGGTCATCGCGGATGGCAAGGCGACGCTGCGCGTTGCTCTTAGACCGGACCTCGATGCGAAGGAGCTGACCACGAAGCTGGCAGCATCGCGTGGCAAGCAGTCTTTCTCCAATTTCCTGCGCAAGGCGATCCATCTGTCGCCGGTGGCCATTGGGCTGCTGCAGGAAGTCGCTGTCCCAGAGGGCATTCAACTGGCGTCATTGCCGCCGGAGAAGTTGGCAGCCTTGATCAACGCCGTGCCGGTGACGCTCAATGGCGTCGCGCCGATCGCGCGTGCTATTTCGACGGCGGGTGGCGTCTCGTTCGATGAGATCGATGACGCCTTTATGCTGAAGCGTATGCCGGGCACATTCGTCGCCGGCGAGATGCTCGATTGGGAAGCGCCGACCGGCGGTTACCTGCTGCAGGCGTCCTTTGCGACGGGAGCTGCAGCGGGCGAGGGCGTTTTGAGGTGGCTGGCTTTTTCGCCCCGATAGAACGCCGACCTCATGGTGAGGAGCGCGCTCTTGCGCGCGTCTCGAACCATGAATGTGTGTCCATCCTTCGAGACGGCGCCAAGCGGCGCCTCCTCAGGAGAGGTCCCGAGTGTAAGCGCTGTCGCGTCAGCGCAGCTTCCCACGCGCGGCCACCGGCAGCGTGCCGATAATCTCGTCACCGCGCACCATCACCACTTCATCGAACATGTTGACGACAACACAGACGTGGTTCGGCACGATGCGGACGACGTCGCCGACATTGGGACGCGTGTTGCTGCGTCCGAGATCGAGGAAGCCGTGTTCTTCGGCGAAGCGCGCGATCTTGGCTTCGGGATGTTCGAGGATCAGGCCGTAGCCGTCGAGGCCACCGGTGTCCGGCGTCAGCGTCTTCGAACCCGCATCGAGGATGCCGCGTTCGGGGCCGGCGCGGCTGACCACGGTCGAGTAGACGTTGAGCGCGCAGTCGTCCCAGGTCGCGGAGCCGGCGGCGACCTGCATGCGGTCGTTATAGATATAGGTGCCGAAGCGATGTTCGGTGGCGCCCTTCAGCGAACCGACATTCCTGAGGTTCGGCGTGCCGCCGGTGGACACGATCGTCGGCTCGAGGCCGAGGGCGCGGACGCCGGCCAGCGCTTCATCGTAGAATTTCTGGGCGTCGGGCCAGCCGGTCTCGGTCGGGTACAGCATGAAGCCTGCGAAGGTGAGGCCTTTCGAGCCCGCGATCTCCTTGGCGAGAGCGATGGCTTCCGCGGGCGTCTCGACGCCGGCGCGCTTGCGGCCGGTATCGCATTCGACCACGACGTTGACGTTCCGGCCCGAAATCGCGGCGGCTTTCGGCAGGTCGCCGATGACGACGGAATTGTCGGCGGCGACGGTGACATTCGCCTTCGCCTGCAGTGCGCCGAGCCGCGCCATCTTCTCGTCGCCGAGCAGGTTGTAGCTGATCAGGATGTCGTCGATCCCGGCATCGGCCATGATCTCGGCCTCACCAAGCTTCTGGCAGGTGATGCCTTTCGCGCCAGCTGCGATCTGCATCTTGGCGATCACCGGGCTCTTGTGGGTCTTGATATGCGGCCGGTTGGCGATGCCGGCATCATCGCAGACCTTCTGGATGCGCGCGATATTGCGCTCGACGCGGTCCATGTCGATGACGAGGGCAGGCGTGCCGTAGTCGTTGGAGATCTTGGCGGCGAGTGTGGTGGTCATTGTGTCGTCTCCGGCATTTCCACCGTCATTGCGAGGAGCGAAGCGACGAAGCAATTCAGTCTTCGCTTGTTGCCTCTGGATTGCTTCGCTTCGCTCGCAATGACGACTGACAGTTACGCGTTCTCGATTTCTTCGCGGAGCATTTCCAGCTCCAGCCATTGCTCTTCCGAATCCTGCAATTCCTTCTGCGCCTTGGAGAGCGCAGCGGTCGCGGTGTCGAACTTCTTGCGATCCTTCTTGTAGAGGTTGGGATCGTCGAGATGGCGCTGCTGCTTGGCGATTTCGGAGCGCAGATTGTCCATCGCCTTCGGCAGCGTTTCCAGCGCGTGCTTGTCCTTGAAGTTCAGCTTGCGCTTGCCGGCGGGCTTCGACGCGTCCGACTTGCTGCCGTTGCTCTTGGCCGCCACGGCTTCGGTCTTGGCCTCGCGCTTCAGGTCGGCGCCGCGCTGCGCCAGCATGTCGGTATAGCCGCCGGCATATTCCATCCACTTGCCGTTGCCTTCCGGCACGATCACCGAGGTGACGACGCGATCGAGGAAGTCGCGGTCATGGCTGATCAGGATGACGGTGCCTTCGTAATCACCGAGCATTTCTTCCAGCACGTCGAGGGTTTCGAGATCGAGGTCGTTGGTCGGTTCGTCCAGCACCAGCACGTTTGATGGTTTGGCCAATGCGCGAGCCAGCATCAAGCGGCCGCGTTCACCGCCGGACAGCACTTCGAGCGGCGTGCGCATCTGCTCCTGCGAGAACAGGAAGTCCTTCATGTAGCTGACCACATGCTTGGGCTGGCCGTTGACCATCACATGGTCGCCGCGGCCGCCGGTGAGGGCTTCCGCCAGCGTGGTCTTCGGGTTGAGGCTTTCGCGATGCTGGTCCAGCGTCGCCATTTCGATATTGGCGCCGAAGCGGATGGTGCCTGAATCCGGCGGCTCGGTGCCGGTCAGCATATTGATCATCGTGGTCTTGCCCGCACCGTTCGGACCGACCACACCAATGCGATCGCCGCGCTGCACGCGGATCGAGAAGTCGTCGACGATCTTGCGGTCACCATAGGTGCGGCAGATGTTCTTCGCTTCGAAGATCAGCTTGCCCGACTTCTCGGCCTCGGCGGCGGCGAGCGTCGCGTTGCCCGCGGCGCCGCGATAGTCCTGGCGCTGCGCGCGCAGTTCATGCAGGCCGGCGAGGCGCTTGACGTTGCGCTTGCGGCGGCCGGAGACGCCGTGGCGCAGCCAGTGTTCTTCATTGACGATCTTGCGGTCGAGCTTGTGCTGGTCGCGCTCTTCTTCCGCCAGCACGTCATCGCGCCACTGTTCGAAGGCCGAGAAGCCGCGATCGATCTGGCGGATCTGGCCGCGATCGAGCCAGGCGGTGGCGCGCGACAGATTGGTGAGAAAGCGGCGGTCATGGCTGATCAGCACCAGCGCGCAGCGCCGGCTGGCCAGTTCGCCTTCGAGCCATTCGATCGTCGTGAGATCGAGATGGTTGGTGGGCTCGTCGAGCAGCAGGATATCCGGCTCGGGCGCCAGCACGCGGGCCAGCGCCGTGCGGCGCGCTTCGCCGCCGGAGAGGTTGTTTGGATCCTCGTGGCCGGTGAGGCCGAGCTGTTCGAGCAGATACTGCGCCTGATAGATGTTGTGGCCGTCGCCCATGCCGGCCTCGACATAAGCGAGCGTCGTCGCATAGCCGGAGAAGTCCGGCTCCTGCGGCAGATACTGGACGGTGGCACCGGGCTGCACGAAGCGGCTGCCTTTGTCGTTTTCGACGATCCCCGCCACGATCTTGAGGAGCGTCGACTTGCCGGAGCCGTTGCGGCCGATCAGGCAGACGCGCTCGCCTTGCGACACCGACAGTTCGACGCCGTTGAGCAGCGGCGTGCCGCCGAAGGTCAGGAAGATGTCTTTCAGCTGGATAAGCGGAGGAGCCATAAGGTCAGTTCAACTTTGTTTCGGCGCGGGCGCAAAGGCCGGGTCGCGCTGGATGCGGCGGATGGTTTGATCCAAGGCCGACAGGAACGCCGAGCGATCGCGCGGCGCGAATGATTTGGGACCACCGGTGATTTCGCCTGACGACCGCAAATCGGTCATCAGGTTGCGTACCGCGAGCGTCATCCCGATGGATTGTTCTGTGAACGGCTTGCCGTTGGGGGCAATTACCGCGGCGCCCGCCTTGACGCAGCGGCTGGCCAGCGGAACGTCTGCCGTGATCACGATATCGCCCTTCTGGGCGCGTTCCGCAATCCAGTCGTCGGCCGCATCCATGCCCGAACCTGCGGCAATCCGCTCGATCAGGGGATCGTCAGGCACCCGGATGAAGTTTCCGGCGACCACGCTGACGGGCAGGCTGAAGCGGGCGGCGACGCGGTAAATCTCGTCTTTGACCGGGCAGGCGTCGGCGTCGATATAGATGCGTGTGGTCAAGGGAGCACAAGTTCCACGAAAAGGCAGTCATTTGCGGGTGGGCGATGTGGCGCTGACGCGGGACAGTTCCCCGCCCGTCGCCTTGCCTCGAACATGGTGACGGGTATCATCTCCTGCCAAGGCGAACACTCAATTTCGCGCAGTTTTCGGGAGGAATCATGACCAAACGGCTCGAACCGTACCGTGTTGAGGCGTTTAACACCGCCAAACAGTCCGAAAACAAGATGCATGACGATTCTGTCGCCCGGAAATTCGGCTTCAGCGGCGGATTGGTGCCTGGCGTCGACGTGCTGGCCTATATGATCCATCCGCCGGTGCAGCACTGGGGACGGGATTTTCTGGAGCGTGGCCTGATCGAGGCCCGTTTCACCAAGCCGGTCTATGACGGCGAGACAGTCGAGGTGATCGCCGAGGAAGCCGGCGAGGGGCTCGCGCTGAGTGTTGAGGGCGGCGGCGAGATTCGTGCGGCCGGGACCGCATCGCTGACGGCCTTCCCGGTGGTGCCGTCGCTGGATAAATTCCCGGATACGGCGGCTGTGTCGAAGCGGCTGCCGGTGGATGCCAATTCCTACGCGCTCGACAAGTGGCTCGGGACGGCGCCGCGGGTCTGGCCGGAGGATGGACTTGCCGAATATCTGGGTGAGGTTCGCGAGGCCGACGATCGGTATTTGCGCGAGGGTATCGTGCATCCCGGCGTGCTGCAGCGGATCATGAACAAGGTGCTGGTGGACAATGCGCTGCTCGGGCCGTGGATTCACGTCGGCAGCAGGATGCAGTTGCTGGCGACCGCGAATACCGATGACGAGTTGATCGCGCGGGCGAAGGTGACCGCCAATTACGAGAAGAAGGGGCATCGGTTCGTCGAGCTCGATGCGATCATCGTGGCCAATGGCACGACACCCGTGGCGCATTGCCAGCATATTGCGATCACTCAGCCACGTGAGGTCGTGGCGGCTTGATGTTGTAGAGCAGCGGCGCTCTTCCTTTTCCCTCCCCCGAGCGTAGCGAGCGGGGAGGGTGGCGCGTTTGAGAGCGGAGCGAACAAACGTGACGGGTGGGGTCGCACAACAGGCGCCGCTCTCACGTGGGGAGAGACCCCACCCCGGCCTATCGGCCGACCCTCCCCACTGCGCGGCTTCGCCGCTTGAGGGAGGGATATCGCGACCGCCTGCGCGTCTCAGCTTCTTCGAATGTCAAACAACCACTGATCTTCAGACATGCGTCATCGCCCCCATTGTTTGCGGCGCGGGGGCGCCGTCGTCTGCTGCATTCCCGCCCCCTTGTGAGAGGGCGTGCGGAACGCCGGGTGCCCGTTGCACCCTTGGGCCTGATGCGATGCGGTCTTCCGCAATTGTGAGTGCATCAGGACTTTCGGAGGCGCCGAGCAAGTGCCCGACGTTCCGCATACGGTGTTTTTTCGGTTGCCTGCACATCTGCCATGGCGAACGGTCCCATCACCAAAATTAATGTCCCAGGGCGGAGGGACAGGGTAGCCTCAAGCAAGTAAGCCGAACGCGTTTTGACTTGGTCGTCCGTCACACTGTCCAGGGAGTCTTTCCATCTCAAGGTCGGCCGTGTCCTTGCCAGTGGCAGTGCTGGCGCAGATCCGTCCTGCCCGAAGACAGACGTCACCCATGAACCGCGTGACGCCGCATCTCCGGCGTCCACCGCATCCTGCCCCGCGAACGTGACGATCGCGATCGCCCCTCTCGGTGGGGCAGGACGGAGGGGAATATAATCAAGTTGGGGATGCTGTCAACGGGAGATAGGAAAAAATGTTTAGGCGCTGTCTTGCCGCCTCACACTGTCATTCCGGGGCGGGACCGGCGCCGCAGGCGACGGGACCGAACCCGGAATCCCGACATGGGAGTCTCCGATCGTGCCAAACACATCGAGATTCCGGGTTCGCACTACAGCGGCTCCGCCGCTTTCGTGCGCCCCGGAATGACGAGTGTGGATCGAGGCTCGCGCTATGCCGGCTTCGCCGGCGACGCACGCCCTCAGGCAAACCAATTGGTTTGCCGGGGAATGACGAGCTTGGGCGGTACGTTGTCGCCCGCTGCCGTCGGATGGGCTATGTCAGTGGCGAGATGATGAAGAGGCAGAAATGATGACGGATGTTTTGCGGCTGGATCGCTATCTCGCGCGGATCGGCTTTGACGGATCGGTTGCGCCGGATCTGGCGACACTGACGGCCATTCATGTCGCTCACATCAATGCGCTGCCTTTCGAGGGTCTCAATCCGTTTCTCCATCTGCCGGTCAAACTGGACATGGCGTCATTGCAGCAGAAACTCATTGAGGGCCGACGTGGTGGCTATTGCTATGAGCTGAACGCGATGCTGCGGGCCGCGCTCGAGACGATCGGCTTCAAGGTCACGGGCCTCGGCGCCCGGGTGCGTTGGAATGCGCCGCCGGACAGTCCGCTTGGCCCCAGGACGCACATGCTCCTGAAGGTCGATCTTCCGGACGGACCCTATCTCGCCGATACCGGCTTTGGCGCCTGCGTACTCGATGCACCCCTACGGCTCCTCGCGGGGACCGAGCAGCAAACGGCGATGGGGACCTATCGGCTGACTGAAGCCGATGGCCTGTTGTCGCTGAGCGCGAAGCGGGCGGACGGCTGGCGGACGATGTACGTGTTTGACCTCGCGCCGCAACTGCCGTCGGATTACGAGCTCGGCAACTGGTACACATCGACCAGTCCCTTCGTGCCCTTCACCTCGACGCTGGTGATGGAGCGCGTCAGCAACGGCCGGCGTCATAAACTGGTCAATCGCCACCTGACGACCGAGGGACGTGACGGCGAACCGGTGTCTGAACGCGTGCTCGGCAGCGCTGCGGAGTTGCAGCAGGTTCTCGACGAGACCTTTGGCGTCACGCCGCCGGCATCCGCCGACGAGATATTCGCGGTTATCAGCGCAAATGCGGAGCGCCGTTGACTGCTGCGTAATCTCTCCATTTCGACCCGATTGCAGCGAATGACGCCTTCGGCTAATTCGCCCTCGGGATCATCACGAGGACCGTCAAATGTCGCTGTCATCCGCCAAGAACTACGCGCTGCGCGCCGCCAAGTCGCAGGACCAGAAGGAGGCCACCGAGCTTTTGTCCAAGGCCATCATGGAATTGACACTGGCGATCGAGGCACAGGACGCCAAGATCAAGAAGATGAACAAGGGCGCATGATCGGGACGCCGATCTCACCGGATCGCGATTGAACCTATTGCCCAGCCGCACGTTCAGTATTCCCCACATCAGAGGATACGACATGAGCGCGCTCAGCAAGATCAAAGAACATATGGAAGTCATCGGCGCCGACGGCGTGCACGTCGGCACCGTCGACAAGGTCGAAGGCAATCGCATCAAGCTGACCAAGAAGGACAGCGGCGAGGGCAGCCACAAGGGTCACCATCACTTTATCGATGGCGGTCTGGTCGCCGAGGTCGAGGGCGACAAGGTGCGGCTCTCGGCTAATGGCGACGTCGCCTTTGCCATGGAAGAAGAGAAGTAAGACGGAAAAAACCCGCGGTGTGAGCCGCGGGGTTTTCGTTCAGATCACTTAGATGGAGCGAGGTGAGGCGCGCCTCACTTCACCTCCATCTGCAGGCCTTCCTTGTCGATGATGGTCTTGAACTTGGCCGTCTCGGCCTCGACGAAGGTCTGGAATTGCTGAGGTGTGCCGTAGTCCGACACGGCGCCCATGGCTGCGATAGTCTTCTTGGTCGCGTCGGTGCCGAGCAGAACCTTGATCTGCTCATTGAGCGCGGTCACGGCTTCGGTCGGTGTGCTCTTCGGATAGAACACGCCGAACCATGACGCCACGTCGAACTTCTCCAGCTCAGGCGCGGTCTCGCGCATCGCCGGGACGTTCGGCGCCTGCGCGTTGCGCTGCTGCGTGGTGACGGCAAGGCCGGTGAGCTTGCCGTCGAGCACCTGGGGCAGCGACGGATAGAGATTGTCGAACAGGATCTGGATGTCGCCAGCGAGGGCCGCCTGCAGCGCGGGACCTGCACCGCGGAACGGCACGTGCTGCATCTTCAAGCCGGTGAGCTGCAGCCACCATGCGCCGGTGAGATGCGGGCTCTGGCCGACGCCCGACGAGCCATAGTTCAGCTTGTCCGGATTGGCCTTGATATAGGCGATCAGCTCCGGGATCGTCTTGATCGGCACGCTCGGATGCGCGCAGACGATGTTTGGAATCTTGATCATGTTGGAGACCGCCTGCAATTGATCGCTCTTGTAGGTCAGGTTCTTGAAGATGCTGTAGGCGATGGCGTTGGGGCCGGGATTGCCGACCAGGATGGTGTGGCCATCGCCCTTGAGACGCGCGACTTCGGCGGTGCCGATGGTGCCGCCGCCGCCCGAGCGGTTTTCCACCACAACCGACTGGCCCCATACCGGCTGCAGATGCGCGGCCAGCATGCGGCCCATTACGTCGGTGGAGCCGCCGGCTGCGGCGGGCACGATGACGCGGACGGTTTCGGTGGGCTTCCATTCGCCGGCGCCGAGACTGGCGCGCGGCAGGATCGCGGCGCTGGTGATCGCGGCGGCGCCGGTGAGTACACGGCGACGGGTAACCAGATTGGTCATAGCTTCTTCCCTCGATGGTGTCGTTTTGGTTTTTGATCTTGCTGAAATCGTAGTGAGGCAGATGGTGGCGGGCAAGCCGACCTTGGCCACAGCGTAAAGAAAAGCCCCGCAGCGTGTGCTGCGGGGCTTTTGCAATTCAGCGATTTGATAGTTCCGCCTAGCGGAAGCTGATCAGCTTGAACAGCGGCGTGAGGTAGCTCATTTCCTGGCCGGAGGTCGGCGTGGTGCGGCTGATGAAGTCGAAG
This sequence comes from Tardiphaga sp. OK245, assembly GCF_900108575.1. Taxonomy (NCBI): domain Bacteria; kingdom Pseudomonadati; phylum Pseudomonadota; class Alphaproteobacteria; order Hyphomicrobiales; family Nitrobacteraceae; genus Tardiphaga; species Tardiphaga sp. OK245. The sequence continues at coordinate 891,265 of NZ_FNWZ01000003.1, read as the reverse complement.
ATCTTGCCGTCCTGCAGGCCGTAATTGGCGAGCCGGATCACCTTGCGGTTCTTGTCGAAATAGATCGCGATGACGCGCTGGTCGGTGACCTTCTGCGGCATGAACGCGACGGCGCGTTCGGCGCGCTGCGAGATGTAATAGAACACTTCGCCCGATAGCGTGGCGACGGTGGAGGGCGTGCCCATCACGATCAGGACCTGATCCTGGCTGGCGCCGATCGGGATCTGCTCCAGCGCACCGGGGGGCAGGATGTAGCCCTTCTGGAATTGCTCGGCGCAGGCGCCCAGCGTGACGCACAAGGCCGCGACCGCGAGTACGGCGCGCATGCCGCGCCAGCCACGTGTCAGCCGCGCCTTCGCGCTGATGGAGGTCGAAATTGTCATAGCGGAGGGGGTCCCATCCTCTTGATTCTCGGGAAGGCCTTGCTTCCGAAAGACTTGCATCCCGGAAGGCGTTGACGTACCGGGCAGAACCTCTGAATGCAACATGCGCGTGCCCGAGGGGCCCGCCTGAGGAACCCAAGATGGTCTGGCCGTTCAGTCACTTCAGAAAGCCCCCGGCGCCGTTGCGCGGCACCATTGAAGCCATCTATGGCATGATCGTGGCGCAGGCGCGAGAACCCTTGTTTTATCGGGACTTGGGAGCCCCGGATACGGTAAACGGGCGTTTCGATATGTTGCTGCTGCACTTGTGGCTGGTGCTGCGCCGGATGAGTCCCAAGGATGAGTTGTCGCAGGGACTTTTCGACAGGTTCTGCGGCGATATGGACGATAACCTGCGCGAACTCGGCACCAGCGACATGAAGGTGCCGAAGAAAATGCGGGAATTCGGCGACGCGTTTTACGGCCGGACAGGCGCCTATGACGCAGCGCTTGGCGCGGGCAGGGAGCCTCTGGCGGCGGCGCTGTCGAAGAATATCTATAACGGCATGGACATCGAGAACGCCCGGCGTCTCGCTGTTTATGTCGAAGCGGCGAATGCCCGTCTGGGCACGCTGGATGCAACGACACTGACATCAGGCGCGTGGCATTTCCCGTCGCCTGCGGAGACCTTGGTAACGACATGAACAAACCCGACCGCACCGTGGATCTCACGCCGCCCTGGAGCGTGCCCATCGCCGTGATCCAGATCCCGGAAACGGGGCTGGCGCGCGACATCGAGGCCACGCCCGAGGAGCGCAAGCGGATCGCCGAACTCGGCGGCCTCGTCAGCGTGGGCGCCGTGAAAGGCGAACTCCTGCTGAGCCCCGTGAAGGGCGGTACGGTGCATGTGACCGGTCGCATCTGGGGCAAGGTCGAGCAGACCTGCGTGGTGACGCTGGACCCACTGGCTGCCGATTTCGAGGAAGAGATCGACGTGATTTTCGCGCCGCCATCGCAGATTCGCGAACTCGCCGAATCGGTGGACGAGGACGTCGAGAGCGACGAGGAGACCCCGGATCCGCCGGAGCCGATCGAAAACGGCTTCATCGACCTCGGCAAACTGGCGACCGACGCGCTGTTTCTGGGGCTGGACCCGTATCCCCGTAAGCCCGATGCCGTGTTCGAGCCGGTGGTCGAGGTTCCGGACCCGGAAGAGCACCCGTTTGCGGCCCTGAAAGCGCTGAAAACCGCCCCTGAGACGCCCAAATCCAAAAAGCCCGGGAAGGGCTGAGACCGAGGTCCGATTCCACGCCCCGTGCGGCTGGCGGGACAAAAGCGACCGGTCAAGATGTTGTATCGGGTCACGGAAACGCTATTGTCCCCGGCCGAAATCGGGTTAATGCCATAACTTCGCCGTCTGCTGCCAAATGCGGCAGACTTCGTCCGCGGCCACGAGCGTCACAGGCCGCAAGAGACAGGTTTCCGGAACGTCCATGCCGAAAAAGGTTCGCATCGCGCTAGACGCCATGGGTGGCGACATCGGCGCATCGGTGGTCATTCCCGGCGCCGCGATTTCGTTGACCCGGCATCCCGACAGCGAGTTCCTGCTGTTCGGTGACAGCGCGCTGATCGAGAAAGAACTCGCCAATCATCCGGCACTGAAGGCTGTATCGAAGGTGATCCATACCGACGTTGCCGTCAGCATGCATGACAAGCCGAGCCAGGCGCTGCGCCGTGGCCGCAAGGTCTCGTCGATGTGGCTGGCGATCGAGGCGGTGAAGAAGGGCGAGGCCGATGTCGCGATCTCCGCCGGCAATACCGGTGCGCTGATGGCGATGGCGCGCTTTTGCCTGCGCATGCTTGACGGTATCGAGCGTCCCGGCCTGGCCGCGATCTGGCCGACCACACGCGGCGATTCCGTCGTGCTCGATCTCGGCGCCACCATCGGCGGCGACGCCAACCACCTGAAGACTCTCGCTGTCATGGGCAGCGCCATGGCCAGCGCGCTGTTCGATCTGGCGCGGCCAACGGTCGGCCTGCTCAATATCGGCGTCGAGGAAATCAAGGGCGGCGACGAAATCCGCGATGCCGCCGAACTGCTGCGCACCGCCAATCTGCCGCAGCTGGAATTCATCGGCTTCGTCGAAGGCGACGGCATCGGCCGCGGCGATGCCGACGTGATCGTCACCGAAGGTTTCAGCGGCAATATCGCGCTCAAGGCGGCCGAAGGCACCGCGCGCCAGTTCGCCGAATATCTGCGCAATGCCATGGCCCGTACCTGGCGCTCGCGCATCGGCTACCTGTTCGCCAAGAACGCCTTCAAGGCGGTGCGCGACAAGGTCGATCCCAACAAGTCCAACGGCGCGGTGTTTCTCGGCCTGCGCGGCATCGTGGTGAAGAGCCACGGTGGCACCAATGCCGACGGTTTCGCCTATGCGGTGGATGTCGGTTACGACATGGTCCGCTACGACCTTCTCACCAAGATCAATCAAATGCTCAACCGCGACGGCCAAGCGCTCCCTGCGAGCCCGGCTGCGCAGGAGGCTGTCTCGTGACTGCGATACGTTCGGTCGTGCTCGGCTGCGGCTCTTACCTGCCGGAGCGGATCCTGACCAATGCCGAACTGGCATCCAAGGTCGACACGTCGGACGAGTGGATCGTCCAGCGCACCGGTATCAAGCAGCGCCACATCGCTGCCGACGGCGAGTTCACCTCGCATCTGGCGATCAAGGCCGCGCAGGCGGCGCTGGCCAATGCCGGCGTCGATGCGCAGTCCATCGACCTGATCGTGCTGGCGACCTCGACCCCGGACAATACGTTCCCGGCAACGGCCGTTGCGGTGCAGAACGCGCTCGGCATCACCCATGGCGCAGCCTTCGACCTGCAGGCGGTGTGTTCCGGCTTTATCTTTGGATTGACCACCGCCGACAGCCTGCTGCGCACCGGCGCCGGCAAGCGCGCGCTGGTGATCGGCGCGGAGACGTTCTCGCGCATTCTCGACTGGACCGATCGCGGAACCTGCGTGCTGTTCGGCGACGGCGCCGGTGCAGTGGTGCTGGAAGCACAGACCCAGCCCGGCGAAGCCAGCGATCGCGGCGTGCTGACCACGCATCTGCGCTCGGATGGTCGGCACAAGGAAAAGCTGTTCGTCGATGGCGGCCCGTCCTCGACGCAGACAGTGGGTTACCTGCGCATGGAAGGCCGCGAGGTCTTCAAACATGCGGTGGGTATGATCACCGACGTGATCGTCGATGCATTCAAAGCCACCGGCGCCAGCGCCGAAACCATCGACTGGTTCGTGCCGCATCAGGCCAACAAGCGCATTATCGATGCGTCCGCGCACAAACTGCATATTGCACCGCAAAAGGTGGTGCTGACCGTGGACCTTCATGGCAACACGTCGGCGGCGTCGATTCCGCTCGCACTATCGGTGGCGGTCAACGACGGCCGCATCAAGAAGGGCGACCTTGTCTTGCTCGAAGCCATGGGCGGCGGCTTCACCTGGGGGTCTGCACTCATTCGCTGGTGATGCGCCGGTGATGATGCAGATCGACAACATCTCAAATTGTCATGATTTTCCATGCCTTTGCATCGATGGTGACTGTTGACCGGAGCGCGTTAACCTCCTAATTTCTGACGCGAATTTGGTTCGCCGAGAGTAGTTGGGGCAGGCGATGACGGGCACGGGAAAAACAGTCACACGCGTTGATCTGTGCGAAGCGGTCTACCAAAAGGTAGGTCTCTCGCGCACGGAGTCGTCCGCGTTTGTTGAACTGGTTTTGAAAGAAATTACGGATTGTCTGGAGAAGGGCGAGACAGTGAAGCTGTCGTCGTTCGGCTCCTTCATGGTGCGCAAAAAAGGCGAGCGCATCGGCCGCAATCCGAAGACGGGCACAGAAGTACCGATCTCGCCGCGGCGAGTGATGGTATTCAAGCCGTCGGCGATCCTGAAACAGCGGATCAATGGCGACAGTACCGCAGTTGGCAACGGTAAAGATCACGACGACTGACTAGCGACACACGCTTAAATAAAGACTTGGCGAACCACAGGGATCCTGCACTTGGACAAAGCGCCGGATGCGTTTCGAACCATAAGCGAGGTCGCTGACGATCTCGATATACCGCAGCATGTTCTGCGGTTCTGGGAAACGCGGTTCACTCAAATCAAACCGATGAAGCGATCCGGCGGCCGGCGATATTATCGTCCGGACGATGTCGATCTGCTGCGCGGCATCCGTCGGTTGCTCTACGGCGAAGGTTATACCATCCGCGGTGTGCAACGAATTCTGAAAGAGAACGGCATCAAGTCGGTGCAGGGGCTTGTCGACGGCCACGCTGCGCCGAGCTTCGCGCCGACGTCTGCCGCCATCGCGCCGCGCGTCCAGGCGAAGCGTCCCGTGATCGAAGAAGATCACGAGGAAGAAGAGGCCGAGGACGAGGCTGAACGCGACGAGGAGATCGAGGAAGAAGCCGAAGACGAGGCTGACGCCGAAGGCGCCGAGGACGAGGAAGAAGAGGGCGACGAGGACGACGGCGAAGAGGGTGAAGACGAAGAGGCTGAGGAAGAAGACGAGGAGGAAGCTGCTGCTCCCGTCGCCGGCCGCCGCGAACCTCCGATGACATCGACGTCGCCGCGTGTGGATCCACAGCTGCAGCGGCCGCCGTCGCGGGCAAACCCCGTATTGGCAAATCCTGGCGTGGCGCGGCCCGAACCGGCGATGTCCGCTCCGACGCAGAGCGCAAGAGCGGCTGCGGTCCCGGCCGCAAGGCCGAACCCGCAGCGCCGGCTGGAGCGCGAACGGCTCGAAGCCGTGCTCGAGGAGCTGCTGGCGGCGCGCCGGGCGCTCGATACGGCGATGAAGGACGGCTAGCCGCCGTCCCACAACCAATCCGTTTCAATCCGCTCAGCCTTCTTGCGCCTCGGACGGATCGAAGCTACACGATGCCCCATCGGAGCGTAGCGCAGCCCGGTTAGCGCACTAGTCTGGGAGACTAGGGGTCGGAGGTTCGAATCCTCTCGCTCCGACCATTTTTCCAAATCATTTCAAGATATTAGTAGTCTCGCACGCGAGCGGTGCCGCCTGGATCGGGCGGCCTCGATCAAACGCGCGTGACGCCGGCCTTACGATTTCGGTTCGACAAAATCACCGTGAATCACGTCGTCTTTCCGTCCGGCGAACCAGAGAAGCCCGACATAAGCTGCTGCACAGGCAAGGAAGCCGAGGACAATAATCTCTAACATAATATCTACTCTACGCTGAAAACATTAGACTTCTCCCGGCTCCGGGTTCCGTCAATTGCCCCAGCCGCACTCCTTAATGAATCCTTGCCGTCGTGACCCTTTGGCCACAGATCGCCGGTGGCCACGAATCCCGCTGTCGTTTTTGGAAGGGCGGCCAGGCAGGTGGCGCCGACATGTCTTTTTTTGGCCAATGGAACTCTTGGCCATCGGGCCGATTATCCTGAAAACAGGAGGCTCGCATGGCAAGTCACTGGCATACCGCAGATGGCCCGTCGGAGATCCGGCATGACGATGATATCGGCTACTACGGTGGCTGGACCATCAGCGGGTTAGCGGTGGTTGCGACCATCACGGCTGTTTGGCTGTTTGGTATCTAGCCCACTGCGTAACTGAAGCCTTGCGACAACGCAGCAGCGATGCGCGCGAACGCTGGAGATGGTGAAAAAGGCCCGGAGCATATGCTCCGGGCCTTCGTCAATTCAATCAGCCGCGTTTAGTAGTAGCCGTAGCTGCGATAGTAGCGGGGACCGCCATAGTAGCCGTCGCCGTAACCGTAGCGCGGACCATAAGCATAACGCGGGCCGTAATGGAGCGGGCCATAACCATATCCGTAACCGGGGCCGTAAGCGCCATAGGCACCTGCCGCCAATGCGCCGGCTGCAATGCCGAGTCCGATCGCCGCGCCGCGGCCGCCACGGGCCTCTGCGGGTTTCGATGCGATCGACGCCGCGCCGACGGCAGCGACGGTGGCAAGAATAAGTGCTGTCTTCTTCATGCTGCTTCTCCTTCGTATCGAGAAGTCAACGTGTCGGTGTTTTGAAGGTTCAGTTCCGATTCATGGCATATCGACCACAAATTTTGCCGCGATAAGGGAACGAATAATATCGCGTGATCAGCGAGCGGCGTTCCGCTTTACGCGTTGCAACCGAAAGCGAGATGCGCGTGCAGCGTCGATCATCTCGCAGCTCATGGTGGGTCCAGAAAAGATAATGGCCCGGAGCGAACTCCGAGCCATCAAACGCAGACGTACATCCGGTCTGCGCTTCCTTGACTCCACAGTGAGTCGAGAAGGTTAATAAATGTCTAACGTCGATGCGTGACGACATGATGACCGATCGCGTCATCCCGTCGGGCCTTCGACTTCCTTGTGATCCTTGTCAGGCAAGACGCCGCTGCCGGGCGTCTTGTTCTCGTCGGTCAGTTCCGGCTTGTCGTGCGGGCCGGCCGGCGGAATTTTCTGATCGGGCTTCGGCTGTTTGTCGAAGGCGCGGTTCTTTGCTTGCTGTGTCATGCGAAGAGAACAGCTCAGTTCCTCGCGTGTTCCCTTTGATGATGGATGTCCATCGCAAATCACAAGAGAATCTGGCACGGCTCGAACATGCGCGGGTCCTTTGTCGATGTGCTTCATTTCGTGCGGAACCTTCCGGGCGGTAATGGCTTGTCCCGCGATACTTTTAAAGGAAGGAATAAATTGTCATGATCAAGAAACTGGCTTTGCTGGCGGCTGCGGCCGTTCTCTATGTCGCAGCACCTGCAGGCCCCGCGTCTGCGCAGGGCATCAATGTGCAGATCGGCGGCGGTGGTTATCACCATCAGGATCGTGGCTACCATCGCGGCCATGGCTATCGCCAGAGCCGCGCCTATGTGCGCCGCGACTACGGTCACCGCCATCATGGCTGGGATCGCCGCGGTTCGCGCACCAAGACTGTGATCGTTCGCTAACGGACGTCTATGGTTTGACAAAGCAGCCTCGCGCAAGCGGGGCTGTTTTCGTTTGTGACCTTGTCAGACCGTGCCCGGCTGCGCAGACGCCGCACGCAATTGCGCCGTGGCCATATATTGCTGCGTGGCGACGAACATGCCCCACATGATGCCGAGCATCATCCAGAAGTGGCGCCAGTGGTCGGTGTCGATGATGAAGGCTTCACCGACTGTCCCGAGATAGGCTGCGAACACCGCGAGATAGGCGCGCTGCCATGGCACGCGGACGAAGATGTAGCGGAAGCCGAGTAGCGCCGTGATGAACACCAGCGCGGGATAGCACACGCCGGAGATCCAGCCGCCAGACATGAAGGCGTTGAGATAGGAGTTGTGGGTGTCTTCCGGAAAGAAGCGCGTGAATTGCAGCGGGCCGATTCCGAAGGGCAGATCGAGCGCCATCTGCGCGCCCAGCACATGCCGGCCGAAACGACCGAAGCGGCCTTCGTCATATTTCTGATCGAACGAGGCGCGCTGCTTGAACATGTCGGCGATGAAGTCGAACTGCAGCAGGATCACGATCACCAGCGCCACGACGGCGACGGCCGCCAGCGCCATGATGACGATGCGCGAGCGCTGTTTGTTGGACTGGCTGGTCAGCACCATCAGCATCAGCATGAAGGCCGAGGTGATCGCCAGCAGGCCCCAGGCGGCGCGGGAGAAGGCGAGCAGGACGGCGAGCGCAATGATGCCGAGTGCAATGGCGCTGCGGAGCGAGCGACCGAAACCGTCGCTGACGACGCTCTGCAGGCAGAACAGTGCCGGCAGCACGAGGAATGCGCCGAGCACGTTGGGATCCTTGAACGTGCCGGCGGCGCGGCCGTAGAGCGTGAACATCTCCGCGCCGGGGATCAGATGCAGATAGCCCAGGATGCCGGCCAGCGATGCCACCAGTGCGCCGACGATCAGGCCGCGGCGCAACAGATCGATGCGCGCCAGCGTGTCCTCGGACATCACCAGTGCGACGAAGATCGCCATGATGGCCATGTACCAGGAGGTCAGGATCCAGTTCACGATTGGCGCCTTGTCGAGCAGATAGGCGGCGCAGATCGTGTAGCCGAGATTGACCAGGAACAGCAGGATCAGCAGCGGCATGAACACCAGCCGCATGCGCAGGCCCGACGCGAAGAATACGACCATCGCCGTGAGCGTGGCGATCTCGAAGGGGCTCGGCTCGATGAAGACGATGGCGCCGCCAAAACCCATCGCCCACAGCAGCGCGCGCTGCAGCGTCACCACGGCGGGAGGCGCCGCGGGCGAGGCGATGTAATGATCGGCAGTCGCGTGAGTGCTCATGGCGGCATCACTCTACGCAGGCAGGGTTGACGAGTGGTGTAAGGCAGAGGCTGAGGCCTGCCTCAATACGCGTTCTCGTTCTTCGTCAGCATTGAAACCGGTGTTTTCAGCATGATGTAGACGTCGAACAGCACTGACCAGTTCTCGATGTAGTAGAGATCGAATTCGACGCGCTTCTGCAGTTTCTCCTCGCTGTCGACTTCGCCGCGCCAGCCATTGACCTGCGCCCAGCCGGTGATGCCGGGCTTGACGCGGTGGCGAGCGAAATAGCCGTCGACGGCCTCGTCCAGCAGCTGGCTCTGCACCCTCTGCTGAACGGCGTGGGGCCGGGGCCCGACCAGCGACAGGTTGTTCTTGAACACCACGTTGAAGAGCTGCGGCAATTCGTCGATCGAGGATTTGCGGATGAAGCGGCCGACGCGGGTGACGCGCTTGTCGCCCTTGGTGACGACGGTCTTGGCCAGCGGGTCAGCCTGGTCGTGATAGAGCGAGCGAAACTTGAACACGTCGATGCGCTCGTTGTTGAAGCCGAAGCGCTTCTGCCGAAACAGCACCGGGCCGGGGCTGTCGAGCTTGATGGCGATGGCCACCAGCGCCATGAAGGGCAGTGCGGCGATCAGGATCAGGCCGCCGACGATATGGTCGAACAGCCACTTCATCACCAGATCCCAGTCGGTGATCGGCGCCTCGAACACGTCGAGGGTCGGCACCTTGCCGAGATAGGAATAGGAGCGCGGGCGGAAGCGCAGCTTGTTGGTATGCGCCGAGAGGCGGATATCCACCGGCAGCACCCACAGCTTCTTCAGCATTTCCAGAATGCGCGTCTCGGCCGAGATCGGCAGCGCGAACAGCACGAGATCGACGCGGGTGCGCCGTGCGAATTCGATGATGTCATCGACCTTGCCGAGCTTCGGCGCGCCCGCGATCGTGTCCATTGAGCGCTTGTCGTTACGGTCGTCGAACACACCGAGGATCTGGATGTCGGAATCTTCCTGGGCATTGAGGTCCCTGATCAGCGTCTCGCCATTGGAATCGGCGCCGACGATGATGGTGCGGCGGTCGAGCCGTCCCTGATGGGCCCAGCGCTTGATCAGCGCACGCACGACGGCGCGTTCCGCGATCAGGGCGACGAGACCGACGAAGAAGAACGAGGACAGCCAGACACGCGACACCGCGCCGCCGACCTTGGCGAAGAACGAGACGCCGATGAACAGCAGGAACACGAAGGCCCATGCCGACATCATGCGCGTGAGCTGCTTGATGTGGCCGCGGAAGACCTGCACCTGATAGATATCGGCAGACTGGAAACACACCACAGCAGCAGCCGCCATCGCGACGATCGCAGCGAAGTATTCCCATCTGAAGCCAGCTTCTGGCGCGACATAGAGCAGGTTGAGCGCAATGCCGATGATGCTGAGCATCAGGAAATCGACCACGCGTACGACGCCGGTGATGACGACGGGCGAGTAGGCGGCGCGCACCTTCTGATCGGCGACGGCGAGAGCCGCGGGCGTCAGTCTGCGACGACGTTCGAACCGGCGTTCGCCGGGCGCGTCCGTCGCGGCCGCGTCGATCATTGAACGTGCGTTGATCGGGTCCAAGGTGAAATGTCCGTTGTTGCGCTGGCATGCGATGTCGCACGTCAAGCCTACCGCTTTTCGTGAGAATTACCGGACAAATCGGAAGATTTGGTTACAGGTTAAGGAGAGTTAACGTTTCGCAAATGCGCTGCGATAGCCTTCGATGACGCCCTCGACCATCGCATCCTGCGAGAAATGTTCCGCGATGCGCTCACGGAGCAATTGTGCACGGGCGCGCGCGGCGGCGATGTCATCGAGAGCAGTTTTGATCGCCGCAGCCATGGCGTCGACATTGTTCGACTGGAACAAGGCGGAGGTGTGCGACCCGAAGATTTCCGGAATGCCGCCCACATTGGCGGCGATCATCGGAATGCCCGCGGCGGCGGCCTCGATCACGACATAGGGCATCGAGTCGCCGCGCGATGGAACCACCAGCAGGCGTCCTTTCGAAAACCCGTAACGCGGTTTGACATGGCCGATGAAGCGTACGGCGTCGGTGAGACCGAGGCGCGTTATCTGAGCCTTCAATGCGTTGGTCTCTTCGCCGTCGCCGCCCAGCGTCAGGGTGACGGGCTGGCCGTCGGCACGCAGGCGCGCGACGGCATCGACCAGCAGATCCGCGCCCTTGATGCGGCGGAACTCGCCGACATAGCAGATATCGGTGGCGTCATCGGCGGGCTCGACGGGGTCGAATTCGCCAGATGTTACGCCGTTGAACACGCATTTCACGAGGCCTGACGGTGTGCCGATCATGCGCTGATAGGTGTCGCGGGCGAATGCGCTCTCGAACAGGAACAGTTCGGTGCGGTTCATCAGCGCGCGTTCGAGGCGGCTGTAGAAGGCGCCTTTCGCCGTATTTTGCGGATAATGCAGCGAACCGCCATGCGGCGTGTAGATGCGGATGACGCTGTTCGACTTTGCCTTCAGGCGCACGAAGGCGCCGGCCTTGGCGCCGTGGCCGTGCAACACGTCTGGCTTCAGCCGGCTGACGAGGCGCATGAACTGCATCCAGACCAGCACGTCGCCCGGATGTGGCTCGCGGTGGATCGGCAGGCGATAGGTGCCCAGTTTCAGGCGTGGGGCGATCTCGGCCAGTGCCTCGTGGGCGCGGTCGCCGCCGGTCAGACTGTCGGCGACGATGCCGACTTCATGGCCGCGATCGGCCTGGCCGTTGGCGACATCGATGATGTGGCGAAAGATGCCGCCGACCGGCGCGCGGACAGCGTGCAGGATGCGAAGCGGCTTGTCCGAAGGTGCGCTCATGATCAGAATCGGCATTCGCTGACGAGGAGGGCGTCGCCGGGAGCTGGGACGCACATCGGAAAAATCCCTGAAGCAATTGAATCCAATAAGAGCCTTCGTCGTTAAAAAACCGTGTGGATTCAGGCATCCGCTGCAACGTCCCGGTATCAGCCTGCCAATTAACCGCGCGGCAACCTTAATCGTCTTTAATCGATTCCGTTGAGTAGACGCAGTGGCGTTTGGGTGGGGTAGGCGATGCGTTTGGCATTCTGGCGTGCAGGCAAGGGTGATGCGTCGGTCGAACGGGCCATCAAGGCGCCAACCATGCCAAACCCGGTTTCTCGCAAAAATCCGGAGAAGAAAGCAGAACGCGTGATCGCTGCGCCGGCGCCCGATCTCGGCGACCTCGACCTGCGCGCGCTGTGGCAGGCACTCATCCGCCGCAAGATGTGGATCCTCGTTCCGACGGTGCTGGCACTTGTCGGCTCCCTCGTCATCGTCAACATGATCACGCCGCGCTTCAAGTCGGAAGCACGCATTTTGATCGACGGGCGTGAAAACGTTTTCTTGCGACCCAGCGGCGAGCGCAACGAAGAGCGCACCTCTCTCGATGCGGAAGCCGTGACCAGCCAGGTGCAACTGCTGCTGTCGCGCGATCTCGCCCGCGAGATCATCAAGAAGAACAAGCTTGCGGAGCGTCCGGAATTCGATCCGGTGTTGCAGGGTGCGCAGCCATGGCGGTCGCTGCTCGGCCTGATGGGCATTGGCCGCGATCCGTTCTCGATGACGCCTGAAGAGCGCGTACTCGATGCCTATTACGAGCGGTTGACGGCCTATGCGGTCGACAAGTCGCGCGTCATGGTCGTTGAATTCCAGTCGCGCGATCCCGAGCTTGCCGCCCGCGTCGCCAATTCCATCGCCGACGGTTATCTGGTGATGCAGCAGAATGCGCGGCAGAACCAGGCACGATCGGCCGGACAATGGCTGTCCGGTGAGATCGATGACCTGCGCAAGAAGGTCGTCGAGGCGGAAGCGCGCGCGGAGGAATTCCGCTCCAAGTCCAGCCTGTTCATCGGCACCAACAATACGTCGCTCTCGAACCAGCAGCTCGGCGAGATCAACAGTCAGCTCAATAATGCGCGTTCGCTGAAGTCCGATGCCGAATCGAAGGCGCGGCTCATCAAGGACATGCTGCAGACCGGCAAGCCGATCGAATTTTCGGAAGTGCTGAATTCCGACCTGATCCGTCGGCTGTCCGAGCAGCGCGTGACGCTGCGTGCGCAGCTCGCCGAACAGTCTTCGACGCTGCTCGACGCGCATCCGCGCATCAAGGAGCTGCGGGCCCAGCTCGGCGATCTCGACAAGCAATTGCGCGACGAAGCCGCGAAACTGTCGCGCATCTTCGAGAACGATGCGCGCATTGCCAGCGGCCGCGTCGATGGCCTCACCAACAATCTCGAACAGCTGAAGCGTCAGGCAACGTCCAGCAACGGCCAGGATGTGCAGTTACGGGCGCTGGAGCGCGAGGCGAGGGCGCAGCGCGATCTGCTCGAGTCCTATCTGGCGAAATACCGCGAGGCGTCCACGCGTGAGAATATCGAGGCGGCGCCGACCGATGGTCGCATCATCTCCCGCGCTATCGTGTCCAACACGCCGGCCTATCCGAAGAAACTCCCGATCGTGCTGATCGCGACGCTCGCCACGCTGATGCTGACCGCCGGTGGCATCGTCACCAGCGAGCTGCTGCGCATGACCGCGCCGCGCGCTGCTGCACCAACCGCGCCTGTTGCGCAGGCCCGCGTCACCGAGCCGGCTTTTAAGCCGTTCGTGGATCAGGTGCCTGCCGTACGTGAGTCGGAAACTGTCGTTGCGCCGGGCATCGTGCCTGAGCCGGCTCCCGTTGCCGTGCCGCAGCCCGTGGTGCGCGATACCCATCCCGAACTGGCCGCTGGCGTCAGCGAAATCGAACAGCTTGCCCAGGAATTCCGTGCGGCTGGCAAATCGGCGCGCAAGATCACGATCCTCGGCACCGGCCACAATGATAACATCGCGCTCACCGCGCTGACCCTGTCGCGCATCCTGTCGCGCGATGCGAAAGTGGTACTGGTGGATCTGGCCTCGTCGTCGCCGACGCTGGAAGCCGTGTCGAACGATCCGCGCGCGCCCGGACTGGCGGAACTGATGCTGGGCGAGGCGTCGTTCGGCCAGGTCATCACCAAGGACCGGATGTCGGGCCTGCATATGGTCGCAGCCGGCCGCGCCGGCGCCGATCGCTCGCTGTTGCAGTCGCCGCGCCTGACCATGGCGCTCGATGCGCTGCTGCGCGTCTACGATCACGTGCTGCTGGACGCCGGCACCGCGGCCGATCTCCCGGCGGGACTTCTGACCGATCAGGCCCGTGCCGTGGTGGTGCCGGAAGTGACCATGAGCATGGATGCGCGCGAGCTGATGGCCGAACAGCTCAAGGCCGTTGGCTTCGCCGATGTGAAGATGTTGCGCTCAACGCCGCCGGCTAACGACCCGGTCGGGCCGGGCGGCCGCGTGTTTGCGGCGTAGTCGACGAACCCTCGTCATGGCCGGGCTTGACCCGGCCATCCACGCCTTCGCCTCAACGCAACGACTAAGACGTGGATGCCCGGGTCAAGCCCGGGCATGACGTCGTTTCAATTGCCAATTGAAGGTATTCGTTACCGCTGAAACGCGTGGCGCAGCATTTGCGCCATCTGCAGCAGGGCAGGTGTCTGCTTCACTATCCGCTTGGCATGGGCGAAGGATGACAGGCCCATGGCGCCGAGCCTGCCGCGCGTGGTGAGCGGCACGAAACTGTCGAAGATCGGCTCGTCATCCTTGCAGAACATCCGCTTGTAATCGTCGCCGCCGATGCCGAGATCCAGCGAGGTCACGCCGCGCTCGGCATAGGCATCGATGATGGTGCGCATCAGGATCAGGCCGGGGCTGTATTTGGCATTCTCCGACATGGTGTAGGTGTTGAACATCATCGAGAAGCGGTTGTCGTCGGCGACACCGGCGAACATCGCGATCACTTCCTCGTCGCATGCGAGCGCGTGGATATCGATGGTGTAGCCATCCGCCCGCGGCGTCGCGCAGGCCTGGCGGATGAAGGCTTCGACGCCGGGCTCGGCGAAGACGTTGGGCAGGTTCTGTTCGGCCATGCGCAGCGGCTTGATGGCGAAGAAGGCATCGAGCACGCGTGTGACCTCGGCCTCCGTCTTCGCGTGCATGTAGCGATAGCCGGCAAGATTTCGGTACTTGCCTTCCTTGGTCTTCAGGCGCTTGCGGAACGAATTGCTGATCCGATCGGTCGCCGCTTCGCCGGGCACCATCTTCAGCACCGGGCAGTCATTGGTCGAGGCCTGGCTCGGCAAAAGCGCGAGCGGATTGTCAATGCCGATCCAGCTTTTGGGCTGACGGACCAGCGCGAGGACGTCGACCGTCTCGGTGTGCTTTTGAATTCCGCGCAGTAAGGCGTCGATATCTGCCTTTGTCGCCTGCGCCGCGAAGTCGCGGCGGAACAGCGGCATGTTGAAGGTGACGTGCTTGCCGCCGAGATAGCCGGCGACGCGCATGCCGTTTTCGCGGCTCACGGCGAGCGGCAACAACATCAGCGGCTGATGCGCGGCGTCATAGGCGACGACGATGAAGGGCTTCAGGCCTTCGTGGACGCCGATATGGGTCTGCCAGGCCGACTGGAAGTCGAAGCGCTGATAGGGCGTGGAGAGCTGTTCGGACGTCTCAAGGCTGCGCCAGATGGCTTCGGCAGCGCTGAAATCGCTGATTACATCGACGTGTGCGATGCGGCTCGCAGTTGCCATCGCCACAGGTGTTTCCATCACAGCAGCCATGGTCATCGCGAGCCTGTTTCAGATTTTGTTTAGATTTTCAGGTTTGGGGCGACCTTTGCAAAGAAATGTCAACAAACAGTAATGACAATAGCCGACTGGCGAGAGGCATGACGCCGCTTGGGGGAATCTGCGGTGTCATACAAGACCGGTTGGCTGTTGGCGCTGGGTTTCGAGCTGACCTATCTCAGCGGCATGCACCGTCTGCTGGAACGCAGCCGGGGCGGTGCCGGTATCATCCTCAAATTCGAACGCGTGCGACCGCCGCGGCAGGATGCATTCCAGCCGCTGAAAGCCCACGAGATCACACCGTGGTTTCTCGACCGCACGATCCGCGCGCTGAAGCGCTGGCCCGTCGATATCGTCGGCATGGACGAGGTGTGTCGCCGCGCCAGCTCACCCCATACAGGACGGCGCTTCGTGGCGTTGACCTTCGATGGCGGCACCCGCGACTTCGTCGATTTCGCCTATCCGCTGCTTCAGGCGCATGAGGTGCCGTTCACACTCTATCTGCCGAGTGCATTTGCCGACGGGCTTGGCGCCATGTGGTGGCTGGCGCTGGAGCAGGCGATCGCAACGCATGATCGCATCAGCCTGATCATCGATCACCGGCAGCGGCATTTCGAAACCGCCTCGGTCGCTGACAAATATCGCGCCTACTATTATCTCGATAGCTGGCTGCGGACGTTGCCGCCGCACGAACTGGCCGTCGCGGCGGACGATCTCTGCAAACGCTATTCGGTCGATAGTGCGACCCTGTCACATCATGCTGCGACGCATTGGGACGATGTGGCCACGTTTGCGGGGAATCCGCGGGCGACCATCGGCAGCAGCACGGTCAACTATCCGGCGCTCGCCAATCTCGGCGACAGCGCGGCGTCGCGCGAGATCGCCATGGGGCGGGCCGTGGCGCAAGCTGCGCTGCCCTATGAGCCACGACATTTCGCCTATCCGTTCGGCGATAAAGCCTCGTTCGACAAGCGGCACGTCGCGATGGTGGCGCAGGCCGGCTTTGCCAGTGCCGTGACATCGCTCCCCGGCGTCATCGAGGTTAATGGTGGATCGGATCTGCATGCGCTGCCGCGGCTCGCCTGGGACGGCCGCCGACAATCGTTGCGTGTCTTGCGCGTAATGCTGTCGGGCGTGATGCTCGGCGCCGGGGCGGGGCGCTAGCAAGCGTAGGATGGGTAGAGCGTCTTCGCGAAACCCATCGCTTCACGCTGGCATGATGGGTTTCGCTCCAGCGCTGCGCGCCGGCGCTCTACCCATCCTACGATTTCAGCCGACGTCCTGTTCCGGATCGGCCTTGCCCATCCAGCTGATGATCGGCATCGCCGGCAGCACCCAGCCGAGACCGGCGATGACATAGAAGGCTGCCTGCAGCCAGCCGTTATTGGCCAGCCAGGGGGTCTGCGCGATGGTCATGCCGAGCAGCGACCACACCACCACGAGGATCAGCAGAAAGATGGTTCCGAAGAATTTGCGGGTGCGGATGGTCATGACGGAAATGTGCGGTCCAAAGTCGGTCTGAGATCGGGGTAGGCAAAGTGCCCAACTTTGCAGGCCTTCGCGGGCGGACTATAAGGGGCTCGAAATTTCATTCAAGGCGCTGATTTTGGCGCTGATTTTGCGGCTGTTCCCGAGATCCCTGCAATGACCGCTCCGTCCCAAACTCGCCCGAAGGAATTACGCCCGGTGCGCTGGTGGCTGATTGCCGTCGCCGCGATGATCGTGGCGATGGTGCTGGTCGGCGGCGCGACGCGGCTCACCGAGTCCGGCCTGTCGATTGTCGAATGGAAGCCGGTGACCGGCGCCATTCCGCCGCTCGATGAATCGCACTGGATCGCGGCCTTCGAGGCCTACAAGCAGATCCCGCAATATCGCGAGCTCAATTCCGGCATGACGCTCCACGAGTTCAAGACCATCTTCTGGTGGGAATGGAGCCATCGTCTGCTCGGCCGCGTCATCGGCATGGTGTTCCTGTTGCCGTTCCTGTTCTTCCTGTGGCGCGGTGTGCTGACCTCGGAACTGAAGAAACGGCTGTGGGGCATCTTTGCGCTCGGCGGCCTGCAAGGTTTCGTCGGCTGGTGGATGGTGGCGTCGGGCCTGACCCATCGTGTCGAGGTCTCGCAATATCGTCTGGCTGTGCATCTGATGCTGGCGCTGATCATCTTCGCCGCCATCGTCTGGACGCTGCGGCGGCTCGGCGACCGTGCGCCGGTACTGGCGGCAAGTCGCTTGCGCGTGACGAGCTGGGTGTTGTTGGGGCTGACGTTCCTGCAGATCTATTTCGGCGCGCTGGTCGCAGGCCTTCGTGCCGGCCGCGTGTTCAATACCTGGCCGGAGATCGACGGCGCGCTGATCCCCTCGGTATCGCGGCTGTTCTTCGAGGACCCGTGGTGGCGCAACATGTTCGACAACACGCTGACGGTTCAGTTCCAGCATCGCATGACCGCCTATGTGTTGTTCGCACTCGCAATCTGGCATGTGGTCGATGCGATCCGCGCGCGGGCAGGGAACGCCGTCGTCAATGGCGCGCTGTGGCTGGCAGCATCGATCGCGGTGCAGGCAGCACTCGGCATTCTCACGCTGCTGCATCAGGTGCCGATCGATCTGGCGCTGACGCATCAGGCGGTCGCGATCGTGGTTCTGACGCTGGCGATCCTGCAGGTGGAGCGGATGAAGCCGCGCGGGGCGGCATTGACGGAGCGTCAGCTCGACCTCGCGGTCGGCAAGGCCGCCTAGCTGTTGCGCGTTACCGACTAGAACGATTGTAACGGAGTTGACGCAGTCGTGTGGCTGTGCGGCTTTCGCTCATACGCAGTGCGCAATAGATACGGCACACCACCACACGGGATTGGGTCATGTCCTCCGCATTCATTCAGGCTGCCGTCATTCTGCTGCGCGAGGGCCTTGAGGCCATGCTCGTGATCGCGGCACTGGCCGGCTATCTCAGGAAATCCGGCGGCAGCCATCGCGTGACCGCGCTCTATCTGGGCGCGCTGGCGGCGATCCTCGCCAGCCTGGTCGCAGCCTGGGCTTTTGCGGTGTTCAATTCCGGCGATCACAGCGATGTCTTTGAAGCCATCGTCATCCTGTTTGCGGCAGGCCTGATGCTCTATGTCAGCGGCTGGCTGATGGTGAAGCAGGATCCGCGCGGCTGGCAGGATTATCTGGCGGCGAAGGCGGATCAGGCGCTCGCGCAGGATACCGGTCTCGCCGTCGCGATGCTGGCGTTTCTGGCGGTGTTTCGTGAGGGCGCCGAGACGGTGCTGTTCATCAACACGCTCGCGACCACCGAAGGTGGCTGGAGCGTCGGACTGTTCGGGGGTCTGGCGGCGGCGACCGCCGGTCTCGTCGTGCTGTTTTATTTCATCAACATGATTGCCCAGCGCATCCCGCTGCGGCCGCTGTTCATCATCACCTCGGCCTTCCTGTTCGTGATGGGCATCAAGTTCATCGGCGAAGCCATCCAGGAATTCCAGGAACAGGCGATGATCCCGGTGACTGACGCGCCAGGCTCGGCGTTCCTCACAGCAATCGGTTTCAATCCGACACTGGAAGCGCTGTCGATCCAGTTGCTGGTGATGTTGCTCGCGCTGGCGACCTATTCGGTGTTCCAGCGCAATGCACGCTTGATCCGCGAAGCGAAAGCGATGCGTGGTCAGGCCTAGCGCTTCTTAACCTCGCCCCGCCTAGCAAAGCTTTACTTCGCCTGGCGGGGCGAGGGAAGAACTTATGCGTTCAGCGCCTGTTCGAGGTCCGCGATCAGATCTTCCTTGTCCTCGATGCCGACAGACAGCCTGACAACGTCGGGTCCGGCGCCGGAGCGCGTCTTGGCTTCGTCGTCGAGCTGGCTGTGCGTGGTCGAAGCCGGGTGGATCACCAGCGAGCGGGTGTCGCCGACATTGGCAAGATGCGAGAACAGTTTCAGGTTCGATACCAGGCTGACGCCGGCGTCATAGCCGCCCTTCAGGCTGAAAGTGAACACGGCGCCCGCGCCCTTCGGCGCATATTTGCGGGCGAGGGTGTGATAGCGGTTATCCGACAATCCCGAATAATTCACCGCCGCCACTTTCGGATGTGCCGACAGCCATTCGGCGACCGCCTTGGCGTTGTCGCTGTGGCGCTGCATGCGCAGCGGCAGCGTTTCGATGCCGGTCTGGATCAGGAACGCGTTGAATGGCGACAGCGCCGGGCCGAGATCGCGCAGGCCGAGCACGCGGCAAGCGATGGCGAAAGCGAAGTTGCCGAACGTCTCCTGCAGCTTGATGCCATGATATTCCGGACGCGGTTCTGACAGCACCGGATATTTGTTGCCTTTCGACCAGTCGAAGGTGCCCGCATCCACGATGATGCCGCCGAGCGAATTGCCGTGGCCGCCGAGAAACTTGGTCAGCGAATGCACGACGATGTCGGCGCCGTGGTCGATCGGCTTGATCAAATAGGGCGTCGCCAGTGTGTTGTCGACGATCAACGGAACGCCGGCCTTGCGCGCCACGGCCGCGACCGCCTCGATATCGGTGATCGAGCCGGCAGGATTGGCGATGGACTCGATGAAGATCGCCTTGGTCTTGTCGGTCAGCGCGCGCTCGAACGAGGGGACGTCATCGGGATCGGCCCACACCACGTTCCAGCCGAAGCTCTTGAAGGCGTGGCTGAACTGGTTGATCGAACCGCCATAGAGTTTGCGCGAGGCGATGAATTCGTCGCCGGGCTGCAGCAGCTGCTGAAACACCACGAGCTGCGCGGCATGGCCGGACGCGACGGCGAGGGCGGCCGTGCCGCCTTCCAGCGCTGCGACGCGTTCCTCGAGGACAGCGGTGGTCGGGTTGGTGATGCGCGTATAGATGTTGCCGAAGGACTGCAGGCCGAACAACGAGGCGGCGTGATCCGCGTCGTTGAAGACGAACGAAGTGGTCTGATAGATCGGCGTTGCGCGCGCGCCGGTGGTCGGGTCGGGCTGCGCGCCGGCATGGACGGCGAGGGTGCCGAAGCCTGGAATACGATCGTTCATCATCACTCCCTGTCGAATAGCGGTTTGTTGGCGCCAACCTGATCGGGCGCAGCGCTGCCGTCAAGGCGAGGCGGCATTTTGCCCTGACTTCGCAACAGTCGTGCTGCGCTGTGTCATTTCAAAGGAAATAAAATCGCGAAACGCACCGTCAGGCGGTGTCGTTCTTGTCCTTGTTATTTTGCTGCGCAACGCGATCGGCCGCAGCGGTGCTGCCACCGCCAAGGCTGCTGCGATTCAGCGACAGCCGCATGCCCTGGGTCGGGATCGGCGCGCGCTTGGAGCTGAGCGTGCGCGAATTGACACCCATCCACTGGATCTCCGACGACAGCCGGCCATATTCGATCTTGGGGCAGCGGTTCATCACCACTTTGATGCCCGCGGCTTCAAGCTTGACGGCGGCCTCATCATGGCGCACGCCGAGCTGCATCCAGACCACCTTGGGCAGCGGATTAAGCGTCAGCGCGAGTTCGACGATCGGCATGACATGCTCGGCGCTGCGGAAGATGTCGATCATGTCGATCGGGCGACCGATCTCCTGCAGCGAGGCGACGAACGGCTTGCCCAGCAGGCTCTTGCCGACCTGGCCCGGATTGATCGGGATCATGTCGTAGCCGCGTTCGGCGAGATACTTGAACACGAAATAGCTCGGCCGCACGTTTTGCGGGGAGGCGCCAACCATCGCGACGGTTTTGACGGTGTTGAGGATCTCGCGGATATAGGCGTCGTTATAGCTGTCGTGGTTCATTTCAATTACCGGTCTTCCCACTTCGGCTCGCGCTTTGCGATGAACGCGCCGATGCCTTCCTCGGCATCGCGGGCCATCATATTCTCGGTCATCACTTCAGCGGCGAAGCGATAGGCATCCGCGAGGCTCATCTCAGCCTGGCGATAGAACGCTTCCTTGCCGATCTTCACCGTATGCGCCGACTTGCGCGCCACTTGTTCTGCCAGTGCGATCGCTGCATCGCGTTCGGTGCCGGCAGGTACCACGCGGTTGATCAGGCCGATCTCGCGGGCGCGGGTGGCGGAGATGGGCTCGCCGGTGAGCAGCATTTCCATCGCCTGCTTGCGCGGTACGTTGCGCGACAGCGCCACCATGGGCGTCGAACAGAACAGGCCGATATCGACGCCGGGCGTCGCGAATTTTGCGTGTTCGGAGGCGATAGCAAGATCGCAGCTCGCCACGAGTTGGCAGCCTGCAGCAGTAGCGACGCCTTGCACGGCTGCGATCACCGGCTTCGGCAGCCGCACGATGGCCTGCATCATGGCGCTGCAGATCGTCATCATATGCGCGAAATAGGCGCGGCCGCGATCGGCATCAGTGCGGCGCGCGGTGAGTTCTTTCAGGTCATGTCCGGCGGAGAAAACCGGGCCGTTGGCGGCGATCACCACGGCGCGCACGGTCTTGTCGCCGGCCAGGTCATCGAGGGCGGCGTGCAATTCGCCGATCAGTCCTTCGGAGAGACTGTTGCGGGCGCCCGGACGATTCAGCGTCAACACGCCGATGCTGCCGACCGTTTCACGCAGAAGAATGGATGGCCGCGCTGTTTCCGCGCGTGCTGGTTGAACCATGACTTGAGATTCCATCGCTGGGCAGGACCGTCACCATATTGTAACAGGACGGCACAAGCGAGAGCAGGGTGGAGACATGACGACTGCGAAAATGAGCGTGGCTGAACTCGAGGCGTTTCTGAAGCGCGAGTTCCCGCAGGCCTTTGGCGCCGGCGATATCGCGATTGAAAGCGCTGACGGTACCACTTGCCTGCTGCGCCAGACCTATGGCGAACGCATGCTGCGGCCGGGCGGCACCGTATCGGGTCCGACACTGATGGCCCTGGCCGATTTTGCCATGTACGTCGTGCTGTTGTCGGCGATCGGCCCTGTGGGCCTCGCAGTGACCACCAGCCTGAACATCAATTTCCTGCGCAAGGGCCTGCCGGGGCAGGATGTGCTGGCTGCCGCCAAGCTGCTGAAGCTCGGAAAACGCCTCGCCGTGGGCGAAGTGACCCTGTTATCAGGCACTTCGGCAGATCCGATCGCCCATGTGACGTCGACCTATTCCATTCCGAACGTTGGGTAATTTATAAGGTATTATAGAACCATAATTATAACGTAATGATTTAACTGGCGAATTCTGCCATATTTGGCATTGACGGAATCCGGTTGTCTATCTAGAAACGCGCTCAGTTCGGCGGATCACCGCCGATATCCCCTTTTCATGGATATTCACAATGAAGACGTTTTCGGCAAAGCCCGCCGAGATCACGAAGAAGTGGATCGTCATCGACGCCACTGGTCTCGTGGTGGGCCGGCTGGCCACGCTGGTCGCAATGCGGCTGCGCGGCAAGCATCTCCCGACCTACACCCCGCATGTTGATTGCGGCGACCATGTCATCATCGTCAACGCGGACAAGGTGGTTTTCACCGGCCGCAAGCGTGACGACAAGGTCTACTATCACCACACCGGCTTCATCGGCGGCATCAAGGAACGTACTGCGAAGTCGATCCTCGAAGGTCGTTTCCCGGAGCGCGTTGTCGAGAAGGCTGTTGAGCGCATGATCCCGCGCGGCCCGCTCGGTCGCGTCCAGTTCGGCAATCTGCGTGTTTATGCCGGTGCAGAGCACCCGCACGAGGCCCAGCAGCCGGAAGCATTCGATGTCGGCGCTTTGAACCGCAAGAACAAGAGGGCCGCATAATGTCGGATACCATGCAGTCTCTCGATCAGCTGGCGTCGCTGAAGGTGTCCGCTCCGGATGCCCCGAAGTACGTCAAGAAGGTCGACAAGCAGGGCCGCGCCTATGCGACCGGCAAGCGTAAGGACGCTGTCGCTCGTGTCTGGATCAAGCCGGGCGCCGGCAAGGTTGTCGTCAACACCCGTGAAGTCGAAGTGTACTTCGCTCGTCCGGTGCTGCGCATGCTCATCCAGCAGCCGCTGGTCGCTGCAGCCCGCGCTGGCCAGTACGACGTGATCTGCACTGTTGCCGGTGGCGGTCTGTCGGGCCAGGCCGGTGCCGTCCGTCACGGCATCTCCAAGGCTCTGACCTGCTTCGAGCCGGATCTGCGCGGCGTCCTCAAGAAGGGCGGCTTCCTGACCCGCGACTCGCGTGTCGTCGAGCGCAAGAAGTACGGCAAGGCGAAAGCCCGCAAGTCCTTCCAGTTCTCGAAGCGCTAATTTCTGCTTCGATAAAATTTGCTGCAAATGCGGTGAATACAATTTTGAAAAGGGCGCCTTCGGGCGCCCTTTTTGCGTTCCGGGACATTCCGGATACCGACAGATTGATGCAGTTTTTCGTGAAAACTTGTGCAGGCGCGCAAACGGATTTCCAATCGGTACACTCGTATGTTCGATGATGGCGAAGAGGCCAGTCCGAATCATGATGGTTTGGAAATCTCGCAACAATTGCCGGTGCTCAAATATGTCGCTCGATTCTTCCACGCTCTATTTGGTGGCAACCCTGGTTGCGGCGATGTTGGGCGGGATGCTGCTGTTCTTCGGACGACAGGAAAAGATCGCGGCCCTCAATTGGTGGGGGCTGGCTTACCTGCTCGGCGCCGTATCGGTCGCATTGTGGACACTTGCCGCGTCGCTCCTAGGTGACGTGCTGTCGCTGGCATTCAATGCCGTGGGCTTCGTGGCCTGCGGCATGGTGTGGAACGCTGCGCGCGTGTTCCATGGCCGTAGCCCGAGCTGGGCCGGCCTGTTTCTCGGCGCCATCGCCTGGATCGCTGTCATCTTCACCCTGCCGGCTGAGGCTGCGTCACTGCGCATGACCATCGGCGCCGGCATCGTCGCGCTTTATGCGATGCTGACGGCGCATGAATTGTGGAACGAGCGCCGCAAGGCGGTGCAGCGGCGCTGGCCAACCATCCTGGTGCCGATGCTGCATGGTTTCGTCCTGATGCTGCCGATCCTGCTCGGCGATCTGCTGCATGGCGATCACAGCAATTTCGGCAACAGCATCTGGGTCACGGCCTTTGCCGTCGAACTCGTGCTCTATGCGGTCGGCACGGTGTTCCTGATCTTCATGCTGGTGTCCGAGCGTGCGGTCACGGCGCACAAGGTCGCCGCGTCCTGCGATCCGCTCACCGGCCTGTTCAACCGCCGCGGCTTCTCCGAGGCTACGGCGCGGATGATCGAGCGCGAGGCGAAGGCCGGCCGCCCGGTCACAGTCATGATCTTCGACATCGATCACTTCAAGTCGATCAATGATCGCTTCGGCCATCCTGCCGGCGACGAGGTGCTGAAACTGTTCGCCACGGTCATCACGCATACGCTGCGGATCACCGATCTGTCGGGCCGCATCGGCGGCGAGGAGTTTGCGGCGATGTTGCCCTGCAGCCTGGACGAGGCGATGCAGGCGGCCGAGCGCGTGCGCGAGGCATTTGCGACCTGCGGCATCCAGGTCGACGAGGCGCCGGTCGCAACCACCGTGAGTATCGGCGTGGCCGGCGGACCGGCCGGCACTGAACTCGACGTCCTGCTGGCTGCCGCGGACACTGCGCTCTACCAGGCCAAGCGCAGCGGACGTAACCGCGTGCAGGCCGCGGAAGAAGAACCGCTGTCACTGGAGCAGGGGCGCCGCGCTGCGGCGATCGGGCAAGCGGCGAAGCCGAGCGTCGTGCGGGCTGCGGTCACGATGACGGCAAGCGGCGCGCGATAAAGGATCCGTTTACCATTCGATCCCTATGGTCATCGCATGATGACCTCGCCTGACTCGACTTCCAATACTGCTTTGATGTCGCTCGAAGCGGCTGCCGCTTCGGCCCGTGCCGGCTTTGCCTGCATGTTTTCGAGCTCGGACGAATACGAGACCGCGCTGATCACCGAGCGTCGTGCGCAGGGGCGCTACGGCGCGCAGCACGGCAAACTGCCGGTCATCGCTTTCATCGGCTGCTGCGTCATGGTCGTCGGCACGGTTCTACTGTTCGCCTGATCACTTTTCGGCGGCTCCTTCACCGAACCCCGACTTTGCGGTAAAGACACCGACCGCAAAACAAAGGGTCGGGAAACCATGATCACTGAAATCGCACAGATCGACGTCAAGCCGGGCACCGAGAAGGATTTCGAGGCGGCCGTCGCCAAGGCGAAGCCGCTGTTCCTCCGCGCCAAGGGCGGCAAGGGCTTCGAGCTGCACAAGTCGATCGAGATGCCGTCGCGTTACCGTCTCGTCGCCAAGTGGGAAACCCTCGAAAACCACACCGTCGATTTCCGCAGCTCGCCCGATTTCGCTGAATGGCGCGCGCTGGTGGGCCCGTATTTCGAAACGCCGCCTTATGTCGAGCACACCGAGACTGTGCTGACGACGTAAGAATAACCCAAACTCAGTCCCTCATGGTGAGGAGGCGCTTCTTCAGCGCCGTCTCGAACCATGAGCTGACTTGGCTCGAAGCCTGTGGCCATCCTTCGAGACGCGCGCCTTCGGCGCGCTCCTCAGGATGAGGGATCAGGTTAAGCCGCCATCGCCTTATCCTGCGCGGAGGCTTCGTCCTCTTCGCGCATGAAGTCGATGACGACTTTCACGATCGCCAGCACCGGCAGCGCCAGTGCGAGGCCCCAGACGCCGAACACCACGCCGAGCAGGATCTGGAACGCGAACAGCGTGGCCGGCGGAATGTCCAGCGCCTGCCGCTGCAGGATCGGCGTCAGGATGTAGCTCTCCAGCGCATGCACGCCCATGAACAGCGCAAAGGCTGACGCGGCGGCGACCCAGCCCGAGGCGAGGCTGGCGAGCACGACGATCAACCCGCCGAGCAGGGCGCCGACGGTGGGAATGAAGGCGAGCAGGCCGGCCTGAACGCCGAGAATGAAGGCGCTGGGAATCCCGATCAGCTTCAGCCCGATCCAGGTAATGGCGCCGACCACCACCATGGTGAGCATCTGCGCGATCAGCCAGCGCTGCAGCGTGTCGCTGATGCGATCGACGATGACCGTCATCGGCCCGCGATGTTTTCGCGGCGTCAGGTGCAAGAGCCCTTTGCGGTAGACGCTGGGCTGTGCGGCAAACGACAATCCCAAGAACAGCACGATGAAGAAGTTGCCGACCGCGCCGACGGTACCGAGCAGGATTTTCAGTGTCTGGCTGACAATGGCGCCACCTGATGATGCGATGGTGCCGGCGCTCGGCAGGCCGCCGCTGGACTTCGGTGTTGAGGTGGCGGGCGACGTGCCGGGCTCGGCGGGCGTATCCGACGTGATGCTGTTGAAATCGAAATAGCTGGTGTCGACGCCGTGCTGCTCGAGATAGGTCTTTACGTTGACGACCTGTGACTTGAGGGTGCCGGACAGCGTCTTGGCCTGATTGGCGATGGTTGATCCGCCGAGATACATCACGCCCACCAGCATCGCGGCGAGCACGATGCAGATCATGACGAGCCGCATGGGATGCGGGCCGCCCATGAAGCGCCCGAATAATTCCGTCAGCGCATTGAGCGCTACACCGAGCAGAATGCCTGCGAAGATCAGGAATAGCGTTCCCGAGAAGTACCAGGCGAAGCCGATGAGGATCGCAAAGGACACCGTGGCGATGCCGCCCGCCGTGATCGCCCAGGTCAGGTCGCTGCGCGCCAGATCGCGCGTCTGGACATTGGCTTCTGCGGGCACTGGAAATCCTTTTCGTGTTCGATCATCCACTCTTTCTTCAAATTTCGCTTGGATCAAGCGAAGATGAAGAAATGGGCTGACCGGATCGAAAGGATCTATGGGCGGCTGAAAATCATCTCCGGGAGCGCACCGCGCGACTAGGGATGATGACGCGTGTGCGACTGGTCCCGCCAGAGATCGCTCAACGCGGCCGGGGTCAGCATGCCCAGGGATTCCAGCAGCAACAGTTCATGTTGCAGGCTTTCGGCGCGCCCCGACAGGAAGCGGTCTAGGACCCGATTGTAGCGATCGTCGGTGAGGGCAATCTTGCAGGCCTCGCAATTGCCACCGATGGAATCCGCTGGTGGCGGGGAGGTGCCATCCTGTTTGCTGATTTCTGTGATCAAGGCGTAGGGGCCTCGCAGGAATAGCCATTGAAATAGTGAATTCCGGAAGCCCTGCTGGAAATCGTCCTTCAACCTGCCGGGTTCGCACTGTTCCGAAATTGCCAGCCGTCTGGTGTCGGGAATGACGCCACAACAGGCCAGCAGCTTGCCTTTTGCGCTCAGCGTCGGTCCCGTCATCACATAGGGGCAAGGACCGAGATAGCCATGTTGCTTGAGTGGTTCGTCACGCAGTTTGTCCTCCGCGCGTCCGGTCCTGTTCAGCTGGGACTCGCATACCACGCTCAGTCGCGTGCCGAGTTCACCCAGTTCTGTTAGGATCCGCTCGCGGGGCCATGCCGTCGAGGCCGACTGGACGGTATTGATCGCTGTCGCGATGCCGCGTTCGACGGCCGCGGTCGCGACGTTCCGGATCGCGTCGAAGGCAACAAATTCTTCGTGGTAGTCGTCCCAACTGATGCTGAGCTCATCCAGTCCCGCCGCATGGACCTCTCCGATCCGTTTGCGCGCATAGTCGAGCTTGTTGCCGAAATATGCGCTCGTCACGACGCGTGTGCTGAAGCCACGTGCCTTGGCGCGGGCGATGAAAGCGGGCAGGTCTTTTGCCTGCAGAAAAGGCTCTCCCCCTGTAAAGGCCACCATTTGAATGTTGTCGGGCAGTTCGTCGATGCAGTTCAGAACATAAGCGGGATCGAGCCGATCCTTGACCGACGGGCTCGATCCGAAACAGCAGTGGGCGCACGTCAGCGGACACGTATAGGTCACGTGAATGGCGAACGTGCTCGCGGTCAGCATCAGAACGCAACCGCGATTTTTGTGCTCGCAACGGAATAGGAACCGGCCGCGACGGCCCACGCCGTTGCTTCGCCGCCAACCTGTGTGAGGCTCAGGTCCTGAAGCGAATTTATGCCGACCAGTTTCTTGCTGAGCTGAGTGCTGATGCCGAGGTCGATACTGAGGCCGAAATCCCTGGCGAAGCTTGCCGGATCCGCAGCGAACTTTTTGAAGTTGGCTGCATCTGTCAGGGCCTTGTTCAACGCGAAATTATCGGCGCCGTCCTTCTTCAGTTCGATGACCTGGCCATCGACCAGAAGCGATGCGGAAAGAGAAGGGATTTTGGGCATGGTGCTTTCCTCGCGAATATCGTGGATACAATCTATTTAGTGTAATTCATCAATATACTCGGTATAGTTGTTTTTCCCATTGATGCAAGCAGTTTCTGTCCGCGCGCCCGCCGCGTTGGGACGAGGCTTGTTTGACGGCGCCTTTGGCATCGGGCATGGCCGATGGGGGAGGCCAATAATAATGAACATGCTGAAATGGGTCGGTCCGCTCGGACTGCTCGCTGCCCTGGTGATCGGCGATCAGATCAGGATCAACCGGCCCGCGCACAAATATCGGCTGACCATGGAGGTCGAGACGCCGGACGGCGTGAAGTCGGCCTCGAATGTCGTCTCCGTGCATCCCTATCGGGGCTACCAACCTGCCGGCAAGGTGACGTCACGGGGCGATGCCGTGGTCGTCGATCTCGGCGGCGGCAGGAATCTCGCCGCGCTGATGCTGCACGACGACAAGGGCAGCGCGGATTTCGACGGCGCCAATTTCGTGGCGATGCGCGCCTATCAGGCGGCGGGGCGCAAGATCGCCTTTCGCGATGTCAGCAGCCAGACCGGCGCCGTTCCGGTGACCGGCGAATTGATGCCGGTGCTGGCCAGTTTCACAGACCCCCGGGATGCATCGACGGCGCGGAGACTGCAGCCGGATGATCTGTCGCCCCTCGGCGCTGGCACGCGGCTGCGCGGCGTCACGGTGGAGGCGGTGCCGAATGGTCTGTGGCCGATCGATTTCGGCGGGGGTCTCGGCGAACCCGTCACGCGCGGTGTCACCGCGAAGCTGCCGTGGGCGACCAGCGAAGGGGAGGCAGCCAGGGCGCTTGCGGCGATAGGCTTCCCGAACGCGCCTGAACCGGCGATGGCGCTGGCCCGCAAATAGGCGCCAGGAGAGGCGCAACGAAAAAGGCGCCCCGTTGCCGGAGCGCCTTGATCGTTCGAACTGCGATCCCTGAGGGGATTACAGCGAGTAGTACATGTCGAATTCGACCGGGTGCGGCGTCATTTCGTAACGCATCACTTCGGTCATCTTCAGTTCGATATAGCTGTCGATGAAGTCGTCATCGAACACGCCGCCGTTCTTGAGGAAGCCGCGGTCCTTGTCGAGGTTCTCGAGGGCTTCGCGGAGCGAACCGCACACCGTCGGGATCGACTTCAGCTCTTCCTTCGGCAGATCGTAGAGGTCCTTGTCCATGGCCGGACCCGGATCGATCTTGTTCTTGATGCCGTCGAGACCGGCCATCAGCATCGCGGCGAAAGCGAGATACGGATTGGCCATCGGATCCGGGAAGCGGACTTCGACGCGCTTGGCCTTCGGGTTGGTGGTGTAGGGGATGCGGCAGGAGGCCGAGCGGTTGCGCGCGGAGTAGGCGAGCAGCACCGGGGCTTCATAGCCGGGGACCAGACGCTTGTAGGAGTTGGTCGACGGATTGGTGAAGGCGTTGATCGCCTTGGCGTGCTTGATGATGCCGCCGATGTAGTGGAGGCAGGTCTCGGAGAGATCGGCGTACTTGTTGCCGGCGAAGGTCGGCTTGCCGTCCTTCCAGATCGACTGGTGCACATGCATGCCCGAGCCGTTGTCGCCGAAGACGGGCTTCGGCATGAAGGTGGCGGTCTTGCCGTAGATGTGCGCGACCTGATGGATGCAATACTTATAGATCTGCATCTGGTCGGCCATGTAGGTCAGCGTGTCGAACTTCATACCGAGTTCATGCTGGGCGGACGCCACTTCGTGGTGATGCTTCTCGACCTTGACGCCCATGCGCGCCATGGCGCCGAGCATTTCCGAGCGCATGTCCTGCACCGAGTCCTGCGGCGGGACGGGGAAGTAACCACCCTTGGTGCGGATGCGGTGGCCGAGATTGCCGCCTTCATATTCGGTGCCGGAGTTGGTCGGCAATTCGGACGAGTCGAGCTTGAAGCCGGTGTTGTAGGGGTCGCTCGAAAAGCGGACGTCGTCGAACACGAAGAATTCAGCTTCCGGACCGACGAACACGGTATCGCCGATGCCCATGGACTTGACCATGGCTTCGGCCTTCTTGGCGATGCCGCGCGGGTCGCGATTATAGGGCTCGCCGGTGGAGGGCTCGAGAATGTCGCAGGTGATGACCATGGTGGTCTCTGCGAAGAACGGATCGATCGTCGCCGTTGCCGGATCCAGCATCAGCATCATGTCGGACTCGTTGATCGCCTTCCAGCCGGCGATCGAGGAACCGTCGAACATGGTGCCTTCGGCAAACATTTCTTCATCGACCATCGAGACGTCGAAGGTCACGTGCTGCCACTTGCCGCGGGGATCGGTGAAACGCAGGTCGACGTATTTGACGTCGTTGTCCTTGATGGACTGCAGGACTTCTTTGGCGGTCGTCATGGGGCTCCCTACCTTTATTTGCGGGCCGATTTCCGGGACGTAACAATCTGTCGTGACGATCAGGTCACAACGGCATGTTTTCAACAAGACAAACCGTCAACAACAGAAGGCTGCCGAAGCAGCCTTTTTGGTGACGCCTTGAAGCGTTGAATGTCGGATAGCACCCGGCTTGGAGAGCGTCCAGTCCGTCAGATCGCGTCGAGTCCGGACTCGCCGGTACGGATGCGCACCGCTTCCTCGATGTTCGACACAAAGATCTTGCCGTCCCCAATGCGGCCGGTTTGTGCGGCGCGACGGATGGCATCGATCGCCTTTTCGACGAGGTCGTCGCCAATCACGATCTCGATCTTCACCTTGGGTAGAAAGTCGACGATGTATTCAGCGCCGCGATAAAGTTCGGCGTGGCCCTTCTGACGGCCGAAGCCCTTGGCTTCCGTGACGGTAATGCCTTGCAACCCGACTTCCTGAAGAGCCTCTTTCACCTCGTCCAGCTTGAAGGGCTTGATGATGGCTTCGATCTTTTTCACTGAACGTCTCCCCGGCACTTCCAATCAGGCCGCAAGTTATTTGCCTCAAGTAGCTTTGACCATTGTGCGTTGTGCGCACACTGTTCGATACCCAATTTCGGGCGTTATTACGCTGCCGCCACGCCGCACAGACGAAATCTCGCCCGATGCGGTAGACGGTCGGCCACCCCTGTCTCTTGAACAGGTGTCTTTCAACATTTGCCGGTGAGCGCGACGGACCCGAAGCTGGCTTCCCTAAAAGCAGGGTCCGTGCCAAGTTCGCTCCTCGGCTATTTTTGAAGCATTATCAGGTTATTACATCGCACCTGACGAGGTTCGCATCAAGCGTATTCGATTACTTTTGCCTACATAGTGATCAAAGTGATCACATGATGTGCAGTTTTACTCTGCTGCGTTCGCGTGTGACGCGAGTGCCTTCCAAAAAGGCGTAATGAGAAGCGAGATGAATATTCTAACGACGGACGAGATGGCGCGCGCCGATCAACTCACGATTGCGGCGGGCACGCCAGGCTTCAAACTCATGCGCGCCGCCGGACGGGCGGTCGCGGATGTGGCGGGCGAGCTGGCCGAGGAGGGGGCGATCCTGGTCGTTGCCGGTCGTGGCAACAATGGCGGTGATGGCTTCGTCGCGGCGGCCGAGCTCGCGGCGCTGGGGCGTGACGTTTCGGTGATCCTGCTCTGCGACCGGGCAACGCTGAAGGGCGATGCGGCGCTGGCTGCCAAGGGATGGAAGGGTGAGGTGCTGCCCTGTGATCCCTCCTTGATCGGGCAGCCGGCTTTGATCATCGATGCGTTGTTCGGCGCCGGGCTCAATCGTCCGGTCAAGGGCGATCCGCTGATCATGATCGACGCCATCAATGCGGCCGGCGTGCCCGTGCTGGCTGTCGACCTGCCGAGCGGTATCAACGGCGATTCAGGAGCCGTGATGGGCGGCGCTATCAGGGCGACCGAGACCGTAACGTTCTTCAGGCCCAAGCCGGGCCATCTGCTGGTGCCGGGCCGGGTGCATTGTGGCCGGCTGCGGGTGATCGACATCGGCATCGACGAGGATGTGCTGGCGGAAATCCGCCCGCAGACCTTCGAGAACAATCCGGACCTGTGGGCCGACGCGTTTCCGGTGCCGAAAATCAACAGCCACAAATTCTCGCGCGGCCATGCCGTGGTGGTCTCGGGCGACATCGCCGCCACGGGCGCTGCCCGGCTGTCCGCCCGCGCAGCGCTGCGCGGCGGGGCTGGGCTGGTGACTGTGGCGTCGCCGCGCGATGCGCTGGCGGTCAATGCCGCCGCGCTGACGGCGGTGATGGTGCGGCCGGTGGATACGTCGGTGGAGTTCGCCGCGCTGATCGGCGGCAAGGTGTCCGCCTGCGTGATCGGGCCGGGCGCTGGCATCGGTGAACGGACGCGCATGTTCGTGGAGGCCATCCTGGCCACGAAGCGACATGCGGTGCTCGACGCCGATGCGCTGACCAGCTTCGCAGAGGCGCCCGAGCAGCTGTTCGGTCTGATCAAGGCCAGCCCGGAATCCGGCGTCGTGTTGACGCCTCATGAAGGTGAATTTTCACGCATCTTCAGTAAGGTGGACGGGAAACATCCAGCGTTATCTAAATTGGAGCGCGTTCGTCTGGCGGCGCAAGAGTCGGGTGCTATCGTGCTGTTGAAGGGGCCGGATACGGTCGTGGCATCGCCGGATGGCCGAGCCGCCATTGCTGCCAACGCGCCGCCATGGCTGGCGACTGCCGGTTCCGGCGATGTGCTGGCCGGCATCATCGGCGCGCTGCTGGCGCAGGGCGTTCCGGCCTATGAGGCCGCCTGTATCGGCGTCTGGATGCATGGCGAGGCGGGCAGCGAGGCCGGCCCCGGGCTGATCGCCGAGGATCTGACCGAGGTGCTGCCGGCGGTATTCCGCCGGCTCTATGACCAGCTTGGTATCCAGTACTGAGAAGGCCTAGTCGACGCCGTACCAGCGGACCTGCCGCGGAGCGGCCCAGTCGGCGACGAAGGCCTCCATCAGCCAGCGCCCGACATTGTTGGCGGCAAAGGCGATGCGCTGGGTCTGACCGGCATCCAGCGCCAGGGTGTCGAGCCAGAACGGTTTCCAGCCGTCATCGAGCCTGTCGAGCAGGCGGACGTGATGGCCGTGGATCTGGAATACCATCGGGCTTGTGGCCCGGTTGGTCAGCGCAAGCACCACGGTGCGGCCGGGCTTGGTCCGGAATGCCGGCGGCGTGCCGGCGGACAGGTCGACCGGCTTCACCCATTCGGGACTGACGGCGCTCAGGGCCATATCGACGCGCAGCGCGCCCTTGAGATCGAGCTGAGCTGGCAAACCGTTGGAGGGCAGCGGCGCGGCGGCCGGCAGGGGCGTGGCCCGTAGCGGTGGATCGTTGGACATTTGGATCTGGCCGATCGGCCGGGCTGTCTTGCCGTCATGGAGCAGGATCGCCGAGGTCGATCCCGCCGGCCTGACGGCGTCGAGGAAGACGTCAACCCGCGTTCCGGGCGCCAGCACCACCTGATTATTACGGGCAGGGAATGGCTCCGAGGGCTGACCGTCGATAGCCATCACGCGGACCTCGTGATCGTCAAATTTCAGAGCAATCACATTGCGTTGGCAGCCATTGATAAGACGAAGTCTGAGCCGTTCGTTGACCCGGGCCGACAGCTCCAGCGTGGATTTCCGGTTGATCAGGAACAGCGCGGCGGCGTCTTTCGGATCGCTGGCGGGGGCGAGCAGACTGCCGTCCGGCCTGAGGCGGAAGTCCTCGATCAGCAGCACCTCGTCGCGGTCCACCTCGACCGGATCGCTCTCCTGGACGACCAGGCTGCGAACCTGGGACGGCAGCGCCTGACCGTCGCCGAGCAGGCGCATGTCCAGATACGATGTCCCGGCGCTGCGCATCTGCAGCTTGAACGCGTCCTTGGCCCCGGCCGCGACCGGCTTGCGGTCGAGCAGTGGTCCTATCCCGGACGAGCCGTTAATGCCTCGGCAGTTCAAGACGATAGGTATAGACAGCTGATTGGCGAGTTGAACTGTGATCTCGTCGCCGCGGTTGAAACGCAGCGGACCCTTCTGGGCCGAATGGAGCGTCCAGGCCTCGGTGGAGGCACCGGGCTTCACCGGGAAGGGATCAGCCTTGGCCTGTAGCTCCAGCGCGGCGACGGCTTGCGCGAGGCTGACCCGGGGCAGAATCGGGGCGATCAACGTGCTCCCGGTGCCTGCAAGCAGGGTCCGGCGCGTGAGGGGGAGAAAGCGGTTCGTCATGCCCAAATCCCGACCATTTTGCCGCGCCAAAGTCCAGTTGCCGGGGCTGCGGCAAGTAAGCCGCTATGTGACCATTTTTTTGCTGCGAACCACGGTCCCCATGTTATAAGCCCGCCGCTCGCGACATCGCGGCCGGACATGATGTTTTTCGCGGGCGTGGCGGAATTGGTAGACGCGCTGGATTTAGGTTCCAGTGACGAAAGTTGTGGGGGTTCGAGTCCCTCCGCCCGCACCAAGCGCACATAGCGTTTGACCATGACGATTTTCGGACGTGTTTCCGCAAGGTTGGCCTTGCAGAGACAGTTCGCACCACCGGCGCAGGCTCTGGCCTGATGCCGCACAGATTTACAATGTCCGGGCCATTGGGCCGGACCAAGCGGGAAGAAGATTGACGCCATGCAGGTGAATGAAACCCTCTCCGAGGGATTGAAGCGCGAGTTCTCGGTCAACGTGCCGGCTGCCGACATCGAAGCCAAGGTCGATGCGCGCCTCGATGACATGAAGGGCAAGGTCAAGCTCAACGGCTTCCGCCCGGGCAAGGTTCCCGTCGGTCACCTGAAGCGTCTCTATGGTCGCTCGGTTGCCGCCGAAACCGTCGATGAATTGATCCGCGACACCAACACGCAGATTTTCACCGAGCGTGGCTTCAAGCTCGCTTCCGAGCCGAAGATCACCATGCCGACCGAGCAGAAGGAAGTCGAAGACATCCTGTCGGGCAAGTCGGACCTCAATTACACCGTCGCCATCGAAGTCGTGCCGCCGATCGCGCTCGCCGACTTCAAGAGCTTCACCGTCGAGAAGCCGGTGGCCGAAGTGACCGATGCGGACGTGGATGAAGCCATCAAGCGCGTCGCCGACCAGAACCGTTCGTTCACCGAGAAGACCGGCAAGGCCGAGTCAGGCGACCGCGTGACGGTCAACTTCAAGGGCACCATCGACGGCGTCGCCTTCGAGGGCGGCACCGGCGAGGAGATCCCGGTTGCGATCGGCTCCAACACCTTCATCCCGGGCTTCGAGGACCAGCTGATCGGCATCGCCGCCGGCGAGACCCGCACCCTCAAGGTGTCGTTCCCGGTCAACTATGCGAGCGAGACGCTGGCCGGTAAGGCCGCCGAGTTCGAGACCACCGCGGCCAAAGTGGAATCGCCGGTCGACACCGTGATCGACGACGAGTTCGCCAAGACCCTCGGCCTCGAGTCCCTCGACAAGCTCAAGGAAGCCGCACGCGAGCGTCTCGTTGCCGAATTCGCCGGTGCGACCCGCCAGCGCGTCAAGCGCCTGCTGCTCGACCGTCTCGACGAGACCCACAAGTTCGATGCGCCTCCGTCGCTGGTCGACGAAGAGTTCAAGCTGATGTGGAATTCGATCCAGCAGGAGATGGCATCGTCGGGCAAGACTTTCGCCGACGAGGACACCACCGAAGAAGCCGCTCAGGAAGAGTATCGCAAGATTGCCGATCGCCGCGTGCGCCTCGGTCTCGTGCTCTCGGAGATCGGCGAGAAGAACAAGATCACCGTCAGCGATGACGAGGTCAGCCGCGCTGTGATCGAGCGCGCCCGTTCGATGCCGGGCCGCGAGAAGGAAGTGTGGGATTTTTACCGCAGCAATCCCAACGCGCTGGCCCAGCTTCGTGCACCGATCTACGAGGACAAGGTCGTCGACTTCATCCTCGAACTGGCCAATGTGACCGAGAAGAAGGTGTCCAAGGACGACCTTTACAAGGACGAGGACGAGAAGACTGCGGCCTGAGCCGCTTCTTCTTAGAAGACGTTAAAAGAAACGCCGGTCGGGTCCTCCGGCCGGCGTTTTGACGTTAAGGATACCGCTCGAAACAGGTTCCAAAAGGGCTCCAGCGCTTTGCGGTGGCCGTCCGAATCGGCTTGAACTGAGGTTCAGGGCGGCATGTGGATCGGTGGTCTTGTTGCCGCTCGATTGGTCCATATCTGTGGGCTCTGTTTATTGTTCCTGCATCACGGGACGTTCGTCCTCTCCCGGCAAACCGTAACCGGTTCCAGTCTTGCCGATGGACGTGTGTCTCCTCCAACTTTCGGGTGATCAATGCGCGATCCGGTAGAAACCTACATGAACCTCGTCCCGATGGTGGTCGAACAGACCAACCGCGGTGAACGGGCTTACGATATCTTTTCGCGCCTTCTGAAGGAGCGCATCATCTTCGTGACCGGTCCGGTCGAAGATGGCATGTCGACGCTGACCGTTGCCCAGCTTCTGTTTCTCGAAGCCGAGAATCCGAAGAAGGAAATCTCGATGTACATCAACTCGCCCGGTGGCGTGGTGACGTCGGGTCTAGCGATCTACGACACGATGCAGTTCATCCGTCCGCCGGTGTCGACGCTGTGCGTCGGTCAGGCCGCGTCGATGGGCTCGCTGTTGCTGACGGCTGGCGCAAAGGACATGCGCTTCGCGCTGCCGAACGCCCGCATCATGGTTCATCAGCCGTCAGGCGGCTTCCAGGGCCAGGCCACCGACATCCTGATTCATGCCAAGGAAGTCGAGAGCCTGAAGCGCCGGCTCAACGAGATCTATGTGAAGCACACGGGGCGTGCTTACGAGGACATTCACAACGCGCTCGAGCGCGATAATTTCATGACCGCGGATCAGGCGAAGGATTTCGGGCTGATCGACAAGGTCATCGACAAGCGCGCTGAAGAATCGACCCCGGCGAAGCCGGCCTAAACGACGCCGTTTCGGCGAACATATCGAGACGAGACAGACGGCGCCCGCGCGCCGCCTGTCCCAAGCCAGCCATATCGATCAAGTTATTCCCGAATTGGTACTATGTGCCGACGCCAGCAGACGCGAGAGTTCCGCTTTCGTGCTGGTCGGGTGGTGTCATTCACGCAACGTTCCCCAATTTTCGGGGTTCTCCCGCGCAAATGCCGCAAATCACGCTATTGTCACGCTCCAGGCGATGGAGCCGATTAGCGAATTCTTGATCATCGGCTGTCAGCATGGTTCGCTGATGCGGATCGGTTAGTATCGCGGGGATTCGAGTGAGCCGTGATTCGAGCGGCATTCTGGAACGAGGTCTTTTTTGGTACGGATTTTGCTCTATCTACGGGATATGTCCCGTAACTGGGCGACCGGCAGACAAAGATCGAACGGCGGACGGAGATAGGAATGAGTAAGGTCGGTACCAGCGACTCCAAGAACACGCTGTATTGTTCGTTCTGCGGCAAGAGCCAGCACGAAGTTCGCAAACTGATCGCGGGTCCTACCGTCTTCATCTGCGACGAATGCGTTGAACTCTGCATGGACATCATCCGCGAGGAGAACAAGTCCTCGCTGGTCAAGTCGCGCGACGGCATTCCGACGCCGAAGGAAATCTGCAAGGTGCTCGATGACTACGTCATCGGTCAGTTCCATGCGAAGAAGGTTCTCTCGGTCGCGGTGCATAATCACTACAAGCGCCTCAACCACCAGACCAAGCACAACGACGTCGAACTCGCGAAGTCGAACATCCTGCTGATCGGTCCGACCGGTTCGGGCAAGACGCTGCTCGCGCAGACGCTCGCCCGCATTCTGGATGTGCCGTTCACGATGGCTGACGCGACGACGCTGACCGAAGCCGGTTATGTCGGTGAGG
This sequence comes from Tardiphaga sp. OK245, assembly GCF_900108575.1. Lineage (NCBI taxonomy): Bacteria > Pseudomonadati > Pseudomonadota > Alphaproteobacteria > Hyphomicrobiales > Nitrobacteraceae > Tardiphaga > Tardiphaga sp. OK245. Next base: position 853,051 of record NZ_FNWZ01000003.1, on the reverse strand, counting down.
ACGTCGAGAACATCATTCTCAAGCTGCTGCAGGCGGCCGACTACAATGTCGAGCGTGCGCAGCGCGGCATCGTCTATATCGACGAAATCGACAAGATCTCGCGCAAGTCGGACAATCCGTCGATCACCCGTGACGTGTCGGGTGAGGGCGTGCAGCAGGCTCTGCTGAAGATCATGGAAGGCACCGTTGCCTCCGTGCCTCCGCAGGGCGGTCGCAAGCATCCGCAGCAGGAATTCCTGCAGGTGGATACGACGAACATCCTGTTCATCTGCGGCGGTGCGTTCTCGGGCCTCGAGAAGATCATCTCCTCGCGTGGACGGACCACCTCGATCGGCTTCGCAGCGCAGGTTCTGGCACCCGAAGATCGCCGCACCGGTGAAATCTTCCGACATGTCGAGCCGGAAGATCTGCTGAAGTACGGCTTGATCCCCGAATTCGTCGGCCGTCTGCCAGTGGTCGCGACACTCGAGGATCTCGACGAGACCTCGCTGAAGAAGATTCTGATCGAGCCGAAGAACGCGCTGGTCAAGCAGTACCAGCGCCTGTTCGAGATGGAGAACATCGAGCTGACCTTCGCCGATGAGGCGCTGGGCGCGGTGGCCCGCCGGGCTATCGAACGCAAGACAGGTGCACGTGGTCTGCGGTCGATCCTGGAGAGCATCCTGCTCGAAACCATGTTCGATCTGCCCGGTCTGGAAGGTGTCGAGGAAGTCGTCATCTCCAAGGAGGTTGTGGATGGGACGGCTCGTCCGCTCTACATCTACGCCGACCGTTCGGACCGGACGGCGGAGAGCAGCGCAAGCGCCTGATCGGCGCGGCTTTCGGGCTCATCGACTTAAGTTCAATAGGCGGCTGCCGGTGATCGGCAGCCGCCTATTTTATTGCTGCTACGCTCTGTAAACCGCCCTTGTTCATGGGTATTTCCGCGACTTGACACCCCCCCGGCCCATAGCCACCTAATGCTCTCGGCGAACACAAAATCTCCCTCAAGATTCGCCATAACGATCCGGACACGTAGAGCCTGAGACGGCCGAGCAAAGACGGAAAATCGGCACCTTGTGCGGTTGCGCCATCGGGCGGACTGCTTGCAAGGGGGCACAGCAAAAGGAATGGGCCATGACTGCCTCCAAACCCCGGCCAACCATTGTTCACGGCGAAAGCCACTCCTATCCGGTGTTGCCGTTGCGCGACATCGTCGTCTTCCCGCACATGATCGTGCCTCTCTTCGTCGGCCGCGAGAAATCGATCCGCGCGCTCGAAGAGGTGATGAAGAACGATGCGCTCATCATGCTCGCCACGCAGAAGAATGCGTCGGACGATGATCCATCGCCGGACTCGATTTACGAGATCGGTACGCTCGCCAGCGTGCTGCAGCTTTTGAAGCTTCCCGACGGCACCGTGAAGGTGCTGGTGGAAGGGCTCGAGCGCGCCAAGGTCGAGAAGTATTCCGATCGCACTGAATATTACGAAGCGACCGCAGTCGCGCTGGCCGATACCGATGCGAAGAGCGTCGAGGCGGAAGCTCTGTCGCGTTCGGTGGTCTCGGACTTCGAGAGCTATGTGAAGCTCAACAAGAAGATCTCCGCCGAAGTCGTCGGCGTCGTGCAGGCGATCACTGATTTCGCCAAGCTCGGCGACACCGTTGCGTCGCATCTCGCCGTCAAGATCGCGGATCGCCAGGGCATCCTGGAAACGCTGTCCGTCACAGCGCGCCTGGAGAAGGTGCTCGGCCTGATGGAGAGCGAGATCTCGGTGCTGCAGGTCGAGAAGCGCATCCGCTCGCGCGTCAAGCGCCAGATGGAGAAGACCCAGCGCGAGTACTATCTCAACGAGCAGATGAAGGCGATCCAAAAGGAGCTCGGCGACGACGAGGGTCGTGACGAGCTGGCCGACATCGAAGAGAAGATCGCCAAGACCAAGCTGTCGAAGGAAGCCCGCGAGAAGGCGCAGCACGAGCTGAAGAAGCTGCGCCAGATGTCGCCGATGTCCGCGGAAGCGACCGTCGTGCGCAACTATCTCGACTGGCTGCTGTCGATTCCGTGGGGCAAGAAGTCCAAGGTCAAGAAGGACCTCGCTGCGGCGCAGGCCGTGCTGGACGACGATCACTACGGGCTCGAGAAGGTGAAGGACCGTATCGTCGAGTATCTCGCGGTGCAGACCCGCGCCAACAAGCTGAGCGGGCCGATCCTGTGCCTCGTCGGACCTCCCGGCGTCGGCAAGACCTCGCTCGGCAAGTCGATCGCGAAGGCGACCGGACGTGAGTTCGTGCGCGTGTCGCTCGGCGGCGTGCGCGACGAGGCGGAGATCCGCGGACATCGCCGGACCTATATCGGTTCGATGCCCGGCAAGATCATCCAGTCGATGCGCAAGGCCAAGACGACGAATCCGCTCTTCCTGCTGGACGAGATCGACAAGATGGGCGCCGATTTCCGCGGCGATCCGTCGTCGGCTCTGCTTGAGGTCCTCGACCCCGAGCAGAACGGCACCTTCGCCGATCACTACCTGGAGGTCGACTACGATCTGTCGAACGTGATGTTCATCACCACGGCGAACACCCTGAATATTCCGGGCCCGCTGATGGATCGTATGGAGATCATCCGGATCGCCGGCTACACGGAGAACGAGAAGGTCGAGATCGCCCGCAAGCATCTCATTCCGATCGCGCTCTCGAAGCACGGTCTGGATGCCAAGGAATGGTCGATCGACGACGACGCCTTGCTCTTGATGATCCGCCGCTACACCCGCGAAGCGGGCGTGCGTAATCTGGAGCGCGAGCTCTCCACACTGGCCCGCAAGGCCGTGAAGGAGCTGATGCTCTCGAAGAAGAAGGTGGTGAAGGTCACCGAGAAGAATCTCGAAGAGTTCCTGGGCGTGCCCAAGTATCGCTACGGCGAGATCGAGAGCGACGATCAGGTCGGTGTCGTCACCGGTCTGGCATGGACGGATGTCGGTGGTGAATTGCTCACCATTGAAGGCGTCATGATGCCCGGCAAGGGCCGCATGACCGTCACCGGCAACCTGCGCGACGTGATGAAGGAATCGATCTCGGCGGCGGCGTCTTACGTCCGCTCGCGTGCGATCAACTTCGGGATCGAACCGCCGCTGTTCGAGCGGCGCGACATCCACGTCCACGTGCCCGAGGGTGCAACGCCGAAGGACGGTCCGTCCGCAGGCGTGGCGATGGCGACGACGATCGTGTCCGTGCTCACGGGCATTCCGATCCGGCACGATGTCGCCATGACCGGCGAGATCACGCTGCGCGGCAGGATCCTGCCGATCGGTGGTCTGAAGGAGAAGTTGTTGGCGGCGGCCCGCGGCGGCATCAAGACGGTGCTGATCCCCGAGGACAATGCCAAGGACCTCACCGAGATCTCCGATGCCATCAAGGGCGGGCTGAACATCATCCCGGTCGCCCGGATGGACGAGGTGATCGCCAACGCCCTGGTGCGGGCGCCCAAGGCGATCGTCTGGGAAGAGGACACCAAGCTGCCGGTGAAAGCCGACGGCGCGGAAGAGGCCGGTAGCGGCCTGACGGCCCACTGAGGCCGGACTTCTCGACAACAATCAGCGGCGCCCTTCGGGGCGCCGCTTTTTTTGTGGCATCATCCCGGCACCAGATGAGGCGATGAGGGAGGAGTGCGAAATGCAGATCGACGGCCAATGCCACTGCGGCTTCATCAGCTATCGCGCGACAGTCGATCCGCAGCGGGTCTCGATCTGCCATTGTACGGATTGTCAGACCATGACCGGCTCGCCCTATCGCGTCACGGTACTGACGCCGGCCGACACGATCGAGATGACGGGCGGTGCGCCGAAGATCTATGTCAAGCGCGGCGACAACGGTCTCAACCGGCTGCAGCACTTTTGCGGGGACTGCGGCTCGCCGATATTCGCCAGTGGCGAGGAGGCTGAGGATAACGAGTGGGGTATTCGCTGGGGCAGTATCCGCCAGCGCGCCGAGCTGCCGCCACGACGCCAGATCTGGTGCCGGTCAGCCGCGCCCTGGATTCATGATCTTGGGGAACTGCCGGCGCGGCCGAAGGGATCGAACGATCCATAGAGGCCAAGGGAGGTGGTAGGCGGCGAGAGATTCGAACTCCCGACCCTCTCGGTGTAAACGAGATGCTCTAACCAGCTGAGCTAGCCGCCCTCGGGCAATCACCCTCACGGCCTCTCTTTAACGCCAGCACTCCGTCGCGGCAAGGCGTTCCCGCGCGGATATTCCGATCTCGCCCTCAGGTGTTTCGCCTAGCGCGCCGCCAGCACCTTGGCGAGTTGAACGCCTTCGTTCAACAGCGCCATGCGCAGCAGATCATAGGTCGTCTCGGACCCGCATGCGTTCGCCAGCCGCAAAGCTTGCAGCATCGTGACGATCAGCTCGTCGCTGTCCTTGCCGCCCTGAATGACCTGGAACTGATTGGGGGACATCGGCATCAGGCGATCCGCCGGGATGTCTGAGGCAGTGCAAAGACGCTGTCTTTGATGGCGACACTCTTGCTGACGCGGGCGAGACACTTTTCGCTGACATGAAACAGCACGGCGATGGTGGCCTCGCCATCGATCATGGCTGGCAATCCCAGCGGCTCGATCTCCAGTCCGAAGCCCTGAAGAATCGGGATGCGCAAGGGATTGATGACCGAGGTGAAACCGGACAGGCCTTCCATCAGGCCATATTCCTGAATCGCGAGCAGCAGTTCGAAATAGTGATGGCTGCGGCGTTCGGATTTGCGCATGGCAAAGCGTGTCAGCTCGAACACATCGCGGCGCTGGATCAGCGCGCCATCGACAAGCTGCGCAAAATTCTCGCTGAGCATGTGAGGCAAGACGGTTGGATAGAGCCGGAAGCCGCCTGCGACAGTGCCTGCGTCGTCGGCCGCGACCAGATAGACGGCGGCATCATCGTCATACTGGTCTTTCTCGTGCTCGCCATCGACATCGAAGGCGGTCCAGCCGCGCTCTCCGACAAAGACCTCGTGCCGTAACCGAAATTGCTTGTCCAGGAGATCGCCGAACTGCCCAGCATTACCGCTGTGAATGACCTCGATCATAAAAAGCTCTCCACGCTCGTCTGCGTGGAGGGTTCTCATGATGAGTTTGGTCGCGATATTCCGTGGGCAGGGGATTGACAATTCAGAAAGCGATCAGTCCTTGTGTGATCGCTTCGGCCACGGCCTGCGCGCGCGTATGCGCATTCAACTTGTGCATGGCAGCGGTGACAGTCTTGTTCACCGTATCCTCGGAGATGCCGAGAATGACGCTCGTATCCCAGGCGGTCTTTCCGGCAGCGACCCAGCTGACGACTTCGCGTTCCCGCAAGGTGAGGGCGATCAACTTCGCACGCTGGTGAGAGCGAAGCGTTGCAAAGCGGTTGAACGCATACATCGTGACGAGCTCGATGGCGCCGTGCGCGTCTTCGGTATTTTCGACTTCGTAGCCTGCCAGCGAGAGGCCGGCCTGATAGCCGTTCATGCCGTGCACCGGTGCGCAGAGGCCGAACTTCAATCCGTAATCGACAGACGCGATCTCCATGATGGTCCGTGATATCGGGCTGACCTCATCGAGCCGGATGTCGGACCAGGTGAACAGCTCGGGTTGCCGGCGGATCCGCGGCGCAACGGGATCCGAGGCATAGAAATTGGACGCGCTATATTGTTCGGCCCATGGCTTGGGCCATACTTTCAGCAACACGCGATCTTCGAACGGTTGGTTGACGCCGGTCGAGGCCAGAAAGCAGATGTGGTTGTAGCCGAACGACTTGGCTGTAGCGGCCACGACATCGCCAACCGCAGACATGGAGGCGGCATTGGCAATGCTTTCGATGGCCGATAACGCGGTCTGAAAATGCTTGCCTTTGAATGACCCCATGGCGCGCCTGCATATCAGCTGAAATGGAGCTATGTTTTTGGGAAATTATTCTTGTTATAATTTATAATATGTACTGGGGAGGATATCGTCGCCGTCACGGCGCGCAATTCGCCATTCGATTGACAGTACAACTATACACCGTTCCGTCACTGCCGGAACGCCCGTCCCTCGCTGCTTTGTGCCGCGAATGGTTCTTTGTTACCACTACGCCCTTTCTTCCCAGATCATCGCGAGATGCACGATGGTCTGCACGGCTTTTTCCATGTCCTGGACGCTGACCCATTCGGTACGGCCATGGAAGGCGTGTTCGCCGGCGAAGATATTGGGGCAGGGCAGGCCCATGAAGGACAGCCGCGATCCGTCGGTGCCGCCGCGGATGCTGCTGCGGACGGGTTTGAGCCCGGCGCGCTGGATCGCTTCCACGGCGTATTCGACCATCTGCGGATAGCGGTCGATCACCTGCTTCATGTTGCGGTATTGCTGCTTGATCTCGAGCGTCGCCGTCGAATGCGGATAGGCCGTCATCACGTCGTCGACGATGGATTGCAGCAGCGCTTCCTTCTCTGCAAGGCCGTCATCTGTGAAGTCGCGCACGATCAGACTGAGCGTCGCTTTTTCAAGCGCGCCAGAAATGCCGATCGGATGCAGGAAGCCTTGCTTGCCGTCAGTGGTCTCAGGCGAACAGGTGTCTTTCGGCAGTCGCTCGACGATTGCGGCGGCGATCTTGATGGCGTGCTCCATCTTGCCCTTGGCGAAGCCGGGATGCGCGCTGACGCCTTCGACGGTGATGACGGCACCGTCGGCCGAGAAAGTCTCGTCTTCGACATAGCCGGCGGTCTCGCCATCCATGGTGTAGGCGAAGTCGGCGCCCAGCTTTGTCAGGTCGACCTTGTCGACGCCGCGGCCGATCTCTTCATCGGGCGTGAACAGGATCTTGATGGTGCCGTGCTTGATCTGTGGATTGGCAACCAGGAAACGTGCCGCGTCCATGATCTCAGCAAGGCCAGCCTTGTTATCGGCACCCAGCAAAGTGGTGCCGTCGGTGGTGATGATGTCATGGCCGATCTGGTCCTTCAGCGCCGGATTGTCGGCGACGCGGATGACCTGCGTTGTGTCCGCCGGCAGCACGATATCGCCGCCCCGATAGTTCTTGACGATCTGCGGTTTGACGTTCTTGCCGCTGCAGTCGGGCGAGGTGTCCATATGCGAGCAGAAACATATCACCGGCACTTTCTTGTCCGATGTCGCGGGGATCGTCGCATAGACATAGCCATGCTCGTCGAGATGCGCGTCCCTGAGCCCCAGGTCCCGCAGCTCCTGCGCGAGTACGCGGCCGAGATCCTTCTGCTTTTCGGTCGATGGGCAGGTGGGGGAGGCGGGGTCGGACTGGGTGTCGATCACCACATAGCGCAGGAAGCACGCAGTCACGTCATGGGCGAAATCGAAGGGGAGAGTTGCTGTCAAAGGCCACCATCTGATTGCAGAAGTCCTCACAGCTTAGAAGTTTCATTCCGGGCCGTCACGAGGACGCGGCCCGGAATGAGAAGTTCAAGCGGTCGATCAGACGGCTTCCTTGAGTTCCTTGGCCGGCCGGAACGCGACCTTCTTGCTGGCCGCGATCTCGATCTGCTCGCCGGTCGCCGGGTTGCGACCCATGCGGGCGGCGCGCTTGCGGACCTGAAGGATGCCAAGGCCGACGATACGGATACGCTCGCCATTCTTGAGGTGGTTGGTGATGCGCTCCACCATGTCACCGAGGATTTCTTCGGCCTTCTTCTTCGACAGCTCGTGATCTTCAGCCAGGGCCGCGGCGAGATGCTTCAGCGTAATGGTGGGAGGAGTGGCCGCTTTCGCGGCGGTGGTGGTTGCAGCTTTTGCCATGAATCTGGCCCTTCTCGTTGGTGGTCTGTCTTAAACCTGTGACGCAGCAGGGCTTAAACGATTCGGAGCGATGCCGCCCCGCTGTTTTGCCTGCAAACAGGGGCTTATTTGCATTTCCGGCCTTAAAATGGCCTTCTCGCAAAGCCTGCAACGACGCCTTCCTGTGATGTCCCCGGGAATGGTTCTGCAACGTCCTTGACTTCAAAAGGACGTCCCTTTATGTCCAGCCCCACTGCGGGATTGCAGACGATCCACGCGGGAGTAGCTCAGTTGGTTAGAGCGCTGCCCTGTCACGGCAGAGGTCGCGGGTTCGAGTCCCGTCTCTCGCGCCATTCCATCGGGAATGGCGGGATTCAGGTCCATCCGCGGTCGTCCCCACAAGTTTCCTCAAGAGAACTATAGAGTTGCAGACGTCACGCGCGGCATTTGACGTGCCAGCGCTCAGAACGAATCTGCGAGCGCAATTTCCTGCTTCAGCGCCTCGATTCGCCGCGCGGCTTCAGCGCGCGTCAGGTCCTTTTCGAATTGTTTGGGCTGATAGGCCTCGATCGCCAGCGATTTCAGCGTCAGCGCCTGGCCGCGGGTCATCGGCCCGGAGAGGCGATCCGGCAGGCTCTCATACGACGATACCGATGCGGCAATCGCGGGGACGACGATCTCACCGCGGGTGTTCAAAGCCGGGGTCTTCAAAGCCAGGGCCTTCAAAGCAAGGGTCATGGGAACCTCCAAAAATCCGATCTGGGTCGAAACAATGGCTTGTCAATTTGTTCTCTTTTTGTTCTATATCGCAAATGACCAAGCTCGCCAACCTGAATTTCAGAATCGCCCGGCTGCGCTACCAGATGAAAGGGGTGCAGTCGGATATCCGGCTGTTGACCAATGCCGGGCTGGACTGTGCCAATGCCGCCATGCGCCTGCGGCGGATGCAGGCCGATCTGCTGGGGCTCATTGCGGAGCGTGAGGCGCTGGCATGTCTGGCGTGAGCGAGCCGCCGCAACTCAGGATCATCACATTGCGGGCGCAGATCGCCGAGCTCGGCGCGGCGATCCGCCTGTTGCGACAGGCGGGCATGGACAACGCCGCCGCGGAGCTGCTGCTGGTGCGGAAACGCGCCGAACTGGACGGCATGTTGTTGCCGGGGAGGAGCGCCAGGTCCGACCCGTCGACGGGCGAGGTTTGACGGTCCCGGCGGTTGAGAAGTCATGCCGGATTTTTGAGAATCTGCGCGAGGTTTGTCGCAGCCAGCGATGCATCGGCAAGGTTGCGTTTCAATCGTCGCGCCGCGCATGGCAGAGCATGAAACTGTCAACATCCCTTGTCTTGCATGGCTTGTTGCGCTGCGCTAAGCCTCAGAACCATTCCAATGTTCGAATCTGTGGCAAAGTCAGGGCCGCAGGAGTAAGGCTCGCCGATGAACGGCATCTTGCATAATTATCTCCCACTTGTGGTCTTTATCGGCATCGCATCCGTCATCGGTCTGGCCTTGCTGATCGCGCCATTTCTCGTCGCCTACCAGCAGCCAGATCCGGAAAAGCTGTCCGCCTATGAATGCGGATTCAACGCTTTTGACGATGCGCGCATGAAGTTCGATGTGCGGTTCTATCTGGTGGCGATTCTCTTCATCATCTTCGATCTGGAAGTTGCCTTTCTGTTTCCGTGGGCAGTGGCCTTCGGCAAGCTTGGCGCAACCGGCTTCTGGTCGATGATCGTGTTTCTCGGCGTGCTCACCATCGGTTTCGCCTACGAATGGAAGAAAGGCGCGCTCGAATGGGATTGAGCCCAGTCATAGCCTCGGCTCCCGCGATCGCGCAGGCGCCGAAAGGTATCATCGATCCGTCCACCGGCAAGCCGGTCGGCGCGAACGATCCGTATTTTCTCGAGGTCAATGCCGAGCTGTCCGACAAGGGCTTCTTCGTCGCCGCGACCGACGACCTGATCACTTGGGCGCGCACCGGCTCGCTGATGTGGATGACCTTCGGTCTCGCCTGCTGCGCGGTCGAGATGATGCAGGTGTCGATGCCGCGTTACGACGTCGAGCGCTTCGGCTTCGCGCCGCGCGCGTCGCCGCGTCAGTCCGACGTGATGATCGTCGCCGGCACGCTGACCAACAAGATGGCCCCGGCACTGCGCAAGGTCTATGACCAGATGCCGGAGCCGCGTTACGTCATCTCGATGGGCTCCTGCGCCAATGGCGGCGGCTACTATCACTACTCGTATTCGGTGGTTCGGGGCTGCGACCGTATCGTGCCGATCGACATTTATGTCCCGGGCTGCCCGCCCACCGCAGAAGCGCTTCTCTACGGCGTGCTGCTGCTGCAGAAGAAGATCCGCCGCACCGGCACGATTGAACGCTAAGACTCGCGAACGCTTAAGGCTTTGTCATGGACGATGTGAGGCTCGACACACTGGGTCAGACGATTGTCGGCGCCCTGCCGGGTGCCGCGCTCGCGCATGAGGTGGCGTTCGGCCAGCTGACGATCGCGGTGGAAACATCGAAGATCGTCGAGGTCGCGCAGTTCCTGCGCGACGATCCGCGCTGCCGCTTCGTCAACTTCACCGATGCGACGGCGGTCGACTATCCCGGTCGCGAAAAGCGCTTCGACGTCGTCTATCACTTGATGTCGCCGACGCTGAACACCCGCATCCGTCTGAAAGGTCTGGCATCCGAAACAACTCAGGTGCCGTCGATCATTTCGGTGTTTCCCGGCGCTGACTGGTTCGAGCGCGAAGCCTATGACCTCTATGGCGTGATCTTTGTCGGCCATCCCGACATGCGCCGTCTGCTGACCGATTACGGTTTCGACGGCCATCCGCTGCGCAAGGACTTCCCGCTCACCGGTTTCGTTGAGGTTCGCTACGACGACCAGGAGAAGCGGGTGGTGTATGAGCCGGTCCGGCTCAATCAGGAATTCCGTAAGTTCGATTTCCTCTCGCCCTGGGAAGGCGCGGATTATCCCGTGCTGCCCGGTGACGAGAAGGCAGAGGTCAAGCCATGACCGAACAACCCAACGTTCGCAATTTCACGATCAACTTCGGACCGCAGCATCCGGCCGCGCACGGCGTGCTCCGCCTTGTGCTGGAACTCGACGGTGAAGTCGTCGAGCGCGTCGATCCGCATATCGGCCTGCTTCACCGCGGCACCGAGAAGCTGATCGAGCAGAAGACCTATCTGCAGGCGATCCCGTATTTCGACCGGCTCGATTACGTCGCGCCGATGAACCAGGAACACGCATTCTGTCTGGCCGCCGAAAAGCTGCTCGGCGTCACCGTGCCGCGCCGCGGCCAGTTGATCCGCGTGCTGTATTCCGAAATCGGCCGCATCCTGTCGCATCTTCTCAACATCACCACGCAGGCGATGGACGTCGGCGCGCTGACCCCGCCGCTGTGGGGCTTCGAAGAGCGCGAAAAACTGATGGTGTTCTATGAGCGCGCCTCGGGCTCGCGCATGCATGCCGCGTTCTTCCGCATCGGCGGCGTACATCAGGACCTGCCGCCCAAACTGATCAACGATATCGATGCCTGGTGCGATGCCTTCCCGCAGGTGCTCGACGATCTCGAAACGCTGCTCACCGGCAATCGTATTTTCAAACAGCGTAACGTCGATATCGGCGTGGTCTCGCTGGAAGACGCCTGGAAGTGGGGCTTCTCCGGCGTGATGGTGCGTGGCTCCGGCGCTGCCTGGGATCTGCGCAAGTCGCAGCCTTATGAGTGCTACGCCGAAATGGACTTCGACGTTCCGATCGGCAAGAACGGCGACTGCTACGATCGCTACTGTATTCGTGTCGAAGAGATGCGGCAGTCGACCAAGATCATGAAGCAGTGCATCGCCAAGATGCGCGCGCCGGACGGGCAGGGTGCCGTTGCTGTCGAAGACAACAAGATTTTCCCGCCGCGCCGCGGCGAGATGAAGCGCTCGATGGAATCGCTGATCCATCACTTCAAGCTCTACACCGAAGGTTTTCGCGTGCCGGAAGGCGAGGTCTATGCGGCCGTCGAAGCGCCGAAGGGTGAGTTCGGCGTCTATCTTGTCTCCGACGGCAGCAACAAGCCGTACAAGTGCAAGATCCGCGCGCCGGGCTTTGCGCATCTGCAGGCCATGGACTTCATGTGCCGCGGCCATCTGCTTGCCGACGTCTCCGCCATTCTCGGTTCGCTCGACATCGTGTTCGGAGAGGTCGATCGGTGACGCTGACGCCTCCCATACAGTTTGACCGGGCGTCCGGCGTTCTCCAGAGCGTGAATCTCTGGGAACGTGCGATGGCCTGTGCGCTGGTGGTTGGCTCGAAGATCTCATCTTCGTTCTCGCATCGCGGCTACAACATGTGCGCCAATCTGATGCGCAGGACGGTGCTACCGGCGCGCGATCTCGTGGTGAAGCTGAATGCGGATGCGCTGTTCGCGTTCCCGTTCGGCGATGGCTACTGGAGCAAGTTGCTCAACCGCACCTTCTCCTATGAAGACGAGCTTGAGGTGTTGTTCCGGAACTCGATCGATGTCGATTACACGCTGCTCGATTGCGGCGCGAATTACGGATACTGGTCGGTGCTGGTGTCGAGCGGACCGTTCGGCTCGCACAAGGCGATCGCGATCGAGCCGTCGTTCGACAATTTCGCCAAACTTGCTACTAACGCCAGGATCAATGGTGACCGGTTTGACGTCATCAAATGCGCGATTGGCTCGCAGCGCGGCGTGGCGCATCTGTCGGGCACCAAGCACGAAGCCTTCAGCATCGCCGGCGATCCCAATGCCGGCGGCGAGGAAGTGCCGGTGATCTCGCTCGACAATCTGCTCGACGACGGCAAGGTGTCGATGTCGGGCAAATATCTGATCAAGCTCGACGTCGAAGGCGTCGAGATCGAGGCCATCAAGGGCGGCGCACGATTGCTGCAGGGCGACTCGGTCATCATGTGCGAAGAGCACGGCAATGACCCGCATCACACCGTCTCACGCTTTATCCTGGATCAAACGCCGCTCAAGCTGATCGTGCATGATCCCGCCACCAACCGTTTCGAAACCGTGACCGAGTTGTCGATCCTCGATCGCATCAAGGTGTCCACACATGTTGGCTACAACGTGTTTGGCACATCGAGTGCGTTCTGGCTCGACCGCATCAACAGCCTGAATGCGAGCGCGGCGCGCCGCACTCATTGAGAGACTAGACATGTCCGTCCGCCGTTTGGCTCCGAAAGAAGTTCAGCCCGCTTCGTTTGAATTCACGCCCGAGAATCTGGCGTGGGCGAAAGAGCAGATCACGCATTATCCGCCCGGCCGTCAGGCATCAGCCGTGATCGCGATCCTGTGGCGTGCGCAGGAACAACAGGCTGGCTGGGTCTCGGAAGCCGCGATCCGCGTCGTCGCCGACATGCTGGAAATGCCCTATATCCGCGTGCTCGAAGTCGCGACCTTCTACACCCAGTTCCAGCTGCAGCCGGTCGGCAAGAAGGCGCACATTCAGGTCTGTGGCACGACCCCTTGCATGCTGCGCGGTGCCGGCGATCTGATCGACGTCTGTCAGCATCGCATCCATCACGACCCATTCCATCTGTCCGCAGATGGCGACTTCTCGTGGGAAGAGGTCGAGTGCCTCGGCGCCTGCGTCAACGCCCCGATGGCGATGATCTGGAGCGACACTTACGAAGACCTCACCAAAGAAAGCATGAACAAGCTGATCGACGGTTTCGCTGCCGGCACGCCGCCGAAGCCGGGTTCGCAGATCGGCCGTCAGTTTGCTGCGCCCGAAGGCGGCGCGCGCGTGATGACGAGCGGTGGCGCCGCCACATACACGAAGGTTCTGGATATGCCGAAGGAACCCGCGCTCGCCGATGCCGAGCCGAAGAAGCAGACCGAGTCGGCCAATGTGCAGGAGCGCCCGGCGCCGAAGCCGCCGGCGGCCGATGCGACCAAGACCAATCCGCCGAAGGGTGGTGCTCCCAAGGAGCCGAAGACTCCCAAGGAGCCGAAGAAATGACGCGCGTGCTGTCGATGAAATTTGCAACGCTGTCGGGGGACGCGGCAATGAACAAGTGGCTCTACATCGCACTGCATACGATGGTCGCAGCTGCGTTCATTTTCTCGCTGCAGCGTTTCTTTTTGAACGCCACGCTTGAATCCAGTCTGTTGTGGGCGGTTGTGTTCGGCGGTTGCGCCGCGATGCTCGCCTACAAGCAATCCAATCGCTGATCGAGGAAGCCATGCTCGACGACAACGACCGCATCTTCCGCAATCTCTACGGCCTCGACGACTGGGGCCTCGCCGGCGCACGCCGTCGCGGTGGCTGGGATGGCACCAAGGCCATCATCGATAAGGGCCGCGACTGGATCGTCAACGAGATGAAGGCGTCGGGCCTGCGCGGCCGCGGCGGTGCAGGTTTCCCGACCGGCATGAAGTGGTCCTTCATGCCGAAGGACAATGCCGACGGCCGCCCGAGCTATCTCGTCGTTAATGCTGACGAGTCCGAGCCCGGTACCTGCAAGGACCGCGAGATCATGCGGCACGATCCGCATACGCTGGTCGAAGGCTGCCTGATCGCCGGCTGCGCCATGGGCGCCCATGTCGGTTACATCTATGTGCGCGGCGAATTCATCCGCGAGCGCGAACATCTGCAGGCGGCGATCGATCAGGCCTATGAGGCCAATCTGATCGGCAAGAACAACATTCACGGCTTCCCGTTCGATCTCTATGTCGCGCACGGTGCCGGCGCCTATATCTGCGGCGAAGAAACTGCACTGCTCGAAAGCCTCGAAGGCAAGAAGGGCCAGCCGCGCCTGAAGCCGCCATTCCCGGCGAATGTCGGTCTCTACGGCTGCCCGACCACGGTAAACAACGTGGAGTCGATTGCCGTTGCGCCGGACATCCTGCGTCGCGGCGCGGCATGGTTCGCCTCGATCGGTCGTCCGAACAATGTCGGCACCAAGCTTTACGGCATCTCCGGCCACGTCAACACGCCCTGCGTCGTCGAAGACGCGATGAGCATTCCGTTCCGTGAGCTGATCGAGAAGCACGGCGGCGGCATTCGCGGCGGTTGGGACAATCTGCTGGCGATCATCCCGGGCGGCGCATCGTGCCCGTTGATCCCGGCTGCGGATTGCGAAGACCTCATCATGGATTTCGACGGCACCCGCGCGGTGAAGTCGTCGTTCGGCACCGCCGGCGTCATCGTCATGGACAAGTCCACCGACGTGGTCGCGGCGATTGCCCGCATCAGCTACTTCTTCAAGCATGAGAGCTGCGGCCAGTGCACGCCGTGTCGCGAAGGCACCGGCTGGATGTGGCGCGTGCTGAGCCGCATGGTCGAGGGCCGCGCCCACAAGCGCGAGATCGACATGCTGCTCGAAGTCACCAAGCAAGTTGAAGGCCACACCATCTGCGCACTCGGCGATGCCGCCGCGTGGCCGGTGCAGGGCCTGATCCGCGCCTTCCGCCCGGAGATCGAACGCCGCATCGAAGAGTTCAGCCGCAAGGCGACGCTCGACGATCAGGGCATCCTCGATCCCGCGCATCTGGTCGCGGCGGAGTAGGGCGCATGGCTATGACGAAACTGATCATCGACGGCAAAGAGATCGAGGTTCCCGCGGAATACACGCTGCTGCAGGCGTGTGAAGCTGCCGGCGCCGAAATCCCGCGCTTCTGCTACCACGAGCGCCTGTCGATCGCCGGCAACTGCCGCATGTGTTTGGTCGAAGTGAAGGGCGGACCGAAGCCGGTTGCGAGCTGCGCCTGGGGCGTGCGTGATTGCCGACCTGGTCCCAAGGGAGAACCGCCGGAAATCTCGACCCGTTCGCCGATGGTCAAGAAGGCACGCGAAGGCGTGATGGAATTCCTGCTGATCAACCACCCGCTGGATTGCCCGATCTGCGATCAGGGCGGCGAGTGCGATCTGCAGGACCAGGCCATGGGCTATGGCGTCGACACGTCGCGCTTTGCCGAAAACAAGCGCGCCGTCGAGGACAAGTATCTCGGTGCTCTCGTGAAGACCTCGATGAACCGCTGCATCCAGTGCACGCGCTGCGTCCGCTTCGCCGCCGAAATCTGCGGCGTGCCGGAAATGGGCGCGACCGGCCGCGGCGAGGACATGGAAATCACCTCGTTCCTCGAAACGGCGCTGACCTCGGAGCTGCAGGGCAACCTCGTCGATATCTGCCCGGTCGGTGCGCTGACCTCGAAGCCTTATGCGTTCGCCGCGCGTCCGTGGGAGCTCGGCAAGACCCAGTCTATCGACGTCATGGATGCCGTCGGTTCGGCGATCCGCGTCGATACCCGTGGCCGCGAAGTGATGCGCATCCTGCCGCGCGTCAATGAGGCCGTGAACGAGGAATGGATCTCCGACAAGACGCGCCACATCGTCGACGGCCTGCGCACGCAGCGCCTCGATCGTCCGTATATCCGCGACAACGGCAAGCTGCGCGCTGCGACCTGGGCTGAAGCATTCAGTGCCATCGCTGCGAAGGTTGCCGGCAGCAAGAAGATCGGCGCCATCGCTGGCGATCTCGCCGCCGTCGAGGAAATGTTCGCGCTGAAGCAACTGCTCGCAAGCATGGGTTCGGCCAATTTGGCGACCCAGAGCGCAGGCGCTTTCGATACGGCCACCGGCCGTGCGTCCTACATTTTCAACCCGACCATCGCCGGCATCGAGCAGGCCGATGCGCTGCTGATCGTGGGCGCCAACCCGCGCAAGGAAGCCGCCGTTCTCAACGCGCGCATCCGCAAGGCATGGCGCACCGGTGCGTTGAAGGTCGGCGTGATCGGCGAGAAGGCCGATCTGACCTATCGCTACGACTATCTCGGCGCCGGCACGGACTCGCTGGCCGAACTCGCCGCCGGCAAGAACGCCTTCGCCGACGTGCTGAAGAACGCCAAGCACCCGATCGTGCTGGTTGGCGCCGGTGTAGCCGCACGTGCCGATGGCGCCGCGGTGCTCGCGGCGGCTGCCAAGCTCGCTTCGGACTTCGGTGTCATCAAGGACGGCTGGAACGGTTTTGCGGTGCTGCAGACGGCGGCCTCGACCGTTGGCGCGCTCGATATCGGCTTCGCGCCGACCGCGGGCAGCCTGAGTCTCGCGCAAATGACCGCTGCCGGTTCGCTCGACGTGCTGTTCTCGCTCGGCGCCGACGACGTGAAAGTCGCCGACGGCACCTTCGTCGTCTACATCGGCACCCATGGTGATCGTGGTGCGCATCGCGCCGACGTGATCCTGCCGGGTGCGGCCTATACCGAAAAGTCCGGCATTTTCGTCAACACTGAAGGCCGCGTGCAGATGGCGGAGCGCGCCGGTTTCCCGCCGGGCGATGCCCGCGAGGACTGGGCAGTGATCCGCGCATTGTCCGACGTGCTCGGCCACAAGCTGCCTTACGACTCGCTGGCTGCGCTGCGGCAGGCGATCTTCAAGGCTGCACCGCACCTGATGCGCATCGATCAGATCGAGGCCGGCGATGCCGGTGCGATCAAGACACTTGCGGGCAAGGGCGGCACCGTCGACAAGACACCGTTCAAGGCCTCCGTTGAGGACTTCTACCTGACCAACCCGATCGCGCGTGCGTCAGCCATCATGGCGGAATGCTCCCGCCTGGCTTCCGGCCAGATGCTGACGGCGGCGGAGTAAACCGATGGCTGAATTCTGGACAAGCACCCTGTGGCCGCTGATCATCATGGTCGCGCAGAGCCTCCTTGTGCTCGTGGTGCTCTTGATTGCGATTGCCTACATCCTGCTGGCTGACCGCAAGATCTGGGCGGCGGTACAGATCCGCCGTGGCCCCAACGTGGTCGGGCCATTCGGCCTGCTGCAATCCTTCGCGGACTTGCTGAAATTCGTATTGAAGGAGCCCGTGGTTCCTTCCAGCTCCAACAAGGGCGTGTTCCTGCTGGCGCCGCTGGTGTCCTGCGTGCTGGCGCTGGCGGCCTGGGCGGTGATCCCGATGGATCTCGGCTGGGTTATTTCCGACATCAATGTCGGCGTGCTCTATATCTTCGCGATCTCGTCGCTGTCGGTCTACGGCATCATCATGGCCGGCTGGTCGTCGAATTCGAAATATCCGTTCCTGTCGGCGCTGCGCGCCGCCGCGCAGATGGTGTCCTACGAAGTCTCGATTGGCTTTGTCATCATCACGGTCTTGCTCTGCGTCGGTTCGCTGAACCTGACGGCCATCGTGGCCGCGCAGGATTCGAAGTGGGGCATTCTCGGCTGGTACTGGATCCCGCTATTCCCGATGTTCGTGATCTTCTACGTCTCGGCGTTGGCTGAAACCAACCGTCCGCCCTTCGACCTCGTCGAAGCGGAATCGGAACTGGTCGCGGGCTTCATGACCGAATACGGCTCGACCCCGTATCTGCTGTTCATGCTCGGTGAATATGTCGCCATCGTCACCATGTGCGCGCTGGCAACGATATTGTTTTTGGGCGGTTGGCTCTCGCCGATCCCGTTCGCGCCATTCACCTGGGTGCCAGGCATCATCTGGTTCGCCATCAAGGTGATGTTCATGTTCTTCCTGATTGCGATGGCGAAGGCGATCGTGCCGCGCTACCGCTACGACCAGCTGATGCGTCTGGGCTGGAAGGTGTTTCTGCCGCTGTCGTTGGCGTACGTCATCATCGTCGCTGCCGTGCTGCAATTCGGGGGCCTTGCTCCGAAATGAGGTCACTATGAATATCAGGGCAACAGCTCACTCGCTTCTGCTGGCGGAGTTCGTTTCGGCGTTCGTCCTCGCCATGCGGTATTTCTTCAAGCCGAAGCCGACGCTGAACTATCCGTTCGAGAAGGGGCCGATCTCGCCGCGTTTCCGCGGTGAGCATGCGCTGCGCCGCTATCCGAACGGTGAAGAGCGCTGCATCGCCTGCAAGCTCTGCGAAGCGGTGTGTCCGGCGCAGGCCATCACCATCGAAGCCGGCCCGCGCCGCAATGATGGGACGCGCCGCACCGTGCGCTACGACATCGACATGGTGAAATGCATCTATTGCGGACTGTGCCAGGAGGCCTGTCCGGTGGATGCGATCGTCGAGGGACCGAACTTCGAGTTCGCCACCGAGACGCGTGAGGAACTCTATTATGACAAGGCGAAATTGCTCGCCAACGGCGACCGCTGGGAGCGCGAGATTGCGAAGTCAATCGAACTCGACGCGCCGTACCGGTAAGGTGACCAGATGATCCTTCCCGCACTGTTCTTCTATCTGTTCGCCAGCATCTGCGTGGCTTCCGCGGTCATGGTGATTGCCTCGCGCAATCCTGTGCATTCCGTGCTGTTCCTGATCCTGGCCTTCGTCAACGCCTCGGGCCTGTTCGTGCTGATGGGCGCCGAATTCCTGGCGATGCTGCTGATCGTCGTCTATGTCGGCGCCGTCGCGGTGCTGTTCCTGTTCGTCATCATGATGCTCGACGTCGACTTCACGCAGCTGCGCGAAGGCTTCATTCAGTATCTGCCGTTTGGTCTGGTGATCGGCGCGATCTTCCTTGCTGAATTGCTGCTGGTCGCAGGTGGCTGGGTGATGAACCCGAACGTCACCAAGTCGATCACGGCGGCCATCCCGACGAATGTGAGCAATACCGAGGCGCTCGGCCTCGTGCTCTATACGAAGTACATCCATTACTTCCAGCTGGCCGGCATGGTGCTGCTGGTGGCGATGATCGGCGCGATCGTGCTGACGCTGCGTCACAAGGTCAAAGTCCGGCGCCAGGACATCAATGTTCAGAACGCGCGCAATCCGGAACTGGCGATGGAAGTGCGCAAGGTCGCGACCGGGCAGGGCCTGCAGGACGCCGACGCGGGGAGCTGGGTCAAATGACGATCGGTCTCGGACACTATCTGGCGGTCGCAGCGATCCTGTTCACGCTGGGCATTCTCGGCATCTTCCTGAACCGCAAGAACATCATCGTCATCCTGATGTCGATCGAGCTGATCCTGCTCGCCGTCAACATCAACATGGTGGCGTTCTCGACCTTCCTCGGCGACATCGTCGGGCAGGTGTTCGCGCTGCTTGTGCTGACCGTGGCCGCTGCGGAAGCAGCGATCGGTCTCGCCGTGCTGGTGGTCTATTTCCGCAACCGCGGCTCGATCGCGGTTGAAGACGTCAATCTGATGAAGGGCTGAGCCAGTTATGATCCAGGCTCTTGTATTCCTGCCGCTGATCGGCGCGCTGATCGCAGGCTTCATCGCCATCTTGGGTGCGCATGGGCGTAATCCGAGCGGCGACGAGATGGACCATGCGCATGACGACCACGGTCACGGCGATGCCAGCGCGCATGCACATGCTGCGCATGGGCATGACGATCATGGTCACGATGATCACGACGACCATTACCACGTTGCCGAGCCGGCCGCGCTCGGCTCGCGTGCAGCCGAGCTGATCACCGCCGGTCTGCTGGTGGTGTCGGCGGTGCTGTCCTGGATGACCTTCGTGGATGTCGCCTTCATGCATCACGATGCCCGTATCGTGCTGCTGAACTGGATCAATTCGGGTGACCTGCAGCTGTCCTGGACGCTGCGCGTCGATACGCTGACCGCCGTGATGCTGGTCGTCGTCACCACGGTGTCGTCGCTCGTGCACATCTATTCGCTGGGCTATATGGAAGACGATCCGAACCGGCCGCGCTTCATGGCGTATCTGTCGCTGTTCACTTTCATGATGCTGATGCTGGTGACCGCGGATAACCTGCTGCAGCTGTTCTTCGGCTGGGAAGGCGTGGGTCTGGCCAGCTACCTGCTGATCGGTTTCTGGTTCAAGAAGCCCTCGGCCAATGCGGCGGCGATCAAGGCGTTCGTGGTCAACCGCGTCGGCGACTTCGGATTCCTGCTCGGCATCTTCGCGCTGTTCATGCTGGTCGGCTCGACCGATCTCGACACCATCTTCGCCAGCGCGCCTGGCCTGACCGGCAAGACGATCAACTTCTTCGGCTGGCACGCCGATGCGCTGACACTGACCTGTCTGCTGCTGTTCGTCGGCGCGATGGGCAAGTCGGCCCAGTTCCTGCTGCACACCTGGTTGCCGGACGCGATGGAAGGTCCGACGCCTGTGTCGGCGCTGATCCACGCGGCGACCATGGTCACCGCGGGCGTCTTCATGGTAGCGCGCATGTCGCCGCTGTTTGAGCTCGCACCGAACGCGCAGGCCGTCGTGATGCTGGTCGGCGCGACCACAGCATTCTTCGCCGCGACCATCGGTCTGGTGCAGAACGACATCAAGCGCATCGTCGCTTACTCGACCTGTTCGCAGCTCGGTTACATGTTCGTGGCGCTGGGGACGGGGGCTTACTCCGTCGCCATGTTCCACCTGTTCACGCATGCCTTCTTCAAGGCGCTGTTGTTCCTGGGCTCGGGCTCGGTGATCTATGCGATGCATCACGAGCAGGACATCCGGAAGATGGGTGGCCTGTGGAACAAGATCCCGTTCACTTACGCGATGATGACCATCGGTACGCTGGCGCTGACCGGCTTCCCGTTCACGGCCGGTTACTTCTCGAAGGACGCGATCATCGAAGCGGCTTACGCCTCGCACACCCAGTTCGCCTTCTACGGCTTCCTGATGACCGTGGTCGCTGCGCTGCTGACCTCGTTCTATTCATGGCGTCTGGTGTTCAAGACGTTCCATGGCGAGCCGCACGACAAGAAGCATTACGACGCAGCACATGAAGCGCCGCTGTGGATGCTGGTCCCGCTGGCCGTGCTGGGCATCGGATCGTTCGCCGCAGGCTTCCCGTTCAAGGAGCTGTTTGCCGGTCATCACGTCGGCGAGTTCTTCCGGGAATCGCTGAAGATGAACCCGCACATCATCGAGGAGATGCATCACATCCCGGGCTGGGTGCCCTATGTGCCGACTGTGATGATGGTGCTCGGTTTCCTGATTTCGTATCTGTTCTATGTTCGCAAGCCGTATTTGCCTGTCGAACTCGCGAACCAGCATCCGCTGCTCTACAAGTTCCTGCTCAACAAGTGGTACTTCGACGAGCTCTACGAGATCATCTTCGTTCGCCCGGCCAAGTGGATCGGCCACTTCCTCTGGAAGAAGGGCGACGGCATGATCATCGACGGCCTCGGGCCTGATGGTGTCTCGGCCCGCGTGCTCAATATCACGCGCGGCGTGGTGAAGCTGCAGACCGGCTACCTCTATCACTATGCCTTCGTGATGCTGATCGGCGTCGCCGGGTTGATCACCTGGTTCATCTTCGGCCTGGGGGGCCAGTAACAATGGCGTCCGTCATGACATGGCCGGTTCTTTCGGTCGTCACCTTCCTGCCGATCGTCGGCGCGATCCTGATCTATCTCAGCCGCGGCGATGATGAGGCTGCGCAGGGCAATGCGCGCTGGATCGCGCTCTGGACCACGCTGATCACTTTTGCGGTCTCGCTGATCCTGGTGATCCGCTTCGACCCGTCGAACGGCGACTTTCAGTTCGTCGAAAAGGCGCCGTGGCTGGCCGCGACCATCAACTACCATATGGGTGTGGACGGCATTTCGCTGCCCTTCGTGATCCTGACCACGGCCCTGATGCCGTTCTGCATCCTGTGCAGCTGGAAGTCGGTCACCAAGCGTGTCCGCGAATACATGATCGCGTTCCTGTTCCTGGAAACGCTGATGATCGGCACCTTCTCGGCGCTGGATCTGGTGCTGTTCTATCTGTTCTTCGAAGGCGGCCTGATCCCGATGTTCCTGATCATCGGCATCTGGGGCGGTCCGCGCCGCGTCTACGCCTCGTTCAAGTTCTTCCTCTACACGTTCCTCGGCTCGGTGCTGATGCTGCTGGCCATCATGGCGCTGTACTGGAATGCGGGCACAACGGACATCCCGACGCTGATGCACACGGCCGTGCCGCGCAGCCTGCAGACATGGGCGTGGCTGGCATTCTTCGCATCCTTCGCGGTCAAGATGCCGATGTGGCCGGTACACACCTGGCTGCCTGACGCACACGTGGAAGCGCCGACGGCAGGTTCGGTCGTGCTGGCCGCGATCATGCTGAAGATGGGCGGTTACGGCTTCCTGCGCTTCTCGCTGCCGATGTTCCCGGATGCCTCTCTCTATTTCGCGCCGATGGTCTGGACGCTCTCCGTGATCGCGATCGTCTACACGTCGCTGGTCGCGCTGATGCAGGAAGACATCAAGAAGCTGATCGCCTACTCGTCAGTCGCGCATATGGGCTACGTCACTATGGGCATCTTCGCCGGCACGACGCAGGGCGTCTCCGGCGCGGTGTTCCAGATGGTGTCTCATGGCATCGTGTCGGGCGCGCTGTTCCTCTGCGTCGGCGTCGTCTACGACCGGCTGCATACCCGCGAGATCGCGGCCTATGGCGGCCTCGTCAACCGGATGCCGATCTATGCGGCGCTGTTCATGGTCTTCACCATGGCCAATGTCGGTCTGCCCGGCACCTCCGGCTTCGTCGGTGAATTCCTGACGCTGATCGGCACCTTCAAGGTCTCGATCCCGACGGCGACATTCGCCAGCATCGGCGTGATCCTGTCGGCGGCCTATGCACTGTGGCTGTACCGCAAGGTCGTGTTCGGTGAACTGACCAAGCCTGCGCTGCAGGGCATCAAGGACATCACGTTCCGGGAAGGCCTGGTGCTGGTGCCGCTGGTCATTCTCACCATTCTGTTCGGAGTCTATCCGAAGCCGGTGCTCGACATGTCGGCGGCTTCGATCCAGCTCCTCGTTAACAATTACGCTGCTGCAACGTCTGCCGTGAAGGCAGCCGCGCTGCTGCAATGACCGCAGCAGATCAGGATAACGCGCAATGACGATTACGACCGCCGGATATTCCCTGCTGCCCGTACTGCCGGAGCTGATGCTCGCGGTTGGCGCCATGGTGCTGCTGATGATCGGTGCCTTCAACGGACCGAAGGTCACGGGCCTGGTCACCACGCTCGCCGTCTGTCTGCTGGTGGTGGTCGGAGCGGCTGAAATCATGCTGCCCACGGGCAAGCATGTCACTTTCGGCGGCAGCTTCATCGTCGACGATTATGCGCGCTTCCTGAAGGTGCTGGCGATCATCGCGTCGGCCGTGACGCTGATCCTGTCGCGTGAATTCCTCGCGGACCAGTCCCGTCGCATTTTCGAATACGCCATCCTGGTGCTGCTCTCGACGCTCGGCATGATGGTGCTGATCTCGGCCGGCGACCTGATCATGCTGTATCTCGGCCTCGAACTGATGAGCCTTGCGCTCTATGTCGTCGCAGCCTCCAACCGCGACAATGCAAAGTCGACCGAAGCCGGCCTCAAGTATTTCGTGCTGGGTGCGCTGTCGTCCGGCATGCTGCTCTACGGCGCTTCTATGATCTACGGCTTTACCGGCACGGTGTCCTTCGCCGGCATCGCCGCCGAAGCCAAGACCGGCAATATCGGCCTGGTGTTCGGGCTGGTGTTTCTGCTCGCCGGCCTCTGTTTCAAGGTTTCGGCCGTGCCGTTCCACATGTGGACGCCCGATGTCTACGAAGGCGCTCCGACGCCCGTCACCGCCTTCTTCGCTTCGGCCCCGAAGGTTGCAGCACTCGCTGTGTTCACCCGCGTCACGCTGACCGCGTTCCCGGGCATCGTGGTGCAATGGCAGCAGGTCGTGGTGTTCGTGTCGCTGGCCTCGATGGTGCTGGGCTCGTTCGCCGCCATCGGCCAGACCAACATCAAGCGCCTGATGGCCTATTCGTCGATCGGCCATATGGGCTTCGCGCTGGTCGGCCTTGCCGCCGGCACGCAGGAGGGTGCGCAGGGCGTGCTGGTCTATATCGCGATCTATGTCGCGATGACCCTCGGCACCTTCGCCATCATCCTGACCATGAAGCGGGGTGGCCAGCCGGTTGAGACGATCAAGGATTTCGCCGGCCTGTCGCGCACCAATCCGATCATCGCCTTCTTCTTCGCGATGTTCCTGTTCTCGCTGGCAGGCGTGCCGCCGCTGGCCGGCTTCTTCGGCAAGTTCTACGTCTTCATGGCGGCCATCAAGTCGGGCCTGTTCGTACTGGCCGTGGTCGGTGTGTTGGCCAGCGTGGTGGGCGCGTTCTACTATCTGTCCATCGTGAAGCTCATGTATTTCGACGAGCCGGTCGGGAAGCTCGATCCGATGCGTGTTGAACTGCGCACGGTGCTGGCTGTGGCGGGTCTCTTCAACGTGTTGTTCTTCGTCTATCCGGCGCCTCTGGTCAGCGCGGCGGCATTCGCAGCGAAGTCGCTGTTCTAGATGGTATTTTCGCTCGGTCCCCGAGCCCTCGCGGCGGGCACGAAGCTCGCCGCATTCGACACAACCGGTTCGACCAATACGGAAGCTATGGACAGCGCGCGCGCAGGCGAGCGCGGTCCGATGTGGTTTGTCACAACGGAACAGACTGCGGGACGTGGGCGGCGGCATCGGCCGTGGGTCGCTCCCCGCGGGAACCTCGCCAGTTCGGTGCTGGAAGTTCTTGATGTGACGCCCTCAGTTGCGGCGACGCTGGGCTTTGCGGCCGGCGTTGCCGTTGAGAAGGCGCTCCGACAGATCAGCGTCGAAGCCGCGATGCGGGCGCCGCAGTCGGCCGCGAATGATTATCGGCTGAAATGGCCGAACGACGTTCTGGCAGGCGGGCACAAGCTGGTCGGAATGAATCTGGAGGCGGAGGCAGCGCCGAACGGCCAGCTTGCTGTTGTCGTCGGCATCGGCACCAATGTGGTGGCGGCCCCCGACAATATGCCTTATCCGGTTGCTTGCCTGCATGCGATGGGTGTCAGCGCCAGCGCTGAAGACCTGTTTGCGGCGCTTTCGGACACCTGGCAGGAGATGCGCGGCATCTGGGATTCCGGCCGCGGGTTTGCCGAGATCCGGCGACAGTGGCTGGAGCGTGCAGCAGGGATCGGTCAGCCGGTGTCCGTGGACAACGGGGTACAGACGATTTCGGGAATTTTCGACACCATTGATGAGGCCGGTTGTATGATTGTCGCGACAGCGGATCGCCGGCGAATCCCTATTACCGCCGGCGACGTTCATTTCGGATCGGCCGCGTCGACAAGGACAGTACGCAAATGACGCGACCCAACGAATTGACCTTCGCACCGCTGGGAGGCGTCGGCCAGATTGGCATGAACCTGTCGATCTATGGCCTGGCCGGGAAGTGGCTGGCGATCGACCTCGGCGTCTACTTTGGCGACGAGGAACATCTGCCAGGTATCGATCTGGTGATGCCCGACGTGCGCTTCCTGGAAAAGGAAAAGAAGAATCTCGTCGGTCTCGTGCTCACCCACGCCCATGAGGACCACTTCGGCGCCATCATCGACCTGTGGCCCAAGCTGAAATGCCCGATCTATGCGACGCAGTTCAGCGCCGCATTGTTCGAAGCCAAATGCGCCAGCGAGCGCAATCCGCCGAAGATCCCGGTCACCGTGGTGCCCTCGGGCGGCCGCATCAATCTCGGCCCGTTCGATATCGAGTTCATTCCGGTTGCGCATTCGATTCCGGAATCCCATGCGATCGCGCTGCACACGCCGCTCGGCACCGTGCTGCATACCGGTGACTGGAAGATCGATCCGACGCCGATCATAGGCCTGCCAACCGACGAAAAGCGGCTGCGCGAACTCGGCGATGCCGGCGTGCTGGCCATCATCGGCGACTCCACGAATGCGGTGCGCGATGGCCGCTCACCTTCCGAAACGGAGGTTGCCGCCACGCTCACCAAACTGGTGAAGGCTGCCAAGGGCCGCGTCGCCGTTACGACCTTCGCATCGAACGTGGCGCGGTTGCGGGCCGTTGCCGAAGCGGCGCAGGCCGCGGGCCGCGAAGTGGTGCTGGTCGGCCGCGCTATGGAGCGCGTCGTGCAGGTGGCCCGCGAATGCGGCTATCTCGATGGACTGCCGGCGTTCCGTAACGCCGACTATTACGGCCATTTCCCGCCGGACAAGGTGGTGGCGCTGTGCACGGGCAGTCAGGGTGAAGCGCGCGCGGCGCTGGCGCGTATCGCCAGCGACGATCATCCGATGGTGACCCTCAACAAGGGTGATACGGTGATCTTCTCGTCGCGGACCATTCCGGGCAACGAGAAGGCGGTCGGCACCATCATCAACGGTCTTGTCACGCAGGGCATCGAGGTGATCACCGATCGCGATGCGCTGGTGCATGTGTCGGGCCATCCGCGCCGCGACGAATTGCGCGACATGATTTCCTGGGTTCGTCCGCAATTGCTGATCCCCGTCCATGGCGAGGCGCTGCATCTGCATGAGCATGCCAAGCTCGCGCGCGCCTGCGGCGTGCCGCGGACCATGATCGTCAAGAACGGCGACCTCGTGCGCCTGGCGCCCGGCGATGCTGCCGTCATCGACGAATTGCCGTCGGGCCGCATGTTCAAGGACGGCCTCATTCTCGAGGATTCCAAGTCCCGCGCGGTGAGCGAGCGGCGCCGGCTGTCCTTTGCCGGTTGCGCTTTCGTGGCACTGGCCGTGACCATGAAGGGCGAACTGGTCGATGACCCTGCGGTCGACCTGATCGGCATTCCCGAAAAGAACCTCAAGGGCGAGGTGATGGAGGATGTCGTGTTCGACATCGTCGTCAACATCGTCGAGAACCTGCCCAAGGCGCGCAAGCGCGATCCCGATGCGATGGCGGAGTCGGTGCGACGCGCCGTCCGCTCGTCACTCGCCGATCAATGGGGCAAGAAGACGATGTGCTACGTTCACATCCTGCAGGTCGAAGACTAAAAGCAAAGAAACAAAGACGACGGAGGAAACACGATGCTGGGCCGGCTCAATCATGTGGCGATTGCCGTCGCCGATGCGGAGAAAGCTGCGAAGATCTACGGCACCGCCTTCGGTGCCGAGATTTCCGCGACCGTGCCGCTGCCGGAGCATGGCGTGATCACGGTGTTCGCGACGCTGCCGAATACCAAGATCGAGTTCATCCAGCCGCTGGGCGCGGATTCCCCGATCGCCAAATTCGTCGAGCGCAATCCTGACGGCGGCATTCATCACATCTGTTACGAAGTGCCGGATATCATCGCGGCACGCGACAACCTGATCAAGGAAGGCGCGCGCGTGCTTGGCGACGGCCAGCCGAAGATCGGCGCCCATGGCAAGCCTGTGCTGTTCCTGCATCCCAAGGATTTCTCGGGCGCGCTGGTAGAGATCGAACAAGCTTCCGAAATCGAACAGTCCTGAGGACGCGATGGCCTATACGATCTCGACGTCGCTCGCGGTCTATTTCGTCATCTGGTGGATCACGCTGTTCCTGACGCTGCCGTTCGGCGTGCGCAGCCAGCATGAGGACGGCGAGGGTACCGACGGCACCGATCCCGGTGCGCCTGTGCTGGCCCGGATGGGGCGCAAGCTGATCTGGACCACGGTGATTTCCGCGGTGCTATTCGCGGGCGGCATGTATGCGTATCGCATGGGCTACTTCAACATCGAGAGGCTCTCGAAGCTGATGGGCGTGCCGATCTGAGAGCGATCTTTAACCTGCGGAGTCTGTCCTTTCAGGTGTCGATACGGAGCTGACGCATGAAGCGCTTTCTGCTTTTTCTGTTGCTTGGGCCGGCTGTCGGTTTCGCGGTTTTCGAGCTGCGCGAAATTGCCAGCGGCAGGATCATCGGCGGCTTTCCCGGCTTCATTATGGGATTGCCATTTGCCTACTGGTTCGGGCTGATCCCGTCGCTGGTGATGTGGCTTGAGGACTGGTTCCTTGAAGACAAGATGCAGCTGTGGCCGAAGGTGCTGACCTCGGCGTTGACTGGCTATGTCGTGAGTATCGGGATGATGTTGATCTGGACGTCGGTGTCGATTCCGCTGCGTCAGATTCTTACATTCGGGATCGTCGGCGCGGTACAGGGCCTGATCTGTTCGTGGCTGTCGGGCATCAAGCCGAAGGGTGGTGCGCTGTAATACGCGGCGCTTTGCATCTCCGAAAAAAGGCCGGCATGGATGCCGGCCTTTTTTGCGTCTCGGACGATATGAAGCGTCGCTATCGTTGTCGGGAATCTGCCGAAAAAAAAGAGCAGGGCCGCAGCCCTGCTCGGAAAATTGTGTCGACCCTATTACCCCAAACTTTGGATTTTATCCTTGCTTAGCGGGTTGACGCTGCTTGAGCGCGTCAGGGCTCCTCCCGAGACTTGGACCACCAGACTCTGTCCTTACGAACCGCCTGAGCTGTGAGTCGTAGCTTAACTTTTTTTGTTTGTCACCAATTTCGGCAATGTGTGTTCAAAATTTAGGCCAAGGGTAGAATCGCGACCTTTTACGCGATTTCCGGTCACGCTGGGGTCGCTGTGGCCGATATCGGAAATGGAGATATTTGACAGCCTGCGAAGCAATTCGCCAGGCGAACGGAATTAAGCCCCGATTGCCAGCTCCATGTCCTAGACTGCCCGGCGTCCGACCCGTCGCCCTTGTATTTTGGCGGCCGATCCGGTTTCACTCGCGTTCTCCCGTGTCCCTCCGATTCCCAGGCCTAACCATGCGATTGTCGCGCTATTTTCTGCCCATTCTCAAGGAAACGCCGAAGGAAGCCGAGATCGTCTCGCACCGGCTGATGCTGCGCGCGGGCATGATCCGGCAGGAGGCCGCCGGCATCTATGCCTGGTTGCCGCTGGGCCTGCGGGTGCTGAAGAAGATCGAGGCGATCGTCCGCGAGGAGCAGAACCGGGCGGGCGCCATCGAGCTCCTGATGCCGACATTGCAGCTCGCCGATCTCTGGCGCGAAAGTGGGCGCTACGACGCCTATGGGCCGGAGATGCTGCGCATCGTCGACCGCCACAAGCGGGAGCTTCTCTACGGGCCGACCAACGAGGAAATGATCACCGAGATCTTCCGCGGCTATGTGAAGTCCTACAAGAGCCTGCCGCTGAACCTGTACCACATCCAGTGGAAGTTCCGTGACGAGCAGCGTCCGCGTTTCGGCGTGATGCGCGGCCGCGAATTCCTGATGAAGGATGGGTATTCATTCGACATCGACGAAGCCGCGGCGAAGCATTCCTACAATCAGATGTTCGTCGCTTACTTGCGCACCTTCGCCCGCATGGGCCTGAAGGCGATCCCGATGCGCGCCGAGACCGGACCGATCGGCGGGGATCACTCCCACGAATTCATCGTGCTCGCTGAGACCGGCGAGTCCGGCGTGTTCTGCGACAAGAACGTGCTCGATCTGCCGATCCCGCCGGCCGATGTCGATTATAGCGGTGATCTCACGGGCATCATCAATCAGTGGACCTCGATCTATGCGGCGACCGAAGACGTCCACGACGCTGCGCGGTTCGAAAGCGAAGTGCCGGCCGATCGGCGGCTCAACACCCGCGGTATCGAAGTCGGCCAGATCTTCTATTTCGGCACCAAATATTCCGACGCGATGAAGGCGACCGTTGCCGGCGCCGATGGCGCGGAGACGGCGATCCATGGCGGCTCCTACGGCGTCGGCGTATCGCGGCTGCTGGGCGCGATCATTGAGGCCTGCCATGACGAGAACGGCATCAAGTGGCCCGAGGAAGTGGCGCCGTTCCGCGCCGCCATCCTCAACCTCAAGCAGGGTTCGGCCGATACGGATGCGGCCTGCGAGGCGCTCTACAAGGAGCTCTCGGCCAAGGGCGTCGATGTGCTCTATGACGACACCGACCAGCGCGCCGGCGGCAAGTTTGCCACTGCCGATCTGATCGGTGTGCCCTGGCAGATCCTCGTTGGCCCGAAGGGGCTGGCCGAAGGCAAGGTCGAGCTGAAGCGGCGCGATGACGGTTCACGTGAGAATATCAGCGCCGCCGAGGTCGTCGCAAAGCTGACGTCCTGACGACTTATCCACTGTGTGGTCGCCGCATCACTCACGATGCGGCTAGAATAAGCCCGATTCGTATGGGAGTCGGGCGATGGATGATGCCATGAGCGAGCCAGTTCGAACCCCACCCTTCGCCGCCTTCGAATGGCTGCTGTCCGGACGCTATCTCCGCGCGCGCCGCAAAGAGGGATTCATCTCCGTCATTGCCGGCTTCTCGTTCCTCGGCATCATGCTCGGCGTCGCCACGCTGATCATCGTGATGGCCGTGATGAATGGCTTCCGCAAGGAGCTGCTCGACAAGATCTTGGGTCTCAACGGGCATCTGCTGGTGCAGCCGCTGGAAAGTCCTCTGACCGACTGGAAGGATGTCGCCGACCGCATCAGCGGTGTGAATGGCATTCGTCTCGCGGCGCCGGTTGTGGATGGCCAGGGACTGGGATCATCCGCGTTCGGTGCTGCCGGCATCTTTATCCGCGGTATCCGCTCTGGCGATCTCAATAACCTCACGTCGATCGCCAAGAACATCAAGCAGGGCACGCTCGAAGGCTTCGATGACGGGCAGGGTGTGGCGATCGGTCGGCGGCTGGCAGATCAGCTCTCGATCCACGCCGGCGACATGATCACGTTGATCTCGCCGAAGGGGGCGGTGACCCCGATGGGCACGACGCCGCGGATCAAGCCCTACAAGGTTGCTGCCGTCTTCGAGATCGGCATGTCGGAATATGACTCGACCTTCGTCTTCATGCCATTGGCCGAGGCGCAGACTTACTTCAATCGCCCTTCTGACGTGACCTCGATCGAGGTCTACACCAACAATCCCGACAGGATCGACGAGTATCGCAAGCTCGTGACCGAGGCGGCCGGGCGACCGATCTTCATCGTCGATTGGCGGCAGCGCAACTCGACCTTCTTCAATGCGCTGCAAGTCGAGCGCAACGTCATGTTCCTGATCCTGACGCTGATCGTGCTGGTGGCGGCGCTGAACATCGTCTCCGGCCTGATCATGCTGGTGAAGGACAAGGGCAGCGACATCGCGATCCTGCGCACCATGGGCGCCTCTCAAGGCTCGATCATGCGGGTGTTCCTGATCACCGGTGCTGCGATCGGCGTGGTCGGCACGCTGGTCGGCTTCTTCGTTGGACTACTGGTCTGCTTCAACATCGAGACGATCCGGCAATTCATCTCCTGGATGACATCCACGGAGCTGTTCTCGCCGGAACTGTATTTCCTGTCCAAGCTGCCGGCCGAGGTCGACGTCGGCGAAACCAGCGCGGTGGTCATCATGGCGCTGACGCTGTCGTTCCTGGCGACCCTCTACCCGTCGTGGCGCGCCGCGCGCCTCGATCCCGTCGATGCGCTAAGATACGAGTGAGTGACTGATATGGCGCAAGGGGCAGATGATGTACCGGTGGTCTATCTCCACGACATCAAGCGGCAATACACCCAGGGCGAAAGCGTTCTGACCATTCTCGACAATGCCAAGCTGGCATTGTGGGCGGGGCAGTCTGTCGCGCTGGTGGCGCCGTCCGGCTCGGGCAAGTCGACGCTGCTGCATATTGCCGGCCTGCTCGAGAGCCCGGATGACGGCGAGGTCTATGTCGGCGGCACCGCGACCTCGGGCCTGTCGGACACCGAGCGCACCCAGATCCGCCGCACCGATATCGGGTTCGTCTACCAGTCACATCGGCTGCTGCCGGAATTCACCGCGCTGGAGAACGTCATGCTGCCGCAGATGATCCGCGGCCTGAAGCGCTCCGAGACGGTTGCCCGCGCCAAGGAAATCCTGGCCTATCTGGGTCTGGCCGAACGCATCACACATCGCCCTGCGGAGCTGTCGGGCGGCGAGCAGCAGCGCGTTGCGATTGCCCGTGCGGTGGCCAATGCACCGCGCGTGTTGTTTGCCGACGAGCCGACGGGCAATCTCGATCCGCACACCGCGGATCACGTCTTCAAGGCGCTGATGCAGCTCGTGAAGGCGACCAAGGTGGCGATGCTGATCGCGACCCACAACATGGAACTGGCTGGCCGCATGGACCGGCGGGTGTCGCTGGAAAACGGCAAGGTCGTCGAACTCGACTGACCCCGCCACTCGTTTCATTTGAGAGAGAAAAAGCGGGGCGCCGCGGACGGCGCCGTCGCTCAGTAGCTGCTCTTACGCTTGCGCTTCACGCGCGGCTGCTGCGGCGCGTAGGTCTGCGCATAGGCCAGCGCCGGATTGGCAAAGCAGGTCAGGCCGATGCCCGATGCCGTCGCGGCGCACTGCGCATAGGTGCGGTAGCTGCAGTCGTCGTCGTCATAGAGCGAGCGCATGCAGAACGGATAACCGCTCGGCGTGTTGAACGAGAACGGGCCGGGATCGGTGCGCTGTGCTGCGGCGGGCGTGACGGTGAGGGCCGAGAGGGCGCCGAAGGCGACCAGAGCAAGCAGGGCTGCGCGCATCGAATTCTCCTGCCGACTCAGATGGCCGGCTGCGTGTGATCTCTGACCGGCACAAAGCCGGTCCGAGAGGTATTCGTCAACTCACAAAGCCGGATTCCGCTCCGCATCTGGCGCCGGAAACATGCCGTAACAGGGCTTGTTCGGCACAGGCGACGCAATACGGCGTAGGTGATCGCCGGCGAGGGATGGCCTTGGCTGGCTGGGCGTAAAGCGTGCCGGCCTGCCATTTTAACCATCCCGAATATGAGGCGCGACGAGCCCGGATCGGCTGCTTGACTCAGGAACAGAATGAGAACAATGTTCTTCATATGTTCCAGAGATCACGGAGGCCACCATGTTGAAGACCTTTGTTGAAGAAGCCGCTGCACTGGCATCGATCGTCCTGTTCGTCGGCATGATTGCGGTTTGGGCGCAACTGATCCCCCAGCTGTGATCTTGCTCCCGGACGCTGGCTGCGAAGCTGGCGCCGGAACACCGGGGAAGCACTCTCCGGTGGATACGGGAACGCTCCCGGGGAATGACAGGCATTCCCTAGGGAATGCGGGGACGCTTCCGGGCCCGAGCGGGTTTCACATGGACTTGGCCGGGGGCAGGCATCACCATAGGGCAGCGAGTCGGCCTGAACAGGCTGCCGCGATCCCCAGTGTCGATGACTGCCCAGATCGGGCGCTGCAAAGTCCGGAACGCCCCACGCCATGAGTCAGAAGCCCGCCGCCGCGTCGAATGCCGGATTTGTCCATCTGCACGTGCATTCGGCCTATTCGCTGCTGAAGGGCTCGATCAAGATCCAAAAACTGGCGGAACTGGCGAAGGCCGACCATCAGCCGGCGCTGGCGCTGACCGACAGCGACAACATGTTTGGCGCGCTGGAATTCTCCGAGAAGCTGGTGGGCTATGGCATCCAGCCGATCACGGGCTGCGAGGTCGCGATCGATTTCGGTGACCAGGATCCCAATGCCCGTAATGCGCTGAACGCCGTGATGCCGCGCATTGTGCTGCTGGCCGCCAAGGAGCGCGGCTATCAGAGCCTGATGAAACTCAACTCGCGCGCGTTTCTGGAAACCCCGGTCAATCATGCGCCCCACATCAAGCTGGAATGGCTGCTGGAGGAAACAGAAGACCTGATCGCGTTGAGCGGCGGTCCTGACGGTCCGATCAATCAGGCGCTGCTCGCCGATCAATCCGCGCTTGCCGCTACGCGTTGCGACCGACTCGCATCGCTATTCGGCGATCGGCTCTACATCGAACTGCAGCGTCATGGCGCAGAGAAGGAGCGCCGCGCCGAAGCGGGTTTGATAGACCTGGCTTACGCCAAGGGCCTGCCGCTGGTGGCAACGAACGAGCCGTATTTTGCCGCCGCGGATGACTATGAGGCCCATGATGCGCTGCTATGTATCGCCGGTGGCAGGATCATTGCCGAAACGGACCGCGAGCAGCTCACTACCGATCATCGCTTCAAGACTCGCGCCGAAATGGCGGTTCTGTTTGCCGATATTCCCGAGGCATTGGCGTCAACCGTCGAAATCGCCGAGCGCTGCTCGTTCCGGCCAAAGACGCGCAAGCCGATCCTGCCGCGCTTCACGGTGGGCGCCGGCAGTAACGCTGAAGGTGCGGCCCAGGAGGAATCCGACGAGTTGCGCCGTCAGGCCGAGGAAGGCCTGCGCAAACGTCTCGAGATCCACGGCGTGTCGCAGGGCAAGAGCGAGGAGGAATACCACGCGCGGCTCGACTTCGAACTCAACGTCATCTCCCGCATGAACTATGCGGGTTACTTCCTGATCGTGTCCGACTTCATCAAATGGGCGAAGGCGCAGGGCATTCCGGTCGGACCGGGCCGCGGTTCGGGCGCCGGCTCGCTGGTCGCCTGGGTCTTGACCATCACAGATCTCGATCCCCTGCAGTTCAACCTGCTGTTCGAGCGCTTCCTCAATCCGGAACGCGTCTCGATGCCCGACTTCGATATCGACTTCTGCCAGGATCGCCGCGGTGAGGTGATCTCCTATGTGCAGCAGCGCTACGGCCGCGATCAGGTCGCGCAGATCATCACCTTCGGCACGCTGCAGGCGCGCGGCGTGTTGCGCGACGTCGGCCGGGTGCTGCAGATGCCCTATGGCCAGGTCGACAAGCTGACCAAGCTGGTGCCGCAAAATCCGGCGGCCCCTGTGACCTTGGCTGCGGCGATCGAAGGCGAGCCGAAACTGCAGGCGCTCCGCGACGAGGATCCGATCGTCGCCAAAGCCTTCGATATTGCGCAGCGTCTCGAGGGCCTGACACGCCACGCTTCGACCCACGCCGCAGGCATCGTGATTGGCGACCGGCCGCTGTCGCAGCTCGTGCCGATGTATCGCGATCCGAAATCGGACATGCCGGTCACCCAGTTCAACATGAAATGGGTTGAGCCAGCAGGTCTCGTGAAGTTCGACTTCCTCGGCCTGAAGACGTTGACGGTGCTCGATGTCGCCGTGAAGCTGCTCAAGCAGCGCAATATTGACGTCAATCTTGCGACCACGCCGATTACCGATCCCAAGAGCTACGAGATGCTGGCGCGCGGTGAAGTGGTCGGCGTGTTCCAGGTGGAAAGCCAGGGTATGCGGCGCGCGCTTGTGGACATGCGGCCCGACCGTTTCGAGGACATCATCGCGCTGGTCGCGTTGTATCGTCCGGGCCCGATGGCGAACATCCCGACCTATTGCGCGCGCAAGCATGGCGATGAAGAGCCGGAATATCTGCATCCGATCATCGAGCCGATCCTGAAGGAAACTTTCGGCGTCATCATCTATCAGGAACAGGTGATGCAGATCGCACAGGTCATGGCCGGCTATTCGCTCGGCGACGCCGACCTGCTGCGCCGCGCGATGGGCAAGAAGATCCGCGCCGAAATGGAAAAGCAGCGCGAGATCTTCGTTGCAGGCTCTGTCAAGAACGGCGTGCCGAAGGGGCAGGCCGATACGATCTTCGATCTGCTGGCAAAATTCGCCGACTATGGCTTCAACAAGAGCCACGCGGCGGCCTATGCGCTGGTGTCGTATCACACCGCCTATATGAAGGCGCATTATCCGGTGGAGTTCATTGCGGCGTCGATGACGCTCGACATGGGCAACACCGACAAGCTGTCGGAATTTCGCGCCGAGGCGCAGCGGCTCGGTATCAAGGTCGAGGCGCCGAACATCAATCGTTCGGGCGTCACCTTCGAGGTCAGCGACAACACGATCTATTATGCGCTGGCCGCGTTGAAAGGCGTCGGCGCTGGCGCCGTCGAGCTGATCGTCGCCGAGCGCAACAAGAATGGTTTGTTCACGTCGCTTGCCGACTTTGCGTCGCGCGTGAGCCCACGCGCCGTCAACAAGCGCATCATCGAAACACTCGCTGCGGCCGGCGCCTTCGATACGCTCGATCCACATCGTGCCCGCGTGCATGGCGGCGCGGATGCTATTTTGGCCGCCTGCCAGAGCGCCCATGTGGATACGACAATCGGTCAGGGAAACATGTTTGGCGGCGCGGCCGATGCGCCGACCATCATGTTGCCGCAGATCGACAACTGGCTGGCGGCGGAGAAGCTGCGCAAGGAATACGACGCTATTGGCTTCTTCCTGTCCGGCCATCCGCTCGATGACTATGCGACCGCCCTGAAGCGACTGCGGGTGCAGAGCTGGGCCGAGTTCTGCCGCGCGGTCAAAACCGGCGCTACGGCGGGCAGGGTGGCGGCTACCGTCGTGTCCCGCATGGAGCGGAGGACCAAGACCGGCAACAAGATGGGCATCATGGGTCTATCCGACCCGACCGGCCATTTCGAGGCGGTGCTGTTCTCCGAAGGGCTTGCCCAATACCGCGACGTGCTGGAACCGGGTACCGCGGTGCTGCTGCAACTCGGTGCCGAACTCCAGGGCGAGGACGTTCGGGCCCGGGTTCTCCACGCGGAGCCTCTGGATGCCGCCGCTGCCAAGACCCAGAAGGGGCTCAGGGTGACCATGAAGGACACCAAGGCACTGGATTCGCTGGTAAAACGCCTCCAACCGCAGCCTAGCAATGCCGCCGGCGGGGGCGACGTCTCGCTGATCCTTCGCCTCGACCTGCAAACTGAGGTCGAATTCAAGCTCGAAGGCCGGTTCCAGGTGTCCCCGCAGATTGCCGGCGCCATCAAGGCGGTTTCCGGGGTGGAAATGGTCGAAACGCTTTGAGCTGGCAACCCGCGCGGTAAACCGGCCGAAGCCGCCGGATTTCCTTGCTTATCCCGGGAATCCGGCTATAAGCCGGCCCATCTCACACGGAAGCATGGCTTAATCGCCGTCCGGTGGCATCCGGGCTGCACGGCAGAATCCTCTGCCCGAACGCTCGTTTGCTCACACGCTTCCGGAGGAAACAACCGGAGAATTGATACTATGGCACTACCCGAATTTTCTATGCGTCAACTGCTCGAAGCTGGCGTCCACTTTGGCCACCAGTCGCACCGCTGGAATCCGAAGATGGCGAATTACATCTTCGGCGCACGTAACAACATCCACATCATCGACCTCGCGCAGACCGTGCCGTTGCTGCACACCGCGCTGAAGGCTGTGAGCGACACCGTCGCCAAGGGCGGCCGCATCCTGTTCGTCGGCACCAAGCGCCAGGCGCAAGACGTCGTTGCCGAAGCTGCGAAGCGCTCGGCGATGTACTTCGTCAATTCGCGCTGGCTCGGCGGCACCCTGACCAACTGGAAGACCATCTCCGGTTCGATCAAGCGTCTGCGTCACCTGGACGAAGTGCTGAACTCCGGCGATGCGTCGGCCTACACCAAGAAGGAGCGTCTGACGCTGCAGCGCGAGCGCGACAAGCTCGATCGCTCGCTGGGCGGCATCAAGGACATGGGCGGTCTGCCCGACCTGATCTTCGTGATCGACACCAACAAGGAAGACATCGCGATCCAGGAAGCTC
The DNA here is from genome assembly GCF_900108575.1 of Tardiphaga sp. OK245. Taxonomy (NCBI): domain Bacteria; kingdom Pseudomonadati; phylum Pseudomonadota; class Alphaproteobacteria; order Hyphomicrobiales; family Nitrobacteraceae; genus Tardiphaga; species Tardiphaga sp. OK245. Next base: position 815,269 of record NZ_FNWZ01000003.1, on the reverse strand, counting down.
AGCGTCTGGGTATCCCTGTCGCGGCGATCGTCGACACCAACTCGGATCCGAAGGGCATCACCTATGTGGTCCCGGGCAACGACGACGCCGGCCGTGCGCTGTCGCTGTATTGCGACCTGATCGCACGCGCTGTCATCGACGGCATCTCGCGCGCCCAGGGCGACTCGGGCTTCGATATCGGTGCATCGGCTGCCCCGGTGGCTGAGGCCATCCCGGCTCCGGAAGCTGGCTTCCAGGGCCTGGCCGGTCCGCGCGGCACCGCCGACGATCTCAAGAAGCTCACCGGCGTGTCCGGTGCGATCGAGAAGAAGTTCAACGACCTCGGCATCTTCCACTACTGGCAGCTGGCCGAACTCGATCACGACACCGCCCACAAGATTGGCGAAGAAGTTGGTCTTCCGGCCCGTGCCGACGGCTGGGTCGCCCAGGCCAAGGGTCTGACGGCGGAAGCCGAGTAACGCGCAGGCGTGATCCCGGAACCGGTGTCCCGGTTCCGGACAAAATCATGCCGATGCGACAGCCAAGAAACTATTGTGCGGCCGTCATCCCGGCCGCACTTTCCATCTCTACACTTCTCTTGATGATAGTTCCTGCGGCGTAACGCGATTGACCAGCACCGGCTGGCTCGCAGGCGCCCTGACAGGCAAAGGGTTCAACGATGGCAACGATTACTGCAGCGATGGTCAAGGACCTCCGCGAAACCACCGGCGTCGGCATGATGGATTGCAAGAACGCACTGGCTGCCAATGACGGCGACATGCAGGCGTCAATCGACTGGCTGCGCGCAAAGGGCCTGTCCAAGGCCGCCAAGAAGGCTGACCGCGTTGCGGCTGAAGGCCTGATCGGCGTTCTCACCGCCGGCAACAAGGGCGTCGTGGTCGAAGTCAATTCCGAGACCGACTTCGTCGCGCGCAACGATCAGTTCCAGGGCCTGGTCAAGATGATCGCCCAGGTCGCGCTCAAGGTTGGCTCCGACGTTGAGGCCATCAAGGCGCACAAGGTTGGCGACGTTACTGTCGAGACCGCGATCACGGAAGCTATCGCCACCATCGGCGAAAACATGACCCTGCGCCGCGCCGCGACGCTGGAAGTCTCGGCCGGCGTCGTGTCGAGCTACGTGCATAACGCCGTGATCGAAGGTCTCGGCAAGATGGGCATCATCGTCGCGCTGGAATCCACCGGCAAGGCTGACGAGCTCGCCACCCTCGGCAAACAGATCGCGATGCATGTCGCTGCTGCCAACCCGCAGGCGCTGGACTCCGCCGGCCTCGATCCGGCCGTCGTTGCTCGCGAGAAGGAAGTGATGGCGGACAAGTATCGTCAGCAGGGCAAGCCGGACGCGATGATTGAGAAGATCGTCGAGAACGGCCTGAAGACCTATTACAAGGAAGTCTGCCTGCTGGATCAGGCCTTCATCCACGATACCGGCAAGTCGGTGGCGCAGGCCGTCAAGGAAGCCGAAGGCAAGGTTGGCGCGCCGATCAAGCTCGCTGGCTTCGTGCGCTACGCGCTCGGCGAAGGCATCGAGAAGCAGACTTCGGACTTTGCCGCCGAAGTTGCCGCCGCCAGCGGCCAGAAGTAAGACGAATTGGAAGACCTCCCGGCGATCTACGCCGGGAGCTGCCGCCTCGAAAGGAAGCGATCGCATCATGGGTGAGCCGCTCTATCGTCGCGTCGTGATCAAGGTCTCGGGTGAGTCTTTCGCCGGAGGCCAGTCATTCGGTATCGATCAGCCGACCATCGACCGCATTGCCGTCGATCTCATTGCAGCCCAGAAACTTGGTGTCGAAGTCGCCGTCGTCGTCGGTGGCGGCAATATCTTCCGCGGCGTCGAAGTCTCCTCGCGTGGTGTGTCGCGCCCGACCGGCGATAGCATGGGCATGCTCGCTACCGTTATGAACTGCCTGGCACTGGAAGCTGCGATCGAGCGCCACGCCGTGCCGGCGCGCACGCTGTCGGCGATGGTGATGCCGCAGGTCTGCGAACTCTTCACACGTGCTGCTGCACACAAATACCTGTCCGAGGGCCGGATCGTGCTGCTGGCCGGCGGTACCGGCAATCCGTTCTTCACCACCGACACGACCGCAGTGTTGCGCGCTGCCGAGATCGGCGCATCGGCCGTGTTGAAGGCGACCAATGTGGACGGCGTGTACAGCGCCGATCCAAAGAAGGATCCGAACGCGACGCGCTTCGAGCGTCTCAGCCATTCGCAGGCGGTTGAGGGGAACTACAAAGTCATGGATGCGACGGCTTTCGCGCTTGCCCGCGAGACCTCGCTGCCTATCATCGTGTTCTCGATCGCCGAACCGGGTTCGATCGGCGCCATTTTGACTGGTACTGGCCGCGGCACCATCGTCGCGGGCTGATTTTAGACGGGTTCGGAGCGCCATACCCGCTTCGCACCAGCAGGATACAAGGGAGAGCTGCATGGCCACCATGGCCCCATTCGACATCAACGACCTCAAGCGCCGTATGCAGGGCTCAACCCAGTCGCTGAAGCATGAGCTTGGCGGCTTGCGCACCGGACGTGCGGCAGCCTCGATGCTGGAGCCGGTCCAGGTGGAAGCCTATGGCAGCCACATGCCGCTGAACCAGGTTGCGACCGTCAGCGTTCCCGAGCCGCGCCTGCTGTCGGTGCAGGTTTGGGACAAGTCGATGGTCAAGGCGGTGGAAAAGGCGATCGTCGATTCCAATCTCGGCCTCAGCCCGGCAACGGAAGGCCAGATTCTGCGGCTGCGTATTCCCGAATTGAACACCGAGCGCCGCAAGGAACTCGTGAAGGTCGCGCATAAATATGCCGAGGCAGCCAAGGTCGCCGTGCGCCACGTCCGCCGCGACGGTCTCGACATCATCAAGAAGCTCGAGAAGGCTCACGAGATTTCCGAGGACGACCAGAAGCGCCACGATACCGAAGTGCAGAAGGTCACGGACAGCATAATCGCTGAAATCGATCAGTTGCTGGCGGCTAAGGAAAAGGAAATCATGACGGTTTAAGCGTCAGAAGCCGCTTTTAAGCTGTTGAAAAGCGTATGGTCCGCAAATTGGTCACATATGTGCCGGACCATAGGCTGGGGATTTTAATCGATGTCGAATGCCGCCGCGCCCGCAAATGATGGATCGGACCGATCCACGCCTTTGCATGTCGCGATCATCATGGACGGCAATGGGCGCTGGGCTGCAGCGCGGGGGCTTCCGCGCGCCGAGGGCCATCGCCGCGGCGTCGAGGCACTTCGCCGTGTGGTGCGGGCCTCCAACGAACTCGGCATCCAGTATCTGACGATCTTCTCGTTCAGCTCCGAGAACTGGTCGCGGCCCGCATCCGAGATCAGCGATCTGTTCGGCCTGCTGCGTCGCTTCATCCGCAACGACCTTGCCACGCTGCATCGCGACGGCGTGCGGGTCCGCGTGATCGGAGAGCGCCAGGGCCTCGATTCCGATATCGCGTCATTGCTGAAAGAGGCCGAGGACCTGACGCGGGGCAACACTCAGCTCAATCTCGTGGTCGCCTTCAACTACGGCTCGCGGCACGAGATCGCCACGGCAGCGCAGCGCCTTGCGCGCGAGGTTGCTGAGGGCAAGCGGACGCCCGAAAGCATCAATGTCGATACGCTCGGCCAGTATCTCGACGCGCCTGATATTCCGGACCCGGACCTGATCATCCGCACGTCGGGTGAACAGCGGCTGTCGAACTTCCTGATGTGGCAGGCTGCCTATAGCGAGTTCGTATTCGTGCCGATCCACTGGCCGGATTTCGACAAGGCCGCGCTGGAAAGCGCCATTGCCGAATATGCCCGCCGCGAGCGGCGCTTCGGCGGTCTCGCCGCGAAAACCGGTTCGTGACCGGCGTGACCCAGAACGACAGTACGCCGAAGCAGGCGGATGACCGGGGGCTGCGCAATCTGCTGATGCGCATCCTGGCCGCGCTGGTGCTGATCCCCGTCGCGATTTTCGCCGCCTATACCGGCGGCTGGCTATGGTTCGGCCTCGTGACGCTGGTGTCGGTGGGTCTCTTCCTGGAATGGCGGGCCATTGTCGGCAATCATGTCGGCTGGATCGGGCTCGGCGTCGTCTATGCCTTGGCTGCGTTTGCTGCGTCCATCGTCGTGCGTCTCGATCCCGTCTGGGGCTTCTCGGCGCTGATGTTCATTCTGTTGGTGGTCTGGATGACCGATATCGGCGGCTATTTCGCCGGGCGCGGCATCGGCGGCCCGAAACTGTGGCCGCGCGTCAGCCCGAAGAAGACATGGGCCGGCGCCATCGGCGGCTTTGTTCTCAGCCTCGCTGTGGCTGCCGGTTTTGCCATGAATGGTTTGGGCAGCCTGCTGCCGCTGCTCATGATCGCAACCGTGCTGACGGTGCTGTCGCAACTTGGTGATCTCTTCGAGTCCGCAGTGAAGCGCAAATTTGGCGTCAAGGATTCCGGCCAGATCATTCCTGGTCATGGCGGTCTGCTGGATCGCCTCGACGGCTACGTGTTCGCGGTGGTGGCTGCCGCGGTGATCGGTCTTTTACGCGGCGGTGCAGATGGCGTCGGCCGCGGTCTTATGGTTTGGTGATTTGATGAGCGCTGTTCCCCTGCGAAATAACAAGCCCGCCGCGTCCAGTCTGCGCAGCATCACTGTCCTCGGTGCGACCGGTTCGATCGGCGACAGCACCATGGATCTGCTGCGAGCCTCGCCCGAGCGGTACCAGGTGGAGGCACTCACGGCCAACGGGAACGTTGAGGGCGTGGTCAAGCTGGCCAAGGAATTCAACGCGCGCTTTGTGGCCGTCGCTGATGAATCCAAGCTGGACGAACTCCGCGCGGCACTCGCCGGCACCGGCATCGCCAGCGGGGCAGGGGATAGCGCCATCGTCGAGGCTGCAGAGCGTCCGGCCGACTGGCTGATGGCCGCCGTATCAGGCGCCGCCGGCTTGAAGCCTGCGCTCGCCGCCGTCGACCGCGGCGCCACCGTTGCACTGGCCAACAAGGAATGCCTCGTTTGCGCCGGCGATTTCTTCATGGATCGCGCCGCCAAGGCGGGCGCCTGCATCCTGCCGGCGGACAGCGAGCACAATGCGCTGTTCCAGGCGCTGGCCTCCGGCAGCCGCGAGGAACTGACCCGCGTGATCATCACCGCCTCGGGCGGACCGTTCCGCACCTGGGCTGCCGCCGATATCGAGCAGGCAACGCTGGCGCAGGCGCTGAAACATCCGAACTGGTCGATGGGGCAGAAGATTACCATCGATTCCGCATCAATGATGAACAAGGGCCTCGAAGTGATCGAGGCGTCCTATCTGTTCGCACTGGCGCCGGACGAGATCGACGTATTGGTACATCCGCAGTCGATCATTCACGGCATGGTGGAGTTCCGCGATTATTCTGTCATGGCGCAGCTCGGTTCGCCCGACATGCGCACGCCGATCGCGCATTGCCTGGGTTGGCCGGACCGCATTCCGGGCCGGGCGGCGCCGCTCGATCTCGCCAAAATTGGTTCGCTGACCTTCGAGGCACCGGATTACGCGCGCTTCCCTGGCCTGAAGCTGGCCTATGACGCGCTGCGCACCGGCAGCGGCGCGACCACTGTCTACAACGCGGCCAACGAGATTGCTGTGGCTGCCTTCACCGCCCAGAAGATCCGCTTTGGCGCCATTGCAAGGCTGGTCGAAGCCACCATGAATGAATGGGTGCGGGCAGGGAATTTGGCGCCGTTGTCGTCGGCGGATGACGCCATCGCTGTTGACCATAAAGCGAGAAAAATGGCTGCCACCCTCTTGCCTCAAATTGCCGCAAAGGCATCCTAGAGCATTGGGGACGGGGCCTTTGGCCTCGCGTTAGGGGATCGGGATGCTTGAGTTTTTCCAACATAGTTTCAATACGTTAAGCCACGGCTTTATCGGCTATATCATCCCCTTTCTGTTTGTCCTGACGATCGTGGTGTTCTTCCACGAACTCGGCCACTTCCTGGTCGCCCGCTGGAACGGCGTTAAGGTCCTGACGTTCTCGCTCGGCTTCGGTCCCGAACTGGCCGGCTTCAACGATCGCCACGGTACGCGCTGGAAGATTTCCGCGATTCCGCTTGGCGGCTACGTGAAGTTCTTCGGTGACGAGAGCGAAGCCTCGACCCCGTCAAGCGCCGCGCTGGAAGGCATGACAGCAGATGAGCGCAAGGGCAGCTTCCATCACAAGCGGGTTGGCCAGCGTGCGGCCATCGTGGCCGCTGGTCCGATCGCCAATTTCATCCTCGCGATCGTCATTTTCACCTGTCTGTTCACCTTCTTCGGCAAGCCGAGCACGACCGCCAAGGTCGACAGTATTCAGGCGGGCAGCGCGGCCGAGAAGGCTGGGTTCCAGTCGGGCGACATCATCAAGGCCATCGATGGCAAGGTCATTGGCAGCTTCTCTGACATGCAGCGCATCGTCGGCACCAAGGCTGGCGAGCAGCTGGCCTTCAGCGTCAAGCGCGGCGAAGCCACGGTCGAGCTGAAGGGCACGCCAGAACTTCGCGAAGTCAAAGACAGCTTCGGTAACGTCCATCGTCTCGGCGTCCTCGGCATTACCCGCGCGACAGCGGTTGGCGAAGCGACCACCGAGCGGGTCAATCCGGCGACCGCTTTCGTGCTGGGCGTCAAGGAAACCTGGTTCGTCGTGGACCGCACCATCGCCTATATCGGCGGCGTATTCACCGGACGCGAGGCGGCCGACCAGATCGGCGGCCCGATGCGAATCGCCCAGATCTCCGGGCAGGTGGCGACAATAGGCCTGACCGCCCTGATTCACCTGGCGGCGGTTCTGTCGATCTCCATCGGCCTTCTCAACCTGTTTCCGGTGCCGCTTCTCGATGGCGGTCATCTTTTGTTCTATGCCGTCGAAGCCGTTCGTGGGCGTCCGCTGTCGGAGCGCGCGCAGGAGATGGGCTTCCGCATTGGCCTCGGTTTAGTGCTGATGTTGATGGTATTTGCGACCTATAACGACATTCTTCACCTGGCTTCGTCATGATCGAGGCTGGGGGTAACGTGGCCGATGGGCAACGTCTTGGAATGAAATTAGAATTGCAGCGCGAAAGGTCGTTTGCCAGTCAGGTAAAATTGGCTACAAGCTGGGCCACTAAAGGGATTCTGTCAGACCGTAGGGGTGCGGGCTGGCGATGGAATGATAAGGGCGCTTTGCGCATGATTTTTGGTTTGCGGGGTTTCCGGGGCGGCCTTCTTGCTGCTTCGATCTTGGTCGCCATGCCGGTCGCCGTTACAGCGACTGCTGCGCTCGTTTCTTCGACTGCCGTGGCTCAGACCGCCGCTTCGATTGTTGTTGAAGGCAATCGTCGCGTGGATGTGGAGACCATCCGCTCCTATTTCCGTCCCGGCCCGAGTGGCCGGCTGGATCAGGGCACCATCGATGACGGCCTCAAGTCGCTCATCGAGACCGGCCTGTTCCAGGATGTGAAGATCAATCAGGCCGGTGGCCGTCTGGTCGTCAGCGTCGTCGAAAACCCGGTCATTGGCCGTATCGCCTTCGAAGGTAACAAGAAGGTCAAGGACGACCAGCTGAACGCCGAAGTGCAGTCGAAGCCGCGCGGGACGCTGTCGCGCCCGATGGTGCAGGCAGACGCGCAGCGCATCTCCGAAATCTATCGTCGCTCTGGCCGTTATGACGTCAGCGTCGTTCCGGAATTCATCGAGCAGCCGAACAACCGCGTCGACCTGATCTTCACGATCAACGAAGGCGCGAAGACCGGCGTGAAGTCGATCCAGTTCATCGGCAACAACTATTACTCGTCCTACCGCCTCAAGGACGTCATCAAGACCCGTGAATCGAATCTCCTGAGCTTCCTGGCTTCGGGCGATATCTATGATCCGGACCGTATCGAAGCCGATCGCGACCTGATCCGCCGCTATTACCTGAAGAACGGTTTCGCCGACGTTCAGGTCGTCGCCGCGCTCACCGAATACGATCCGAACCAGAAGGGCTTCCTGGTCACCTTCAAGATCGAAGAAGGCCAGCAGTACCGCGTGTCGTCGGTCGACTTCTCGTCCACCATTCCGCAGTTCGATCCGAACTCGCTGCGCAGCTTCTCGCGCGTTGGCGTCGGCTCGCTCTACAACGCGGAAGCGCTGGAGAAGTCGGTCGAGGAAATGCAGATCGAAATGTCCCGCCGCGGTTACGCCTTTGCCGTCGTGCGTCCGCGTGGCGATCGCAATTTCGAATCTCATACCGTCACCATCGGTTTCACGGTGGAAGAGGGCCCACGCGTCTACATCGAGCGCATCAATGTGCGCGGCAACACGCGTACCCGTGACTATGTCATCCGCCGCGAATTCGATCTCGCCGAAGGCGACGCCTATAACCGCGCGCTGGTTGATCGTGCCGAACGCCGCCTGAAGAACCTAGACTTCTTCAAGAGCGTGAAGGTGACGACAGAGCCCGGCTCATCCAGCGATCGCGTGATCTTGGTGGTCGATCTGGAAGAGAAATCCACCGGCGACTTCTCGGTCTCGGGCGGCTACTCGACCACCGACGGTGCGCTCGGCGAAGTCAGCGTCTCGGAACGTAACTTCCTCGGTCGCGGTCTGTTTGCGAAGGCGTCGGTTCAGTACGGCCAGTATGCCCGTGGCTACTCGCTGTCCTTCGTTGAGCCTTACCTGCTCGACTACCGCGTGGCGCTCGGCCTCGATTTCTATCAGCGCGAGCAGCTGTCCAACAGCTACATCTCGTACAACACCAAGACGCTCGGCTTCAGCCCGCGCCTCGGTTTCCAGCTGCGTGAAGATCTCGCGCTGCAGCTGCGCTACTCCGTCTATCAGCAGCAGATTTCGCTCCCGGCGACGTTGAGCAACTGTAACAACCTGCCAGGCAGCCCAACTGCGACCAACACTCCCGGTTATTTGAATTCACTGTTCCCGGGTTCTGTTGATCCAGCCAATGCCAACACTTGGGGTTGTTACGCCGATGGCGAGTCGTCTCTGCCAGTTCGCCGCGAACTGGCCAGCGGCAAGACGCTGACCTCGGCGCTCGGCTACACGCTGAACTACAACACGCTCGACAACAACAAGAACCCGACCGATGGTCTGTTCCTGGAGTTCAAGCAGGACTACGCCGGCGTCGGCGGCGACGTGACCTACCTGAAGACCACGATCGATGCGAAGTACTACACCCCGCTGGTGGCCGACATCGTTGGTTTGCTGCGTGTCCAGGGCGGTATGCTGAACAAGGTCGGCGAAGATATCCGCATGCTGGATCACTTCCAGATGGGTCCGAACCTGGTGCGTGGTTTCGCGCAGAACGGTATCGGCCCGCGTGACATCAGCTACGTTGCGCTGGGATCCTACGGTGACGCGCTCGGCGGCACCAAGTATTGGGGCGCTTCGGCCGAATTGCAGATGCCATTCTGGTTCCTGCCGAAGGAAGTTGGCATCAAGGGCGCGGTTTATGCCGATGCCGGCGGCCTCTGGGATTATAAGGGACCGACCAGCTGGGCTCAGACTGGCGAAATCAATGCCGCCGGCTGTGTGCCTGCGAGCCGGACTTCGGTCGGTAACTGCGCCGGCATGACCTATGACGATGGCAATGTCGTCCGGTCGTCGGTTGGTGTGGGCCTGATCTGGCAGTCGCCGTTTGGTCCGCTGCGCTTCGATTACGCAGTGCCGATCACCAAGGGCGCCTATGATCGCGTGCAGCAGTTCAAGTTCGGCGGCGGAACTTCGTTCTGAGTTTGATCTCCGGCCGGACCGCGACGGGTGGAATGGTTCTGCCGACGTTCTTCAAGCAATCGCCGTCGTTGACGCTGGCTGAAATAGCCGCGTCAACGAAGGCGCGACTGGTCGACCCGACGCGGGCCGACCAGGTCGTGACTGGCGTAGCCTCGCTCGACGAGGCAGGCCCCCATCACCTGACCTTCTTCGAAAATCTTCGCTATATCGACCAGCTCACCCACACCAAGGCCGGTGCCTGCCTGGTGAGCGAGAGCTTCAAGGGCGATATTCCGGCTCACGTAACGGTGCTGCGCGCCAAGCGGCCATTTGCGGCCTTCGTGGAATTGGCGCGCGAACTGCACGCGGACACGCTGCGTCCGGTCTCCGGCTTTGACATTACTGGCATCGCCGCATCCGCCGTCATCCATCCCTCTGCTCAGCTCGAGGATGATGTTACGGTGGATCCGCTGGCCGTGATCGGCCCGGATGTGGAGATCGGTTCCGGCACCATCATCGGCTCTGGCGCGGTGATCGCCGCCGGGGTCAAGATCGGCCGCGACTGCAATATCGGCGCTGGCAGCACGCTGCAGTTCACACTGATCGGCAACAACGTACTCGTTCATCCCGGCTGCAAGTTCGGCCAGGACGGCTTCGGCTTCGTGTTCGGCCGGGACAAGCACATCAAGGTGCCGCAGACCGGCCGTGTCCTGATCCAGAACGACGTCGAGATCGGTGCCGGCACCACCATCGACCGCGGCAGCCTGCGCGATACCGTGATTGGCGAGGGGACCAAAATCGACAATCAGGTCCAGATCGGCCACAATGTGACAATTGGACGGCACTGTGTGATCGCTGCGAAATGTGGCCTTGCAGGCAGCCTGACCATCGGCGACAACGTCGCGCTGGGCGCCATGGTGGGCCTCAATAATCACATTACGATTGGCGATGGCGCGCAGGTCGCCGCAATGGCAGGAGTGAAAGACAGCATTCCGCCGCGCGCGCGGTGGGGTGGCATCTTTGCCCGGCCGACCAAGCAATGGTTCCGCGAGATCCTCGCGGTTGAGAAACTCGCCCGCGAGAGCATGCCGGGAACGGATGCGACGACGCAGGATACGAAAGACGAGGGGCGGGAATGAGCCAGGATTTACCAAGCGATGGCGCATCGCCGATCATCATCGAGACGGTCGACATCAACACCATCCTCAAGACCCTTCCGCATCGCTATCCGTTTCTTCTGATCGATCGTGTCGTCAACATCCGCAAGGACTTCAGCGGCATTGGTATCAAGAACGTCACGATCAACGAGCCGGCATTCCTCGGGCATTTCCCTGATCGCCCGGTCTATCCCGGCGTGTTGATGATCGAAGGCATGGCTCAGACAGCGGGCGTGATCGGCATCTCGTCCGTCGAAGGCACCGAGAAGCCGCGTGCGGTGTATTTCCTCACCATCGACAAGTGCAAGTTTCGTAAGCCGGTGATGCCTGGCGATACGATCGAATATCATCTGCACCTGATCGGTCGGAAAAAGGCGATGTGGTGGTTCCATGGCGACGCCAAGGTAAATGGCAAGGTCGTCGCCGAGGCCGATGTCGGTGCAATGCTGACAGACTGAGGCTACACCGCTCAGTCCGCGTCATTCGTCTAGAGCCTCGGTTCTGATAGAATCAGAACCGAGGCTCTAGCTTTTTGTTTAGACGCGTTTTCTTGATGCGAACCGGTACCCACTTCGCTCGAAAACGCGCTAGCGCTGCCGAACACGCATCGTGACGACGCCGCCATGTATCGCCAGTTCTATCGAGCTCGGCGGGGTGGTGCCCTGGCGGAGCGTATAGACGATACTCACCGTCGATTGGCTCTGAGTCCCGATCTCGTGCACCGCTGGTGCGTCAGACGGATGCGATCTTTTACCCGCCGGATCGATGAGAGACAGGCTCATCGACGAGCCATCGAGGCCCGGTAAGCCAGCGGGGCGCGTGATCACGATGTGCAATTCAAGAGCGCCGGTTTCGAGATTGAGCGCGGTATGCGCACCAATGAGTTTCTCGGTCGCCGACAAGCCAACCAAGGCCGGTGTTGGAGGGGTCTCTGCCACGGTCGTAGTCCCTTCTACCGTCCATCCTTTGGTCGCAAGGACGGCGCCGCCGGCTGACGTGTCGATCAATTTTCCCTGGAATGAAAAGTAAACGACGTATGTGGTTCCTCGCACCACGTTCTTGAATCCAGGCGCATCATACATCGAGAACTGGCATCCGTCCGGACGTGCAGGGTCATAACGATCATACGGGTGCTGTGGACAGGTTCGATGTCCATACGCCGTACAGCTGCCGGAGGGGCAGCCATCTTCCTGATATGCCGCTGGTAGCAGCACCACAGCTCCGCACAACACCAGGGCGACCACGCTGCCATTGGCTGTGTTCTGGCCCATGACATACTGGCGATATTCACCAGCCGAGCAGGTGCCGGTGAATGTGGCGGAACAGTTGAACGGGGCGTCGAAATTGGCGCCGTGAAGCGCCGGTGCGAGCTTCCCGGCCGGCGTGACAAAGGATGAATAGGCTACAGCCATGTGGACCTCTTGTGATGTCAGCATGTGAATTGGAGGGGATGGTTGCGCGGTGCCGCCGCCCGCGGGCGGCGGCACCGATCTCGGCGCACATGGTGCAGATCAGATCAGGATTTGGTGCGTGCCAGGACGCAGACCTTCGCCGAAGCTGATCGATCAGTAGTACTGAGGCGAGAAGGAGCCGTCGGGGTTCTGCGTGACCACAGCGCTGGTTTGCGCGCGACCCGTGAAGTTGACGTTGCCGGCTTTGGTCGAGGCTGCGGTGTAGTCGATGATCTGACCGGGCGTGTATGCGCCATCGGCGACATAGAAGTTGATCACAGGTGTCACGTTGAACGTGTCGTTCGGCTCTGCGATGAAAGTGGCAACCGGCGACGGGATGCTTGGAACGTTGCCTGGACGCGCCAGACCGAACAAGTATCCGTTGGATGCCGTGAAATCGTTGTTGGCGATAATCCTGTAAGAGCCGGTCATCGCGCCGCCCGGTGTAACGGTGCCGAACCCGATGGGCGTTGTTCCGGCGAAGGTGACGCTGTCCTGCAGAGTGACATCGACCGCAGCGGCGCCGCTCTGGCCCATGGTTGTCCCTGGAGCGATGGGCATGGTTGCAGTTGCCCAATAGGCGAAAGTCTCGTCGGTGTACTCAACCGTATCCGTTCCACCCGGGAGGATGCCGTTGAACGTCACCCACGCGTTACTGTAAACGACCGGCTGTCCGCCCGTCGATGTCACGGCGGGTGGTTGCATGAAGAGAACATAATTCTTCGCGAATCCAGAGTTGTTCAGAACCTTGATCGTGTACTTGGCCATGTTGCTGCTCCTGGCTGAATGGTGACTGGTCGGCGACAACAAGCGGCCTTGCGAAGCGAGGAAGCATTACGGCTTGCGTGATGTCGTGACGATGTCGCGGATAACAACCATAGCGTGTATCAACCATTGGTTGTGCGATATGGCTCCGATGGCGTATTGACGAAACCGAGCCGTCTCGTCGCATCGATCAGCTCGGCAAGACTGTGGACGTTCAGGCTACGCATCGCATTCTCGCGATGCTTGCGGACGGTGAGGGGGCTGATCCCGAGCTTGCGGGCAATCTGCTTACTGGTGAGGCCAACAGCAATGAGCCGCGCGACGTCGATTTCGCGCGGTCGCAGGACGGGTGGGCTGCCGATCAAAAAGACCGGTCGTGTCTTTCCCGCCGATCGGCGTGTTGCGATGTATCGCCATGGGCGCAAGACGTTTTGGCGAAGGCGGTGAGTTGCACCGTCGTTCCCAGCCGCATCTTGTGCAGGATGCTCGCGCGATGTTTGCGGACGGTGAACTCGGAAATGGCAAGGGCGCGCGCGATCTGTTTGCAGCTCATCGACTGGCCAACCAGCGACAATACTTCCTCCTCGCGATTAGTCAGACGCGCCATAAAAGGTCATTCCGTACTGGCTTATAAAGAACGTATCATGAACATCTCGAGTTCAGCAAGGTTCCAGTGGTGCTTGTCGGCACGGTACTGGACAGTCCACGTGACGCGGGTTACGCAGCGGAAAATCCTAGAAATCTGCAGGAACTGGACTTCTCGATGAGCAAGATCGATCCAACCGCCCGCGTCGCCGACGGTGCTGTCATTGGCGAGGGCGCCGAAATCGGACCCTTCTGCATCATCGGACCGCATGTCACGATCGGTGCAGGCACGAAGCTGATGTCGCATATCAACGTGACGGCGCAGACGACCATCGGCGAGAATTGCACGATCTATCCGTTCGCCTCATTAGGCACGCCTCCGCAGTCGCTCAGCTACAAGGGCGAACTGACCAGACTGACCATCGGCAATAGCTGTACCATCCGCGAGTCCGTGACCATGAATGCGGGTACTGTCGCTGGTGGCGGCATCACGTCGGTGGGCGACCGCGGCTACTTCATGAACTGCGCCCATGTCGGCCATGACTGTCACGTCGGCAATGACGTGATCTTCGCGACCTCGGCGACGCTTGGCGGTCATTGCGAGATCGGCGATTTCGTTTTCATGGGCGGGCTGTCGGCCGTGCACCAGTTCACCCGCATTGGCTCCCAGGTCATGGTCGGCGGCATCTGCGGCGTGCGCGGCGACATCATCCCGTTCGGGCTTGTGAATGGTCAGTATGCGGCGCTGGAAGGCCTCAACATCATCGGCATGAAGCGCCGCAAGTTCACCAAGGAGCGCGTCGCCGCCGTGCGCTCGTTCTATCAAAAGCTGTTCCATGGCCCTGGCGTCTTTGCCGAGCGGCTCGAGCGCGTGCAGCCCTTGGCGAATGACGATCCGGCGATTGCAGAAATCCTGACATTCATCGCGGGCGCCAAGCACCGCGCACTGTGTCTGCCCGAGGATAGCAAGAACAACTCTTGAGTTCGGGTATCGCGGGGCGAAGCATGACTGACCAGGCTCAAGCGCAAGATCTGCAAGAACGCCCGCCGATAGGCTCGCCGTTCGGCATCATCGCCGGCGGCGGCTCGCTGCCCTTCGCCGTCGCGGACTCGCTGCAGGCGCGCGGCATCAAGCCTGTCGTGTTCGCGCTGAAGGGGTTCTGCGATCCGGCGCTGGTGGCGCGATTTCAGCACCACTGGATTCCCATCGGCCAGTTTGGCCGTTTGCTGAAGCTGATGCGCAGCGAAAATTGCCGGGATCTCACCTTCATCGGCACGCTGGTACGCCCGGCAATCTCCGAGATCAGGCTGGACTGGGCAACGCTTCGCGTGATGCCGAAAGTGTTTCGCGCGTTTCGCGGCGGTGACGATCACTTGCTGACGAGTATCAGCCGCCTGTTCGAGCATGAAGGTTTTCGTCTGCTGGGGATCAAGGACGTCGCGTCCGATGTGCTGATGCCGGCGGGTAGCGTAACACGTGCCGTACCGGATCAAGATGCTGAAGCCGATATCGCGCGTGGGCGCGACGTCCTGCGCGCCTTGAGCCCGTTCGATATCGGCCAGGCGACCGTGGTGATCGACGGCCACGTGGTGGGGATCGAGGATATCGAAGGCACCGATGGGTTGCTGGCCCGCGTGGCGCTTCTGCGAGAGCAGGGACGTATTCGCGCCAAGGCAGGGCGTGGTGTACTGGTGAAGGCACCGAAGAGCGGTCAGGATCTGCGTTTCGATCTGCCGACATTGGGACCGCGGACCATCGAGCGCGCTGCGGCCGCGAAGCTCGCCGGCATCGCCATCGTCGCAGGCAATACGATTGTCGCCGAACCGCAGCAGATGATTGTCGCCGCCGATGCCGCAGGTCTTTTCGTGACGGGACTTCCGGCGTGACGAAGACGATCTATCTCATTGCCACCGAAGAATCCGGCGACCGTCTCGGTTCCGCGCTGATGAAGGTGTTGCGCCAGCGGCTCGGTGACGATGTGCGCTTCGAAGGCGTCGGCGGTTCGTCGATGGCACGTGAAGGTCTGCAGTCGCTGTTTCCCATTGAAGAGCTTTCCATCATCGGCCTTGCCGCGGTCGTCCGGAAATTGCCGTCGATCCTGAAGCTCATCACGCGCGCGACCGAGGACGTCTTGCGGGCCAAACCCGACGTGCTGGTCATCATCGATAGCCCGGACTTCACCCATCGTGTCGCGAAGCGCGTGCGCCAGCGCGATCCCTCCATTCCCGTCGTCAACTATGTGTCACCAACGGTGTGGGCGTGGCGGCCGGGGCGCGCGAAGGCGATGCGCGCCTATGTCGATCATGTGCTGGCGCTGCTGCCGTTCGAGCCGGAGGCGCATCGGCGGCTCGGCGGACCGCCATGCACCTATGTCGGTCATCCCCTGATCGAGCAGATCGATGCGCTGCGTCCCAATGCGGGCGAGCAGGCGCGTCGCGAAACGAAGCCACCGGTGCTGCTGGTGCTGCCGGGTAGCCGTCGCAGCGAGATCCGTCATCACATGGCAACGTTCGGCGCGACGCTCGATCTGCTGCAAAAGCAGGGCACGCAATTCGAACTGATCCTGCCAACCATGCCACATCTCGTCGAGGTCATCGCCGAAGCGCTCAAGGCGTGGCCGGTGCAGCCACGGATCGTTGTGGGCGAAACAGAGAAGCGCGCCGCGTTCCGCATTGCGCATGCGGCCTTTGCCAAATCGGGGACGGTGACGCTGGAGCTTGCATTGTCAGGTGTGCCGATGGTCACAGCCTACAAAGCCGGCAGTGTCGAGGCCTGGATCATCCGCCGCCGCATCACCTCGTCGTCGGTCATCCTGGCCAATCTGGTGATCGGCGAGAACGTCATTCCGGAGTTCATCCAGGAAGACTGCACGCCGGAGAAGCTCGCGGCGTCGTTGCAAGAGGTGATGGCAGACACACCGATGCGGCGCCGTCAGATTGAAGCCCTGGCGCGGCTCGACGGGATCATGGCGACGGGCGAAGCGTCGCCGAGCGTCGGTGCGGCCAATGTCGTGCTGGCCACCATGCGGAAGAGTTGAAGGCCTTCATTCAAGAGATTGCAGCGTAACAAAAAAACGGCGGATCTTGCGATCCGCCGTTTTGATTTTCGCACTCTGCGAAACGAGGTCTTAGGCGCGCTTGGCGATATCCACATAGTCGCGGCGGGCAGCACCCGTATAGAGCTGGCGCGGACGGCCGATCTTCTGCTGCGGGTCGCCGATCATTTCGCTCCACTGGCTGATCCAGCCGACGGTGCGGGCGACCGCGAACAGCACGGTGAACATCGAGGTCGGGAAGCCCATCGCCTTCAGCGTGATGCCCGAATAGAAGTCGACGTTCGGATACAGCTTGCGGTCGATGAAATACTGGTCCGACAGCGCGATCTTCTCGAGCTCCATGGCAACGGCGAGCATCTCGTCGCCACCGTGACCGGTTTCCTTGAGAACTTCATGGCAGGCCTGCTGCATCAGCTTGGCACGCGGATCGTAGTTCTTGTAGACGCGATGACCGAAGCCCATCAGGCGGACGCTGGAATTCTTGTCCTTCACCTTGGCGATGAATTCCGGAATCTTGTCGACGGTGCCGATCTCGGCGAGCATCTGCAATGCGGCTTCGTTGGCACCGCCATGCGCCGGTCCCCACAGGCAGGCGATGCCGGCGGCGATGCAGGCGAACGGATTGGCGCCCGACGAACCGGCGATGCGGACCGTTGAGGTCGATGCGTTCTGCTCGTGGTCAGCGTGCAGCGTGAAGATCTTGTCCAGCGCCTTGGCGAGCACCGGATTGACCTTGTACTCCTCGCACGGCACGGCGAAGCACATCTTCATGAAGTTCGCTGCGAAGTCGAGCGAGTTGGTCGGATACACGAAGGGCTGACCAATCGTGTACTTGTAGGCCATCGCCGCGAGCGTTGGGATCTTGGCGATCATGCGGATCGACGCGATGTCGCGCTGCTTCGGATCGTTGATATCAGTTGAGTCGTGGTAGAAAGCGGCGAGGGCGCCAACCGATGCGACCATCACGGCCATCGGATGCGCGTCGCGGCGGAAGCCCTGGAAGAAGCGGCTCATCTGGTCGTGAACCATGGTGTGGTTCGTGACCAATGCGTCGAACTTTGCCTTCTGCGCCTTGGTCGGGAGTTCCCCGTACAGCAGCAGGTAGCAGGTCTCGAGGAAGTCGCCCTTCTCGGCGAGCTGCTCGATAGGGTAGCCGCGGTATTCGAGGATACCGGCATCGCCATCGATATAGGTGATCTTGGACTGGCAGCTGCCTGTCGACGTGAAGCCGGGATCGTAGGTGAACATCCCGGACTGGGCGTAGAGCTTGCCGATGTCGATGACATCAGGGCCGACGGTCCCGCTGTGGATCGGCAGTTCGAAGCTCTTGCCGTCGACTGTCAGCGTTGCGGATTTGGTATTGGTTTTTGCGTCCATCGCGTGGTCCCCGATGAGATCGTTGAGGAGCCGGCAAGCCACCGACATTTCAGGAGAAATGGGGAGGCTAGCCGGGAATTCCAGAGCATTCGCCAGAATGCGTAGCGTATTGCTGTGTGCGCTGCAAGGCGGGCAAAAGCAGCCTACAGCTATGCTAAATAGATGCCTGATCGGCGAGCCGGTCCAGGCATTCCTGCCGTCCCAATACCGCCAGAACATCGAAAATGCCGGGCGATGTGGTCTTGCCGGTCAGCGCCACGCGAAGCGGTTGCGCGACCCCGCCAAGCTTGATGCCAGCTTCCTCGGCAAAGGCGCGGGTAGCGGCTTCGGCATTTGCTGCGGTCCAGTCGGTGACGGCTTCCAGTGCCGTGCGCAACTTGCCGATCAGCACACGGGTTTCCGGCGTCAGCGCGGCCTGCGCCTTCGGCTCCATCGCCAGTGGGCGATCGGCAAAGATGAAATTGGCGCCGTCGATCAGTTCGATCAGCGTCTTGGCGCGTTCCTTCAGGCCGGGCATGGCGCGCAACAGCTGAGCGCGCGTGGTGTCGTTGAGCTTCGCCTTCAGTTCGGCTCCGCCGGGCACGTAATTCAGCACGTCCTCGAACATGGTCACGAGGGATTGATCGTCGGTGTGGCGGATGTAGTGACCGTTGAGATTTTCGAGCTTGGCGAAATCGAAGCGTGCGGCGGAACGGCCGATCCCCGACAGGTCGAAGGCGTCGATCATCTCCTGGGTCGAGAAGATTTCCTGATCGCCATGGCTCCAGCCGAGCCGCACCAGGTAATTCCGTAGAGCGGCCGGCACATAGCCTAGCGCGCGATAGGCCTCGACGCCGAGCGCGCCGTGGCGCTTCGACAGTTTCGAACCATCAGGCCCATGGATCAGCGGAATATGCGACATGCTGGGTACGGTCCAGCCGAGCGCGTCGTAGATCTGCTTCTGGCGCGCGGCGTTGATCAGGTGGTCGTCGCCGCGGATCACGTGCGTCACGCCCATGTCATGGTCGTCGACGACCACCGCCAGCATATAGGTCGGATTGCCGTCGCCGCGCAGCAGCACGAGGTCGTCGAGATTTTCGTTCTGCCAGACCACACGGCCCTGTACCTGATCCTCGATCACGGTCTCGCCGGTGAGCGGCGCCTTCAGGCGGATCGTCGGTTTGACGTCGGGGCGCGGATCCGACGGATCACGGTCGCGCCACAGCCCGTTATAGAGCTTGGACTTGCCCTCGGCGCGGGCGGTCTCGCGCATCTGTTGCAGTTCCTCGGCGCTGGCATAGCAGTAATACGCCTTGCCCTCGGCCAGCAGCTGTTCGGCGACTTCGCGGTGCCGGCCGGCACGGGCAAACTGGAAGACGGTGTCGCCGTCCCACTCGATGCCCAGCCACTTCAACCCGTCGATAATGGCGTCGATCGCGGCATCCGTTGAACGCTCGCGGTCCGTATCCTCGATCCGCAGCAGCATCTTGCCGCCGGTCTTCTTGGCATAGAGCCAGTTGAACAGCGCGGTGCGTCCACCGCCGATATGGAGGAAGCCGGTCGGCGAGGGGGCGAAACGGGTAACGACGGGAGCGGTCATATCAGCGGGTTCGATCGAGTTCGGTGTGAGTGTTGGCGGGCGTTTATCACAACGACAGGGCGCTGTCTCACGGCGAATAAACGCGGATTTGGGGCCGGAACCGCATCGGAAAAGGCCCTTTCGCGGGACCCGGCCCCTGATCCGGCCCTTGGCGCGGCCTTCCGGATTTGGCACATAGGGCGCAGCTTGAAAGGCAGCAAATGACAGACGAATCGGTATCCGACGCAGGCCGTGACTTCATCCGCGACATCGTTGCGGCGGACCTGCAATCCGGCAAGCACAAGAGCGTGGTGACGCGCTTTCCGCCGGAGCCCAACGGCTACCTGCATCTCGGCCATGCCAAGTCGATCTGCCTGAATTTCGGCGTTGCCGAGGAATTCGGCGGCCACTGCAACCTGCGTTTCGACGACACCAATCCGACCAAGGAAGAGCAGGAGTATATCGACGCCATCCAGCGCGATGTGCGCTGGCTCGGCTTCGACTGGGGCGAGGGCAACCTGCACTACGCCTCGGACTATTTCGAGCAGCTCTATGACTGGGCGGTACATCTGATCCGCGCCGGCAAGGCCTATGTCGATGACCAGTCGCAGGAAGAAATCCGCTTTAAGCGTGGCACCCTGACGGAGCCCGGCCAGAACAGCCCGTTCCGCGACCGTTCGGTTGATGAGAATCTGGATCTGTTCGCGCGGATGCGCGCCGGCGAATTCCCGAACGGCGCCCGCGTGCTGCGCGCCAAGATCGACATGTCGTCGGGCAACATCAACCTGCGCGATCCCGTGATCTATCGCATCCTGCATGCGCATCATCCGCGCACGGGCACCGCCTGGAGCATTTATCCGAGCTACGACTTCGCGCACGGTCAGTCGGACGCGATCGAACACGTGACGCATTCGATCTGCACGCTCGAATTCGAGGATCACCGGCCGCTTTACGACTGGTGCCTGGAAAACCTGCCGGTGCCATCGCGGCCGCATCAGTATGAATTCGCGCGCCTCAACATGACCTACACGCTGCTGTCGAAGCGCGTGCTGACCGAACTTGTCCGCGGTGGCCATGTCACGGGCTGGGACGATCCACGGATGCCGACGCTGGCCGGCCTGCAGCGCCGCGGCATTCCTGCCGAAGCACTGCGCGAATTCGTCAAGCGCATCGGTGTCGCCAAGGCCAACTCGACCGTCGATATCTCGATGTTCGACTTCGCCGTGCGCGAGACACTGAATCGCACGGCGCAGCGCCGCATGGCGGTGCTGAAGCCGCTGAAGGTGGTGATCGAGAACTACCCGGAAGGACAGACCGAGCAGCTCGAAGCCATCAACCATCCCGATGATGCGTCGCTCGGCAACCGGCAGATTTCATTCGGCCGCGAGCTCTACATCGAGCATGACGACTTCATGGAAGAGCCGCCGAAGAAGTTCTTCCGCATGGCGCCGGGCCGCGAGGTCCGCTTGCGTTACGGCTATTTCATCACCTGCAAGGACGTGATCAAGAACGCTGCCGGCGAGGTGGTCGAACTGCGCTGCACCTATGATCCGGAAACCCGGGGCGGCAATGCGCCGGACGGCCGCAAGGTCAAGGCGACGATCCATTGGGTGAGCGCCGCAGATGCCGTGCAGGCGGAAGTACGCGTCTACAATCAGCTGTTCGCCGATCCGCAGCCCAATGCGACCGAGTTCGCATCACAGCTCAATCCGGACTCGCTGGAGACGCTGACCGGCGCCATGCTGGAGCCGGCGCTGGCGAGCGACAACACAAGCGATGTCGTGCAGTTCGAGCGCCAGGGTTACTTCTGTCGCGACAAGGATTCAGCGCCGGGCAAGCTGATCTTCAACCGCACCGTCGGTCTGCGCGACAGCTACGCCAAGCTCGCCTGAGCAACCCTAGAGATTAGTTTTCGTATTCTGCATCCGTTCCGCTAGTCGCCGCTTGCCCTTCCGATAGCATTCGGAAGGACAAGCTTGGCGTGCGGGCGTTCGATGGCGCGGGGCGGAGATCAGCAACAGCGGCGGGGCCGGGCGGGTACAGCGACCACATGGCCGCCGCCGGCCAAGGCAGGCGTCGCTGTCCCGTCACCGACGTCATCAACGTCGGGCTTCGAGACGCTCTGGACGTGGGTGCGGGCCGAAGCTGGTCCCGGTCGCTTGCTGCCCTGGGTGCCGATCGCTTTCGGCACCGGCATCGCGCTGTATTTTGCCGCTGAGCATGAGCCGGTGGCCTGGGTTGCCGCTGCGACGGCAGGCCTTCTTTGCGTAGCTGCATTTTTGCTGCGGCGGCGGCGATGGTTTCCCTTGATCTTGCTCATTGCGGCCATCGCGGCGGGCTTCGCGATGGCGGCCACGAAAACCGCGCGTGTGGCTCATGAGGTTCTGGCGAAGCCGCTCTATTCCGTTGCGCTTACCGGCTTCGTCGAGACCCATGAGGAGCGCGAGCGAACCGACCGCTTCGTGCTGCGCGTTGCCACGATGGACAGCCCGCGCGCCGCACCGAAGCTCACTCGTGTGCGGCTGTCGGTGAAGAAGGGCACGGCGCCTGCCGTCGGCAGCTTCGTCGAATTGAAGGCAAGGCTGCAGCCGCCGCTGTCGCCGCTCCGGCCGGGTAGCTACGACTTCGGCCGCGATCTGTATTTCCAGGGGATCGGCGCGTCCGGTTTTGTGATGGGCGGCATCAAGGCGGTCGATCCGCCGATACAGCCGAGTGTGGCGTTACGCTATTCGGCGACCATGCAGGGGCTGCGCGACGCCATCGACGCGCGGATCCGCACCGTGCTCTCGGGCGATAGCCGCGCCATTGCCACGGCGCTGCTCACGGGCCGCCGCGATGCGATTTCGGCTGACGTCAATGATGCGATGTTCATCTCCGGCCTCGGTCATGTGTTGTCGATTTCTGGCTATCACATGGCCGTGGTCGCCGGCGTGGTGTTCTTTGCGATACGCGCACTGCTGGCACTGATCCCTGTCCTGACGGTGACATTCCCGATCAAGAAAGTCGCAGCGGCTGCGGCGTTATTCGCAGCACTGTTCTACCTGCTGTTGTCAGGTGCTGAAGTCGCGACGCAGAGATCGTTTTTCATGACGGCCGTCGTGCTGATTGCAGTCTTGGTCGATCGCCGGGCGGTGACGTTCCGCACCCTGGCGGTGGCGGCAATGGTCGTGCTGATCGTGGCACCCGAAGCGCTGGTGCATCCGAGTTTCCAGATGTCCTTCGCGGCGACGTTGGGGCTCGTCGCATTGGTGCAGATAGGCATGCCCGCGCTGTTTGCCTCGCCCGATCATTCCGCGACCGCGCGCGTGGCACTATGGGGTGGACGCGAGATCGCGATGCTCGTGCTGGCTTCGCTGGTCGCGGGCCTCGCCACCACGCCCTATGCCGCATTTCATTTCCATCGCGTCACGCCTTATGGCGTCGTCGCCAATCTCCTGGCGATGCCGGTGGTCTCGGCGCTGGTGATGCCGGCGGGTATTCTTGGTTTGGTGGCCATGCCGTTCGGCTTTGACGGTGTGTTCTGGCGGCTGATGGATGTCGGCATCCAGTGGATGATCGTGGTCACGCAATGGGTCGCAGCCTTGCCCGGTGCCATCGGCCGGATGCCGGCCTTCGGCACCGGACCGCTGATATCAGCCAGTATTGGCATCATCGTGCTCGGATTGCTGCGCACGCCGTTGCGCTTCGCGGGGGCTGGCGTGCTGGTGCTCTCGATTGTCTGGGCATTGCTGGTGAAGCAGCCGGATGTGCTGATCTCGGGTGACGGTCACAGCGTTGCGGTACGGGGCAGGGACGGGCATCTCCATGTGATGCGCAGCGCCAAGGATACATTTTTGCTGAAAGAGTGGCTCGCCGGCGATGCCGATGCGCGTCTGCCGACCGATGCCTCCCTCAGCCACGGTGTGTCCTGCGACCGCGACGGGTGCATCACGGCGCTGGCCGATGGCGCTTTGGTGGCGCTGGTTTTACAGCCGGATGCCTTCACAGATGATTGCGAGAAAGCGGCGCTCATCGTCACGACGAAACAACCGCCGAGGGATTGCAGGGCGCTGGTGATCGATCAGGATCGCTTGCAACGAAATGGTGCGGTGAGCCTGCAGCGAACCGCCAACGGCTTTACCATGGATGCCGTGCGACCGCGTGGCCTGGACCGTCCGTGGTCGCGCGCAATTCCCGATGAGCCCCAGCATGATCTGATCCCAAACAGTCGTACGCCACAAAATCGGCCGGTGGATGCGACGCCGGCGGAAACCGATCTTCAACCCGAAGATCAATAATCCGCCGGGCGCAAATCTCAGTAGCGGCGATACAGGCCGATCAGCTTGCCCTGAATGCGCACCCGGTTAGGCGGCAGGATGCGGACTTCGTAGGCGTCATTCGCAGGCTCCAGCGCGATCGACGCGCCGCGGCGGCGGAAGCGCTTCAGCGTGGCTTCCTCGTCGTCGATCAGGGCCACCACGATGTCGCCAGTGTCGGCGCTTTCGTTGCGCTGGATCAGCACGGTGTCGCCATCGAGAATGCCGGCGTCCTGCATGGAATCGCCGCGCACTTCGAGCGCGTAATGTTCGCCGGAGCCGAGCATGTCGGCGGGCATGCTGATCGTGTGGCTGCGGGTCTGCAGTGCCTCGATCGGCGTACCTGCCGCGATCCGGCCCATCACCGGGATGGCAACTGTGCGGCCATTGTCATCATCGCCGCTGTTGCTGGCGATGCTGGCGGCGGAACGCACCTTGCCAAGCGTGCCTTCGATGACGCTGGGCGTGAAGCCGCGGCGCCCGGTGCCGCCCGTGACCGGCGCGCCGAGCTCTGGCAGCTTGATGACTTCGATGGCACGGGCGCGGTTGGGCAGACGGCGTATGAAGCCGCGTTCTTCCAGCGCCGTGATCAGACGATGGATGCCGGACTTCGAGCGCAGGTCGAGCGCATCCTTCATCTCGTCGAAGGACGGCGGGACGCCGGCTTCCTTCAGCCGTTGATCGATGAATCGCAGGAGTTCGTATTGTTTGCGCGTGAGCATCTGAAGCCATCCTCAGTTGACGGTGTCGGCCGCCGCGTGCGTTTCAAAGGGCCTTCGAACGGTGAGCCTCAATCCTGAGACGATCGTTCGAAGATCGGTTGCGCGAGTTCGGGCACTCTCAAACTACTCAAAGCCACAGAATCTCGAAACAAATCATGAACGAACACTATATGTTCCATATGTGTTCTGCAATGCTTAATTTGCCGTCAACAGAATGCACGTTGAGGGAGGTTTGAGGAGGCTGTTCCTCACCAGTCGTCGATCCTCGACGGACATGGAAAATGCTTCCGCGGTCGCTTGGGCTACGCGGACGTCATGCGCCCAATGGGCGGCGGCGGAGTCGTGGAGCCGGTGGCCAGCGAGCGCTGAACCATGATCGTGTCGGCCCAGCGGCCGGAGCGATAGGCGACGCCGGGCAGCAAGCCGACGCGGGCAAAGCCGAAGCTCTCATGCAAGCCGAGCGAGGCCGTGTTGTCGGCATCGATATAGCCGATGATCTGCCGGAAGCCGGCGGCTGCGCAGACATCGATCAACTCGCGCATCAACAGCCGGCCGATGCCCCGGCCGACATGACCGTGGTGGATGTAGATCGAATGCTTGACCGTGTAGCGATAGGCCGGTCGCTTCCGAAACAGCACCACATAGGCGTAGCCGACGACCTCGCCGCCTTGCGTGGCGACGAGGTGCGGGAACCGTTTGCTGCGCAGGTTCTTGCGCCGGTCTCTGAGATCGTCGGGCTGCGGCGTGTCGGCGTCGCTGACGCCTTCCTCGACGCCTTGCCGGATGTGCCGGCGATAGATCGCCAGCATGGCATCGACGTCGGTGTCGCGTGACGGTCGGATGACGACCGGCTGTTCGAGTTCCGTTGGCAAATCTGGCTCCTTACGTGCTCCCTATTCGGAGACCACGTAAGTGTAAAGTCGGATCCGGCCATTGGCGCCGACCTTGCGGTAGATGCCCTGGATTTCAACGTCGAAGCCCGGGAATGTGTTGAAGCAGGTCTCGAACATCCGGAGATAATCGATCATCGGCTTTGACCGTTCGGTGAGCCGTTCTCCGGGGACGATCGTGGCGATGCCGGGCGGGTAGACCACGAACGGCGTCGTCGCGACGCGCCCGAAGATCTCGTCGATCGGGAGGTAGTCGACGTCGTTACGCACCAGACAGCGCGCGGCATCGTGGGGTGACATGGCAATCTCCGGCAGATGGTCGGCGGAGAATTGCTTGGTCTGGAGTTCGCTCACATTGGCCTCGCGGAAGAACCGGTGCATGTCGCCGCAGAGATCCCGCAGGCGTATGCCCGCATAACGCGCCGGCCTGCGCCTGGCGAATTCGGGGATGACATCTTCCAGCAGCGCGTTGTCGTCATGAAACTTCTTGAAGGCGACAAGGCCCGATATCAGCGTGCCGGCCTTGCTGGCCTCCACGCCGGGCGTCAGCAGGAAGAGCAGCGAGTTGAGATCGTTCTTCTCCGGCACGATGCGATTTTCGCGCAGGAACTGCGCGACCACGGGCGCGGGGATGCCGTGTTCCGCATAGCCGCCGGTGGTGCGGTCGAAGCCGGGTGTCAGTACCGTCAGCTTGTTGGGATCGGTCATGGTGAAACCGGCTTCCATGCCGGGGAAGCCATGCCAGGCGGCGTCAGGCGCGAGCTGCCAATAAGCCGGATTGGTGGCCAGCTGGTCAGTGCCGATGCTTTCCCACGGCACATTGTGAACAGCGCCTTCGCTGGCTGCGTCGGGAATCGCGACGCGCTCGGGCACGAAGGGTTCGAAGAACCAGCGACGCTCGGCGCGGGTTTCCTTCTCCTCGAATTCGCGGCGCACAGCGCGCATCTTCTTGCGCAGTTCGATGCCGAGCCGGATCGTATCGTCCCACAACACTTCGCCGGAGCGGCCCTTCATCATCTGCGCGCCGACATCCAATGATGCGAACAGCGGATAGAACGGCGAGGTCGAGGCGTGCTGCATGAAGCTTTCGTTGAAGCGCCGATGCTCGACGCGGCGCTTCTGCCCGCGGATGTGGCGATCCTTCATGTGGATCTGCGACGCCTGCGAGAAGCTCGCGAGCTGCTTATGGGTCGACTGCGTCGCGATGATACCCGGCGAATCCGGGCCGAGCTCCTTGAGCCCCATGGCGAAGCGGCCGGCATAGAGCGGGTGGAATTTCATGAAACCCGCCCATGCTTCGTCGAACAGGATGTAATCGCAGAGATGGCCGATACGCGCGATGATCATCTCGGCGCTGTAGATGGTGCCGTCATAGGTGCACTGTTCGACCACGGCGACGCGGAACGGGCGTGGACGCTTCCAGGCCTCGGGATCCGTGACCAGCGGATTGATACGGATGCGCTCGCGCAGCGCGTCCTCGTCGAGCGCATCCCAGTTCATCGGGCCGATCAGGCCCCAGGGATTGCGCGTCGTTGGCACATAGATTGGCACACCGCCTGAGATCATCAATGCGCCGTGCAAGGCCGCCTTGTGGTTGTTGCGGTCGAACAGCACGAGGTCGCCATCGGTGACCAAAGCCGATAGTGCCACCTTGTTGGAGGTCGAGGTGCCGTTGAGCACGAAATAGGTTTTCTCCGCCCCGAAGATCTGCGCTGCTTCCTTCTGCGCCTGCAGCGCAGGGCCCTCATGAGTCAGCAGGTCGCCGAGATCGAGCACCGAATTGTCGAGGTCGTCGCGAAACACGGCTTCGCCGAGATGTTCCATGAACACGCGGCCGATCGGGCTGCGGCTGTAGAACACGCCGCCATTGTGGCCCGGGCAGGTCCAGAGCTGGTTGCCTTCCTCGGCATAGTCGACCAAAGCGCCGAAGAACGGCGTCTTCAGCGTCTCGGCATATTGCTTCAACCGGCTGATCAGATTCTTGGCGATGAAGGGTGGGGTTTCCTCGGACAGGAAGACATAGCCATCGATGAAATCGAGCACTTCGACCGGGACGTCTTCAAACCGCTTGCGACGGATCAGCAGGATGATGGGGAAGTCCAGGCCCCGTTTACGCATCAGGTTGATCAGCGCCGCGGTCTTGCCTTCGAGGCCCTTCTTGCCCCAGTCGACCACCATGCAGCCGATCGCCGCGTCGGTCTGGACCGCGATCGTTGCGTCTTCGAGCTTGCGCGCCTTGACGACCTCGAAGCCGGAACGCTCGATCTCGTCGACGATCTGATTGAGGCGAATGCCCTCGAGATCGTCGGCGTCGAATGTTGGCATCGCAAACAGGAAATTGAAGCGTTTGAAATAGTCCATTTGTGCACCGATCTTGTTTCGCAGCGATGTCTCGCTGCGTTACGTGACAATTCAGTGACTGAAGCCGCGTTAAGGTATCTCAGTCAGAAAAAAGCTCAGAGAACATGCCGCGCGGCGGAAGTTCCGGTGGCCCGGCATCCCATCGCGCATCTCGGCCTTTAAACAGGCAGTCGCATGATCGCGCAGGAATCACCAGCGGCGGCGGCGGGAGCGAATGGCTTGCGGATCAGAAGTCCTTCGGCAACAGCCAGATTTCCTAGCAGCGACGAGTCCTGTTTCATCACCGGCGTCGCCACCACGGTGCCGTCGGCGCGGGTTTCCAGACGCGTGCGCAGATAGTCCTCGCGCTGGTCGTTGGCGGCGAGGTCGCGGCCGAGCACCGCGGGTTCGAGCGCGTGAGCGACCTCGATTCGGCCGGACAGCGCGCGCAGCAGCGGCACCATGAACAGGAAGCCGCAGACATAGGACGAGACGGGATTGCCGGGCAGGCCGATCACGCGCATGCCCTGGCGGCGTCCGTGCATCATCGGCTTGCCGGGCCGCATGGCGATGCGCCAGAACGCCATCTCGACGCCGGCATTGATCAGGGATTGCTGCACGAGGTCGTGGTCGCCGACCGACGCGCCGCCGGTGGTGATCAGCACGTCGGCCTTCAGACCGATCGCGCGCTGAATGGCCGATGTGGTCGCCTCCAACGTGTCGACGGCGATGCCGAGATCGATCACCTCGGCGCCTTCGGCACGAGCCAGCGCACGCAGCGCGAAGCCATTGGAGAGCACGATCTGGCCGGGGCCGGGGACCGCACCGGGCATGACCAGTTCGTCGCCGGTGGCGAGCACGGCAACGACCGGCCGTCGCCGCACGGGCAGTGACGGATGGTTCATCCCGGCGGCAAGCGCCAGGTCGCGGTCGGTGAGGCGGGTGCCGGCGCGCAGCAGCACATCGCCTTCATTGAAATCGACGCCGGCCGGGCGGATATGCTTGCCGGAAATCGCGGCCTCGTTGATCCCAACGATATCGCTATCGCGCGTAGTATCTTCCTGGATTACCACGGCGTCGGCGCCAGCGGGCAGCACGCCGCCGGTGAAGATTCGCAGGGCTTCGCCGGTCTGCAGCGGGCGGTCGAACGGCTTGCCTGCGGCGATCTCGCCGATGACGCGGAGTTTGGCGCCCGAAGTCGCATCGGCAGCGCGCACGGCATAACCGTCCATCGCTGACATGGGCTCCGGTGGCTGCGTGCGCAGCGAAGCGATGTCGCGGGCGAGCACGCGGTGGAACGCGTCTTCCAGCGGTACCATCTCCTCAGGCAGCGCATCGGCGCCCGCGAGAATCGCGGCCATGGCATCGGTAACCGGCATCAGGGCCATCGCGGGGATCTCCGGCAGTGTGGGCGCCCGTCATAGCGGAGAGCGGGAGCGGACGCAAAACCACAGCCGCTTTGGCAGGGCAGGGAAACACGATAGACATCGGCGATCATGACCGACAACCACGCCGCAACCGACGATGAAGCGCCTGTCTGGCGGGCGGATGTCGATGCGCTGGCATTCCGGCCGTCCGGCCATTGCGGGCTGTGCATGGTGCACCGTCATGCGTTCCGGACGCTGCTCCGGCGTTACCCGTCGCCGGAGGAATGCGCGGCCTATTTCCGCGACCACAGAGAAGTGTTCCAGGCGGCGGCCGGCGCCAAGCTGGTGCGTGCGCCGGTGGCGCCAGATGCGAATTTTCATCTGACCAGCCGCGATCTCGCCCGCGCGATGTAAAATTAACGGTCGCGCCGCCGGTACAACTCGGCTAAATTGGCTGTCTATTTCGCGAGGATTCCGATGCAACAGACCCAGACCGCCCAGATCTCCGCCGTCACCACTGACGTCAATGTCGTCGTGCAGGCCGTTCTGGCCATGGCGCTCGGTCTGTTCATCGTCGGCGTGGTCGGCTTCTCGCATATCAGCGCCGTCCACAATGCGGCCCATGACACGCGCCACGCCAACGCATTCCCCTGCCACTGAGACATGTCCGTCTTCAGGTCGATCGTTTTCTCGGCAGCGCTGGCTGGCGTGATCACTGGTGCTGCCATCACCGGCGCCCAGATGGTCGGGACCATTCCCCTGATCCAGAAAAGCGAAGTTTATGAGCGCAAGGCGGAAGCGCCGGCTGCTGTTGCGCCGACGGCTGCCGCGCAGCCCGCCCATACGCACGACCATGGCGCCGCCGCCCATAGTCATGAGGCCGAATGGGAGCCCGCCGAGGGCTTGCAGCGCAATGCCTTCACCACCGGCGCCAATATCCTGACGGCCATCGGCTTCGCGTTGCTACTGGCCGGCATCTTCGCGCTGCGTGGCCGGGCCGTGAGCTGGCGGGAAGGGCTGTTCTGGGGTCTCGGCGGTTTCGTCGTCTTCACGGCGGCGCCCGGCCTCGGCCTGCCGCCGGAATTACCGGGAATGCCTGTCGCCGACCTCACACTGCGCCAGACCTGGTGGATCGGCACTGCCTGCGCCACTGCGGCGGGGCTCGGCCTGCTGGTCTTCCGCAAGGCGTCATGGGCCGCTATTCTCGGCCTTGGCCTGATCGTCCTGCCGCATCTGATCGGCGCGCCACAGGCGCCCGCCGGTCATACGGACGTCCCCGAAACGCTGTCGCACAGTTTCGTCGTTGCGGCGGTCCTGACCAGCCTGCTGTTCTGGGCACTGCTCGGCGTCCTCACCAGCATCGCCTTCCAGCGCATCTCGCGGACCTAAAGCCCGAGTGCCTTGAGCGCCTCGGCGACCGATGTCGGCGAGGTGACGTGGACGGCCTGCAATCCGCAAGCGCGAGCGGCCTCGATATTGTCGGCAAGATCGTCGAAGAACACGATGCGGTCGGCGGGGATGCCGATTTCCGCGATGACGTGCTCATAGGATTTTGCATCGGGCTTGCGAAGCCCGATCGAGGACGACAGAAACACCGCGCGGAAGTGACTGAGCAGATCGGCATGGTGTTCCGAGAAATGCGTGACATGCGCGACATTGGTGTTTGAGAACGCGTAGAGCGGCCAGCGCTTCGCGGCATGCGCGAGGAGTTCGGCGATGCCCGGCATCTCCCCGACGAAGATCGCATTCCAGCCTTCGAGAAATTGTGCCGGCGTCAGATCGATACCGAGCGTGTCGTGCAGATGCGCAAAGAATGCGTCGTCGGAAATCTCGCCGCGCTCGTGTCGCATATAGACGTCGCCGCGCGCAAACCGGCTCACGATGTCGTCCGGTGTACACTGCGCGTAGTCCGACCAGACCTTCAGCACGCGCGTGAAATCGATATCCAGCACGACGCGGCCGAGATCAAACAGCAGGGCGTCTGCGGAATTTGGCGTAAGCGACATCGTCATCTGTATCTTTTGGCTCAACGATTGAACATGTGCGGCGCAGGTTAGCGGATGATGGCAGAAAATCCTTGCCTCCGCGTGACAAACCGTCCCGATATTTCTGTTGCCTAGGCAACTAATTCGTGAGAGCCTTTCCAAAGAGGGCGCTACCTAGAGCAGTCAACTGCCGGGCCCTGCAGGGAGAGAAACGATGGTGGACCGCTTGTGCGGGACAGCGATTGATGACGCGCGAGCAACGCGTGGTGGTCTAGCCGGTTACCGCGCCGAGATTGCCGTGAATGCGTCGCAGCAAGTCGATCAGCACTTCGCGTTCGCTTTCATCCAGACAGGACAGCAGCTTTCGCTCGCGTTCCAGCGCGGTCACGATGACGGCGTCATGGGTCGTGCGACCCTTCGTGGTCAGCGTAATCGAATGGGTGCGCGCGTCGTCCGGGTCGGCATTGATGGCGACCAGGCCGCGCTCTTCCAGCATGGCAAGCGTGCGGCTGACCGGTCCCTTGTCGAAGCCGATGACGTGGCAGATGCGCGAGGCGGGAATGCCGGGCTCGATGGCCAGCAGCGACATGATGCGCCACTCGGTGACATTCACGCCAAAGCGCTTCTGATAGAGCGCGGTCGCGTTGCGCGACAGCTTGTTCGCAATGAAGGTGATGAAGGCCGGCACATAGCGCTCAAGATCGAGCAACTGCCCGCCTTTCGAAGCGGGCGTTCTCGCGGCGACAGTCCTGACATTGACCTTTGTCACTTTCGCCTTGGCGGGCTTTCGAACCGTTTTTTCCGATCCATTCTTGCTCATGCACCACGATCCTGCCTGCCAGCGTGACGTCGTCGAAATCGGCGAGATCACGTGGTTCTGAGGAATAGAGACACGCAGCCACAATTGCCAACAAGAAAATATGGGAGATTCACATGGTTTCCACGGTCACGACGGCATCGCCCCACACCCCGCCGGTGCTGTCTTTCGGCGGAGCCCTGCCGAACGACTTATCGTCTCAGCCCGTCGTCCACCTCGACGTCGATCCCTTCGCTATGGACTTCTTTGCCGATCCTCACCCCACCCACGAGGTGCTGCGTGAAGCCGGGCCCGTGGTGTATCTCGACAAATGGAACGTCTACGCGGTCGCGCGCTATGCCGAAGTTCATGCAGTCCTGAACGATCCTGCGACGTTCTGCTCGAGCCGCGGCGTGGGTCTTAGCGACTTCGCCAGGGAGAAACCGTGGCGCCCGCCGAGCCTCATTCTCGAAGCCGACCCGCCGGCGCATACGCGCACGCGCGCCGTGCTCAATAAAGTGCTGTCGCCCGCGGTGATGAAGCAACTGCGTGATGGCTTTGCCGCGGCCGCCGATGCCAAGGTCGACGAACTGCTGGAGCGGCGCAGTTTCGACGCGGTCGCGGATCTTGCCGAAGCCTATCCACTCTCGGTGTTCCCCGATGCGATGGGACTGCAGAAGGAGGGCCGCGAAAACCTGCTGCCTTATGCCGGTCTTGTCTTCAATGCTTTCGGTCCGCCGAACCAGCTGCGCCAGGACGCCATCGAACGCTCGGCGCCGCATCAGGCCTATGTCGCCGCACAATGCCAGCGCGATAATCTCGCACCCGGCGGTTTCGGCGCCTGCATCCATGCACGGGTCGACACCGGCGACATCACCGCCGACGAGGCGCCGCTGCTGGTGCGCTCATTGCTGTCGGCAGGGCTGGACACGACGGTGAACGGTATCGGCGCTGCCGTTTATTGCCTGGCGCGCTACCCGCAAGAATTCGCGCGGCTGCGCAGCGACCTGTCGCTGGCGCGCAATGCGTTCGAGGAGGCCGTGCGTTACGAAAGCCCCGTGCAGACCTTCTTCCGCACCACGACCCGCGACGTCGAGATCAGTGGTTGTCGTGTCGGTGAGGGCGAGAAGGTGCTGATGTTCCTGGCCGCCGCCAACCGCGATCCGCGCCGCTGGGCCGATCCCGAACGCTACGACATCACCCGCAAGACATCGGGTCATGTCGGTTTCGGCTCCGGCATCCACATGTGCGTCGGCCAGCTCGTGGCGCGGCTTGAGGGCGAGGTCATGCTCTCCGCACTGGCGCGCAAGGTCGCGTCGATCGAGATCACCGGCGACGTCAAGCGCCGTTACAACAACACGCTGCGCGGGCTCGAAAGCCTGCCCGTCACCTTCACGCCTGCCTGAGGATTCCATGCCGAGCATTACGTTCATTCATCACGACGACCGTGCCGAGACAGTCAGCGCCAATGACGGCGATAGCGCCATGTATACGGCGCTGCTGCATGGCATCGACGGCATTACGGGCGAATGCGGCGGCGGCGCGGTCTGCGCCACCTGCCACGTCTATGTCGACGACAACTGGCTGGGCAAAGTTGGCGCAGTCGGCGCCGACGAGGACGAGTTGCTGGAAGGCGTCGCCAGCGAGCGGCTGCCGAACAGCCGCCTGTCGTGCCAGATCAAGATCACCGAGGCGCTCGATGGCCTCGTGCTCCGACTGCCGGAGCGACAGGTGTAGTTCGCAAGAAAGACCGCGACCGGCAACGTCCGGACCCGCGCAATCAAGGTAGAGGGGAGAGACGACAATGAAGGGCTTGAAGACAGTTTTGGCTGCTGCGGCATCCTGCGTGATGGCGACGGCAGTCCAGGCGCAGGTGTCCGACGATGTGGTGCGGGTCGGCGTGCTCAACGATATTTCCGGCGTGTTCCAGGACACCAACGGCATGGGCTCGGTGGAAGCCGCGCGGATGGCCGCCGAGGATTTCAACGGCGGCGGCAAGAACATCAAGGTCGAGATCGTCTATGCCGACCATCAGAACAAGGCGGATGTCGGCTCCGCCATCGCGCGCAAATGGCTCGATGTCGAAAAGGTCGATGCCATCGTCGACGTGCCGAATTCGTCGGTCGGTCTCGCCATCAACAATATCGCCCGCAACACCAGGATGACCTTCCTGGCCTCATCCACCGCGACGTCGGACCTCACCGGCAAGGACTGCTCGCCGAACACCATCCAGTGGGTCAACGACGCATGGGCCACCGGCAACACCACCGCAGCGGCGATGATGCAGCGGGGCGGTGACGACTGGTACTTTCTCACGGTGAATTACGCGCTGGGGCAGGGTATCGAGGCCGAAGCCACCAATTACATCACGAAGAACGGCGGCAAGGTGCTGGGGTCATCGAAGCACCCGCTCGGCACCTCCGATTTCGCCTCGCTATTGCTGCAGGCGCAGAGCTCCAAGGCCAAGGTGATCGGTCTTGCCAATGCCGGCGCCGATGCCATCAATGCGGTGAAGCAGGCCGGCGAGTTCGGCATGCAGGACGGCCCGCAGAAGCTGGTCGCGTTCCTGATCTTCATCAATGACGTTCACGGCATGGGCCTGAAGACCGCGCAGGGCCTGTTGCTGACGGAATCCTTCTACTGGGACATGGATGATGACACCCGCGCCTTTGGCAAACGCTTTGCGGCGCGGCCAGGCATGAACGGCAAGATGCCGAGCGCCAATCAGGCGGGCGTCTATGCCTCCACGCTGGCCTATCTCAATGCCGTGGCCGCCAAGGGCAGCGACGATGCCAGTGTCGTCGTACCGCAGATGAAGACCTTCAAGGGCAAGGACAAGCTGTTCGGTGAGGTCACGATCCGCGCCGATGGCCGTGTCATTCACCCGATCTATCTGTTCGAGATCAAGAAGCCGGCGGAGTCGAAGGGGCCATACGACTATTACAAGCTGCTCTCGACCATCCCTGCCGAAAAGGCGTTCCGGCCGATGGCCGAGGGTGGTTGTCCGATGATCAAGTAGCCTGTCGCGCATCGATACCGGCAACATCAGTCGTTCCCGGTATCGATGTGGCGCCAGTTGCGGGAATTGGCGGACCGATAGGTAACTTGCTGCTCCGCAGAAAATACATGCGGGCTATTTCAAACCTAAAAGGCTATTCCACGTACCTAATGACATCGAAACCCTTTGATTTAAAGGATTTGGAATGTCGATTGTTTTTGGATTGATGGTCTTGCTGCTGCCGCCTGCAGCGTGGTTGCTGGTCAAACGATATGAGCGTCATCTCGATGCGCAGATCGGGCCGTGGATCGTCAGTGAGATGAAGCCGCAGCGCAGCCGGCAGCGTCTCCTGCGCGAGCACCGTGATGACAGCGATCGCTGAAATCCGCCCCTATTCAGGTTACCGCAAAACTTACAACGCGCGCGCGTAACTAAGTAGTGCGCATTCACACTTGGCCTTGTCCTGCTTGGTAGTGCTGATCCCGCCACGAGCACCAGCCTGGATGTCTCATCCGTCCGGTTGGTCGCTTGATCTGGCCCGGGACCGCCGCCAAACACCCCCCATGTCGCGCGCGGTCCCGGTTATTGTTCGTAAACAAGATGGATGACGGCGCAGGATCGCGATTTCGCAGTGATGACGCGCTCTGGGACCTTCATGAGAAATTGCGCGTTGTGCTGGCCGCAAAGATGGTTGTGCGGCGACAGCAGCTCAATGAGCGCCTGCGCGATCTCGAACAGTTCGCGATTTCGTCGAAGCGTGCTGTCGCAGCATTGCGGTCGTTGGCCGAGGGCGGTTGTCCGATGATCAAGTGACGGCCACTTGTTCGATGTCGCTGGCGATCATCGGGAATTATTTGCGGCAACCGGTGTTCTGAGGATGGGGGCCCACACCTGCGACAGGAGTGTGCCATGCTCAGGAAAATGTTGATCGGACTTGCCACAATTGCGGCCATCGGCATGACGTCCGTGCCGATAGATGCTTCCGCGCGCGGCGGCGGCGGCGGCCACGGCGGTGGTGGCGGGCACGGGGGTGGTTTCCACGGTGGTGGCGGTTTTCACGGAGGTGGCTTCCACGGAGGTGGCTTCCGCGGCGGCGGTATGGCCATGGGCGGCCTGCGCGGCGGCGGGTTCGGTGCAACTCGTTTCGTCGCTATGCCAGGCGGAGCACGCTTCGCCGGCATGTCCAATCGAGGCTTCCATCACTTTGGTCACCACAATCGCCACTTCCGGAATTTCGCCCCGTTTGTGATCGGATTCGGTTCGTCCTACGCCTATGCGGGCTATCCGTATTACGACAACTGCTATGACGTTATACGGGTGCGAACTTATCACGGTTGGCGATGGCGGCGCGTGTATGTCTGCGGCTGACGCCGGGCGACCGCGGAGTATTCAATTCGCGGCGTTGTCCGTGACCAGATAGTGCCCGGACTTGCCGCCCTTTTTCTCGACGAGGTGGATGCCCTCGATGCGGACACCGCGCTCGACGGCCTTGATCATGTCGTAGATTGTCAGGCATGCGACGGAGACGGCCGTCAGCGCTTCCATCTCGACGCCCGTGGGGCCCGTGACCTTGACTGATGCACGTACGCGGCAGCCCGGCAGTTTCTTGTCGGGCGTGATGTCCAACGTGACTTTGGATAGCGCCAGCGGATGGCACAGCGGGATCAGATCCGATGTGCGCTTTGCCGCCATGATGCCGGCGATACGCGCCGTGCCGAGCACATCGCCCTTCTTGGCATTGCCGGAGACGATCATGTCGAGCGTCGCCTTGCTCATGATCACCAGACCTTCGGCCACCGCGATGCGTTCGGTCGCCGGTTTCTCCGACACATCGACCATGCGGGCCTCGCCCGAGGAATCGATGTGGGTGAGGGCCGGGGCCTGCTTCGATTTTTTCGTCTTGCCGGCCATGATCAATGCGTTCCGTTCGCGCGCTTGAGCAGCGTTTGCGTTGCCGCTGTTACGTCCGCCTGCCGCATCAGGCTTTCCCCGACCAGGAAGGTGGAGATGCCGACGCGCTCGAGGCGTGCGAGGTCGTCTGGCGTGAAGATGCCGCTTTCGCCGACCTTGAGACGATCCCAGGGGATCATCGGCGCCAGCGTTTCGCTGGCGGTCAGCGTGGTCTCGAAGGTGCGCAGATTGCGGTTGTTGATGCCGATCATCGGCGAGCGCAGGTTCAGCGCGCGTTCCAGCTCCGGCTGGTCGTGGATTTCGATCAGCACATCCATGCCCTGGTCGATGGCGGCGTCTTCGATGTCACGCGCCTGCGCATCGTCGAGTGCAGCCATGATGATCAGGATGCAATCGGCGCCATGGGCGCGGGCCTCGACCACCTGATAGGTGTCGAACATGAAGTCCTTGCGCAGCACCGGCAGTTTGGTCGCGGCGCGCGCCGCGACCATGAAGTCGAGATGCCCTTCAAAGGACGGCGTATCGGTCAGGACCGAGAGACACGCGGCGCCGCCGGCCTCATAGGCTTTGGCCAGCGTCGGCGGGTCGAAGTCCTCGCGAATGAGCCCCTTGGACGGCGACGCCTTCTTGATTTCGGCAATCAGCGCAAACTCGTTCTTGTCGAGCTTCCTGTGGATCGCGGTCATGAAGCCGCGTGGCGCCGGCGCAGCCTTGGCCAGCGCTTCGATGGAAGCGAGCGGATGGGCGCGCTTGGCGGCCGCGATTTCCTCGCGCTTGTAGGCTTCGATCTTGGTCAGGATGTCGGACATGGTCGTCTCACAGGTTGGCGTTGGAGACGGCGACCAGTCGCTTCAGCTTCTCCAGCGCCGCGCCGCTGTCGAGCGACTTCTGACCGAGTGCCACGCCTTCCTTCACGTCCTTGACCTTGCCGGCCACGACCAATGCCGCGGCCGCATTGAGCAGCGCGACATCGCGGAAGGCGCTCGGCTTGCCGTCGAGGACGGCCTGCAGCGAGGCCGCATTTTCCTGCGCGTCGCCGCCCTTCAGGGAATCCGGACCGGTGCGCGGCAGGCCCGCATCCTCGGGTGAAATCTCGAAGCTGCGGATATTGCCGTTTTCCAGCGCTGCCACGAAGGTTGGGCCGGTGAGGGTGATCTCATCGAGGCCATCGGAGCCGTGCACGACCCAGGCGGATTCGGAGCCGAGATTCTTCAGCACCTGTGCCAGCGGCAGCACCCATTGCCGCGAGAATACGCCGACCATCTGCCGGGTGACGCCGGCGGGATTGGACAGCGGTCCAAGCAGATTGAAAATCGTGCGGGTGGCGAGCTCGACACGGGTCGGGCCGACATTCTTCATGGCCGGATGATGCGCCGGCGCAAACATGAAGCCGATGCCTGTCTCTCTAAGGCAGCGGCTGACGTCGTCGGGCGTGAGATCGATCCTGACGCCGAGGGCCGCTAGCACGTCGGCCGCGCCGGAGCGCGACGACAGCGCACGATTGCCATGCTTGGCCACCGGCACACCGCAACCGGCGACGATGAAGGAGGCGCAGGTCGAGACGTTCACGGAGCCGGAGCCGTCGCCGCCGGTACCGACCACATCGACAGCGCCGGCCGGTGCGTCGACCCGCAGCATCTTGGCGCGCATTACCTCAACCGCGCCGGTGATCTCGTCCACGGTCTCGCCGCGCACGCGCAGCGCCATCAGCAGGCCGCCCATCTGCGAAGGCGTGGCTTCGCCCGACATCATGCTGTCGAAGGCCGCCGAGGCTTCCTCACGCGAGAGGGAGGCGCCGGTCGCGACCTTGGCAATGATTGCCCTGAGATTGTCCATCGGATGCTTTCAGAGTGATGCACATGTCATTGCAGGCGACATCTGCGACGAAGCCATCCAGCCTTTGCTTGTTGCTTCTGGATGGCTTCGCTGCGCCCGCAATAACGACGTGGGTTTCCTAATTGGTGTTGCTGTTCGCGGCGCCGGTGGCGATCGCAACGGCTTCCGCGTTGATCTTGGTGCCGATCTGCGTCTCGAGCCTGGTGACATACTGCGCGACCTGTTCGTCGGTCAGCCCGCGCTGCAGCGTCTCCTTCAGCTTCTTGGCATCTTCGGAGGCCATATCAACCGCAGGCGCGGTGACATCGGTGATCCGGTAGACGATCCATTCCGACGGCGTGGCACCCTGCGCCTGTCCGGCCGAATCCTTGACGCCGCGGAATACGGACTGGATCACGCCGGCCGAGAGAGCCGGATCGCTCGCGTCGCGCTTGAATGGCGCGGAGGTCACGACCTTGAGGCCGGCTGTTGCGGCTTCGTCGGCGAGCTTGGCGCCGCTTTCGAGCTTCTTCGCCATGTCGACAGCCTTGTCGCGTAGGCGGGTGGTGATCTGCTCTTCGCGCCAGCGTGCCTCGACCTGCGGCTTCACTTCGTCGAGCGTACGGTCGCGCGCCGGCGTGACGCCGAGCACGTCGTACCAGATGTAACCGCCGCCGGCCTGCAATGCGTCGTTGTCGACGCCGACATCGCTGTTGAAGGCCTGGGTCACGACGTCCACACCCGTGGGCAGGCCGGCAACGGGCTGGCCGTCGGGGGTGCGACCGGAGCGATCGACCGCCTCGATGGTGACGGCGGTGAGGCCGAGCTTCTTGGCGGTATCGACGACATTGGCACCGCCACCGCGTTCGTCCTCGATCTTGTTATGCATGTCGGACACGACGGCGCGGGCGCGCTCGATGGCGATATCGCGCTTCAGGTTGGCGGCAACGCTGTCATAGCTCGGCGTCGTGCCGGCCTGAACCTTGCCGACCTTGACCAGTGTTACGCCGAACCGTCCGGTGATCGGCTGGCTGATACCGTCGGGTGCCAGCGAGAAGGCAGCATTGGCGACGGAGGGATCGATGATGCCCGCTTTGGCAACCATGCCGAGATCGATGTCGGAGGCGGACAGGCCGCGTTCCTTGGCGAGGTCCTCGAACTTGAACGTATCGTTCAGCTTGGCGCGGCCGGCTTCAGCGTCCGCTGCATTCGGGAAGACGATCTGCGAGATCTGGCGCTGTTCGGGCGTGGAGAGCTTGTCCTTGTGCTCCTCGAACACTTTCCTGGCGTCGTCGTCCGACACCGTCGACCACTTCGCCATCTCGTCGGGCGTCAAAGCGAGGAAGGCGATCTTGCGATATTCGGGGGCGCGGAACTGGGTCTTGCGCTCGTCGAAATAGGCGGCGAGGGCTTCGGGCGAGGGCGCCTCAATGGTCCCGGCCTGCGCAGCATCGAGCTTCACGTAGTCGATGGTGCGGGTCTCGTTCTGATAGCGGCTCAGTGCCTCGATCATCGTTTTCGGCGGCTCGACGCCTGACGTGACCGTGCCGGCGATCTGGCGGCGCAGAGAGACCTTGCGCTGTTCGGCGATGTAGCGCTGTTCGGTGAAGCCCAGCGAGCGGATCAGCTGCTGGAAGCGCGGCGCATCGAAGCCGCCGGTCGGGCTCTGGAAGTTCGGATCCGCAATGATCTGCCGCATCACCTCGGCGTCGCCGACACCGAGACCCTTGCGACGCGCGTCTTCATCCAGGGCCGCTTCGGCGACGACCTGCTGCAGGACCTGGCGGTCGAGGCCGAAAGCACGGGCCTGATCCGAGGTCAGCGGGCGGCCGAACTGGCGGCCGATCTGCTGCAGCTTGTCGTTATAGAGCTGGCGGAACTGCTCGGTCGTGATCTCGGTTGAGCCGATGGTGGCGAGCTTGGATTGCCCATAGCCCTTGAACGCGTCAGCGATGCCCCAGATGCCGAAGCTGACAATCAGCACGCCCATCACGACGGCCATAATCGTCTTGCCAATCCAGTTGGATGAGGCTTTGCGCATTCCTCGAAGCATAGGGTCTTCTTATCTGTCAGGAGGGGAATCGGCTCGCACCAGCAGCCCATGGGGCCGGAGGGCGTCGCCAAATAGGAGGCGCATCATAAAGTGGCAAAAGCCGGGTCGCAACCGGCTGGGGCGGGGCGGATTGAAGCGGTTTCCGGCACTACCGCGAGGCATTAGCGGCCTATGGAACTTTCCGGCCCGCTGCTGCTTTGTTGAGCGGGCGTTCAGGCCCGCCGGGAGACATCATGCGCATCGGTTGGCGATCGGGAGTTGCCGCCTGCGGCATCTGGATGGCGCTCGCGCCGGCAGGCGCGCAGCCAAATCCGGCGATGCAGAATCCCACGGTGACGAAGTCGACGAATTCGCCGCCGAAAACAGAAACGCCGCCACTTCCCGGCGCCAATAGTTTCACCGAAGGTCAGGCTCGCAAGTCGTTGGAGTCACAAGGTTATGCCGACGTGTCGCCGCTGGTGAACGATAGCCGGGGGATCTGGCGCGGCACTGCGATGAGCGGATCCAAGAAGGTCCATGTCAGCGTCGACTACAAGGGCAACGTCTCGGCGAAGCCGGAATGACCGTGGGGGTAGCGCGATGAGCAAGGTGACGATCTCCCGGCTGTTCGACGACTACGCCGACGCGCAGAAGGCCGTTATCAACCTTCGTGAAGCCGGTGTGCCCGAGGACGACATCAGCATCATCGCCAACAACGCCGACAAATGGTACGCGCCCGACTATGCCGCGGGCGCCGGCAAGGGCGCCGCGATCGGTGCCGGTTTTGGCGGGGTCGGCGGATTATTGGCTGGTCTCGGCCTGCTGGCGATTCCCGGGCTCGGACCGGTCGTGGCTGCCGGATGGCTGGCGGCGGCCGCAGCCGGCGC
Organism: Tardiphaga sp. OK245; assembly: GCF_900108575.1. Classification (NCBI taxonomy): domain Bacteria; kingdom Pseudomonadati; phylum Pseudomonadota; class Alphaproteobacteria; order Hyphomicrobiales; family Nitrobacteraceae; genus Tardiphaga; species Tardiphaga sp. OK245. The sequence goes on along the minus strand of NZ_FNWZ01000003.1, from coordinate 773,616 downwards.
CGTAGCCGCGGGCGCAGCTGGTGGCGTGATCGGGATGCTGGCCGAAGCCGGAGTCGCCGTGAACGATGCCGAGGTCTATGCCGAGAGCATCCGCCGCGGAGGTAGCCTCGTCAGTGCCAAGGTGGAGGCGGCCGACAAGGACCGCCTCGAGGCGTTGCTGCATCCATCCTCGGTCGATATCGCCCAGCGCCGCACCGATCTGGCCGCATCGGGCTGGAGCAAGTTCGATCCCTCGGCGCCTGACCTCACCGCCGATGAGATCAAACGGGAGCGGAGCCAGCGTGGCGCCAAGCCAGCTTGAGCTGACGGATCGCCTCTGTTAGCTCAGATAACCTCTTTCAAATGACAGGATATCCTCATGACTGATGCCGTTCGGCCGCTGATCGCCGGCAACTGGAAAATGAACGGCCTCAAGGCGTCGATGACCGAGTTCGAAGCGATGCTGCGCGGCGCGCCGGATGTGCTGGACAAGGCCGACCTGCTGGTTTGTCCCCCGGTCACACTGTTGGCTACGTTCGCGTCGAAGGCATCGAGCTTCGGGCAGGAGGGCAGCCACGTCGTCTCAGTCGGGGCGCAGGATTGTCACAAGAATGTCTCAGGCGCGCATACCGGCGACATTGCGCCCGAAATGCTGGCTGATGCTGGCGCGACCGCTGTTATCGTTGGACATTCCGAGCGCCGCGCCGATCACGGCGAGACCGATGCCGTGGTTCGCGAAAAGGCGCTGGCCGCCTGGCGCGCCGGGCTCACTGCAATCGTTTGTATCGGCGAGACCCAGGCCGAACGCGACGCCGGCAAGACGCTCGACGTCTGCGGTACCCAGCTCAAAGGCTCGCTGCCGGACGATGCCACCTCGGGCAACCTGATCGTGGCCTATGAACCGGTCTGGGCGATCGGCACCGGACTGACGCCGACAGCTCAAGATGTCGAGCAAGTTCATAAGTTTATCCGGGGTCGTTTGACTGAACGCTTTAAGAACGAGGGTGCCTCGATCCGCATCCTCTATGGCGGTTCGGTCAAGCCATCGAACGCCAAGGAGTTGATGGCGGTTCCTCACGTGAACGGTGCGCTGGTGGGCGGCGCCAGCCTGAAGGCGGCCGATTTCCTTGCGATCGCGGCGGGCTGTCCCTAACTCCCACGGACTGCTGGAATTTGCGGTCCAGACCGGTCGGCGCGGGGGTGACAATCCCCCGGTCGATCGTGTAGACACCGCTGGATTCAAACCCCGCAAGCCATGACTGCAGCCGGCGATCGGCGCTGCGTGCTTGCGATGGAAGGACACGATGCAAAGCGTCATTATCGTTATCCACCTCATGATCGTCGCGGCTCTGATCGGGACGGTGCTGCTGCAGAAATCCGAAGGCGGCGGCCTAGGCGTCGGTGGCGGCGGCGGTGGCGGCTTCATGTCCAGCCGCGGCACGGCGAACCTTCTGACACGCACCACCGGCGTTCTTGCGGTGGGCTTCTTCCTGACCAGCCTGTTCCTGTCGTGGCTCGCGACCTATGAGCGCAAGCCGACTTCGATCCTGCCGGGCTCGACCGCGCCGGTGTCGCAGCCGGGCTCGCCGCTGGCTCCGCCAACCTCGGGCGGCCTGCTGGATACGCTGAAGAAATCCGACGAACAGCAGGCTCCTGCAGCCCCGGCACCGCCACGCTCGCAATAAAGCAGAGGCGCCATGCAGGACGGGGACTACCGTCCTGCATCAGCAGATCCCATCAAGGGGCTGCAATCATTTCGTTTTTCAAGTCACCCACAGCCTCACCGATTCTCGGCTGACGGCTGCGATTCGTTTTGGCGAATCGGTTTCGGAGCCTTAAAGGTTAAGTCCCATGGCGCGGTACATTTTCATCACCGGCGGCGTGGTTTCCTCGCTCGGTAAAGGTCTGGCTTCAGCGGCGTTAGGCGCGCTGTTGCAGGCGCGTGGCTACAAGGTCCGGCTTCGCAAGCTTGACCCCTATCTCAATCTCGATCCCGGAACGATGTCGCCGTATCAGCACGGCGAAGTGTTCGTGACCGATGACGGTGCCGAGACCGATCTCGATCTCGGCCATTATGAGCGTTTCACCGGACGGCCTGCCACCAAGCAGGACAACATCACCACCGGACGAATCTATCAGGACATCCTCACCAAGGAACGTCGCGGCGATTATCTCGGCGCCACCATCCAGGTGATCCCGCACGTCACCAACGCCATCAAGGACTTCGTCCTGTCGGACAATGACGGCTACGACTTCGTGCTGGTCGAGATCGGCGGCACCGTCGGCGACATCGAAGGCCTGCCGTTCTTCGAAGCTATCCGCCAGTTGCGCAATGACCTGCCGCGCGGCGACACCGTGTTCGTGCACCTGACGCTGCTGCCTTACATTCCGAGCGCCGGCGAGTTGAAGACCAAGCCGACCCAGCACTCCGTCAAGGAGCTGCGCTCGATCGGTATCCAGCCCGACATCCTGCTGTGCCGCTGCGATCGAGATATTCCCAAGGAAGAGCGCCGTAAATTGGGGCTGTTCTGTAACGTCCGCGAAAGCGCCGTGATCGAGGCCCGCGACGTCGACAACATCTATGCGGTGCCCGAGGCCTATCACGTCGCCGGGCTCGACGACGAAGTGCTGGCCGCATTCGGCATGACGCCGAAGGCGCTGCCCGAGCTGAAGACCTGGAACACCATCAACGAGCGTATCCGCCATCCGGAAGGCGCGGTGACCATCGCGATTGTCGGCAAATATACCGGCATGAAGGACGCCTATAAGTCGCTGACCGAAGCGCTGTCCCATGGCGGCATTGCCAACAAGGTGAAGGTCAATCTCGACTGGATCGAGAGCGAGGTGTTCGAAAACGAGGATCCGGCGCCGTTCCTCGAACACGTCAACGGCATCCTCGTCCCGGGCGGCTTCGGCCAGCGCGGCGCCGAAGGCAAGATCCGCGCGGCGCAGTTCGCCAGGGAGCGCAACGTGCCGTATTTCGGCATCTGCTTCGGCATGCAGATGGCAGTGATCGAGGCGGCGCGAAACCTCGGCGGCATCAAGGACGCCAACTCCACGGAGTTCGGTGAGACCAAGGAGCCGGTCGTCGGCCTGATGACCGAATGGCTGCGCGGCAACGAACTCGAGAAGCGCCACAATGCCGGCGATCTCGGTGGCACCATGCGGCTCGGCGCCTATCCGGCGACGCTGACCAAGGGCAGCAAGGTCTCGGACGTCTATGGCGGCGCCACCGAAATCTCCGAACGCCATCGCCATCGCTACGAGGTCAACACGGCCTACAAAGACCGTCTCGAAAAGCATGGGTTGAAGTTCTCCGGCCTGTCGCCGGATGGCGTGCTGCCGGAGATCGTCGAATACGAGAACCATCCGTGGTTCATCGGCGTGCAGTATCATCCCGAGCTGAAGTCGCGCCCGTTCGAACCGCACCCGCTGTTTGCGTCCTTCATCAAGGCTGCGGCGGCGCAGAGCCGGCTGGTGTGAGACCGGAGGAGCGGATTTGGCGAATCTGTAATCCGCCGTCGGCGTGTGTGGGACGGAAGGATGGCGGATCACGCTTCATCAATCCGTCCTACGACCGAGTTGCCCATGTTGCTGCGCTCATAAGGGCTGCGCAGACTGCCGATTGATCGGCAGAAACCAATCATGCGAATGATCCCTGAGGCGTCGGTCTTCTGACCGGCCGAACGGACAGAGGGATGATCCATGCGCGCTTTCTATCACCCGGATCAGGCAATTCATTCGCCGCAGCAATTCATGCGTTACGGCCGCTTCGTGCCCATCAAGGATTCGCCGGTTCGCACCGAACGACTGATCGGCGCTTTGGCGCGGCACGAGATCACGCCTGAAAAGCCGGCGGAGTACGGCACTGCGCCCGCGCTGACGGTGCATACGCCGGCTTACGTACGCTTCTTGGAAACCGCGTGGGATAATTGGGCGCAACTGCCTGACCACGGACCGGAAGTGTGGCCGCAATATTTCCCGTATTGGAGCGGACGCCCGGAAGAGGCTGCACGGCGGGATTGCCCGGCAACCGGATTTATCGCTCAGGTGGGCTGGTATCTCGGCGATCTGTCGGTGCCGATGGGCCCCGATAGCTGGCGTTCCATCCTGCGCTCGTCGGAAACAGCGGTCACTGGCGCAGACGCTATCGTCGGCGGGGACCGCGCTGCCTATGCGCTGTGCCGGCCGTCGGGCCATCACGCGCGCGCCGATCGCGGCACAGGCTTCTGCTACCTGAATAACAGCGCGATTGCCGCGCAGCGATTGCGCAGTCGCTTTGGAAAGGTGGCGATCATCGATGTCGATGTTCATCACGGCGATGGCACGCAGCAGATTTTCTATAATCGTCCAGATGTGCTGACGATCTCGATCCACGGCGACCCCACGAATTTCGTGCCGTTCTATACGGGCTATGCAAGCGAGACCGGCCATGGTGCCGGCGAGGGCTTCGATCTCAATCTACCCTTACCGCCCGGTGCCGGTGGCGCTGAGATGAATGCAGCGCTCGACACGGCGATCGAACGCGTTCGCGCATTTGGCGCCGATGCCCTTGTCGTGGCGCTCGGCTTTGATGCCCATCGCGATGATCCGATCGGCATCCTGAAGCTTGACGCAAAGGACTTCGGGAGCGTCGGCACCAAGATGCAATCACTGGGTCTGCCGACGCTCATCGTTCAGGAGGGCGGATACGGCATCGATGCGATCCAGGCCTGCCTCGATTCCTTCCTGACTGGCTTCAGGCAAGCGTAGTTCGGATGGGATCGCGTAGGGCGGATTACGCTTCACCCTACGGCTCAGCCACAGGTTTCAGCTCTCGAAGAATACAAACGCCGCCCAGACCGACGGGTCTTTGGCGGCCGTGATCTTGCCCTGGATCGCTTCGATGCGGACCTTCCGGAGCGCGCTGGCGTAATCGAGTTTCTCGTCGGCCAGCACCTGATAGAACCGCGCCATGAAGTTGGCGGTGCCTTCGTCTGCGACCTCCCACAACGTCAGCAGCGAACGCCGGGCGCCGGCGATGGCAAGGGCGGTGGGCAAGCCGCGCACGCTGCCAATCCGGCTGGGATCGCCGAGCGCCGTCTGGCAGGCGGACAGCACGACAAGGTTGGCCGACGACAAGTCCCAGTTCATCAGCTCGCGCGCATAAAGTACGCCGTCGTTGTCGTCGCGCTGCGGCGGGCGGCTGAGATTGGGGCGCGAGGCAACGAGGCCGCTGCGCCAGAGCGCGTCGGTGCGGTTGGAGGCGGTTTTGTAGAAGCCGTGGGTGGCGAGATGGATCAGGGACGCGCCTTTGGCGTCGGCGCGGATCGTCGCTTCGCCGCTGTCGCTGCCCGAGAGGATGGTAACGACAAGGTTGCGCTTCTTCAGATCGGCGCTGACCGTATCAACTTCGGTCTTCGTCGAGGGTAGCTCATTGGCGGCGCCGGCATAGTCGAGCCCGCCGACCAACAGCGCCTTGTCGCCCGATGCAAGCCTGTTGTCGTTGTTCGCAAAGAACAGCGCGTCGGCGCGCGTCATGATCCGGGTGTCGTAAATCTCGTCGAGATAGCGGCCGCCCGCATCCTGCAGCATCGCGAAGGGCAGGCTGTAGAGTTCGGCATCGGGGACAAGAAACAGTCGTTTCACGTCGGCGAGCTGCGGCTTCAGCGGTCCGAGCAGCGTGTCATGGAGGCGACGGAAGAGCTTTGCATGATCCGGCGACGTCGGATCGACTGCGAGGAAGCTGTCGAGCGGGCCGAGATCGAACAGTGCTGGCGCGGTGTCGTGGCGGCGGATCACGGCCTGCAGCCGCATCTCCGGTTTTGGCGCGATCGGATTAACGCGGTTACGGCGGCCGCTGACGAAGAAGTCGACCAGCGCGTCGCTGCGTTCGAGCCTTTCCTCGATGGATGGGAGCTGGAGATTGGTCGGCGCCTTGTTACTCATCTTCGCCGCAAGCGCTTGCCGCGCGTCCTGCAACTGCCTGAGCACGTCGCGCGCGTCGTCATCGATCTTGCCTGACGACAGCAATTCCTGCTGCTGGCCGGACAGTCGCAGTACAGTCTGTGCCAGTGCCTTGGTGGCGTCGTCAGGCAGTCGGTCGGCCGTCAGGCGCAGCAATGTGCGTTCGCCATCTTCCATTGTCTTCCAGCGCGACACTGCGTCGGCATAGGCGATGGCCGCGGCTGGTTCGACCAGCGCGTAGCGACCGAACTCATACAGGATATCATCGGCCAGCTTGCGCATGGTCTCGGCGACGTAGCGGTTACCGGCGGTGCCGACCTCGCGCAGCATCCAGCGGAACGCCTGCTGCTCGACATCCTTGAAGGTCGCCAGCGTGTCCTTGTCGCCGCGCTTCATTCGAGTCATCGCGACACCGAGCAAGGCATCGAACGTGATCGGATGCTGACGCGCAATGGTCGTTTGCGAACGGTGATAGGCGTCGATCCGCAGCGCCAGCGCGCGGTCAGTCTCGCCATGTGTCTCATACTGATCGGCAGCGAGTTGTGCCGCCTTGATGCGCAGGAGATCCGGTGCGCCGTTCCAGTCCTTGACCTTGGCCATGGCTTCCAGATCAGGGCGGCTCATCTGCTGGTCGGGATGGAAATAGGCTTTTGTATAGGCGATCCAGACATTGGCCTGCTGGACATGTTCGGAGCGGGGATCGGCGAGTTCGGTCGCGCAGCGCTTTTGCAAGTCGAGCGCGCGGAGCGTTTCGGCTTCGTTGCCCATGGCCAGATGGTTGAGCGCGAGATTGCTGGCGCTCACCAGCGCCTGAATGCTGCCATAGCCGTAATGCGCGATGCGCTTGCGCAGCAGTGGTTCGTCGATCCCCGCGGCGACGTCGGGATGCCCGACCATGCGCAGTGCCTCGGCATAGTTATTCTCGGTGCGCCAGGTCAGCGGTTCGCGGTCGCCGAGCGCCTTTCGCGCATTCAGATAGGTCTCTTCGGAGAGGTTGAGGCCGGATGCGACGGCGCCGTTATTGGTCAGCAACGTTGCGAGGATGTCGCCACCGGCAATGTCCTGCGCCGAATTCGGCCCGTAGGCCGCGCGCATGCGCTTGCGCGCTTCGGTGGCGACGGGGATGCCGAGATCGTATTGATTGCTGCGTTCGAGGAAGCGTGCATATTCGAACCAGAACGTGACCGCATCGTTGCCACCGTCGCGCGCGGCACGGGTCTTGGCTGCATCAGCAAAAAACTCGGATGCCGTGCCGTTGTCGCGGCGGCGCTCGAACGAGCCTGCGGCATTCAGATAGGCCGAAATCGTAAGCCGGTGATAGTTGCTCTGCGTAACCTCGCGCAGTGCGTTCTTCAGTCGATCGCGGCCGCTGCCACCATTGCTGGCGCGTAACGCGTTTAACGCATCCTGAATCTTGGCTGTGAGCTCGCGCTCGCTGGGTGCGCGGCTGTTCTGCGCTTGGGCGACGGGGGTGAAAGCCGGCAATAGGATGAGGCCACTGGCGATGGCGATAGCAAGCCGAGCGGCAACGCCGGCGGCCCATTGCGCCCGGGATGACAAAGACATCTCCGGCAAGTCCTACTTGCAGCCCGATATGCTGTCTCCGGCACGGGCCATCGGCTTGCCGTTGATGAACACGCCAGTGCTGCCCGAGATGGTCTTGCCGCCGCACTCGGTGTTGCCGCCAACGACGGCCGCAGGCTTGCCGTTAATGTAGACGCCCTTCGCACCCTCGATGATCTTACCGTCGGTGGTGGTGTCACCAACGCGTGCCGCCGGCTTGCCATCGACCATCACGCCGGTGGCGCCCGACGTGATCTTGCCGGGCTGTTGAGCGGCGGCAGATACGGTCAGTGCCATCACGGTGATTAGCGACAGAAGGGGCTTTTGCATGGTCGATCCAAGTCGGTTGCGTCACAGGCGGCATGATGTAAGCCTGACGTTGCGCAGGCAAGGGACGATGCCGCAACAAGCCATGCGTTAGAGTCTTTCAAGGCTGACAAAAAGGGAAGGAACCAAAGCCGATGATCTATGAATTACGCGTCTATCGCTGTTTGCCGGGACGTTTGCCGGCGCTGATCAAGCGATTTGAATCTGTCACATTGAAGCTCTGGGAGAAGCACGGTATCCGGCAGTCCGGTTTCTTCACCACGGTGATCGGCGAATCCAATCAGGAACTGACCTACATCCTCAAATGGGAATCGCTCGCCGAGCGCGAGAAGGTGTGGACCGCCTTTATGTCCGACCCGGAGTGGATGTCGTCGCGCGCCAAGTCCGAAGAGGATGGCCAGATCGTCGGCAATATCGTCAGCCAGCTGCTGGCGCCGACTGCCTTCTCGGCGCTGAAGTAAGCTTGGTTCCGGGGCAGGCCGGTCCGCCCGGTGCGGAGGCCGCCCTGGTCGGGTCGGAGGCGGCTCCCGCCGCAACCCTGATATTCCGACCGGCGGGATGGGCCTGATCCGGCTTGCATCCCGCCCGGTCCTGCGGTCATGGTCTCGCGCGAAAAGGAGACCATTTTGACCGCATCGTCCACAGCCGCGCCCGTCGTAGCACTTGGCAATGTCCGCTTCGGCAATGCTCTGCCGATCTCGGTGATCGCCGGGCCATGCCAGCTCGAAAGCCGCGCCCATGCGCTCGAAGTGGCGCAGGCACTGAAGGAGATCGCGACCCGGCTCAAGATCGGTCTCGTCTTCAAGACCTCGTTCGACAAGGCCAACCGCACCAGCGCCTCCGCCGCGCGCGGCATCGGCCTCGATGATGCTCTGCCGATCTTTGCCGAGATCCGCGAGACGCTCGGCCTGCCGGTACTGACCGACGTGCACGAGAACGATCAATGCGCCCGTGCCGCCGAGGCGGTGGACGTGCTGCAGATCCCGGCCTTCCTGTGCCGGCAGACCGATCTGCTGCTGGCCGCGGCCGCGACCGGCAAGGTGGTCAATGTGAAGAAGGGCCAGTTTCTCGCGCCCTGGGACATGGCCAATGTCGTCAGCAAGCTGACATCGTCGGGCAATGACAAGGTCCTCGTCACCGAGCGCGGTGCGTCCTTCGGTTACAACACGCTGGTCTCCGACATGCGCGCGCTGCCGATCCTGGCGCGCACCACCGGCGCACCGGTGATCTTCGACGCCACCCATTCGGTGCAGCAGCCGGGCGGCAAGGGGACGTCCTCGGGTGGCGAACGCGAATTCGTGCCGATACTGGCCCGCGCAGCGGTGGCCGTCGGTGTCGCCGGTGTCTTTATCGAGACCCATCCCGATCCGGATAATGCGCCGTCCGATGGGCCGAACATGGTGCCGCTCCGCGATTTCGAGGCGCTGGTGAAGAACCTGATGGCGTTCGACGCGCTGGCCAAAGAGACGGCGGCCAAGGCCTGATCATGCAGCCCTCTGCCGCGGCGCTGGTGGCGCGCTGATGCCTCCGGTCCTCAATATCATCGCACTGGCATCCTTCGCCGCCGCACTGTCGATGCGCGCGCTGGACCCGGTGCTGCCGCATGTCGCCGACGATTTGTCCATCACGGTGGCAATTGCCGCCGGTCTGGCATCCGCACTGGCCTTTACCTTCGCCATCGTGCAGCCGGCGCTCGGTGCCGCCGCCGACCTGTTCGGCAAGCCGCGCCTGATGATCGTCTGTCTGGTTCTGCTCGGCATCGCCAATATTCTCGGCGCGATCACCACCGACTATCCGCTGCTGCTGGCGACGCGCGTGCTGGCCGGCATCGGGGCAGGCGGGGTGTTTCCGGTGACGCTCAGCCTGACCAGCGATCTGGTCGGGCCGAAGCTGCGTCAGGTCGCGCTGAGCCGCGTGATGGCCGGCGCCATGACCGGCAATCTGCTAGGCTCGACGGCGTCCGGCGTGATCGGTGATTTCTTCGGCTGGCGCGGCGTGCTGGTCATCCTCGGCGGTCTTGCGATCGTCGCTTCCGTCGCCGTGGCGTACGGCTTCAAGGGCGCTGCGATCATCAAGCCGACGGTGAAAGCCGACTTCGGCAAGCTTGCCCAAGGCTACAAGGTCATTTTCCGTAACCCGAACACGCTGATCGTTTACAGCGCGGTGTTCATCGAAGGCTGCTGCATCCTCGGCCTGTTTCCCTATATCTCGTCATTCCTGTTCGACCGCGGCGTCACAAGCCTCTCGATCGCCGGCCTCGTGATCGCCTGCTTTGCCGTCGGCGGCCTGTTCTACACAGCGACCGTGTCGCGCATGCTGGCGCGGCTCGGCATCAACGGCATGATGATCTATGGCGGCATCGTGATCGCGATCCAGCTCGCCGCGACCGCCTTCAGCCCGAACTGGCAGATCCAGGCGCTGAGCCTGCTGCTGATGGGCTGGGGCTTCTACATGCTGCACGGCTCGCTGCAGATATTCTCCACCGAGCTGTCACAGGAAGCCCGCGCCAGCGCCATGTCGCTGCACGCCTTCTGTTTCTTCATGGGCCAGTCGGTCGGCCCGATCGCCTATGGTTTCGGTCTGGCGCACGCCGGCAAGATGCCGACGCTGCTGCTGTCAGCCGCTATCGTCTTTGCGCTTGGATTTGCGGCAGCAAAGCTGCTGAAATCGACCAAGCCGGCGGATGCGGGAAGCGTTTGACGTCGGGCTAGCGTGGTGCGGCGGTCGCCAGCATCTGCAGTATTTGTTCAGGCCAGACGATCTCGGTCGTGTGCATCAATTCATCTCGCGACCACCAGTGGTGATCGGCGATCACTTCCGACTCATCCGGGGTCCATCCGAGACGGGACAGCGTGGCATCGTGCGATGTTACGAGGTAATATTTCTCGAACGCGCTGACACACTCGCCATCGGGCATTTGTAGGCTGAACTCTCGGTCCGCCACAGGCTCACCGACTGTATCGCGGATCAAGCCCGTTTCTTCCCGGAGTTCGCGAATGGCAGCGTCATGGAAGGTCTCACCTTCCTCTAAACCTCCGCCCGGTGTTGCCCAATAATCCTGGCCGGCGAGGGCACCTGATTTGTGAACAAAACGGAAGAGCAAAACGCGCCCGTCGTTGTCGACGACAAGCAGGCGGGCGGATTTGCGCTGGCGCATGCTTGAATCTTCCGTTGTTTCCTTTTCGGGCTGAGGTTTCATCCCCGCCCGCGATACGGAGCGACGCCTTGCTCGGGGACCCAGACGCCCTTGGGCAGTGTTCCGGTCTGCCAGAACACGTCGATGGGGATGCCGCCGCGCGGATACCAGTAGCCGCCGATACGCAGCCATTTCGGCTTAATGGTGGAGGCGACGCGCTTGCCGATCTCCACGGTGCAATCCTCATGGAAGGCGCCGTGATTGCGGAACGAGGCCAGGTACAACTTGAGCGACTTCGACTCGACCAGCCATTGGCCGGGCACATAGTCGATCATCAGATGGGCGAAATCCGGCTGGCCGGTGATCGGGCACAGCGAGGTAAATTCCGGAGCCGTGAAGCGCACCACGTAATTGGTGTCCTTCTGCGGGTTGGGTACACGGTCGAGCTTGGCCTGTTCGGGGGAGGTCGGCCATTCCGCAGCGCGGCCGAGCTGCAGGTCATCTGGCAATTTCGGGGATTTGCGGGGTGTTTTTGACATAAATATCTCCGTTATGGCGGTTCATAACCAATCCCGGGCCAGTCGTCACGTCAGGCGGGGTTTTCCCGCCGGGAGGCTTGCTGTAGAAGCGGCGCCAACGACCCACCCCCAGCACAAAGAGGGCATTCATGACCGCCATCGTCGACATCATCGGCCGCGAAATTCTCGATAGCCGCGGCAATCCCACGGTTGAAGTCGACGTCGTCCTCGAAGACGGGTCGATGGGCCGCGCCGCGGTTCCGTCGGGTGCCTCCACTGGCGCCCATGAGGCGGTCGAGCTGCGCGACGGCGACAAGTCCCGCTATCTCGGCAAGGGCGTGCAGAAGGCGGTCGATGCCATCAATGGCGAGATCTTCGACGCCATCGGCGGCATGGACGTGGAGAACCAGGTCCAGCTCGACGAGATCATGATCGAGCTCGACGGCACCCCGAACAAGTCGCGCCTCGGCGCCAATGCAATCCTCGGCGTCTCGCTGGCCGCCGCCAAGGCTGCCGCGGAATCCTTCGATATGCCGCTGTATCGCTATGTCGGCGGGACCTCGGCCCGCACGCTACCGGTGCCGATGATGAACATCATCAATGGCGGCATGCATGCCGACAATCCGATCGACTTCCAGGAATTCATGATCATGCCGGTCGGCGCGTCCTCTTTCGCCGAAGGCTTGCGCTGCGGCGCCGAGATATTCCACACGCTGAAGGGCGAGCTGAAGAAGGCCGGCCACAACACCAATGTCGGTGACGAAGGCGGCTTCGCACCCAATATCGGTTCGGCCGAAGCGGCACTGGACTTTGTGATGGCCGCCATCACCAAGGCTGGCTACAGCGCCGGCAAGGACGTGATGCTGGCGATGGATTGCGCCGCCACCGAATTCTTCAAGGACGGCGCTTACGTCTATGGCGGCGAGAACAAGACCCGCAACATCTCCGAGCAGGCCAAGTATCTCGCCCAGCTCGTCGCCAACTATCCGATCGTCTCCATCGAGGACGGCATGTCGGAAGACGACATGGACGGCTGGAAGCAGCTCACCGACCTGATCGGTTCGAAGTGCCAGCTGGTCGGCGATGATCTGTTCGTCACCAATGTCACGCGTCTTGCCGATGGCATCAGGAACGGCCGCGCCAATTCGATCCTGATCAAGGTCAACCAGATCGGCTCGCTGACTGAAACGCTGAGCGCCGTCGAGATGGCCTACAAGGCTGGCTACACCGCGGTGATGTCGCACCGTTCGGGTGAGACCGAAGACTCCACGATCGCGGATCTCGCCGTCGCCACCAATTGCGGACAGATCAAGACCGGCTCGCTGGCACGCGCTGACCGCACCGCCAAGTACAACCAGCTGCTGCGCATCGAGCAGCAGCTCGGCACCCAGGCGAAATATGCCGGCAAGGCCGCACTGAAAGCTCTCGCGTAAAGCGCAGGCGAGGCCTTCCGGGCCGAGCAAGAAACTACGTGATGAACGCCGTTCGCTGAAATAGCGGGCGGCGTTTTTCATTGAATGACCCTGACCGCGTAAGCCTACAACGAGGTTCAATTTGTAGACGTCATCATGATACCCCATTGCGGTCGCGAAGGTATCACGTTGCGGGTTCAGGCTTCTCCAGGCAACGCCGATGGAGAGCGCGAATGCCCAACATCTTTAAGGTCCAAGGTTTCGGTGCACTGTCGGAGTGGAATGGACAGTTCTCCAGTGCGTCGGCCGATCAGGCGTTTCAGGCCATGGCGTCTCTGGGATCGAATTCGATCGCGCTGACGACGCGGATATGGACCGACAGCCGTACGGGCAATGACGTGCTCGCCGTGCCGGACAAGACCGAAAGCGATGCGAGCCTGCTGGCTGGCTTTCAGAAGGCCCATGCTGCGGGGCTGGATGTTGTCTTCAAGCCGGGCATTACAGGTCTAGACGGCACGATCTCGCACAGTCTGGCGCCGTCGGACGTCGATGCCTTCTTCGCGTCCTACAAGGCCGAGATCGTTCACCTGGCTGAAATTGCGGAGCAGGGTGATGTCGCCAGTTTCGCCATAGGCAACGAGATGAGCAGCCTGTCGGGCGACGCCTATCGCAACTACTGGGTCGATATCATCGACGCTGTGCGCGGCGTCTATCATGGCGAAGTCACTTACGCGGCGGCAACCGACGAAGCATCCAAGGTCAGCTTCTGGGACCAGGTCGATACGATCGGCATCAACGCCTATCCACCCTTGACGGCTAGCACGACGCCGACGGTGGACGATCTCGTGCACGCGTGGAACGAGGTGCCGTACAATCCGTATTACGCCAAGGCCTTCGGCTATCAGTCGCCCGTCGATTTCTTTCATTCGCTGTCGATGGATTACGGCAAGCCGGTGCTGATGACCGAGGTCGGTTATCGCAGTATCGACGGCACGGCTATCAATCCGGGCGGTGGATCATCCAAGGCGCCTGCGGATCTCGCCGAACAGGCCGATGCCTATAATGCCTTCTTTCAAGTCTGGAGCGCGCATGGCGGCAGCTGGCTGAAAGGCGCCGAGTTCTGGCAGTGGGACCTCAACAACTTCTATTCCGAGACCGGCTATTCGGTCATGGACAAGCCGGCGCAGGATGTGGTGGCGCAATATTTCCATGGGACAGGGGTAACGCCGGGCGTCACCATCACGGGCTCGTCGATCGGCGACACGATCGATCTCGGAGGCGGGAACGACGTTATCTTCGGCGGGCTCGGTCATGACGAGATCTATGGCGGTGCCGGGAACGATACGATTGTCGCCGGTCCAAGCGTAGCGGGCAAGCTCGCCACGACCACCATCACGCTGACGGGTTATGGCTCCATCGTGAACGGCATCGGTGCGCAGGCGCAGGTTCTGGTCAATGGCCAGCCGGTCTCGGGCCTGCTCGAATTCACACCGGCGGTCGATCCGGCCGGCTATCAGACCTACACCGTCACTTTCGATAATCCTGCCAGCATCTCCAGTGTCGCGATCAACCTTGCGAATTCCGAGCCCGGACGCGCGCTGCATTTCAAGGACATCGCCATCAATGGCGTCGATCTGGTGCCGGCCGATGGCACCAATGCCAGCTCACCCGGCTCGTTCGATCTCTATGTCCGCAGCATCCAGTTCGACACGGCCAAGCATCAGGACTGGTTCTTCGGCGCATCGAGCGACAACGATGTCGTCCGTGGCGGAGATGGCGATGACTACATTGCTGGCGGGATCGGCAATGACATCATCAATGGCGGCAACGGCACCGACACCGCGGTATTCTCCGGCAACGTGGCCGATTACAGCATCAGCCGCAGTGGCGCTCAGACGATTGTCACTGACGGCATCGCCGGTCGCGACGGCACCGACTATCTGACCAATACGGAGTTTTTGAAATTCGCGAATGCCAGCATTGCCGTCGATACACTCGGACAAGCACTCGCGAGCAGCACTGGCAGTGAGAACTTTGCTTTCAGTCAGACGTCTGGCCACACGACGTCCGCGCACGCGGAGGTGCAGAATAGTGCGCTGGGTGAGGGCGCTACGGAAGTCGCTCTTGCTCAGGTCCTGACGGCGTCCAGCCATCCTGTCGGGGCCGCGCCGGCGCCGGACGACGCGCTCGGCACTCACGATGCCGCGCTCGCGCCGGTGACGCCTCCATCGCATCATGACGTTCTGATCGTCTGAGGATTTCGGATGGCCAAAACAATTCAGCCGAGGTGATGATCACCTCGGCTGAATTCGTTTCGATATTGGCTGCGTGTTATTGCGGAGCAGCCGAGACCTGTGCAGGCTTCGGCGTCGCCGGCTTGCGGCGAATACCGCCGCCGGTCACGGCCATGACACGGGTAATGGCCTGACGCTGCAGGCTGTCGTCCTTGTCGATCGAGAAGTGGTTGGTGGTGGCGTTCTCGTTGACGTTGGCAAGCTTGCCCTTGAAGCGGGGATCCGCGGACACCGCGCGCCCCCAGCCGGCAGGTACGTAATAGTTCACGATCTGCTTCACATTGTTGGGGACGGCATCGGGCGCCACCGGATCGAAGTTCACGATCAGCGCCACCGGGATGTTGTACTGTGCGAGCTTGCGGGCAATCGAGATGGTCACGTCGGCACCGGCCGAGTGGCCCATCAGGATGATCGGTTCGCGGTTACCGGCCTTGTACCGGGCGATCATGTCGTCTGCCTGGCCGCTCCACAGCGTGTGATTGCTGACCGAGGAGGCGACGCCGGCGGCTTCGAGCTTGTAGGCGATCTGATCCATGCCGAGCGAGAACACGTTCATGAGGCCACGATAGAGATAGACATGGCCGGGGCGACGGCCGGGCGCCGCATCGGCATCCCCGGAACTCGCGAGTGAGGCCACAAAGAGCGACGACAGAATCAGCAAAACGGCCGCTGGAGAGGTCCACGACGGCCGTTTGAAGCCCTTGAGAGCAATCGACATAGTGCTTTCTTTCTTCGAAAAAACCCGCGACATGTTCAGACATAAGACCCTGCCGTCAATCACAGTCCTGCCTCGATTCCCGGAATTGTGATGAAGGGGGTTGCGAAAGAGCGGCTGTGTGACCTGAGGGCGACAAAATCCTGCCTGACGCTTCCGTTTTGAGCACGGGCAGGTTTGTCGGCGCAGGCGAATTTGCTATGCACCGGATCAGAACGGTGCGTGATGCACTCGGGAGCGAACGGACGATGATCGCGCGGCGACATGTCTTTCACATTGGCGGCTACGACCCGATTCTGCCGGACACGCAGCTCGAGCGGTTCCGCCGTTCGCTGTCGAGTTTCGAGAAGACGTGGAGCGTGTCCGCGAAGGCGTCCGGCGTGCTTGACGCTACGGATGTGAGCGCATCCTGGCGGGCCGAGACCTCCGGACCTAACTGGAAGACCGAAACCACCTACGAGATGCTGCGCTGGGATGACCTGATCCTGCAGGATCACACCCGAAGCATGCTGTCGCGATTGGGCGCCGCCTTCGTTACGCTGGGCGACTGGCTGGTGACGGGAACCCTGTTCCGCTTCTTCTATGCGAGCTGGAAATATGCCGGCTTCTTCCTGTTCTCCTATCTGTGGATCGCGGGCTTTGCTGCATCTGGCGCAGCAGTAGGCTATGGGCTGACCTGGCTGCTTGGCATGAATGGTGCCGCCGCATGGATCGCCGGCGCGATTGTCGCTGCGGCCGTCTTCACAGCGCTGTTGCACCATTACGGCTGGCGGAAGCCGATCAATCATGTGTTCGACGACTGGATTTTCTCGCGGCAATATGTCCATGGCCAGCGGCCGAAGATGACGGCGCGCGTCGATGAATTTGCGGGGGTAATCGTGGCCCGCGCGCAGAAGGCCGATGTCGACGAGATCGTCATCGTCGGGCATTGCCTTGGTGCGGCATTGGTGATGGAGGCGGTGGCGCGCGCACTCGCGCTCGACCCGGATCTGACCCAACATGGCCCGACTATCTGCGTGATGACGGTGAGCGCGACCATCCCGAAATTCTCGTTGCATCCCGCCGGCAAGAGCGTGCGCGAGGCGACACAACTGGTTGCAGATACGCCGGCGATCCGCTGGACCGAATATCATGCCCGCGATGACGTCATCAGTTTCTACCGCTTCGACCCGGTGACCTTGAAACGTCGCAGCCGCGACCGCGACGAGGGCAGGCCGAACATCCGCCGTGTCCAGATGCATGCCATGATGGGCATGGAGCAGTTCAAGCGCTACCGCTTCAGCTTCATGCGGATCCATTATCAGATGGTAATGGGCAATCAGTGCCGCGCGCCCTACGACTATTGCATGGTGATCTGCGGTCCTCTGCCGTTTGACGAGATCACCGCGGGCGAAGGCGGCCTCAAACGCTTTGGTGCGGATGGCGCGCTGCTGGACGTGCCGCTGTCCAAGATCTCATCCTCTCAATCGCAAGCCGGGGCATCCGTGAATGCCGCATGATGGCCTGATCGGACGACAATGACCGCGTCGCTTCTTGGAACATATGTCTGGGCGATCGGTCTGATCGCCTGGTTCATCATTCGCTACCCCTATGCGCGCAAGGCCCGCCGTACGGCGACGTTGCGCGCGGTCGGCTGGGGCCGCGAACGCATCCTGCTGGCGATCGCCACCGTCGGCCTGTTCGTAGTACCGCTGATCTGGCTGGTAACCGGCTGGCCGGTCGCGCTGAACTATCAGCTGAATTATGCGGCGGTCGTAGTCGGCGCTGCCCTCTATGTGCTGTCGCTCTGGCTGTTTCGCCGGTCGCACAAGGATCTCGGCCGGCAATGGTCGGCCAGCCTGGAAATCCGCGAGGCTCACCAGATCGTGCGTGCCGGCGTCTATCGCAGCATCCGCCATCCGATGTATGCCTCGTTCTGGTTGTGGGCACTGGCGCAGGCATTCCTGCTGCCGAATGCCATGGCCGCGCTGGGTGGACTGGTCGCGATCGCGATCCTGTTCTTCACCCGTATTGACTACGAAGAGCGGATGCTGATCGAGGCATTCGGCGACGACTACCGGGCCTATATGCGTGAAACCAAGCGCATCATTCCGGGCATCTACTGACGCGGCACCAGACCGCCGGACAGATTGAGGGGAAACGACCATGACTGACATCACATCCGGACTTGAACTACGCTCGCTCATCAAGAGCAGCGGAGAACTGGAAATCTCGCTGCAGCAGGTGGCGATCCCGGCGCCGGGCCCCGACGAAGTCGTGGTGCGCATCGAGGCTGCGCCGATCAATCCGTCGGATCTCGGTCTCCTTCTCGGCGCGGCCGATCCGGCCAGCGCGAAAGCCTCCGGCTCTGGCGCGTCCTCGATCGTCACAGCAACCGTCCCGCAGGCCAATATGAAGGCGATGGGCGGCCGTCTCGACGAGTCGATGGCGGTCGGCAATGAAGGCGCCGGCACGGTGGTGAAGGCCGGATCGTCCGAGGCCGCGCAGGCGCTGCTCGGCAAGACCGTCGCGCTGATCGGCGGCGCGATGTATGCGCAGTATCGCGTCATCAAGGCCAAGGAATGCCTGCCGCTGCCCGAGGGCACGACGGCCACCGAGGGCGCATCCTGCTTCGTCAATCCGCTGACCTCGCTCGGCATGGTCGAGACCATGAAGCGGGAAGGGCACACGGCGCTGGTGCATACGGCCGCCGCGTCCAATCTCGGCCAGATGCTCAACAAGATCTGTCAGAAGGACGGCATCGATCTCGTCAACATCGTCCGCAGCGAGGAGCAGGAGAAACTTCTGCGCGGCATCGGCGCGAAATATGTCTGCAACTCGACGTCGCCGAGTTTCATGGAAGATCTGACAGCCGCGTTGATTGCCACCAATGCCACGCTAGCCTTCGATGCCACCGGTGGCGGCAAGCTGCAGGGCCAGATCCTGCAGGCGATGGAAGTCGCCGCCGTCAAGGCGATGAAGGTCTACAGCCGCTATGGTTCGACGACTCACAAGCAGGTCTACGTCTATGGTCGGTTGGATCTGCGCCCGATCGAATTCGTCCCTGCCGGCATGGCCTGGGGCATGGGTGGCTGGCTGCTGTTTCCGTTCCTGCAGAAGATCGGCGCGGCTGATGCCGCGAAGCTCCGTGCCCGCGTGGTCGCCGAACTCAAGACCACCTTCGCCAGTCACTACACCAAGGTGATTTCGCTCGAAGGCGTCTTGCAGCTCGACAATCTCCGGGCCTATGCGAAGCGCGCCACCGGCGAGAAGTATCTGATCAATCCGAACATGCCGGGATGACACTCGCCGATCAGTCTGCCGGCGTGGTCACGGATGGCGCGCGGCTTTTGCTGCGCCATCCGCCGTATCTGTACTACATGGTATCGCGCAGTTTCTCGCGCTTCGCCTCGCAGATCGCCGCGGTTGCGGTCGGCTGGCAGATCTATGATCTGACCGGCAGCGCGTTCCAGCTCGGCATGGTCGGCCTAGCGCAATTCGTGCCGATGCTGGCGCTGGTCTTCGTCGCCGGCCATATCGCCGACCGCTATGATCGCCGCCGGGTGGTGCAGATCTGCCAGATGCTGCAGGGGCTGACGGCGATCCTGCTCGCCTGGGGTACTTATGCCGGCTGGATTACGGTGCCGCAGATTTTCGTGGCGCTGGTGGTGATCGGCGCGGCGACCGCGTTCGAGGCGCCGGCCGGTTCGGCGCTGTTGCCGGGCGTCGTGCCAGAAGGCCATTTGCAGAAGGCGACCGCGCTCTCGACCGGCGTGTTTCAGGTGGCGATGATCTGCGGCCCCGCGCTTGGCGGCATTGCCTATGCGCTATCGCCGTCGACGCCCTATGTGCTGATGGCCGCATTCTGGCTGATCGGCGGCGCGCTCAACAGTGCGATCAAACTGGCGCGCGAGGTGGCGGTGAAGGATCCGCCGTCGCTGCGGACTTTGTTTGCCGGCGTGGGCTTCGTGCGCAGCAATCCGGCGATCCTCGGCACCATTTCGCTCGATCTGTTCGCGGTGCTGCTCGGCGGCGCCACCGCGCTGCTGCCGATCTACGCGCGCGACATCCTGCAGACCGGCCCGTGGGGCCTCGGCCTCATGCGCGCGGCGCCGGCAGTCGGCGCGCTGCTGACGACCATCGTGTTGACGCGCTGGTCGATCAATCGCCGGGTGGGCATGCGGATGTTCCAGGCCGTCATCATCTTCGGTCTCGCGACAGCGGTGTTCGCGGTGTCGCAATGGCTGTGGTTGTCGGTCGCCGCGCTCGCCGTGCTCGGTGCGGCCGATACGGTCAGCGTGGTGATCCGCTTCTCGCTGGTGCAGCTCGCGACCCCGGACGACATGCGCGGCCGCGTCGGCGCGGTGAACTACCTGTTCATCAACACCTCAAACCAACTCGGCCAGTTCGAAAGCGGCGTCACAGCCGCATTATTCGGCACTGTGCCTGCTGCCCTGATCGGTGGCCTTGGCACCGTCGCCATTGCGCTGCTGTGGATGCGGCTGTTCCCGACGCTGCGCAATGTCGAACGGCTGGAGTAGGGGCGTCAGCGATCCGCGAAAGCCAGCTTGGCACCGAGCGCGGCAAATGCGCCGGCAAAAGTGCGTCGCATCCAGGTCAGCACCCGTGGCCGTGTGATGACGTGGTTGCGGATCGACGCAGCGAACAGGCCGTAGAGCGCGAACACCACGAAGGTCATCAGCATGAATACCGCGCTAAGCAGCAGCATCTGCGACAGCGGATGCACTTCGTCAGCACTGATGAATTGGGGCAGGAAGGCGAGGAAGAAGATCGACAGTTTCGGATTGAGGATGTTGATCAGGATCGCTGTGGTTATCACCTGCAGCGTGGACTGCGCGCTGTTGTCGGCTTCCACCTTCAGCGCGCCATGCTCCTGCAGCGTCTTCCAGGCCATATAGAGCAGGTAGGCGACGCCGACATATTTGAACACCTGAAACGCCAGCGCGCTGGTGTGTAAGAGCGCGGCGAGGCCGAGGATAGCAGCGGCCATATGCGGCACGATGCCGAGCATGCAACCGAACGCGGCGACGACGCTGCTGCGGCCTCCGCGCGAGAAACCAGTTGCCAGTGTGTAAAGGGCGCCGGTGCCCGGCGACGCCACCACGATCAGCGAGGTGATGAGAAATTCGATGGTCACGATGATGGCTCCGGCTTGCAAACTTGGATCGTCAGAATGTCGCTTGCGATCCTGTCAGGCAAGCACGTCGTCAGTTGCACACCTCGACATTGGTGAGGCCGATCCGCATGTCGCGCGACACCAAGCGGCAGCCGGGACGCACTGGACGGCAGCCGGCATTGTCACAGACGATCTGGCCGGACGGTTGCGCACGCGGCGTGCGGGCCTGAACCTGCGGGCGATCAAGCTCATCGCGCTCCCGGCGCGGCACGTTTCGTTTGGCCTCTGTGCGGCTGCGCTTCTTCTCGCATTCGTTGTCATCGTTCAGGAAGGTGCCGGCGCGGCATACGATTTTCACGCAGCGGTCGCCGTCCGCCTCTGAACCATGCGCACAGACCAGCGGGCAGACCCGTGCAGACTTGGCCTTGATAGCCTCGAGCGCATCGGTGCTGGCCGCCTTGGCATCGAACTTGGTCGAGGCGTAGCGATTGAAGCGCTCAAGCGACTTGCGGGAAGCCACAGTCCATGAGTTGTCGACTGATCCCTGCAGGCAGCCCACCCGCTGAAGCTCGACCTGGACCTGACGGGGTAGATCGGCTGGCGCGGGTGTTCGGGACACATCGGCCGTGGGGGCAGGGAGTGTCGCCAGCTGCGGTCCGGCGGCAGGCGTGTCCGGCTTGCCGGCATCGACCCTGGCTTCCGCTGCCGCGCGGGCGCGCTCGCCGGCGGCGGCGCGTTCCTGCTCGGCGGTCTTGAGTTTCTCGGCAGCAATCCGGGCATCCTCGGCGGTCTTGGCATCGGCCGCTGCCTTGGTCTGTTCGGCCTTCCTGGCGCCTTCGGCAGCCAGACGGGCTTTCTCTTCAACGGCGAGGCGGGCTTTCTCCGCAGCAGCGGTATGGGCGTCCTCGGCTGCGAGCTTCGCTAGTTGGGATTTGGCCAGCGACGCATAGAAGCCGTCGGGGTGCTGGGTCAGGAACGCGTTCCAGCCGTCTCTGGTCGCAAGCTGCAAAGCCAGCTCGTAGTCGCGGCGGGTTTCGGCCTGGACACTGACGGCGGGCGACGTGGCGACGGCAGCCACCGGGACCAGCGGCACGTCGTCGCCGCCGAGCGAACCGTAGACATACGGTTCCTGGCGGTTGCTGGTGTTCTTCATGACGTCGTCGCGGATGAAGCCGAAGGCCTTGCGGAGGTCGAGGCCAGGCGTCGCGATGTGGCGGACCAGCGCGGCCGTGAAGGGGCTGTTCTTGCTGTCGCCGTCCAGCGCCGTCGAGCCGGCTTTGGCCGAATAGGCGATCAGCGTGTTGGGGCTGGCCGGCTCCACCTTGGCGAGGCCGCGGGTGATCGCCCGGGATGCCGTGGTGCGCTTCATGTTCTTGATGAAGGGGTTGTCGCGGCAGGCATCGAGGATCACCAGCCGCAGCTTCTTCGCGGGCTCAATGGTCACCAGGATGCGCTCCAGCGAGAACGCCTCGTCATAGACGTCGGTATCGCGCTCCAGCAGCGCGTCGATCGGAATCAGGTAATTGGTGCCATCGACCTCGATGCCGTGGCCGGCGAAATAGACCAGCGCGACGTCTGCATCGCGTGCCTTATCTGCGAAATCGCGCAAGGCCCGGCGCATCTCGGTCGCCTTTAGATCCCGTCGGGCTTCGACAATGTCGAAATTAGCGGTCTTCAAGGTCTCGGTCATCGCCGCGGCGTCGTTGGCCGGATTGGCGAGCTTGACGACGTTCTGGTAGGCCGAGTTGCCGATCACCAGCGCGACGCGTTTGTCGGCGAAGGCCGACTGACTGAGCAAGCTCAAGGCGAAGACTACGGAAGCCACAAGACCAAGGTTGCGCATCGGAAGCCCCGCAATTGCGACGGTCGAATTTGAATAGCGTAGCCAGACGTCGCAGATCAGTCGGGACTGGCTTGCGTGGTCTGTCTCACGTGGTTTGTCGCGCAGTGCACTCCGCAGGTTCGATCACAGCAGCGCTCCGCGCGTCATCCATTTGAGCGACATCAGCATAACGAAGATGTGTTTGGGCGGGCGAGGCGGACGTGCCGGTTTGGCCCGATTGCGGCAGTCAAATACAATCCATGCACTTGCATCTTTTGTCGGGATAGGTGACAGGTTCCAGATGCGCTCCGCGCTTTTTGGAAGCAGTTATTCAGGGGATATCTCATGGCCACCTACAGCGTTGCCGTCATTGTCGGCAGCCTCCGCAAACAGTCGTTCTCGCTCAAGGTTGCGAATGCACTCGCCCAGCTGGCGCCGCCGTCGCTGAAGCTGAACGTCATCACGCTGAACGAGCTGTCATTCTTCAATCAGGACCTGGAAGCCGCGCCGCCGGCCGACTGGGTCAAGTTCCGCGAAGCGATCCAGGCCTCGGATGCGGTCCTGTTCGTCTCTCCGGAATATAACCGCTCAGTTTCGGGTGTTCTGAAAAACGCCATCGACGTCGGTTCGCGGCCCTATGGCAAGAGCTCGTTCCTCGGCAAGCCCACCGGCATCGTGGTTAGCTCGCCCGGTCCGATCGGTGGCCTGGGTGCTGCCCTAAGCTTGCGCCAAACCCTGCCGGGGATTGTCGGTCCCATCATGCAACAGCCTGAAATCTATCTGAATGCCGTCGGCGACGCGTTCAGCGAACAGGGCGAGATCGTCAAGGAATCGATCCGGCCGGTGCTGCAGGCCTATATCGACGCCTTCGCCGCCTGGGTCGACAAGCTGAAGAAATAACCCGCGCAAATTCAGGTTGCGGCCCGGTTGTTAGGTTCGCCTTAACCGGGCCGTCGCATTTTCGGGAATGGTCAAGCATACCCGCCTCAAATCGATCCTCACCGGGCTCGTGCTCTATGCACTGGCGGCGATGATGATCAGCTATTTCGGGGTCAATGCCTATACCGGCAAATATGGCCTCAACGCCCGCCAGGAGCTCGACCAGGAGATCGTCGCGCTGACCTCCGAACTGGTACAGTTGAAGAAGGAACGCACCAAGGCCGAGCAGCGCGTGGCGTTGCTGCGATCTGGTGGACTCGATCCCGACATGCTCGACGAGCGCGCGCGCTACCAGCTCGACTACGCGCATCCGCGCGACCTCGTGAAGGTCATCAAGCCAAACTAAGATTCTCTCTTCGGCGGCGAGTCGTCCTCGCATGAAGCAACACAGCTTTGCATCAAAGCTATGGATCGCTCGCGCCTGCTCATCGTGACGGCAACGTGACCACGACAGGCGCTTTCATTCCTCAAATTACAAAACCGATCCAATTCGATTTCGAAAGTTTCGCGCCTTCGCTGCAGTGCGAAACAACCGTGTGGCATTCCGCGCGACGCAATCCCTTTCAAGCCGCAAGCACTTGGAGTAGGAAGGGCCATTCACTCTCGCATCCGGAATTTTCATGGCCGCACCGAAGAAAAGCGTCGCTCCCGCAGGGCAGGCAACGAGCAATGGCGCAACCCCGTCATCGCCGCCAGATTTCACCCGCGATCAGGAGATGCACGCGCTTCGCGACATGCTGCTGATCCGGCGTTTCGAGGAGAAGGCTGGCCAGCTCTATGGCATGGGCGCGATCGGTGGTTTCTGCCATCTCTATATCGGTCAGGAAGCCATCGTCGTCGGCATGCAGATGGCATTGAAGGATGGCGATCAGGTCATCACCGGCTATCGCGACCACGGCCACATGCTGGCCTGCGGCATGGACGCCAAGGGCGTCATGGCCGAGCTGACGGGGCGCAAGGGCGGCTACTCCAAGGGCAAGGGCGGCTCCATGCACATGTTCAGCCGCGAGAAGAACTTCTATGGCGGCCATGGCATCGTCGGTGCGCAGGTCTCGCTCGGTACAGGCCTCGCTTTCGCCAACCGTTACCGCGGCAATGATCTCGTCAGCCTCGCTTACTTCGGCGACGGCGCGTCGAACCAGGGCCAGGTCTATGAGAGCTTCAACATGGCGGAGCTGTGGAAGCTCCCGGTGATCTACATTATCGAGAACAACCGCTACGCCATGGGTACGTCGGTGACGCGCTCCTCGGCGCAGACTGACTTCTCCAAGCGCGGCATCTCCTTCAACATTCCGGGCGAGCAGGTCGACGGCATGGACGTCCGCGCCGTGAAGGCCGCCGGTGACCGTGCGGTCGCATGGTGCCGCGCCGGCAAGGGTCCGTTCATTCTGGAAATGCAGACCTATCGCTATCGTGGCCACTCGATGTCCGATCCGGCCAAGTACCGGACCCGCGAGGAAGTGGACAAAGTTCGCCACGATCAGGACCCGATCGAGCAGGTGCGCAACCGTCTGCTGGCCGCTGACGTGACCGAGCAGGACCTCAAGGCGATCGACGCCGAGGTGCGTGACATCGTCAACGCATCGGCGGATTTCGCGCAGCAGGACCCTGAGCCCGATGCATCCGAACTTTACACCGATGTGTACCGCTAAGCGCGCGGCTTAAAGACCGATCTGGAGTTATAATGGCCATTCAAGTTCTGATGCCCGCGCTGTCCCCGACCATGGAGAAAGGCAACCTCTCCAAATGGCTCAAGAAGGAAGGCGACACGATCAAGTCCGGCGATGTGATTGCCGAAATCGAGACAGACAAAGCGACGATGGAAGTCGAAGCGACCGATGAAGGGACGCTCGGCAAGATCCTGATCCCGGAAGGGACCAACGACGTCGCGGTCAACACGCCGATCGCGACCATCCTCGCCGATGGCGAAGACGCATCTGCCGCGGCGAGCACACCGGCCCCGGCGAAGCAGGAGAAGGCCGCAGAATCTGCGCCGCCTGCCGCGGAAGCGAAATCCGCTCCGGCTCCGAAGGAAGAGGCTACAGCGCCAGCAGCTCCGACGGCTTCGATCCAGCCCGATCCTGAAATTCCTGAAGGCACCGAGATGGTGACCATGACCATCCGCGAAGCGCTGCGCGACGCGATGGCAGAGGAAATGCGCAGGGATGAAGACGTCTTCATCATGGGCGAGGAAGTCGCCGAATATCAGGGCGCCTACAAGGTGACCCAGAACCTGCTGCAGGAATTCGGCGCCCGCCGTGTCATCGATACGCCAATCACCGAGCACGGCTTTGCCGGTGTCGGCGTCGGTGCGGCGATGTCCGGCCTGAAGCCGATCGTCGAATTCATGACCTTCAACTTCGCCATGCAGGCGATCGACCAGATCATCAACTCCGCTGCCAAGACGCTCTACATGTCCGGCGGCCAGATGACCTGTCAGATCGTATTTCGCGGTCCGAACGGCGCCGCGGCGCGCGTTGGTGCCCAGCACAGCCAGGACTACTCGGCTTGGTATTCGCAGATCCCGGGCCTCAAGGTCGTCGCACCCTATAGCGCCGCCGACTACAAGGGCCTGCTCAAATCCGCAATCCGCGATCCGAACCCGGTGATCTTCCTCGAAAACGAAATGCTTTACGGGCATTCCGGCGAGGTGCCGAAGCTCGACGACTACATCGTGCCGATTGGCAAGGCCAAGGTCGCACGTGTCGGCAAGGATGTGACGCTGATCTCGTGGTCGAACGGCATGACCTATGCCCTGAAGGCTGCTGAAGAACTCGCCAAGGAAGGCATCGAGGCCGAGGTCATCGACCTGCGCACGCTGCGTCCGCTCGACACCGATACCATCATCGAGTCCGTGAAGAAAACATCGCGTGCCGTGACGGTGGAAGAAGGCTGGCAACAGTCGGGTGTGGGCGCTGAAATCGCCGCACGCATCATGGAGCATGCGTTCGACTATCTCGATGCGCCGGTCGCGCGTGTGTCGGGGAAGGACGTGCCGATGCCTTACGCCGCCAATCTTGAAAAGCTGGCGCTGCCGTCGGTGGCCGACGTCGTGGCTGCGGCCAAAGCCGTTTGCTATCGGTGAACCATGGCAGGTCCGAAGGAACAGCCACTGCCGCCGGATGTCATGGACCGCGAGGACGCCACCGAGGTGTTGCGCGCGTTCGTGCTCGACGGCGGGCTGTCCATCGCCTTCATGCGTGCCTTCGAGGAGCCCGACATGTGGGGGCTCCTGCTGGTCGATATCGCGCGCCATGCCGCACGCGCCTATGCGCGTGAGGCCAACTATTCCGAGGACGAGGCGCTGAACCGCATCGTCGAAATGTTCGAAGCTGAAATCGCGCGTCCGACTGACATGGGCAACACCACGCCGCGGTCGCAACAAGGTCACTGACAATGCCAATCAACATTCTGATGCCTGCGCTGTCGCCCACCATGGAAAAGGGCAACCTTGCCAAGTGGCTCAAGAAGGAGGGCGACAAGGTCAAGTCTGGCGACGTGATCGCGGAGATCGAGACCGACAAGGCGACGATGGAAGTCGAAGCCGTCGACGAAGGCACAATCGCCAAGATCCTGGTGGCGGAAGGTACGCAGGATGTTGCTGTGAACGCCGTGATCGCGGTGCTCGCCGCCGACGGCGAGGACGTGAAGGCTGCGAGTTCGGGGGCAGGGGCTGATAAGCCGAAGCCCGCGCCTGCTGCCGAAGCTCCCGCGCCGAAGCCTGCAGCTGCTGCACCTGCGCCGGCTGCTGCTTCCGCAGCGAAAGCACCGGCACCGGCCGCTGCGCCAGCTCCGCAGCCGGCCGCCGCACAGAGCAATGGCGCGCGCGTATTTTCGTCACCGCTGGCGCGTCGTCTCGCCAAGGATGCCGGCATCGAACTCGGTCGTATCAACGGCTCGGGTCCGCATGGTCGTGTGGTCGCTGCGGATGTCGAGAAGGCGAAGTCCGGTGGTGGCCTGAAGGCACCTGCCGCGGCTGCTGGCGCTCCCGCAGGTGCAACTGGAGCGATCGGTGCGCCTGCAATGTCCGATCAGCAGATTCTCGGGCTGTACGAGCAGGGCGCTTACGAGAGCGTGCCGCACGACTCGATGCGCCGCACGATTGCGCAGCGTCTCACCGCCGCGACCAACTCGATGCCGACCTTCTATCTCACTGTCGATTGCGATCTCGGCAAGCTCTCCGCCGCGCGGGAGGAGATCAATGCTGCGGCCGGCAAGAACGCGGAGGGCAAGCCACTCTACAAGCTCTCGGTCAACGATTTCGTCATCAAGGCGATGGCCATCGCGCTGCAGAAGATTCCGGAAGCGAACGTGTCGTGGACTGAAGCAGCGATGCTCCGTCATAAGCATTCCGACATCGGCGTCGCAGTGGCGCTGCCGTTTGGCCTGATCACGCCGATCATCCGCCAGGCCGAGATCAAGTCCATTTCGGCAATCTCCAACGAGATGAAGGAACTTGCCGCGCGCGCCAAGGCCAAGAAGCTCAAGCCTAACGAATACCAGGGCGGCGCGTCATCGGTGTCCAACCTCGGCATGTTCGGCATCAAGGATTTCACGGCGGTGATCAATCCGCCGCAGTCGTCGATCCTCGCGGTTGGCACGGGCGAGGAACGGGCCGTCGTGCGCAATGGCCAGATCGTCGCTGCAACCATCATGAGCGTGACACTTTCCTGCGATCACCGCGCCATCGATGGCGCGCTCGGCGCCGAACTGATCACGGCATTCAAGAAGCTGATCGAAAATCCCGTGATGATGGTGGTCTAGTAACGCAGTTCTTTCTTCCCTCTCCCCTTGTGGGAGAGGGTGGATCGACCGCGCAGCGGTCGAGACGGGTGAGGGGTATGCACCAGCCGGTGTCCTATCAGAAGCGCGCGTTCGCCAAATCTCTACGAGCGAATGCGACCGAGACTGAAAAGACGCTGTGGCGCCTGCTGCGATCCCGTCGTCTGACAAATCTAAAATTTCGCCGGCAGGTGCCGATTGGTCCTTGGATCGCGGATTTCGTGTCGTTCGAACGTCGTTTGATCGTGGAAGCCGATGGCAGCCAGCATGCGGAGAGTACGAGAGACCAACAACGAGACCGAGATCTGAAGGAGCGCGGATTTCGCACCCTGCGCTTCTGGAACAACGACATTCTGCAGCGCTCGGAAATGGTGCTCGAAGCCATTCTCGACGCTGCCCAGCATTACCCCTCACCCGTCTGCGCGCCTGACGGCGCGCATCCACCCTCTCCCACAAGGGGAGAGGGAAGAAAGAGCGAGTAACTCATGGCTGATAATTCCTTCGACGTCGTCGTCATCGGCTCCGGTCCCGGCGGCTATGTGACGGCCATTCGGGCTGCGCAGCTCGGCTTCAAGACAGCGATCGTCGAGAAGGCCTATCTCGGCGGCATCTGCAATAACTGGGGCTGTATCCCGACCAAGGCGCTGCTGCGCTCGGCGGAAATCTATCACTACATGCAGCATGCGAAGGATTATGGCCTGTCGGCGGACAACGTGACGTTCGACATCAAGGCCGTGATCGCGCGCTCGCGCGGCGTCGTGAAGCGCCTGAGCGGCGGCGTCGAATATCTGATGAACAAGAACAAGATCTCGATCATCTGGGGTGACGCGACGCTGGATGCGCCGGGCAAGTTCACTGTCAAGAAGACGGAAGCCGCAGCACCCAAGGGCGCGCTCGGGGCAGGCAGCTATACTGCCAAGCATATCATCGTCGCCACCGGCGCCCGGCCGCGCGTGCTGCCGGGCCTCGAGCCCGACAAGAAGCTTGTCTGGACCTATTTCGAGGCGATGAACCCCGACAAGATGCCGAAGTCGCTGCTGGTGGTCGGCTCCGGCGCCATCGGCATCGAATTCGCGTCGTTCTACAAGACCATGGGCGCCGACGTGACTGTGGTCGAGGTGCTGCCGCAGATCCTGCCAGTCGAAGACGCCGAGATCGCGGGTTTCGCCCGCAAACAGTTCGAGAAGCAGGGCATCAAGATCATGTCCGGCGCGAAGGTGACCAAGCTCGACAAGAAGTCGGATTCGGTCACCGTGACCATCGAGGATGGCAAGGGGGCTACCCAGCAACTCACCGTCGATCGCGTCATCTCGGCGGTCGGTGTGGTCGGCAATATCGAAGGCTTTGGCCTCGAGAAGCTCGGCGTGAAGACCGAGCGCGGCTGTATCGTGATCGACAAATACGGCAAGACCAATGTGCCCGGCATCTATGCCATCGGCGACGTCGCCGGTCCGCCGATGCTGGCCCACAAGGCCGAGCATGAGGGCGTGATCTGCGTCGAGGCGATCAAGGGGATGAACCCGCATGCAATGGACAAGTCGCTGATCCCGGGCTGCACCTATTGTCATCCGCAGGTGGCCTCGGTCGGTCTCACCGAAGCCAAGGCCAAGGAAGCCGGCAAGGACATCCGCGTCGGCCGCTTCCCCTTCGTCGCCAATGGCAAGGCCATCGCCCAGGGCGAGGACCAGGGCATGGTGAAGGTGATCTTCGACAAGAAGACTGGCCAGCTGCTCGGCGCCCATATGGTCGGCGCTGAGGTCGTCGAGATGATCCAGGGCTTTGTGGTCGCCATGAACCTGGAGACCACCGAGGAAGAGCTCTTCCACACGATCTTCCCGCATCCGACCATCTCGGAGACGATGAAGGAAGCCGTGCTCGACGCCTATGGGCGCGTGCTGAATACGTAGTCGGAAGCATTTCCGATCGATAATTTTGATCGCCGCATCGTGAAGTTGCGGCGGGCTTACGTTCCGGTCTCCCGACGTTATCTGCCGTCAAGGTCAGATGCGAATGCGTCCGAGGCGCAAAGTGCTGTCATTTCCGAGTGACGCTAAATTCAGGGAGCTTTTCATGAAAACAACGATCACCACTGCCGCGGCTTCGGCCCTCATTGCTCTGACAGTGTCCGGTGCCGCCACTGCGTCAGAGCAGCGCTCTGCACACCGACATGCTCAACCGCAGGCCGTCACAACCTATGGCGACTCACGCGATGCCTTCGCCTATTACCCGGGCTGGGGCCGTGATCCCGTGCTCGTCCGCGGTGTTTATCCCGGGCTGGTCTACGGTGGTGCCACCTCCGCGCCCGCCGGACGTTGAGATCGGCAACGGATGGAAAAGTCGGCCTTGCGCTGACTTTCCGGTAAGCGGCAGCGATTTTAGCCTCGCTCAAAAGGGTTGCCGGTGCGCCACAAATGTTGCTTGCTTGCCACAGTCCCCCAAGATTTAACCCTGTCGTGCTGTGGGTATTGTAACCGCCGCTATTTGGCCACACGCCTTCGTGAAATCATTTCTCACCAGCCAGAAGGCTGGAGCGCTTTGTTGATCGGCGGGATGTCAGTGGGATTGTCCCGGATCGCCGAAGCGGCCTGAGAAACCAGGTTCGCGATGGACGCCAAGACGAACATCAAGTCGCGTTTGCCTAGCCGTCTTATGACGGAGGGCCGGGAGCA
This sequence comes from Tardiphaga sp. OK245, assembly GCF_900108575.1. Lineage (NCBI taxonomy): Bacteria > Pseudomonadati > Pseudomonadota > Alphaproteobacteria > Hyphomicrobiales > Nitrobacteraceae > Tardiphaga > Tardiphaga sp. OK245. The sequence continues at coordinate 742,398 of NZ_FNWZ01000003.1, read as the reverse complement.
GGCGTCGCGTGGCGCGTTCCCCTGCGCGACGAGTCTGGCGACGCTGCGGCGCGAACGGTTCATCGCCGGCCCAGTGCTGCGCGCGCAAGAATCTCGCACCGTCGAAATCTTCAAAAAGACACCATATGGCACCGATTTGAAGCGGGTGAGCCGTTATGTCGCCAAAGACATATTGGAAGTTGCCGACATACTGTTGCTGAAGACGACATTGCTCGATCACAGCCGGTCGCAGGGAGCGTGCCTCACTGCGACCGGGCAGACGATCGCGGAGAAACTGAAGCCCGTGACGCGGAATTCCCATCAGGACGTCATTCGTTCTGCCGACAAGCTGATCGCCGTTATCGGTGACCTTGTTGGATCGAAGGGGACTCTGGCTCCTGACACCTTCGAATCGATGGGCGGTAGCACCATCGGGCGCGAAACCGGTGAGGGCTGCCTTAACGTAAAATTGACCGACAAAGAATTGGCCGCGCACCCGACCAAACGGAAGCGTCGCGCGACTAACCATATGTCAGGGACGCTGTGGACATATGCCCAGCAGGTTGGATCGGCCATTGGTTGCGCCGTGACCCAAACCGGCCGGGCCCACGAGAAATACTGTTATGCGGATAGTTGAGCGTACCATTTTTGTAGCGTTTGCTTTGGGTGCCGCGTCAGTGGCCGCGCCGGCCTTTGCCTTTGACGGTGCGCCCGTTGGCAGCAGCGACGCGGCCCTGCCAGTTGTAACGACCATTCCCGGTGCTGCGCCGGTCTTGAAGAAGTCCGCCAAGCCTGACACCTCGCTGACTGCGCTCCAATATGCCGCCGAAGGCGGTCATCCGATCGCCCAGTGGAAGCTCGGCCGGATGTATGCCGACGGTAACGGTGTGGCACAGGACGACCTGCGCGCCTTCGAATATTTCAGCCGTATCGCCAATGCCCACGCCGAGGACTCGCCGTCCGCGCCGCAGGCCACCATCGTCGCCAACGCCTTCGTGGCGCTCGGTCGCTATTACCTCGACGGCATTCCGAATTCGAAGATCAAGGCCGACACCGAACGCGCGCGCGAGATGTTCTCCTACGCTGCGTCCTATTTCGGCAATGCCGACGCACAATACGATCTGGCCCGGCTGTATCTGAAGGGCATCGGTACCCCGCGCGACACCAAATATGGCGCCCGCTGGCTTGGCCTTGCTGCGCAGAAGGGCCAGCACCAGGCGCAGGCGTTGCTTGGCCAGATGCTGTTCAACGGTGAATCGCTGCCACGGCAGATGGCGCGCGGCCTGATGTGGCTGACGCTGGCCCGCGACAATGCCGGCCCGGACGACACCTGGATCCGCGATAGCTACAACAAGGCGATCGCCAAGGCCTCCGAAGACGATCGCGCCATGGCGCTGCAGATGCTCGAGCACTGGGTGTCCGGCAAACGGGACTGAGGGTTGTCCCGGACTAAGCGACCGTTTCCGAGCGCGATGACCTCACACTCGACTGTCGTCACCCGGCTTGACCGGGTGACCCAGTAATCGCCAGCCTTCATTATTATCAACGAGTGCTCGCGTCAGGCGCCGTCTCGGAACGTTGCCCCGGGCGTTTGCTGGATCGCCCGGTCAAGCCGGGCGATGACAATTTGTGTTTGGGGAGCGCTTGGCGACCGGCCTTTACGCCGCTTCGAGATCCAGATCGACCCACACCGGCACGTGATCGCTCGGCTTCTCCCAGGCGCGCACATATTTGTCGATCCCGACGTCGATCAGCTTGTCGCTGGCCTGCGGCGATAGCAGCAGGTGGTCGATGCGGATGCCCCAGTTCTTCTGCCAGGCGCCGGCCTGATAATCCCAGAACGTGTACTGGCCGGGTTCGTCGGTGACGGCGCGCAGGGCGTCGGTCATCCCCAATCCGAGCAGGGTTTGGAAGCTCGCGCGGGTTTCCGGCTTGAACAGCGCGTCATTGATCCAGGCCGCCGGATTATAGGCGTCGGCCGCCGCCGGGATGACGTTGAAGTCGCCGGCGAGAATCAACGGCTCCTCGGTCTTCAGCCGCAGCTTGGTGAATTCCTGCAGCCGCGACATCCATTTCAGCTTGTAGGGATACTTCTCGGTATCGACCGGATTGCCGTTGGGCAGATACAGGCAGGCAACCCTGACCACCCCGGATTTCAGCGACACTACGCCTTCGATGAAGCGCGCATGGAGATCCTCGTCGTCGCCCGCCAGCCGGGGCGTGGCTTCCTCCAGCGGATATTTCGAGAGCAGGGCAACACCGTTGAAGGTCTTCTGGCCGTGGGTGACAACATTGTAGCCGAGCGCCTCGATGGGCTCGCGCGGAAACGCCTCATCGAGGCATTTGATCTCCTGCAGGCAGACGATGTCCGGCGAGCAGTCGCGCAGCCACGTCACCAGATGGTCCAGCCGCTGGCGGACAGAATTCACATTCCAGGTGGCAATTCTCATCTGATGGGATTCCGGTAACAACAATGGCAAAAATACGTCAACGTGGCATACCATCATCCCCGCCAACATGATAAGCTTTAAGCCTAAAGCGCACAGACGCTGTCTTTAAAGCTGCCATGGGCGGGAAACGGGGGCGACCCGATCTTCTGTACCAGGTGACATGGACCATATGAAGAAACGCACATCGATCGCTCTACTCGTTCTCGTCGGCGCTGCCGCGGTTGCGGCCTACACGACGCGCTCCTCGTGGACCGGTGGCAACACCAATGCACAGGCCCCGCAGCGCGCGCGGATCGTTGCGGTCGAGATTGCCAAGGCGGAACGCAAACCGGTTCCGGTCGATGTCGATTCGATCGGTACAGTAACGCCGATTTCGAGTGTCGCGCTCAAGTCGCGGGTGGAAACCACCATCACCTCGGTGCATTTTGAAGACGGCGCCAAGGTCAAGGAAGGCGATCTGCTGTTCACCCTCGATTCGCGGCAGATTGATGCCCAGATCGAGCAGGCCGAAGGCACGCTGGCCCGCGATCAGGCCCAACTGGCGGGTGCGGAACGCGACGTGCGGCGCTTTACCGATCTGATCGGGAAGGGCGCGACCACCCAGGTGAGCGTCGATAATGCCAAGACCCAATCCGACATCCTGGCCGGAACCATCCGGGCCGATCAGTCGGCGCTCGATAATCTCAAGGTCCAGAAGAGCTACACCATCATTCGCGCACCGTTCTCCGGCCGGATCAGTGCAGCCAATGTGAAGGTCGGCAATTTCGTGCGCCCGGCTGATACGGCGCCGCTCGCCACCATCAATCAGATGGCTCCGGTCTATGTCTCCTTCGCCATTCCGCAGCGTGTGCTTGGCGATCTGCGCGAAGCGATGGCGGCGGGATCGACCTCGGTCATTGCGACCATCCCGAACAGCGGCCGTTCTGAAACCGGCAAGGTGGCGATGGTGGAAAACACTGTGGATTCCACCACCGGCATGGTCACTGTGCGCGGCATCATGAGCAATCCGAACGAAACCCTGTGGCCGGGCATTTTGGTACAGACCAAGTTGATCGTGCGCACCGAGGACGGCGTTGTTGTGCCCACCGTGGCCGTGCAGCGCAGCCAGACTGGGAACTTCGTCTTCATGGTGAAGGACGGCGTCGCCCGTGTTCAACCTGTCGAAGTCGATCGCACCTTCCAGGGGATTTCGGTGATCTCGTCGGGTTTAAAAGGGGATGAGGACGTCGTCGTCGACGGCCAGCTCTTGCTGACACAAGGCACACGGGTCGAAGCCCGGGCCCGCAAGGCCGGGGCATAAAACATGACCCTCTCGGAGCTCTGCATCCGTCGCCCTGTGATGACCACGCTCATCACGGCGACGATCATCGCGTTTGGCATTTTCGGTTTCCGGCTGCTGCCGGTGTCGGCGCTTCCGAAAGTGGACTTTCCGACCATCGCGGTAACGGCGACCCTGCCAGGCGCCAGCGCCGACACGATGGCGGCCTCGGTCGCCGGCATCATCGAGCGTCAGCTCTCGACCATCGCTGGTATCTCTTCGATGTCGTCGAGCTCGTCGCAGGGAACGACCCAGATCATCATTCAGTTCGATCTCAACCGCAATATCGATGCGGCGGCGCTGGACGTGCAGACCGCGCTGACGATCGCACAGCGCCGGTTGCCGATCGAAATGACGATCCCGCCGAGTTTCCGCAAGGTGAACCCCGGCGATTTCCCGGTGCTGTTCATTGCGCTGAGTTCATCGACGCTGCCGCTCTCGGCCGTCAATGAATTCGGCGATATCACCATCGGACAGGCGCTGTCGCAGATCCCCGGCGTGGCGCAGGTGCTGATCTATGGCACGCAGAAATTCGCCATTCGCGTCCAGGCCGATCCCGAAGCTGCGGCGGCTCGCGGGTTGTCGCTTGAAGATATCCGTACGGCAGTGTCACGCGCGAACTCCTCGACGCCGGTCGGAACTCTGAACGGACCGAAGCAGGACATCTCGTTACAGGCATCCGGACAGATGTCCAAGGCCGCCGACTATGGCCAGGTCGTTGTCGCCTGGCGCAACGGCTCGCCGGTCAAGCTGAACGAAGTCGCCAAGATCTATGACGCCGTCGAAAACGACAAGGTCGCGACCTGGTTGAATGGCGAGCGCGCCATCGTGCTGGCGATCCAGAAGCAGCCCGACGCCAACACGGTCGCCGTGGTCGACGGCGTCCGCGCCAAGCTGCCGTCGCTGCGCGCGCAATTGCCGCCATCGGTCGAAGTCAATATGATGATGGACCGCTCGATCTCGGTCCGCGAAGCCGTCGCCGACGTCGAGGAGACATTGCTGATCGCCGTCGTACTGGTGATCTTCGTGATCTTCCTGTTCCTGCGCTCAGCCTCCGCGACCTTGATCCCCGCGCTGGCGGTGCCGATCTCGATCTTCGGCACTTGCGCCGCGATGTACATGCTGGACTACTCCATCAACAACATGACGCTGCTGGCGTTGACACTGTCCGTCGGCTTCGTTGTCGACGACGCAATCGTCATGCTGGAGAATATCGTCCGGCACATCGAACTCGGCATGAAGCCGTTCGATGCGGCCCTGAAGGGCGCGCGCGAAATCGGTTTCACCATCGTCTCGATCACCTTCTCGCTGATTGCGGTGTTCATTCCCGTGCTGCTGATGGGCGGCATTGTCGGCCGCGTGTTCCGTGAATTCGCGGTGACGATCGCGGTGGCGATCATCGTCTCTGGCTTCGTGTCGCTGACGTTGACGCCCATGCTATGCGCACGCGTGCTCAAGGCGCACAATCCCGAGCACAAGGAGAATTTCATCCTGCGCGGTTTCGAGCGCGTATTTGCGGCCTGGCTGCGTGGGTACGAATGGGCGCTCGATCGCGTGCTCGCACACAAGGGCATCATGCTGGTGGTGACGCTCGCGACCCTCGGCGGCACCGTTTATCTCTACAACATCGTACCAAAGGGCTTCTTCCCGCAGGAGGATACCGGGTTCCTGACCGGTACGACCGAAGCCGCAACCGATACGTCCTTCGAAGCGATGAGTGCGCGGCAGCAGGCGCTTGCTGATCTGCTGAAATCCGATCCTGCCGTCGAATACATCAACAGCACCGTGGGCTCCGGCGGCCCGAATGCGACGGCGAATTACGGTCGTCTGTTCGTTGCGCTGAAACCGCGCCAGGATCGTGATCCCGCACAGGTGGTGATGACGCGGCTGCGCCAGAAGTCGTTGGCCGTTCCTGGCTTGCAGGCCTTCTTCCAGAGCATCCAGAATCTGAACATCGGCGGCCGACCGTCGAAGAGCCAGTATCAATACGTGCTTCAGGGCAGCGACACCGACACGCTGTATCGCGTATCGCCGGAGATGCGCGACCGCATCGCCAAGGTGCCGGGCCTGCTCGATGTGACCACCGACCTATACATCAAGAACCCGCAAATGACGGTCGATATCGACCGCGAAAAGGCAGCGGTTTACGGCGTGACCGTCGATCAGGTTCGTAACCAGCTCTATAATGCATTCGGCTCGCGTCAGGTCGGCACCATCTATATGCCGACCAACGACTATCAGATCATTCTGGAAGCACAGCCGCAGTTCCGGATCGATCCGAGCGACCTCTCCAAGCTCTATATGAAGACGTCGAACAATCAGACCATTCCGCTGAGCGCGGTCGCGCGTCTGGTGCCAACGGTCGGGCCGCTGCAGATCAACCATCAGGGTCAGCAGCCGGCGGTGACGATCTCGTTCAACCTCGTGCCGGGCTATTCGCTGGGCTATGCGGTGGACCAGATCACGCAAATCGAGGCGGATTCCAAACTGCCGGTGACTATCGCCACCGGCTTCTCCGGCACGGCGCAGGTGTTCCAGGATTCATTGCGCGGGCAGGGCGTACTGATCCTCGCCGCCGTGTTCGCGGCCTTCGTGATCCTCGGCATCCTCTATGAGAGCTTCATCCACCCGATCACGATCATCTCCGGCCTGCCATCGGCAGGCATCGGCGCCATCCTGACCTTGATGCTGTTCAAGATGGAGATGTCGGTCATTGCCATGATCGGCATCGTCATGCTGGTCGGCATCGTCAAGAAGAACGCCATCATGATGGTCGACTTCGCACTCGAGCGTCGCCGCGTCGGCCTCTCGGCCGAACACGCGATCCGCGAAGCCGCGCTGCTGCGTTTCCGCCCGATCATGATGACCACTTTCGCGGCCATCTTCGGCACGCTGCCGATCGCGCTCGGTGCCGGTGCCGGCGCCGAATTGCGTCAGCCGCTTGGTGTTGCCGTGGTCGGCGGTCTGTGTGTCTCGCAATTGCTGACGCTGTTCATCACGCCGGTCATCTACATCTATCTCGATCGCATCGACCGCAAGCTGAAGCGCAAGCTGCAGCCGCAGCTCGACGAAGAAGACCACGACGATCGTCCCCGCGTCGTGGCGGCGGAATAGGGTGTCTTAATGCTGGTGAGAACACTCACTGCGGCCGCCTTTCTGGCCGCACTTGTTGCTGCGCCGGCGCATTCCGACGATCGGATCGAAATCTTCGACGCCCATATGCATTACAACTGGGAGCCGAAGCCGTATTACCAGCCCGACGAAGTGCTAGAGGTTTTCAGGAAGAACCGCGTCACCGGGATTCTCGCCACCAGCCGCCCGAACACCGGCACCCATGTGCTGATGGACGGTAAGGCCAGTGGCAAGGCAGGCGATTTGCAGGTCGTGCCGTTCATCCGGCCGTATCGCGTGCGCGCCGATATCGGCAGCTGGTTCAACGATCCCGTAATTTTCGATCTCGTGCAGGAGGAGTTCAAGCGCGGCTACTATCGCGGTGTCGGAGAATTCCATCTGACCGGTAAGGCGGCCGATACCGAGATGGTCAAGAAGACCGTCGACTTCGCCGTCGCCAACAATCTCTATCTGCACGCCCATGCCGACGACGAAGCGGTCGAGATTCTGATGCGGCACAATCCGCGTGCGCAGATCATCTGGGCACATACCGGCTTTAGCCTCGCGCCGGACCGTGTCGCGGCGATGCTGGCAAAATACCCGAAGCTCTGGGGTGAGTTATCCTATCGCAGCGGCATTGTGGATGGATCAGGCAAACTGACCCCGCAATGGCGCGTGCTGTTCGAGCGCCACCCCGATCGCTTCCTGCTGGGCTCTGACACCTGGGTGCCGGAACGCTGGGCGAGCTATGGCGATATCATGGATGGCTATCGTGCATGGCTGGCGCAATTGCCGCCGGCGGTCGCTAAACAGATCGCGCACGGCAATGCGCGGGCGCTGTTTGCCGAGAAATAGACCGATCTAAATGAGCCGAATAGAGGTCAGATCGAGAAGCTGGTCCCGCAGCCGCAGGACGCCGTCGCGTTCGGATTGACGACGCGGAACGAGGCGCCGATCAGGTCATCGACGAAGTCGAGTTCGGAGCCGGCCAGGAACGGTGCTGAGGAGGGGTCGACCAGCACCACGGCGCTGTCACGTTCGATCAGGATGTCGTCGTCCGCCTTGGCGCGCTCGACGTCGAACTTGTACTGGAAGCCGGAACAGCCGCCGCCTTCGACCGACACGCGGAGCATGGCGCCGTTGCCTTCGGTCTTGAGGATCTCGCCGATCCGGCGCGCAGCACGCGCGCTGACGGTGAGGGGGGCCTCGGTGACTGCAGTGTCGGTCATATCTGGCTCTCCGGGCAGGATTCGAACCATTTGAATCTGCCGCTCCCCATAGTTAAGTGCGGCAGGCTCAGGAATCAATTGGATCAAGGATAAACACGCCGTGTCGGTCGGAATGGCTGCTCCCCGCGCACCCTATGCCTGCGACCCCGATCGCAGCCGCGGACGGCTGTTTTCCGAGGCTCCGAGCCGGACCCGCAGCGCGTTTCGCCGGGATTGCGACCGGGTCATCCACTCGACTGCGTTTCGCCGGCTCAAGCACAAGACCCAGGTCTTCGTGTTCCATGAGGGCGATCATTACCGCACCCGTCTCACCCACACGTTGGAAGTGGCGCAGATCGCCCGCGCCGTGGCCCGGCAACTGGGCCTCGACGAGGACCTGACCGAGACCTTGGCGCTGGCCCATGACATCGGCCATCCACCGTTCGGCCATGCCGGCGAGCGGGCGCTGGACGCCTGTCTCGAGGCCCATGGCGGCTTCGATCACAACGCCCAGACCCTGCGCCTCGTCACGTCGCTGGAGCATCGGTATCCCGAGTTCGATGGCCTCAACCTGACCTGGGAAACCCTAGAAGGCATCGTCAAACACAACGGGCCTCTGACCGACGCGTTAGGCGCGCCGGTCGGACGTTATGCCACTCACGGCGTGCCATTCGGGATCACCGAATATGACCGCACCTTTGATCTGGAGCTGTCGAGCTTCGCGTCAATGGAGGCTCAGGTTGCGGCGATTGCAGATGATATCGCCTATGACGCTCACGACATCGACGATGGGTTGCGCGCCGGGCTGTTCACCGTCGATGACCTCAAGGCGATGCCGCTGACGCAAGACATGATCGCCAAGATCGACACGCGCTATCCCGGTCTCGACGAGAGCCGGCGCGGTGCCGAACTGGTGCGCGAGCTGATTTCCTATCTGATCGGTGCGGTCGTCGGTGAGACGGAACAACGACTAGCCGCGGTGTTGCCGAAATCCGCGGAGGACATTCGCCGCTGCAGGCGCAAGCTCGTCGCGTTTCGTGCTAACGCAGCAGAAGCCGAGGCTGGGATCAAGGCCTTCCTCTGGCAGCACATGTATCGCCATGAGCGTGTCATGCGGGTGATGGTCGAGGCGGAATGTCTGGTTACCGACCTGTTCGCACGCTATCAGCGCGCGCCCGAGGATCTACCGCCGGAATGGCTGCCCCCTGAAGGCGCCGAGCCGGAATCGGACGGCGAACAGGCGCGCCGGATCGGCAATTTCATTGCCGGGATGACCGATCGTTTTGCCATCACCGAACATATCCGGCTCTTTGACTCGACCCCCGAATTGCGTTAGGCGAAAGCCTCTAAGTGCCTTTCGGGGCTGCAGATTTCGATCCTTGCCCACTTGGCGGATCGGCCGTCAAAGAATTGGCGGAACGCCCCCGAAACCGCTATTCCATCCTGATGCAATCCTGCCGGAATCCTCCGGCGCAAGCTGGTTCCCGTATCGCCATGGCCTCGACTGTTCCGACCCCGCATCTGTTCGCCAACGTGCTCGCGCGCGTTCACGCGATCTGCAACGCCCTCGTCAGTGAAGGCGTGTTGCCCGCCGGCATCGATCTGTCGCGCGTCGTCGTCGAGCCGACCAAGGATGCATCCCATGGCGACATGGCGAGCAATGCCGCGATGGTGCTGGCGAAAGAGGCGAAAGCCAAGCCGCGCGATCTGGCTGACGCTATCGCTGCGAAGCTGCGCGAAGACGATCTGGTGACGTCGGTGGATGTCGCCGGACCCGGCTTCATCAATCTCACGCTGAAGTCGTCTGCCTGGGCCGATGCGCTGCGCGCGGTGTTGCGCGACGGTGCCTCGTATGGCCGGAGCGCGGTCGGAGCCGGTGAGAAGGTGAATGTCGAATACGTCTCGGCCAATCCGACGGGACCGATGCATGTTGGCCATTGCCGCGGCGCCGTGTTTGGCGATGCGCTGGCGAGCCTGCTATCGACGGCGGGCTACGACGTCACCCGCGAGTACTACATCAACGACGCCGGTGCACAGGTCGACGTGCTCGCGCGCTCGGCGTTCCTCCGCTACCGCGAGGCACTCGGCGAGACCGTCGGCGAAATCCCGGAAGGGCTTTATCCAGGGGACTATCTGGTTCCGGTCGGGCAGGCGCTGGCCGCCGAGCACGCCGGCGCGCTCAACCAGATGACCGAAGACAAGTGGCTGCCGATCGTGCGGCCCAGGGCCATTTCCATGATGATGGAGATGATCCGCGGCGATCTCGCCGCGCTCAACATCACGCATGAAGTGTTCTTCTCGGAACGTTCGCTGATCGATGGCGGTACCGACATGGTCGGCGCAACGATCGAATTCCTGCGCGGTAAGGGTGACGTCTATATCGGCCGGTTGCCGCCGCCAAAGGGCAAGCCGATCGACGATTACGAAGACCGCGAGCAGACCCTGTTCCGCGCCACCGCCTATGGCGACGATGTCGATCGTCCGCTGCTGAAGTCGGATGGCGGCTACACGTATTTTGCGTCCGATATCGCCTATCACAAGACTAAGTTCGACCGTGGCTTCCTCAACATGGTCGACGTCTGGGGCGCCGATCACGGCGGCTATATCAAGCGTGTGCAGGCGGCGATCAAGGCGGTAACGGCAGGGAAGGCTGAACTCGACGTCAAGATCGTGCAGCTTGTGAAGCTGTTGCGCAATGGCGAGCCGGTGAAGATGTCGAAGCGCTCCGGCGATTTTGTCACCCTGCGCGAAGTGGTCGACGAGGTCGGCTCCGACGCAGTGCGCTTCATGATGCTGTTCCGCAAGAACGACGCGGTGCTGGATTTCGACCTCGCCAAGGTGATCGAGCAGTCCAAGGACAATCCGGTTTTCTACGTCCAGTACGGCCATGCCCGTGGCCATTCGATCTTCCGCAATGCGCGGGAGATGCTGGCCGACCTGCCTCTGGAAACCGAGGCGCGCATTGCCTATCTGAAAGACGCGGTGATGGAGCGGCTCGACGATATCGCCGAGTTGGGCCTGATGCGGCAGTTAGCATTGTACCCACGGATGATAGAATCTGCGGCCACAGCGCACGAGCCGCACCGCATCGCTTTCTATCTGTATGATCTCGCCAGCGAATTTCATGCGCTCTGGACGCGCGGACGGGATATGCCTCATTTACGCTTCATTATCACTAATGATGCAGAACTTACCAAAGCGCGATTGGCACTCGTCCAGAGCGTCGTCTCAGTCCTGGCTTCGGGCCTCGCCGTTCTCGGCGTCACCGCACCGGACGAGATGCGGTAGACAGGGGACGGCCGCTCACATGGGGATCTGTGGGTGGTTCTTGATAGCAGCTGTTTCGTTTGAAAAGCGGGTTGGCGGCTTTCCCGAAGGGGATGCGACATCACAATGGCTAATCGATACCAGAACCGACCTTTCCCAGCGGATGACGATTATGGCCGCGACGCTCAATCGCGGACGAAGGGCGAGGGCGATCCGCTCGCCGAGCTCGCGCGGCTGATCGGGCAGACCGACCCGTTTGCGAGCAACAGCCGCCCGGCGCCCGCGCCGCGCCAGGCTGAACCGGCCTATCAGGACGAGCCGGAATATGAGGAAGAACCCGCGCAGCCCGGCCCGCCGCCGTGGATGCAGCGTGCGGTAGCCCATGAGCCGCAGCAGCAGGAGTTCGAGAATCTTCATCCGGTGCAGCGTTACGGCGCTCAGCATCAGGAGCTGCAGCATCTGCAGCCGGAAGCCGATTATCATCAGACGCCGGCATTTGCCGCGCATACGGATCATCAGGCGCAGGATTATCAGGGCCAGTACGACCAGCCTCATGCGCCGCATGACCCCAATCGTTACGACGATGCGTTGTATGGCCACGCCGATGGTGCAAACGCCCAGCATCCGCACGACGATCAGTATCAGGACGATCCCTACGCCTATCAGGACGGCTATGCCGAGCAGGAAGAGGCGCCGAAGCGCCGCGGTGGCATGGCGACCGTCGCCATCGTGCTGGCGCTGGCCGTAGTGGGTACCGGTGCTGCCTTCGCCTATCGGACGTTTATGGGATCGGCGCGCACCGGCGAACCGCCGGTGATCAAGGCCGAGCCCGGTCCGAACAAGATCGTCCCGCCGTCGGCGACAGCCGCGGCCGACGGCAAGCCGATCCAGGATCGTCTCGGCGGCACAGCCCCCGAGCGGTTGGTGTCGCGCGAAGAGCAGCCCGTCAACGTGCAGGATGCCACCAAGGCTGGTCCGCGCGTGGTATTCCCGCCGCTGAACCAGAACGCCAACCCGCCATCGACAGCCAGCGTCTCGCCATCCAACAAGCCGATGGTGGGCAATGGCGCGATGCAGGGCGATGAGCCTCGCAAGATCCGTACTTTTGCCGTCAAGGGTGACCAGTCCGACGCTGCGGCCACGCCGGCCGCGCGTCAGGCGCCGGCCCGCATCGCCGCTCCGGCAGCGGTTCCTGCAGCCGCGCCCGCTGCGGTACCGCGCGCGACCAATGCCAACGCATCAGCCAATGCCCCGATGTCACTGTCGCCGCAGGCCGCTCCTCCGGCTGCAGCCGCTCCTCCGGCGCCCTCGCGTATAGCCTCGACCAACCCGACCCAGCAGGCGGCCCCAGTCGCCTCCGGCGGCGGCTATGTGGTCCAGGTATCGTCCCAGCGGTCCGAGGGCGATGCGCAGGCGTCGTTCCGTGCCCTGCAGACCAAGTTCCCTTCGGTGCTGGGATCGCGTGCGCCGTTGATCAAGAAGGCCGACCTTGGCGACAAGGGGACCTATTATCGGGCCATGGTCGGACCGTTCGGCTCGCAGGAAGAAGCCTCACAGGTCTGCGGGAACCTGAAATCTGCCGGCGGACAGTGCGTCGTCCAAAGGAATTAACGGCCGTTTCCTTGACCCTGGGCGTTGATGGGGGCTAATCGGCCCCATGAGCACACGCGCATTCATCACCGGTGTATCTGGGCTGGAGCTGACCGCTGAAGAGCGCGCATTTCTGCGTGCGGAACGGCCGTGGGGCTTCATTCTCTTTAAGCGGAATATTGATAATCCCGCCCAAGTCGCTCGACTTGTAGAAGATTTACGCGGCACGACCGGTGATCTCGATGCGCCGGTCCTGATCGACCAAGAAGGCGGGCGTGTGCAGCGTCTGGGACCGCCGCATTGGCCGGTCTATCCGCCCGGCGCGGTGTTCAGCGTGCTCTACGACGCCGACCCGGAAGCAGGTCTCAGGGCGGCCTGGCTCAGCTCACGGCTCATTGCGAGTGACCTTGTGGACCTCGGCATCACCGTTGATTGCCTGCCGCTGGCAGACGTCCCGGTGGAGGGCGCTGATGCCGTGATCGGCAATCGCGCCTATGGCAGCGAGCCCGGCAAGGTCGCGATTATTGCCCGCGCCGTGACCGACGGTCTGTCGCAAGGTGGCATTCTACCGGTCCTCAAACACATTCCCGGCCATGGTCGGGCCACCGCCGATACCCATTTCAAATTGCCGATCGTGGATAACGCGAAGAGTGAGCTCGAAGCCTCTGATTTCGAAGCGTTTCGTCCGCTAGCCGACCTGCCGATGGCGATGACTGCACATGTTGTGTTTAGCGCTCTGGACGCCACCCAACCGGCCACGACTTCTGCGACAATCATCGAGCAGGTGATTCGCGGCAGTATCGGGTTCCAAGGTTTGTTGATGAGTGATGACGTGTCCATGAATGCTCTGGCGGGATCGATCGCGGAACGCACGCGGGCGATCGTCAGCGCGGGGTGCGACATGGTCCTGCATTGCAACGGCAAGCTGGACGAGATGCGCGACGTCGTCAGCGAGACCCCGGTTCTGGCCGGGAAGGCGCTTGAGCGCGCCAAGGCGGCCATCGCCGCCCGCGGTCAGCCGCAGCCGTTCGACCGCGCCGCTGGCCGCGCGGAACTGGACGCCTTGATCGCTCGAGCAGGAGCAAGTGCATGAGCGCTGAGATTTTGTCGTTTGAGACCGGACTGCCGGCCGAGGTCGTTCCCGACGACGAGCCGTCGCTGGTCGTCGACGTCGAAGGTTACGAAGGCCCGCTCGACCTGCTGCTCGCGCTCGCACGTCAGCAGAAGGTCGACCTGCACAAGATTTCGATCCTCGCGCTGGCTGACCAGTATCTGCTGTTCATCGAGGCCGCGCGGAAGATCCGTCTGGAACTGGCGGCCGACTATCTGGTGATGGCGGCGTGGCTGGCATTCCTGAAGTCGCGCCTGCTGCTGCCGGATACGACGGTGCCGGGCGAAGGCCCGAGCGCCGAGGATATGGCGACCGCGCTGGCCAACCGGCTGCGCCGCCTCGAAGCCATCCGCGAAGCCTCGAACAGGCTGATGACCCGGCCGCAGCTCAACCGCGACATCTTTCCGCGCGGCGTTCCCGAGTCGATCGCCGAAGTGAAGCATCCGCGCTTCACGGCGACGCTTTACGACCTGCTGTCGGCCTACGCGACCCAGCGCCAGGCTCGCGTGCTGACGCGCGTCCATCTCGCCAAGCGCACCGTATGGTCGCTGAGCGAAGCACGCGCCTCGCTGGAACGGTTGGTCGGCATGGCAGAGGACTGGAGCCGTCTCGATGAATATCTGCTGGCCTATGTCGCCGACCCCGCGCAGCGCGCGACGGTGATGGCCTCGAGTTTTGCAGCTGCGCTTGAACTGGTCCGTGAGGGCACGCTCGACCTCAGCCAGAAAGAAGCATTCGCGCCTTTGTATTTCCGCAAGCACATCGCCCAGCCTGTGCAGGTGGAGCCGGAAGTTCCGGCCGAGTAAGTGGAAGAAGGAGATCCAGACATGGCAAGCCTCGCCGAGAAACGCATCGACGATGTCGAGGATCAGATCGTGCAGTCCGAGGGACAGACCGAGGTCCAGTCGGAGGCGCGCCCAGAAGAATTGCGCCTGCTCGAAGCGCTGTTGTTCGCATCCACCGAGCCGCTCGACCAATCCGCGCTGGCCAAGCGCATGCCGGATGGCGTCGATATCAAGGCGGCACTGGCGCAGTTGCAGGCCGATTACGCCATGCGCGGCGTCAATCTGGTCCGTGTCGCCAACAAATGGACGTTCCGCACCGCCGGTGACCTGTCCTGGCTGATGACCCGCGAGACCACCGAAACCCGCAAGCTGTCGCGTGCGGCGATCGAAGTGCTCGCCATCGTTGCCTATCACCAGCCGGTGACCCGCGCCGAAATCGAAGACATTCGCGGCGTCATCACCTCCAAGGGCACGCTCGACGTGCTGCTGGAAACCGGCTGGATCAAGCCGCGTGGCCGTCGCAAGACGCCGGGCCGGCCGCTGACTTTCGGCACCACCGAGAGCTTCTTGTCGCAGTTCAGCCTGGAGGCACTCGGCGATCTGCCGGGTCTTGAGGAACTCAAGGGCACTGGTCTCTTGGATTCGCGGCTGCCGTCCGGCTTCAGCGTGCCCAATCCGTCCGACGATCCAACGCTCCGCGAGGACGAGGATCCGCTGGAGGGCGGCGAACTGGAACTGGCGCTGTCGGCACCCGATCCGGAATTCCCCGAACTGCAGCTCAAGGAACCCGAAGCCGGGACTGTCGGATACGCTGGTGAGGCCCAGGCATTTGCCGAGGCCAAGGCCGAATTCACTGAAACGGCAGATGTCGTGGAGCCAGAGAGCGAAGCGGCCGAGGTCGCGGAACTTGAAGCGCGTGATCTCGACGTGATCGAGCCCGAGCAAGGCGAGGCCGAAGCGGCTGAAGTCGCAGAGCCCGAGTCGGATGAAGACGAGACCGCTGAGCCCGAAACGGCCGAACTCGACGACGATGAAGACGATTCCGACGACGCGGAAGACGACGAGCTTGACGAGGACGATCAGGACGAAGATGGGCCGGATGACGCTGAGCCGGACGCAACCGACCGGGACAACGACCGCAAGCACTGATCGCGGCATTAACGCTCGCGGCATTGCGCCGCGACATCCGCGATTCCACGAGGGTTAAGTCCTTGTTTTTGACACCCCCGCAGCCTACGTTCCGGTCAGATCAGGCTGGGCGACTGGCCGCGTGTTTGGAGGGTTAGCAGGATGGGTTCACTCAGCATTTGGCACTGGATCGTCGTGATCGGAGTGGTCCTGCTGTTGTTCGGGCGCGGCAAGATTTCCGACCTGATGGGCGACGTTGCGCAGGGTATCAAGGCCTTCAAGAAGGGCATGGCGGACGACGACAAGCCGGCAGACAAGCCGACCGAGCCGGTTCGCACCATCGACCAGACCCCGCCGGCGCCGACCGCCAACCGTACGGACGTCGGCAGCAAGGTTGTCTGAGGTTCCGAAGGGATTGTCCTTGGGGATCGCGGCGGCCATTGAAGGAGACGCGGGCACATCCAGCCCCGCGTGAGCGGATTTTTTCATGTTCGATATCGGGTGGAGTGAACTGGTCGTCATCGCGGTCGTCGCGCTGATTGCCATCGGCCCGAAAGAACTGCCCGGCGTGCTGCGCATGGTCGGGCAGTGGATGGGCAAGGCCCGCAAGATGGCCTCGGAATTCCAGGGCCAGTTCAACGAGGCGATGCGCGAAGCCGAAATGGCCGACGTCAAAAAGGCCTTCGACGACGTGAAGGATGTCGCTTCCGGCTTCACCACCAACAACATCATGACCTCGCTGACCAAGGACGTCAGTGACGCCAATTCTTCAGTCGATATGGCCATCGACAAGGCTGACAATCTCGACACGCCTCCGGCCGTGCCCACCACGCCCGAGCCGCCTACACCCGAGACCTTCGTTGAGGCCGAGACGCATGCGCAGGAAACTGCTGCAGTGAACGAACCACTGGCCATTACCCGGGAAGTGCAGCCGTCGCCGGTCGAAACTCCCGCTGCCGCCCATGATGGCGCAGCAGCCCCCGACGCGGCCAGTCCCGATGTTCTGAAGGACGCCAAAGCGTCATGAGTGCCGAAGATATCGAAGCCTCCAAGGCTCCCTTGATGGATCACCTGATCGAGCTGCGGTCGCGGCTGATCAAGGCGCTGCTCGCATTTGCCGTGGCCTTCATCTTCTGCTTCTTCTTCGCCAAGCAGATCTACAACGTGCTGGTCTGGCCGTTCGTCTGGGTCGCCGGCCCAGAGAATTCGAAGTTCATCTACACCGCGCTGCTGGAGTACTTTCTGACCCAACTCAAGCTGGCGATGTTTGGCGCCGGCTTCATCTCGTTTCCGGTAATTGCCGCGCAGATCTACATGTTCGTGGCGCCCGGCCTCTACAAGCACGAGAAGGGCGCGTTTCTGCCTTACCTGATCGCGACGCCGTTCTTCTTCGCGCTGGGCTCGCTGCTGGTCTATTTCCTCGTGCTGCCGATGCTGATCCGGTTCTCGCTGGGCATGCAGCAGACTGGAAGCTCCGATACCGCGCAGATCGCGCTGCTGCCCAAGGTAGGCGAATATCTCTCACTGATGATGTCGCTGATCTTCGCCTTCGGAATCGCCTTCCAGCTCCCCGTCATCCTGACACTGCTTGGCCGCATCGGCATCCTCACGTCGAAGCAGCTGCGCGAAAAGCGCCGCTACTTCATCGTCATCGCTTTCGTTATCGCGGCCGTGCTGACGCCGCCCGATGTGATCAGCCAGGCCTCCCTCGCGATCCCGCTGCTGATCCTCTACGAAGGTTCGATCATCGCGGTCAGCATGGTCGAGAAGAACGCCGCCAAGGCCGCTGCTGCCAAGGCTGCGGCGGGGACCGGCACGGACGTGACGCCGGCGGAGTAGGGGCGTCGCCTCCTTGCAATCACAACCTCGGCAATCTACTTTGGGTTGTGTTTGGTCTTGTGCTGGGGAGGTGATTGTGGCCTTTGCATTTGATACACTCGGCTATTCGAAGCGTCTCCGCGAAGCGGGGATCGCGGATAAGCAGGCCGAGGCACACGCCGAAGCGGCACGGGATTTCATCATGACCGAGCTAGTGACGAAATCTGACTTGCTTGGAGTGAAGTTGGACCTGGAGTCTAGATTGCTTGCCACACGGAATGATTTGCAGGCCGCCATCGAGAAATCTTCACTGCAGATGACGTTACGTCTTGGCGGCATCGTCGCGGTTGGCATCGGTATACTGGCGGCTCTCCAGCGCATGCATTAACGGGCCGCTGGCCCATTTCATGTTCCAAATGTCGGCTATTCGGGGTACTCAGAGCCGCTTTCGCTCAGGAATCCCGTCATGCACGACATTAAATCGATCCGCGACAATCCCGAAGCTTTCGACGCTGCGCTGAAGCGGCGGGGACTGGCGCCGCTGTCGGTATCGCTGCTGGCGATCGATGAAGCGCGCCGGACCGCGATCCTTGCGTCCGAGCAGGCGCAAGCCCGGCGCAATGCAGCCTCGAAGGAAATCGGTGAAGCCAAAAAGACCAAGGACGAGGTGCGCGCCAATGCGCTGATGGCCGAGGTCACCGAGCTCAAGACGACGATGCCGGCGATGGAAGCCGCGGTGAAGGGCGCCGAGGATAAGCTCAAGGTCGCGCTTGCTGAAATCCCGAACCTTCCGCTCGACGAAGTGCCTGAGGGTGTCGACGAACACGGCAATGTTGAGCGTCATCACTTCGGCGCCGGGCGCAACTACGCGTTCACGCCGAAAGCTCATTACGATATCGGCGAAGCCTTGGGCTTCATGGATTTCGAGGCCGCGGTCAAACTCTCGGGCGCACGCTTCGTCGTGCTCAAGAAAGGCCTTGCACGGCTGGAGCGTGCCATCGGGCAGTTCATGCTCGATCTGCATACGAATGAGCATGGCTACACCGAAGTGAACCCACCGCTCTTGGTTCGCGACGATGCGATGTTTGGCACTGCGCAGCTTCCGAAGTTTCGCGATGATCAATTCGCCGCCGGTGCGATCGGCAATGAGGGACAGGGCTATTGGCTCATCCCCACCGCCGAAGTCCCGCTGACGAATCTCGTCCGTGAATCCATCCTTGACGAAAAAGAGCTGCCGCTGCGTATGACGGCGCTGACGCCGTGCTTCCGTGCCGAGGCTGGCGCTGCCGGCCGCGATACGCGGGGCATGATCCGCCAGCATCAATTCACCAAAGTTGAACTGGTCTCGATCACCACACCCGAGGAGAGCAAGAACGAGCATGAGCGCATGCTGTCCTGCGCCGAGGAAGTGCTGCGTCGGCTTGGCCTGCATTACCGCGTGATGACGCTGTGCACCGGCGATATGGGCTTCGCTGCGCAGAAGACCTACGACATCGAGGTCTGGATGCCGGGCCAGGGCGAGGGCGGTGCTTACCGCGAGATTTCGTCCTGTTCGGTCTGCGGCGATTTCCAGGCGCGGCGCATGGATGCGCGCTCGCGCGGGCCGGATGGCAAACCGCGCTTCGTGCACACTCTGAATGGTTCGGGCACCGCCGTCGGTCGCGCGCTGATCGCCGTGATGGAAAACTATCAGCAGGAAGACGGCTCGATCGCCGTTCCGGATGTGCTGCAGCCTTATATGGGCGGCCTCAAGGTGGTTCAGGCCAGCTAGGCGTCGTCGCGCGCCAGCCGTTCAGGCGCGGCTGGCCGTCACCAGCGCGCATTTGGCTTTCTCGGCTTTTATGTTGACAAAGCCCATATGCGTCATCGGAAACGCCTTGCGGCTTTTCGTGCTGACGGTCTCCGCGATGACGCGGCGACGCTCCGTCACATAGCGTCCATCCCGGCTGCGGAAGGCACAGGCGATTTCGAGGTCCTTGACCGGATAGTCGTTGGCGTTGCGGACGGTGAAAGTCATCAGCGCTCTGGAGCCGAGACCGCCGCGGCGAAACGATTGGCGGGAGAGGCTGAGACGGGTGAGCTCCGCGGCGTCGGGGACGCTGACGAGTTGTGAAGGAGTGGGTTTGGCAAAGTCCTCCTCACTCAACTCGTCGGGCATAGTTGCCACTACCGCCGTATTGAGGGTGAGATCGGGCTTGGTCTCGGCCAATCTGGGAAGCAGCAGCCACCCCGTCAGGGCGACAACCGCGATCGCCGGCAATCCGATGATCAACACCCGTTCGAGCTGTCTCGCCATCTCCGTCGCCCTATGGGGCGCTGCGACCAAGGCCATCCGGGTCGAGCGCGCATGCTTCAGACGCAACTGGCACTCACCTACCTGAGTTAAAAATCCCGACGACGCCGAAATGTTCCGGCTCGCGGGAAAAATCGCCTTCGAGACAGCCCCGGTAGCGCACGAGCAGCGCCCAAAATGGGGGTGGCAAAAGCGGGCACATGCTGGCAAAAACCGGTGCCGGCTAGCGGCCCTCCCGATCGAAAAGGCACCTCACGAATGCGCATTCTCTGCACCAATGACGACGGCATTCACGCCCCCGGCCTGAAGATCATCGAGCAGATTGCCAAGGAATTATCGGATGATGTCTGGGTGGTGGCGCCCGAGCTCGATCAGTCCGGTGTGTCGCATTCATTGTCGCTGAACGATCCGTTGCGGCTGCGCGAAGTCGGCCCCCGGCACTATGCCGTGCGCGGCACGCCGACCGACTGTGTCATTATGGGCGCGCGTCATATCCTGAAAGACAAGCAGCCGGATCTCGTATTGTCCGGCGTCAACAAGGGCCGCAACGTCGCCGAGGACGTGGTCTATTCCGGTACCATCGCCGGTGCGCTCGAGGGCACCATTCTCGGCATTCCGTCGGTGGCGTTGAGCCAGGAATTCTCGATGGAAACGCGTCACAATCCGCAATGGGAGACCGCGCTGAAATTCGGGCCAGACGTGCTGCGCAAGGTCATCAAGGCGAGCGTGCCGAAGAACACCGTCATCAACGTCAACTTCCCGGCCTGCGCGGCCGACGAGGTGAAAGGTGTCGTTGTCACCCGGCAGGGCAAGCGCAATCAGGGCTTTTTGCGCGTCGATGAGCGGCGCGATGGCCGCAACAATCCGTATTTCTGGATCGGTTTCGAGCGCATCGTCGCCGCGGAAGCCCCGCTGGAGGGCACCGATCTCGCAGCCCTTGCTGCGCGCTATGTATCCGTCACGCCGCTGCGTCTCGATCGCACGGACGATGTATTCTCCGAAGCGCTGACGAAGGCGCTGGGCTGAGGTTTCGAGATAGGCGAGGGTGCTCGCCTAGACCGCGACGCCCTTGAGCGTCGTGGACAGCACCTGTGCCAGCGTTTCCATCTGGAACGGCTTCTGCAGCGTGGGGCGGTCACGAAATTCTTCCGGCAGGCCTTGCGCGCCGTAGCCAGTCGCGAAGATGAACGGGCGGTTGCGCGATGCGATCACTTCGGCGACCGGCGAAATCACCTTGCCGTTGACGTTGACGTCGAGGATCGCGATGTCGAACTTCGCAGACCCAGCCAGCCTGATCGCCTCGTTGATGTCGCCGGCTTCCGCGGCCACGCTGTAGCCGAGTTCCTCAAGCATATCGGCGACCATCATGCGGATCATGACCTCGTCTTCGACCAGGAAGACGGAGCCGCCCGGCGGGTTCGTTGCAGTCATGGCCGGTTTCCTTGCCCCAATCCTCTGAACAAAATCGCAAATTCCCGGGTTGAACGCAATCTCGACGCATTGCCATTTTCGTGACCCAAAGACGCAGTCGCGTGTTCGGTACCAGATAGAGCAAGATCAGGATTTCAGCGCCCCGCCCATAACAGGCTGGTATGTTGCTGGTTCCGCGCGCGGAACAATAAAAGTTGTCGTAAGGCTATCCCGGTTCCGATCGCAGAAATACATCAATCTATCTTTGCTAGATCGAGAGTGTTTCTAACCTGTGCTGCGTGAGGCATTTCCATGATTACCGTCGGACAGCCGCCCGAACAGATGACCTTTCAGCTTGGTCTACGGCGCCGTGGGATCAGCGATCGGCTGGTGCTGCGCGCAATGGAGGATATTCCGCGTGATCGCTTCGTCGAGCCGAACGATCGCGCCCACGCCTGGCGGGATACGGCCTTGGCGATTGCCTGCGGTCAGACCATCAGCCAGCCCTTCGTGGTGGCCTATATGACCGAACAGCTGCAATTGAATGCTGGTCACCGTGTGCTCGAGGTCGGCACGGGATCGGGCTACCAGGCCGCGATCCTGTCAAAACTTGTCCGCGACGTGCTCAGCATCGAGCGCTATCGCACGCTGGCCGACGCCGCCCGGACCCGTTTGGAGGCACTCGGTCTCCACAATATCGAGGTCATGCTCGGCGATGGCCTCAATCCGGCTGCCAATTTGGGATCGTTTGACCGGATCGTCGTGACCGCCGCCATGGAGGAGGTGCCAGTGGCGCTGACCGATCGGCTTGAGGAGGGGGGTATTCTGCTTGCGCCGGTTGGTCCTCACAATGGCGTCCAGACCCTGGTCCGGATCCGCAAAACCGGGGATGGATTGGAGCGAAAGGAGCTCGTGGATGTACGTTTCGTGCCTGCACTTCCAGGCATCGCGCGCGAACTCTGAAAAAAGTTCGTGAACGGCTGTCACGTGTTGGTCGCAAGGTTAAAGGCTTGGTAACGGAGACGGTGTTTACTCAATTCAGTTGTTTGTTGCGTATGAGTGAGTAACCAATGTCCAGCGTTGTCGAGTTGCTTTACTCGCGCCGCGCTCCGCAGGTCGCGGTGCTGGCGCTGATGTCTATCGGTTTTGCCGGCTGCAGCGCCGACATGCAGACACGGCTATCTCAGAATCCAAATTTTGACTCAGGTCAGTCCCGTGGCTTTGGCTGGCAAGGTGAAACCACCGGCTCGGTACCGCAGCGCGCACCGCGCGCGCCGGTCGAGCGCCAGGAGCTGCCGCAATATCAGCGCCCGGCCTATAATCCGCAGCCGCAGTATCAATCCCAGCCTTTGCCGCCGCCGATCTCGGCGCCGCAGTCCTATCCGACAGCCCGTCCGGTTGCATCGGCTGCTCCCGTCAGCGGGGGCGGCAACGGTATGTATACGCCGCCGCCCGCACGTGCGCCGATCGAAACCACCGGCTCCACGGCACCGCGCTCGGTTGCAGCGACCAACGGCCTTGCCCGTGATGGCGGCACCTCGATCATCGTCGGCACCAGCGACACGCTCGACGGTCTGGCGAAGCGCTACAACGTCTCGTCGGCCGCGATCCTGCAGGCCAATGGCTACAAGGGTCCGCGCGCGCTGTCGCCCGGCCAGTCGCTGATCATTCCGCGCCAGGGCGCCGCGGCAACTCCGGCCGTTGCTGCTGCTCCGAGCAAACCTGCCGTCGGCGCGTCGACCACGCATTTCGTCAATCGCGGCGATACGCTGATGAGCATCTCGCGCCGGAACAACGTGCCGGTGGCCGAACTCGCGCGCGCCAATGGTCTGGCGCCGACTGCCCAGTTGAAGCTCGGCTCCAAGATCACGGTACCCGGCGCGCGTACGGCCAATGCAGCTCCTGCAGCCGCGCCGCTCGCTGCGCCCGTCGCAGCCGTGACGGCTGCTCCGGCTGGCGCGGTCACGTCCGCTGCCGTGGCCCGTGTTGCTTCTGCCGAACCCGCACAGAAGGCCCGTCTCGCAAGTGCCACGACGACGCCTGAAGAAACCACGCCGGAATCGCCGACTAAAGCCGCTGACGCAACCGGCGCTTTGCCGACGTTCCGTTGGCCGGTGCGCGGCCGCGTGGTCACAGGCTATGGCGCCAAGACCAATGGCAAGTCCAACGACGGCATCAACGTCGCCGTGCCGGAAGGCACGCCGATCAAGGCTGCCGAAGATGGCGTCGTTGCCTATTCCGGCAACGAGCTGAAGGGTTACGGCAATCTGGTCCTCGTTCGTCACTCCAACGGCTACGTCACCGCATATGCCCATGCGAGTGAGCTGATGGTGAAGCGTGGCGAGACCATCAAGCGCGGTCAGGTGATCGGCAAGTCCGGCCAGTCCGGTGAGGTTACTTCGCCGCAGCTTCACTTCGAGATCCGCAAGGGCTCGTCGCCGGTCGATCCGCTGCAGTTCCTCAACGGGGCGTAAGCGCAATCCACGAAGTGTAGTTCGCATTTAAGCAAGCCCGGCCTCGTGCCGGGCTTGATGCGTTTGATCCCGGGGCTGCGGCCCACTCCAGCTCCGGAGTCTTCAGCGCGCTGCTGCGAGTGGGCAGCTTGCGCGCGCAAGCTCGGTTGACTGCCGCGCGATGTTGCCCATATGTGGACATGTCGTGGTTCTTCGGGAAGGTTTGCCCGAAGCTAAGAGGGAAGCCGGTGAGGCGTTAAGCCAAGGCCGGAGCTGCCCCCGCAACTGTAAGCGGTGAGCCGCTGTCCATTAAAGTCACTGAGACCTGCAAAGGTTTTGGGAAGGCCGGACAGCAGCATTGACCCGCGAGCCAGGAGACCTGCCTCGACAACATAAACGTCCTCGGGCGGGGTGTCCCGGTGGTGCGGTTGCGATTCCGCGACTGCCGTCGTGGAATCCAGACGTGTCACTTTGGCCTTTTGCCCCCAATCATTGGGGTTAAGCCATGTCTACTGTGTCAAAGTCTATCACTTCCAAATCTACTTCCTCACTGCGTGTTGCTACATTGGGTACGCCACGGATCGGTCCGCGGCGTGAACTCAAGATGGCGCTGGAAAGCTATTGGTCCGGTGCAATCGACGAGAACGCGCTGATCGATGTCGGCGTCGGGCTGCGTGCCGCAAATTGGGCGCGTCAGAAGTCGCTCGGGATCACGGTCATGCCGTCGAACGACTTCTCCTTCTACGATCAGGTGCTCGATACCAGCGTCATGGTCGGTGCCATTCCTGAGGTCTATGGTTGGAAGGGCGGAGACGTTTCCTTCGCAACCTACTTTGCCATGGCACGTGGATCACAAGGCGATGCGCATGACGAGGCCTGTACGCATGGGTCTCACGCGCATGATACGTCGCAAGGCGTACCAGCGCAGGAGATGACCAAGTGGTTTGATACTAACTACCATTTCATGGTCCCGGAGCTGACGCCGGATCAGACGTTCAGTCTCGCATCGCGCAAGCCGATCAAGGAGTACGAAGAGGCGAGATCGCTGGGCTATCAGACACGACCTGTGCTGGTTGGGCCTGTAACCTATCTGAAGCTGGCCAAGAGTGCGGATGCGTCATTCGATCCGGTGACGCTGCTCGACAGATTGCTGCCCGTCTATGTTGATGTGCTTGGGGAATTGGCCGACAGCGGCGCCGAGTGGGTGCAACTGGATGAGCCGTGTCTGGTGCTCGATCTCGACGCATCCGCTCGGCAGGCACTGCAGAAGACCTATGCGGCTTTTGCCGAAGCGGTTCCGCAACTCAGGATCATGCTGAACACCTATTTTGGTGAGCTGGGCGACAACCTCGATCTGGCCCTGTCGCTTCCCGTCGCCGGGCTTCATCTCGATCTGGTCCGCGCGCAGGACCAGTTCGATGAAGTCGCTGCGAAGGCGCGGAAGGACATGATCCTCTCGCTCGGCGTGATCGATGGACGTAATATATGGCGGTCCGATCTGTCCAGTCTGCTCGATGGGTTGGAACCCATGGTCGATCTGCTGGGGCGGGATCGCGTTGAGCTGGCGCCGTCCTGCTCACTGCTGCATGTGCCGATCGATCTCGGCCTTGAGACCGAGCTCGATCCGGACGTCAGAAGCTGGCTGGCCTTTTCAGTTCAGAAAATGGAGGAACTGGCGGCGCTCGGATCCGCCTTGGCTGGTAGTCGCGCGGATGTCGCCGCAAAGCTCGCTGCGTCGGATGCGGCGGCAGCCGCGCGGGTCGCATCGTCGAAGATCCACGATCTTGCTGTCACCAAACGCGTCGCTTCTGTTGATGCGACTATGCGTCGTCG
Organism: Tardiphaga sp. OK245; assembly: GCF_900108575.1. NCBI lineage: Bacteria > Pseudomonadati > Pseudomonadota > Alphaproteobacteria > Hyphomicrobiales > Nitrobacteraceae > Tardiphaga > Tardiphaga sp. OK245. The sequence goes on along the minus strand of NZ_FNWZ01000003.1, from coordinate 716,644 downwards.
CAGCAGCGATTTTGCCACGCGCGCGAGCGAGCAGCATCGGCGCTTCAAGCTGCCGGCATTTCCGACCACGACCATCGGCTCGTTTCCGCAGACCGCGGAAGTGAGAAACGCTCGCGGGGCCCATGTCAGGGGCACGCTCAGCGATGCCGCCTACAAGACGTTCCTGCAAAACCAAACGGCGAGGGCAGTGCGCTGGCAGGAGAATATCGGTCTCGACGTGCTGGTGCATGGCGAGTTCGAGCGCAACGACATGGTGCAGTATTTTGGCGAGCAACTTTCCGGCTTCGCCTTCACCAAGCATGGCTGGGTGCAGTCCTATGGCTCCCGCTATGTGCGGCCTCCTGTCTTGTTTGGAGACGTGTCCCGGCCGCATCCCATGACCGTGGAATGGTGGCACTATTCGCAGTCGCTCACCGAGAGGCCGATGAAGGCTATGCTGACAGGGCCTGTCACGATCCTGAACTGGTCGTTCGTGCGCGACGATATTCCCCGCGAAGTTGCCTGTCGGCAGATTGCGCTCGCGATCCGCGATGAGGTGGCAGATCTGGAGAAGGCTGGGGCCGGCATGATCCAGATCGACGAAGCGGCACTCCGTGAAGGGCTTCCGCTGCGCAAATCGGAATGGAAGTCCTATCTCGATTGGGCCGTGGAGAGCTTCCGCATCTGTTCGTCAGGCGTGCGGGATGACACGCAGATCCATACGCATATGTGCTACTCGGAGTTCAACGACATCATCGATGCGATCGGTGCCATGGATGCCGATGTGATCTCCATCGAAACGTCACGTTCGAAGATGGAACTGCTCGATGCGTTCAGGACCTACAAGTACCCGAACGAGATAGGTCCCGGGGTCTATGACATCCACTCGCCGCGGGTGCCTGAAACGCGCGATATGGTCGATCTGCTCAAGCTTGCACGGCAGCGGCTGGCGGACTCCCAGCTCTGGATCAATCCCGATTGCGGGCTGAAGACCCGCAAATGGGATGAGGTGCGGCCTGCGCTCGTCAACATGGTCGCGGCAGCACGCGAGTTGCGAAGCCTCGTCTAGGACAAATCGACTGCCGCTCCGTTGTCATGACGGGGCGGCATTTGCCTTTACTTTGTGGCCAGCTTCACGCCGAGACGGCCAGCGAGCTCCTGCACGAACTGCCAGGCCACGCGACCTGAGCGCGAGCCACGGGTGGTCGACCATTCCAATGCGTCTCGCTCCAGCTCGGCGGCGTCGGTCTTGAGGCCATAGTGGCTGCAATAGCCGCGCACCATGTCGAGATATTCGTCCTGGCTGCATTTGTGGAAGCCGAGCCAGAGGCCGAAACGATCCGACAGCGACACCTTCTCCTCGACGGCTTCGCCGGGATTGATCGCGGTCGAGCGTTCGTTCTCGATCATCTCGCGCGCCAGAAGATGGCGGCGGTTCGAGGTCGCATAGAGGATCACGTTGTCCGGCCGGCCTTCGATGCCGCCTTCCAATACGGCTTTCAGCGATTTGTAGGACGCATCGTTGCCGTCGAAAGAAAGATCATCGCAGAACACGATGAAATAGAAATCCGAGGCGCGGATCTGTTCCATCAGCGCCGGCAGGCTCTCGATGTCCTCGCGATGAATCTCGACCAGCTTGAGACGACCAGCGACGGACTTGCTGGCATTGACCAAGGCATGCGCGGCCTTGACCAGTGACGACTTGCCCATGCCGCGCGCGCCCCAAAGCAGCGCATTGTTGGCCGGCAGGCCGTTGGCGAAACGCCGGGTGTTCTCGATCAGGGTGTCGACCTGCTGGTTGATGCCCTGCAGCAGGCCGATATCGACCCTCGAGACCTTCGGCACCGGCGCAAGGCGGCCGTCGGGATGCCAGATAAAGGCTTCGGCGCTGCCCAGAGAATCAGCGTTGGACAACTTCGGCGCCGCGGCAGCCATGCCGGCGGCAATGGCCTCAAGGGCGAGCGCGATCCGCTCATCGATCTGGGGGGCGGCGGCTGGTCGCGGACGTTTTGCCGCGGTCGTGTGGACGGTCTTGGACGTGCGGGTCGCAGGGGCCTTTTTGGCAGGGCGGCGGCTTGTTTTATTGGGCTTTTTTGACAAAACAGTTTATCTCAACGATCTCAATGGTTTCCCACGGAGTGTTTCTCAAAAACGCTCCGTACAGGTACCTATATTTCCGCGAACTTTGTGGGCTTTGATATAGGACCTGCCGGTAATCGCAAGCGACGCCATTTCGGCGACCGCTGTTACTCCGCGAGGTCGAGCATTCTGTTATGTGTGGTCCGCTGTATTAGTGCGGTGCCTCGATCTTAAGCGTCAGCGACGCTCGCTGGATCAAAAATGGTATTCTGGAAAATCTTCTGATCCTCGCCGTCATCTTCCACTGTGGCCCCCGGAACGTATCCTGCGGGCGCCCACGGTTCGTTTCTTTTCCAATACCCAAATTTTGGCAAGCGGACAAAATGCTCCTGCATTCGCCACATCATAGTGCTGAAGACCATCTCTGGGTCCTTGCCGTATATCTGTATCCCCCGCTTACCCAACTCGTTGAACAACTCACCACGCATCACGGGGCGTCCGCGCTTTACAATTATGTCCCAGGCCGCACGCCCGACAGTCTCCCTGTCCGGATTCTTGGGAGGAATAATCCGCGCCGAATTAACCACTGAATTCAGCGTCATCGAACCCTGTGTATAGTGGGTATTGACCGGAATGCTCGGCGAATGTTGGCCGCCGTCAGCATAGTGGTGCCACGCTGCGATGAACTGGTCGATCGACGCTATCTCTTTTCGACAGTCTTCAAGCGACTGAGATAGCTGATTAATTCGCGATGCGAGATCGTCACGCCGCTTCTGTGCGTTCGAAAGGGCAAGGTCGGACACGGGCGTTCTCCTGTGTTCCCTTCTTGTACCGCGAATGTACGGGAACCGCAAGATTTCATCACATACCGGTATTGTTCGGAATGTGGAACTACTGTATAAGATTAATGTCGTCCTGAATGAACTTCGGCCCCATCACGTTGGCGCGTGTGGGGCCGATATTCAGGTTCCAGTTCGGTGTTCCGTGCACTACCGGACTGGATGGAAGTGGGAAGTGCTCCCCCCGGTCTTCAGTGCGGGGTGTAGCACTTCCTGCTCATCGGCTCAAGTGTGCCTTTAGAAGAAGGAACACTTGATATGAACAGGATCTGGATTGATCCGTACTACCGCATTCGTTTCGGCTCGATTGAGCACGTATGCGGGCACTGGCGCCGTCGTCGCGGCGCTGGTCGTTCAAACGTTGTTTACCTTACGTCTGTTGCGTAAGAGAACGACATTTGAGTTAACAACCTTGCCGCCGAGAGGTTCGCTTCTCGGCGGTTTCTTTTTTTTCTTGGCCTTTTCGATATTGGCGTGCATCTCGGCAGGCGCAACCCCTGCGAAACGCTCGGCAGCTTCGCTGAATGACATACCGATGAACAATTTTTCATCGTATTTTTTGGGCTTCGACTTTTTCATGCGATGAGCATTTCATAAGTGAGTCGCCTCTGGACGCGACCGAGAAATTTAGTCATGCGCCCGTCCTTCACTGCGTGAAGATGCAGCGCGATGTACACGGCATTGGGGTGTACAAAGGTTGCAGGCTTCAGCCGACACCAAGCCGCGAACTAGACTTAGCACTCGCTATCGCCTTGGGCTTCACGTGCTTATTCTCTTTGCCACCGAAATAAGCCTCGTCAACTTCGACGGTGCCGCGAAGTTGACGATTAAAAGAACGGGTGCGGGCAGCGTGACGCAAGCGGTGCAAAATGAACCATCCCGTCTTTTGCGTGACGTTCAGATCACGCGCAATCTGAGTGCTCGTTATGCCCTTGCGATGGGACGTGATCAGCCAGATCGCAGCCAGCCACTTACGCAATGGAATCTTGCTATCCTCGAAAATTGTACCAATGCGGATAGAGAAGCGCTGACGGCATTCAGCACATTTCCAGACCTTACCCGTGGCAAAAGAATAGACTTTGTCGTGGCCGCAGTAGGGGCAACGCTCGCCATTCTTCCAGGAGATCGACTTGAAGTAATTTATCGCGGCCATCTCGTCGGGCATGGCCTCAAATAGATCGTGCAGGCTCTTGAACTCTACTGTCATCAAACTCACCCAATCCAATGAATGAATATTAGGCGTTTAACGGACCCAAGTCAATGGGTCACACTCGTATATAATATCGTCTGAGCCTACGGAGGTCCGCAAGTGATTGCCTATATCGCTATTGCAGGTCGAGCCGGACAGCCATCAATCCTACGAACAAGATTGCTTTTGCTGATTCCGGGAAGATTTCCGGTGTTTGTTTATCGTGCTGCTTGGCGGCGAGCCGAAGCGCGCCGCGTTGGCATTTGTGAAGGCGCTGTCGTCTCGTCAGAAATGGTTGATGTCTCGCTCGCGACAAGACTCTTGTGGCGCGGTCGTTGAGACAAAAACGCGCAACGGCGCCGGCGGTTGACCAATCGGAGAAGTGACGCGCGGCACTATGCAGCGGCTTTACGCCCAAGAATCATTGGGATTTTGTGCCCCAAAAGTTATTGGGATTTTGTTGAAACAATTCGAGTTGGGAAGCCATTGAAATAGCGAGACAAAATCGCAGTTGTCGAATTCTTTGACATTTTTGACTTTCCTCGGCGCGCACCCATATCGAGCCCGGAACACATCCGCAAGCGGTACAAATCGCAGACAAATCAGAGGGTTTACCGGCGTTGCAATTGGGACGCCGGCCGCTATAGTCCGCGCGAATTTACCCAAACCGGCCGAACGCCGACGCGTCGCCGGTTTATTCCCCAGCGTTTACGAGGACTTCCCGATGTTCATTACCCCTGCGTTTGCCCAGGCTGCAGCCGGCGGCGACACCAACAGCATGCTGATGTCGCTGCTGCCTTTCGCTCTGATCTTCGTGATCATGTACTTCCTGATCCTGCGTCCGCAGCAGAAGAAGGTGAAGGACCACGCCGAGATGGTGAAGAACATCCGCCGCGGCGACACCATCGTCACCTCGGGCGGTCTGGTCGGCAAGGTCACCAAGGTGGTCGATGACGAGCAGGTTGAGTTCGAACTCGCCGAAGGCGTTCGCGTACGTCAGCTCCGCACGATGATCTCGGGCGTGCGCACCAAGGGTGAGCCCGCCAAGGAAAAGGCGGACAAGGCTGATGCCAAGGACGACGCGGCCGCGAGCTGATGCGTCTGCGCGTCGCCATTTCAAGAATCTGACGGATCATCTCGATGTTGTATTTCACGCGGTGGAAGGCGCTGGCGGTCATTCTGACGGCGCTCGTGGTCTGCCTGTGCGCGGTTCCGAATTTCTTCCCCGAAGCTACCGTGAAAACCTGGCCGAAATGGGCGCAGCGCCATCTGGTGCTGGGCCTCGACTTGCAGGGCGGCTCGCACATCCTGCTCGAAGTCGATGCCAATTCGGTCAAGAAGGACAAGCTCGATCAGGTGCGCGACGACGTCCGCCGCACACTGCGTGACGCCAAGATCGTCTATACCGGCCTTGGTGTTCGCGGCGACAATGTCGAAGTCCGTATCACCAAGGACACCGAGTATCAGACCGCGCTCACCAAGCTGCGTGAACTGTCACAGCCGCTCGGCGGCTTGATGGGGCAGAGCGGCCAGCGCAGCCTGGAAGTCTCGGACGCAGGCAACGGCCTGATCCGTCTTTCGGTGCCGCCGGCAGCGATCAATGACCGCATTCGCCAGTCGGTCGAACAGTCGATCCAGATCGTCGAGCGGCGCGTCAACGAACTCGGCACCGTCGAGCCGTTGATCCAGCGTCAGGGCCTCGATCGCATCCTGGTGCAGGTGCCCGGCCTGCAGGACCCGACCCGCCTCAAGGAATTGCTGGGCAAGACGGCGAAGCTCGACTTCCGCATGGTCGACACCTCGCTCCCGGCCGAGCAGGCGCAAGGCAGGGTGCCGCCGGACTCCGAACTCTTGATGAGCTCGCAATCTCCGAAGACGCCGTATCTCGTGAAGAAGGAAGTGCTGGTCTCGGGCGCTGACCTGACCGATGCGCAGCCGGGCTTCGATCAGCGCACCAACGAGCCGATCGTCTCCTTCCGTTTCAACACGTCCGGCGCGCGCAAGTTTGCCGATGCCACGGTGAAGAACGTCAATCTGCCCTTCGCCATTGTGCTCGATAACGAAGTGGTCTCCGCTCCGGTCATTCGCGAGCCGATCACCGGCGGCTCCGGCCAGATCTCCGGCAGCTTCACGGTGCAGGGCGCCAATGATCTCGCGATCCTGCTGCGTGCTGGCGCGCTGCCTGCGCCGCTCAGCATCATCGAGGAGCGTACCGTTGGCCCCGGCCTCGGCGCCGACTCGATCGCCAAGGGCGAGCTTGCGGCCTATGTCGGGTCGATCCTCGTCATCGTCTTCATGCTGCTGACCTACCGCCTGTTCGGCCTGTTCGCCAATATCGCGGTGACCATCAACGTTCTGATGATTTTCGGTATCCTGTCGCTGCTCAACGCCACGCTGACGCTGCCCGGCATCGCTGGCATCGTGCTGACGGTCGGCATCGCCGTGGACTCGAACGTGCTGATCTATGAGCGCATCCGCGAGGAGTTGCGCGCCGGCCGCACCGCCATTTCGGCGATCGATGCCGGCTTCAAGCGCGCGCTGGCGACCATTCTGGATTCCAACATCACGACCTTCATCGCCGCTGCGGTGCTGTTTTACATCGGCACCGGACCGGTCCGCGGCTTCGCCGTGACCTTTGGCATTGGCATCATCACAACGGTTTTCACGGCCTTCACCGTGACCCGTCTGATCGTCGCCGGCTGGGTCAGGTGGAAGCGGCCGACCAGCGTGCCGATTTGAGTTTACGGAGCAGATTTTGACAACGACACAAATGGTTCTGGCAGGTCTGGGCGCGCTGATTGTCATTCTGTCGATCGTGGCGATCTTCGATCTGTTGCCGTCGCTCCGCATCGTCCCCGACGATACGAAGTTCGATTTCACGCGCTTCCGCCGCATCTCGTTCCCGATCTCGGCGCTGCTGTCGATCCTCGCCATCGTGCTGTTCTTCACGCACGGACTGAATTTCGGCATCGACTTCAAGGGTGGCACGCTGCTCGAAGTCCAGGCCAAATCCGGTACGGCCGATATCAGCGCGATGCGCTCGACGCTCGCCGCCCTGCAACTCGGCGACGTGCAGCTGCAGCAGTTCGGCGGCGCGGCCGACGTGCTGATCCGTCTGGCCGAACAGCCGGGTGGCGATGCCGCGCAGCAGGCCGCCGTTCAGAAGGTTCGTGCAGCCCTCGGTGACAGCGTCGAATATCGCCGCGTCGAAGTGGTGGGTCCGCGCGTCTCCGGCGAATTGCTGGCTTACGGCATGCTCGGCCTGATCGTCGCGATCATGGGCATCCTGATCTATCTCTGGTTCCGCTTCGAATGGCAGTTCGCCTTGGGCGCCATGATCGCCAACGTCCACGATATCGTGCTGACGATCGGCTTCATGTCGATCACGCAGGTCGACTTCGATCTCACCAGTATTGCGGCGCTGCTGACCATTCTCGGTTATTCGCTGAATGACACCGTGGTCATCTACGATCGTATTCGCGAGATTCTGCGTCGCTACAAGAAGATGCCGATGCCGGAGCTGCTGAACGAGTCGATCAATTCGACGCTGTCGCGTTCGATCATCACCCACGTCACCGTGACGCTGGCGCTGCTGGCGCTCTACGCGTTTGGCGGCCAGGCGATCCACTCCTTCACCGCCGTCATGATCTTCGGCGTCGTGCTGGTCGGCACCTACACCTCGATCTTCATCGCTGCGCCGCTGCTGATCTATCTCGGCGTCGGCGAACACCGCGAAGACGCCGACAAGCCGGCCGCGAAGCCGAAGCCCTGAGATGCCGGTCGATCCCGAAGCGCCGCACCTTCCGCGCTCGGCCGCCATCGAAGCCTACGGCAAGGGCGGCTTCCACTTCGACACCATGTCGCATCAGGGTTCGCTCCTGTGTCTGCCCGATGCGGTGTGGGCGTGGTCGGCCACCAGGGCCAGTGACATCGACCGCCATTCGTTGCGGCGCGTGTTCGAAGGCGCGGCAGGCATCGACACGCTGATCATCGGCACCGGCAACGAGGTCTGGATTGTGCCGAACGATCTTCGCAATGCCTTGCGCAATCTGCACGTAGTGATCGATGCGATGCAAACCGGTCCTGCGATCCGCACCTATAACGTGATGATGGGCGAGCGCCGCCGCGTTGCCGCTGCATTGATCGCGGTGCCATGAGTGGTGCTGATCAGAGCTCCGCGGCTTTCTGCGCGGAGTTGGTGCGCAGCCACGACTTCGACCGCTACGCGGCGACCTTGTTCGTGCCTGCCGACAAGCGCCGTTCGCTGCTGGCGCTCTATGCGTTCAATACGGAAATTACCCGCGTCCGCGAGCTCGTGAAACAACCGTTGCCTGGCGAGATCCGGTTGCAATGGTGGACCGACATGCTGGCCGGCGCAGGTCATGGCGATGTCGAACAGAACCCCGTTGCTGTCGAATTATTGCTAGCGATCCGCGCGCACGATCTTTCCATCGACAGGCTGTCCAAGCTGATCGATGTGCACATCTTCGATCTCTACAACGACCCGATGCCGGATCTCGCGCTGCTCGAGAGCCACTTTCGCGATACGCTCGGGACTTTGCTGTTCTCATCGGCAAAGATCCTCGGCGACGGGTCTGAGGCCAGCGCTCATGTCGCCGAGCATGCCGGGCTGGCCCAAGGCGTCGCGCGGATCATCGCGCGTTTGCCCTACGACACGATGCGGCGGCAATTGTTCGTTCCGCAGGACATGCTGCTGCAGAACGGCAGCAGCGCCGATCAGATGTTTGCCGGCAAGATGACGCCAGGCATCAGTGCAACGCTGGATCGGCTGATATCAGGCGCGCAGGAGCAACTCGCGACAGCGCAGGGAATGCTCGCCGATGTGTCGCCGGCTGCGCGCGCAGCGTTCCTGTCCATGGCGCTGGTGAAGCACGATCTGGCGCAGATGGCCCGAGCGGATCACGATCCGTTCGAACTCCACCTCAGATCGCGCTTGCGGACCCTGTGGACGCTGTGGCGCGCCTCGCGCTCAGTGTGACGTCAGCTTCTGATCTGTCGTCTCGAAATTGAAACGGTCGCGCAGGTTCTTCCGCGACTCCAGGATGCCCTTCAGGAACGCGCGATCGGCGTCGCTGGTCATCAGCGGCTCCAGCAGATCGACCTGGTTCATGGCGACGAGCTGCAGCACTTCGGTGCGAATGCGGCCGGAGGCGTCGCGGGGCAGGGCTGCGACGACCTGCAGATGCTCAGGCGGCTTTGCCCCCTTTGCGGCAGTCAGTTCACCCTGCAGCTTCGTTTCCAGCGCGACGTCATCGGCTTCCACGAATGCATAGAGCCCGACGCCAGTGCGCCGGTCGGCAAAGGCGACGATCGACGCGTCGCGCACCGCCGGGTTCTGTTTGATGATCTCGAGCAGAGGGGGCGCGTCGTTGACCAGACGCTTGCCGCCGCCTTCGCGGTCGGTGAAGTTGAAGATGCCGCGGGTGATGGCGCGATAGACCTTCTTGCCGGTCATCAGCCAGATCCGTGCCGGCAGCGACTTCTTCGCCAGAATCGCCTTTTCCTTCGGCGTCAGAAGCTCCGGCGCGTAAGTCCGTTTGTGCTTCAGGAGATGACGTAGGTCTTCATAGGCCGCGATGCGAAACAACTGGCTGCGGGACTTGAAGCAGACCGCAAGCTGGAAGTCGGTGACATAAGCTAGCCCGTCGCTGCCGCGCAGCCAGTTCTGCTCCTTGGCGAGATCGTTGTGGCACACGCCCATGCGATGCAGCTTGCGTAGCGCCAGCTTCGCGGATTTGAAATAACGCGCGTCGTGATGCGGCTTGGCGAGATGCAGTGCGACGCCGTCGATGAAGCCGCGCACCAGCGCGCGGTCGCCGGCCCAGAGCAATTCAGGCCCGACGCGCAGATCGCGCGCCAGCGTCAGTGCGCGGCGTTCCCGCGTGAACAGATGCAGCGCCAGCAGATATGACCACCACGGCACCTGGTCGAGCCGGCGCAGCACCGCATCGACTTCGCCCGATGACGTGCGATAACGGCCGCGCTCGACAGTCGAGAACACGTCGCGTTTCAGCAACACGCCTTCGGTCCAGGTCTTGGACAGCGCAGCGGCGTCCTGTGGCGGCAAACTCATCGAACAATCCTGAAATTCAAATCGCCGGCGTCATGCCGCGGCTGCAACGGGCAGGCTGGCGGTAATCCAGTCATCCATATCGGCCAGCGCCCGCACGCTCATCGCCTGCTTCTTGGCAACGGTCTTCTCATTGCCGCGCAGCCGCGAGCCGTCGGGCTTCTTGGTAGGCGCCTGAGCCAGCGGCGGGAACAGGCCGAAATTGATGTTCATCGGCTGGAACGAGCGCGGGCCTGCATCGACGGTTTCAATATGGCCGCCGGTGATGTGGCCGAGCAACGAGCCCAGCGCCGTCGTCACGGGCGGGGGCGCCAGCGACTGGCGCTTGGCATCGGCCGCGGCATAGAGGCCGGCGATCAGGCCGACGCTGGCCGACTCCACATAGCCTTCGCAGCCGGTCATCTGGCCGGCGAAACGCAGCCGCGGTTGCGCCTTCAGGCGGAGTTGCTCGTCGAGCAGCTTTGGCGAATTCAGGAAGGTGTTGCGATGCAGGCCGCCAAGCCGTGCGAATTCGGCATTCTGCAGGCCGGGGATCATCCGCAATGCTTGCTGCTGCGGGCCGTATTTCAGCTTCGTCTGGAAACCGACGATGTTGTAGAGCGTGCCGAGCTTGTTGTCCTGGCGCAGCTGCACGATGGCGTAGGGCTTCACCAGGGGATCCCTGGGGTTGGTAAGGCCCACCGGCTTCATCGGGCCGTGACGCAGCGTCTCGCGGCCGCGCTCGGCCATCACTTCGATGGGCAGGCAGCCGTCGAAATAGGGCGTGTTGGTTTCCCATTCCTTGAAGTCGGTCTTTTCGCCCGCCAGCAGCGCATCGATGAAGGCATCATATTGCTCATGGGTCATCGGGCAGTTGATGTAGTCGGCGCCGGTGCCGCCGGGCCCGACTTTGTCGTAGCGCGACTGGAACCAGGCGATCTCCATGTCGATCGAGTCTTTATGAACGATCGGTGCGATGGCATCGAAGAAGGCCAGCGCGTTCTCGTCGGTCAGTCCACGGATGCCGTCCGCGAGCGCTGCGGAGGTCAATGGCCCTGTCGCAACAATGACGTTGCGCCAGTCGGCTGGCGGCAGGCCGGCGACTTCGGCGCGGTCGATGGTGATGAGCGGGTGGTCGTTCAGTGCCTTGGTCACGGCATCGGAGAAGCCGTCGCGGTCGACAGCCAGCGCGCCACCGGCGGGCACCTGGTTGGCATCGGCGCAGCGCATGATCAGCGAGCCCAGCTTGCGCATCTCGGCGTGCAGCAGGCCGACAGCGTTGTTGAGCGCGTCGTCAGAACGGAAGGAATTGGAGCAGACCAGTTCGGCGAGGCCATCGGTGCGATGGGCGTCGGTCATCTGGTGCGGCCGCATCTCGTGCAAGATTACGGGAATGCCGGCATTGGCGACCTGCCAGGCGGCTTCCGAGCCGGCAAGGCCCGCGCCGATCACATGGACGCAGTCGTCTGGGTTTGGGGCTGTTGTCATGGCCCCGCATGTAGCGCGTTTCGGCGCGAAGTGGAATTCGCTTCGCGGAAATTCGGCCGGTTAGCCAAAGCTTTGAAGACGCTTTGGTTCGAACGCGTGTGGCGCCGAAGATGATGTCTTCAGGGAACCACGATTGCGCCCGCGCGAGGCGGGCGCAATCCGTGAAACGTCAGGCAGGACAGATAGAACGTCCTGACGGATCAGCCGTTATAGGCGCCAGAAGCAACGCGCGGAATGTCCGAACGGTCGAGACCGATGTCGGAAAGCTCGCGATCGCTGAGCTGGGAGAGTTCGGCAACGTTGCGCTGATAGTCGCGGAACGCCTGGATCATGCGGATGAATGAAAGCAGCATTTGAGTTCTCCTTCGTTAAGCGATTCATCTCTTGCGAGGTGCTTCGCTGTTGAAGTGAATATAGGTGACAATATCGCAGTGCAGCAGTCGAGATGTTGCGATGCAGCTAGTCAAGGACTGCATAGCTCACGCAAGGAATGATTAACCTCTCGGCGCTCGGAGGTGATTTTGCGGGCACAGTGCGTATTGAGGCACCTTTAGAAATGATTCTAGCTGTTAATTAGTCAGTTAAATCATGCGTTTGGAGGTGTTCCAAAGCTCAGCCGGATGCCGCCGGCTGAACCGGCGCGATGAAGCCTTTCTGACCTCAATCAGCCAGCGCACTCGGCGGTTCCTCGTAAGTTACTGTCTGGCGTCGCTATGCGTGATTCGCATACGAGTATTAGGAATGAATAATAAATCATCCTTACGTGAGGCTTGCGGGGCGACTTTTCTCTAAACTGCATGCGTGAAGGCAAATACATATGCAACTCGATGTCCTGCGCGAAACGCGGTCGCTGTTGGCCTCCCGAGGCACATCAAAAGGCCGATGCTGCGACGTCAGTGAAATCGCGCGAATTACATTTGTGTAAGTTTGTTGCTCTCGATTTCTGAAGCGCCAAAAAGCTGAGTGTTCTTGGTGGCGATCACAACCGGCTCACATTCAATTCACTGCGGCTGTTATTTCCTGGATCGCAGCGGGACGTATCAATTCCTTCTACAGAATCCGGCAATGGCGTCGGTTCTGTTGCGAAGGACAAATAAGATGATCACAAGATTACTGGGAGCGGCCGCCATGGCTGCTGTTGTGTTCGCTACGGTGCCGGCTTCGGCTGCACGTATGGAAGGCTGCAGCGGCAGCAACCTGCTGAAAACCGAAACCGCCGTCGAAGCGATGCCGGACGGCGATGCGAAGTGGGTTGCGTTCAAGGAAATGACGGATGCGCAGACCGCGTTGCTCGACAACAAGATGGGCGTGTGTGCGGTCCATCTGACCAGGGCCATGCATGTTGGCATGACGAAGTAGGACATCACGGGAGGGGCCGCTTGCTGAGGAGCGGACGGCCCTTCCATCATCTCATGCGAGTCTACGGTTCTTTGGCGAGCTGACTGGCGAAAGTGGCGATGGTCTTCGAATAGACCTCGCTCTTGTTCCACTGCTGAATGACCGCGAAGTTCGCAGTCCCCGGCGCAAAATCCTGATCGCGCTTCCAGCCATAACTGGCGAGATAGTTTGCCGTTGAGGCCAGCACGTCGGGCGCGCTGCGCAGCAGGTCGCGATGGCCATTGCCGTCGAAGTCGACAGCGAATTTCAGGTAGGACGATGGCATGAATTGAGTCTGACCGATTTCGCCGGCCCAGGCGCCATGCATCTCTGCAGGCGCGAGGTCGCCGCGGTCGACAATGCGCAGGGCATCGAGCAATTCACCGCGAAACATCTCGGCGCGTCGACAATCATATGCGAGCGACGCGATGGCGCGGATGGTAGGGAATTTGCCGACGTTCACGCCATAGTCGGTCTCTAACCCCCAGATCGCCACCAGCACCGGACCGGGCACGCCATATTGCTGTTCGATGCGTCCGAGCACCGAGCCGTAACGCTTCAGCATGTCGCTGCCGCGACGCAGCCTTGGTGGCACCATGCGCCCGGAAAATTCCTCGAAGCTTTGCTTGAAGACCTGCTGGCCGCGATCGCGCGACAATACGCTGTTGTCGAGGGTGACGCCGGTCAGTGCCGTATCGACGGTCTTCTGCGAAATGCCCTTGCCGACGGCTTCCGTCTTGAAGGCGGCGAGCCAACCATCGAAACTGCCGGTGCCGCAGGACGGCGCAGCAACGGCCGGCGCTAGCGGCGAGATCAGGACTGTACCAAGCAGGAACGTACAAAGCAGGGCGCGCATGGTCTCAAGGCTCTCATTCGATGATGAAATCGTGTGTCGCGAACGATAGTGCGCGATGAGCCTTCCGGTGAACCACGGCCAAAACAAGGCTTGCGCAGTGACATCAGAACAGCATGACGGCCTCTCGCGCAATTCTGCGAGAGGCCGTCATTGGGCGAGATCAGACTATCGGGTCCACGTTACTCGTCGCTGCGCCATTGAAGACGATGAACTGCCAGCCTTGCCGCGTGGTCAGCACCTAGCGCCGTGGCTCATGCTTCGGTGAAAATGTCGTCCGACATTCACAGCGCTGCAATGCAGCGGCCGGGCTTTCGCCTCAATTCAGTCGGACCTTGCTACCGAGGTCAAACGATGTGCCGAGGACTTTGCCAACTGGATTGGCGGTTGGTTTGGGCTGTTGGCTTGGAACGACTCTTCCCCGCAGTCTATCGCGTCGCATTGGCAAGCGAGTGGTGGGCGGATACAAGTATGAACCGGCTGGTGCTGCCGGAACCAAACACGGCACGAATTCTTCAATCTGTCACGAAAGCTATTGGGAGCGACATATGAGCATTTTCGGAAAGATCATGGGCGCGATTTTCGGCACCAGCGCCAGTGCTGCATCCCCTGATGCCGCGCCGGCCGCCGGCGGTTCGGCTCCCGCAGGCGCCGCGCCGATGGACAGTGTTGACGTTGCTGCGATCCTCGACAAGGCCGTGGCGGCCAAGGGCGAAAAGCTGGAATGGAAGACCTCGATCGTCGACCTGATGAAGGCGCTCGACATCGACTCCAGCCTGTCGGCCCGCAAGGATCTCGCCAAGGAGCTCGGTTACACCGGCGACACCAGCGATTCCGCCAGCATGAACATCTGGCTGCACAAGCAGATGATGACCAAGCTCGCCGCCAATGGTGGCAAGCTGCCGGCCGACATCAAGCACTAAACTTTCCGTTTGGGACGGAGTTGAAGGCCCGCGCTCGCGCGGGCCTTTTTGCTGTGGTATACCAGCACGCATAAATACAAGACCAGAAAACAACAAAACATACGAGGAGAAACGCCATGGACCCCATCAACCGCAGAACGATTCTGACCACCGGTGCCGTTGCCTTGGCTGGTAGCGCACTGGCGGGCGAGGCCGCGCAGGCGCAGGCCGGTCCCAAGGGCATATTCTCGGTCGCGACGGTGACGATCCCCATCGTCGGCGAGACGGACGTGTTTCCGGTGCGCCGCATCTATTGCATCGGCCGCAACTACGCAGCGCATTCCCGCGAGATGGGATCGGACCCGACGCGCGAGCCGCCGTTCTTCTTCCAGAAGCCGACCGATGCGATCCAGAACGTCAAGATCGGCGAGGTCGCCGATCACCCGTATCCGTCGCTTACCAAGAACTATCATTACGAGGTCGAACTCGTCGCCGCGCTGAAATCCGGCGGCACCAATATCCCCGTGGATAAGGCGCTCGACCATGTCTATGGCTATGCTGTCGGACTCGACATGACACGCCGCGATCTGCAGCGCGCCATGGGCGACGAGAAGAAGCCATGGGAGATCGGCAAGAGTTTTGACCACGCCGCAGTCATCGGCCCGATCCATCCGGCCAGCAAAACCGGCCACATGACCAAGGGTCCGATCTCGCTCGCGGTCAATGGCACCGTGAAGCAGACCTCCGACCTCGACAAGATGATCTGGAGCGTCGCCGAGCAGATATCGAAACTCTCGGACGCCTTCGAGCTGAAGGCTGGCGACATCATCTATTCCGGCACACCGGAGAATGTCGGCCCGGTCGTGAAAGGCGACGTGCTGCTCTGCAAGATCCAGGGCTTGCCGGACATGTCGATCAAGGTCGTTTGAGTTTGCAATCCATTCGTCATTCCGGGATGTGCGCAAGTCGGCGACGCCGACTAAGCACAGAGCCGGAATCCCGATGTAAGGAAGACTCAAAACACTTCGAGATTCCGGGGTCGCGCCAAGTGGCGCGCCCCGGAATGACTATGTGTGGCTAGCCGACCAGGTCCGCATAGTCCGGATGCTGGCGCAGATAATCCACTACGAACGAACAACCCGCCACGACCTTCAGCCCATCCGCACGGATCAATCCGAGCGCGCCCTTGACCAGTTCTGACGCGATGCCGCGGCCGCGCAGGGCAGGTGGCGTTTCGGTATGCGTGATGATGACGCGATCGCCGGCACGGCGATAATTCGCAAAGGCGACGGAGTCGCCGACATCCAGCTCGAAGCGATTGAGCGCCTTGTTGTCGCGAACGCCGGTCATGCCGCGTCTTTCAGCAAATCCTGATAGTCCGCATGCTTCGCGATATATGCCGCGATGAAGGGGCACTGCGCCACGACCTTCAATCCCTGTGCGCGGACGGCATCGAGCGCGCCGCGGGCAAGCTGTGAGCCGATACCCCTGCCGCCCAATTCCTGCGGCACGACGGTGTGGACGAAGGTGATGGTATCGGACGTCCGGGTATATTCGGTGAAAGCAATATGGCCGTCGACCGCAAGTTCGAAACGGTGAAGCGAAGTATTGTTATAGACCGCGTTGCTCATTCTCATTCCATTCACAGGTGTCCGGGAGAAGGTAACAGTCATTTCCAAACGGGTGCAATGCAGCCGCCGCATGCTTCATCTGATAGGGGAAATCCGTCTCATCGCGCGGGGCTCTTTGCCGTTCTGCGCGCTGTGAAAAATGGCTTTGGCGTGGCCTTGCAAAGGCAAAGCGGGTTCCTACGTCAATTGTAGACATACGCCCCGAAGCGGCCGGATCGGTCGTTTGACAGTTGGAGTGTCATGCCAACGGCCGCTGACGTATGCCTCTTTTGGAGGAGGTCACGATGTCAGACTCTCGGTTTCTCGGTACGCATCGCACGTGGGAAGACTGGTTTGGCATGGCGCTTGGCGTTCTGATTGCGCTCTCGCCCTGGTTTCCTACGCAGAACGGTCATCAATATACCGGGGGGACCCCCAGCGCCATAATCATTAACACGGTGGCGGTTGGCGTCCTGGTATTTGGCCTTGCACAGCTTGAGTATGTCGCGCTGCAACGCTGGGAGGAGGTGGCCGCGATCATTCTCGGTCTGTGGCTGATCGCCTCGCCACTTTTCTTTGGTTATTCCGGCGACGGCATGCTCAGATTCATCCATACCTGCCTCGGCGGTCTCGTGGTGCTGCTGGCAGCACTGCAGTTGTGGCAGGACTGGGATTTGAGCGATGGAGAAATGGCCCAGCACGGGCAGTGACAACAAGCGATCAGGCCCGCCGGTCTTGTCGTGAGGCCGGCGGGTTTCGTCTGTCTGTGGCCGGCCGTTAGCGTCCTGGCACAGCCAGCGTCGCGATCACCTCGTCGATCCGGGAAAACACATAATTCGGGGTGCGCGCTTTCAGGGCGGCTCCGCTGGTATAGCCCCACGTCACCGCGCCGAAATCGATCCCGGCCTCGCGCGCAGCGTCGATATCGCGGATCTCGTCGCCGATGCTGATCGTGTCATCGACAGAGATGCCGGTGAGCTCAAGGATGCGCTGGAATTTCGCCGTCTTGCCGAACAGGCCGGCGCCGCAGGCGAAATAGGCGACGTGCTGATCGAGATCGCCGAGCACGTGTCGGACATTGTCCTCGCTATCGGAGCTGACGATCGCAATCGTCATGCCACGCGCCTTCAATTCACAGAACATGCGGTCGACGCCTGGGAACAGCGAAATGCGGTCGATCTGCTGCGCCTTGCGCTTGCGCATGTCGCGCGCAATCAACGGGATCCGCCATTTGGCGACACCGAGCAGCCGGATCAGCTCACCAGCGCCGACGCTCCGCAACTCGTCGATGCGGTCGCGTTCGACGCGCTGAAACTTGTGCTTGTCAGCGACGGAATTGATGACGCTGAGGAACCACGAAAAGCTGTCGGACAGCGTGCCGTCGAAATCGAAGATGGCGAGCTTATAGGGCATGGCTGGCGGGCGGGGAGGTGGCCGGGCTCTCGGTCTCGGCTGGATGCTTGGCAGTGGCGGTCACGGGCTGGTTCTCGTCTGAGTCGTGGCCGATATGCGACCCGTCGCAAGGATGATCCCATCAGACCCGGTTTTCAACCCGCATCCGCGCGGCGAAACGATGCACGAGCCGCAAGCAAGCGTGCTAAGCCCGTCGTTACCGTTTCATATCACGCGCAGGAGGCCCTTATGGCAGACGATAGACCGAACCAGAAAGGCCCTAACACCAAGAAGAAGCAGAAGTGCAAGAACTGCGAAGGCAAGGGTCTGCTGAAGAAGGGCGAGAAGGTGGTGAAGTGCCAGAGGTGTCATGGGACGGGGCTGAGGTGAGCGTGAAGGATAGGCACTGACAGGTCTCGCCTTATTTGTTATGCTTAGCTATCGATGCTTTACGGCAGGTTCTTTAAAATGAACGACCTCTCGGAGCGAATTACGATTGATCCCGACCGCATGCATGGACGCCCCTGTATCCGCGGGCTGCGCATCACCGTATCCGATGTGCTTGGTTTGCTCTCGGCCGGTCAATCGCGCGAGGAAATTCTAATCGATTACCCTTATCTGGAGAGCGCGGATATCGATGCCGTTCTTTCTTTTGCTGCCAGCCAAGCCGATCATCCGGTTATCCCCGCGGAGTAGCAATTGCTGTTCCTTATCGACACGCAACTTCCTCCGGCTCTGGCGGAAGCACTGCGGGGTCGTGGGTTGGATGCGATCCATACTGCAGATCTTGGCATGCTGGCCGCCACCGATGCGATGATCTGGGATGAAGCCGTCGCCCGCTCTGCCGTACTCGTTACCAAAGACCGCGACTTCGCCATGCTCCGTGCTGCACGGCGGAGCGGCCCATTCATTCTCTGGATCCGCTTCGGCAACATGAACAATCGCACCCTGATCGCTCGAATCTTGCGTGCGATGCAGAGGGTGATCAAAGCGATTGAGCGCGGAGATGCTGTGATAGAGCTTACGACTTGAGGGCGCGCCGTCGATGTGATCGTCACCCCGCGCCACGATAAAATATAGATCGCGCGCTCCTCTATTCCGCCGCTTCGCTCGTCGCCTTCCGCTTCTTCGGCTTCCCCGCCTTCTCAAGCACCGGTTTCAAAAACTTGCCCGTATAGCTGCGCGGTGCCTTGACGATATCTTCCGGCGGGCCCCAGGCGACGATTTCACCGCCGCCGTCGCCGCCTTCGGGGCCGAGGTCGATGACCCAGTCGGCGGTCTTGATCACTTCAAGATTGTGCTCGATCACCACCACCGTGTTGCCCTGCGCCACCAGCTCATGCAGCACTTCCAGCAGTTTGGCGACGTCGTGGAAGTGGAGTCCCGTGGTTGGCTCGTCGAGAATGTAGAGCGTGCGGCCGGTGGCACGCTTGCTCAGCTCCTTGGCGAGCTTGACGCGCTGCGCTTCGCCGCCGGATAGCGTCGTCGCCTGCTGGCCGACATGGATGTAGTCGAGGCCGACGCGGTGTAGCGTCTTGAAGGTCTCGCGCACGCGCGGCACCGCCTTGAAGAAGTCGGCGGCTTCTTCCACGGTCATGTCGAGTACGTCGGCGATCGACTTGCCCTTGAACAGAACTTCGAGCGTCTCGCGGTTGTAGCGTTTGCCCTTGCAGGTATCGCAGGTGACATAGACGTCGGGCAGGAAGTGCATCTCGATCTTGATGACGCCGTCGCCCTGGCAGGCCTCGCAGCGGCCGCCCTTGACGTTGAACGAGAAGCGGCCGGCCTCGTAGCCGCGCGCCTTGGATTCCGGCAGGCCGGCAAACCATTCGCGGATCGGCGTGAAAGCGCCGGTATAGGTCGCCGGATTGGAACGCGGCGTGCGGCCGATCGGCGACTGGTCGATCTCGATGATCTTGTCGATATGCTCCAGACCCTCGATGCGGTCATGCGGCGCGGCGCCTTCGCTGGCGCCGTTGAGCTTTCGCGCGATGGCCTTGTAGAGCGTGTCGATCAGCAGCGTCGACTTGCCGCCACCGGAGACACCGGTGACCGCGGTAAACAGACCGAGCGGCACTTCCGCCGAGACGTTCTTGAGATTGTTGCCACGCGCATTGATCACCTTGATGGTGCGGCGGTGGTTCGGCGGACGACGCTCCGGCACCGGCACCGACATTTCGCCGGTGAGATATTTTCCGGTCAGCGACTTCGGATTCTTCATCACCTCCTGGGGCGTGCCCTGGGCGACGATGTTGCCGCCATGAGTACCCGCGCCGGGGCCGACATCGACCACGTAGTCGGCCGCGATCACCGCGTCCTCGTCATGCTCGACCACGATCACGGTATTGCCGAGATCGCGCAGCCGCCGCAGCGTATCCAGCAGGCGTGCATTGTCGCGCTGATGCAGGCCGATTGACGGCTCGTCGAGCACATAGAGCACGCCGGTGAGGCCGGAGCCGATCTGGGACGCCAGGCGAATACGCTGGCTCTCGCCGCCGGACAGCGTGCCGGATGAGCGCGCCAGCGTGAGATAGTTGAGGCCGACATCGAGCAGGAAGGAGAGGCGCTCGCGGATTTCCTTGAGGATGCGGACGGCGATCTCGTTCTGCTGCTTGTTGAGCAGATCCGGCACGGACTCGAACCAGTCGCCAGCCTTGCGCACCGACATTTCCGAGATGTTGCCGATATGCTTGCCGCCGATCTTCACACTGAGCGCTTCGGGCTTCAGTCGATAACCCTCGCAGGCATCGCAGGGCACGTCGGAAAAATACTTGCCGAGTTCTTCGCGCGCCCATTCGCTCTCGGTCTCGCGGAAGCGGCGGTCGATATTGGTGACGACGCCCTCGAACGGCTTCTTGGTGTCGTAGGAGCGCACGCCGTCTTCATAGGAGAACTTGATCTCGTCATCGCCGGAGCCGTGCAGGATGGCATTCTGCGTCTTCTTCGGTAGGTCCTTCCACTTGGTGTCGAGCGTGAATTTGTAGAACTTGCCGAGCGCCGTCAGCGTCTGCACGTAATAAGGCGACGACGACTTCGCCCATGGCGCGATGGCGCCCTTGCGCAGCGTCAGCTCCTTGTCGGGAATGACGAGATCGGCATCGATGGTCTGCTCGACGCCGAGGCCGCCGCATTTCGGACAGGCGCCGTAGGGGTTGTTGAACGAAAACAGTCTGGGTTCGATCTCGGGGATGGTGAAGCCGGAGACCGGACAGGCGAACTTCTCGGAAAACAGGATGCGCTCGGCACCGGTCTTGTCGTGAATCTTCGCGACCTTCTTGTCGGATTTCTTGTCGTCCGCGGGGGCGGCAGGCGCGTCGGCATATTCGATGACCGCAAGACCTTCGGCGAGCTTCAGTGCCGTCTCGAAACTTTCCGCGAGGCGCTGGCCGATATCCGGTCTGACAACGATGCGATCGACGACGACGTCGATGTCATGCGGAAACTTCTTGTCGAGTACGGGTGCTTCAGCGAGTTCATGGAAGGTGCCGTCGATCTTGACGCGCTGAAAACCCTTCTTGAGATATTCGGCGAGTTCCTTGCGATACTCGCCCTTGCGGCCGCGCACCACCGGCGCCAGCAGGTACAGACGCGTGCCTTCCGGCAGCGCCAGCACGCGGTCGACCATCATCGACACCGTCTGGCTTTCGATCGGCAGGCCGGTTGCCGGCGAATAGGGAATGCCGACGCGCGCCCACAGCAGGCGCATATAGTCGTAGATCTCGGTGACGGTGCCGACGGTCGAACGTGGGTTCTTCGAGGTGGTCTTCTGCTCGATGGAGATGGCCGGCGACAACCCGTCGATCTGGTCGACATCCGGCTTCTGCATCATCTCGAGGAATTGCCGGGCGTAAGCCGACAGCGACTCCACGTAACGGCGCTGGCCTTCGGCATAGATCGTGTCGAAGGCGAGGGACGACTTGCCGGAGCCGGACAGGCCTGTGAACACCACCAGCTTGTCGCGCGGGATGGTCAGGTCGACATTCTTGAGATTGTGCTCGCGGGCGCCGCGGATGGTGATGCTGCGCATGTTCGCGGCGGCCTGCTGCCGCTTCGCCTTGATGATCTCGTCCATAACAGGCAATTCCCCAGCGCGCGAGGCGCGCTCATCCGGGCGCGCACCGCCGGCCGGGCCGGGATCAACGCCGATTGATTGTCATCGGAACATAGGAAGAACGAGGACGGATTTCCAGTGCTCCGCAGCAACGATCAACGGTTTGTTGGCGGAGGGGTTGCGAGGCAAGGGTGCAAATCGAACGGCCTGCGCAGGACAGGTCTTCCGGTATCGGGCTCATGCCAGTGAACTGCCAATCGGGAGCGCGTCAGGGCTGAGCGAGGTGCCAGCAAAAAGCCCGGCGCGAGGCCGGGCTAAGTTTGTCGGAATGAGGGAAGGCGGTCGCAGTTCTCAGTACTTGTCTCAGTACTTGTCTCAGTACTTGTCTCAGTACTTGGCGATGACAGGGCCGCCCCACTTGTAGTTGATGCGGGCGGTGACGACGTCGACGTCCTGGCTGATGCGATCGATACGCGAGGTCACAGGAAGTGTCACAGCGGTGAAGCTGTTGCTGCTGGTCTCCATGAACAGATGGTCGTATTCGACCGCGAAGGACCAGTTTGGCGTGAAGCCATATTCCAGGCCAACGCCAACCGTACCGCCCCAGCGGGTTTCCTTGGCGTTATCGAATACGACGTTGGTTCCCACGGTGTAGCCCTGATACTTGTCGCTCGTCACGGCAGCGCCGCCCTTCACGTAAAGAAGGGTGTTGTTCCAGGCGTAACCGATCTGGCCAGTGAACAGGCCGAAGGCTTCGATCTTGGACCGGTTGCCGGTCGTACCGAGTACGAGCTGGCTGACATTCGAGCCCTTGAAGTCTGCCCAGTTGCCCTGTGCTTCCAGACCGAACACCCAAGCAGCGCTCTGCCAGCGATAGCCGATCTGACCGCCAGCCGTGCCGCCGCTTGCGTCATGGCATCCCTCGCTGAAGGCCAGTGCGGCACCGAGAACCTGGGTCGTGTCCCAGCATTTGCGGCTCGTTCCCCAACCGCCGTTGCCGCCGATATAGAAACCGGTCCAGTCATAGACGACGGCGATCATCGGAGGCGCCTTGGTGTAGGGCCGTGCCGCGAGATCGGCCGCAGAAGCGGACGTTGCCGAGCCGAGAACAGCGAGGGCGGCGGATGCGAGCAGAATTTTCTTCATGGCATGCTCCCCTTGTGAGTGTTTCAACTCTAGCGCGGTTCAGGCGATCAGGCTGTGCCTTCCTTGCAACGGAGAAAAACAAACGCAATAGTTGCGCGAAAATTCGCACGCTACAGTCGTGGGTAGTATTCAACCGCAGCGATGGTTAGCTCTTATCTCTCCGGAAGCCGGGCTTCCAGCCATACGAAAAAGGCCGGCGTTTCCGCCGGCCTTTCCGTAGTCACGAGGCTGAAATCAGGCGCGAAGCTCAGTACTTGGCGACAACCGGGCCACCCCAGTTGAAGCGGTAGTTCAGGCCAGCCTTGACGGTGTGCTCGTCGTTGCGGGACGACAGGCCGACGATGCCAACCGGCGACGGAGCAGCGAAGGTGGTCTTGCCGAAGTCGTAGTACTGGTACTCAACCTTGCCCGACCAGTTCTGGGTGAACAGGTATTCGAGGCCGGCGCCGACGGTGTAACCGTCATGCTTGGTGCCAGCTGCGAAGGCAACCGGAACGGCGCCAACGGTCGTGACCAGCGATTCGCTGTAGTCGGAGTAAGCATAGCCGCCCTTCACGTAGAGCAGTGCCGGACCCCAGGTGTAACCGATGCGACCGGTGACCGAGGCGAGGCCCTTCTGGTTCAGGTTGTAGGTGACGCCGGGCGTGGTGAGGAAAGCGACGTTGGTGTTGTTCGAACCAACCCAGCTGTACTGACCTTCGATGCCGAACACCCAGTTCGGAGCGAACTGGTAGTCATAACCGATCTGCACACCGCCGAGGAAACGGCCATCCGAATTGTCGGAAGTGCCGCCGAAGCCGTTCGAACCGTTGAAGGCGCCGCCGACGTGACCGCCGATGTAGAAGCCGGTCCAGTTGTAGATCGGGGCGGGAACATAGGCCGGAGCCTTGGTGTAGGGACGAGCGGCCAGGTCAGCGGCCATTGCCGGAACCGAAGCGCCCAAAGCGATCAGGGCAACGGTGCCCAACAGAAACTTCTTCATGTGAATTCTCCCCAAAATTGCTTCGCGTCGGCGAAGCCTCGTGTCCCGGCGCAAGCGCCAAATGCAATTCAGTGATCGAAATATACGCAAGTCTGCCAAAAAGTCCGTCACCCAAATAGCACACTCGTCTTCGATGTTTGGCCGTTTCTAAGTTAATGAAAGGTATATGAATTTTGGCCGGGTGCGGTTCCCTTCGGGTTCCACTATTGCTCGACCCGGACGCGACAGCGACGACTCGGCACTTCGTCGTCGCCCAACAATTCGCCAAGGGGTGTCCTTGAGAACAAAAATGGAACATGCTATATGCGAGGACGATCATATAAGAGATCGTGGATAACCCCGTCGCGGGGGCCTGCGCGGGAGCGCGGACCGTATAGGGTCCCATTATCAGCGGCGTTTGCGCGCGGGCCAGGGCCTGCGCCGGCGCCCAATCAGCAATTCAGATTCGAGAGTAGGAGAGTGGCATGGCGGGTAGCGTCAACAAGGTGATTTTGGTCGGCAATCTCGGCAAGGATCCAGAAGTCCGCCGGATGCAGAACGGCAACCCGGTCGTCAACCTGACCGTCGCGACTTCGGATACCTGGCGCGACAAGGGCACCGGCGAGCGCAAGGAAAAGACCGAGTGGCATCGTGTCGTGATCTTCAGCGAAGGTCTCGCCAAGGTCGCCGAGCAGTATCTGAAGAAGGGCGCCAAGGTTTATATCGAAGGCGCGCTGCAGACCCGCAAATGGACTGATCCGCAGGGTGTCGAGAAATACTCCACCGAGATCGTGCTGCAGGGCTTCAACTCGACGCTGACCATGCTCGACGGCAAGGGCGGTGGCGCGGGTGGTGGCGGCGGTTACGGCGGCGATGACATGGGCGACAGCTTCGGCGGCGGCCAGTCGAGCGCTCCGCCGCAGCGCCGCGTGGCCGCACCGGCCGGCGGTGGTGGCCGCGGCAGCGACATGGATGACGACATCCCGTTCTGACTGTTGGTTGGAGCTGTGTGTAAACTAAAAAACGCTTTCGTCGCTTCTTCAATGACTTAGCGTTTTTCAGCTTCCGGATTGCCGACGAGACTCGAATCAGATTCTGTGGGGCCCGCTTGTGTAAACAAGGGGGGCTTTCGTTTGATAAATCAACGCATTGCCAGCCGATTTCGCGTAAAGCCCGTTGTAATGGAGGGCGGCGAGAGGTTTGGGCTTCTCTTGGACAGGGAGAGCGGGCTGCCGGACCCTTGGGCTAGCTGAGCACAACATTCGCATGATGGCCGCGCTCGTTGAGCCGCTTGCACAGCGCGTGGGCGAAGGTGGTCTTTCCTGCGGCTGCCGGGCCAAAGAACTCGATGATCATGCTCCCGAACCTCAAGAGGTTGTTGGTGCCTGCACGATTCGCCGAGGGTCCTGCACCTGAGGAAACAGGCGTTCCCGCTTTCGCGCCGCGACAATAAAACTCTCCGCCAATAATCCCGGCACCTTGAGCCTCCGGCACGCCTTTTCGAATGGCTCGATCAGCGCCTCGCAGAGATGTGGAAACAACCGGCCCGGTCGCGGGAGATAGCCGTAATACGTGCTCTCCACGACCTCAAATCCCTCATCCGACAGCAGGCTTGAAAATTGATACAAAGTCAGGGTGTGTCGAGGTCTGCTCGGATATGCCCAGTTCAGGACACGACTGAACGACCCGATGGGTGACGTTGCATTGAGCTGGATATTGCACACCAATACGCCGTCGTTGCGAAGATGCCGATAGATCGCCCGCAATGCGTCGCGCCTAAGCGTGTCTTCTGCATTCAAGAAGAACCGAAATGCGGTGGCAACGTCAAATGTCTGTTCGAGAGGAACCTTGGTGACGTCGACGCATAGCAGCGTCACGTTGTCTGGCACCGAAGCTGCCGAAAGCATCGCTTCTGACACATCGACCCCGACAACCGAGCCGAACAACCGAGCGGCGACCTTCGCAATGCGTCCGGTTCCGCAGGCGAAGTCGAGGCTTGTTCGCTGTGGCCCTCCGAGCCGGCGCAGAATGCTTTCGAGCAAGGGCTGTTCGACGTCCCGCCACAATGCCGCGCAATGGCCCACCTCGAAGGTGCTGACGTAGTCGGCAACGACATCAACCGACTGGTGGCTCGCGCGATAGCTGAACGTGTCTCCGTTGAGCATAAGGATATGTCCCTCGAGTCCGCCGACGCTAACCTCGATGTCGGGACGACGTCTTCATGCATTCGCACGATGCCGGAACGGAGCGGCAGGCGTGATCCGACTAGTCGACGGGCGGCAGTCCGCGGATCCGAACAGTCATTCAAATGAACGTTGGTGTGGTTTGTAATCCGGCTAAGCTCTGACCTGCAGGTAAATGACAGCTTGTTCCGAGGCGCTGGGCATTCCACCATGATCATCGAGTTATTTGGGCCGCCTGGTGCAGGCAAGACCACACTTCTTCGCGGCCTCTGCCGGGGGCTGGCGCAAGAAGGCATCAACCTGAAGACAGTGAACGGTTATCGCCTGATTGAATATGCGTCGGCCCAGGATGACGGCCCGGAGACGCGCCATGGCATTGGGCGTATTGGCAGAAAGATTGCCACCTCCGGTCCTGTCTTGCTATCGACCCTGCCGAAGGACGGTGTCGCGGCGCGGCTTCTAGCATCAATCCCGCTACGAAGCCGCACATGGTCATGGCGCATGAAGGTCGACATCGCTCTACTGTGCGAATCTTGGCGTAAAGCGCAGGAATCGGAAGGTTACTTCATTTTTGAAGAAGGCCTGATCCAGGCATTGTGTGCGCTGGTTTTGCTGGCGCGAACTCCAAGCATTGACGTGGTTCGTGACTGCCTAGCGTTCCTGCCGCGACCGGACCTGCTTGTCCAGCTCGATGCGCCGCAGGAAACGTTGCGCCGCCGTCTTACGGATCGGCATGCGCACCAGCCGCTCATCGAAGTCCTCCTGTTCGAACTCGGCGTGGACAGGGGCTTGAAGCAGGCCAATATCTCAAGGGAGATCGGCGAGTGCTTGCGCCGGGACGGATGGTCCTTGATACAAGTCAACGGTGCCGACCCCCTCAATTTCGATAAGGTCATCACGCGAGTCCTGGGAGAGCATATCAATGAGACCGTCCTGGGTGACCAAGGCGATAAAAGCCAAACCACTGGATTAGCTGGCAACTGTGAACTTGATGGATCTCAACATTTCGCACGGGGGCCTGGTGGCAGCATCTGACGCTCGCTCACGATTTGAATCATTGCGTGGTCGAGCCCCGGTCCGCCCGGAGCGAGGCATGGATACTTTGGGTCGCCTCGACTAGCGCGGTCCCCTGTCTCGGAGAGCCTTGCGTCCGAAACCAACCATTCAGCCACGATCAGCCCGTGAGGCGCGCACGAAACAAAGTGCAGCCGTCCGCCAGGCGCGACCTGGAGATATCCCGGAATCCAGCCTCGGTCACCGGCGCGCTCCTCGACCGCCTCACGCATCACGTCCATAACCACATATAACCCTTCTGATCTGCTGTCAGGACGTCCTGAACTTCTGCATCGCGCGCTGTGAGCTGATTGCTCGCAGCGCGTTTTGCTTTTTTGAGGGGACGGTTAGCTGCGGCAACGTGGCGGCAATATGATCTTTACAATGGAAAGATTTCTGCGATGGTGAGCTGACTCTGCCTCCTGAACGCGAGGGCCACCATGTCGCTGCAGCCGCTGCTTGATGCCGCCGCTCCAATCCCGCTGCATGCTTTTGCGGCCATGGTCGCATTCGTGCTCGGTGTCGTTCAATTGATCGCGCCCAAGGGCACGCTGCCACACAGGACGCTCGGCTGGATCTGGGTGATCCTGCTCGCCACCGTTGCGATCAGTTCGTTTGGGATCCACGGCCATAGCTACCGGCTGTGGCGAGACTGGAGCCCGATCCACCTGCTGTCGATCATCGCGCCGGTGATGCTGGTGGTCGGAGTGGTCGCCGCACGCCGGCACCGCGTCAGGGCGCATGCCATCACCATGATTTCGATCTTCGCCGGCGCCCTGGTGATCGCCGGCGTGTTCACCCTTGTGCCCGGCCGGGTCATGCACACCGTGGTGTTCGGTCGCTAGATTGCTGCAAGACGGCCGCATGATTTTCGCAAGATTCGGCGGGTTCGGGCTGGCTTATTCGGGGCCACTTCACAAGCCCTGTACAGCTCCCGTAAGCATTTGAAAAATCAGCAGGAAAATAGAGCCGCGGGCGTTGTCTGCGGGGTGGCTTGAAGCCGCGCGATGCGCTATATGATTCCCAGCAAAACCTGACCGGAAATCATCCTTGTCCGACACCGAAGACCAGAAGCCTGGGGAGCCACCGGCCCCCTCGGATATTCGTCCCGTATCCATCCTCGATGAGATGAAGCGTTCGTATCTCGATTACGCCATGAGTGTGATCGTGGCGCGTGCGCTGCCGGATGCGCGCGACGGCTTGAAGCCGGTGCATCGCCGCATTCTCTACGCGATGTATGAGAACGGCTTCGAGTGGAACAAGCCGTATCGCAAGTCGGCGCGAACCGTCGGCGACGTGATCGGTAAATATCATCCGCATGGCGACCAGTCGGTCTATGACGCCATGGTCCGCATGGCGCAGGACTTCTCGATGCGCGTGCCGCTGATCGACGGTCAGGGCAATTTCGGTTCGGTCGATGGCGATCAGGCCGCGGCCATGCGCTATACCGAGTCGCGCCTGACCAAGATCGCGCAGTCGCTGCTCGACGATCTCGACAAGGACACGGTCGACTATCAGGACAACTACGACGGCTCGTTCCGCGAGCCACGCGTGTTGCCCGCCAAGTTTCCCAATCTGCTGGTCAATGGCGGCGGCGGTATCGCCGTGGGCATGGCCACCAACATCCCGCCGCACAATCTCGGCGAAGTCATCGACGCCTGCGTCGCGCTGATCGATGATCCGTCACTCACCATTGACGATCTGAACAAGATCATCCCAGGTCCGGATTTCCCGACGGGTGGTATCATTCTCGGCCGCGCCGGGATTCGTACGGCCTATCACACCGGCCGCGGCTCCATCGTGATGCGCGGCAAGGTCTCTATCGAGCCGACGCGCAAGGACCGCGAAGCGATCATCGTCTCTGAAATTCCCTACCAGGTGAACAAGGCCACCATGGTGGAGCGCATCGCCGAACTGGTGCGCGACAAGAAGATCGAAGGCATCTCCGATCTACGCGACGAATCCGACCGCGACGGTTTTCGCGTCGTCGTCGAATTGAAGCGGGACGCGGTGCCGGAGGTGGTGCTCAACCAGCTTTACAAGTTCACGCCGCTGCAGACCAATTTCGGCGCCAACATGGTGGCGCTCGACACCGGCCGGCCGTTGCTGATGAACCTGAAGGACCTGCTGACGATCTTCGTCGCGTTCCGCGAACAGGTCGTCACGCGCCGTACCAAGTTCCTGCTCAACAAGGCGCGCGACCGCGCGCATATCCTCGTCGGCCTGGCCATTGCGGTGGCGAATATCGACGAGGTCATTCGTGTGATCCGGACCTCGCCGGATCCGACCACTGCGCGCGACATCCTGATGGAGCGCCGCTGGCCGGCGCAGGATGTGGCGACGATGATGATGCTGATCGACGATCCGCGCCATCGCCTCGAGGAAGACGGTACCGCGCGGCTGTCCTTCGAACAGGCCAAGGCCATTCTCGATCTGCGACTGGCTCGCTTGACAGCTCTGGGCCGCGAAGAAATCTCCGACGAGCTGGACAAGCTCGCCGTCGAGATTGCGGACTATCTGGAGATCCTGCGTTCGCGCGCGCGCGTCCAGGGCATCATCAAGGACGAACTCGGCGCGGTGAAGTTGGAATTCGCGACGCCGCGCAAGACCGTGATCATGGAACAGGAAGGCGAGGTCGAAGACGAAGACCTGATCCAGCGCGAAGACATGGTGGTGACGGTGTCGCATCATGGCTACGTCAAGCGCGTGCCGCTCTCGACCTATCGGGCGCAGCGCCGCGGCGGCAAGGGCCGCTCCGGCATGGCGACGCGCGACGAGGATTTCGTCTCGCGTCTGTTCGTGGCCTCGACCCATACGCCGGTGCTGTTCTTCTCGTCGCGTGGCCAGGTCTACAAGGAAAAGGTCTGGCGTCTGCCGATCGCGCCGCCAAACGGCCGCGGCAAGGCGATGATCAACATCCTGCCGCTGGAGCAGGGCGAACGCATCACCACGATCATGCCGCTGCCTGAGGACGAGGCGACGTGGAACGATCTCGACGTGATGTTCGCGACCACCGGCGGCAACGTCCGCCGCAACAAGCTCTCTGACTTCGTCGATGTCAGGCGCTCCGGCATCATCGCGATGAAGCTTGATGAGGGCGAAGCGATCGTCGATGTGCAGATCGCCACCGAACATGATGACGTGCTGCTGACCGCTGCCGGCGGCCAGTGCATCCGTTTCCCGGTGACTGACGTCCGCGTGTTCCAGGGCCGCAGTTCCATGGGCGTTCGCGGTATCTCTCTCGCGGACGGCGACAAGCTGATCTCGCTGACGATCCTGCGCCACCTCGAGGCGAATTCGGATGAGCGCGCGGCCTATCTGCGCCGTGCCAATGCGGTGCGTCGCGGCGGCGCCGAGGAGCGTGCCGATGTCGCGGACGAAGCGGCGGCTGCCGTGGAGACCGAAGAGGCGACGGGAGCCATCGAACTCGGCGAGCAGCGCTATGTCGAGATGTCGGCGTCCGAGCAGTTCGTACTGACCATCAGCGAGAATGGCTACGGCAAGCGGACCTCGTCGTTCGAGTACCGCACCACCGGCCGCGGCGGTAAGGGCATCGTCGCCATGTCGGTCAACAACCGTAATGGCAAGCTGATCGCTTCGTTCCCGGTCGAGGACAGCGACCAGATTATGCTGGTCACCGACAAGGGCCAGCTCATCCGCTGCCCGGTGGAAGGTATCCGCATCGCCGGCCGTTCGACCCAGGGCGTCATCGTGTTCAACACGGCTGACGACGAGCACGTCGTGTCGGTCGAGCATATCGGCGAGGCGGGCGAGGGCGAAGAGGGCGAGAACGGCAACGGTGCGCCGGTGGCGGAGGGCTGAGACTCTCCGCATCCGCCTTCGACAAGTCGATCAAAAAAGCCCGCGGTTATGCCGCGGGCTTTTTGCTTGCAGAGACAATCGTCGGCGTCGTCGGCCGGTCTCGGATCTCACATCCCAATTTTCGACATCGTTCGTGGAACCGCTACTCCGCACTCGCCGGCCGTGTCTTGAAGAACGGGCTCGGCTCCGGCGTTTCGGCATTGCCGCGGAGCAGCTTGCGGCCGGCTTCCAGGCCGCCGATGACTTCCAGCTCGACGCGTTGCGCGTCGCGGTCGCGGACATCGGCGATGGCTTCGCGGGCCTCGTCTTCGTCGAGGCCGAGGCCGGTCAGGACGGCTTCGCTGAACAGCAACGCGGATTCAAAAGTCTCGCGGATCTGGAAATCGACGCCGGCATGAATGAGGCGCAGCGAATGGCCGCGGTCGTAGGAGCGGACATAGAGTTTGGCCAGCGGAAATTCCAAGCGGCACAGTTCGACGATGTGATCTGCTGCCTCCGGTTTGTCGACACAGATCAGGATCGCTTCAGCGGTGCCAGCGCCGGAGGCGTGCAGCACGTCGAGGCGGGTGCCATCACCATAGTGGATCTTGAAGCCGAAATTGCCGGCGGCGCGGATCATGTCCACATCGGTTTCGATCAGCGACAGTTCGATGTTGCGCGCCAGCAGGGCCTGGCTCGCCACCTGCGCGAAGCGGCCGAAGCCGATGAACAGCACTTTTCCGCGCAGGCCGTCGGCTTTGTCGATGCCGTCCATGGAGACAGGCGTGCGCTGCCGCATCTGCGCGTGGATCAGCAGCACGATGGGCGTCAGTGCCATCGACAGGATGACGATCGCGCTCATGACAGCCGAGACGCGGGTGTCGAAGATGCCCGCGGTCCCCGCTGCCGCATAGAGGACGAAGGCGAATTCTCCGCCTTGCGCGAACAGCGCGGCGCGGTGGGTGGCGGCGGCGTGATCAGACTTTGCGAGGCGCGCGATCACATAGATGCCGATCGCCTTGACGATCATGAAGGCCACGACGCCGCCCAGCACCATGATCCATTCACTGGCGACGATGCTGAGATCGAGCGACATGCCGACGCTGAGGAAGAACAGGCCGAGCAGGATGCCGCGGAACGGTTCGATGTCGGCCTCGAGCTGATGCCGGAAGTTCGATTCCGAGAGCAGCACGCCGGCGAGGAAGGCGCCCATCGCCATCGACAGGCCGACGCTCTGCATGAACACGGCGGAGCCGAGCACGACAAGCAGCGCGGCGGCCGTCAGCACTTCGCGCGCGCCGGCACGCGCGATGATGCGGAAGAACGGATCGAGCAGCCAGCGGCCCGCGGCCAGCAGCGCGGCGAGGCCGGCCAGCGCGATGACGGCACTCTGCCATATCGGTTTTGCATTTGCGGCAGCCGGGGCCTCGGCCGCGCCCCAGATGGCGACCAGCGCCAGCAGCGGGACGATGGCGAGATCCTCCAGCAGCAGGATCGCGATGGCGCGCTGGCCTTCGGGCGAGGAAGTCTCGTCCTGTTCCTCCAGCAGTTGCATGATGACGGCGGTGGAGGACAGCACAAAGCCCATGGCGCCGATCATGGCGACGGGGAAAGCGAGGCCGGCGGCCATGCCGACCAGCGTGAGCAGAAAGCCGCAGGTGATGACCTGTGCTGCGCCGAGGCCAAAGATCTGCCGCCGCAGCTTCCACAGTTTCGACGGGCGCATCTCCAGCCCGATGATGAACAGGAACATGACGACGCCGAGTTCGGCGGTGTGGAGCAGGGTCTCGGGATCGTTGAAAAGGCCGAGGCCGAACGGCCCCACGGCGAGACCCGCGGTGAGATAGCCGAGAACGGAGCCGAGCCCCAATCGTTTGAACAATGGCACTGCGACGGTGGCCGCACCCAGCAGGACAATTACATGTCCCAAGCTAAAACCGGAAGCGTCCGCCATCTCACCCCTTTCATCTATCGGCCGTACGTCTCGATCCGGCGTGCTTATACTGATTGCACATGTTCGCGCAGTGCGTTGCAGCACACTAGATGACTCTGGCGGCTTTGTCCGATGCTGCAATGCGTGCGGCAATTCAGCGCGTCAGGCTCAGATCGTGATGAGCGATGTCATGTGCTGCACGATCAAAGGGGGGGCGTTTCTCATGCCTTCGATTGCGCTGCCCGAATGATCGGCGCGACTTCACTGCCTAACAGTTCGATCGAACGTTTCATCGCGGCGGTTTCGAGCGAGGCAGTGCTCATCTGGAAGGTGATACGCGAGACGTCACCGAGGGTTTTGCTCGCGTGACGCATCTTGGCAGCAACCGTCGCGGGGGCACCGACCAGGAACGCGCCTTCCGGGCCGGCCATGGCATCGAATTGCTGACGCGACGGCGGCGACCAGCCGCGTTCGCGACCGATCTTCGCCGTCAGATGCGCCCAGCCGGGAAAGAACGCATCCCTGGTTGCCGCGTCGGTCTCGCCGACAAAGCCCATCGCATGCACGCCGACCTTGAGCTTGTCGGGACTGTGTCCAGCGCGGCTGCCGGCCTCGCGGTAGAGATCGACGAGCGGGCGAAAGCGCGCGAATGTGCCGCCGATGATCGCGACCATCAGTGGCAGGCCCAGCGTGCCGGCGCGCGCGAAGGATTCCGGTGTGCCACCGACGCCGATCCAGAGCGGCAACTGCGGCTGATGGGGACGGGGATAGACACCCTGGCCCTCGAGCGCCGCACGAAAGCGGCCTTTCCAGATCGGATGCTTGGTCTCGCCAAGCTTCAGGAACAGCGCGAGCTTCTCGGCAAAGAGTTCGTCATAGTCCTGCGGGTCCATGCCGAACAGCGGATAGGCTTCGCCAAACGAGCCACGACCAACGACGAGTTCCGCACGGCCTTTCGAGATGAGATCGAGAGTCGCGAATTCCTGAAACACGCGCACGGGATCAGCGGCGCTCAGCACTGTCACGGCGCTGGTCAAACGAATCTGGCTGGTGCGCGCTGCTGCTGCGGCCAGGATGATCGCGGGCGCGGAATCGAGGAATTCGGCGCGGTGGTGCTCGCCGATGCCGAAGACATCGAGCCCAACCCGGTCGGCGACCTCGACCTCATCAAGGAGGCCCGCCATGCGATCGGTCGCTGAAGGCAGCTTGCCCGTCGCCGGATCGGGAAGGATGGCTGCAAAACTGTCGATGCCGATTTCCATGAGAACTCCTTGTTCAATTCGTCGATCAGGTCGTGTCACAGCTAGAACCGGAAGTTCGCCATCACGCTGATCAGGGTTATGGTCTGTGCGGGTCCGGTGTCCGATATGAAACGCCCGGCTTCGAAGGCACTCAGCGATGCAGACAGATTGAGTTCGGCCGTAGCCTGCCATGCTACTGACAGCTCGACCTGATGTCCGATGTAGCGCGCATCGCTGCCTTTGCCGCTTCTCACGAGATTTCCGGGGACCCCGTAGATCCCGTCGGCCGTGCTCTGTCGCCAATAGGCCGCTCCGGTGAGCGAGACTGCGACATCTTTGCGCGGATAGACGGTGATCGACGGCCGGACCTGAATGAGGTTGCGCGGGCCGACCGGAGACAGAGCACCGAAATATTTGCCCCTCGGAAATAGAGGATTGAACGTCCCGAGCTTCGAATCGTCCGGGTTACCGTCTCCCGAAATAACATCGGACATGAACCGGAGTTCGGGTTGAAGTGGCGTCTGGAGGAAGCGATAGCCGAATTCACCACCAATACCCCATGCTTCCACTCGTTGCGTTCCGAAAGTCCCGCGCTGTAGAGCGCCTTCGACATTCCAGAACCAGGCGCCGGTGTCGCCGAAGATTCGCGTTCCGAATGTATGCGCGAGTTCCCTGCCGCGGCCTTGATCGAAAACCGCATCGCGGTCCAGCAAACCCAGATAATAGACATCGACACCGACCGACTTGTTCTCCCGCAGCCATTGCGTTGCATAGGCGCCCCAGACGGATTTTTGGCGCGACATGCGATCATCAAAATCGCCCGGAAAATTGTCGACGGGACGGGCGTAAAACAGCGTCATCTGGCGATCAGGTCCGGTGACGATCGCGTCGAGACCGTCAAAGGCCTGCGGGACATTGGGACCGTAGCGGGTGTCGATGAAGCGGCCAGCGCCCAGCGACATCAGCTTGCGTCCTGCCGACATCCGCAGCGTGCTGCGGTCTCCGGCATCCATTTCGATCTCGCCGAATGCCTGAAGCATATCGGCGCCGGTCGTATCGACCGGACGCTCGGGACGGCTGGTGCCGGTGATCGCCGAAAAGATGGGTTGGGTGAAAAACCGCACCTTGCCCGCGTGAAGGTCGGCATAGGGCATGAAACGGTGCCAGATATAACTGTCATTCGGCGCGGATCCCCAATTGACGTTGGTATAGCCTTCGTAGCGCGACCGGGCTTCCATGCCAGTTGCGAGATAAATCAACGCTTGCTCCTGCAACGGGATATATTTGAAGGGCTCAGTCCAACGGCCGGTTCGCTTAGATGGATCCTCGAGATAGGACCAATCCTCGCGATATCTTTCGTTCGTCAGCGTTGGCGCGCGCTCGACGTCAGTGCCGACCTGTGCCTGTACGACTGTAGTCGTCGCGGCGATCGTCGCCGCAAGAACGAAGCTCAACTTGATCATCAGGCGTTTTCATCGACGGGGGCAGTCAGATCACCGGACAGCGCAGCTCGTTCCCGCTGCGCTCGGCCGTTGCTTTTGTGCTGAGGGGGGGACGGCGAGACCGAGATGAGCGGGCAATGCTCGCACGGTCGCGCCGTCCCCTGGCTCAATTAATTCTTCGGCACCGGCGTGTTGAGGAGC
The DNA here is from genome assembly GCF_900108575.1 of Tardiphaga sp. OK245. NCBI lineage: Bacteria > Pseudomonadati > Pseudomonadota > Alphaproteobacteria > Hyphomicrobiales > Nitrobacteraceae > Tardiphaga > Tardiphaga sp. OK245. The sequence continues at coordinate 680,854 of NZ_FNWZ01000003.1, read as the reverse complement.
TGCTGCTCCCACACATAGGCGATGCCGCTGCCGCCGCCGTGCTGTATCATGATGTCCGTCAGTCCGGGCACCGTGTCGAGACGGGCCCAGTCGCGCTGCCATTCGGCGAGCACCGCGAACCAGGTCATCATATTGGCACCGGCTCGGATCATGCGTTGGATCGCGACCTCGTGGGCCTCGACCGACATGCCGCCAGACGCGTCCGTGACGACCGTGACATCCCAGCCCTCGCCGAGAGCCTGGATCGTGGGCATCGCGACGCAGACTTCGGTCCATAGGCCAGCGATGATCAGTTGCTTGCGGCCCGTCGCTTTCACCACGTCAACCACCTTCGGATCTTGCCAGGTGTTGACCCAGGTCCGGTCGATCACCTCCTGGCCGGGGAAGACATCGGTGATCTGTGGAAACAGGATGCCGCCACGTTCAACGAGCACGCTCGTCAGAATCGTGGGGACGCCGAAAAGCTTGGCGGCCTTGGCCAGACCCACCGTATTGTTGATCACCATCTGCGGTTCGTGGCTGTTCAGGTTGGCCATCTGGAACGGCTGGTGGTCGATCAGAACAAGAACCGAGTCTTCGGGACGAAGAAGCGACGCAAGGCCATTACGAAAGGTCATGAATACATCCTCTGCTGCCGTTGTAAGTGAGGTGGGTTGGGGGACATGCGCCAACGGCGACGTTGCCCGACGGAGGTATTGCCGTTCGTATCGGTAATGCGATAGTGCCCCCTCGTGCCAAGCTGTGTCGCGGAACGGGGAACGCCGAATTGGATATCGAAGAGCTCAGGACGTTTGTGGAAGTGGCCGATGCGGGTGGCGTTTCATCTGCCGCGCGCCGGCTCGGTGTCTCCAAGTCGATTGTCAGTCGACAACTCGCCCGTCTTGAAGCGGACCTTGGCGTTCAGCTGCTTGCACGAAACACGCGCGGCGCCGCGCTCACCGAGGCCGGGGTCATATTTCGCGACCATGCGGCCCGGGCCTGCGCTGAGATGGACGCAGCCCGGGAACTGATTCTGCCTAACGGCGAGCTTTCCGGCCGGCTGCGCATTGCGGCGCCTCTGACTTTCGGCCCAACTCACCTCGCGCCTGTGCTCGCGGACATGGCGCGACGTCATCCGCAGCTCCACGTCCACACCGTCTACAGTGATCGCTTCGTCGATCTCATCGCCGAAGGTTTCGATTGTGCGATCCGGTTTGGCTATCTTCAGGACTCGAACCTGATCGCGCGGCACGTCGGGCCCTTTTATGGAAAGTTAGTCGCGAGCCCGGACTATATCAAAGCGCATGGTTCACCCGAGACGCCGGACGAACTCGTCGACCATCAGGCTCTCATGCAGGGCACCGAAGCCTGGCAATTCATGGATGGCGACAAGATCATCACGGTGCGTCCACAGGGGCGATTCAAGGCCGACAACGGCGCAGCTCTTGTCGCCGCCGCATTGGCAGGACTCGGTATCGCCTGGCTCCCGGGTGGCATCACCGACGACTACATCGCCTCCGGCGCGCTGGTTGTGGTCATGACACGCTATCCACCACCGCCGGCAGGTGTTTATGTCATCCGCCCACCAAGTCAGCATCCCTCACGGAAGGTAAAGGTCCTCACCGAATTGCTGATCGCGTGTTTTGAAAAGGTGCGCGCGGCTTAAATCTCGATTTCGGTGCCGAACTCGACGACTTGCTTGGACGGCACGCCGAAGAACGCTGCGGAGCGTTCGGCGTTACGTTGCAGGAACGCGAATACGGTTTCGCGCCACACCGCCATCCCGGCGACCTTGTCGCTGGGAATGATGGTCTCCCGGCCGATGTAATAGGTGATCTCGGCGAGGTCGATGCCGGGCAGTTTGCCCTGTTCGGAGGCCAGACCGAGCCCGTCCGAAATCGTTGGATACTGCATGAAGCCGTAATGCAGGATGACGCGCGTGATCCCTTCGATCACTTCTATGACCTCGGCGCGATCGGCATCCGGGACACGCGGCACTTCGGAGATCAGCACAGTCACCAGAATGACGCGCTCATGTAGGACGTGGTTGTGCTTGACGAATTGCGTCAGTGCCAGCGGCACGCCATTCGGCATGGATGCCAGGAACACCGCGGTGCCATTGAGGCGCGCATGGCAGCGACTGACGGCTGTCTCGATCAGGTCCTCTTCGGGCTGACGCAGTTTGGCGCGGGCGCTTTCGACGAGTTTGACACCGCTGCGCCAGGTCAACATCAGGAACGCGACAGCAGCCGCCAAGAACAGCGGAAACCAGCCGCCTTCGAACAGCTTCGTGGAATTGGCGGCGAAGAAGATGCAATCGATGATGAAGAAAAAGCCGTTCACCGTCACGACGAGAAGCGGCGGATAGCCCCATTGCAGCGCGACCAATGCCGCGAGCAGCGTGGTGATCGCCATCAGCAGCGATACGGCGATGCCATAGGCGCCTGCCAGGGCGTCCGATGTGCCGAAGCTGAGCACGGCGGCCAACGTCGCCGCCGCCAGCAGCCAGTTCACCAGCGGCACATAGATCTGGCCCATGGCGTGGCTGGTGGTGTGCCGGATCTGCATCCGCGGCAGGAAGCCGAGCTGGATCGATTGCTGAGTCAGCGAGAACACACCGGAAATGATAGCCTGCGATGCGATCACCGTCGCGACGGTCGCAAAGGCCACCAGCGGGTAGTGCAGCCAGTCCGGCGCCAGTTGATAGAACGGGTTGTTGATGGCGGTGGGGTCGGCGATCAGCAGTCCCGCCTGGCCGAAATAGTTCAGCACCAGCGCCGGCAGGGCGATGGCAAACCAGGCGAGCCGGATCGGCATCCGGCCGAAATGGCCCATATCGGCATACATCGCTTCGCCGCCGGTCACGGCAAGGAAGGCAGCGCCGAGAATGGCAAAGCTGATGTGGAAGTCCTGGTGGATCAGGAATTCGAAGGCATAGAGCGGACTGACGGCAGCGAGCACGCCGGGCGATTGCACGATGCCATGGATGCCGAGCAGCGCCAGCACGGCAAACCAGCCCAGCATCACTGGCCCGAAGATGCCACCGATGAAACCGGTGCCCTTGCTCTGCATCAGAAACAGCCCGATCAGAATGATGACGGTGAGCGGTACCACGGCCGGCGCAAGCGACGGTGCATCGACCTTGAGGCCTTCAATGGCTGATAGGACCGAGATCGCCGGCGTGATGGCGCCATCGCCATAGAGCAGCGCGGCGCCGACAAGGCCGACGATCAGCAAATGTACGCGCCATGTGCCCGGCTCTGCGTTGCGCGCGTGGAGCAGTGCCAGCAGGGCGACGATGCCGCCTTCGCCGCGATTGTCGGCGCGCAGAATTAGAAGTGCGTATTTCAGGGAGATAATCAGGATCAACGCCCAGAGGATCAGCGACACCACGCCGAGCGTTGCTTCGGACGTGAGAGGCCCGCCATGGGCCGCTGCCTTCACGGCTTCCTTCAATGCATAAAGGGGGCTGGTGCCGATATCACCATAGACGACGCCGAGCGCGCCGATCGTTGCCGTGAGAGGAAGTCCGCCAGAGTGGCCTGGCGATGCGGCTGGGATGGCGGTCACTGGCAGCCCTCACGGGACTCGCGCTTGACAATTGCGCTTGACCGGCAGTCTGCGACGTTGCGTCGCGAATTGCTATGAAATTAGTTGAAGTAGCTGTCGCGAGAGTTTCACTGAACTATGCGTCGTGCGGGTTCGGTGAGTGGATCGTGATTGTCCAGATTGAATATCAGTACACCCCGGCTCTGACCGGGGTGCGGTATCTTTTGCCGCTTAGCGACGCTCGGTGGTCACGAGGCGGACTTCGCGGACAGTGATCGTCTTGCTGGCTGCGTTACGCAGGCAGGAGGCCTCGAAGTTCGGCCAGGCCTGCTCGGAGCAGTTGCGACCTACCGTGTGGATGTCCAGACGGTCGGCCTTGGCGAGGGCCACCGGCACCGACGCCTCGACCTTCGGGGCAAAGCCCGGCAGAACGGTGAGGGCGGCTGCGATGAAAGCTGCGACGGCAACTGCTGAGAGAGTCTTGATCATGACGGTCCCCTGTCATTCGGGCCGTTTTGGCCCGGTTTGTTTGTCGCTTCCTGTGCTTGCCTGATTAATCAGGTCCGGTTTCAGGAAGTTGTCGTGTCCAGGCAAAGTGGTTTCATCCGGCCCGGTTTGTGTTTCGTCCGTACGCACATGACGACACATGAGGCTCGAAAGCCCAATGTTTTCAATATCGTTGCTGCGTACCCAGTAGACGCGCTGACCCGGCATCCGGTTCGAGCCCTGTCCGAAAATAAACATCGGCCATTCGGCCCCAGCGGGCGGAACCAAGTCGGCTTGCGGCTCGAACGGGGGCGGGGTAGGAGGGGGAATGCCCCGTATCGCGCTTTATCCCGGTTCATTCGATCCCGTCACCAATGGCCATCTCGATGTGGTCCGCCATGCCGTTGGCCTGTGCGACAAGCTCGTGGTCGCGATCGGCGTCCACCCTGGCAAGAAGCCGCTGTTCTCGACGGACGAGCGGCTGGAGATGGTGAAGCAGGTGTTCGGACCGCTGGCCTCAGCCGCCGGCTGCGAATTCGACTGCACGACCTATGACAATCTCACCACCACACTGGCGCAGCAGATCGGTGCGACCATCATGATCCGCGGGCTGCGCGACGGCACCGATCTGGATTACGAGATGCAGATCGTCGGCATGAACGAGACCATGGCGCCGGATGTGCAGACGGTATTTCTTCCGGCCTCGGTGAGCGTCCGCCCGATCACCGCCACACTGGTCCGGCAAATCGCCGCCATGGGCGGCGACGTTTCGGCTTTCGTCCCGGACGCGGTCGCCAAGAGCCTCAAGTCCAAATTCGCCGCATAAACCCAAATAAGTATCCTGGCCGGCTGACCGGCTTTCTCTGATCCGGAGTTTCCATGATCCGTATAGTCGCACTTGCTGCCGCGCTGATGTTCGCGGCTCCCGCTTTCGCGCAGGCTCCGGCAGCCCTTCCGGCTGGCCTCGACAAGGCCAATTCGGTCGTGATCGACACGACCAAGGGCCGGATCATCATCAAGCTGCGCACCGATATCGCCCCGCAGCACGCCGAGCGCATCAAGCTGCTCGCCCGCGAAGGCTACTACAACAACGTACCGTTCCACCGCGTGATGGACGGCTTCATGGCGCAGACCGGTGACGGCAAGAACTTCAACGGCACCGGCGGATCGAAGTATCCGAACCTGAAGGCCGAATTCTCGCAGGTGCCGTACAAGCGCGGCGTTGTTGGCATGGCACGTGCCGGCGATCCGGATTCGGCCAATTCGCAGTTCTTCATCATGTTCGCGGAGGGCTCGTCGCTGAACGGCAAGTACACCGTGGTTGGCGATGTCGTCGCCGGCATGGACGTCGTCGACAAGCTCAAGAAGGCGCCTCCCGGTTCGGCCAGCGGTGCCGTGACCGACCCCGACAAGATGGTCAAGGTTCAGGTGGCTTCCGACATCAAGTGAGCATCATGATGCCGCGATGCAGGGTGATTGCTCTGCTCGCGGCATTATTACTGTCTGGCGTCCTTCAGGCGCATCTGGCATCGGCTCAGTCTGAAGCCGTGAGCACGCTGGAGGGCATGTTCGGAAGGCTGAAAGCGTGCTGGCATCCGCCCGCCTTGCCGCGAGGCCATCCGGGCATGGAGATCACGGTGCTGTTCAGCTTCAAGCGATCCGGTGAACTTCTCGGAAGGCCGCGAATTACCTTCGAGACGCCGGATGCCTCCGAGGCAGACAGCGTTGCCTATCGAACGGCTGTGATGGAGACATTGCAACATTGCACGCCGATGCCATTTACCGGGGGCCTGGGCGACGCGGTCGCTGGACGCCCCTTCCGAGTGCGGTTTGACGACCGCCGAAACCAACCCAAACCAGTAGAGAGACGAGCATGGCTGTTACCGAGAATACTTTGATCCTTGAAACCACCCAGGGTCCCGTCACCATCGAGATGCGCCCGGATCTGGCACCGGGCCATGTCGCCCGTATCAAGGAGCTCGTGCGCGAAGGCTTCTACGACGGTATCGTCTTCCACCGTGTCATCGACGGCTTCATGGCGCAGACCGGCTGTCCGCAGGGCACCGGCACCGGCGGTTCGGGCAAGAAGCTGAAGGCCGAATTCAATAACGAGCCGCATGTGCGCGGCACGCTGTCGATGGCGCGCGCGGCCAGCCCGGATTCCGGAGACAGCCAGTTCTTCATCTGCTTCGACGACGCGTCCTTCCTCAACAAGCAGTACACTGTGTGGGGCAAGGTTACCGAGGGCATGGAGAACGTCGACAAGATCAAGCGCGGCGAGCCGGTGCAGAACCCGGACAAGATCGTCAAGGCGCATATGGCTGCCGACGCGGCTGCCTAAGTTAAGCTCCTCCCTCACGTTCGTCATGCCCGGGCAGCGCGAAGCGAACTTCGCTAGTTGTCCCGGGCATCCTCGTTTTATAGGCATCAACACCAAGGCGTGGATGGCCGGGACAAGCCCGGCCATGACGGAGTGGGAATAACTACAAACCCATGCGTACCGATATCTTCGACTTCGAACTTCCGCCTGAGAACATCGCGCTGCGGCCTGCCAGCCCGCGGGATGCTGCGCGGTTGCTTGTCGTTCAGCCGGGTCTGGACGTGCAGGACCACGTCGTCGCCGATCTCCCGCAATGGCTGAAGCCCGGCGATCAGCTGGTCGTCAACGACACCAGGGTCATCTCGGCGCAGCTCAGCGGCCGCCGCATTGGCCGCGAGACCGAACCGAAGATTGACGCCACGCTGATCAAGCGCCTCGACGGTTCGCGCTGGCAGGCGCTGGTGCGGCCCGCCAAGAAGCTGACCGAAGGCGACACGGTTCGCTTCGGCAATGAAGGCCGTGTCTGCCTGCTCGGTCATCTCGACGCGCAAGTCGAGCACAAGGGCGATGCCGGCGAAATCATCTTCTCTTTCTCGTTTCACGGCCCGGCGCTGGATCAGGCGATTGCCGAACTCGGCGCGCCGCCGCTGCCGCCTTACATCGCCGGAAAACGCGCTCCGGACGAGCGTGACACGGCCGATTATCAAACCATGTTCGCCGCCAATGACGGTGCCGTCGCCGCACCGACGGCGGGACTGCATTTCACGCCGGCACTGGAAGCCGCTCTGAAGGCGCGCGGCGTCGGCCTGCATCGCATCACACTGCATGTCGGAGCAGGGACGTTCCTGCCGGTGAAGGTCGACGACACCGCAGAGCACAAGATGCATTCCGAGTGGGGTACGATCTCGCGCGCAACGGCGGATGCGCTGAACGCAGCGCATGCGGCCGGCGGACGCGTCGTTGCCGTCGGCACGACCTCAATGCGTCTGCTAGAAAGCGCGACGTCGGAGGACGGCGTTATTCATCCATTCGCCGACGAGACTGCGATCTTCATCACGCCCGGCTATCGCTTCCGCGCCGTCGATATCATGCTCACGAATTTCCATCTGCCGCGTTCGACGCTGTTCATGCTGGTTTCTGCCTTCGCCGGCATGGATACGATGAAGCAGGCCTATGCCCATGCCATCGCGACCGGCTATCGTTTCTATTCATACGGCGACGCCAGTCTGCTGTTTCGGGACACACGAAATCAATGACCGTCGCCAATCATTTCGAACTGCTGCGCACTGACGGCACGGCACGCAGGGGCCAGCTGACAACGCCGCATGGCGTGGTGCGCACACCGGCCTTCATGCCGGTCGGCACCCTCGGTGCGATGAAGAGCTTGCACTGGCGCGATGTGCGCGATGCCGGCGCCGATATCGTGCTCGGCAATACCTATCACCTGATGCTGCGTCCCGGTGCGGAACGCGTCGCGTCGTTCGGTGGTCTGCAGAAATTCACGACCTGGAACGGGCCGATGCTGACCGACTCCGGCGGCTTCCAGGTGATGTCCCTGGCGCAGCTGCGCAAGGTGACCGAGCAGGGCGTCACGTTCCGCTCACATATCGACGGTGCGAAGTTCGAACTGACGCCGGAACGGGCCATTGAGATCCAGCGGCTGCTGAATTCGGACATCGCGATGCAGCTCGACGAATGCGTCCGGCTGCCAGCGGAACATGCCGATATCGACCGCGCCATGCAGCTGTCGTTGCGCTGGGCCGAACGCTGCAAGCGCGCCTTCGAGACGGCGCCTGAAGGCTATATGCTGTTCGGCATCGCACAGGGCGGAGATGTGCCGGAACTGCGCCGCGCCAGCGCGCAGGGGCTGATCGATATCGGCTTTCATGGCTATGCGATCGGCGGTCTTGCCGTGGGCGAACCGCAGGCCGTGATGCTGGCGATGATCGAGGAGGTGGTTCCGATCCTCCCCTTGGACCGGCCGCGCTATCTGATGGGCGTCGGTACACCGGACGACATGCTGGAAGCAGTGGCGCGCGGCGTCGACATGTTCGACTGCGTGATGCCGACGCGTAACGGCCGCCACGGCATGGCCTTCACACGCCACGGCCAGATCAACATGCGTAATGCGCGGCATCAGGACGATCCGCGTCCGCTGGATGAAGAGAGCACCTGGCCGGCCGCGCGAGATTATTCGCGCGCCTATCTGCATCATCTGGTGCGATCGGGTGAGACCCTCGGCGCGATGCTGCTGTCTGAAATCAACATCGCCTATTATCAGAGCCTGATGCAGGGCATCCGCGCGGCCATTGATGCCGGCACTTTCGAAGAGTTTCGGGCGCGCACGCGTGAGGGCTGGGCGCGCGGCGACATTCCGCCGCGGTAACCGCTCGTCGCGTGTGGAGAAAACACTAACCTGTCCATCACCCTGTCAGGTTCATCGATCGTTTGTCTCGCGGTCACCGGCCGCAAGCATTTCCATGGCCTTGTATTGCCGGAAAAACCTGCGGCTGGGCCGGGCTGGAAATCCTGCCCACCGCTCTCCCGCAGGCACGTCGCGCGTGACGCCGCTTGCACCGGCTATCTGTGCGCCGTCGCCGATCGTCAGATGAGGAGCAATTCCAGTCTGGCCGCCTATTGCAACAAAACTCCCGAGAGTTGCGGACCCGGCAATTCCGACTTGCGCGGCGATAAGGCAGTGCCTGCCAATCGTCACGTTGTGGGCGACTTGTACGAGGTTATCGAGCTTCGTGCCTTCGCCGATAAACGTGTTGCGGGTCGACCCGCGATCGATGGCCGTGTTTGCGCCTATTTCGACGCAGTCCTCAATAATGACGCCTCCGACCTGGAGAATTTTTATATGTCCGCCTTTGTCGGGCACGAATCCGAAGCCGTCCTGCCCGATCGATACGCCTGGATGGACAATGACGTGATTGCCGACGGTTGCGTGCGCAATGATAGCGCCGGCGCCGACCGAGCTATGGCTCCCGATGGTGACGTCTGGACCGATCACGACGTTTGACCCGATATAAGTGCGTTCACCGATCTTGGCCCGAGGACCGATCACTGCACCGGGATCGATGGTAACTCCGCAATCGATGATGGCTGAAGCATGAATCGTGGCATTTGGAGAAATGCCGACGGTCTCGAAAAGTGACCCCGGGATAGCCGCTCCTGGATAGAGCAAGGCGAGGATTCTCGAGTAAATCAAATACGGCTGAGGTGTCACAAAAGAGTAGGTCTCCTTTGGAACGGATGCGCTGAAGCGCGGGGAGACGAGACAAGCGCCTGCATTCGTCTGCCTCAAGGCCTCAAGATATTTGTGATTGTCCATATAGCTGAGCTCGCCGCGGCGCGCTGTCTCTAGCGCTGCTCCAGCCGAAATGAGGAAATCCTTTGTAACAAAAAGCAAGCCCGCGATGCCCGCGACCTCACTTGCAGCGATCGTGCGCTTAGGCACGAAGAAGGGAATTTGACCGGTCATGACCGACTCCAGTGCGGGTATCCCCTCGACCCGAGAGACGGCCTCTCCGCTGTAGACCCGACAGCTGGTTAGCACGGCTTGGGAACATCAGAAATGGCGAAGGTGTGACTGCGGCGTGGTCGTTGCCTGGTGCACGTGTGACGGTGCAAATCGTTTGCGCAGATCGCTGGCCTTGACGTGTGCCGATGCTGCCCGACGTGATAGTCACAATCGGCGTCTCCCTCGGATCGCGGAGCAATCCAAGATCGGTTCACGCCGGTCCGCGCGAACAGTGCTAGCGCAAGTCGCGCATCTCCGCTCTCCATACCCACGCTGCCTAGGCTTCTCTGATAGAAATGCTCTCAACTTTCCTGAAGGGAGAGTTGCCGTGAACTGAGCGCGGTGTAAAATTGTTCTAGAATAAATTGGAGTCTTGCGTCTTTACAATCTTAGCGAGATTGTTACTGTTCGTATCTGGGCATGAAGTGAACTAACGAAACAGTTAGACGGCGGCCCTTGAGGCACTTCCTCAATGGCGGCAATACATTCTTCGGTAGCACCAACTTGTTCTGCCGCTGCGCGCATCTTACTGATGGTCGTCCTAGCTGGCCTCGCTCTCGTTACTACCGGTTGCGGGCCGACCGGGCGAGACACGATCAAATTCGGTTGGTTCTACCGGATGGTCGTCGAACTATCCCATGCGGGCCAGCCGCTGACGATCGATGTTGTGATCGGATGCGGGTCTGAGGTCCGGCAGATTATCGGCGAGGCGCGAAGCGCGCGCTCCATCTGGGCGCCCTACATCTTCGGCATCCGTGCCGGCAATGGTGAGGGCGTGCTCGTGCAGAGCCCGAACATCTGCGACCGCAAACTCGACCAGCAGCCGATGCCCGCAGATTTCCTGCCGGTCGTGTTCTGGGCTCCCGATGCCGGCAATCTGGAATTTATGGTGGCCTATCTGAACGAGCAGGCCTATCTGCAGCCGATTTCGAAGCTCACCTTTCAAAAGGCGACGTTCACTGAAGCGTCAAAGTCTGACTACGAGGCCTGGCGCCAGTCCGGATGGAAAGACAACATCGTCCCGCTGAAAAGTCGCGAAAATGAGTATGATGGGAAGAGTAACTTCTTCCACGGTGAAGGCTTTTTTCCAAAAGGAGATCCGCGAACTGAACTAATGCGCGAGATATCCTGCCATGCCGTGCTGCGAGTGCCGCTACCCGCTGGCGTGCTGACAGCGATACGCGAGCGGTGGCCGGCGGAGAGGCCGCGCTACTGGCTACTCGATTGGCCGACGGTCAATGCGTTGCGCGAGCAATATCCAGAAGAAATGGGCACCAGAGTCCAAAACAACCCGCAGTGGGATCGCGAAATACCGGGTGTCCAGCCGAACTTCTCGAAGGCTCTCGGTATCAACCGGGCGTCCGGGGTGGGTCACATCGTGGATCTGCCATCCGACATCGCGTCGGGGCGAGGCCTAAGGATTCCGTATCGTGTCGAGACCGGTTATCCTTGGGCCAGCGACCGGCTGCGGGCCCAGCAGACACTAGACATCAATTTCGATGTGGCGAACGGCGCCGATCACGGCTTTGCCTACTGCTTCCGCGACATGTGGAGCTATTATCTAAAGAGTCCCGGTCCTGTCAGCACAGTTCGCCCCGTTGATCAGCGCTTCTTCATCGATGGCCAACTCGTTGCGACCTTGCCCGCCGCAATCTGGACCGCGCCCGCAGCGGTGATCGTCGAGCGCGACGAATATCTCTGGCTGCCAGACTTCCTTCCATTTCCGCTGACACATGAGCTTGCGAGGATGCAATGAAGAACGAAACGATCTATGCGTTGCTCAGCGATGAAGTCTACTCGCGAACAGCGGCCAATCTCGATATCAAGCTCAATAGCCTGACGGGGGCAGTCCTCGTCGGTTCGATGGATGCCGGAAGCGGAATGTATGCCGAAGCCTGGACCGTCGGTGGAAAGCTTGTGATTGCCTTTCGGGGAACAGACTTTAATGCGTCGAACATTAAAGATTGGACCAATGCGAACATTTCTCTCGGCGTCGGAGATCCGCAAGCCGCGCAATTGCTTTCTGCAGTAGCGTTTGTGGAATCGTTCAGAAGTCGTGCTGATTTCGGAGATGTTGTTTTTACCGGTCACTCGCTCGGGGGCGGGCTCGCCGGCTTGATGGCGGCGAAGTACAACAAAGATGCCTACGTATATGCGGCGGCGCCTTTTAAGGCGACGAGCGATGCGGGGAATTTCATTCCAGAGGGGCTGGCATCTGACAAAGCCTCATTGTTACTGGCTGGTCCACCAATTCCCCCAACGGGGGCGAACGGCCTCCCGAACATCAACGACCCCGCTTATCAGGCACAACTACAGGTTTACAATGTTGCAAAGGCGGCACGCGATGCACTTGTTGCTGATGGTTATGCGAAGATCCACTCTTACGGATTGAGCGATGAGATTCTGCAGAAATTTACTCAAACCGGTGCCTCGGCGGCGTCGTTCATATTGGGTCTGTCCGGAGCTCAACATTTTGATTCATCGTTGGATGTGTCGTTCACAATTGGTGGTGGATCGGGCCTCGACGAGGCCTTAGCCAAGCACAGCATTAGTTTGCATGCTCTCATGGCACGCACAGATGCACGGACAAACGACGAAGCGGCTTGGACTTCGAAGCCGATTGGCGGCGCGGAAGGTCTTCTCACAAACGATGCCGCCTTGCGGAATGCGTTTCTCATCACACCGGCCATTACCGGACGGATACACACGACAACCACGGACGACACATCGACTGGTCCCGACTCCGGAATGATGCTCCGTGCGCTTGTTTCCGACCTGAACTTCTATTCCGAGTTTCACGCGCGTTTCGGAAAATGGTTATCTACGGGAGCCGTCGGCGACGGTAAGTCGCCGACATCCGACGGGATGTCGATTCACTCGGGCGTCGTCAAGCTGGGACTTCAGACCGTCCGTGATGCGTTGAGCACGGCCGCCGGAAACGTCGTCAGCAGTGTGGGTCTTAACGTCTTCGGCGCTGGAAACGCCGATGGCCCAACGGCCCCTTATGCTCGCGTTGATCTCGCACAGATCACTGCGCCTGGCGGATCGGCTCAAAAGGAAAAGTTGAAGGCCAACGGGGTGGAGCAGCTCTTCGGCGTCCGCGACATCAATCATGTGATCGCTGATGCGGCCGAAAAATCCCTGATGTCGACCCTCGGCGCAAACGTCACGCTCGGCGATTTCGCCGCCCTGAGCACTCTGCTTGGCGCGAGCGCCAAAGAAGTCAAGGAAGGAACGAAGGCGCTGTCGGACTGGCAGGTGCTCATCGTTCAGGCTGGAGCCGGGGGGGCGTCCGATCGCGCTCTGACCTACGACGCATCCTCCGTAACTGCTGACGCCTCGCGCGCCCATGTGATCATTGGTGGCGGTGGAGCCGACACGATCAAGGGATCAACGCAGCGCGACTTCATACTCGGTGGTGACGGCAAGGACGTGTTCGAGGGCGGAGGCGGGAAGGATTTCATCATCGGCGGCGCCGGCGACGATCGCTACGTTGCGCGCACCGGGCCGACGGACAACGACTCTGTTACGTTCCTCGGTGGCGAAGGCATCGACACAGCGGTCTACGGCAGCAACTTTGCCAACATCGGCCTCAGCCTGAACGGCTCGCGGATAGCCAACGTATCCAACGGATTCGGGGTCGAAGTATCCTATGCTACGGCGGGCAGCCGAGCGGATACACTGATCGGCATCGAGAGAATCGAACTGCGAAGCGGCGACGACTTCGTGAAAATGTCGGAAGCCGCTAAGGGTTACAATATCACGATTGCCCTCGCGCAGGGGAGTAACAACGTCGAGAGAGTGAAGGAGGTGGCGCCGGCACCGTCTGCGCCGGAGATACAGAAGAAAGGTGCTTTCCTCAAACTCGAATTCTTGACTAAGGATGCAACGGGCGCTCCGACAGGGACGCAGGTGCAGACATTGACGACTGCAGCCGAGTTCGACCAGAAGGAGCGTGCTAACGCCCTCATTGTCGTCAACGGCCATCAGCTCGTCGGCGGCGCGACGTTCGATCTTGACAAGTTCGACTATCGCAATAACGGCGACGTGAAGGCCGTCTGGGCGGCAAACAGCAAGCAGACATTTCCGACTGAGGCCAGCGCCGACCAAGTCCAGCGGTGGATCGATGCGCAATTTGCAGCGACCATGAAATTCTTCAGCGGCATCAGCGGGAGCCTGGCCGGATTTGCATTCGTCCCGATCCTCTACACGCAATTCGCAAGCTTCGTCGACAAATGGATCAGCGCCTATACGCAGACGATCGTCGGCGCGTATGGCGAGCGCTATGACCTCGGGCCGCTGGCCGGTGATGGTTCCCGTAAGCTCACCATCACGCTCAATCCGTCGGTTGATGGTGCGAACCAGACGATCGTTATCAATAATTGGAAGCAGGGCGACTACGGCATCCAGATCAACCAGTACGCCTATGGTCAAGGACTAGACAGCGGCACGAACAAGAACGGAAAAGTGGACGCTTGGCAAACCTTGTCGCTGGACGTGATACGTGCGCGTCTTGCCGAGGTCGGTATCGTGGCGAAAGACCAGCCGGTCCCGCCCGTTGCGGCGCGTGCAGTCGAGGCGAACGACGACGGTGAGGACGACGGGCCGATCTCACTGGTGCGCGTCGGGAACGAGGCGGACAACGACATCGCTGGCGGTGCGGGCGCGGATCTGCTGCGCGGATACGCCGGCGATGACTATCTGCTCGGGGAGGAGGGCGTCGACACCTATGTCTTTGCGGTGGGCGACGGCCACGATACAATTGAAGACCTGTCCCCTGAGGGCGGCGTAATCCGATTTGTCGAAGGTCTCGACGTGTCGTTGATCACGAAACAGCTGGTGGCCGGAAGCGGCGGCAATCAGGATCTGCTGATAACCTATGGACAGGGCGATACGATCCTGATCAAGGACTGGTCGACGCTCTCCCCGGAACAACAAGCGCTCTGGACGTTCGAAAGCGTGACCGGAAAGTTCACGCCTGCCAATTCAGCCGATGAGCCAGATCTGTCAGTGGTGCCGGAAGAAGTCGGTGGGGTGGCGCTGACGCTTATAGAAGGTACCGCGGGAGCAGACGTTCTCGATGGTATTGATATAGACGAGCGGATTAATGGGCAGGGTGGGGACGACGTCATCAATGCGTACGGCGGCGCCGATACCATCGATGCGGGCGATGGCAATGATATCGTCGATGGTGGTGCGGGTAGCGACACTATACGTGGCGGCCTCGGGGACGATCACATCGCCGGCGGCGATGGCGACGACATCATTGTCGACGAGGCCGGCGACGACGTCTTCATCGGCGGTCGCGGCAATGATCAATTCTACATCGAGAACAAGAACAACGGCAACGATACCTTCATCTTCAATCGCGGGGATGGCCAGGACATTATTGCGTCGGCGTTCAATTCCGACACCTTGAGGCTCGGACCGGGCATCTTGCCGTCCGACATCATGATTTTGCGGCCGATGCTGCGTATCGACCCTATGTATCCAAACAAGGGCCTCGCCGGCGACATGGTGATCAGGATCGCGGGGACGGACGATCAGATCACCTTCCGCAACAGCTATGTACTGAATGGTCTCGGAGATGCCAATGCGGACATGAATTCAATCGGGCCGCTGCGCATTGTGTTCGACAACGGGGTAATCTGGAGTCGCGAAGATCTGCTGCGCATGTACGCGGCGCAGGCCGCCACCAGCTCCGCCGACGAGATATTGGGTTCGCCGAATGACGAGACATTCGAGGGCGGCCTTGGCGACGATGTCGTCTACGGCAATGGGGGCAACGACACCTTTGTATGGAACCGGGGTGATGGCAACGATACCGTCGTTTCTCTGGGGGGAGGCAAGGACCTCACCCGGCTCGCATTCGGATCGGGAATAACGACGTCGGACGTCAGCTTCTCGATGTCGCAGGGTTTGGTCGTTGCCGGGGAGAATGGCGGAATCATCGCTGGCGGTTTCGACAGGATTGTGTTCGCCGACGGCACGGTCTGGACCCGGGCGGATATCAATCAGCGCTTATTGAATACGCAGATAACCGGCGGAAACGACACCATCGTGGGAACCGTTGAGGCCGATGTCATCAATGGCGGTAACGGAAACGATACGATTGAAGGAAGGGGCGGCAGGGATATTCTGGACGGCGGAGCCGGCAACGACACGCTTATTGGTAATGGCACAGTGATCTTCCGGTTTGGATCGGCGTTTGGCCAGGACGTGGTGCACGACACGACCAACGAGTTTAGCTATCCCCCCCCGGACGCTGATGCGCATCGCGATCGCATCGAGTTCAAGGCTTACAATCTCGCTGACTTCACGATCGCTCGCAGCGGATCCTACGATCTGCTGATGTCCCGCATAGGATCGACCGATCAGGTGACGATCACCAGATACAGCGTCCCGCCGGGTGGCAGTATCGAAAACGTCCTGTTCCAGGACGGCACGATGCTCGCCTACAACCAGATCAATGCGATTGCCGACCGCATGGCGACCGCAACCAATGTGATCAATGGAACGGCTGCGGCAGATTCGATGACCGGTACGGCCACCGGCGACAGGATCATGGCGGGCACCGGGGGGGACACTATTCACGCCGGCGATGGCGACGATCTGGTCTATGCCGGCGACGGCGATGATATCGTCGCCGGCGGTGCCGGCAATGATATTCTCCTCGGCGGCGCGGGCGTCGACAATCTCGGCGGCGGTGGTGGGAACGACATCGTCTATGCTGGTACGGGCAATGACACGGTCACCGGTGATGCCGGCGCCGATACGCTCTACGGCGAAAGTGGCGACGATCAGCTCAACGGCGGCGCCGACAACGACACGCTCAACGGTAACCTCGGCAACGATACGCTGACCGGCGGTGCCGGTGCCGATGTGTTGATCGGTGGCATCGGCAATGACTCCTATGTCTTCAACCGCGGTGACGGTCAGGACACGGTACGTGCCAGCGTCGACAGGCTTTCAGGCGAGACCGAGACGTTAGTGCTGGGCGGTGGAATTACGGCGGCAGATGTCCAATATTCCTTGAACGGCACCGATCTCGTTCTTAATTTTGTCGCAACACCGTCCGACCAGATCACCATCAAGGACTTCCTGGGCGCCGGCATTCTCAACAGCATCGTGATCGGTTCAGTCACGGTGACGGCTGCTCAGATTCTGGACGGGCTATCGGGCGCCACGGCAGGCGTGGACAACGTGGTGCCTAGCCCGGTCACCAACAATACCAGTCTTGTGTATGGCGGGCGAGGGAATGACACCCTGACGGGCAGCGACCAAGGCAACACCTATGTCTTCTTCAAGGGGGACGGACAGGATCGCGTCAACAGTCCAAGACCTTTCTTCAAGTCGGGGACCGACGATCTTGTGCTGAACGGATATACGCCAGCAGAGGTGATCCTGTCCCGCGCCGGGACGGGCGGTGTCGATCTGAGGATCGCATTTACCTCAGGCACCGATCGTATCGATGTGACCGAACAGTTCGGCAATGGCTTCAACGGCCTCGACAGCATTCGGTTCGAGGATGGGACTGTCTGGTCGTCAGCAGATCTGAAAACCAGGGTGATGTCCCAGGCTGGCAGCGTCGGCAACGATACTATTGCGGGTTTTGAGGACACTGACGATGTCGTCATCGGTGGTGTCGGCAACGATACGCTCAATGGCGGCTCCGGCAATGACCGCTACATCTTCAACACGGGGGATGGCCAGGACATCATCTCGGATTCTGCCGGCACAACCGATTGGCTGGAATTCGGTGCAGGCATTCGCCCGGCCAATGTTGTCGTGACCCGATCCGCCACCGATGCGAATGATGCGATCCTGACCCTGTCTGCCACTGACGTTGTCACACTCAAAGGCGTGTTTGCCGGTGCCGACGGCGGCGTCGACGGCGTGGTGTTCGCGGATGGAACGGTTTGGAGGAAGACCGATCTCGCGAACAAGGCTCTGGCGGCGAAAGCCACGAGCGGTGGCGATACGATCGTGGGGACGTTCCTCGACGACATACTTTCCGGTGGCCTTGGTAACGATATCCTGACCGGTGGTGCCGGTTCGGACAGTTATATCTTCAACCGCGGCGATGGACAGGAAACGATTGTCGAACTTGCAACGGACGGTGCGGATAAACTGAAGCTCGGCACTGGTATCACGACCTCGCAGGTGAGTTTGCGGAAGGGCTCGGTCGATGCGACCGACCTGGTCGTCGATATCGGAGCGGGCGAGACGGTCACGATCAAGGGCCAACTGGCGGAAGGTACGAACGGGATCGAAGCGATCCAGTTTGTGGACGGCACGATGTGGGGGCGTGTCGATATCGATCAGAAGATCATGGTGCTCTCGCAGACGACAGGTGCTGACACCATTAAGGGGTCGAGTGCCGCCGATCGCATCGTCGGCAACACTGGAAACGATACGATCGACGGCAAAGATGGTGCCGACATCTATGTCTTCAATCGCGGCGACGGTCAGGACACGATCGCGGACACCGGGGCTGGATTCGGGCTCGACCGCTTCGAATTCGGAGCTGGCATTACGATTGCCGATCTCGATTTCGCCCATGGCAGCAATCCGAACGATCTGGTCATCGCAATCCGCGGCACCACCGACCGCATAACGGTAAAGGATCATTTTGCAGCCGGCGGGGCGAAGATCGGCGAGATTGTCCTGACCGATCATACCGTGCTGTTCCTGGCGGATATCGAAGCGATGGCCGCGAACCATGCGCCGACGCTGGCGACGTCGATCGGCAGCAAGACCGTCGCGCAGAATGCTCTGTTCACCTTTGCCGTGCCGGCCAATACCTTTGCCGACAGCGATGTCGGAGACACTCTGGTCCTGAAAGCGACGCGCGCGGACGGGACGGCATTGCCGACCTGGCTTCGCTTTGATGGAACTACTTTTACAGGAACGCCGGCCAACGCCGACGTTGGCACGCCAATCCAAGTGCGACTCACCGCGATCGACGGCACCGGGGACACCGCGAGCGCGGACTTCACTATCAACGTCACCAATGTCAATGATGCGCCGGTATTGGCGACCTTGATCACCAACAAAACGGCCACGGTCGGATCGGCCTTCTCGTTCCAGTTCGCAGCCAACCAGTTTGTCGACCCGGACAATGGTTTGCCCGGGGTGTCAACGCAAACGCTGACCTACACGGCGACGTTGGGAAGCGGCGCCGCGCTGCCCTCTTGGCTGACGTTCAATGCTGCAACGCGGACATTCTCGGGCACGCCGACAACGACCAACCGAGGCGCGCTCGATATCGCCATTACGGCGTCGGACGGGACCGCCACGACGACGACACGTTTCGGGATATTCGTCGGCACGACGGGAAACACCGCGCCGACCGTGGGGACTGCCATCGGAACGCGGACGGCAACCGAAGATACTGCATTTACGTTCCAGATCCCCACGAATGCGTTCTCGGACAGCACCTCGGGCGACCGGCTGCGATACACCGCCAAGCTTCTGAGCGGCGCGGCGCTCCCGACCTGGCTCACGCTCGACCCCGTGACGGGGCTGTTCTCCGGCACACCGGCGAATGGCGACGTCGCTCAGTATACGATACGCATTACTGTGACTGACATTTTGGGATCGTCGGTCGCAGCAAACTTCACGCTGAACGTCGGGAACGTCAATGACGCTCCGCAAGCCAATGGCGCGCTGGAAAGCTTCGTCGCCCATGAGGACAGCGCCTTCAGCTATACGATTCCCCAAAACCTCTTCACTGACATCGATGTTGGCGATACGCTGACCCTCACGGCGACACTGGCCAATGGCGCGCCGCTGCCGGCTTGGCTGACCTTCAATGCTGCAACGCGCACATTCTCCGGGACACCTGACGATCCGGATGTGGGAATGCTCAATATCCGCGTTGTTGCGAAGGACAGTTCGGGTGCCAGCGTCCAGCGTGACATGTACATCATCGTTGATGGCGTCAACGATGCGCCCGTCGTACGGCACCCGCTCGCGGGAATTGCGGTCGATCCCCTCCAGTATTTCACTTTCGCGGTTCCCGCGGAAACATTCTCCGATGACCGCGGTGGCGTCAGCCTGACGGCACGGATGGAGGACGGCTCGGCGCTTCCGGCCTGGATGACGTTCGATCCGCTGGCGCGGACCTTCTCGGGCACGCCGGATCAGTTTTCGGTCGGTGAAAACGAGGGCATCCACATCTATCGCATCGCATTGGCTGCCACGGACTCGGACGGCGCCATCACCACCACGATTCTGAATATCGCCATTCGCGGCCCGAATCCGGGGACCCTGGTGCTCGGAACGGAAGGCATCGACAGCCTGAGAGGGACTGCCGGGCCGGACACCATCGTCGGACTCGGTGGCGACGACGTCTTGCAGGGGCGAGAAGGGGTCGACACATATGTGTTAGATCGCGGGTTCGGCCGCGATACGATCTCCGCGACCTATACAAATCAGTCTGGAATTCAGGTCACATCGGCAGACGACATCATCCGTTTTGGCGAGGGGATCGCTCCATCGGACATCTCGGTACAATTGGTATATTCATTCCCGGAGTTCGGAGGTAGCGGGATATATTACTACTCCAGAGATCAAACTATCATAGAGAGCTATTCCAAGTCCGATCTCCTGCTGACCGTTGCCGGATCCAACGACTCGGTATTGCTACAGTACCAGCAACTCAATAACCCGAGCCAGAATGCCGGCCATACCATTTCGGAAGTGCGCTTCGCGGACGGGACTTTCTGGAGCGCTGCCTATCTCACGGGATTG
The DNA here is from genome assembly GCF_900108575.1 of Tardiphaga sp. OK245. NCBI lineage: Bacteria > Pseudomonadati > Pseudomonadota > Alphaproteobacteria > Hyphomicrobiales > Nitrobacteraceae > Tardiphaga > Tardiphaga sp. OK245. The sequence goes on along the minus strand of NZ_FNWZ01000003.1, from coordinate 660,242 downwards.
TTCACCAGCGGCGGTAATGGGGCGGATCTTCTCGTCGGTGATGGGTCGGGCAACGTCTTGTCGGGCGGGAGCGGAAATGACCGGTTGCTCGGTCTGGATGGCGACGACACGCTCATTGGCGGCACCGGCGACGACGACCTTTATGGCTGGGAAGGCAACGATACATATGTCTTCAATCTCGGCGATGGCCGTGATCGGATTATCGACAGCAGCGATCCGTTCGGCGGCAACGGATTCGACACACTGAAGTTCGGCGCCGGCATCAGGCCGAGCGACTTGTTGTTCACGCGAAACACCGAAGATCCCTATTCATATGCTGGCTCCGCCGAGGCTGGAAGCTTGCTGATTGAGATCGCTGGGACCAACGACAGCATCAGGCTGTATCGCCAGTACACGATCTTCAATGATCAATCCGGCGGCATTGATCGTTTCGAATTCGCGGATGGGACCATCCTGAGCCGTGCGCAGATCGATGAACTGGTCAATCCGGGCAATCTAATTCAGGGCACAAATGCGAGCGAAACGCTGACTGGTACCGCTGCAAATGAGCGCATCAACGGCCGGAAGGGGAATGACCTTCTGCAGGGGATGGACGGCAACGACACCTATGTGTGGAATCTGGGCGATGGCAACGACGTCATCTCTGAATACACGATCACCAGTTTCGATGTCGTCGAGTTCGGAGCGGGCATTCGTCCACAAGACGTAACATTGTCGCATATCGGCCCGTACGGAAACGAGGCGGCCGGTTACCAGCTTTATCTGACCTTCACGACGACGGGCGAAGTCCTGACGGTCGAGTGGGAGTTCAACACGAGTGCCAATGGCATTTTCTACCCGACCATAGAGGAATTCCGTTTCGTGGACGGCACGGTCTGGACGCCGACGTCGTTGATCACAACCTTCCTGACTTCGACGCCAGGAAACGATGTTCTTCACGGCTTCCCGAACCGTGCGGATATTCTGGATGGTGGTGCCGGTGATGACCAACTTTATGGCCACACTGGCGCGGACACCTATGTGTTTGGTCGCGGCTACGGAATAGACACAATCTATGACAGGCTTGACGGCATCTTCCAGAACGTCGTTGACCGGATCGCGTTCAACAGCAGCGTCTCATCAACCGACATCCGGCTGTCAAGGTCGAGCTATTTCGACGCCAATAATCACAGGGTCATCGACACCGTCTTCTCGATTGCGGGAACCACGGACAAGCTGATTGTCGCAGGCGCCGAATTCGGCTTCGAAGCCGACGAGTTCGTGTCGATTCAGTTCGGTGGCGATTCCGCCTCGTGGTCAGGCGCCAGCCTTGGCGCGCGTTATCTGGAGCAGAATTCGACTAGTGGCAACGATAGCGTCATCGGATTCATGGCCCGTGAAACCATCAGCACCGGTCTCGGCAACGATACACTAGATGGCGGACGCGGCAACGACACACTGATTGGCGGTGCTGGCAATGACACCTACGTTTTCTGGCGGGCGCCCGACACCAAGATCATCCAGGACGCGGGTCTTGTTGGCGATATCGATACGCTTCAGCTTGCTGATATCTCAACTGCCGATGTGAGGATCATCCGGGCGGCCAATGAAAACGACCTCATCATCACGACTGCATCCAGCAGCACCGACGGCAAGGTCGTGCTGCAGGGACGGCTCATCGGTGCCCAATACAGCGCCGACCAGATCCGCTTCTCCGACAATACGGTGTGGAACTACGCCACGATCCTGGCCAATGCGCAGGCTGCCGCTGCCGATGCGCGCCTGGTGAACGGAACGACCGCATCCGAAACGATAACCGGTACCGAATTTGCCGAAACGTTCGATTCGAAGGCTGGAAACGACACCATATCAGGCGGATATGGCGAGGACATCTACATCTATCATGCGGGGGACGGCAACGATGTCATCACCGAGGTCAATAGCGAGAGCGATACGGACACACTGAAACTGCGCGACTTCACGGCGTCGCAGATCAGCCTGCTGAAGTCGGGCAACGATCTAATCGTCCATGTGAATGCGAGCGGCGCGGAAATTACCATTGTCGACCAGTTCAATACCAACGGCAGTCTAGGCATCGAGGAGATCCTGTTCAGTGATCGTACCGTCTGGGACCGTACGGCTATCGCCAACCGTGCCGGCAATCACGCGCCGACGGGAGGAACACTGTCTGCCGCCGTTCTTTTTGAGAACGCTCCGAACGGGGCGGTTGCCGGCACGGTCTACGGCGTCGATCCTGATGCCGGTGCGACATTCACCTATGCGTTGCTCGATAATGCAGGTGGGCGGTTCGCCATCAACGCGGTAACCGGACTGATCACCGTCGCCAATGGCGCCCTGCTCAATTATGAGAGCGCTGCAGCGCATGATGTCTCAGTTCGTATCACCGACCAGGGCGGGCTGAGCATCGACAAGACGTTCAGCGTCAGAGTTTACAACGTCAACGAAGCTCCCACCAATGCGGTGCTCACGGGGGGCGTCGTTGCTGAGAATTCGGCAAACGGGACGGTGGTCGGAACACTGGCCGGTGTCGATCCCGACGGGGGAACAACGTTCAGCTATTCGCTGGTCGACAATGCGGGGGGGCGGTTCGCAATCAACGCAACGACCGGCCAGATCACGGTGGCCAATGGCGCGCTGCTGGACTTTGAGACAGCGACCTCGCATACGATCGCTGCCCGGGTCACGGATCAGGACGGCCTGGCGATCGACAAAACCTATTCGATCGCGGTCTCGGATGTGAACGAGAGCGGCAATCGCGCGCCGACCAATGCGACGTTGACTGGCGGGACGATTGCGGAGAACGTGGCGAATGGCACGGTGGTCGGTACGGTGACCGGCGTCGATCCGGATGCCGGTGCGGCGCTTTCCTACACACTAACCGACAATGCCGGAGGACGGTTCGCGATCAATGCATCGACCGGACAGATCACGGTCGCAAACGGGGCGCTACTGAATTACGAAGGCGCGACCTCCCATGGCGTGACGGTACGGGTGATGGATCAAGGCGGCTTGAGCCTCGATAAGACATTCACGCTGACCGTGACCAACGTCAACGAAGCGCCGACCAATACGACGCTGACCGGAGGATCGGTTGCGGAGAATGCGGCAAACGGCACGGTGGTCGGAACGGCGGCAGGTGTAGATCCGGATGCGGGGGCGACATTTACTTATGCGTTGACCGACAATGCGGGCGGTCGTTTTGCGATCAATTCGGCAACGGGGCAGATTACCGTGGCCAATGGAGCGCTGCTGGATTACGAGACGGCGACATCGCATGGCATCGTGGTTCGCGTCACCGACCAAGGCGGTTTGATCTTCGACAAGACGTTTACCGTCGCCGTGAACAACGTCAACGAAGCGCCCAGCAATGCGACGCTGACCGGTGGCTCGGTGGTCGAGAATGCGGCGAACGGCACAGTGGTGGGGACGGTAGCCGGCGTGGATCCGGATGCCGGAGCGATACTGACCTATTCGCTGACCGACAATGCCGGGGGGCGTTTCGCGATCAATGCGAGCACTGGTGCTATCACCGTCGCCAATGGCTTGCTGCTCGATTACGAGACCGCGCCCTCGCACGCGATCACGGTACGCGTCGTCGATCAGGGCGGGTTGTCCTTCGACAAGACGCTGACGATTGCGCTGACACAGGATGGCGAAGGTGAGAGCTATCCGTTCGCTCGGGGTGATGGGCAAGTCAACATAGTAGGGGATTTCACTTCCATAATCTTTGATTCGTCGATATCTGCCAGCGATATCCTGCTGCAATCAGATGGATCGGATCTGGTGATCCTCGTGCGGGGGACCGAAGACAGCATCCGCATTGGCGGTGATCTGATGATTAACGACTGGGGAACGTCGAGCGCAATCCAACAGCTCAAGTTTAGCGATGGCAGCACGATGGATATCGGACAGCCTGCGCCAGGTGTCGGATCGCCAATTACGTTTACGTGGGTTGGAACTGACACTTCGGTTTATAACGGGAGCATCTACGGGAACGACGTTTTCGAGATGGTCTCAGGGTCTGGCTGGGGATTCGACACTGGTGGTCAGACCACTGTTCTTTATGGCGGGGGGCAGAGCTATATCTGGGCAAATGGCGGCACCGGCATCATCAAATTCGCCCCGGGAATATCGGCCGACGACGTAATACTCCAATCGGTCGGTTCGAATCTCATAATCCTCATAAGAGATACTGACGACCAAATTCTGGTCTATGAAGGCCTGGCGCTAAATGACTGGGGAGCGTCGAGCGCAATCCAGCAATTCCAGTTCAGTGACGGCAGCACGATGGATATCGGGCAGCCGGCGCCAGGCGTCGGATCTCCAATCACGTTCACCTGGCTTGAGGCTGGTAACGGAAGCACCTACGGGAACAACGTTTTTGAGATAGCTCCAGGTGCGAGCCTTACATTCAATAGCGCTAACAGTGGCCAGAACACCGTTGTATTCGGTGGAGGTCAAAATGACATCAATGCAAATGGAGCCACGGGCGTCATCCAGTTCGGGGCTGGAATATCTGCCAGTGATATCATCCTTCAATCGCAGGGCTCGGATCTTGTAATCCTCGTGAGAGGTACGGACGATCGCATCCAGATCTATGGTGGTGGCTTGACGATCAATGATTGGGGGGTGTCCAGCGCGATTCAGCAGCTCCGGTTCAGCGACGGCAGCACGATGGATATCGGGCAGCCAGCGCCAGGTGTTGGATCACCAATCACGTTCACGTGGGTTGGAACGGACACTTCTGTTTATAATGGAAGCATCTACGGGAATGACATCTTCGAGATCGTCTCGGGATCAGGCTGGGGCTTCGACGCCGCCGGTGGTCAAACGACCGCTCTATTCAATGGTGGGCAGAGTTACATCTGGGCCAACGGGGGGACAGGTGTAGTCAAGTTCGGGCCAAGCATATCGGCGAGCGATGTCATCCTTCAATCCGAAGGTTCGGATCTCGTAATTCTCGTGAGGGGGACGGACGACCGCCTCCAGATCTATGGCGGCCTAACAGCCAATGACTGGGGAACGTCGAGTGCGATTCAACAACTCCAGTTCAGCGACGGAAGCACGATGGATATCGGGCAGCCTGCGCCAGGCGTTGGATCACCGATCACGTTCACCTGGGTTGGCACCAGCACTTCGGTTTATAACGGCAGCATCTACGGAAATGATGTCTTTGAGATGGTCTCAGGATCTGGCTGGGGCTTCGACACGGGTGGCCAGACCACTGTTCTATACAGCGGGGGGCAGAGCTATATCTGGGCAAATGGCGGCACTGGCGTCATCAAGTTCGCTCCAGGGATATCGGCCGACGATGTAATACTTCAATCGGCGGGGTCAGATCTGATGATCCTCATAAGAGGCACCGAAGACCGAATTCAGATCTATGGTGGCCTGGCGCTCAATGAATGGGGAACGTCGAGCGCGATCCAGCAATTCCAGTTCAGCGATGGCAGCACGATCGATATCGGGCAGCCTGCGGCAGGCGTTGGATCGCCCATTACGTTCACGTGGTTGGAGCCTGGCAGCGGAAGCATTTACGGGAATAATGTTTTTGAACTCCCTCCCGGGACGAACCTCACATTTAACAATGAGAACGATGGCCAAAACACAGTTGTATTCGGCGGAGGTCAAAACAATATCGATCCAAACGGAGCCACAGGTATCATTCAGTTTGGAGCCGGAATATCTGCCGGTGATATCATCCTTCAATCTGAAGGTTCGGATCTTATAATTCTCGTGCGGGGGACCGAAGACAGCATCCGTATAAGCGGTGATCTGACGGTTAACGAATGGGGAACGTCGAGCGCGATCCAGCAGCTCAAGTTCAGCGATGGCAGCACGATGAATATCGGGCAGCCCGCGCCAGGACTCGGATCACCCATCACCTTCACTTGGGTTGGAACCAGCACTTCAGTTTATAACGGCAGTATCTACGGGGACGACGTCTTCGAGATGGTCTCAGGGTCAGGCTGGGGCTTCGACACTGTCGGCCAGACCACTGTTCTATACAGCGGGGGGCAGAGCTATATCTGGGCAAATGGCGGCACCGGCGTCATCAAGTTCGCGCCAGGAATATCGGCCGACGATATAATACTTCAAACGGTCGGTTCGAATCTCATAATCCTCATAAGAGATACTGACGACCAAATTCTGGTCTACGAGGGCTTAACGGCCCATGAAGGGGGAACGTCAAGCGCGATCCAGCAACTCCAGTTCAGCGATGGCAGCACGATGGATATCGGGGAGTTCGAGCCAGGAGTTGAATCGCTAACGGTAACAGAAAATAGTGCTGATACTGACGTTGCTGGCGTGACGTTGGATGGAACTGCGGAGTCTGAAACGCTGACAGGCACGTCTGAAGAAGATGTATTTAGCGGACTCGGCGGCAACGACACCCTTCGCGGTTTGGGCGGCGGGGACACCTATAAGTTTGGGGTGGGTTCAGGTAACGACTTGATCCTTGAGGCGGGTACCGATTCCGGGATCGATGTGGTGCATCTCTCTGCGCTCGCAGTTTCGGACGTTACATTTGGCCGATCGGGCAGCGATCTCCTCATCAAGATTAATTCGTCAAACGAAGAACTCATGGTCGAAGGCCAATTCGATGGCCATCCGCGGATCGAGCAAGTGCATTTTGCAGATGGAACGGTTTGGGAGGGCAGTCAGATCACTGATGCGGCGGCCTGGATCCACGGGACCACTGGCAACGATACGATTTCGGGCACGGTCTGGAATGACACCATTTCCGGCGGTGCGGGAAACGATACATTGTCGGGCGGGGCTGGTGACGATCTATTCGTGTTCAGGACTGGTTTCGGTCAGGACAGCATCTCCGATTTCAGCGTGGGGCACGACAAGCTCGAATTCGGCGATGGATTGTTCTCCGATGCGGCGGCCGCATTCGCTGCGGCAAGTGCCCAAGGGAGCGACACGATTATTACGATAGATGCGTCAACGACCGTTCTGCTGCAAAACGTCGCTTTGGCGAACCTGCACGTGGACGATTTCCGGGTCGCATAACTAACGCTGGTGGGAAGTAGTGAGTAAAGCAGAAGCGGGTAATCCGCCGACTCGCATCAGCGACGCAGTGAAGGGAGCGACGGCGGCTTGCCGCCGGGCCTTTCTCGCCATCGGGGTCTTCACGGCCGCGATAAACCTTCTGATGTTGACCGGCTCATTCTTCATGTTGCAGGTCTATGATCGGGTGATACCGAGCCGAAGCGTTCCGACATTGATCGGACTGATCGTGCTCGTGACAATGCTTTACGGCTTCCAAGGTATTCTTGACTTCATCCGTCAGAGGTTGCTGGTCCGGACGGCCCGTGGAATTGACGAACGGCTGGGTTCATACGCCTACCAAGCGATCGTTGAGCTTCCCTTGGGACCGAACGGCGGCAAGGACGGCCTTCAGCCCGTCCGCGACCTGGATCAGGTTAGGAGCTTTCTGTCGAGTTTGGGACCGACGGCTCTTTTCGATCTGCCGTGGATGCCCCTCTATCTGGGCCTCTGCTTTGTCTTCCATTTCTGGATCGGCATAACGGCTCTCGTCGGGGCGATCCTTCTGGTCGTGCTCACCATCTGCACGGAGGTCCTCACGCGGGATCCCGTCAAATCATCGTCCGGATTCGGCTCCATCCGGATGGCAATGGCGGAGGGAAGTCGGCGCAATGCGGAGGTCCTTCGCTCCATGGGCATGACGAAGAGGATGTCTGCCCGTTGGTCCATCTCCAACGACCGTTATCTGGATGCCCAGCAAAAGGCCTCCGATGTCGGTGGCGGTCTGGGTGCGACTTCGCGAGTGCTGCGAATGCTGCTCCAGTCGATGGTGCTGGCCGTGGGTGCCTATCTCGTCATCAATCAGCAGGCGTCAGGTGGGGTCATCATCGCCAGTTCGATCCTGACGTCGAGGGCCTTGGCGCCGGTCGAGCTTGCCATTGCGCACTGGAAGAATTTTGCGGCCGCGAGGCAGAGCTGGCGCCGCCTGACGGGAGTGATCGACAAGCTTGGAGCGATAGGAGCGCCGATGGCGCTGCCTGCACCGCATACGTCCCTGTCTGTCGAGGGAATTAGCGTGGCGCCACCGGGCGTCCAGCGGCTGGTGGTGCAGAACGCGACCTTTAAGCTAGAGGCAGGTCAGGGGCTTGGCATTATCGGGCCGAGTGCGTCTGGTAAGTCTACTCTTGCCCGCTCGATCGTCGGCGTCTGGCAGGCCGCGCGCGGCAAGATCAGAATCGACGGTGCGGCCTTAGAGCAATGGGAGCTTGAGGCTTTAGGGGCCCATATCGGCTACGTGCCTCAGGACGTCGAGCTGTTCGACGGCACGATCGCAGAGAACATTGCAAGGTTTGCGGCTGAGGCAGATCCAGCCGCCGTTATCGATGCCGCAAATCAAGCGGCGATACACGACATGATCCTGCGCCTTCCGGAAGGCTACGACACGAAGATCGGGGAAGGCGGGTCCGCTCTCTCTGCGGGCCAGCGGCAGCGCGTGGCTTTGGCCCGGGCGCTCTACGGTTCGCCGTTCCTGGTTGTGTTAGACGAACCCAATTCGAACCTCGATGCGGAAGGTGACCAAGCGCTTACAAAGGCAATCGCTGGGGTTCGAAAGCGGGGAGGTATCGTCATTGTTGTCGCACATCGTCCGGCTGCGCTCGCCGCAGTCGATCTCGTCCTGATGATGTCCAATGGGCAGGTGCAAAACTTCGGGCCGAAGGATGAAGTCCTGAAACAGGTCCTGGAACCCGCGCGACCGGCTCTGCGGGCTGGGCCTGCGGTTGTGGATGCAGAGCGACGCGCATGACCCAGGGGAACGTGAAGCGAAGCGATTGGACACCTGCCGATCGATCGGTCCGCGCCCATGGGATTTGGGGCGGGGCGGTGCTCCTCCTGCTCGTGGTCGGCGTCGGTGGCTGGGCTGCGTTCACAGAGCTTTCCGGCGCCGTGGTGACCTCAGGCGTGGTTGTCGTCGAGTCCGAGGTCAAGAAGGTCCAGCACCCGACCGGCGGCGTCATCGGAGAGATCCGGGTAAAGGACGGCGATCGAGTACGCGAGGGAGACGTCGTAATCCGGCTTGATGAGACGGTTACGCGCGCCAACCTGGCCATCGTGATCAAGAGCCTCAACGAAATGGTGGTCCGCCAGGCCAGACTGGAGGCAGAGCGCGACGGGGCAGAAAGCGTTGTCTTTCCCCCAGAGCTTGTCGCCCAGCAGGATCAGTATGAGCTCGCGGGTGTGATCGCGGGAGAGCGACGCCTGTTTGAACTGCGCAAGTCGGCGCGCGCGGGACAGACGGCTCAGTTACGTGAGCGGATCCTACAGTTGCAGGAGGAGATCTCCGGCCTTTCCGGGCAGTCAGCTTCCAAACGTCGCGAGATCGAGTTCGTCAACCGCGAACTCGTCGGTCTCCGGGATCTCTGGGACAAGAAGCTGGTGCCGATCAATCGGGTCATGATGCTTGAGCGAGAGGCTGTGCGGCTTGATGGCGACAGCAACCAGTACGTCGCAAGCGCAGCCCAAGCGAAAGGCAAGAAGGCGGAGACGGAGCTGCAGATCATCCAGATCGATCAAGATCTACGCAGTGAGGTCGCCAAGGAGTTGCGGGAGATTCAGGGAAAGTCAGCGGAGCTCGTCGAACGGAAGGTCGCGGCGGAAGACCAGTTGAAACGCATCGATCTCCGGTCGCCACAGAACGGCAACGTTCATCAACTCACAGTGCATACGGTCGGCGGCGTCATCGGGCCCAGTGAGCCGCTCATGTTGATTGTTCCCGAGAATGACGCCCTCACCGTGGAAATTCGGATCGCTCCTCAGGACATCGATCAGATACGCTTAGGGCAGCCGGTGAATCTGAGGTTTTCAGCATTCAATCAACGGACGACGCCGGAAATCGTGGGGTTACTCAGCCGGATTTCCGCCGATATCTCTCAGGATCAAAAGACGGGCGTAAGTTATTATCTTGGCAGGGTATCCCTCTCGTCGGCTGAGCTATCGAAGCTCGCAGGCCTCAAACTGCTGCCAGGCATGCCGGTCGAAGCTTTCGTCCGTACCGAAGATCGAACAGTTCTGTCCTATCTGGTGAAGCCGTTGCACGACCAGATCGCAAAAGCGTTTCGCGAGAGATAGTGCACGCTCGCTGGCGCCGATGCGTGGTCGCGAATCTATCGGTCGAATGTGACGACCTACGCCGCCTCGACGGAGATGGTGGAGATCCGGAACGGCGTACGCGATCACCCGCTGCGTGGAGCGAAAAGCCGCCGACGTTGACGGAGAGATTTGAGGTGAGGTCGGTCTCCGTATAGTCGGTGAACGGTTTGGCGGTGAAGATGCCGGCATTGTTGACCAAGCCGTCGATCCGTCCGAACTCCTTCAGGGGGCGAGCGACGAGCCGGTCGGCGGTGCTATCGTTCCCAATGTCGCCGTCAACAACCAATATGCTATCGTCCGGAGCATAGCTTTCGGCCTTGATCGAGCGCGAGTTCGCAACGACGCCCCATCCCGCCTTCCGGTACCCCAAAACTAAGCCTGCCCCTATGCCTTGCGATGCTCCCGTTACGATGACGACCTTGGTTGGAACATTACCCACTGTTTGTCTCCTCCGCTGTTGCTTGTGTGGCGTCAGTGGAGGCGTTGTGCTTCCGGCGACGCCTAGCAAATAGCGGTTGGGCACAAGATCGTATTGGACTGGGGTGAACACTTTTGACCGGCGATGGCGAAAGGCGAAATAAGCGACGGCGGCTCATGGCGCAGAGCTGACGTCGAGATGCAAATTTGACCTATTTGATCTGACCCGTATTTGACGTGGCGTAGCCATCATCGGGTCCAGCGACCTTCGTGGAAATCGCGGTTGTTATTGATCGTATTCACTTGAGGACAGCAGCGCTTCGAGAGATGTTCTCTGCCAAGGTCTTAAGGCTGGGCAGGAAGGTTTTTAGCAACTCACGTCGATCGATTGCAGACATGAAATAAGTCATGCCAACGGTCGCAAGCACCTTGTCGCCACTCATGATTGGGATGGCGATCGTCCCGGATGAGCGAGGGTCGACGGCGCGATCCCGCTCGGCATAGCCTTGCTTCCGGATTGATCTCAGCATCGACAATGTCTGTGCGCGATCCCCGATGAGTTGATCTTCATCATCCGTCGATCGCGAAAGGAGATCGAGCAACATCAAGCGCTCTTCAATAGGGCAGAATGCCAGATAGGCGCGACCCAGTGCGCGACGCAGCAGGCTGAGATGCATGTTGATCGTTCCGTGGAACGGCGACACCGGACTGTCCGCAATGGTGCTGAAGCGCACGACCACGGACGTGTGGTCGAGAACGCCGATCGCCAACGGCCACTGATGCTGTGACGTAAAGGACAGCGCCCACGGTCGCGCCGCTTCGACCACCAGCGGGTCACCATGAAAGCCGTTGCTCAGGGATTTGACGCGCGACGCCACCGTGTAGCCGCCTTGCCTGCGGTCATTGGCGGCATAACCCATGGCGCACAACGATTTCATCAGCCGAACGATAGTCGATTTCGGCAGGCCCGTCGCGAGATGAAGGATCTGGATCGAGGCGACGCGATGCCGGTTCAACTCCTCCAGCAGGATGAGCGTGCGGGCTGCCGCTTCGACCTTCGGTGAACGGGGGGCCATACCAAGATTCCACTCTGCGGAACGCTGGCGAATAGATATGGCAAATGGCCCGGCTGGTTGCAATATCGGCCCAACAGAATGCGCCGGTGTCCGTTCAGGCCACCGAAGCGAAACCGTGTCGTGGGAGAAAGTGCCGTGTCTTGCGGAGAGGTCAGGGCGCCGATGGCGTCGTCGCGCCGCGCCAATATCGCGTGGCGGTCAGTTCACCTGCGATGTCCGGAAAACGTCAGGCGTTGCCGCGATCTGTCGCGCACGCGCCGACCCAGGCGGCGTGCCGCGCGATGAGGCGTGGGCTGCGGCCCAGCCATTCATCGGCAGATCGCCATTTTCTCAGAAACCAGCATCCACTGAAGGGCAGTCATCATGGCCGAGAATTCCGCTTCATATCCTGACACTGTCGCGCTCCCGCCGCTCTCGCGCCCGAAGGAGGTCGAGGAGTTGCTGGTCGATGCGATCGATCTGCATTGCCACAGCGGGCCTGCCGCGATGCCGCGGATACTTGATCACTATGAGGAGATGCAGGACGCTGCCGCTGCGGGTTTTCGCGCGGTGCTGTATAAGGATCACTTCTATCCCGGGATGGCGCATGCCATCATTCTGGAAAAACTGTTTCCGCAGTCCGGCGTCCGCCTGTATTCGGGCGTGGCGCTGAACAATGCGTCGGGCGGCATCAACCCGCACGCGGTCGATCATGCGATCAAGCTCGGCGGCAAGATCGTCTGGATGCCGACACTTTCGGCGGCGAACCATATCAACGTTCAGGCCAGCGGTCAGGCCAAGACATTCCCGAAGACATCCCAGAAGATGCTGGATCCGATCCCGCTCACGGCGCTGGACGCCAACGGCAAGCTCACGGATGACACGAAGAAGGTCATCGATCTGATCGCGGAGGCCAACAACATCCTGGCTGGCGGTCACCTCCACGTCTCGGAACAGCACGTCCTCTTCGAGGAGGCCAAACGCCGCGGCGTCAAGAAGATGATGGTCAATCATCCGACCTACGTGGTCGGCTTTGCCGATAGCGATATTCGCCAGTTGGTCGCGCTCGGCGTGACGATGGAACATTCCATCTGCATGTTCATCGAAGGCAAGTCGAAGAAGTTCAGCGGAGACGATCTGGCCCACCTCATCGAGGTCGCCGGCGTGGACAGCACCATTCTGTCGTCCGATCTGGGCCTGCTCGGTTCGCAGCGTCCGGTAGATGGTTTCCGTAGCATCACGCAGATGCTGCTCGATCTGCAGATGCCGCACGCCTCGATCAAGAAACTGATCAGCGAGAACGCGGCGGCATTTCTCGATCTGCCGGCGAAGCGCGCCGCTCAATAGAATCCTGACCGACAAGAACGACCGGGGAAGGTCGGCCAACAAGATCGACGAGGAAACCATGAACGTGGATCGCGAAAGCGAAGAAGCCCTGATGAATCGCATCATGTGGCGGGTCATGCCGCTTGTGATGGCGATGATGATGCTGGCCGTGATCGACCGGTCGAATGTCGGCTACGCCAAACTGCAGATGGCCAGCAGCCTGGGCATGTCCGAGACCGTGTACGGACTGGCGTCCTCGCTGTTCTTTATCGGCTATTCGTTCTTTGAAATCCCGAGCGCGCTGGCCGCGCACAAGTTCGGTGCGCGGCTCTGGTTTGCGCGTATCCTGCTGACATGGGGCATGCTGACGGTGCTGCTGGGTTTCAGCATGACTGGCTCGATGTTTGCGGCAGTACGCTTCCTGGTCGGCGTGGCCGAAGCGGGCGCGTATCCGGGCATCATCTTCTACCTCACGCTCTGGTTTCCCAAGCGCTACCGCGTGCAGGCCGTGGCGCTTCTCACCATCGGCAGTCCGCTCGGCAACATGTTCGGCTCGCTGTTCGGCGGCATCCTGCTGGATTTCGACGGGATGCTCGGTCTCGCCGGCTGGCAATGGGTCTTCATCGCCACCGGCGCGCCTGCGGCTATCCTGTTCGTTCTGGTGATGCGCTATCTTCCCGACAACCCGCAGACGGCCGGTTTCCTGTCGTCCGAGGAGAAGGAGCGGCTGGCGGCCGCGCTCGGCCGCGATGAAATCGCCACCACCATGCATACCAGTCCGCTCCGCGTCCTGATCGACGCAAGGGTGTGGTGGTTTTCGTTCGTCTACACGCTGATCACGCTGTCACTCTACGGAATCATCTATTGGTTGCCAACGGTCGTCAAAGGATTCGGCACGACCGGCACGCAGAATGGTATCTTGAATGCACTGCCATGGGCTGTGGCTGCCGCGGTCCTGGTCTGGCTCCCGCGCCATCTGCGCGAGCACCGCACAGTGCTGATCGGCATGGCGGTGATCGCTTTGTGCGGGATGGGGGCGTTCTTCACCTCGACCCTGCTGACCGAGAACTGGATGCGTTATGTGGCGCTCGCGGTCGGCACCCCATGCGTCTCGCTGATGTTTCCATGCTTCTGGTATTTGCCGTCGCAGATCTTCAAGGGGGCGCATGCGGCGGCGGCGATTGCAGCCATCAGCACGATCGGCAGTCTCGGGGGCTTTGCCGCGCAGAATCTCATGCCCTGGGTCGCGGGCTTGTCGGGCAGTGCGCTGGCTGCGATGTCGGTACCCGCCCTCAGCCTGGGTCTGCTGGCCGCCAGCGCATTCGCGATGTTGCTGACATGGCGCGTCCTGCCGAAGACGGACGGCGAGAGTGAGGTCACTGTTGCGGCTGCTGCCGCTCGCCGGCAGGTCGTGTCATGATGGCGCTTCCGTCGGACATGCGGGCGGTCAGGATCGCCCGCTTCGGCGGTCCCGAGGTGCTGGCGCTTGGCGAAGAGGCTTTGCCGACTCTGGCGCGCGGCGAAGTGCTGGTGCGTGTGGTGGCGGCCGGCGTGAACCGGCCAGACATCCAGCAGCGCCGCGGACTCTATCCGCCGCCGCCCGGCGCAACGGAGATTCCAGGCCTCGATATTGCCGGTATTGTGGTCGCGACAGCGCCGGATGTGAACTGGCCACGGGTCGGCAGTGCGGTCTGCGCGCTGGTCACCGGCGGCGGCTATGCGGAGTATTGCAGCGTGCCTGCCGTGCAATGCATGTCGATCCCTCGGGGATACGACTTCGCACAGGCTGCGGTGCTCCCCGAGGTGCTGTTCACCTGTTGGAACAACGTCATTCTGCTCGGCAAGCTGGCGGAGGGTGAGAGCATCCTCGTACAGGGTGGCACCAGCGGTGTCGGCATGGCGACCATCCAGATCGCAAAGCTGCTGCGATCGGCGCGTGTCTTCGCCACGGCCGGGTCCGAAACCAAGCGTCAGATCTGTCGCGATCTCGGCGCGGAGATCGCGCTCGACTATCGCTGCGATTGGGTCAAGCCGCTGGTGGAAGCGACGCAGGGGCAGGGCATCAACGTCATCCTCGACTCGCAGGCTGGTCCTTACACCAATCTGGAGCTGGAACTGCTGGCCTTCGATGGTCGCCTTGTCCTGATCGCGAGCCACCTCGGTGAACGCGCCGACATCAATGTCCGGCAGATCGTGCGCCGCCGGCTGACGCTGACGGGGTCGACGATCCGGCCGCGTCCGCCGGAATACAAGGGCTGGATTGCCAAGGCCCTGATGCGCGAGGTCTGGCCATTGCTCGAGGATCGGCGGATGCGGCTCAGCATCTGTGCGGCATTTCCGCTGGAGGACATGGCCAAGGCGCATGCCCTGATGGATGCCAATGAGCAGATCGGCAAGGTCGTGCTGATCGTCGATCCGGCCCTTGCCTATGTGGTGCCGGACGGTCGACCGAACTAGAGCACGAAAGACGACGTGATGAGTGATGTCCTGTCAATGCCGGTCGCGGCGGCCGAGGAGTTTCTCGCCGATCTGTTCGAGCGCGCCGGTCTTCCGTCGCTGGCGTCCGGGCAGATGGCGTGCGCGCTGGTCGATGCCGATGTGGCCGGCCTGCCGTCGCACGGTCTGTCGCAGGCCGACATGTATATTCGCCGGCTTCGCCTCGGGAGTGTGTCGTCCGTTGTGAAGCCGATCGTGGTTGAGAGTCGCGCGGCAATGGCTGTGCTGGATGCGCAGGGCATGTTCGGCCATCTGGCGGGTGACGCGGCCATGCAGATGGCCATTGAGCGCGGTAAAGAGACGGGTGTCGGTGTCGTGGCGGTTCGCAACAGTTTTCACTTCGGCGCGGCGGCCCGGTATACACGCCAGGCAAGTGCCCGTGATTGCATCGGCATCGCCATGTGCAACACCAAGCCGATGATGCCGGCTCCTGGCGGTCTGGAGAAACTGGTCGGTAACAATCCTCTCTCGATCGCTCTTCCGGTGTCCGACGGGCCCGAGTTTGTCCTGGACATGGCGCTGAGTGAAGCTGCGCTCGGCAAGATCCGTGTCTATGAGCGGGAAGGGAAGCCGCTCCCGCCGACATGGGCCGTCGACCGCAACGGGGAGCCTACGACGGATGCCAAGGCCGCTATCGACGGCATGCTGTTGCCGTCGGGCGGCGCGAAGGGCTTCGGCCTGTCGCTGGCGATCAATCTGATGTGCAGCCTGCTGTCGCAGGGGCCCGGCGGCGACGAGGTTGTGCCGCTCTATGGCGACCTTTCGAAGCCGTTTCTGTGTTCGCTGCTGTTTCTGGCGATCGATATCGAACACTTCCGGCCGGCCGAAGACTTCCGCAATGAAGCGTCCGCCGAGCTCGCGAAAGTTCGCGCGTCGCGCGCGCAGGTGCCGCCCCGTACGCCGGGTGAACGCAGTTGGACGAAGCGCCAGGGCGATGGCGGGCGGATCGATATTCCACGCGCATTGTCCGCGACGTTGAACGCGCTGGCAGAGGAAATGGGATCGCCGAAGCGTCTGCCGTCTTAACGGTACGCGCTGCCAAAAAGCATCACCGTAAAAATTGAAATGAGACCGGCCGTCATGTCGACGGCCGCAGAACGGACAGGAGCACGGGCGATGCAGGCGCCGCGTCAAAAGGTTTTCATCACTTGCGCCGTCACCGGCAATCTGACCACGCCGGAGCAGACACCGCATCTGCCGATCACGCCGGCGGAGATCGCCGAGGCCTGTCTCGGGGCCGCCGAGGCCGGCGCCGCCATCGTGCATATCCATGTGAGGGAGCCTTCCACCGGGAAGCCTTCGATGGAGCTCGAATATTACCGGGATGTTGTTGACCGGATACGCGCGAAAAACGCCCAGCTGATCCTCAACATCACCACGGGCCCCGGCGGCCGTTTCGTTCCATCCACGGACCAGCCACGCGTCGCAGCGGCGGGAACGACGCTGATCGCACCTGAAAAACGTGTCGAGCACATCGCCGCGCTTCGCCCGGATATCTGTACCCTCGACCTCAACACCATGAATTCGGGCAGGGAAGTCGTCATCAATACGCCCGGCAATGTCAGGCGGATGGCGAAGGTGATCCGTGAGGCCGGGGTAAAGCCGGAAATCGAGCTGTTCGATTCCGGCGATATCGCGCTGATGAATGATCTGCTGAAGGACAACACACTCGACGGGCCCGTACTCTGTTCCTTCGTCATGGGGGTTCGTTATGGCTTCCAGCCAAGTCCCGAGACGGTCATCTACGCCCGCAACATGCTGCCGCCGGATGCTCAGTTCACCGCAATCGGCATCGGCAAGACGTCATTCCACAATGTCGCGCAATCCTATCTGTGCGGCGGACACGTTCGCGTTGGTCTGGAAGACGCCGTCTATCTGTCGCGCGGGCAACTCGCGCCATCGAATGCTGCCATGGTGGAGAAGGCCCGGCGCATCGTCGAGGAACTCGGCGGAGCGATCGCATCGCCACGCGAGGGGCGGGAGATCATCGGCCTTCCCACCCGCCTAGCGGCAAGCTAACGGAGGTCTGCCGGATGACGCGTCTCAACGTTACCGTCGGCCGAACGGCCCTCAAGAATCCGCTGATTGCCGGATCCGCGGAGCATCATATCGACCCCGAAGGCGTACGTCGTGCGCTGCGCGCCGGCGTTGGCGCGGTGGTGGTCAAGTCCATCAACGAATCCGAGCGCGGCCGTGACCAGCTGCAGCGCGCCGAATACATGCTGCTCGACAGCGAGTGGCGCGAAATGGCGTGGACGCCGAATGCGCCTGACACGGCATTCATCGCCTGTCGCTCTGGCCTGACGCCGCAGAGCTTCGATGCGTGGCTCGATCAGACAGTCCAGCTCGATCGCGAGGCCAGCCAGGTCGAATCCTATGCGGTCGCGAGCCTGATCGTTGCGGACCTCGCGCGAACGGTCGAGATGGCCATGCAGGTCGAGCAGGCGGGCCTGCGCGTCCTCGAGCTGAATATCGGCACGCCCTATGCCAGCCAGGCAAAAGGTGTGGTGTCCACCGAACTCGATCCCGAGCGCGTGTCCATGATCGTGTCTGCGGTACGGCAGGCGATCGGCATCCCGCTATGGGTCAAGATCACCGGACAGAGCGAGCGCGTGCCGGACCTGGCAGATGCCGCATTTCGCGCGGGCGGCGAAACCGTGGTCATGGCCGGGCGGCTGCTCGGCTTCGTGCCTGATGTCGAGACCATGCAGCCGTTTCTGGGAACGACGCTAGGCGTCGGAGGATACTGGAATCTGCCGCTGACGTGTCACTGGCTGGCTGTGTCGCGGCAACAGCTTGGCGGCGACAAGCCGCTGATTGCGACCAATGGCGCACGCACCGGTCTCGATGTCGTGCGCATGATGCTCGCCGGCGCCAGCGCGGTGGAGATGGCGTCTGCGGTGATGCTGCGCGGCGCGGCCGTGCTGTCATCCGCGTTGGATGAACTCGACGCTTACCTGCGCGGCAAGCGGATGACCGCCGCCGAACTGGTTGGCAGGGCTGCAGACCAGCGCAAGACATTCGCCGACATGCCGCTGCGCACCGACAACTGGAGAAAATACATTGCCGATCAGCTTTAACGCGGGCGCGCCGTCCGTGCGCTGCGCTTGACGGGTGGTGGTTGATGAGCGCCGCGTCCGTGCCCGAGCTTGTGCGAGATCTGGCGTGCCGCCTCGATGAGCTGGGCGACGTCGGACGGCCGTGTCTTCTCCGGCAGGACCTGGATCGATGCCACGATGGCGACCGAGGCGATGCAGGCATCCTGCGCGTCGAAGATCGGCGCGGCCACCGCATTCATCCCGATCAAGCTCTGCTCTGGGGCCGTGGCAAAACCAAGACGCACGATCTCCAGATATTCCTGTTCGAGCTTGCGGACGGAAACAATGGTCTTGTCGGTGAAACGCTGCAAGGGCTGCGCGAGGACGCGCGCCCTCATGGGGCTGGGGGCGAAAGCCAACAGGACCTTTCCCTGCGCCGACGCATGGAACGTCAATTCGCTCCCCGGGCGAACGCCGAGTTCAATCGCCGCCGTGCCCGACAGCTTGTGCAGGATCAATGCGCCGCGCGGCGTCATCTCGGAAAGAACGACGAAATGGCCAAGGGCATCGCGCAACTGCCGCATCGGTCCTTCCGCGAGCTGGATGAGATCTGCATCAGGCGCGTGCCGGGCGAGCAACCGGCCCTTCGGACCGATGCTGTAGCGCGAGGTGCTGGAGTTCTGCGTGAGATACCCGCGGTCGACCAGCGTCTGCAGATGCCGATGCACCGATCCCTTCGTCATGCCCAGACGGTCGGCGATCTGCGTCACGCCCAGTTCATCGTCCGAGAATGCAACGGCTTCCAGTACGTCGATGGCCAGTTGCACAGAGTGGACGCCGGTTGATGCTGAATCGCTCATCGTTTCTCAATTTCGTGTTCGCCTGTGCTGAACAACGTAGCGAACTGGAATGCAAGTGCAATGTGATTGATGCGTTGAGCGTCGCGGGCATATGCCCCGAAACTATTGACACGACCGTGCGCCGACCACTATCTTTAAATGAAACGGCGTTCCGCTCTCGAGAACGTCAACGAAGTCGACGGTCTTCAAGGCAGTCGGGACAAAATGCGGTGAGGGAATGACAGAGTTAGCTGATCCCAAGGTCGAGGCGCGCATCGACGCGTTGTTGAAAGGCGCGATTGATCCGCATGTGCATAGCGGGCCGTCCATCGCGCCGCGCGGCATCGACCACGTCACGTTGCTTCGGCAGGCCTCGCAGGCGGGTTTCGCCGCGGTCGTTACCAAGGATCACGACTACAGCGGTGTCATGACGGCCGAGCTGATCCGGCAGCACTTTCCCGAGCTGAAGACGAAGATCTATTCCAGCATCGTGCTCAATAATGTGGTGGGCGGTCTCAACCCCTACGCGGTTGAGCACACCGCTGCGCTGGGTGGCAGGATCGTCTGGCTTCCCACGCTGGCCGCTGCAAACCATCTGCGATGGCAGGCGTCTGCTCAATGGGTGCACCCGGCTTCCACCGAGCGGATGCGACCGGTTACCGCCATTCCGGTGCTGAACGACGACAAGTCGGTACGCGACGACATGAAGGAAATTCTCGATA
The DNA here is from genome assembly GCF_900108575.1 of Tardiphaga sp. OK245. Classification (NCBI taxonomy): domain Bacteria; kingdom Pseudomonadati; phylum Pseudomonadota; class Alphaproteobacteria; order Hyphomicrobiales; family Nitrobacteraceae; genus Tardiphaga; species Tardiphaga sp. OK245. The sequence goes on along the minus strand of NZ_FNWZ01000003.1, from coordinate 640,206 downwards.
TCGTCGCGCGCAACGACATGGTGCTGGCCAGCGGCCACCTGCATGTCAGCGAGACCTGGGTGATCTTCGAAGAGGCGCAGCGCCGCGGCGTCAAGCGCCTGGTGTTCACTCATCCGGAGGACATCGTCGACGCGTCGTTGAATGACGTCAAAGGCATCGCGGCAATGGGGGCCTTCGTCGAACACTCGCTCTGCATGTTTCTCGACGGCTGCAAGTTCAAGAGCCGCGAGGCCGAGGATCTGCGCGACCAGATCGAGGCCGCGGGCGTGGAGCAGACGATGCTGTGCTCCGACCTCGGCCAGACCGGAACATTTAGCCCGCTCGACGGCTTCCGCCGTGGCATCAGGCTCTGCATGGATCTGGGCTACGACGACGATCAGATCCGCAAGATGGTCTCCAGCAACACCGCGCGCGCGCTTGGCATCGAAGCGGATGTAGCTGCGGCGCGGGCCAGTTAGCCTTCCGGACAAGATACAGGCTCAGGCCGGCGCATCGTGAAACGCCGGCTCCCAGAATTGACACCAAGGGAGATTCCACATGTACGACACCACCGATCCGAGGGCCAAGCTTGCGCCCGCAGCCGCAGGCGCCGCGCCGGCAGGTCCTTTCGGTCAGGCCGAATATCTCCGCTTCTACGACGAGCCGCCGCAGGAGGATGGGCCGTCAGGCAGGAGCTGGTATGGGCGGGGGCAGAACTTCCTACTCGTGCATACGGAGGGAAAAGCCGGCGGTGTGCTGGCGCGTGAGGAGCAGCCGGACGAATACGCCGTGCTGTTGTCCGACCCCAAGGTGGTCGTGGAGATCACCACGGCGGAGGGCACGAAGCGTGTCAACGGCCGGTCGCTGGCCTTCGTGCCGCCAGGACGGTCAAGCATCAAGATCATTGAAGCCGGCAAGATCGTTCGCATCTTCACCACGCGGTCGGAGGATCTTGCGGCGAAATGCGCCAATGCAGCATCATATGCCACGGCCAAGCCTTACGTCGCACCGCTGGAGCCGTGGCCCGCGCCGAAAGATGGCTTTCGTCTGCGCGTCTACAGCCTCGACGTGCCGCCGGAGCCGGGCCGCTTCGGTCGTATCTGGCGCTGCACCACCATCATGGTGAACTATCTCGACGGCTATAACGGCCCCCGCGATCCCAGTAAACTGTCGCCGCATCATCACGATGATTTCGAGCAGTGCTCGCTCGCGGTTGAAGGGGAGTTCATTCACCATTTGCGCTGGCCCTGGACGATCAACAAGAAGAACTGGCGCAAGGACGATCACGAACTGTGCAAGACCCCGTCAATCGCAGTCATTCCGCCCCCCTCGATCCACACAACCGAGGCCTGTGGAAGTGACTTCAACCAGCTCGTCGACATCTTCTGTCCGCCGCGGCTCGACTTCTCGCAGAAGCCCGGCTGGATTCTGAACGCCGATGAATATCCGATGCCGTAACCGGCAGTCCACCCAGCAACGGCAACAGGATTATCAAAGATGACAACTGCTTCCACATTCCGGCAGCGCATGCTTGGTGGCCAGAAACTTGTCGGCACGTTTCTGAAGACACCGACCGGTCACGGCACCGAAATCCTCGGCGATATCGGCTATGATTTCGTCGTGATCGATCAGGAGCACGGTCCATTCGATCGCACCAGCAGCGACATCGCGCTGATGGCTGCGCGGGCAACCGACACGCCGGCGCTGGTTCGGGTGCCGGGACCGGAGGCCATTCTCTCGGTGCTGGATTGCGGCGCCACCGGCGTCCTGGTCCCCCATGTGAAGAGCGCGGCCTATGCGCGCGAGGTGGCGGCAATGTTGCGGTATCGCGGCGGCAGCCGCGGTTTTGCGACCAGCACGCGTGCGGGTCGCTATTCCGGCATACCGATGTGGCGGCACATTGCGGATTCGGATACCCGGATGGTGTTCGTAGCCCAGATCGAGGATCCGGTGGCGCTGGACGAGATTGACGCCATCGCCGCCGTCGACGGCGTCGACTCGCTGTTTATTGGGCGGGGCGACCTGACCGCGGCCTTTGGCGATGAATCGAAAGATCCGCCCGATGTGTTGCGCGCAGTCGAACGCATCTCGGAGGCAGCACGCAAGGCCAACAAGCCGATCAGCGTCTATGTTGGCAATGCGAGCGAGGCCGCCTGGTTGAATTCGCTCGGCGCCAACGTCTTCGTGCTCTCGTCGGATCAGGGCTTTCTGCGCCAGGCGGCGACTGCCGCCCTGCGCGATGTCCGGGACAAGGTTGGATGAGCACGCGTTAGATCGATCAATCTGCAATCAGCGCTCAAGCTGAAAAAACAGACAGGGGGACGGAGACATGAGACCACACAAGGCGTCAATTTGCGCCACGCTGTTCGCGCTCGCGCTGGCACTGCCGGCGTCAGCGCAGCAGACGATCAAGATCGGATCGTCGCTGGGTTTGACGGGATACGGGTCGGCGACCGACGGTCACTGGCGTGACGGGATGCAGATCGCCATTGAGGCGGTCAATGCGCAAGGCGGCGTCCTGGGCAAGAAGCTCGAACTGGTGATCGAAGACAACAAGTCGACGCCGCAGCAGGCAGTGGTCGTCTATCGGAAAATGATGACAGACGACAAGGTCGCCGCCTTCGACAGCGGCTGCATCTCGGCCGGCAACTTTGCCGCCGCGAGCTTCGTCTCCAGAGCCAAGTTGCCGATGTTTCTCTGTTCCATTCTGCCGCGCCAGCCGGACGAGCAGAAGTGGGCCTTCCAGTTCCTGCCGCCACCCAAATTCGAGGTGGATGCGCGCTATCAGTATCTCAAGGACAAGACCGATATCCGTAAGGTCGGAATCCTCTCCGATCCGAGCCCATACAGCCTGTTGATGCGCGGCCTAGCGGAAAAGGGCGCCGAGGAATTCGGACTGACCGTCGTGGCCAATGAGTCCTACCAGCAGGACGACGCCGACTTCAGCGTTCAGATCGGGCGCATCAATGCGGCTGGCGCCGGGGCGATCATCATGCTGGGGCAAGGCAATGCGGTGGTAACCGTCGTCAATAACATCCGCAGCCTCGGCCTGACCAAGATGCTGATGCTGGGCAGTATCAACGAGCTCGATATTCTGCTCTCGGCGGGCAAGGTGCTTGGCGACCAGTATCTGGTCCCGTCGCCGCTTATTCAGGTGGCAGCCGACGACATCAAGGTCATCACGGATCCCGCCGCCCGCGCGGCCGCGGAGCCGTTCGTCAAGGCGATGAAGGCGAAGTTCGGCAAGTCCGACAACGCGCAGGCCTCGCGCGCCTGGGACTCGATCATGATGATGGCTGCCGCCATGAAGAAGGCGAATTCGACCGATGGGACGGCCGTACGCGATGCGTTCGAGAAACTCGGCCATTACGACGGTGCGGGCGCGTCCTACGACTTCAGCGCGGAGAACCATATCGGGATTATCAAGAATCCCTACGTGATCGCCTCCGTGAAGGACGGCGTTCTGGTTCTCAAGAAGTGACGGCGATGGCGGATATTGTCCCCCTGATCGCTGTCCGCGATCTGACGGCCCGCTACGGTCATATCGAAGCGCTGCGGTCGACCGCGCTCCATGTGGCGCCCGGTGAGTTCGTGACCATTCTGGGACCGAACGGAGCCGGCAAGACCACCTTGCTTCGCGCCATCACGCGGCTGATCGCCCGCACCGGGCAGATTGTGTTCAACGGCCGGGATGTCACTCATCTACGCACCCATGAGCTGGCCGGGCTCGGTATCATCATGGTGCAGGAAGGGCGGGGCCTGTTCGGTGACATGAGCGTGCGGGAGAATCTGCAACTCGGCGCCTTCAAACTGTCCGGACCGCAGGCCCACAGCGAGCGGCAGCTGGAGAAGGTGTTCTCCCTGTTTCCACGGCTGCGCGAGCGTATCGACCAGACCGCATCGTCCATGTCCGGCGGCGAGCAGCAGATGCTGGCTGTCGGCCGGGCACTGATGGCCGATCCAAAACTGCTCATTCTCGACGAGCCGTCGCTCGGCCTTGCGCCGCGCGTCGCTTCCGAAATCCTGTCGACGCTCGGCGCCCTCAACAAGGAGGGTCTGGGTATCTTGCTGGTCGAGCAGAAAGCGCCGCTGGCGCTCAAGCTCGCCCAGCGCGTTTACATTCTTGCCTCTGGAAGCGTTCGGGCCGAGTTGCCGACGCACGAGATTGAATCGCACCATGACCTTGCTCGCTATTACTTCACCTAAGCCGGTTGCGCGTCTCGACCGGTTCTCCATCGGCCTGCTTGGGGCAGGCGCGCTGCTGTTTGTCGCCGTGCTGATCTATGGCGGCTATCTGCTGACGGTGATGCAGCTCGCGATGATCTATGGCATCTTCTGCCTCGGATTGAATTTCTTCATGGGCTATACGGGGCAGGCCTCGTTCGGCCAGAACGCCTTCGCCTGCATCGGCGGCTATGGCAGCGCCATTCTCTGTGTGCAGTACGACTGGGAGCCTGCGCTTGCCCTGATCGCCTCGATGGGCGTGGCGGGAATAGCCGCGCTGGTGATTGGCTATCCGACGCTGCGTCTGCGCGGCCACTATCTCGCGATGGCGACCTTCGCGCTGGGCCTCATTACCTATGACATCTCGGTCCAGTGGACCAGCCTGACCCAGGGCTATATGGGCTATGCCGGCATTCCACCGCTCGGCATCGGAACGCTGACCGTCGAAGACGAACGGGTGAAGCTGCTCTGTCTCGGCGGGCTGCTGCTGGTCGGTTTCTGGATCTCGCAGCGTCTGCGCGATTCCCGTTTTGGCCGCGGACTGCGCGCCATTTCCGGAAGCGAGAACGGCGCCGCTGCGCTCGGCATTCGGATTTCGCGCTTCAAGCTTATCGCCTTCGTCATCGCCGGATTGTATGCGTCGGCCGCCGGATCGCTGTTCGCGCATACGGTCGGCTTCATCAGCCCCGAAGTGTTCGGTCCGCAGATGGTCATCGTAACCTTTACGATGCTCTATGTCGGAGGCGTCGGTACGCTGATCGGTCCGGTGATCGGCGCAATCGTCGCATCGCTGTTACCGGAAATCTTCCGCAGCACCGGCCGCTTCCAGGACATCGCCTACGCGCTGGTGTTGCTGTTGATGCTGATCTATGCGCCCAAGGGCCTGTCGGCACTCGGTGGACTGTTTCGCCCGCGCAAAGACAAAGGGGAGGCGTGACCATGGCTCTCCTCAAGGTCAAAGGTCTTACCAAGCGTTTCGGCGGGTTGTTTGCCAATAACGAGATCGATCTCGACGTGCCGCAAGGCAGCCTGTTCGCGGTCATCGGTCCGAATGGCGCGGGCAAGACGACATTCTTCAGCATGATCTCCGGCTTCCTCAATTCGACCTCGGGAAGCATCGCCTTCGATGGCCGCGACACCACGCGCATGCGCCAGGATCAGATCGCCGCCATGGGGTTGATCCGGACGTTTCAGCTCGTGCAGCTGTTCAAGGGGATGTCCGTCGCCGAGAATGTCGAGGTCGGCTGCCACCTCGCCACCCGAGGCGGCGTCGCCGCGGCGCTGCTGCGGCCCTCCTGGTTTCGCCGGCAGGAAGCCGAGGTTCATGAACGGGCGCGCGAACTGCTCGATTTCGTCGGGCTCGGCGCACAGGCCGATTTGGATGCCGAGCTGCTGCCCTATGGCCAGCAACGTCTGCTCGAGGTCGCGCGCGCCTTGGCATCCAGGCCGCGACTTCTGCTGCTCGACGAGCCGGCCGCCGGTCTCAATACGCAGGAGACCGATGGGCTTGCGCATATCATCCAGAAGATCAACCGCCAGGGTACCACGGTGCTGTTGATCGAGCACGATGTCGGTCTGGTCACGCGGATCGCACATCGGATCGCCGTGCTCGATTTCGGCCGGAAGATTGCCGAAGGCACGCCGGACGAAATCAAGGTTCATCCCGAAGTCATTGCCGCCTATCTCGGCGTAGAGGAGGCAGCACATGCCTAGCGCAGTCGAACTCGTCCAGAGCCTCGTCAACGGCGTCGGTATCGGACTGATCTACGGACTGGTCGCGATCGGATTTTGCGTCATCTACAATGCCAGCGGCATCGTCAATTTCGCGCAGGGCGTGTTCGTCATGCTCGGTGGCATGTTCGCACATACGATGCTGACGCAATTCGGCCTGCCGATCTATGTCTCGGCGGTGCTATCGACGATCCTGGTCGCGGGCATCGGCGTTCTCGTCCAGATCGCTATCATCAATCCGATGTGGCGTCGCAAGGCGCCATTGTTCGCGATCATTCTTGCGACGCTGGCGATCCAGCTTCTGATCGAACAGGTCGTCATTCTCACTCTGGGCGATCAGCCGCGGACCTATCCGGAATTCACATCCGGCGGGCCGTTGAAGATCGGGCCGATCGCGATCGGCTATCAGTTGTTCTGGGTGCTCGGCTGCGGCGCCCTGATGGTGTTCGCTCTGACGCAATTCTTCAACCGCACGCGGATGGGACGCGCCTTGCGGGCCTGTTCGCAGAACCGCGAGGCCGCCGCATTGCTCGGCATTCCCGTCGAGCGCATGCTGATCGTGTCCTTCGCACTCAGTGCAGCGCTGGGCGCCGCCGCCGGCATTCTCATCACGCCAACGCAATATACGGCCTACAGCGTCGGAGGGCCGTTCGGCATCAACGGTTTCATCGCGGCGATCATCGGGGGCTTCGGCAGTGCGCCGGCGGCGCTGATCGGCGGCATCTTCCTTGGCGTCATCCAGTCCGGTGCCATCGTGTTCTTCGGCGCGGGCTTCAAGAACATCGTGGCGCTGACGGTGCTGCTCATCGTGCTGCTGTTTTTCCCCAGCGGGTTGTTCGCCGGCCGGGCCAAGAGCGCCTGATCCGATGATGTCGCTTGTGAGAGTATCGCGATGAACGTCCTGATGATCTATGCGCATCCCGAGCCGACCTCCTTCACGGGTGCCCTGAAGGATGCCGGTGTCGCGACATTGCGGCAGGCCGGCCACGCGGTGGTGGTGTCCGATCTGTATGCCGAACGGTTCGATCCGGTCGCCGGCCGACACGACTTCAATGCCGTGGCGGACGCGGAACGTTTTCACTATCAGACCGAACAGGCCCATGCGCACGGCACCGGCGGTTTCGCGGCCGACCTCGTGCGTGAGCAGCAGCGCCTTCGCGACGCCGATCTTGTCGTCTGGCTCTACCCGATCTGGTGGGGCGGCATGCCGGCCATTCTGAAGGGCTGGTTCGACCGCGTCCTTGCCTTTGGCTTCGCCTATGCCGATGGCCGCCGCTTCGACAGCGGCTTCTTTCCCGACAAGCGCGGTCTGCTGTGCCTCAGCACCGGCGGCACCCGGCAACGGTTCTCGGCTGGCGACGCTTATGGCGATATCCAGACTGTGCTGTGGTCGGCACAGCGCCTGATGATCGAGTATCTTGGCATGACAGCTCTTGAACCGTTCGTCGCTTACGCAGCGCCGCGCGTGGATGCCGAAGGCCGCGAAGTGTATCTGCGGCAATGGAGCCTGCGATTGCAAAAGGCAGTCGAAGACATAGCGCCGCACGCCGGCATCGCAGCGGTCACTCCCACGGAAACAGGCAGGCCATGAGCACCAGCGATCAAGGGTGGCCCGACCGGGATTCGTTGAGCAACAAGGTCGTGCTGGTCACGGGCGGGTCGCGCGGGATGGGAGCTGCGATCGCACGGCGTTTTGCCGGCGCGGGCTGTCGTGTGGCGATCGGCTACCGCAATGAGTCCGCGGCGGCGCATGCGGTACTCGGTGATATCGCCGAGTTGGGCGCGCAGGGCATCGGTGTCGCCGGTGATATTTCCTATCCGGACGACGCGCGGGCGATGGTTGCGCAGGTCATTGCGCAGTTCGAGCATCTCGACATTCTGGTGAACTGCGCCGGCATTGCCGAATACCGGCCGTTCGAGGCGATCGACTCCGAAATGTTTCGCGCCACCTTCGATACCAATGTCCTGGGCACGATCGCGGTCATTCAGGCGGCGCTCCCGCATCTGACCGCACCGGGGGGGCGTATCATCAATTTCTCCTCCGCGCTCGCGACCCGGCCGATCCCGACCACCTCGATCTATGCGGCCTCCAAGGCGGCGGTTGCTGCTCTGTCGCATGCCCTCGCCAAGGAGTTCGGCCCGCGCGGAATCACGGTCAACACGATCGCACCCGGCGTCATCGAGACCGACATGACGACGCAGATCCTCGCCGAGCGCGGCGCGGGGATCGCAGCGATGACACCGCTCGGGCGCATCGGGCAGACCGACGACATCGCCGGTGTGGCGCTGTTTCTGGCGTCGCCGGATGCGAAATGGCTTACCGGGCGGACGATCATCGCCGATGGCGGCGTGAGCTGACAGTTCCGCTGTGGAATCGAATGACGTCAGCTCGACAATAGTTCGGTGGCATTCATACGCCGACCATGTCGGACCCTCTGCCCTGCACACCCGATGATATCACTATGCATGCGCGACCCACGGCATGCTCTCCATTTTGCGGAGCGACTCACTCAAGCGATCGCCGGCAATGCAGCAGCGAGGCGATACGAGCTCCATTGGTAGGCTCGCGATCATCGCTCTCGGCGCGCTACGCGCATGCGTTTCGATAGTTGTTCGCGAAGACGAAACGGCACCCTTCATTTGTGCGTAAATGCAACGCGAATGACACACTCCGTTCATCATTGGCCCGAAATTCGCCGCCGTCGTTGACAGGCCGATCTCTCCATCAATATCTTATATCAAAACGGCGTTACGCCCTCGCGTACATCAAGCGCGAGCTGGCGATGGGCGGCCAAGTAAGATTTCACTGAGGAAACGAAGGCAATTCGGAGGGCTATCTATAATGACGACTATCAAGACTCTTGTTCTCGGCTCGGCGGCAGGGATTCTGGCGATCGGCGGTGCACACGCAGCCGATCTTCCTGTGAAGGCCAAGGCGGTCGAATATGTGAAGATCTGCTCACTTTACGGCGCAGGCTTCTATTACATCCCGGGCACCGACACCTGCATTAAGATCGGCGGTGCACTTCGCATCGATACCGCGTTCAATGCCGCGAGCAATTATGACGTGCCGTACTGGTTCGGCGGCGCTGGCGGTAACAATCTTTACACGAAGGACTATTTCAACACCAAGCCGCGCCTGACGCTGACCACCGATACGCGCACGGCGACCGAATATGGTCTGCTTCGCACATTCTCTAACATTCATTTCGACTTCGCACAGGGACGTGAAAGCATCGCCGGCGGCTTCGTCGAAGTAGACTTCGCGTTCATCCAGTTCGCAGGTTTCACCTTCGGCAAGGCCGTCTCGCAATTCGACCCGCAATGGGCGCTCGCCAAGCCGACCATTGCGTCCGGTTTCTTCGCGGGCTCCAACAATGCGACGGGCATTCCGCAGCTGGCCTATACGGCGTCGTTCGGTAACGGCGTCTCCGGCACCATCTCGCTCGAGAACGCGTCGCCCTATCGCAATGCCGGCCTGTGGAACGTGAACACGTTCATCGTGGCGCCCGGTGCCTCGCAGTTCACCGGCGCATTCTACGGTTCGTCGTCGAACACCTTCCTCGGCAATGCCGCCGGCGGCAACCATATGCCGGACGTCGTCGGCAACCTGCGCCTCGATCAGGCATGGGGCACGCTGCATTTCGCTGCAGCCCTTCATCAGGCGACGGCGCAATACTACACCAATGAACCCTCCGGCCACCCTGACGATGCCTATGGCTTCGCCGTGAGCGGCGCCGTCGAGTTCAAGAACCTGCCAACCGGCGCGGGCGACAGCCTCAAGCTGGAAGCCTCCTACGCCAAGGGCGCCGCGAAATACGTCTTCGCGGGCACCGTCGATACGCTGGGCGGCGGGCGGTTCGCCAAGTTTGATGGCAACACCGTTGGCTTCGGCTATGTTCTCGATGGCGTCTATGCGCCCGGCGGCCAGATCGTGCAGAGCTCGGCCTGGGAAGTCAGCGGCTTCTTCGAGCATTACTGGAACCCGGCGTGGCGCACCTCTCTGTTCGCCAACTACAGCCACATCTCTTACGGCGACGCGGGCAATGCTCTGTTGGCAGGGGCATTCGCCTCGACCACGCGGGGCTTCGGTACCAGTTCGTCCTCGGCAGCGGCTTCGTCCGCCGGCGTTCTGTCTGGGACCAGCAACAACTTCGACTTTGCCACCACGCAGGTCGGCACCAGAACAGCCTGGACGCCCGTTCAAAATCTGACGCTCTCGGCGGAATTCATCTACAGCCGCATGGATCAGAGCCTGGGTGGCACCTACACCGGCAACGTCGTGGGCAAGCCGGCGGGCACATCCTACGCCGTGCGCGATCAGAACCTCTACAACGGCGCGGTTCAGATCCTGCGATCGTTCTGAGCCTGATCGACCACTGGGGCGGTGTTGAAAACAAGAGCCCCCGGCAGACGTGCCGGGGGACTGTTTACGCAAGCGCGTGAGCGAGCCATGCCGTACAGCGGAACGGCGGCACATTCCGCAACTTCGATAGCGGTTTGATTGTAGGACATCGAACAGGGAAAGCGCTGCGGAAGATGGCGCTGAACAAGCGGGCACAGCCTGCATCGTAAAAATCGGAGGAAACATGCGTGCATTGCTAGTCGGCCTGTGCGGTCTCGTGCTCGCCCTGACGCCCATTCACAACGCCGCCGCGCAAGGATGGCCGGAACGGACCGTCACCATGATCGTGCCGTTTCCGGCAGGATCCGCCGTCGATACGCTCGCGCGCGCGGTCGGTCAGGCGCTGAGCGAGGCGCTCGGCAAGCAGTTCATCGTCGACAATCGTGCGGGGGCAGGCGGCAGCATTGGCGGTGCGGCCGTGGCCAAGGCGAGCGCTGACGGCTACACGCTCCTGTTTGGCACGCCTGCGCCGATTGCGCTCAACAAGCTGATGTATAAGGGGCTGGCCTATGATTCCGAAAAGGATTTCACGCCGGTCGTTCTCGTCGCCAAGTCCCCGCTCATTGTAACTGCGCGCGCCGACTTTCCAGCGAAGACATTCGAAGAGCTGATCGCTTATGCGAAGCAGAACCCCGACAAGGTCAATGTGGGACATCCCGGCAACGGCACGCTCGGGCACATCACGTCGGAACTGGTGCAGAGGTCCGTCGGCGTCAAGATGACCAACGTGCCGTATCGCGGCACATCACCGCTGATGACGGATTTGCTCGGCGGTCAGATCGACATCGTCATCGACTTCATGCCGACCTATGTGCCGCTGGTCACTTCGGGAAAAGTTCAGGCGCTTGCCGTCACGACCAGCCAGCGGGCCGCGCAACTGCCGGCCGTACCGACAGTGCAGGAGACGGGCTTCAAGGGCTTCGAGGCATCAGCGTGGTACGCCATGGTCGCGCCGACGGGGACATCGCCCGAAATCGTCACCAAGTTGAACAGCATCGTGAACAGCTTTCTTCAGAGTGAAAAGGGAAAAGCTATTCTCGGGCAGAATGCATTGCTGGGCGTCGGTGGATCGCCGGACGATCTCAAGGCCTTCGTCGCGGCCGAACTCGCCAAGTGGCGGCCGGTAATCGAGGCGGCAAAAATTGCAATGTAGCAACGGCGAGGCCGGCACCGCGCAGTGCAGCGTTATCCCAGTTGCACTGGTCCAGGCACGTCGTCTGACGATCGGGAGTGATTGAGTGACCGACATGATCCGCATCGATGTTCCCGCGCTGTCGACTCCCGCTGTGGCACTCGTCACGGGCGGCAGTAGCGGGATCGGCAAGGCGACAGCGGCGCGCCTAGCCGCCGCCGGATCGGCTGTCGTGGTCGGCTACAACAGCCGCAAGGAACTGGCGGAGGATGTCGTGCGCGGGCTGCAGGGCACCGGCCATCTTGCCCTGCGCATCGCGATCGACGATCCATCCTCTATCGCCGAAGCCGCGGCGCGGGTGGAGAAGGAGCATGGCCAGCTCGGTGTACTGGTCAACTGTGGAGGCGCCACGACGCCAGTGTCCGCGAACGATCTCGACGCGCTGACCGACGAGATCTTCGACCGCACCGTGACCATCAATCTGCGGGGGCCTTTCGCCATGGTGCGCGCTTTCCGTCCATTGCTGGAGCGCGGCAGCGGCGCTGCCATTGTGAACATTTCGTCCATTGCCGCCCGCACCGGGCTGGGAAGCAGCCTGGCCTATCTGTCCGCCAAGGCGGGCGTCGACGCGTTGACTATCGCGCTCGCGAAAGTGCTCGCACCCAAGATACGCGTGTTTTCCATTTCACCGGCCGGCGTGGATACGGATTTCGTCGCCGGCCGGACGCGGGAACAGTTGCAGCGGGTCGCCGAAAAACTGCCGCTTGCCCGCATCACGACGCCCGACGATGTCGCAAGAGCGGTGATGGCCTGCATCGTCAACCTGACGAGTTCAACGGGGATCGTCGTGCCGGTGGACGAGGGCAGGCATCTTTAAAACACACGGCAGCGGGAATTACGGCGAGACAGCGACGGCGGGGCGTAAACCCGGACACAATGGCTACGCCTCGTATGGGCGTCACGGGTGGAGAAGATGGACAAGCTGAAGTTCTATATCAATGGCGCCTGGGTGGATCCGGTCACGCCGTCAACTCTTGAAATTTTCAATCCTGCGACGGAGGAGGCCTTCGCGCGGATCAGCCTGGGTACCCGCCAGGATGTGGACCGGGCCGCGCAGGCGGCCCGCCGCGCCTTTGCAACCTATTCCGAAGTGAGCGTGAAAGACCGGCTCGTCTATCTTCAGAAGATCATTGAGGGCTTCAGGGCACGTCTGCCGGAACTGGCGCGGATGATGACGCTGGAAATGGGATCGCCGATCACCTTTGCGACAGAACGCCAGGCGACCGTTGCGCTGTTTCATTTCGAGGAAGCTGCGCGCGTGCTTGCGGACTACAGGTTTGAAGAACCGATGGGAGGCGGGGTCGTTCGCCGTGAGCCAATCGGTGTCTGCGGCCTGATCACGCCGTGGAACTGGCCGTTGAACCAGGTGGCTTCGAAGGTCGCGCCAGCACTGGCCGCCGGCTGCACGGTCATTCTCAAGCCGAGTGAGATCGCGCCGCTGAGCTCCATGCTGTTCGCCGAGATCGTGCACGACGCCGGCATTCCAGCGGGTGTGTTCAATGTGGTGAACGGCGATGGTCCGACGGTGGGTGAGGCAATCGCCGGCCATCCCGAGATTGACATGGTGTCATTCACCGGATCGACAGCCGCCGGTGTTCGGGTGGCCAAGCTGGCGGCGGATACCGTCAAGCGCGTCGCGCAGGAGCTGGGCGGCAAGTCCGCCAATATCATCCTTCCGGATGCCGATCTGAAAGCTGCTGTCATACAGGGCGTTCACGCCTGCTACACAAATACGGGCCAGAATTGTCAGTCGCCCACGCGCATGCTGATTCCGCGCGCGCAGCGCGACGCAGCCTTCGCCGCGGCAAGTGAAGCCGTCAGCAGAATCCGTCTCGGTGATCCGCTCAATCCGGCGTCCACCATGGGGCCTTTGGTGAGCCAGTCACAGTTCGGGAAAGTGCAAGACCTGATCCAGTCCGGCATCGACGAGGGCGCGACCCTGGTAGCGGGCGGAACGGGCCGGCCGGCCGGGCTCAATCGCGGATATTACGTTCGTCCCACCGTGTTCGGCGACGTGACGTCGCAAATGAGGATTGCGCGCGAGGAGGTGTTCGGTCCGGTACTGTCCATCATGAGCTATGACAGCGAGGATGAGGCCATCGAGATCGCCAATGATACGCCGTTCGGACTGGCGGGCTTCGTGCAATCGCGTGACCGTAACCACGCGCGCTCCGTCGCCAATCGCATCCGCGCGGGACGTGTTTACCTCAACGGCGCTGCATTCGACCGCAGCCTTCCGTTCGGAGGATACAAGCAGTCTGGTAACGGGCGCGAGTTCGGGGTTTTCGGCTTCGAAGAATATCTGGAGGTCAAAGCGATCATTGGGTAGCGAATCCGGCTTCGCCCCAAAACACGATAGCGGTTCGCCGCAAGTAGTCCGCCACGAGGCTGTCGTAGCTCTCGCGGCGCCGCGGTCGCGCGCTTCCTCCAAGTTGGCGCGGTCGCACATTTCTTCCCGCGGGGAAAGTTGGGCTTCGACTTTGAGCCCGTGCCCCACAAATTGGCCGGGTCAGGTCATACGGCCTAAAGGACTAGACGTGACCTGTGGGCGGCTCTTGGCGCAAAGCGGAAACTGGGACATTGCGCGCCGGCATCGCAGGCGTGAGAATATACTCCGGCAAGGCCTGGGTGTGAACTTTAAACCCATAAGCGAGCAGCCTGAGCCTCGCGATGAAGATTCCTGGTTTTCGAAGCCTGCGATAGGAACGCAAATAGGTCATAGCGGAGAATCGATGACGTCTCGCTACGTTCAGAGCGCGGATGCGATTGCTGTACGCTGCCGATAGTGTTGTGAAGAGAACTCTCAAAACTTATGAAGCGAATCAAAGTTGGTAATATCATGCAACAGCGAGCGATCGCGTAAAGGGACGAGCGCCAAGCGTCTTCGACGGATGCTCTCCGAAAAGAGTGTGGTAGTAGTAGGCGAAACGCCCCAACTCGATAAATCCATGTTCGATTGCGACTCTGGCCACTGTGGTTTGCGTCGGATCGCTTTCGCGCAGGATGGAATGAATGTCGCACAAGCGCTTGTGGCGCAAGAACGTCACCGGTCCCATACCCAGAACCTCATCAAATGCCCGATGAAGGCTTCGACGAGATACAGCGAACTCGGTGCAAATCTCCGAGATATGTACTGGCCTCGTGCCTGCCATATCGATGTAGTTTTCGACGCTCCGGACCAGCGTGGTGGCGGACATGTGTAGCCTTGCGGTGTCAGACGGCAGTGAATGCAGGACAGTTGCCGTCATGGCATCCGTGATTGATCGTCTCCAGAAATCGGCTGATTGTTCAGGTAAATCGCCAGTCGAATCCGCGAGGCGCGAGGCAATCTTGCGCAATCTATAAATCGCTATCGCGCCGAGGCGTGGATCGGCCTTATAGTGGTTCTTTACACTCCATGTCGCGGGATCGGCCAAGTCTGTTGCGCCGCCGAAGATGCTGGCGACGTCCGTCAAATCCAGACGAATGGCGGCGTAGGAGGAGGCGCCAAAAAACCTGCCGTCATGGTCGATGCTCGGCGGAATAACCAGAACGTCGCCGGGCTGCATGTCGTACGACCAGTGCGTTACGCGATTGCTGGATCCCAGCAGCATTCCGATGATGAGCTTTTGCTCATTCGACGTTCGCTGCGTTCGAATTCCGGCTGAGAATGATCCAATGCTGAGAGAGAAATTCCCGATTCCTACGTGGGTCAGAGAACCACGAAGCTTGCCGCGCTCAAGTTGCATCACGTCCACGTGGGAGCCGTGAACTGCTTCGCGAAAACCCTCGAAGTCATTCACGCGGGCGGTTGTCACCGAAAGCTCACTCATCTTGTCGTCCCTTTCAATAGGACAGCAACAGGGTGAAGCGCCGCTCAGACCAGCCTAGAACTTGGCCTTGATCGCTGACGGCATCGGCTTCACCGAGGAATCGGCGGCCAGGGGCAGCGAGACGGTGAAGAAACCCGATGTGCCCTCCATGCGATTTTGCGCATCAAACTCACGATAGACTTTGATACGCGTAGAAATCGGCAACTTTCCAACTTCAAATGTATGTCCGACGGTTCCACCGAGCGCGACGACACGGCCCTCGAACGATCCAAGTCTCGCGCCGCTGCCGCTGTCACCGGTGAATTGCTGATAGTAATAGCCTACGAGACCGATGGTGAATTCCTTGGTGATATACTTCGAGGCGGCCCATTCCAGATGGAATTCGTCGCCGGTTTTGTAGTCCGTCGCCCGGTTGGTTTGATTGAACGTGGCGCCCATCGCCATGGATAAATCAATACCGATTGTCGGGTCGAGCCATGTCAGCGCGCCGTAAATATCTACCCCGGGCCTATTCAGCGACGCATTGGACAACTGGCCCGCAACGTAGCTTCCGGAAGGGATGATTCCGCTCACGCCAAGCTGCCAGTGGAAATTTCCTGAATGCCATCCCACAAAAGAGCTTACGAGGAAGTCGCTGACATTCAGTTGTGAGTCACTAACGTTCGCGCCGATCGGTCCCAGGCGCGGTGAATTCACCAGCAGGCCCGCGTTCACCCGCGGTTCGCCAAATGTCGGCACGGTGGCGGAGAAGGCCAGATCGCCGCCGAATATTTTCGCGGGCGTCACCCAGATCGTGGTTGGAAGATTCATCCAGGTCGTGGCGCTAACGTTCGCAACCAGCAAGCCTCCGAACGGGAGCGTTCGCCCACCGCCGATCTTGCCGTCATAAAAATACGTGTCGTCCTGGAAGTATAATCCCGGGGGCGGTGTAAAACCGGCCATCGGGCCGCGAGCACCGAGCAGATAAACACCGACCGCGCCTTCTGCCGCTTTTGCATTCTCGGCGGCAGCTGCAACAAGCAGCATCGCACCGAAGCCAAAAATCATACGAGAACTATATCGCATCATACCTCCGCCCAAAGGAATCAGCGTGCGACCGCGCATATGGCCGATTGCAATCTAAGCGGAGTTTTTGCGGAACAACAACCTCGAAGTCAGGCGTGAAAACTCGTGCTGACTTTTAGGAAAATTGCGAGCCGCGACGAGTGTCCCCTTAATCCTGACGGTACGATCGAGAACTTTGGCACAAACTGCACATCCCAATTTCAGATCCTGCGCATAGTGTGTTCGTCGCTGGCCATCAAGCGAGCTGCGTTATCGCTCGACGCGGCCAGAGTTTGTTTTGCTAAAAATTCTTTGCGTTGAACAAGAAGGGTCAGACACCATGACCTTCAACGATTCAAGGCTTCGCCGGAACGCTGCGATTTTCTTCGTGGCAGGACTCTTCGTCGCAGTTCAACTTGCGCCAGCGACCGCCGCCATGCCCGGTCATGGCGCATTGCACAAACGACGAGTCAACGACACGTCAGCGGTTGTCCCGGTCGTGGTTGTGCACAGAGGCCGAGCCGTCGTCGGTCCGCGCGGCGGTGCTGTTGTGCGCCGTTCAACCGTCGTTCGCCCCGGCGTTCGTCCCGTTCGCCCGGCCGTTCGGCCTGGTCGCTGGGTGCGCCCCGGGTGGTACAGGTGGCCGCCCGGCGGTGCGATCGCGGCAGGTGCTGCCATCGGTTTCGTGACAGCAGCGACGGCGGCCGCGTGGGCGGGGTCTCCGCCAGCGCCCGGCTATTGTTGGTACTACACGGACCCAAGCCAGAGACAGGGATTTTGGGACGTTTGCCAATAGTCGATGGTTGGTGAGATGCCATGACAATGTTGCGCGCGGACATCGAGCGAAGCGATCAATCAGCGGACGATCTCCGAATGGACGGGATGATGTGGATTCCGGGCGGGACCTTCCGCATGGGATCGGATCATCATTATCCAGAGGAAGCGCCAAGTCATCGTGTGACCGTTGACGGCTTCTGGATCGACAAAACGCCTGTCACGAACAGGCAATTCAAGCAGTTCATGAAGGCCACCGGGTATGTGACCCTCGCCGAAATTCCACCGGATCCGAAGGACTATCCCGGCGCACTGCCTCACATGCTTTATGCGGGTTCGCTGGTGTTCACCCCGCCGCGCGAGCCGATCGATCTGCGCAATTGGGCCGAGTGGTGGTCCTTCGTGAAGGGCGCCGACTGGCGGCATCCCTACGGACCCAAGACCAATATCAACGTGCACGACAATCACCCTGTCGTGCACGTTTCGTATTCGGATGCACTCGCTTACGCAAAATGGGTCGGCAAGGAGTTGCCGACCGAAGCAGAATGGGAGTTTGCCGCGCGCGGTGGCCGCGATAGCGCAGAGTTCGCATGGGGCGACGAGTTCACGCCCGGTGGTGCGCATATGGCCAATACCTGGCAGGGTGAGTTCCCGCGGCAAAACCTCGGTCAGGACGGCTTTGAGCGCACGTCGCCTGTGACGGCTTTTCCGCCGAACGGTTACGGCATTCACGACATGATCGGCAATGTCTGGGAATGGACCAGCGACTGGTATTCCCCGAAGCACGAAACTGACGCGCCGAAGGCCTGCTGCATTCCTGAAAATCCGCGCGGTGGCCGTGAAGACCAAAGTTACGACGCCTGTCAGCCGAACATCAGAATTCCCCGCAAGGTCCTCAAGGGCGGTTCACATCTGTGTGCGCCAAACTATTGCCGTCGCTATCGGCCGGCCGCGCGCCACGCCGAACCGGTCGACACGTCGACCAGCCATGTCGGATTTCGCTGTGTGACAAGGAAACTCGCTACGTAATGACGTTCAACTTCTGTGTGAAGAACGGAGAGTACAATGACGAGCAGTGCGAAAGACCGGGACCAACTCGAAGCTCCATCCAGCGAGGCCGACAATCACGCTCTCAGCCGCCGCAATATTCTGCTCGGCTCATCGGCACTCATGGCAATGGCGGCAATGACGTCGGCCGCAGAGGCTCAGACGCAGAAAGCTGCACCTACTCCAGGACCCGCGCCAGCACCCGCTGCCCCGTCCGGTCGTAAGCCAAATATCCTCATCATTTGGGGCGATGATGTCGGCATCGCCAATATCAGCGCCTACTCGAATGGGCTGATGGGTTATGAAACTCCGAGCATCGATCGGATCGCCCGTGAGGGCATCAGGCTCCAGCACTACTATGGCGAGCAGTCCTGCACCGCCGGGCGCGCCGCCTTTCTAACGGGGCAGCACGGGATCCGCACTGGCCTGACCAAGGTCGGCTTTCCCGGCGCCCCAATGGGCATGAACCAGCTCGATCCGTCCATTGGCGGCCTGCTCAAGAACCTCGGCTACGCAACGGGACAGTTTGGCAAGAACCACGTGGGCGACCGTAACGAGTCGCTGCCGACCGTGAATGGCTTCGATGAGTTCTTCGGCAATCTCTATCATCTGAACGCCGAGGAGGAGCCCGAGTTGCCGGATTATCCCAAGGATCCGGCTTACAAGGCCAAATTCGGTCCGCGTGGCGTTTTGAAATGCAAGGCGACTGATCGCGATGATCCGACCGTCGATCCTCGCTTCGGCAAGATAGGCAGACAGACCATCGAGGACACCGGCGCTCTTACCAAGAAGCGCATGGAGACGATCGACGACGAGACGTCCGCTGCGGCAATCGACTTCATGAAGAGACAACAATCGGCGAACAAGCCATTTTTCGTGTGGTTCAATGGTACGAGGATGCATCTGCGCACCCATGTGCGCGCCGATCATCGCGGACGGTATACCCATGGCGACAGCGAATACATCGACGGCATGATGGAGCACGACGATACTGTCGGCTCCTTGCTCAAGGCGCTGGACGACATGGGCGTCGTGAACGACACCATCGTCGTTTATTCAAGCGACAACGGTCCCCACATGAACACATGGCCGGATGGCGCCATGACCTGGTTCCGGTCCGAGAAGAACACAAACTGGGAAGGCGCCTTCCGCGTGCCCTGTCTGGTGCGCTGGCCCGGCGTGATCAAGCCCGGCACGGTCAGTAACGAAGTCATGAGCCACAACGACTGGATTCCAACGCTCTGTGCTGCGGCCGGAGAGCCCGACATCGTCAACAAGCTCAAGGCGGGGTACACGGCCAACGGCATCAATTACAAGGTGCATCTGGACGGATACGACCAGTCTAGCTTCCTCCGTAACGTGAGCGGTACGGCCGCAAACAACAACGGCACGAAGAGCGCCCGGACCAAGTTTTTCTATGCCGACGATGATGGCTTGCTCGTATGCATGCGGCAGGGCGACTACAAATACGTGTTCTCCGAACAGCGCAAGGAAGGAACAATGGGTCTATGGGCCGAGCCCTTCACGACGCTTCGCCTGCAGAAGATTTTCAACCTGATGCAGGACCCGTTCGAGCGCGCAGACATCACATCCAACACCTTCTGGGACTGGCAGATGAATCACGTGGGCAGCGCTTACGGGATGATGGATGATGTCTTCCAGTTCATCGAGACCTTCAAGGAGTTCCCGCCACGCTCCTTCCCGCCGAGCTTCAACCCGGCGAACCTTCTGGAAGGCATGATGGACGACATCAAGACGAAGAAATCGCTGAGAGAAGGGTTGGATATCGACCGGATTCGCGGTGGTTTGAACAGGGCGATTGAACAGCAACTCCAGCAGCGCGGAATCAAGTAGCTCGCTCCGCATAGAGACCGGCCTGCTCATGGCGGGCCGGTATAGATTTCCTGCAGCCTCAAACCAATCGGTGAGGTTTCGCATGTTTGCATCTTCCTTTGCGGTGCTTCTGCGCACGGCTGTGCTTTTAGTTCTTGTGTTTTTTTCCGTGGCGTTGCCGCACGGAGCCGTGTTTGCCCAAACCGATCCGCTTCCGTCCTGGAACGACGGCGCGGTCAAGAAATCGATCACAGACTTCGTCGGGCGCGTCACGACGCAGGGCGACGCGGATTTCGTGACGCCTGCCGAGCGCATCGCCGTGTTCGATAATGACGGCACGCTGTGGTGCGAGCAGCCGGTCTATTTCCAGGCCGCATTTGCGCTCGACCGCGTCAAGGCCATGGAGGTGCAGCATCCTGAATGGAAGCAGCAGCAGCCGTTCAAGGCGTTTCTCTCCGGCGACAGGAAGGCGCTGGGGGAGCAGGGCGAGAAGGGCCTGCTGACGCTGGTGGCCGCGGCGCATAGTGGTATGACCACGGATGAATTCGCGACGTCCGTCGCCGACTGGCTGGCCTCCGCAAAACATCCACGCTTCAACCGGCCGTATAACGAGCTGATCTATCAGCCGATGGTCGAACTGCTGGCCTACCTTCGCTCCAATGGCTTCAAGACGTTCATCGTCTCCGGCGGCGGCGTCGAGTTCATGCGGGTATGGGCTGAAAAGGCTTACGGCATTCCGCCCGAGCAAGTGGTCGGCTCAACCGGCGTCACGAAATATCAGCTCGACGCCGCGGGCAGGCCATCGCTGCTGAAGACGGCGAAAGTGCAGTTCATCGACGATGGGCCGGGGAAACCTGCCGGCATCAACATGACAATTGGCCGCCGTCCGATCTTCGCCTTCGGCAATTCCGACGGAGACCATCAGATGCTGCAATGGACCATGGCGGGAAGCGGCCCGCGATTCGCCGGCATCGTGCGCCATACCGACGCTGCGCGCGAATATGCCTACGACCGCCCGTCGAAGATCGGGCAGCTCGACAAGGCGTGGGACGAGGCGAAGGCAAAGGGGTGGACCGTCGTGGATATGAAGAGCGATTGGAAGACAGTTTTCCCCTTTGAGAAATGAGGAGTGAAAGATGAAGATGTTGTTCATCGCCACCGTCGCTTTCGCTGCCATAGCCTCACAGACATCCTTCGCGCAGACGTGGACGCCTGAACAACTCACGCAACGCACTATCGAGCGCCGCGCGATCGAGGCGATGAACTGGGGCATGTCGGCGGTCAACACCGACCTGATGCTGCAAGAGATGCTCAACAAGACGTCCGGCAAAGTGAACCAGATCGTCTTTTGGTCACGCCCGCTCGATTGGCACAATCAAACGCTCACGCCGAATCCGGACGCCATCTATTTGATGATGTTCTTCAATACCAAGGATGCCGGACCTGTCGTGCTGGAAATCCCTCCGGCGGGCAGCGACGGATCTCTCAACGGCAACATCGTCGACTTCTGGCAAGTTGCACTGGAAGACGCCGGCCCTTCAGGTGCTGACGCGGGAAAAGGCGGCAAGTATCTGTTGCTGCCGCCAGGTTACGCCAAACCCGTTCCCAAAGACTACATCGTGCTGCGTCCCTCGACGTTCGGTGGCTATGCACTGCTGCGTTCGAACCTGAAAAGCCATGGCGATGCGGACGTCGCCAAGTCGGTGGCCTACGGCAAGAAGGTCAGGGTCTATCCGCTGTCCCTTGCGGCGGCCCCGCCGCCGACGGTGTTCACCGACGCGGCCAACGTGGTGTTCGACTCCACCATCCATTATGATGCGAGCTTCTTCACGTCTCTCGACCGCGTCGTGCAGAACGAGCCATGGCAGCCGCGCGACCGGGCGATGATCGATGTGCTGCGGTCGCTCGGCATCGAGAAGGGCAAGCCGTTCAAGCCGGACGCTAGGACCAAGGCTGCCTTGGAGACCGGCGCCCGCGAAGCGCAGGCGTGGCTCGAGGTGAGATACGACACCGGTCTTCCGCCTTTCTACCCGGAAAGCCGGTGGGTCGTGCCTGCCGTGCCCGAACTCATTGCAGCGACGCAAAACGGTTTCAATGATACCGACAAATACCCCGTCGATGCCCGTGGCTTTACCTATACCTTCGCGTTCGTCGCTCTTAAGCGCCTTGGCGCCGGGCAGTTCTATCTGGTGAGCCTTCGTGACAAGGAGGGCAATCCGTTCGACGGCGGCAAGACCTATCGTCTGACAGTGCCCGCGAATCCCCCGGTCCAACAATACTGGTCGCTAACCGCCTATGACCGGCAAACGCACACCCTGATCCGCGATATGCCGCGGGCCAGCCGCTCGTCGCAGATCCCCGAGATGCAGAGGAATGCTGACGGCTCGGTGGACGTCTACTTCGGTCCCACGGCGCCTGCCGGCAGGGAGGCGAATTGGGTGCCCACCGATCCCAAGCGTGGCTTCGAACTTATGTTCCGCGCCTATGCGCCGGCCAAGGCGTTCTTCGACAAGACGTGGAAGCTGCCGGATGCCGAGAAAACTTCAAACGAAAGCACGGGAGTGAAACAATGATTGTCACCAAGCAGGCGTTCTACGTTTCTGTGATCATGATCGCTGCGGGCAGTGCCGCACAGGCTCAATCGCCAGCGGGCGGCTCCTTGCCTGTCACACTGGATAACTTTGCCCGAGCCGAGTCCGATGCCTATATCGGCAATCTTCTCAAAGACGGCAAGTTGGGAAAATTCAAGCACAACCGCGAGCCGGCGAGCATCGATAATCAGACGATCATTCGCCTCAATCGCGACACGCTCTATTCGTTCGCCGTGTTCGACCTCGACGCGGGGCCTGTGACCGTCACGATGCCGAACGCGGGCAAGCGCTTTATGTCGCTGCAAATTATTAACGAGGACCATTATGTTCCGGCCGTATACTACGGTGCCGGATCGCACAAATTGACAAAGGAAAATGTGGGCACGCGGTACGCCGTGGCTGGCGTCCGTACGCTCGTCGATCCAAACAATCCCGAAGACCTCAAGCAGGTTCACGATCTGCAAGATGCAATCAAGGCAAGCCAGAAAGGTGAAGGGAAGCTCGATCTGCCGAATTGGGATCAGGCCGCCCGGAAAGATATCCACGACGCGCTTCTGGTGCTGGCGAAATATGCAGGCGGATTCTCGCATGCCTTCGGCACCAAAGCTCAGGTCGACCCTATCAGGCATTTGATCGGTACGTCAGCGGGCTGGGGTGGCAATCCCGATAAGGACGCGACCTATCTCAGCTTCTCGCCATCGAAGAATGACGGCAACACGATCTACAAGCTCAACGTCAAGGACGTGCCGGTCGATGCGTTCTGGTCGGTCAGTCTCTACAATGCCGCCGGCTATTACGAGAAGAATCCGTACAACGCCTATTCGCTCAACAATCTCACTTCAAAAAAGAATGCCGACGGTTCGGTGAGCATCCAGTTCGGCGGATGTGACGGTAAAATCCCGAATTGCCTGCCGATCATGAAGGGCTGGAACTACACCGTGCGACTCTATCGCCCGCGCGCCGAAATCCTCAGCGGGAAATGGAAATTCCCGGAGCCGCAAGCGGTCAATTAAGGAGGCCTGGATGAGCGGATTCGACATCTTCGCCTGGATCGTTCTGATCATCCTGGCTGCCTGCATTATCGGCGTGTTCTGCATCGCCGGCTGGTTGCCCGGACATATCGCGAAAACCCGCGGGCATCCGCAGGCGGAGGCAGTGACGGTCGTGGGCTGGGTCACGCTGATCTGCGGCTTCGCGCTCTGGCCGGTTGCCTTGATCTGGGCCTATGTCGATGTGCCTGCCTCCAGCAAGAGGGAGCAACAGTCATGATGATCGCGATCATGGCAGTTTATCTGGTTCTGCTGTTCGTCCTTGTGCGAACCGGCATCGTTCGCTTCAACCTCTTCTGGAAATTCTCCCCTTTCATTGTTCTTCTGTTTTTGAACCTGTTGCTGTTCATTCCGATGGGCTGGGGCGCGCCGCAGGGGTCGGCGCTGGTGGTCCGCCACTCAGTCTCCATCGTCCCGGACGTTGCGGGCGAGGTAATCGATGTGCCGGTCGTCGCCAATACCCCGCTCAAGGCAGGTGATGTTCTCTTCAGGATCGACCCGGTGCCCTACGAGGCCCAGGTCAAGGGGATCGAAACGCAACTGAAATTATCGGACGTGCGCCTTGCCCAGATGACGCAACTGTTTGAGCGCGATGCCGGGCGCGGCTTCGATGTTGAACAGCGGCAATCGGAGGTCGATCAGCTGAGTGCACAGCGTGACAGCGCGCGGTGGAATCTGGACAAGACCATCGTGCGCGCACCGGCCGATGGCTATGTGACCAATCTCGCGCTGCGCAAGGGCGCGCGGGTGGCAAACCTGCCGCTGACGCCGGTGATGGCTTTCATCGACACCTCGGATACGATTGTCGGTGTCGAAATCGCGCAGAACGATGCGCGATATCTGCGAAGCGGCCAGCCGGTCGAGGTGACGTTCAAGTTCCTCCCGGGCAAGATCTATACGGGGCGAGTGGAAAGTATCCTGCAGGCTGTTGCCACGGGGCTGGCCCAGACGTCGGGCGTTGCCGTGATGCCGAAAGCAATCCAGTCCGCGCCGTTCGTCGCCCGCGTGAAGCTCGACGACGCCGGGATTGCGGCGCAGTTGCCAGCGGGAAGTGCCGGCGAGGCCGCGATCTTCACCGACCATGTCAAGGCGACGCATATCATTCGCAAGGTCCTGTTGAGACAGATTGCGATCCTGAACTATGTCAATCCGTTTTGAGTCCCGAGATGACCATTAAGCGTCCAACAGAGCGGCGCCCACTTCGTATCGGGTTTCGCACATCCATCGTCACGCTATTCGTGGCGGTGGTGCTGCTTGTCGGATTGACGCTGGTCTATCTCAGCTTCAGCCGTGTCTCGCTGATCACGCAGACGGCGGCAATTACCTTCATCGACAAGGTGGCGCAGCTCGGCGCCGACCGGATCGATTCGAAATTCCGCAACGTGCGCGACAGCCTCGAAATTCTCGCCGGCCTTCCGTCGATCCAATCGGCGGAAATCGAAGACAATTCGCGGCTCTATAGTCTGATGGCCTCGATGCTGCGCAACAATCCGCAGATATTCAATCTCTATGTCGGCTATGAGGACGGCTCATTCCTTGAAATGGATGTGATCGACCGCGCCAAGCCGGCTTTCCGAGCAGGCCTCGGCGTGGATGTGGATGCCGCCTTCCGCGTGGTCGTCATTTCACGCACCGGCAACGCATCACTGTCGCCCGTCACCATCTTCCTTTCGGATAATCTGATCCAGGTTGCCGAAACCAAGGGCCCCGCGACTTATGATCCGCGTCAGCGGCCCTGGTACGTCGACGCCTTCAAGGACGAGAAAACACTGCTGACCGGGCCGTATGTGTTCTTTGCGACCGGCCAGCCCGGTTATACTTTCCGCACAGCGCTGAAGGAGGGCCGCCGCGGCGTGGTGGCCGCCGATCTCCTGCTCAATCGCCTTGAGGTGATGCTGGACGAGCAAAGGCTCGGTGACTCCGGGGTTGCCTTTCTATTCAATGATTCGGCGCGGATCGTTGCGCATCCCGAGATGAGCCGGCTGATGGAGGAAATTCCCGAGCGCGGCAACGAGCTGCCGTCAATGAGTGCGATCAGGCTGCCCGGTCTTTCGCGGGCGGTTGAGACGTGGCGAAAGGGCGGCGCGTCTCAGCAGTTTTTTGCGGATGATGTCGGGCGAACCCATGTCGCCGCCTTCCACGGCATCGAGACAGCGGGCAATGCCGGTATCAAGCTCGCCGTGATCGCGCCGCTCGACGAATTTTTCGCGAAGATCCTTTCGGAGCGCCGCGGCTTGTTTGCGCTGGCTCTCGGTTTTGTGCTCGGCATGCTGCCGCTCGCGATCTGGCTTGGCTCGATGCTCGCGCGGTCGCTGCGCAGCCTCGCCCAACAAACCGACGAGATCCAGCATTTTCGGCTCGCGGATCGTCCGCGCCTGCATTCGGTCATCGATGAGATCAACGACCTCGGCCTGTCGGTCTTCACGATGCGGACGGCGATCCGCAATTTTTCAAACTTCGTGCCGCGGCCGATCGTGCGGCAGCTCATTGAGTCCGGAGCATCGATCGAGCTCGGAGGAGCGCGGCGGGAAGTCACCGTGCTCTTCACTGACGTGGCCGATTTCACTGCCAAAACGGAAAAGGCTGATCCTTCCGAGGTCATGATCTTCACGTCGCGCTATTTCGCGGCGCTGTCCGAGGTTATCATGAAACATCACGGCACGATCGATAAGTTCATCGGCGATGCCGTGATGGCATTCTGGAACGCGCCCGATGATGACCCCGATCATGTCGTCCACGCCTGCGAAGCTGTTCTTGCCTGCGTTAAACGCAATAGCGAGCTGAACGAACAGTTCCGCGGCGCCGGGTGGCCCGCCTATGGCACCCGCTTTGGTTTGCATGCAGGCGATGCGGTCGTCGGCAATGTCGGTTCCTCCGACCGCATGAACTACACCGCGCTCGGCGCGACCGTTAACCTCGCCGCGCGCCTGGAGGGGCTCAACAAAAATTACGGGACGCAGGTGTTGGTCAGCGCCGCCGTGAAGGAACGCGTCGAAGGACGCTTTGCTTTCCGCAGCATCGACGAGATCAAGCCGAAGGGCTTTGCGGAGGACATACGGATCTTTGAACTGCGTTGCGAGGCGGATGGGGCTTCGGAGCATGCCTTCTGCCAGCGCTGGGAAATCGTCTACGCTGCGATCCGGCAGGATCAGCCGGCCGCAGCACTCGTGGGCGTCACCGACTTTCTTGCCCAGTATCCCGACGACGGTGTTGCGCAATACCATGCGAAACGGCTTCGCGTGGAATTGCAAGCGCCGCGTCGTGTTGCGAGCGGAGAAATGCAATGACGCGCGTGCTCCGTTCTTTCAACAGGCGTCAGGTCCTGGCCGGTGGGCTTGCAGCAGGCGCCGCCTTTGCCGCTCCTGCGATTGCACAAGCGCGAACACGCGTCCGGCTGGGCTACCTTCATGTCGTCGCCGTCGACGGCCAGATCTTCACCGGCCTTGATCTTGGCTCGTTCGACAAGCAGGGCATCGACTTTGAGCTCGTCGAGTGCAATACCGGGCCGGAGGTATTTGAGGCCATGGCGCGGGGAGAGGTGGACGTGCTGTCGGCCGGCGGAGTGATTTCAAACTATCTCGCGCTCGGCGCCGGTCGCGGCTTTCTGATCAACGATATCGAGATCGCGACCGCGCAGCTCTGGGTTCGGCCGGACCGCGGGGTCAAATCCTTCGCCGACCTCCGCGGCAAGCGCATCGCGACAACGACAAAGACCACGGCGCATATCTTTCTCGACCGCGCTTTGCGCGCCAACGGCCTTGGCCTCACCGATGTTCAGGTGATCAATAGCAGCATGTCGCAAGCCGTGGGTGCGTTCATTGCCGGAGAGGTGCCTGCCGTCGCGTTGTGGGTGCCGTTTAACCTCAGCGTCCGCGACAAGCTGCCGGATGCTATCAAGCTAGTGGATGCCTCCGCCTTCTATCCGCAGTCGGCGGTTGTTGGCGGCTGGGTTGCGCGGCATGAGTATTATGCCGCCAACAGGGGCGTCTTGCAGCGGATCATCCGAGGCTGGGTGGACGCCAACGACTACATGGTCCGCAATCCCAAGCCAGCGGCCGAGGCGCTGCAGCAGCGGCACTACCAACGGGCATCGATTGCCGACATCGCCGAGGCGCTCAAGGCGCAGAAGATGTTTTCTTCACGGGAGTGGAAGCGACTCTATTCCGACGGGACAGTCGTCAAATGGCTCCAGCAGGTCAGCGACTTCTTCATGACCGAATCTGGCGTGACGACGGCGGCGCCGGCCACGGATTATTTCGATTCCGGTTTGTACTTGGCAACGGTGAATTAGCGGCCGGTTTAAGCAACGATAAATTTGAGCAGGGGCCGCGTACCCCATCTGGCAGAAGGCGAAATGTCGGTAACCCGCCGCTGAGCCGAAACGCTTCGAAACTCTTGGGCTTCTGCTTTCGCAGGTGAGGCGAACCAAACCCTTGCAGACCAAAAGACCGCTTCTGTCGCATTTCGGACTCTGACGAGACGTCGACGGCTAATCTGGCTCACTGTAACCAGCATTGTGCAGAGTATAATTGTTGGCGGTCCATTCATGCCGCCAGCGCTCGGCGGCGATGGTTTCGGCCGTGACGTTTGTCCAAGCTGCCGCCATGGCTTCTTCACGGTCTCGCAACTGTCATTCGCTTCAGGGCACGCCCACGCCCGAAGGTCTTAGTGCCAGATGTTATGACCTTGGAGATATTCCCGCGATCAGCTCGTAGTCGCCCAGCGCTTGACCGACCTCGAACCGAATCGAGAATAACCGACCGCGCACTAGCGCGCCTATCGTCATCACTTCGTTCAGATTCCCATTGGGGTGTTCCGCATACGCGACGTCCGCTCCTGGCGCAAAGCGGACGTCGTTCCATCAAGGTGCGGACGCGTCCGAACCGATTCAATTCATAACGGCGTGGTGTGCGTGCGGGGAAAAGTCGCCGCGCGAGGCGCCCGGTGTCAGTCTGGATGTAGCAAACCAGTTCTCTAAGACGGATCGATTGTCCCGTTACAGTCGTATTTTGTCTATCGCTTTGCCCGCGCTCTCGCCAGGTCGCCGCATGCCCGATAAGTCTCAGTTTAAAGGCTTGGCCTCCGGAAGTTTCCACTTGCCTCTGACGATCGGCTGTTCAGGGCGATAAAGCCGTATGGTGTAGTTCCAGCCCTCAACGATCGGCAGGCAGTTCGGGATCTTGCCGTCACAGCCGCCGAACTGGACTTTGACCGAGCCGTCCGCATTTTTCTTCGCGGTGATGTTGTTGATCGAATAGGCATTATAGGCGTTTTTCTCGAAGAAGCCTTTTGCGTTGTAGACGCTGATCGACCAGAAAGCCTTCACCGGCACGGTCTTTGGCACATCGAGGGTGTAGACCGTTTTGCCGTCGTTCTTCGCGGGAGTGAAACTCGGATACATGGCGTCCTTTTCCGGAATGCCACCCCAACCGGAGGCCGTGCCAATCAAGTGCTGGATCGGATCGACCTGGCCATGGGCTCCAAATGCACCGTGATACGACGTCTGATATTTTGCCAGCGCGAGCAGCGCATTGCGGATGTCGGTTAGCTTCTCCTGATCCCAGTTTGGAAGGTCCAGCGTGCCTATCTTCTTCTGGCTGACCTTGATGGCATCCTGAAGTTTGTGAACCTCGGCGAGATCCTTTGGATCGTTGGGATCAACCAGCGTTCGGACAGCGACAAAGGCGTATCGCGTACCAACTGATTTCTGCGTCAGCGTCACCGGCTTCGTGCCATAGGCGACGATTGGCAGGTAGTGGTCCTGATCGACCACCATCATCGACATATAGCGCTTGCCCGTGTCGGGAAGCGAGAGCGTTACGGGCCCGCCAGCAAGATCAAACACCGCAAATGAGTACAGCGTATCCCGGTTCATTCGGATCACTGCTTGTTTGTCGATGGATACAGGCTCTCGCGAGTGTTGGAATTTGCCGAGTCCGCCGATGGCCGTTGCATTCACCGCGAGGTAGCGGTCGGTCTCGGCGCGGGCAAAATTATCGACGGTGACAGGCAGTTTGCCGTCCAGAGCCTGGGCGAACGCTCCTCCGGCCAGTGCGACCGAAGCCAATGCGAAACCAATCCCAACCGAGCGAAACATCGACATACCTCTTCATTCAATCTGACTGGCGACGCAGGGGCATTCCACAGGCGCGGCCCCTTGATGCTTAAATGCCATCCAAGCGATCAACGCGTAATCGGTAGGCACTGCCTCCGAGCGTTTCGAGCATCTCGGATCACTTGTCTTGCCATTTCGCGCCAATGGACATCCGGCCCCGCGTGGGGGGGCGCGCTGGCTAGTTCTGCGTCAGATAAAGCGGCGTCCTGAACGTCAATTGATAAGACGGCAGCGGGATCCATTGGATCTGCAACATCAAACCGAACAAGCGATTGTCGTTGTCGTCCATTCGGTCGAGGTCAAGGCGTAGGACGGGCTGGGTAAAGGGCTGGATCAGCGTTCGGTTCAGGAGTTCAACGCCGCCGAATGATTGCACGCCGACGCGCGCGAAAATTTTCCAGTTGCTTGGCCACTGGTAGTAGCCACCGGCATATCCGATCATACTCGGACGGACCTCCGCTGCTGCACTTTGGATCGCGACGCGGGTGTCTTGGAAGCCAAGGAGAAGTCCCCTCGTCTGATCCTCGTCCAATGCATAGTCGAACTCGATAACGTTGTTGAAATTCGTCGTCGCGAACGGCCCGCTCGGCAGTGATTGCGTGATGGTCGATTGCACGGTGGTGGTGGGGAGCATGCCACCGTTTTGCTTATAGAGATCGGCCTGAAATCCGACATTCCAGCTCGCGATGTCGATATCCGTCCAGCCGCTGAGCGGCATCGTGTTGGCGTTCACTGAAATACCGCCATAGACCGACACCCGATCGTTCAGGTCGACCGTGAGCGGGATATCGACTGTGACCGCGTGCACCGCCGGCAGTTTTTTATGGGGCGGCACGGTCGATGGCGTGTGGCCGGCCGCAAGCGCGATCGCCCCCAGAACCGAAAACAGCGACGTGTTGCCGAAGCCTATTCCGATCGCACCGCTGGGGGCTGTCGCGTAGGTGGTTCGGAGATCCAGATAGACGCTTGGCGGGGTGAATTGAGCCGCTTGATCGTTGTCGTCCTGGCCGAAGGCAGCATCGGTCACCCCGATGCAAACGGCGCAAACCAGAAGCCATCCATAGGTCGGTCGAAGACGTCCGTTGCTCAAGGTCGAGGCCCGCTTATTGCGTGGACAAGGCTGTTGTTTCGGCCGCACAAGCCGGTGCAGCGCGCCTCGCCCTCGCTGCTTTTACCTCCACCTTCGCAGCTTTGAGGTCGGCAAGGAAGGTCGCGTTGGTCTGCAAGCGCGAGACGGTCGCTGCCCCCATGATGCGGCCCGCATCGACATCGCTCTGCCAATGCGCATCGCAGATCACGCGGCTCTGGCCGAAAGCGATGCCGCGCGTGAACAACTCATTGGAACGCTCGGGATTGATCTGCGCGAAGACGAGGGCCCATCCCCATCCCGCAGCCGTATGGCCTGACGGATAGGAGCCGTCTGTCCGCAGGATTGCTTCCTGATCCGTCCGGCATGTGGCTTCGTTGTGAACGACGAAGGGGCGGGTGCGGTTGTACTTGTTCTTCACGCCATAGGTCGACAGTCCGAGGTCGGACAGCATCTTCTGCATCATGGCATAGAGGCGCGGGGTCTGTTCCTTGTCGATCTTGATCCCCATCGCGCAGGAAAAATTATCGGCGGCCTGCGGGAAGGCAAGATCGGCGTCGGTGGAGGCCTGCTTCCAGCGGTCGGTGCCGCGCAGGGGGAACGTTACCTTGCGTGCTTCTTCGTCCCTGGCAAGCGCGGCCGAATCCTTCTCGGGGGGCGGACCGAGCAGGACCAGGCTATTCGGCAGGTCGGCCGGCTTCAGATAACCGGGCGCTATTTTGAAATGGGGATCGGTGACCTTCGATTGGGCTTCGTCCGATTGCGCGACGGCCTGCCCGCAAATCATAAGCAGCACGAAGATGGATGCGCCTGCGGATCGAACCAGGTTTGCGGTCATGGATAGTCTCTATTCATTTCAAGAGTGCCGGGATCATCAGGCGACTGAGTTTCCTCGAATGCGGGTTCCCGCCATCTGACCGAGCCGCCCCTTAGAAGGTAAGTCAGAGCCGCCGATCAAAAACGGTAGGTTGCTGCAATGATCAGTGCTCTGAACATGGTTGCCACCTGACTTTTTCGGCACAACCAGTTGCCCCGTGAAAAAGTAATCGAAGCGGAGGCGGTAAAGATTGTGGTTCCAGTTTAATTGTCGGAATCCTTGGGAAGGCAGAAGCAAAGCCGGGCCGGTGCCGACGTTCCGTGGAGCGGATTGTTCGCGGACGCCGATGCCTGCGTCCGGCCCGATTGCCTCTGATCGACAGGCGAATCCTATCCGGCCATTTCGTGCAGACGAAGGCCAACCGTCTTGCCACTTCGCGCCAATCGCGACCGGTCAAGCCATTTAGCGATCTCTACGTCCCGCTGATGTGTGCTCCATAAACGGCGGCATTGAGTTCTTCGAAATTTGTGAGCCGGTGTGTCCTGACTGATATACCCGTCATCAATCCTATCCATCGTTCCTCAGAACATCGACAAAGAACAAGCCTGGAGGCTTCCCAGTCGAAGGAGCTAGAATTTTGTTTTTATCGAGCGCCCATCGGCGAGCGCCATTACATTGGTATCCAACGCGACGGGCACAGACACGGTAAAGTATCCGGCAGTGCCTTCCATGCGGTTTACGGCATCGAATTCACGATAGATTTTCAGGCGCGTTGAAATCGGGAGCTTCCCGACCTCGAACGTGTACCCAATCGAGCCGCCGAGTGCGATGACACGACCTTCAAAGGCGCCCAGCCTCGCGCCTGTTCCGGAGTCCGCCGTCAGTTGCTGGTAATAGTAACCGACGAGCCCGAGCGTGAATTCCTTGGTGATGTATTTGGTTGCCGCCCATTCGAGGTGGAATTCATCGCCACTCTTGTAGTCGGTCGCCGTGTTGGTCTGGTTGAAGGTGACGCCCACCGCGGCGGAGAGATCCCAGCCAATGGCAGAATCTAGCCATGTGAAATTGCCGAAGACGTCGAGCGCGGGTCTGTTCAGCGAGGCGTTCGACAGTTGACCGGCGACGTACGTTCCGGACGGGATCACACCGCCGACGCCGAGCTGCCAGTGAAAATTGCCCGACTGCCACCCGACAAAGGACTGGAGAAAGAAGTCGCTGAGGTTAGCATTCTTGTCCGTCACGCCGACACCGATCGGCCCGAAGCGCGGCGAGTTCACCAGCAGATTTGCATTCACGCGCGGCTCACCAACAGGCACCGTCAACGAGAATGCGAGATTGCCGCCGAGAATCTTGGCAGGTGTAACCCAGAGTGTTGTTGGCAATTCGATCCAGCTCTGGGCCGAGACGTCTGCAACGAGAAGACCACCGGTCGGCAGAGTTCGACCGCCGCTGAGTTTGCCGTCGTAATAATAAAAGTCGTTCTGAAAGAAGACGCCGGGCGGCGGCGTAATGCCTGCGCCGGTTGCGTGTGACCCGAGGAGGGAGACACTTACGCCGCCTTCGGCTGCTATGACTGGCGTTTGTGACCAGCACAGCATGGCGCTGGCAGCGACCGTCATCGTCAAAGAGAAGCGCATCAACAAACTCCGCGTGGCAAAACAGCACAAATCAAAATTGGATCGACATACGCGCAAATCGATATTCGTCACACCGAATTCCCGCGCTACTTACATTATTCGCAGGGTGTTGCGTTTACGTCGAAAAGCTACACCACGCTAAGGGACCCGATCTTGAATCGGGCCATTCCAGCACAAACGCATTCGCTCTGAGACGGGATGTGTCAAAAAAGCTGGAGCGCTTTCCGATGGGAACGCGCTCCAGCATTTTCAGGAACGTTGAGAACACCGTAGCAGTCACTGTTCGACGTGGATCGACAACAACGGCCTGCTGAAATAGCTCTCGGTCAGAGTGCGATCAAGTAGCATCGGTTATAAATTCGGCCGTAGACGTCGACCGCCTGAACGCAAGAGGGTGGCATGGCTACGACGGCTGCACCCGCGACTGCTCCGCCCACGATGGCTCCACCCACGATGACTCGGCGCGTCGTTCGCCGTGCTACGCCGGCGTAACTCAGGGGTGTGAGCGGAGCTCCGATGAGTGCCTCAGCCGAGGTCATGAAGGTACCGCCACGCGTGAGCGACGCCTGTTCGCTGACCGACAGACACAGGATGGCCACGCTCGTTCCGAGGGCGATCTTCAGCAACTTGCTTTTCAATCCAGTCATTTCTTCTCTCCGCTGGGGCTGATTCCTGGGGGAATCTCATCGATATGGCCGAGATTCTGAATCTCGCGCTTCTTCATGTCTGCGCTCGGCTTGAAAGCGAATGTATCGGCAGTGGTGTCGGAGCTGGTTTTCCAGCTGCTAATTCGGAGCGTGTACTGAGGCGCGCCCGTCACCGTTTTGGTGGTGATGATGTATTTGTGCGGAATCGGCGTCGCGCCTGAACCTATCCAGATCTGCCAGTCGGCATCCGGCGTACGGAAAGCCAAGTGTTCACACTCATGGCCATCTATGACGCCCCTGCCGATATGCTTGGCGTCATAGACCCCATCGATCAAGGCTGCATAGGAATTGGCGAGAAGAAGATCGGCACCCGGCGCCTCGATGCCGGACTTGTCACGAATGCTGTCGACGAGTTGATCAATCGTACCGGGGGCTGGCATCTGCCCGTAGACTTTGCGGGCACGATCAGAAACGGTGAAGTTGGCGCCATCGTACACGAGCTCAACGTCGGCGTAGCCGCCGGTCCGTGTCACGCGGAGCTTGTCCGGCCGATGGAGGGTGAGTTGCCCGGAACTGGCAAACTGAATCTTCTGCATGTCCGGGGTCATGATCTCGATATCGGAATCATACGATATCGAAACATTCTTTTGATTCGCGATGTAGTCCGACATTGCGCGCAGGATCGATGCAGCATCATCCGCGTGGGCAGCGCCAGCTCCGATGCATGTCGCAGATAAACCCGACGCGATCAGGAGTGCGGCAACAGAGCGGATCGAACGGCGTGCCGCATTCAAGGGCGTTCTGGATTGGCTTTTCAAGAGATGAGTCCTGTTTATTGTTAGTTAGCTGGGCCGACAAGTCGGAATGATGGGGAGACCAACATTCATTTGGCAGTGCGGACCTTTTCAGCCTTCAGAAGAACATCGATGGCCTTGATGATCGTCGTGCCTTGATTGGCCTTGCAGTAGACGATCAACTCGTGAATCCCTTCTCGAACTCTCGGCAAGTTGATGGAAGACTTCTTTCCGAGGCCATTGTACCAACCGCTGTACCAAACGCCGAGAAAGTTCGCGTCTTCCTGATACGTTCCGGCGAGTTGCGCGCAAGTCAGCTTCTGCACGTTGATGTAACCATCCGCGTCGGCATAGGCTTTCAACTCGGTTTGGGCTTGAGCCGAGCCCAGCGGTACTGCGCACGCAACAGCAAGAACAAAAGCAAGTTGCTTCATCATTGAACGTTCCTTTCGTGATTCAGCAGGCGTTATCTGCAGGGGGTGACGTTTGTTCTCGGCCGGGAGCGGCGAACACCTTCGATCTCCGCTCCCAGCCGACTTACTCGACGTGGTTAAACGGACCACTCAGTTCAGATACTCAACCCGTAAGCGATTGATCTTTCCGTTAAACGCAAATGGCTTGCGGTCGTAGTAAGCGAACGAGACCGGCGAATAGCTGTCACGGCCGACGTCAAAAGCGTCATTGGCAGTAAACCCGAGCGAGGTTGAGCGAGGCACCCGGCCCTTGGAGACTTCCTTGCCGTCGACGCGGATGACGATACCGAGAGGACCTGCGTGTACGCTGCTGGCCACGCGTGTTTCGACGTCGATCTTGACCGTTCCGGTCGGGAGCGGAGCGGTCGTATCGAGCCTTGTCCGTTCTATCTCGAACAGATTGTACTCAAAGCTGAGCTTGCCGTCTTCGACCCACAGCGAAATCCCTCCCGAGATCGCACCCAGTGCATAAAGCACGCCCTTCGAGTCCGGCTTCAGTTCTGCGTCGATGCTGACAAGGCTGCTTCGTGACCCGAGTTTCGGTGCGGTGAACTCCGGAACGGCAACGACTTCCTGCGTATAGTCGAACACCTTGGCCGGATTGGATGGCGCGTCTTCGGGATGGAAGACAACGGACCACAAGCCGCCGCCGACAGGATAGACCTTGTTGGCCTTCGCGTTTGCATCGAACGTCTTCTTCATCTCCTCGACTTTTTTGGGATTGGCAGATGCGATATCCTTCGCCTGCGAAAAGTCCTTTCGAAGATCGTAGAGTTCCCACACATCGTTCTCAGGCGTCCATTGCGCGATCGCCGGATCGAGACCTGCCTTCCAGGGGATGCGCGGTCCGAACACGGAAGCAATCCACTCGTCCTTATAGATCGCGCGGCTGCCCATCACCTCGAAATACTGTTCTTTTTTCTGTCCGGGCGCGGTTGGCGCCCCGAAGGAGTAGACCATGCTGATGCCGTCGAGCGGATCCTGGGTGACGCCATCGACAAGCTTCGGCGGAGTGATTTTCAGGATGTCGTAAATCGTCGGCACGATATCGTTGACATGATGAAACTGCGGATGCGGTGTCTTGTTCGGCTTGATCTTGCTTGGCCAGGAAACCGCCATCGGCGAGCGCGTCCCGCCGAAATGCGCGGCGATCAGTTTGGTGGACTGATAAGGCGTAGAGCCAGCCCAAGCCCAGCCGGCATGGTACATGTTATCGACCTTGGGCGATCCGAGCACATCCAGACCGCCCAGCTCCTTCAGGGTGCGGAGGTGATCCTTCATCTCGGAAGCAATGCCATTCTGTGCCAGAAGTTCGCTGATGGTCCCGTTCTGACCTTCGGCGCTCGACCCGTTGTCGCCCCAGACGTATATGAGGGTGTTTTCACGAATGCCGAGTTCGTCGAGCGTATCGATCAGTCGACCGGCCTGGGCGTCCGCATGCTCGGTGTATCCGGCGAACACTTCCATGAGCCGACGCTGAAATGGCTTTTCCTCGTCGGGGATATCGGCCCATGCCGCAAGCGTTTTTGGCCGCGGCGTCAGCTCGGTGTCTTTCGGTATCCATCCGAGTTCTTTCTGACGGGCGAAGACGCGCTCGCGCATGACATCCCAGCCGTCGTCGAACTTGCCCTTATATTTGTCCGCCCAGTTCTTGAAAATGTGATGCGGACCATGGGAGGCGCCAGGAGTCCAGTACATGAAGAACGGACGATCCGGCGTCAGCGCATGGACCTGCTTGATCCATGAGACAGCCTTGTCGGTCATGTCCCCGGTGAAGTGATATTCTTTCTTGCCCGCGGATGGATCCAGGCGAACCGTGTTTTCAACGACCGCGGGCTCCCATTGGGAGGATTCCCCGGCAAGGAAGCCGTAGAAGTAGTCGAAACCAACGCCGCGCCCCGCTGGCCAGTTCGTATAGGGACCCGCGGCCGCGGATGTCGCCGGGATGTGGCCGGAGTAGCCATCCCAATCATTTGCCAGTTCGGCGATCTGGCCAAACCCCACGCGGTGATGATTACGCCCGGTCAGCAACGCTGCGCGCGTTGGGGAGCACATCGCCGCATTGTGGAAGCGATTGTACGACACGCCGCCTTCGGCAACACGGCTCAACGTGTCTGTCTTGATCACGCCGCCATAGGTGCTGGGGAGTGCCGGACCAACGTCGTCGAGCATGATGACGACGATGTTCGGTGCATTGGCTGGAAGGCGCGATTGCGGCGGCACCGGGTTGTAGGTCGACCGCGCGATCGTCGGACCAGCCTTGCTTCCTGATGGCGTGGGCGGGAACGGCAGCGATTCCTGGGCGACAGCGGGCGTTCCCAACAACAGGAGAGTCGTGCTCACGCCCAACCAGCGTGTCCTGAGATGATTGTTAATAGGCTTATTCATTCGATTCTCCGTCTCGAACAATGCATCGGAACCCGACATGACTTGTCGAAGTATCGATTGCTTCCGGATGGCGAGCTGCAGGCCGATAGCGGCGGCAATAATTCGGGGCGCACAAATGCGAGCCGCCTTTGAGGACCTTCCGCGGTATTCTTATTTCGGGGAGACATGGATCGTAGCTGGCAGACTCAAGCCCCCCGCGGGGATTCCTGGGTACACAGCAGGCCTTCGTCATGTCTACTTCGTGCTGCGAAGAGTACCAGTCAGATGTCCACTCCCAGACGTTTCCGATCATGTCGTAGAGACCGTATCCGTTGGGCGGAAAGGCTTTCACAGGTGACGTGCGGGCGTATCCGTCCTGGTTATGATTGACCGTCGGAAACGATCCTTGCCAGGTATTGGCCATATGTCGGCCAGCGGGGATTAACTCCGATCCCCATGCGAATTCGGCCTGTTCGAGACCGCCTCTGGCGGCGAACTCCCACTCGGCTTCTGTAGGAAGATCCTTGCCCTTCCATCGTGCATAGGCCAGCGCGTCCTGGTGGGTGACGTGGACGACGGGATGATCATCTCGTCCTTCGATGCTGCTAACCGGACCATAGGGACGACGCCAGTTGGCGCCCTCGAGAAACGACCACCACTGCGACCAGTCATCAAGACCGACACGCCCGGTCGGCTCGCGAAAAACCAGCGAGCCCGCATACAACATCTCCGGCATTATGCCGGGATAATCTTTTGGATCGGGCACGGATTCGGCAACCGTGCGATATCCGGTTGCGGCCACGAACTCGGCAAACTGAGTATTGGTGACAGGAGTCTCGTCAATGAAGAACCCATCGACACTGACGGGGTGAGCCGGCCTCTCTTCGGGGTAGTGCCGATCCGAACCCATCCAGAACGTTCCGGCACTCACGAAGATCATGCCGTCTCGTACGCGCTCCGATCGCAAATCCGTCTGAGCCGTTTCGGCGCAGGTCAGCATTCTCAATATGGTGATTCCAGTTTACTTGTCGGATTCATTGTGAAGGTGGAAGCAAAGCCGGGCCGGTGCCGACGTTCCGTGGGCGGAATCTTGGGGGAGCCGGGGCCTGCGCCCGGCCCGGTTGCCTTCCGATCGACAGGTGCACCCTGTCCGGGTCATTTCGTACAGACGAGGGCCGGCCGTCTTGCCACCTCGCGCCAATCGCTGCCGATCATGTCATTTGCAGGTGAATTCTTGCCGCATGCACACGACGCGGCGACCGTTGCAATTCGAGGCCGACAGGTGCCGGCAAGAGAACGGTGACATTCTCCGGGCTCACCAGTAGCGATTCGAATGAAATTGTGGCTGATGCAAAGTACCTACTGATGATCGCAACGAGACCCAATGGCCAACATCCCTTTGACGCGCTGCCAGTTTCTTCTGCCCTTCGTCGGGATTCTCGACGAGACCGGTGCGCCGACGAGTTCGCTTCTGACAAAGTTTCGACTTCCGTCGTCTCTGGTCGACAAGAGCGATCTCTATGTCCCGCTGATGCCGGCAATCCGCTTCATGGAAACCGCCCGGAGAAGCCAGGGCATTGAAGAATTCGGCTTCCTGGCCAGCCAGCGGCTGCATTTCTCCCATATGCGCGAGAAAACGCGGGCCCTGATCGCTCACTCTCCGACACTGCTCGTTGCGCTGCGGCACGCCTGCACATGGGCGCCGCGGGAGGATACGATCCTGAGCATGTGGATCGAGCACGACAACGATCACGCGCGGATTTGCACCACGCTCGCCGGGACAAACGGACTCCTGCATATGGAGCATCTGCAATGGATCCAGAACATCTTCTCGATACACATCGTCCGGCAGTTCGCGGGGGCGGACTGGATGCCGGCGACGATCGCGTTTGAGGCGCGCTACACGCCGCGGCCCGCAACGCAATCCTTGTGGCCCAATGTGCGGTTCCTGTCAGGCCAGCATGCGGCGTGGATCGACGTGCCGATCTCGTATCTCAGTCTCGCCAACCATCAGAAAGACGTGAGCCCAGCGCCGCAAGCTCACGAGGACGGCCCTTCCGGCTACGACATCGTTGAGCTGCTGAAACTGATGCTGCCGTCCTATCTGGACGACGGAATTCCGGCTCTTGCTGAAGTTGCTGAAATGGCGGGCGTCAGCACACGCAGCTTTCAGCGCAAGCTCGCGCATGTTGGCCTGAGCTATTCTGATCTGCTTGACACCGTCAGATATGAGAATGCGAGCAAGCTTTTGCGCGACAGTAATTCCAAGATTATCGATATCGCATTTTCGTCCGGTTACACGGATCCGGCACATTTCAGCCGCGCCTTCCGCCGAATTTCCGGTGTGACGCCGCGGCAGTTTCGCGAGCAATCGCGATCAGGATAGATGACTGCAGCCGACCATCGCGGCTCGACGTTTATCTGCGTTCCCTTCAAAGCTCTTCGCTATGGAGCGAGATCGCTTCGCGAAAGGTCGTCTGCACGTGCAGGGTGGACGCACTAGTCAGGCCTCAACAGCTAGTTGCAGACTGTCCGGCGAAAGGCATGCTTAGTTACGAAGCCATAGCCGCAGGTATCGCAGGTCCAGAGATAGCTGACGACGTCATCGGTGAGAAAGGCTGACGCCTCGGCAGCAATCATCGAGTCCGCACAAACCGGGCAGGTCGGAAGATCGCTGCCACGCGGCGCGGGATGGGACGTTTTGGTCGTACGGACTTCAGCTGATGCTGACATCGTGACCTCCTTCGTCGTCTCATCGGACATGACACGATCCTAATCCGATTTGTTTGACCGTGTCGCAACACAAATGCGTTGCTTTGAAGTTTTTTAAGTCAGCGCATGTTTGTGCCGCAGCGCGGTCACCTTTGTGCGATGCCACGTGCGTCACGAAGAATGCGCCTGTTACGATGAATGACATTTGTAAAATTTGCCGACATTGCCGGTCGTGCAGCAGAGGCGAGTAGCCGCCACGTCGCCCCCTTGTGCGGACGCATCTTCGGCAACACCGTGGAAGCGATTGTGCAGCCGCTCAGCGGGCGCTATCTCTCGACGGCAATGTTGGAAGGAATCTGACCGAGATGGCACAGCCCCCGCGACGCCCGCGCACGCTCCAGGATGCCCGCACCGAGGCGGAGGCGGCGTTCAAGAAGACGACCACCAAACCGGTCGAGGCACCGGTCGCCAAGGCAGCCGTTCCCGGCGTTCGCGAACTGGTGTCGCTGCGGATCGATCAGGATGTGCTGGAATATTTCCAGCAGGACGGACCGGGCTGGCAGGACCGCATGAACGACGCGCTGCGCAAGGCGGCAGGCAAGTAGGCTGCCGTTCCAGGTAGCGGGCTAGCGGTTGAGGAAGCCGCCAACCACGCCGCCGATGAACCGGCCGGGACCGGCAGGATCGATGGCCGGGGCGGGCGCGGGTGCGGCCTGGCGCCGGACCACGGGCGCTTCCTCATAGGTCTGCTGTTGCACCTGGCGGCGCACCGGCTTCGGTGCGGGTGCCGGTTCCTCCTTCAGCGCGACGACCTCGGTGAGCAGTGCGGCGTGCTGCACCTTGTTGAGATAGCCCGACGTCGGGTAACCGCGTGCCGCCTGCCACCGCGTGATCACGCCACGGGTCCCGGCATCGAAGCTGCCGGTCGCCTGGGTGTCGAAGCCAAGGCCGTTGAGGCGGCGCTGCACGTCGCGGCGCTTGACCTTGTCGAGGCCGATCTTGTCCTCGGTGAGCTGGTTGGCTTCCTCGGTAAACACGGCCTTGTCGACGCCCGGCGCAGCGGTACGCGGCGCAGTGGCGGCTTCCTGTAGCGCGGCGATACGGGCGAGGGCGAGCGGCTTGAACTGGCCGTTCGGGTACATGGAGATGTAGGCGTTCAGTTCCTCCGGCCGGTTGGAGTCCTTGATCGAGCGCCAGAACTCAAGCTCGACATCGGAACCGGCGGTGGCGGCTGCGGGCATGGTGGCGGTGGGGCTGGCCGCGGCAACGGCGACCTGCGCCTGCACGTCTGGATTGAGATAGACTGCGCCGATCAGATTGGTGTGGCCCCAGGGCAGCTGGCCCTTGTTGGTTTCTTCCTGCACCTGTGCGCGCACTTTCGTCATCGCCTGCTGGATCTCGGCGCCGGGCGTGGTGATGTTGTTGAGCAGCGCGCGGGTAAACGGGCTGTTGCCGCCGCTCTTGCCGTCGAGGGCGGTCTGGCCGGGGCTGGTGGCAAATGCGATCAGCGTGCCTTCGCCGGATTTCATCTCCGCAAGACCGGACGACACCGCGACGCTACGCGTGGCAGATCCGCTGGAGCGGATCTTGGCGGCAAACGGATTGTCGCGGCAGGCATCGAGGAATACCAGCTTCACCTTGGCATCGCCCATGGTCTGGTCGAGGGTGGTCTCGACATTGATCGCTGCGCCGAGCTTGACGTCCATCTCCGACTTCAGATTGGCATCGATCGGCAAAAGGTAGTTGATGTTGTTCACCGAGATACCGTGACCGGCATAGAAGAACACCGCGACATCGGCGCCCTGCGCCTTGCGGCCGAAATCGAGCAGCTTTTCGGTCATGCCGTCGCGCGTCAGGTTCGATCCTTCGATGACGTCGAAGCCGACATTGCGCAGCGCGCTGGCCATGGCCTTCGCGTCGATCGGCGGGTTCGGCAACGGATCGACATTCTTGTAGCTGCCATTGCCAACGACGAAAGCGACGCGCTTGTCGGCGAGCGCTGCATCCGCGCTGAACAGGATGGACAGCGCAGACAGGGCAAAAGCGAAATGGCGCACGATACGATCTCCCCCACGAATCCGGTCATTCGACCCTAGACACATTGGGAAAAGTACCAATTGCGGGCGTGCGCCAAAATGTCGAGACACGCACTCGGAGAATAAAATCGAAAAAGGGGGAACCCGATGCGTCAGGCCGCCGCACGCACCGGCGGTCGATCGGTACTGAGCAGGTTCAGCGTGTTGCCGGCGAGAATGAGAGCTGCGCCGAGCAGTGTAAACATGTCGAGCCGTTCAGAGTATAGTAACCATCCGATGGTGGCACTGAGTGGTACGCGCAGAAAGTCCATCGGCACGACCACCGTCGCATCGGCATAGAGCATCGCGCGCGCCATGCAGAAGTGAGAAAACGTCCCGCAGAAGGCGACCACGACAAGCCAGCCCCAGACATAGGCCGATGGCCACTGCCAGGAGTATAGCGCGGGGAAAACGCCGGCCACCGACTGCACCACGATCATCCAGAAGATGATCTTCAGCGCGCTGTCTGTCCGCGTCAGTGACTTGATCAATGTGATCGAGATGCCGAAGCCGAATGCGGCGGCTAGCGCAATCAGCTGACCGGGATTGACGACGCCCGTGGTCGGGCGAACGATGACGATCACGCCGATCAGGCCGAGCACGATGG
This sequence comes from Tardiphaga sp. OK245, assembly GCF_900108575.1. Classification (NCBI taxonomy): domain Bacteria; kingdom Pseudomonadati; phylum Pseudomonadota; class Alphaproteobacteria; order Hyphomicrobiales; family Nitrobacteraceae; genus Tardiphaga; species Tardiphaga sp. OK245. Next base: position 597,194 of record NZ_FNWZ01000003.1, on the reverse strand, counting down.
CCACGATCTTCCAGAGTGTCATGCGCTCGCCGAGAAAGAACGCCGCCATGATCGCGATCCAGATCGGCATGGTGAACTCGATGGAGACGAGCTGGCTCAGGGGAATGAGCGTAAGTGCGTAGAACCAGCCGAGCTGCGCGCCGTAATGCACGAGGTTGCGCGACAAATGCGCCAGCGGCCGAGTGGTCTTCATGGCGCCAAAGCCGCCGTTGAAATACAGGATCGGCAACAGCATGACGAAGCCGAAGACGGATCGGATCTCCATCACCTGGAAGACATTGAGTTCGCGCAGCGTCTCGCGACCGCCGATGGCGACGAACAGCATCAGAAGCAGCCAGCCGGACATCCACAGCGCGGCGCGGGCCTTCGACGGGGGGCGATCCATAATCCCTGAGAACCAGTTTCTTGCGCTGCAATGATTCACGCAGCGGTGTCAGCCTTAGAACTGGCTCTATCGGCGACATCGCCGGGCTTTGCAACGGACGAATCCGGTGGGGCTGCGTTGCGAGAGATCGTGCGGACGCTCTCAGGCAGAGGATATATCGGCAAAACAAAACCCCGGCTGTTTGAAACAACCGGGGTTCGAATTCCAAACGTGCGGAACGATCAGCTGCGGCTGAGCGAAATGCTGGCGCCCCTGAACTGGCCTTCGGAGGTGATCGAGACCTGCTGCTTGTTGCCGGTCGTCGTCAGGATCAGTTTCGCGCTGAAGGCTGGCGATGAAACGTCAACATTGAACTTGCCGGCGGTTGCCCGGCCCTCAAGCGACCCTGTCACGCCGCGAGTCGTCTCAGCCCAGCTGCCAGACAGCTCGCCGCCTCTGGCCTTCACGTCGCTCTTCAGCTCGAACTTGTAGCTGTCGCTGGCGCAGAGCAGGGACTGGTTCAGTCCCGCGCCGTCGCCGCTCACGGCATAGGTCGCCTTGCAGCGAATGCGCTCCTTGGAGCCGTCCTCGAGCGAGATCGTCCCGTTACCCGACCACACCCCGGCCATACCGGCGAACGGCGCTGACTGGGCATATGCCGACGCGGACGTCAGACCGAGCGCCGCGCAGAGCACCGCGGTCCGAACGAGCGAACGCGGAGAGGTCGAGGTAGGCATCATGGGGAGCATTCCTGGTTGGGGATTACTGACGCGAAGCTTCCCACCGGCCGCTGCAGGGGACGCCGCCCGAGGCGCCGTTCCACTTGCCCGATCCGGTGTTTCCGGACAACTGGCCGTTGGCGAAAGCAGGTCCGATCGATACGCGTACGGTGCCTTCGCGGCCAACCTTGCCGTTGACGTCGGCGCCGGGCGCAGTGATGCGCCCTTCGGTGACGGTCAACGGATAGCGAGCCGTCGGCTCGCAGCTGCCGGTCTTGGTAACGATGGTCACATTCCAGAGCCCGTCATAGGCATTGTCGGCTGCGAACGAAGGAGCCGAAATCAACGCTGCGCTGGCAATCAGCGAAACGGACAAGGCGGAACGGATGCGGTCAAAACGCATTGAATCAAATCCTCGATGTTGTGATGGCCACCTTATTGGGGGGTAATGTGTCCAAAATTTGCTGCGTTGCCGCATAGACCCAAAACAACTCACGGGATGCAAGCCGCGACGGGCAAATTGGTTCCCTTTATTGACAGATTTGGTTGATTCGGGCGGGTTCGGGCGCCTTTTTAACCAGTTTTGGAGGCTTCTAGGCCAATTTTGGCGCATTGGTCGCGAATTGCTCGTCCTGGTAGGTTGCGGGCAAACGCTTGTGGACAGTCGCGAAGTCCACGACCTCGCCGAGCAGCTTGAGGCCCAGCGGCGCCAACGCGCGCTCCCAAAGTTCGCGAGCGGTTTCGCCTTTTTTCACGAAGCACCATTCCTGCGCGGCGATGGCGCCACCGTCCATGACATCGGCAAGGTGATAGATGGTGCCGCCGGCGATCGGATCGCCTTCCTTGATGGTCCATTCCACGGCAGCGATGCCACGGTGACGGGGCAACAGTGACGGATGGTAGCCAATGCCGCCAAGGCTGGCTGCGGCGAGCGCATCCTTGCCGATGCGGGCGTGGCTGTGCGCCGTAATGATCAGCTCGGTGCCCTCGGCGATCTCGGAGGCCACGACGAGCTTCGGGTTGGCCTGAACGGTCACCGGGATGCCGGCAGCCTTGGCGGCTGCGGCGAGACGGTCCTCGGCATCTGCAACCACCACGGACGCGATCTCGACGTTGTGGGTCTTCAGCATATCGAGGGTCGTGACGCCGAAGTGTTTGGAGCCGACGAGGGTAATCCGCATGTTCGAATGTCCGGTGTTCAGAGGCTGAGGATGGTGTGAAAACCGGAAGTTCCGGCGTGGCTCATTGCGGCGATGGTGGGCGGGGAGGGGATCGAACCCTCGACCAGTCGATTAAAAGTCGAATGCTCTACCACTGAGCTACCCGCCCTAAAGTGCCGTATTGACGAAGCTGAACGGAGGAAACCGACCCTTGCGGGGCGCGGTGAGGCCGATCAGCCACGGCCGCGATGGCGCCCGCAATGCAGCGTATCGCGTGACCGGCTGTGTAAAAGGCGGGTCCGCCGGGGTCAAGGGCAGGGCTTGATGTTATGGACATGAACCGCGCCCCATTGGCGCGGTTCAGCTTGCTTCGCGCTGGGCCTCGGGACGGGACACGTCGATCGGCGGCATCGCCACCGGGCGAAGGCCGATCAGCTCGGCCGTGCGGACCGTCGTGTTGCGCCACCACTGGAAGTCGTTGGCGCGTGAATTCTCCAGGATGGCAATCATCACCGCCGACAGGAACGGCAGGCTCTGCAGCACCAGCACGCCAGCGAAGATGTAGATCTCGGTGACCTGCTTGGAGTTGTTGGAGAACACCAGCACGCCGCAGCTGATCAGCAGAAGCACTCCGATCACGGCTTCCCAGAAGGCTTGGAATTCGATCGACATGGTCGACTTGCCGCCCTTGGACGTCACGGTGAAGGGCAGGTGATCCTTGATCAGGCCATCGGCGACGGCGCGCGACACGGTCCACTGCACCGACATGGCGGCGATCATCGCGCCCAGCATCTGCCACAGGCCGATCCTCACGCGCAGCCGGTACAAGACGATGAAGTGCGCCAGCGACACCACGAAGGAGGCGATGATCGGCAGCGTCAGGATCTTGTCGGGGATGGCGATATCGGCGAAGGCGATGATCGGCACCCAGATGATGTTGAGGATCGCCACCACGACGCCGAGGCTTTCGGCGCCGAGCCAGTTCAGCCAGCCCATGCCGAATTCGCGCTTCTGGTCCTGGGTCATGCGGCTCGCGCCGGGCATGAAACGGCGCCAGTGCTTCTTGATGATCTGGAAGCCGCCATAGGCCCAGCGATGACGCTGTTTCTTGAACGCCTCATAGGTGTCCGGCAGCACGCCGTAGCCGTAACGTTCCTTCGTGTAATGCGTCAGCCAGCCATGCTGCATGATGGCGAGGCCGAGATCCGAGTCCTCGCAGATGGTGTCGCCGGCCCAGCCGCCCGCCATGTCCATCGCGGAGCGACGAATGAGGCACATAGTGCCATGGACGATGATCGCATTGGCCTCGTTGCGCTGGACCATGCCGATGTCGAAGAACCCGGCATATTCGCCGTTCATGATGTAGTGCATCAGTGAACGGTCGCCATCGCGGTGGTCCTGCGGCGCCTGCACGAGGCCGACACGCGGATCGTTGAAGGCTGGGACGAGATCCTTCAGCCAATTCGGCTCCACCACATAGTCGGCGTCGATGATGCCGATCACTTCGGCATCCGCCGCGGTGCGGTCCATGGCGATGCGCAGGGCGCCGGCCTTGAAGCCCTCGACCTTCTCCGCATTGATGAAGATGAAGCGTTCGCCGAGCATGCGGCAATGATCCTGGATCGGCTGCCAATAGGCCGGATCCGGCGTGTTGTTGATGATCACCACGCATTCGAAATTCGGATAGTCGAGCCGGGCAACCGCATCCAATGTCAGCTTCAGCATGTCGGGCTGTTCGCGATAGGCCGGAATGTGGATCGAGACCTTCGGGTAGTTCTGCTCGGCGTCTGCAGCGGCACGCAGCTTTTCGCTGCGTTCGGCTGTCAGCAGCCGCAATGGCTTCCGGCCGAAGGCGATGGCCGCAATCTCCTCGATGCGCGCCAATGCGATCAGGAGCAGCGGGATCAGCAGGATGCAGCCGAGTGTGAGGGCAAAGGCCGATCCCCAGACGAAATAGTGGGTCTGCTGATAGGCGAAGATGGTTGCTGCCCAGGCGCCAACGGCATTGGCTGCGGCCGAGAGCACGAGAGCCTGCATCGCTGTCGCGCCAACGATCTGCAGGATCGGCAGCGACAGCAGGATGCCAACCAGAAGCGCAATACTGGCGTTCTTCCAGTGGTCCGGATCCACGACCGGACCGGTCCATGGGAATTTCGGCTCACGCGAGGCGTTGAGAACGCCCCAATAGGGGCCGACGCCGCCTTCGAAGAATTTCCAGGGCTGATCGATGGCTTCGACGATGTTGTAGTCCATGCCGATCGCTTCGGCGCGGGTCACGAAGTTGCGCAGCACGACGGCCTGCCTGAACGGGCCGGGCACGGCCCTGCGCAGATTGTAGCCTTCGCTCGGCCAGCCGAATTCCGCGATCACGATGCGTTTGCCGGGAAAGGTCTCGCGCAGCACGCCGTAGAGATGAACGGCCTGGTCGACGGCCTGGGTGTCGGTGAAGTTTTCCCAATAGGGCAGGATGTGCGCGGCGATGAAGTCCACCGACGAGGCGAGCTGCGGATTGTCGCGCCAGATGTTCCAGATTTCACCGGTCGTGACGGGAACGGTGACCTGGCGCTTTACCCGGCGGATATATTCGACGAGGTCCTCGAGCTTGAGTTCATCGCGATAGAGCGTTTCGTTGCCGACCACGATGCCGATGACATTCGGGTTCTTCTTCGCAAGCTCAACGGCGGAGGCAATTTCGCGCTCGTTGCGATCCGCGTTCTTGTCGATCCAGGCGCCGACGGTGACCTTGAGGCCGAACTCGTTGGCGATGGCGGGTACCATTTCCACACCGCCGGTCGACGAATACAGACGGATGGCACGGGTGATGGTCGACAGCTTCTTGAGGTCGGCGCGAATCTTCTCGACGGTCGGAATGTTGTCCACGTCGGGATGCGCCGTGCCCTCGAACGGCGCATAGGAGAGGCTGGGAATCATGCCCTTGAAATCGGGAGCTTCCTGCTTCTCGCGCAATACGCCCCATAGGGCGGCATGAACGGCGGTCACGAACAATAAAACGGCGACGACAGCGCGCATCGCAACTGAACCATAACGGGGCGAGCGTGGCCGGGAAGCGGACCCGTCCCCGAGGTCCGACCAGTACAACGGTAACGGAGACTATATCCGCCACACGAATTAACAACTCATACGCTGCCGTGGCCTTTTGAGGGCGGCACCATTATTCAAATGCGATTAGGCGCCGCCAGCTGAATGCCGCCTGAACAGAGCGCGCCACATTACTTCGGCGCTTCAGCAGGCGGTTTGGCGTCCGGCTGCGGAGTGGCTGCCGGCGCTGCTGCGCCGCCACCGGCAGGCAAAGGCGCTGCGGGCTGGCTCAGCGCGGCAGGCTGCGGCTGCGCATTCGGATTGATCCAGCAGCCATGGACGCGGCTGTTGAGGCTGTCTGCAATTTTCGGATCAATGAGCGGGCCGAATTTGACCAGGCAGCGGAACGTTGCCTGCACATGGCCACCGGGGCAACCGAATCGGTCGTAGAGATCGAGGTGACGGAACGCGGTGTCGAGATCGTCGCGCCACATCAGCACCACGACGCGGCGGCCAAGCCAGACGCATTCGGGATTGCCGGCGGGACCATTGATCGCCTGGGTCGCCTCGACGAATTCGTCAGACTTCTTCTGGCTCTCACGGGCAACGTCGGCAGGCGTCACGGGCGCATTTGCCGCAGGCTTCTGATCCTGTGCGCGAACTGGGCCGCTCTGGGCCAATGCGCAGCCAACACCCAGCAGCAGAGCAAGGCCTGGAACGGCGAGACAACGCAGAACCGCAGATTGGAACCCGAACACCAGTCGACGCATAAAGTCCCCGATAAGTTGGCTGCCAGGCAGTTCTGACGCCCTCGCCAGATGCCGTTCAAATGGGCCCCCAATACGGCGGCGACCACGGCTGAATCCCATGACGGACATTTTTGATTTTGTCCAGCAACGCCGGAAGTTTGTCTGATTTTCGTGGCGTGTCGGGCCGACAAGTCCGTGATTGCCGGCATGACGCACTTGGCAGATTGGCGATGACCGGCTAATCGACGGACGACTTTGGAGGACGGAACCAATTTCCACCCGCACGCCGCTGGCGCTTCTCATCCTTTCCCTTGGTACGATCGCAGCGGTTTGGTGGTGGCTCGCCACGCCGGTCACGCTGGTGCGCGCGCCGATCGATCCCGCCGCCAAATTGGAATGCGTCTCCTATGCGCCGTTCCGCGGCGAGCAAACGCCGCTGAACTCGACCGCCATCATTCCGGCGAGCCAGATTGCCGCCGACATGGCGCAGCTGGCGCAGATCACCAAATGCGTGCGGACCTATTCGATCGATAACGGCCTTGATCAGGTGCCGGAACTGGCCGGCAAGGTCGGACTGAAGGTCATTCAGGGCGTATGGCTCGGGAGCAACCGGCTCAAGAACCTGGCGCAGATCGCCGGCGTCGTGGACCTCACCAAGCGCTTTCCGAATGTGATCACCAGCGTGGTCGTCGGCAACGAGGTGCTGTTGCGCGGCGAGATGACGGCGGCCGATCTCGTCGGCAATATCCGCTCGGTGAAGGCGCAGGTCGGCAAGATCCCCGTGACCTATGCCGATGTCTGGGAGTTCTGGCTGAAGAATCGCGAGATCTATGACGCGGTGGATTTCGTCACGATCCACATCCTGCCCTATTGGGAGGACTTCCCAATTCGCGCGAAGAGCGCGGCCGCCCATGTGGATTCGATCCGCAAGCGTCTCGCCGTGGCGTTCCCATCCAAGGAAATCCTGATCGGCGAAACAGGTTGGCCGAGCGCCGGGCGGATGCGTGATGGCGCGTTGCCGTCGCGCACCAACCAGGCACGGGTCGTGTCCGAAATCCTCGATCTGGCCAAGCGCGAGGGATTCCGTGTCAATCTGATCGAAGCCTATGACCAGCCGTGGAAGCGCGACCTTGAAGGTACAGTCGGCGGCTATTGGGGCCTGATCTACGATGAGCCGCGCGAATTGAAGTATCCGCCGGGCGTTCCGATTACCAATTATCCGTCGTGGAAGCTGCAGATGGGGCTCGGCATGGGCCTGAGCTTCCTGGTTTTCGTGACGGGCATGTTGACGCTCCGTCGACGGCCTTGGTCGCCGCGTCTGTCGGCCTGGCTGACCGTTGCCGTATCGGCCACGGTGGCCGGCGTCCTGCTGGGCGTTGCCGCAGACAAGCTGATCTATGAAAGCTATGGCGTCGGCCGCTGGATCCAGTGGAGCGCGCTGCTGGCCGCCGGTGTTGCGTCGCCGCTGCTGTGCGCCTATGCGACGATGTCCGGCCGCTCGCTACCGACCTTCCTCCAACTGGTCGGACCGAGCCGGTTCCTGGCCCGTTCGTGGTCGACCGTCCTGCTCGGGCTGACCTTGGCTGTGGCGGCGCTGATCGGCGCCGAGACCGCGCTCGGTTTCGTGTTCGATCCGCGTTACCGCGACTTTCCGTTCGCGGCGCTGACCATGGCGGTGGTGCCGTTCGCCGGACTGATGGCTGTCAACCGTCCGCAGGAAGGTGTGCGGCCGATCGCCGAGTCGGTGTTTGCCGGAGTGCTCGTACTGTCGGCCCTGTATATCGGCTTCAACGAAGGGCCGGATAACTGGCAGTCGCTGTGGACCTGCGCGATCTATCTGCTGTTCGGCATCACGCTGTGGCGGGCGCGGGCCGTGCAAAGCCCAGAATGAGCAGGCCGATCGCGATGCCCGACAGGGCAACGTTATAGAGCACGATCCCGAAACCGGCTGCGATCAGCGCGACAGTGATGAGCACGATCGATGGCCGCAGCAGATTCAGCGTCGCAATGACGATCGCGGCGATGCCGAACACCGAATTCTTGAACAGATAGGTCATCACCAGCCGGCTCTTGCACAAGGTGCTCTGCAGGCCGGCGTCGCAGGCGAGCGCCGTCGTCGACAATTCGATAGCCAGATAACGCAGATAGATGGCGTAGCCGACGGACAGGAAGCCGACGATGAGAAGCCATTGCACCTGACGGGCGGTGAGCTTGAACGGATCTTTTTTCATGCGGAAACCATGGTTCAAAACGCGGTGCGGAACAACCCGGCATGCGGTCGCGGTGAGAGGTCGGACCTAGATAACACTTCAGCCGCGCACGCCAAGAGATTGAAAATCTGATCTTTTGATCCTTAACGCAGCCCCAGGAACGAGGTCAGCGACGATTGCGGCTTGGGCGGCGCAACTTCTTCAACGGGTTTGGGCGGCGGCGCTTGTTCGGTGCGCTCCTGTGGCTTCGGCGCGGCGCGCCTGCGTGGCGCCGGTCTGGCTGGTGCAGGCGCAGCTTCCGCGGGCGCCGTCTCGGCCTTCATAGCAAGGCGCTGACCATCGAAGATCGACGTCTCGCAGGGCCGGCTGCTTTCGGTCAGCGCGGCGCAGATCTTCGCAGCGGCAGCCGCGTCGGTGAGCGGGCCGGCGACCAGGCGCAGTTGCATGCCGAGTCCGGTCGGTCGTTCCTTCACCATCATGATCGGGCGCAGTCCGTGCAGCGCGCGGGACTTGGACATGCCGCGCCAGATCGCGCGCAGGCCGTCCACCGAATTGGCGCCGCCGATATCAACGCCGAACTCCGTGCGCGCGACCGGCGTCGCCACGGCTTCGACGACTGCAGGGGCGGGCTCGGGCGCGGCCGGTTGGACCGATGCCGTTGTCTCCGGAGCGGTCGGAGGAGTTTCCATGGTCGGTGCCGGTTCGCTCAATTTGGCGGCCGCGGCATCGGGCGGCGCCGTCATCGATTTCCATGCAACGAGCGGCGCAGAGGCTGGTGGATTGATTATCGATGAAGCCGCTGTTTGCGCCGGTTTGGCGGGTGTCGTTTCGGCAGGCGGCGCGATGGCGGCCACGGGACCGATGACCGGCGTCGACGGAATGCTCGGAAGCTCTGCCACCGGCTTTGGCTCGGTGGCTGCCGGCGGGGCAACGACGGATGCGGTGGCAGATGGCTGCGGTGCTGGCGTGGTTGTGGCGGCTGTCGGCGTCGGAATGGTCTGACGCTTGATCGAACCGGTGACTGAATCCAGGCCCTGCTCGACCGAGGTGACGCGGGCATAGAGCCGGTCGCGATCGCTGTTCAGCGTCTCGATGGCCAGCGTCAGGCGCCGGGCCTCGGCCTGGGTCTCCTTGGCAACGACCTGGATCTGCTGCGACTGCCGCGCAAAGGTATCGGCTGTGGCGACCTGATCGCGACGCAACTGGACCTGCGACTGGCTGGCCAGAATGGCAACCACCACCGCGCCCACGGCGGCAACGCCCCAGGAACCCAGCCGCCACATCATGCGGCGGTCAACCTTGTCTTCCTCAGCCAGAAATCCGGTCAGCCAACCGCTATGCTCGGCTGAGAGAGTATCGGCCCACTTGTCGTGCTTATCCGCCATTCGACGTCTGCGTCGCCCCATCGCCCCTGCGAATCACAGTTCAACATTATCAGGAAACCGGCGGGAACCTGAGGTTGTCGGGCCACACGGCGAACCAAACCGGTTTCCAGATTGGCCCAAAACCATTTAAGACGGCCGCGGCGCATGAGCGTCGCCACAACGGGGATTCGGATGACGGGCAGAACCAGCCTCACCATCGTGCTCGCGGCCGGCGAGGGAACGCGGATGCGGTCCTCGACGCCGAAAGTGCTGCATCAGGTCGCCAGCCAGTCGCTGCTGGGCCATGTGCTCGCGGCAGCGCCTCATGGCGCAGGCTCTGCGCTGGCCGTCGTTGTCGGTCCCGATCGTCAGGACGTGGCGGATGAAGCCAGGCGAGTGCGGCCCGATGCCGCAACATTCGTTCAGCGCGAGCGTCTCGGCACCGCCCATGCCGTGCTGGCGGCAAAGGACGCCATTGCAAAGGGCGTGGACGATCTGCTGATCGCCTTCGGCGACACGCCGCTGATTTCGGCCGAGACGTTCGAGCGCCTGCGTGCGCCCTTGAAGGCAGGTGCTGCGCTGACCGTGCTCGGCTTTCGTGCGGCCGATCCGACCGGTTATGGCCGGCTGCTGGTCGAAGGCGATCAGCTCGTCGCGATCCGTGAACATGCGGATGCCACATTGGCCGAACGCGAGGTGGATCTCTGCAATGCCGGCGTGATGGCATTCGCCGGCAAGACCGCGCTCACAATCATCGAGCAGATCGGCACGTCCAACAGCAAGGGCGAATACTATCTCACCGACGCCGTCGAGATCGTGCGCAGCATGGGCTTGCGGGCGAGTGTGATCGAGACGAGTGAGGATGAAGTCCGCGGCATCAACACCAAGGCGCAGCTCGCGGAAGCCGAAGCGATCATGCAGGCAAGGCTGCGCAAGGCCGCGCTTGATGCGGGCGTGACCATCGTCGCGCCGGAGACCGTGCATCTCGCGGCCGATACGACGTTCGGCAACGACGTCACCATCGAGCAGTATGTGGTGATCGGGCCCGGCGTCAGTATCGCCGACGGCGCTGTTATTCACGCCTTCTCGCACATCGTACAGGCGGCCATCGGCAAGAAGGCCTCGATCGGTCCTTACGCACGCATCCGGCCGGGAACGTCGGTCGGCGAGGGTGCGCGGATCGGCAACTTCGTTGAAGCCAAGGCGGCCATTCTGGAAGCGGGCGTGAAGGTCAACCACCTGACCTATGTAGGCGACACGCATATCGGCGCCGGCGCCAATATCGGCGCAGGCACGATCACCTGCAATTACGATGGTTTCAACAAGCACAAGACGGTCATCGGCGCCGGCGCCTTTGTCGGCTCGAATTCGTCGCTGGTCGCACCGGTGAAGATCGGTGCCGGCGCTTACATCGGTTCGGGCTCGGTGATCACCCGCGACGTGCCGGACGATGCGCTTGCGGTAGAGCGCAACGAAGTGTCGATGAAGGAAGGCTGGGGCAAGCGCTTCCGCGACAAGAACGCGGCGAACAAGAAGCCGAAGTGAGCGCGCGTGTTCGCGATGACGTCAGGTCACCGGGGTCTTCAGGTGCCAGCCACGACGGATCGGACGCTTGGCGACAATTTCTTCCTGCGGCGTATGGGGCTCGGCGACATGCGGTTTGACCGCAATATCACGCTGCGGCGGCGGCCAATGCGCCAGTTTGCTCTGCGACATCTCGACATGTCGCAGCCGTGATCCGGCGATCGATCGGGGGGCTCTGGGGTCTCGCTCCTCCCACATGGACGTCTACTCCGGTCAGGCGTAGATGCTTCCGCAAACACGTTGATGGTTTGTTAAACGCGTCGCGCAAAATGCCCCTACAACCGCGGTAACTTGTCTCAATCGGCAATAATTATTGAGTAACAGTCGATTTGCGATTCTCGCTAAGAGAGTTCCAGTATTTCTGGGCAATTTGATACCACTTGGAGAGATAACCCCGCATGTGCGGCATCGTCGGAATTTTGGGACGCGGTCCGGTTGCTGACCAGATCGTGGACTCGCTGAAGCGCCTCGAATATCGCGGCTACGATTCCGCTGGCGTCGCCACGCTGGAAGGCGCGCATATCGATCGCCGCCGCGCCGAAGGCAAGCTGAAGAATCTCGAAGCCAAGCTAGGCAAGTCGCCGCTGGCAGGTCATATCGGCATCGGTCACACGCGCTGGGCGACGCATGGCAAGCCGACCGAAGCCAATGCGCATCCGCACGCCGCCGAAGGCGTCGCGGTCGTGCATAACGGCATCATCGAGAATTTCCGCGAATTGCGCCTCGAGCTCGAAAAGGGCGGCGCCAAGTTCGCGAGCGAGACCGACACCGAAGTCGTCGCGCATCTCGTCAGTTCCTATCTGCAGAAGGGTGCATCGCCGGTCGATGCCGTGAAGCAGGCGCTGCCAAGGCTCAAGGGCGCGTTCGCATTGGCTTTCGTGTTCAAGGATCACGACAACCTGATGATCGGCGCCCGCAAAGGCTCGCCGCTCGCAGTGGGCTATGGTGAAGGCGAGATGTATCTTGGCTCCGACGCGATTGCGCTGGCGCCGTTCACCGACGACATCAGCTATCTCGAAGACGGTGACTGGGTGGTGCTGACCCGCAAGGGCTGCGAGATCCACGATGAATCCGGCAAGGTCGTGAAGCGCGACGTGCTGAAATCCGGCGCGTCAGCCTTTATGGTCGATAAGGCCAACTATCGCCACTTCATGGCCAAGGAAATTCACGAGCAGCCGGAAGTCGTCGGTCACACGCTGGCGCGTTATGTTGATCTGGCGAACGAGCGCGTTGCGCTGCCGATGACGCTGCCGTTCGACTTCAAGGACATCCAGCGCATTTCTATCACCGCCTGCGGCACTGCGAGCTACGCGGGTTTCATCGCTAAATACTGGTTCGAACGCTTTGCGCGCGTGCCGGTGGAAGTCGATGTCGCCTCCGAATTCCGCTATCGCGAAGCCCCCGTGCGCAAGGGCGATCTGGCGATCTTCATCTCACAGTCCGGCGAGACGGCCGATACGCTGGCAGCGCTGCGTTACGCCAAAGAGCAGGGCATGCACACGCTCGCTGTCGTCAACGTCACGACCTCGACGATCGCGCGCGAGAGCGAGACCGTGATGCCGACACTGGCTGGTCCGGAAATCGGCGTGGCTTCTACCAAGGCTTTCACCTGCCAGTTGATGGCGCTGGCGACGCTTGCGATCGCAGCCGGCAAGGCCCGCGGCGAACTGTCCGACGCCGACGAAGCCAAACTGGTTCACGGTCTCGTCAAGGTCCCCCGTCTGATGACGGATGCGCTGACGCACGAAGCTGCGATCGAGAAGCTGGCGCGCGACATCGCCAAGTCGAAGGACGTGCTCTATCTCGGCCGCGGCACCAGTTATCCGCTGGCACTGGAGGGCGCGCTGAAGCTGAAGGAAATCTCCTACATCCACGCTGAGGGTTACGCGGCCGGCGAACTCAAGCATGGTCCGATCGCGCTGATCGACGAGACCATGCCGGTGGTCGTGATCGCGCCTTATGACCGGGTGTTCGACAAGACCGTGTCGAACATGCAGGAGGTCGCGGCGCGCGGCGGCAACATCATTCTGATGACCGACGCCAAGGGCGCGGAGGAGGCCACCGTGGACTCCATGGTGACCATTGTGATGCCGGACATGGACGCAGCCTTCACACCACTGGTTTATGCCGTGCCGGTGCAGTTGCTCGCTTATCACACAGCCGTGGTGATGGGCACTGACGTCGACCAGCCGCGCAATCTGGCGAAGTCGGTCACGGTGGAATAGGCCGGCGAGGCGGCAAGATTGTCGCAGGCGGCCGGTTTGGCCGCCTGGCGCCGCACAAGTGGCTTCCCCCGCACTGGCGAAATCCTGCTAGGATACCCATAAGGACTGACGGCGCGGTTTCGCGCGCCGCGCCAGATGGATTTGAAACGCTGATGGAACGCCCCGATTTGCCGTTGACCCCGCCCGTTGGCGACCCGCCACCCGAGGCGCCGCGCGGCTTCATGGCCCGGATCCGCAACTATTTCCTCACCGGCCTGATCGTTGCCGGTCCGGTCGCGATTACCTTTTACCTCACCTGGTGGTTCGTCACCTGGGTCGATGCGATCGTGCGGCCGCTGGTACCGGAGGCCTATCGGCCCGAACAGTACCTGCCTTACGGTATTCCGGGCTCCGGCCTGATCGTCGCTTTCGTGGCGCTGACCCTGCTGGGTTTCCTCACCGCCAACCTGATCGGCCGCTCGCTGGTCGATCTCGGCGAGAACCTGCTCGGCCGCATGCCGGTGGTGCGCGCGATCTATCGCGGGCTGAAGCAGGTGTTCGAGACATTGTTCTCGGGTTCGGGATCGAGTTTCCGTAAAGTAGGCCTCGTCGAGTTTCCGTCGCCGGGCATGTGGTCGATCGTGCTGATCTCGCAGCCGCCGAGCACCGAAGTGGCGAAGAGCCTGCCGGGGCAGGAGGAACACATCTCGGTGTTCCTGCCCTGCGCGCCGAATCCGACGACGGGATTCTTCTTCTATGTGCCGAAGAGCAAGATCATCGACATCGACATGTCCGCCGAGGATGCCGCGACGCTGATTATGTCGGCGGGCGTCGTCCAACCGGGTTCCGATTCGCAGAAGAAGATCGCGGCATTGGCGCAGATGGCAACGGCAGCGGGTATCGCGAATGCTCCGCCAGCGAAGCAGCCAGCACAGGTGGATTGAGGCACCACGGCTTTGTTGATGGGATGAGCGTCTTCGCGAAACCTATCAATCGATGCCTCGTAACGCTCTCGGTCGTCATGGCCGGATGGCGCGAAGCGAGCTTCGCTAGATGTTCCGGCCATCCACGCCGTGCTGTGGATGTCGCCAAGGCGTGGATACCCGGCATGCGCCGGGCATGACGGAGTTTGTTTTGAGCGTTCGCGCGCCACGCTAGTTCAGATTCAACTGTCAAACAGCCACGACCCTTCAGACATGCGTCATCGCCCCCATTGTTTGCGGCGCGGGGGCGCCGTCGTCCTTTGCATTCCCTGCCCCCTGTGAGAGGGCGTGCGGAACGCCGGGTGCCCGTTGCACCCTTGGGCCTGATGCGAATGCGGTCTTCCGCAATTGAGAGTGCATCAGGACTTTCGGAGGCGTCAGGCAAGTGCCCGACGTTCCGCCTGCGGTGTTTTTTCGGTTGCTTGCACATCTGCCATGGCGAACGGTCCCATCACCAAAATTAATGTCCCAGGGCGGAGGGACAGGGTAGCCGCAAAGCACTTGGCCGAACGCGTTTCGATTTGGTCGTCCGTCACACTGTCCCGGAGTCTTTCCATCCCAAGGCCAAACGTCTCCTTGCCAGTGGCAGTGCTGGCGCAGATCCGTCCTGCCCGAAGACAGACGCCCCCCATGAACCGCGTGACGCCGCATCTCCGGCGTCCACCGCATCCTGCCCCGCGAACGTGACGATCGCGATCGCCCCTCTCGGTGGGGCAGGACGGAGGGGAATATAAACCTGATGGAGATGCTGTCAACCGAGGATAGGAAAAAATGTTTGGTGCGGGCTTGTCCCACGTTCGTCATTCCGGGGCGGGAGCGGCGCCGAAGGCGACGGGATCGAACCCGGAATCCCGACATGGGAGTCACCGTAGAGCCAGACACTCCGGGATTCCCCACCATTCCAAGTGGAATGGCTGAGGTTCGCGACCGGCAAGTGCCGGCCGCGCCCCGGAATGACGAGCTTGGATCGAGATTCCGGGCTCAGTCCAGCCTGCTTCGGACGGCCGTTTTGGCCATGACATAGTTCTAGCTGGCTGCCGGACGGCGTCGTGATGTGCGCCGGTTGAAGCGGCGCCAGCCCCATACGATCAGCGCTTCCAGTCCGATCAATGTCGCCACGACGATCAGCGCCGCAGATGCCGGGTCCGAACTGGTGTCCCCGATCCAGAAGCCGAGGGCGAGCAGTGGCCCGGCCCATGCGAGACTGCCGATAAACGTTCCCAGCAGAAATTGCGCGAGGGATACGCCGAGCACCCCGGCGGGGATCGCCATATAGACTCGGATCACGGGCAGCGTCTGGCCGACCGCGAGGATCACGAACAGGTTTCGTTGAAATGCACCCGCTGCGCGCTGGTAGCGCGCAGAGGTCAGTCCGATATAGGGACCGAAGCGTCTCACGAATGTCGCGCTGCGTCGTTCTCCCAGGATCAGGCCAGCGCCATACCAGCACAGCGAACCGGCCGTCGAGCCGATCGCGAGCGCCAGGATGGCTGAAGCGAGATCGCTCTGCTTTGCAGCGACGACGATGCCGATGACCACGAACGCGACGTAAGACGGCACGAACGGAAACAGCTTCTCGGCGATGCCAAGCCCGATGATCCCGATTGGGCCGACATGAACGCAGTTAATCAGAAGATCGGATAGTTCTGTGGCCATCACGCTCATTCTGCCACCTGGACGGCGGACTGGCGCCGCGTGATGCGATAGACCGAGGCTGGCGGAACGTTCATCAGAACGCGACCGACACAGGACGCCTCGAGGCCGAATTGTTGGAGTTGCAGATGACTGATCGGACAGCGGACGCCGTAGGTGAACTGATACATTACGCCGTCGGAGCGGAGGCTGTTGAAAACACCGGCCAGGATCGCATCGACCTTGTTTTGTGCCATGTTCAGCAACGGAAGTCCGCTGACGACGGCGCCGAACGTCGCGGGTTCGAACACCTTTTGTGGCGCGATCCATGAAGCGTCCATCCATAGCACGCGCGCATGCGGAAATCGCTGCTGCAACAGCCGCATGAAGTCGGAGCCATATTCGATGAGCGTCAAATCGCCTTCCTTCACACCTTGCTTCAGCAGTGCTTTCGTAAAGACGCCGGTGCCGGGGCCGAGTTCGAGCACCTTGCCGGTCGCGCCGTTGATATCGCGGGTGATCATATCGGCGAGGGCAGACCCCGACGGCGCAATTGCCCCGACGGTTCGGGGGGCTGAGGCGAGCGATCGGAAGAAGAGCAGGAGGCCGTTTGCAGTCATGTGAACTATCCATTGCAAATGCATCGACGCCGACGGTCGTCGGCAGTGCCGTGGTATGTGCAGTGGAGATTGAGAGAACATGACGTGATGTCTTTGACGCTGCAATAAAGCGGCGGCGATATTCAACGTGCATCGCTGCTAGCGTTGGGCATGCCGGATGCCGAAGGCCATGGTGACGCGCGTGCCACCGTTCGGGCCGTCCTGAATATCGATCATGCCGTCATGGAGCCGAACGATCTCGCGAACCAGATTGAGTCCGAGGCCGGCGCCGCGCGAGCCGTTATTGAGCCGGTAGAACGGCTCGAAGACGCGTTCTCGATCGTTCGGCGGGATGCCGGGGCCTTCATCGGTCACCGAGACCGAAGACGCGGTGACGCTGACGACTATTTTTCCACGACGTCCGCCGTATTCGATCGCATTGTGAATCAGGTTCGCCAGTGCGCGCTCCAGTGCCCCTTGATCTCCTGACAAGGGGGCCTGCTTCACGCTGCTCTCGAAGGCGATCTCGTATCCTGCTGCGATGGCAAGCGGCGCAAGATCCGACGTCACATGCTGCGCGACCTCGACGAGGTCGATATCCGATTGCGGCGCGGCGGTCTGCTTCAACCGTTCGGTGTCCAGCAGCTGGTCGGCGAGCGTCGACAGACGGCGGACATCCTCGAGCAAACGTGCTGTTTGCGGTCCGGGTTCGGTCGACTCGATCCGGGTTTGCAGGATCGCAATCGGCGTCCGCAATTCGTGGGCGGCATCGACCAGAAAGCGCTGGCGGCGATCGAATCCTTCGTCGAGGCGGCGCAGCGCGTCGTTGATGGCCACGACCAGCGGAACGATCTCGTTAGGCACCTGGTCCAGCGTGAGGCGCGCGCCGCGTTTGTCGGTGTCGATCCGTTTGGCCTGCGCTGCCGCGTGGCCGAGACCGAGCAGCGCCCGCCTGACCACGATGGGCGTGGCAACGAGAGTCGTCAGGGCCATGACGGCGAGAATCGGCAGCACCGCGCTGAGAAACAGCGTTGCGATGGCGGCGGCGAAGCGATGCCAGGGCACGGCGCCTCCGGAGCCGGTGAGAATTTGAACGCGGCCTGCGGCGCTGCCGACCCAGCGCATGCGGGCCGTGGCGCGCGGAGCATCGCCGATATTCCAGCCGAGACGAGCCTGGCCGACGTCATCGAGCGCATCGCCTATGCGCGCGAATTCGGGCGGTACGTCGCCTTGCGAAACGCGATGGCCGTCCTTGTCTCTGACGAGAAACCACAGCTCGGGCATTCTGGCGCGCTGCCGCGCCAGCGCGGGCGTATCGCGCACGATCATGACGCCGGCCTGATCACGCGCGATGGCGTTTTCGATCACATTGATGGTCTCGTCTTCGGGCTCCAGTGAGACGATATAGCCGCCGCCCCACAACACACCCACGATCGTCAACACCAGTCCGGTCAGCATCAACGCCTGCAGGCCGACGAGTCGGCTGACCAACAACCATCGCAATGACTTGCCGCGAATTCGGTTCATGGTGTGCGCTTGATCAGGTAGCCGATGCCACGAATGGCGTGAATTTCTACATCCGCGCTGGCATCGGCCAGTTTGCGGCGAAGGCGCGAGACATGGGTGTCGAGGGCGTTGGACTGGATTTCGTCGTCGAAGCCGTAGACCGCTTCTTCGAGCGCGGACCGCGGGACGGTTCGGCCGGAGCGCCGCAGCAGCGTTTCGAGCACCAGCAACTCGCGGCGCGGCAAGGTGAGGGCGATACCGGCAACGCTCGCCTGCCGGTGTTCGGCGCTGTAGGCGAGACGGCCGAGTTGCAGGATTTCGGCCGGCATGTCGCTGGGCCGGCGCAGCACGGCGCGCAGCCGCGCCAACAGTTCCTCGATCGCAAATGGCTTGCCGAGATAGTCGTCAGCGCCGGTATCCAACCCGGCCACGCGATCGGCGAGGTCGCCCCGCGCCGTCAACACGATGATGGGCGCCTGCACGCCACTCGCTCTTAATTTGGGTATCAGCGAGAGCCCGTCGCCGTCGGGCAACTGGCGGTCGAGCAGGATGGCTCCATAGCTGTTGGTGAGCAGAGCCTCCTCGGCCATGCCGATCGTCGCCACGCGGTCGACCACCATATCGTGGCCCTTGAGCGCGGCCGCGAGCGCCGCTGCCATTTCCGGTTCGTCCTCGACGAGAAGCACGCGCACACAACTACCCTTTCGCCTCAAGCCAAGCGTCGAACCTAGGTGGGGAACATTGCGTCAACGTTACGAAACGACGTCGGTGATCCGGAGCGGCTATCCTGCACCAATCAACGGGATCGCCTCGTCGCGCTCGTAAAGATACAGCAGGCAGCGCAGCGCTTTGCCGCGCTCGCCTGTCAGTTTCGGATTGTCCTGCAGGATCCGCAGCGCCTCATCGCGGGCCTGCGTGATCAGCTGTGCATGAACCTCCGACCGCGCGATGCGGAAGCCGGGCATGCCTGATTGACGCGTGCCGAGCACATCGCCTTCGCCGCGCAGCTTGAGGTCTTCCTCGGCAATGCGAAAACCGTCAGTGGAGTCTTTGATGACCTTGAGGCGCTTGGTGGCGATCTCGCCGAGCGGTTCGCGATAGAGCAGGAGGCATGTGGACGCCTCGGAGCCGCGCCCGATACGGCCGCGGAGCTGATGCAACTGCGCGAGACCGAAACGCTCGGCATTCTCGATCACCATGATGGTGGCGGCTGGGACGTCGACGCCGACTTCGACCACGGTCGTGGCGACAAGGATCTGCGTCTCGCCGGCAGCGAAGCGTGCCATCGCGGCGTCCTTCTCCGCCCCCTTCATCCGGCCATGCACGATCCCAACCTTGTCGCCGAACCGTTGCTGCAGGCTTTCAAAGCGCTCTTCCGCATTGGTGAGTTTCGGGCCGTCCATCTCGGACTCTTCCACCAGCGGTACGATCCAGTAGATCAGCTTGCCGTTGTCCACGGCGCGGCCGATGCCGTCGATGACCTCCTGCAGCCGGCTCGCCGACATGGTGCGCGTTTCGATCGGCTGGCGTCCGGCGGGCTTTTCGCGTAGTTCGGAAATGTCCATGTCGCCAAAGTAAGTCAGCACCAATGTGCGTGGGATCGGCGTCGCCGACAGCACCAGCACATCCACCGCGCTGCCCTTGTTGGTGAGCGTGAGGCGTTCGCGGACGCCGAAGCGGTGCTGCTCGTCGACGACAGCCAGCGCGAGCGCCTTGAACTCGACGTCGTCCTGGATCAGTGCGTGGGTGCCGACGATGAAATCGATCTCGCCTGCGGCGAGCCGCGCCAGGATATCCTTGCGCTCGCGGCCTTTCTCGCGGCCGGTGAGGATGGCGACGCGCAGGCCTGCGCGTTCGGCCAGCGGCGTGATGGTCTTGATGTGCTGGCGCGCGAGAATTTCCGTCGGCGCCATCAAGGCTGTCTGCTTGCCGACCTCGGCGGCGGCCGCAGCGGCAAGCAGCGCCACGACGGTCTTGCCCGAGCCGACATCGCCTTGCAGCAGCCGCAGCATGCGCAGTGGCTTGGTGAGATCATCGGCGATGGCTGCGGTCGCCTGCTGCTGCGATTGCGTCAGCGCATAGGGCAGGGCGTCGATGATCTTGCGGCGGATGTGACCATCGCCAGCATTGCGATCCCCTGCGGGGCGACGGAGTTGCGCGCGCACCAGCGCCAGTGCCAGTTGGCCGGCGAGCAATTCGTCGAAAGCGAGACGCGACCAGAACGGCCCTTCCGGAAGGACGTCGGTGATCTCCACCGGCACATGGACGCGCTGCAGCGCCTCCGCCAGCGACGGGAACTTGCAGCGGCGGATCACTTCGGGGCTGATCCATTCCGGCAGCGCCGGCAGCTTGGTCAGCGCCTGCGCGATGGCCTTGCGCAGTGAGGTGATGGCGAGGCCCTGGGTCAGCGGATAGACCGCGTCGATGCCCGTGAGTTTGGCGAAGCCTTCCTCGTCGACCACACGGTCGGGATGGGTGATTTGCAGCATGCCGTCGAACAGCTGTGTTGTGCCGGAGACGTAGCGCTTCTCGCCGACCGGTAGCAGCTTTTCGATCTGGCCCGGATAAGTGCGGAAATAGGTCAGGATCACCGTGCCGGTGTCGTCGTGGGCATAGACCAGATGCGGGGCGCGGGAGCGGCCGGGCGGCGGTTCGCGATGGCGATCGACGGTGACTTCGAGGGTCACCATGGCGCCGATCTCGGCCTCGTTGATCTTCGGCCTGTCGCGGCGGTCGATCACGCTGGCCGGCAGATGCAGCAGGAGATCGACGATGCGCGGCGTCTCGGCGCGGTCCAGCAGGAAGCGCAGCAGCTTGTCCTGCTTCGGCCCGATGCCCGACATGCTGGTGACTGGGACGAACAGGGGATTGAGCACTTCAGGGCGCATCAGGACGACTCAGGTGGCCAGCACGGCGAGAGAGCTACGGTATTTGCGAGACTTGGATGCATTTCAAGGCGAAAGCAATGCGTTATGAGGTGCTGACAGGGGCGGAAGCGGAGGCTATATGAGCCTGCCCGGCACGTCCGGGCTTTCTGCGTTTGCGGGCTTTGGGCGGGATGGACAGATGACGGGAACGACACGATCGAGCAATGGCCTGGATGACCGCCGCAAGCGGCTGCTGTTCCGCTGCTGGCACCGCGGCACGCGGGAGATGGATCTCATTCTAGGCCGCTTTGCAGATGCCGAGATCGGCATTCTGGCGGACCTCGAACTCAAGCAGCTCGAAGACCTGATCGGCCTCGAAGACCCCGAGCTTTATCCGGCCTTTGTCGGTGATACCCAATTGGACGAGCAGTACCGCACGCCGCTGTTCGAGCGCATCAAGCTGTTCCGGAATCTGGACAAGCCTCTATGAAATCCCCCGTTGCCTCGCCGGCCGCGCAGCTTGCGCCCGGCCGTGCGCTGACCTTTGCCAATGTCGCCGAGGGTGCCGAAGGCCTGATCGTTGCCGATCTGGCACGCGCAGTTGCGGCCAAGCCGAAACCGCCGGCGGTGAGCCTCACCGTGATCTGCCGTGACGGTCCGCGGATGCAGCAGCTCGCGCGCTCGCTGGAATTCTTCGCGCCGGATCTGCCGGTGCTGCAATTCCCGGCCTGGGACTGCCAGCCCTACGACCGCGTCTCGCCCCATGGCGGCATTCTCGCGCATCGCATGACCACGCTGGCGCGGCTGTCGCGCCTCACCGGCAGCGACAAGCCGATGATCGTGCTGACCACGGTCAATGCCGTCGTCCAGCGCGTGCCGGCCCGCGAGATCGTGGCGGCGCAGGCGCTGTCGGTTGCGCCCGGCCATGTGGTGCCGATGGACTCCATTGTCGCCTGGCTCGAACACAACGGCTACACCCGCTCCGGTACGGTGCGCGAGCCCGGCGAATATGCCGTGCGCGGCGGCATCCTCGATCTGTTTCCGGCGGGCCTCGACCAGCCCGTGCGGTTCGACTTCTTCGGCGACAGCCTGGAATCGATCCGGGCCTTCGATGCCGAGACGCAACGCACGCTGATGGATATGCGCGCGCTGGATCTGGTGCCGGTGTCTGAATTCCAGCTCATCACCGAAACTATCCGCCGCTTCCGCATGGGCTATGTCGCGCAGTTCGGCGCGCCGGAACGCGACGACCAACTCTATGAAGCGGTCAGCGAAGGCCGCCGTCATCCCGGCATGGAGCACTGGCTGCCGCTGTTCCAGGACCGCATGGACACGCTGTTCGATTATCTGCCGGGCACGCCGGTTGCCATCGAGCCGCAGGGCGAAGATGCCGCCACCGAACGCTTCAAGCAGATCGGCGATTATTACGAGGCGCGCCGCGAAGCCATGGGCATCCCCGGCGGCGGCGCGATCTACAAGCCGCTGCCGCCGGACCGGCTCTATCTGACCGACAGCGAATGGCACAAGCGGCTGGAAGATCTCGCAATGGCGCGGTTGTCGCCGTTCGCCGTGCCGGACGGCACGCCGGGCGTGGTCGACGCGGGTGCGCGGGCAGGCCGCAATTTCGCACCGGAACGTGCCGACGCCAATGTGAACGTGTTCGAGCGCGTGGTCGCCCATATCCAGGCGCTGCAGGCGGAGCGCAAGAAGGTCGTTGTCGCGCTGTGGAGCGAAGGCTCGCGCGACCGCATGGCGAGCATGTTGAAGGATCACAAGCTGCTCAACCAGCAGATGGTGAATTCCTGGCGCGCGGTGCAGGCGACGCCCCGCAACGAGACCATGCTGGCCGTGGTCGGCATGGAGAGCGGTTTCGAGACCGACCAGATCGCTGTTATCAGCGAACAGGACATCCTTGGCGACCGCCTGGTACGGCCGCGCAAGGCGAGCCGCAAGCTCGACAATTTCATCTCGGAAGTGACGAGCCTCGCGGCCGGCGACATCGTGGTTCATGTGGAGCACGGCATTGGCCGGTTCGTCGGGTTGCAGACGCTGCAGGTCGGCGGCGCGCCGCATGACTGCCTCGAATTGCGCTACGCCAACGAGACCAAGCTGTTTCTCCCCGTCGAGAATATCGAGCTGCTGTCGCGCTACGGCTCCGACGCGACCAATGTCGAACTCGACAAGCTCGGCGGTTCGGGCTGGCAGGCCCGCAAGGCCAAGCTCAAGAACCGCATTCAGGAAATTGCCGGCGAACTCATCAAGATCGCCGCCGAGCGGCATCTGCGCGAGACCGAGCGGATCGTCGTACCGCGCGAGCAGTATGACGAATTCTGCGCGCGCTTTCCCTATGAGGAAACCGAGGACCAGCAGACCGCGATCAACGCCGCGCTGCACGATCTCGAACATGGCAAGCCGATGGATCGCCTGATCTGCGGCGATGTCGGCTTCGGCAAAACGGAAGTGGCCATGCGCGCGACCTTCGCCGTGGCCATGGAAGGCAAGCAGGTCGCCGTCGTGGTGCCAACCACGCTGCTGGCGCGCCAGCACGCGAAGAACTTCACCGAGCGCTTCAAGGGCTTTCCGGTGAATGTCGCGCAGGCCTCGCGGCTGGTAGCGCCGAAAGAGCTGACGGCGACCAAGAAGGGCCTTGCGGATGGCTCCATCGACATCGTCGTGGGCACGCATGCGCTGCTCGGCAAGTCGATCAAGTTCAAGGACCTCGGCCTCGTCGTGGTCGACGAGGAGCAGCACTTCGGCGTGACGCATAAGGAGCGGCTGAAGCAGCTCCGCGCCAATGTCCATGTGCTGACGCTGTCCGCGACGCCGATCCCGCGCACGCTGCAGCTCGCTCTTACCGGCGTGCGCGATCTGTCGATCATCGCCTCGGCGCCGGTCGATCGTCTCGCCGTGCGGACCTTCGTCGCGCCGCATGATCCCTTGATGATCCGCGAAGCGCTGCTGCGCGAACGCTATCGCGGCGGTCAGGCGTTCTATGTGGTGCCGCGGATCGACGACCTCGCCGAGGTGAAGGACTTCCTCGACAAGCACGTGCCGGAGATGAAGGTCGCCGTCGCTCATGGCCAGATGGCGCCGACGGTCATCGAGGACATCATGTCGGCGTTCTATGACGGCAAATACGACATCCTGCTGTCGACCACGATCGTGGAGTCGGGTCTCGATATTCCCAACGCCAACACGCTCATCATTCACCGCGCCGACATGTTCGGTCTCGCGCAGCTCTATCAGCTGCGTGGCCGCGTTGGTCGCTCGAAGCTGCGCGCCTATGCGCTGTTCACGCTGCCGTCGACGCACAAGATCACCGGCCAGGCGGAACGCCGGCTGAAAGTACTGCAGTCGCTGGAGAACCTCGGCGCCGGTTTCCAGCTCGCCTCGCACGATCTGGATATCCGCGGCGCCGGCAATCTGCTCGGCGAAGAACAGTCCGGCCACATCAAGGAAGTCGGCTTCGAGCTGTATCAATCGATGCTGGAAGAGGCGATCCTGGCGCTCAAGTCGGGTATTTCCGAGCCGGTCGCCGACAGGTGGTCGCCGACCATCACGCTCGGCATGCCGGTGATGATCCCCGACGACTTCGTCGCCGATCTTGCGGTGCGGCTGTCGCTGTATCGCCGGCTCGCCGATCTCGAAACCGACGACGAGATCGCTGCCTTCGCCGCCGAACTGCGTGACCGTTTCGGCGTGTTGCCGGACGAGGTGCGCTATCTGTTCAAGATCGCGGCCATCAAGGCCTATTGCCGCCGCGCCAATGTCGAGAAGGTCGATGCCGGTCCGAAGGGCGTTGTCATCTCGTTCCGCGACAACTCGTTCGCGCAGCCGGACAGGCTGGTATTCTTCATCAAGCAGTATGGCCAGGCCGCCAAGGTGCGCCCGGACATGAAGGTGGTGTTCCTGCAGGATTGGGGAACACCGGAAGAACGTCTCGAAGGCGCAACGGAAATCCTGCGCGCGCTGGCGGGGCTCGCGGAGAGCAAGAAGGCGGCTTAGGCGCTTTCGCTCCGTCCTCATCCTGAGGAGCAGCGCCGATGGCGCTGCTCCTCGAAGGATGGCTGCGAAGTCAGCGCCGAACACGCATCCTTCGAGACGCCGCCAAAGTGCGGCTCCTCAGGATGAGGACAGAGCATGCCGCAAAACAAAACAGCCGACGGCATTGCTTGCCGACGGCCGTTCGTTGAACTAAGCGACGCTTACTTCGGATACTTGAATTCCGGAGCGGCCTTCAAGGCCTCCTTGGTGGTGTTCATCGACGCCACCCACTTGTTGTCCTTGTTCAGGCTCACCTTCACCGAAGCCGGCGAGACTGCGACGTAGTGTTCGCCCATGCCCAGGAAGCCGCCGACCGACAGGATCAGCGCGTCGACCTGATTGTTCTTGATTGCGAGATCGCTGATCTCGCCGATCGTTTCATCCTTCTGGTTGGTGATGTTCAGGCCCTTGAGCTTGGACGAGAACATCTCCTCCTTGGAGACGGTCGAAAACTTTGCCTCGGCGGGTGCAGCGCCCGTCGTGACTGTCGACTGCGCGAGAACCGGCGTGGCGAGAAGGGCGAGGGAAGCGGTGATCAGTGCGAGCTTTTTCATTATCGTTGTCTCCATTGCAGATGCACCTACAATGCGACGTTCGATACTTCGTTCCTGATTTTATTTCTGGAACTTATGACGCTGCGCGTTGCGCGTCCTCGCCATGCAGGCGCGCCAGCAGCGACTTCGCGGTATCCGTTGGCTCCATCGTGATCACGGTGACGTGGGGATCGTTGCGCGCATCGCGCTTGGGTCCGTGCATGGTGTGCTTCATCACGCTGGAGAGCCGCCTGGCGATCATATGGGCGTTGCGTTGGTCGGTTTCGGCGAAAGCGACCACGATCGAGCCGTCACTCTGCAGCGTGCCGAAGTCCATCCGCCGCATCAGCCGGCTGATGATCCGCGCAGCGTCGCGCTGCGCGCGTAGCGGGATATTGTCGAATGCGAACCGGGCCATCGACAATCCGCCGCCGCGGGTCTGGGTGTGATAGACGGCGGTCGCGATGTCGCGTTCGAAGGCTGCAGTCGTCAGCAGGCCGGTGGCGGGATCGAGCAACCCGTCGGATTCGATCGACTTCAACGTGCGGCCGAGACGCGCTTCAAAGGCGTGCTGGCGCAGCAGCGGGAGCGCCGTGGCCGCGACTGTGTCGGCGTCTCCGACGACCATTTCGAGATTGGCGAGATCGTAGTTTGGCGTCAGGCCGGGCACGGTGACGACAACGGGCAGATTGCGGAAGCGTGCGTCCTCGGTGAGGACAGTGAGAAACGCGTCAACGACGCGTGTGCTGAAGCCTTCGCCGATGACGATACCATCGAGGTCGCGCGCATTGAGGTGCTTGGCGGCAGCCTCGATGCTGAGCGCGCCGACCACGCCGACGCGTTCGCCGAGCGCAACCGACAGCGCGGCATAACCACCGCCGCGGCCGATCAGCATCACCGTCGCATCGTCCAGCGGGTCCGACTGCAGGGACATGCGATGCAGGTTTTCGGCGGTCAGGCGTCGCATGACCGTGGCGTGCAGCGTGCGCACACGCAGCGCGTTGCGTAGCCGCGCGCTGAGCCGGTCGAAATTGCCGTCGGTTTGCGTGAGCGGGATCGCATGGCCGGGCAAGTCCGTGGCGGGATCGATCGCGATCAGCGGCACATAAGGTTGCTTGGCGCCAAGGCGCTTCGCCAGCGCCTGGAAGGTCGGCATGTCGTCAGCGGAAGCCGACACCACGACGGCGGCCGGCTGTACCCGCGCCACCGCATCCAGTGCCTCGGCCCATGTCGCATCGACAACCGGGAAGATGTTGCTCTCCGCCAGGGCTGTCGCAAACGCGGCCGGCTGCTGGTTGGAGACGGCGACGATCGTGGCCTGGTCGGACATGCTTGGCTGCTACCTCTGACGCGAAACTGATCGCGGCAGGCTAGCCCGACGTCCTTAATGTGCGGTCAATGCGGCACCAAGCTTCTGAGATTGATTTCATTCGTTTTTTAGCAATTCAGCTCGTGTCATCGCTAAGAGAGGTTCATGTCCTTTTGGGACGCATACTGATTGTGAGAGAGAGACGTTGCTGTTGCTATTCAAGGTCTTGCTATTGAAGACTACCGTTTGTGGACAGCGGTTAATCTGGCCTAAGATATGTTGAACAGCCGCGTCTCAGTTGAACCAAGCCTGCAACGCATCTTATGGCGCGGATGCGTGACCAGCGTAGAGAATTGACGGCCCCGGAACCCAGCAACCCTTCGTTAGCTCTTCCACAACTATACGTCGAACTATCGCTTTGCCCGAATCGTTGTTCTTGTTATGTTCCGTCGTGGTTTGGAGGCATCGAAATGTTCAAATTGCCCAAATGCCGCCATTGTGGTCGCTCTTGGCGACCGATTGAGCTGGTTTGTGCTGAAGAGGCATACTGTTCGAAGTGCGCAAACGAGAGGCGTGAAAAAGCTCGACGTATTTTTTCAAGTTCTGATGAGCCAACGCGCGTTGCTGGTGGATACGTGCTGCCGAGGTCATTCTCTCAGAAGAAAACTATTACGCGCTAGCAAAGAAATTTGTGAGAGCGCGGAGGCAATCGCTTTTGCTACCGATTGCAGCTCCGAGGTTTCTCTTGTTCCCATCTGCAAGGGGATAACTAGTGGCTGACCACTCATGTTTTTTTGAAGAATGTTCAGTCCACTTCACTTTAAAGTGCCGATTGGCACTCTTCCGTTCCCACGAGGTGTGGCCAGCGCCAACTACGCATTGCCAATCGGGATCGCACTCTAGAGAAGAGATTGCATTTAGGAATTGTTCGGCGTTTTGGTATCGTTGCGTTGTATCGTCGTGCATGGCTTTTCTCAGAACTCGTCGCCAGCTATCCGGGATATGAGGCAACCAGTTAAGTCGCTGAGCATATCCGCCCCTTTTGACGTCCTCCGCTGTATTGCCCATATTGCTTAGGCACCATTGGCGGCCATGCAGCAGACGATAAATCGTCATGGCAACAGCCCATACATCAGATTTCATACTTGTAATTTTGTTCTCGAACACCTCGGGCGCTAGATGGTTGAGGTACCCAGCATAGGAACCGTAACCAAGAATGAGATCGTCGGTCACCAATCCGAAGTCGCCGATTTTTACCGCGCCATGCTTGTCCAACAATAAATTGCCAGGCTTTATGTCTCGGTGAAGCATATCGCGCGCGTGCAGAGCGCCGAGGCCCAACAACGTCTCGGACGATACTTTTCGAGCGGTATGAAGAGAAAGGGGCCCCGTTTCAAATGCCTGTTGCAGTGAGCCTCCGTGGCAGAACTCCATGACCAGATAAAGAGTGTCATCACTTGCGTGACGCACAATTTGATGGACCCTGACGATATTTGCGTGTTCAGCTAGCACTAGCCGTTGAGCTTCATCGAGCAGCGTTTCTTTCCTGATCGCCCACGCCTTATCGCTTTCGCCGTCATATTGATGGAGTTTTTTGACGGCTACTAAGCCATGAGCCGGATCGGTGGCCTCGAACACCTTGCCGAAGAAGCCTGACGCAATTTCGTTACCGAGAACGAGGCCAGATTTGAAATCGCTCATTTGTCGCGACTCGCGAGGATCAAAAGCGCCGCCTCACGACTGCCACCACGTAGATCTTTTCCTGTAATGGACTCGTCCCAAAAGTCATCGTCTTTGACGTATTCATCCGCCTTTCGCTCTCCGAAAGTTTTGCTGATGTTGGCCTTCGAACGGATATCAACGTTAGCGCCGCCATGATGTAGCGCAGACATAGCTACGCCCCGAAGTTCTGCGGATTGGAAATGTGCTAACGTCGGTTTTCCGGCCTGACTGACCGCGCTCGCTTTGATTACCGCCCTTTTGATCTTTTTCTCTCGGACATAGTCGGCAATTCGCTGATGCATTAGCTGATATGCACCCGCCCTATCTCCCTTTTGGAGTTTGAATGTCGCATCAGCAACTATTGTGATTGCGCCCTCGTTTGGAACATCCGCATCGACCACAATAACGGCGTCACCAGAAGCGACGACACCAACTACACGCTCACTCATGATTCTCCCCCACCAACGCTAGGGAATATCGCGCAACCTTGGCGGGTGAACAAGGGCTGAACAGTTGATGCCGGTAGCGGCACCCCGTGTTTCGGAAGATGGCACAGCAACGACTTTGCGGTAGCTAGTCCGCCATCGCTCGGTCGCGAAAGGCCTCGACCATCAGCGGATTGAGGCCGAGTTCGGTGAGGGCGTCGCGGGCGCGGCCGTTATTGCTGGCGCGGCCGGCGAGGCGGTAGCCGCTGAGACGATCTGGTAGCGCCGTCAGCATCGCATTCTCGCCGAGCCGCTTGGCCCATTCGTTGAGGTCCTGCGCCAGGAAGCGATAGCCGCCGACGGCCATGATGCCCGAGGGCGGCGCGGTGATATTGATCGCGCCGGTCGCGCGGTCGAGCCGGGCCATATAGCCGGTATCGACATAATCGAGCGGCTGGGCGGGGATCAGCGCGTTGCTGGCGTCGGCCTGGGCCGTATAGGCCAGCACCGGCACCATCGGGCCGCGGAGGCCCAGCGTGCCCCTGGGCGTCAGCATGATATCGCCGGCAATGGAGGAGCCTTGCTGGGCGCGCGGCGCGCCGTGCGGGCCCGGCATGACGGCGACGGGCAAGCCGTCGTCGCCGCGGACGGCGCCGAACAGGCCGGCTTCGCCGAACAGATAGATGTCGGTGAACGATGCCTGCGAGCCCGGCCACGCAGGCGAGGCGGCGACCTGTTCAGGCGCACGCCAGAGGCCGAGCACATAACGCAGCACGGGAGACCGATCGAGCAGTCCGCCTTCGGCGAGGCGCTGCGCCAGCGGCGCGGGCGCCACCAGCACGTCGCAGGCATTGGCGGCGATGCTACGTTCCAGCACCGCATTGTCGAACGGATGATGCAAAGCGAGCACGCCGCCAGACAGCAGCCAGGTCACCAGCGACGAGGCGATACTGGCGAAAGACGACGGCACCATCGCCGACATGATCGTGGCGCCCTGTGGCATGCCGCTTTCGAGGAAGACGGCGAGGCCACCGGAAATCAGGTTGAGATGCGTGCGCGGCACTGCGCGGAAGCCATCGGAGGTGACATCGAAGGAGACGATAGCCGCGCGGCGGGCGTCCTGCGTCACGGGCGTGGGCTCCACGAACTCGCTGGACAACACAGCATCGAGCGGGGTCATGCCTTCCGGCAGGTCGCTGCCGAAGCCGCCGACATAGCGGATCGAGAAGGCTTCGGCCGCAGCGTTCATGATCAGGTCGGCATGGCTGACGCCGTCGATCTTGCTCGACGTCACCAGCGCCCGCGCGCTGCAGCGATTCAGGGCCATGGTCAGGTCGGCCTGGCGCCAGAGCTGCGGCAGCAGCGCGACGACGAGGCCGGCGCGATGCGCAGCCAGCACGGTCAGTACGAATTCGACGGTATTCGGCAGCTGGACGGCGATGACCGAATTGGCGGGGAGGCCGGCCTCCATGAAATGCGCCGTCAGTGCCGAGATCGCCCGGTCGGCATCCGCAAAGGTCAGCCGCTGCGGCTCGGTTGCGGTGATGCGCAGCTTGTCGGCGGGGTCGACCAGCGCCAGCGCCTGCGGCTGCCGGCTGAGGATGCGGCGAAACAGGCCGTCGAGGGTGGGCGAGGCATTCGGCGTGGGTGAGGTCACGGTGTCACTTCCGGTTCGGCGGCGAAGCTGGCAGCGTTCTGGCCCACCAAGTCTCCGGCAAATAGCCTGAGAGTGCGATGGTCGAAGGTCGTTCTATCCGATTCCATCGCGCAATCCATTGCTCGCCGACATAGTAGAGCGGGATAGCGTAGAAACCGGCGATCAGCGCACGGTCCATGGCGCGGACGGCATCGACGAAGGGGCCGTGGTCGCGGGCCTCCAGCATGGCGGAGATCATGGCGTCGACCGCGGGATTCTTCGCGCCCATATAGTTGCGGGTGCCGGGATTGTCGGCGGCTTCCGAGCCCCAGTAGAACGACTGCTCGTTGCCCGGCGACAGCGACTGGTCCCAGCGATTCTGGATCATGTCGAATTCGAAATTGATGCGGCGCTGGTCGAACTGCACGGCATCGATGGAGCGGATATTGGCAATGATGCCGGCGCGCTTGAGATCGCGTGCATAGGCCAGCGCGATGCGTTCCTGATCGCGGGTGGTGACGAGGATCTCGAAGGCGAGGGGCGTTTTGTCCGACTGCCGCCGCAGCACGTTGTTATCGAGCACGTAGCCGGCATCCTTCAGCAGTGCCAGCGCAGTTCGCAGCGCGGGACGGTCACGGCCCGAGCCATCGCTGACCGGCAAGCGGTAGCTGCCATCGAGAATATTGGCGGCTATATTTGAGGCGTAGGGCTGCAGCAGTGTCCGTTCGCGATCATCCGCGGCGCGCATATAAGCGGAGAGATCCGAGCCCGCGAAGAAGCCGGCCGAACGGGCATAGAGGCCGAAGAAATAGGTGCGGTTGATCCATTCGAAATCGAACAGCAGCGTCAGCGCCTGACGTACGCGGATATCGGCGAACATCGGCCGCCGCGTGTTGAACACCAGAAATTCCGACGGCTTCGGCAGGCCGGTCTTGATGCTGTCGCGGATCACCTCGCCGGACATGGCGGCCGGGAATGTGTAGCCGTCGTGCCAGCGCAGCGGTTCGTTCTCGACGCGGAAGTCGTAGAGGCCGCGCTTGAAGGCTTCGAAATGGGTGTTGGCCTCGCGATAGTAGTCGAGGCGGATCTCGTCGAAATTCCACAGCCCGCGATTGATCGGCAGATCGCGGCCCCAATAGGCGGGATTGCGGGTGAGGGTCACCGCCGCGCCGGGTTTCACACCCGTCACCGTATAGGGCCCGGAGCCCAGCGGCGGCGCCATCGAGGTTTCCTCGAACGTGTCGGGATTGACGGCGTGTTTCGGCAGCACCGGCATCAGCCCGAGGATCAGCGGCAATTCGCGATCCGCCTGGCCGCCGAAGTCGAACCGCACCGTGCGCTCATCCAGCGCCTCGGCCTTGGCGACTTTCGAATAATACTGCCGGTGATTGGGCCGGCCCTTGTCGCGCAGCAATTGCCAGGAGAACAGCACGTCTGCAGCCAGGACGGGTTTGCCGTCGGAGAATTTGGCCTGGGGATTGATCCGGAAGGTGACGAAGCTTCTCGCGTCATCGGTCTCGACGCTCTCGGCGAGCAGGCCATAGAGCGTGAAGGCCTCGTCCTGGCCGCGGGCCATCAGGCTTTCGATCACATAGCCGCGCATCTGCGGCACCGCGATGCCCCGGACGATGAAGGGATTGAGGCTGTCGAAGGTGCCGAGCACGCCCTGGACCATGCGGCCGCCTTTCGGCGCGTCGGGATTGGCATAGGGCATCTGCCTGAAATCGGGTGGGAGGGCCGGGGCGCCGTGCATGGCGATCGCGTGGCCGGAATCGGCCTGTGCGGAATCCACCACTGGGCCAGCCAGAGCCGTCCAGCAGGCCAGCGCCGCGATCACCTTGGACAGGGTCGAAAGACCCCGTGCATGCGTGCGATTTGATTCGGTTGATTTCACAGAGGAACTTTACCATGGCTGCCCACCCCGAACCTGTGCCATGCATCAAATAGGGCTGGCGCCATTGATCTTTTCGTCGGCCGCTGTATTGAAAGCGGACAATTGACGAGGACGGCGCGGCCTGTCACGTAACGGCCTTAATTGGCACCGAGACACCCGCCAACGGGTGACTGTCAGCGCCGCCTCCGGGATATGAGCGCCTCCGTTCAGAAAGGGTTTTCCGAAATGAATTTCCGTCTCTTGGCTGCGTCGGTTCTGCCGCGCGGGCGGGGCTTCGCGCTTCTGGCGGCGACGGCCTTGACCGCCACGATGATCGCTCCGGTTGCACATGCGCAGGCTCCCGCGCCTGCTGCGCCGCCGGCCGCGGCACCGAAGGCTGCTGCGCCTAAGGCTGCCCCGAAGGCCGCTCCGAAGGCTGCTGCTCCGGCCGCTCCCGCCGCCCAGGCGCCGGCCGCAGGCGCGCCGCCGGCGGATCAGCAGGTTCAGCTGATCTACGCGCCCTGGACCAAGTTCTGCCTCAAGGGCCAGGACGCCAATGCCAAGCAGGTCTGCTTCACCGGCAAGGACGGCCGCATCGAGTCGGGCCAGCCCGTCATCGCCGCCGTCATCATCGAGCCGGAAGGCGAACCGAAGAAGATCCTGCGCGTGACGCTGCCGCTCGGCATGCAGCTCGTGCACGGCACCCGCGTGATCGTGGACAGCAATGCCCCGGCACAGAGCCCCTATGTGATCTGCTTCGCCAACGGCTGCATGTCCGATTACGAAGTCACTCCGGAGCTGCTGGCCAATCTGAAGAAGGGCCAGAACCTGATCGTGCAGGCGATCAACTCCAACGGCGCACCGCTGACGCTGCCGCTGCCGCTGGCCGAATTCGCCAAGGCCTATGACGGCCCGCCGACCGATCCGAAGGTGTTCGAAGAAACCCAGAAGAAGCTGCAGGAAGAGCTGCAGAAGCGCGCTGCGGAAGCCCGCGCCAAGCTCGAAGCCCAGCAGCCGGCAGCTGGTGCAGCACCGGCGGCCCCGGCCAATCCGGCCGCGAAGTAAGCTGGTTCAACAGACAAACGAAAAGGCGCTCAGAAATGAGCGCCTTTTTTGTTGGGTTGAGGTGTTGACCCATCCACGTCATTGCGAGCGCAGCGAAGCAATCCAGCAAGCCAAAAGCTGGATTGCTTCGTCGCAAGTGCTCCTCGCAATAACGGACGAGGGAGAGGCGTGAAACGTTAAGCGGGCTAATTCAGCGACGGATTGCGTGGCCGGTAGCTGCCGGACTTGTCCTTGATGAAGATCTCGGCGACTTGGGAGTGCCGGATCGGCTCGCCGGATTCATCGGGGAGCAGGTTCTGCTCGGAGACATAAGCGACGTATTCCGACTCAGAATTCTCGGCCAGCAGGTGGTAAAATGGCTGGTCCTTGTTCGGACGAACGTCTTCGGGGATCGACAGCCACCATTCTTCGGTGTTGTTGAATTCCGGATCGATGTCGAACACCACCCCCCGGAACGAAAAGATCCGGTGGCGGACGATCTGTCCAATCTGGAATTTGGCGGTCCGCGCTTTAATCATTCTGGTCGAATAGACCAGGATTGTGGCCGATGCTAGAGGCAAACGACGGAATTAAGACAGCCGCAAGCCGCTCCCCGCTATCCCGCCCGCCGGGCCAAGAACCAAGAAAAACACGCTCGACATGATGGAAGTCCTCAATCTTGCACTGCCGTATTTCGGGCTGATCTTCATCGGCTTCGCCTGCGGCAAGGTGAAGAACCTGCCCGAAACGGGCCTCGCCTGGATGAATTTCTTCCTCCTTTATGTGTCGCTGCCGGCACTGTTCTTCCGGATCATGGCCAAGACGCCGTTCGAGGAACTCAACAATCTGCCCTTCGTGATCGGGACCACGCTGGCGACTGCAACGGCGTTCTTTCTGTCGGTGGGCACCGGTAAATTCCTGGGCCG
The DNA here is from genome assembly GCF_900108575.1 of Tardiphaga sp. OK245. NCBI lineage: Bacteria > Pseudomonadati > Pseudomonadota > Alphaproteobacteria > Hyphomicrobiales > Nitrobacteraceae > Tardiphaga > Tardiphaga sp. OK245. The sequence goes on along the minus strand of NZ_FNWZ01000003.1, from coordinate 562,702 downwards.
GCTGACCATGCGCGAGGCCGGGATGGCGGGGCTCGCCGGCGGCTATGGCAATATCGGCTATATGGGACCGGGGCTGGCGCTGGCGGTGCTCGGCCCCAAGGCGGCAGTTCCGACTGCACTGGTGTTCTGTTTCGACAGCATCTTCCTGTTCTCGATCGCGCCGCTGATGATGGCGCTGACCTCAGGCGACAAGCGTCCGCTGCTGCCGACCATCGGCATCGTCATCAAGCACATCGTGCTGCATCCGCTGATCGTCGCAGCCTATCTCGGCGCCTTCGTCGCGGCGTTTCACATCCAGATGCCGGTCGCCATCGACGGCATGCTGCTGTTCCTGCAGAATTCTGCTGCGCCCGTTGCGCTCTTCGCACTCGGCGTGACGGTTGCCTTGCGGCCGCTGGGGCGCGTGCCGTGGGAGGTGCCTGGTCTGATCTTCATCAAGCTGCTCATTCATCCGCTAATCGTGTTCGGCTTGATGTTGTTGCTCGGACCGTTCCCGCCGGTATGGGCCGCGACGGCCGTGCTGCTCGCGTCATTGCCGCCCGCGCTGAACGTGTTCGTGATCGCGCGGCAATATGACAGCTGGATCGAGCCTGCATCGGTCGCGGTGCTGCTCGGCACCTTCGTGTCCGTGCTGACGCTGACGTCGGTGATGTATTTCCTGAAGACCGGCCAGATCGCGTTTCCTTAGGACGCGCGAGATTTCTAGGAAGCACTCTTCCGCCACGATGGCGACAGGCCCTCGCGCATCGCAAGGCGGCGCAACGGGCCTATAGACCCCATCGCATGCATGCCGGCCGCGCGGATCACCTGCATCGGCAGGAGATCGCTCAGCAGCGAGCGATTGGCCATGTCGATAGCAAAGGTGCGCGAGGAGATATCGCTGCGGCGTATCTGCTCGAAACGCGCCAGCACCGGCGCTGCCCCGATATCCGCGCCATTCATGCCGGCATCGCGAACGACGTCAGCGATATCGCCGGCGTCGCGCAGGCCAAGATTGAGACCCTGCGCACCGATCGGCGGCACCACATGCGCGGCTTCGCCGACCAGTACGATGCGGTTCTTCGCCAGCTGTGCGGGCTGCTCGATTGCCAATGGAAACACATGCCTGCCGGGCTCGACCTGAACCCGGCCGAGGATCGAATGCGATTGTTTCTCGGCGGCGTCCGACAATGCCTCGTCGCTCAATGCCATCAGGCGCTCGGCATCCCAGGGCTTGTTGACCCAGACGACGCTGGAGCGATTGCCGGGCAGGGGCACGAACACGCAGGGACCGGCGGGGGTGTGAAACTCCGTCGACATGTTCTTGTGCGGCCGGCTATGCGCGATGTTGAAGGTCAGCGCGGTCTGGTCAAGCGCGCGTCGCTTGACTGAAATGCCTGCGGCCTCGCGGCACAGGGACTGGCGGCCATCGGCGCCGACGATCAGCCGCGCCACCAGGACCTGGCCTTGCCGCGTGCGGACCTGAACCTGCATCTCGTCCGGCGAGACCGTATCGGCTTCATCATCGATGCGAATGAGATTGGTCAATTCCGCAGCGCGCGCTTCGAGCGCGATCATCAATTCGCGGTTCTCGATATTGTAGCCGAAGGTTTCGAGGCCGATCTCGCTGCAGACGAATTTGACTTCGGGCGCACGGATCAGCCGGCCCGTGTCGTCCACCAGCCGCATGGTCGTCAGCGCGGCCGCCTTGTCGGCGCAGCGGCGCCAGACGTCGAGGCTTTCCAGAAACGCGACGGAGCCGCCCAGCAGCGCGGTGGTGCGGTTGTCGCCGTAGGGGACGCGGCGGGCGACGAGGGCGGTACGGGCGCCGGTTTCGGCCAGCGCGAGGGCTGCAGCAAGGCCGGCAGGACCGCCGCCGACAACGGCGACATCATAGATGGAGGTGGAAACAGGGGTCTCGGTCATGGCCGGACCATCGGCCTTTGGCCCGGTATTTTCAAGCCGTTACGCGCCGCGGAATCGTTCCCGCGTGATCGGGCGGCCGAGTGCCGCATCGGTGCCTGTGCAAATCGGGCGGATTCCTGCTAGCAATTCCCGGCACATGACCGCTTCGAGTCCGGACCAACTCCCGTCGTCGTCACGATCCGCGCGCGCGGCGGCGTTCTCGGTTCACATCTTTACTGCGCTCGGTGCCGGTGTGGCACTCATCGCCATGATGAGCGCCGTGCGCGGCGAATGGGCTGTGATGTTCGGCTGGCTCGGTTTGGCGCTGATCATCGACGGGCTCGATGGCCCGATCGCCCGCCACTTCGACGTCGGCCGCGTGTTGCCGGATTGGTCGGGCGATGCGCTCGATTTCGTGGTCGACTTCCTCACCTACGTGTTCGTGCCGGCCTATGCGATCGCGGCCTCCGGTCTGTTGGTGCCGTGGACGGCGGTGTTGCTCGGTGCCGGGATCGTCATCACCAGCGCACTATATTTTGCCGACAAGCGCATGAAGACCGACGACAACCACTTTCGCGGTTTTCCGGCGCTGTGGAACGGGGCGGCGTTCTATCTGTTCCTGCTGCAACCATCGCCCGTCATCGCGAGCCTCTCAATGCTGGCGCTGATCGTCCTGACCTTTGTGCCGGTGCATGTGCTGCATCCCGTTCGCGTGACGCGCCTGCGCCGATTGAACCTGTCGCTGATGGCGATCTGGGCTGTGTTGGCCGTCATCACGCTGATACAGAACTTCGCTGTTGCTTTGCCTATTACGGTCGCTCTCTCAGCGATCGCTTTTTACATTGTCTGCGGTGACGCCGTCATCCGCCTCATGAGGCCCTCCAAATCATGATCGAACTGTTTTCCAGCCCCGAAGCCTGGGCCGCGCTCTTGACGCTGACCGCGCTCGAAATCGTACTCGGTATCGACAATGTGATTTTCCTGTCGGTGCTGGTGTCGCGGTTGCCGGAGCCGCAGGCCACCCGCGCACGCCAGATCGGTCTCGCGCTGGCGCTGGTGTTCCGCATTATTCTGCTGAGTGTCCTCGTCTGGCTGATCGGCCTGACCGAACCCGTCATCACGGTGAGAGGCCTCGCATTCTCCTGGCGCGATCTGATCCTGATCGGTGGCGGTCTGTTCCTGATCGCCAAGGCAACGCACGAGATTCATGCCGAGGTCGAGGCGCGCGAGGGACCCGGCAACGAGAAGCCGGCACCGAACGCCTTTGCCTGGGTGATCCTGCAGGTTATCGTCGTTGATCTCGTGTTCTCGCTCGACTCCATCATCACGGCGATCGGCATGGCGCAGGATATCGAGATCATGGTTGCCGCCGTCATCATCGCCTGTGCGGTGATGTATGTATCGTCCGGACCCGTGGCGCGCTTCGTAGCGCAATATCCGACCACCAAGATGCTGGCGCTGGCCTTCCTGGTGTTGATCGGCGTCTCACTGATGGCGGATGGATTTAAATTCCACATCCCGCGCGGCTACATCTATTTCGCCATCCTGTTCTCGGCGGCGGTCGAGTTGTTCAACGTACTGGCGAAGCGCAACCGCCGAAAGCGGGCCCAGCCGGGCACAGGTTGACATCACGCGACTGTCGGTTATCGCTTGAGACCAAAGTCACTCAGGGAGATTGAACGATGACCAAAGCCGTCCGCGTCCACGAGATCGGTGGACCCGAAGTCCTCATTTATGAAGACGTGCAGGTCCCGGCACCGGCTGCGGGCGAGGTGCGCATCCGCCAGCATGCCATTGGTGTCAATTTTATCGATACGTACTTCCGCAGCGGCCTCTACAAGGCGCCGCAGCTGCCGTTCATCGCCGGTAATGAAGCATCCGGCGAAGTGATCGAGGTCGGTCCGGGCGTCACCGGCTTTCATCCCGGCGACCGCGTCGCCTATTATTCGGCCCTCGGCAGCTATGCGACCGAGCGCGTATTTGCCGCTGATCGGCTGGTGAAGCTGCCCGATCGTATCACTCACGAGCAGGGTGCCGTGCTGATGCTGAAGGGCCTCACGGTCTGGTATCTGCTGCACAAGACTTTCAAGGTCGAGCCGCATCACCGCGTGCTGATCCATGCCGCAGCGGGCGGCATTGGTCTGCTCGCCTGCCAGTGGGCCAAGGCCATGGGCGCGCATGTGATCGGCACTGTCGGCTCGAAGGAGAAGGGCGAGTTGGCGCTGGCCAATGGCTGCGATCACGTCATCTATTATAACGAAGAGAACTTCGTCGATCGCGTGAAGCAGATCAGCCGTAACGAACTCTGCGATGTCGTCTATGACGGCGTTGGCAAGACCACCTATCCGGGGTCGCTGTCATGCCTGAAGCCGCGTGGCATGTGGGTGTCGTTCGGCAATGCTTCAGGCCCGGTGCCGCCATTCGCAATCGCCGAACTCAACAATCACGGCTCGCTGTTCGCGACGCGCCCGAAGCTGAACGACTATGTCGCCAAGCGATCTGAATTGCTGGAGGGCGCCGACACGCTGTTCTCGGCTGTGATCGACGGCAAGCTGCATGTGCCGATCAATCACGCCTATGCGCTGAAGGATGCGGCCAAGGCGCATGTGGATCTGGAAGCACGCAAGACCACCGGCGCGGTGATCTTGAAGGTGTGAGGCGGGTGGCTTTGCCACAGTCTCATTGCTAACGTTCGTCATGGCCGGGCAAAGCGCGGCTTCGCTAGATGTCCCGGCCATCTACGTCTTGGCCACCAGGAAGTAGAGACGTGGATGCCCGGGACAAGCCCGGGCATGGCGGTGTTTTAGTTACGCGTTCAGAACCCTGCCACCGTCCCGTGCAGATCATACGCATCCGCGCGTTCGATCTTGGCCGTGACGATCTCGCCGACCTTCAGCGGCCGGCGTGCCGTGATGTAGACCGAACCGTCGATATCGGGAGCGTCCGCCTTCGAGCGGCCCTTCGACACGGTCGGGCCGACCTCGTCGATGATGATCTGCTGGCGCGTTCCGACCTTGCGCTTCAGACGGCGCGCGGAAATCTTCTGCTGACGCTCCATCAGCGCATTCCAGCGCTGCTGCTTGATCTCTTCCGGCACCGCATTGGCGATGGCGTTGGAGGTCGCGCCCGCTACGGACTCGTATTTGAACGCGCCGACGCGATCGATCTGCGCTTCCTCGAGCCAGTCGAGCAGATACTGGAAATCGCTCTCGGTCTCGCCGGGGAAGCCGACGATGAAGGTCGAGCGCAGTGTGAGATCGGGGCATTCCTCGCGCCACTTCTTGATGCGGGCGAGCGTCTTGTCCTGCGCCGCCGGGCGCTTCATCGCCTTGAGCACGTCCGGAGCGGCATGCTGGAACGGGATATCGAGATAGGGCAGCACATTCTTGTTGGCATTCATCAACCCGATGACTTCGTCGACATGCGGATACGGGTAAACATATTGCAGCCGCACCCATGCCCCGAGTTCGCCGAGCTCTTTCGCCAGATCGTAGAACTTGGCGCGGACCTCGCGATCCTTCCACGGGCTCGTCGCATATTTGATATCGACGCCGTAAGCCGAGGTGTCCTGCGACACGACCAGCAATTCCTTGACGCCGGCCTTCACCAGCTTCTCTGCCTCTAACAGGACTTCGTTGGCCGGACGTGAGACGAGATCGCCGCGCAGCTTCGGAATGATGCAGAAGGTGCAGCGGTTGTTGCAGCCTTCGGAAATTTTCAGATAGGCGTAGTGCCGCGGCGTCAGCTTGATGCCCTGCGGGGGTACCAGATCGATGTGCGGATTGTGCACCGGCGGCAGCGCACGATGCACGGCGTCGAGCACGCTTTCGTATTGCTGCGGCCCGGTGATCGACAGCAGGTTGGGATAGGCGGCTTCGATCTGCTCGGGCTCGGCGCCCATGCAGCCGGTGACAATGACCTTGCCGTTCTGCGCCATGGCTTCGCCAATGGCGCCTAGCGACTCCGCCTTGGCGCTGTCGAGAAAGCCGCAGGTGTTGACGATGACGATGTCGGCGCCGTCGTGCTTGCGGGCGAGTTCGTAACCTTCGGCCCGCAGGCGCGTGATGATGCGCTCGGAATCCACCAGGGCCTTCGGGCATCCCAGCGAGACAAAGGAGATTTTGGGCGCGGCGGCCTGTTGCATATTCGATCTGCCTGATTGAGAGGCAGCAGGTAGTCCCATTTGCCCATAATTACAAGGCTTTAAGCCGTGCGCGGGCGTGCTATGGGTATGCTGCATCCATGTGAGTGCCCGATGCCTGCCGACCAGTCGCCCAAAATTGTCATTGTCGACGAAAGCCCGATCCGGGCCGCGATCCTGGAGGAAGGGCTGCGGGAGGCTGGCTATGTGGACGTCCAGCATATCCGGGAGATGCATAACCTGCTGGCCCGGATCTACGCCCTGGACCCTGACGTCATCGTCATCGACCTCGAAAATCCCAGCCGCGACGTGCTGGAACAAATGTTCCAGGTGTCCCGCGCGGTGCGCCGGCCAGTCGCCATGTTCGTCGACCAGAGCGACGCCGAGTCGGCGCGGGCGTCGGTCGAGGCGGGGGTATCCTCTTACATCGTGGACGGGCTGAAGAAAGAGCGGATCAAGCCGATCCTCGATCTCTGCATCTCCCGTTTCAACGCCTTCTCCAAACTGCAGGACGAGCTTGAGCGCACCAAGTCGGCGCTGGAGGAGCGCAAGATCATCGACCGCGCCAAGGGCATCGTGATGAAGCTCAAGGGCCTCAATGAAGAAGAGGCCTACGTATTGCTGCGATCCACGGCGATGCGTGAAAAGAAGAAAATCGGCGAGATCGCGCAGTCGATCATCACCGCAGCGGAGTTGCTGAAATGATCGACCACCCGCTTCGCATCGGTTTCATTCCGCTGGCCGACGCTGCCGCCCTGATTGTCGCGGTCGACAAGGGGTTCACGAAGGCCGAGGGGCTGAACGTCGAATTGGTCCGGGAAGTGTCGTGGTCGAATGTCCGCGACAAGCTGAATATCGGCTTGTTCGAAGCGGCGCATCTGCTGGCGCCCGTTGCCATCGCGTCCAGCCTCGGGCTCGGGCATGTGAAAGTGCCGATCGTGGCGTCGTTCAATCTCGGCATCAACGGCAATGCCATTACCGTCTCGCCGGCGCTACATGCGGCGCTGATGTCGGAACTCGACGGTGACCCGACCGATCCGATGGCCACCGCGCAGGCGCTCCGCCGCGTGGTCGTCGCGCGTGCCCGTGCCGGCGCCGATCCCCTGACCTTCGGCATGACTTTTCCGTTCTCGACGCATAATTACCAGCTCCGTTTCTGGATGGCCGCCGGCGGCGTCGATCCCGATGAGGACGTCCGCCTCGTGGTGTTGCCGCCGCCTTACATGGTCGACAGCCTCGCCAACGGTCACGTCGATGCGTTCTGTGTCGGCGCGCCCTGGAATTCTGTCGCGGTCGATCTCGGCGTCGGCCATATCCTGCATTTCGTCTCCGACATCCTGCTGCGCGCTGCCGAAAAGGTGCTGGCGATGAGGCAGAACTGGGCGGAGAAGAACCCGGACACCGTGGCGGCACTCACCCGGGCGCATGTGAGCGCGGCTGCCTTCATCGAGGCCCCGGAGAACCGCAATGAGATTGCCGCGATTCTCGCCAAGCCCCAATATATCGGCGTCTCGCCGGAGGTCCTGCTGCGGACGCTGGATGGCCGGCTGAAGATTTCACCGGATGGCACCATCCGCGAGAGCGGGCGCTATCTGCTGGTCGGCCGCGAAGGAGCCGGGCGTCCTGATCCGGTTCAGGCCGCCTGGCTCTATGCCCAGATGGTGCGCTGGGGACAGGCCGCGATCAGCCCCGAGGCGCTGAAGATCGCACAGGGTGTGTTCCGCCCCGACCTCTACGATGCCGCGCTCGGTATCACCGGGAGCGCTCTGACTGATGTGCCCGACGCGGTTGGCGCCTTCGCTGGACCGCCATTCGATCCGAGCAACATCGCTGCCCATCTCGCCGCGTTCGAAATCGCGCATATGAAGTCGTAGCGGCGGCGTCAGTTCGCCTATGTGTGGATGCCGCATTCCGTTTTGGCGCGGCCGCGCCAGCGGCCGGCGCGGGGGTCCTCGCCAGGCGCGGTGCGGGACGTGCAGGGCATGCAGCCGACCGATGCAAAGCCTGAGGCTATGAGCGGATGCGGCGGCAGCTTCGCCGACGCATAGATCAGCCCGATCTCGTCCGGCGTGACATTGGCGAATGGATTGAATTTCAATTTTGAACCATCGTCCTCGACGACGGGAATGACGGCGCGCGATGCGCCCTGAAATCGTTTGCGGCCGTTGATCCACGCGCTGAACGGGGTGAGTGCCTGCGCCAGCGGCTCGACCTTCCGGATCCGGCAGCAGGTGTCGGGATCGGACGACCACAAATCCCCATCGCTGTCGTGAGCGGCAAGCGCATCTACTGCGGGGCGGATCGTTCGCACGTCGCGCAGGCCCAGCGTCAGGATCAATTGGTCGCGATAGGCGAGTGTCTCCTCGAACATCCAGCCGGTGTCGAGAAACAGTACGGGGATGGCGGGATCGACATCGGCCATCACCTTCAGCAACGCCGCGGACTCCGTGCCAAACGACGATACCAGCGCGAGTCCATCGCGGCCCACGACATCGAGCGCCGCGGCAATCACCTCGGCGGGCGAGGCGGATTGCAGCGCTTGATCGTATTGGACAGCACTTGCGACTGCTCTGGGCAACAACATCTCGAACTCCTCAACACATCCAGCTTGACTGGAATAAGATTCTATATATCAGTTGTTTGTCGCCACTTAATAGAAAAATATTCTTTCTATTTGAGAAGCGCAGTTTAGATTTTTTGACCCCATAAATCGAGTTCCAGAGATGCACTTTCTCCGAGCGTATCCGCTTCGTGAGCAACGGCGAATCTCACGGCGGTTTTGAGGACCTGGAGAAGGCGTATGACGTCGACCAATCTCGAACGCGTCCGATCGGACGTGGTATCGATGGACCACCTCGATCAACTGGAAGCGCAGAGCATCTACATCCTGCGCGAGGGCTTCGCCCGGCTGAAGAAGCTGGCCTTGCTGTGGTCGCTCGGCAAGGACTCCAATGTCATGATCTGGCTGGCGCGCAAGGCGTTCTTCGGCCACGTACCGTTCCCCGCGCTGCATGTCGATACCGGCAAGAAGTTTCCGGAGATGTACGCATTCCGCGATCACTATTCGAAGGAGTGGGGACTCGACCTCACCGTCGAATATTGCCCGTCGATCGATAGTGTCGATCCGACACTGCCGCCAGCGGCGCGCTCCGCAGCGCGCAAGACCGAAGGTCTCAAACTTGCGTTGGCGAAGCACGGCTTCGACGGATTGATCGCCGGCATTCGGCGGGACGAAGAGGCGACCCGCGCCAAGGAGCGTGTGTTTTCGCCGCGCGGTGTCGAGGGCGGATGGGACGTGCGCGACCAGCCACCAGAATTCTGGGACCAGTTCAACGCCTCGCCGCCGCCCGGTGCGCATCTGCGCATTCATCCGATCCTGCATTGGACCGAAGCCGACATCTGGGCCTACACGGCGCGCGAAAACATCCCGATCATCCCGCTCTATCTGGCCAAGGACGGCAAGCGCTACCGCTCGCTGGGCGATGCCGACATCACCAATCCCGTCGCATCCACCGCCAGCACGATCGCCGAAATCCTGGTTGAGCTCGACGGCACCACGATTCCCGAGCGCGCCGGCCGCGCACTCGATCACGAGACCGAAGACGCCTTCGAGCGACTGCGCGTCGCCGGCTATCTGTAGAGGTGATGCCATGACCAAACCCGTCAATCCGACCTCGCTCGGAATGCCCAACGGCACCACGCGCCCGCAATTGCGCATCGTCATCGTCGGCCATGTGGACCATGGCAAGTCGACGCTGGTCGGTCGCCTGCTGCACGAGACCGGCGGCTTGCCGGATGGCAAGCTGGAGATGCTGAAGGCGGTTAGCGCCCGGCGCGGCATGCCGTTCGAATGGTCGTTCCTGCTCGATGCACTGCAGACCGAGCGCGACCAGGGCATCACCATCGATACCACGCAGATCCGCTTCCGCACCAAATTGCGCGACGTCATTCTGATCGACGCGCCCGGCCACGCCGAGTTTCTGCGTAACATGATCACCGGTGCATCGCAGGCCGATGGCGCCGTGCTGATCGTCGATGCGCTGGAAGGCGTTCGCGATCAGACCCGGCGCCATGCCTATCTGCTGCATCTGCTGGGCGTGAAGCAGGTCGCCGTCGTCGTCAACAAGATGGATCGCGTCGATTTCAGCGCTGTGCGCTTCCAGGCGATCAGCGATGAAATTTCGGCGCATCTCATCGAACTCGGCGTCACGCCTGCTGCGGTGATTCCGATTTCGGCGCGGGATGGCGATGGCGTCGCCACCCATACCGACCGTATTGGCTGGTATCGCGGGCCGACCGTCGTGGGGGCGCTCGATGCGCTGAAGCCGGCACTCGCGCTTGATGAATTGCCGCTGCGGCTACCGGTACAGGCGATCTACAAGTTCGACGACCGCCGCATCGTGGCCGGGCGTATCGAGGCCGGGCATCTGGCTGTCGGCGACGACGTGGTGATCATGCCCGCCGGCAAGCGAGCAAAGATCAAGAGCGTGGAGCGCTGGTCGGCGACGCCGCTGGAAGGCGAGCACGGGGCGGGGCGATCCGTCGGTATCACGCTCGACCGCGAACTGTTCGTCGAGCGCGGCGACGTGATTGCGCATGTGGGCGCAGTGCCGTCGGATACACGACGACTGCGGGCGCGGATCTTCTGGCTGCACGATCAGCCGCTGACAGCGGGATCGTCGATCCTGGTGCGGCTCGGCGTGCGCGAAGTGCGCGGCCGTGTGGTCGCGATCGAGAAGGCGATCGATCCCGGTGAACTGGCCAGTGTCGAGACCAAGCAGATCGCCCGCAACCACGTCGGTGAAATCGAGATCGCACTGTCGCAACCGGTCGCCGCCGATCGCTATGTCGACAATCCGCGCACCGGACGTCTCGTGATCGAGGTCGGCGGCCGGATCGCCGGTGGCGGTCTCGTCCTGTCCATCGATGCTGCCCAAGGCGTCGTGTCATCGGACATCGTGCCGGTGCAGTCGGCACTGCAGCCTGAGGAACGTTCGGCGCGCTATCGCCATCAAGGCGCAGTTGTGTGGTTCACGGGATTGCCGGGATCGGGCAAGTCGACGCTGGCGCGGGCGCTGGAGCACCGTCTGTTCGCCAAAGGCGGTTCGCCGATCCTGCTCGACGGCGACACGCTGCGCGCCGGACTCAATCGCGACCTCGGCTTCTCCGCCGCCGATCGCAGCGAGAATGTCCGGCGACTGGCGGAGATGGCCGGCCATCTCGCCCGCAACGGTCATATTGCCATCGTTGCGGCTGTCTCACCCTCGCGCGGCGACCGCGCCGAGGCCCGCAGCGCGGTCGATACCGCATTTCGCGAGATCTATGTCGCGACTCCGGCAGAGATCTGCGAGCAGCGCGATCCCAAGGGGCATTACGCCAAGGCCCGCGCCGGCGACCTGCCGGGCTTCACCGGTATCGCCAACGACTATCAGGCGCCGGAGACGGTCGAGCTGCGGATCGACACGTCGACGGTCGATGTGGGTCGCGCGATAGATGGCATCGAGGACATGCTGCGGCAGACGCAAGTGCTGGACGACGGAACCGCTGATCTGGCGGCGTTCGAGGCGGTCTAACGGCTTAGGCCCGCGCTCACTTTTGCACCTCATGATGAGGTCAAGGAAAGCTGGTTCGCCAGCTTTCCTCTTACCGAGGCGGCAATCCGAATGGCCACGAGCCCAGGCTGGATGGCTTCGTCGCGCGGGGCCTTCGCAACGAGCTGCCATTGACGTTCCCACCGTCTAATTATTGAGCGTGCGGTGCACAAACGCTGGCACCAAACGGCCGGGTTCGGCCCGATCTCGACCTCAATCCCCTGATTTCTTGACGTTTTTCCTCCGATGGCGATCTGGCACGAGACTTGAATGTCTTTAGTCAACCGGCGTTCGCTGATGCCCGCCGGCCAGTTCAGATGGATTTCCGCAGCAACGAGGCTGATCGGATCGCTTCCAGACTTCAAGCCGGCGCGACGCGCTGACCTGAGCCTGTGCGGTCCGCGATCCTTATCCCCGTTGAAGCCACGCTGTGGCCCGCAGGAGCTTCGTCCCGCATGAAAATTGAAACGCTCTCCATCGACTTTACTGACGAACAGAAGCGCTACCTCGAAGGCTTCTCGACGGGGCTGCAGATCAACCGTGTCGGCAAGGGTCTCGGCGGCGGCGCATCAGCCAAAGCCAATGCGGAGCCGACCGGACCGGATGCGCCGCATATCAGGGCGCAGGATCGCACGATTGCATCGGGCAAGAAGCTGGTCGAGCAGGAGAAATGGAAGCGCGAGGAACATCCGTTCGACGCTTATCCGCGGCTGCGCGATCAGGCCGCGATCGATGCGCGGCCATCGCCGGCGGACAATTTTCGGTGGCGCTATTACGGCATCTTCTATGTGGGTCCGACGCAGGACTTCTATATGTGCCGGCTTCGGATCCCGAACGGCATCATGAAGCACTGGCAGCTTGCGGGTCTTGCCGATCTTAGTGACGAGTTGTGCGGTCCGTTCTCGCATGTGACCACGCGCGCCAATCTGCAGGTGCGCGAGATTCCGCCGAAAAATGCGGTGAAACTGATCGAGGGTATCCAGGATCTCGGTCTGTGCTCACGCGGCTCCGGGGCCGACAACATCCGCAACGTCACGGGCACGCCGACCGCGGGCATCGATCCGCAGGAACTGCTGGACACGCGCCCCTATGCGCGCGAGTGGCACTATCACATCCTCAATGACCGCACGCTCACCGGCCTGCCGCGCAAGTTCAACGTTGCCTTCGACGGCGCCGGCAAGATCGCCGTGCTGGAGGACACCAACGACATCGCCTTCCAGGCAGTCGAAGTGAAAGATGGTTTCGGCGCCGCGCCCGGCGTCTGGTTCAAGCTCGGCATCGGCGGCATCACTGGCCACAAGGATTTCGCCACCGATACCGGCGTCATCGTGAGACCGGAGGACTCCACCAAGGTGTCCGACGCCATCGTGCGCGTTTTCATCGATCTCGGCGACCGCACCAACCGGCTTAAAGCGCGGTTGAAGTATGTGATCGACGGCATGGGCATGGAGAAGTTTCTGACCATCGTCGAGGAGAAGCTCGGCGCGCCGTTTACCCGCGTTCCGGCGGACGCGTTGCTGCCGCGCCCAAGCTTCGACCGCACAGCGCATATCGGCGTGCACAAGCAGAAGCAGGATGGCCTGAACTGGATCGGCGTCGTGTTGCCGCTGGGCAAGGTGACGACCGATCAGATGCGGGGGCTTTCGAAGATTGCGGCCGATCTCGGCGACGGCGATATCCGCCTGACAGTGTGGCAGAACCTGCTCATTCCTGGTGTGAAAGACGCGAATGTCGCGCTGGCGACTGCGGCCATCGAAGCCCTCGGCCTTGCCATCAAGACCACCGAGATACGCGCCGGCCTGATCGCCTGCACCGGCCGCGCCGGTTGCAAATTCGGCAATGCGGATACCAAACGCACGGCAACGAACATCGCCGAATGGTGTGATACCCGCGTCGAGGTCGATACGCCGGTCAACATCCATCTCACCGGCTGCCATCATTCCTGCGCGCAGCATTATATCAGCGACATCGGCATGATCGGCGCGCGTATCCCCGTCGATGACAGCGACGATACGCTGGACGGCTTCCACATCTTCACTGGCGGCGGCTTTGGCCCGCAGGCCGATGTGGGGCAGGAGATCTATCAGAACGTCAAGTCCGAAGACGCGCCTGTCGTCGTCGAGCGTCTGCTGAAAGCCTATCTCGCCAACCGCGCGTCGCCCGATGAGACCTTCCTCACATTCTCGCGCCGTCATGATGCGGCTACGTTGCGCAAGCTCGCTGATGAACAGGTGTCCGCATGAACCAGATGACGCCGCCGCCCAAACTCGAGATCATTCCGGCCTCCGCGCCGTTCTCGGAAGCGCAACGCTCCTGGCTGAACGGCTTCTTCGCCGGCCTGCTGTCCGACGCACCGGCGACGCCGCTCTCTGCAGAGCAGGGCGCCGCCATCATGGAAGAGGACGACGGCGCGCCGTGGCATGACCAGACCATGCCGATCGCCGATCGCATGAAGCTCGCCGAAGGCAAGCCGGTTCGTCGCAAGATGATGGCGGCGATGGCGCAGCAGGATTGCGGCCAGTGCGGCTATAACTGCAATGACTATTCCGACGCGATTGCCTCCAAGGCCGAGGCGCGGCTGAATCTCTGCGTGCCCGGCGGCAAGGAGACCGCGCGGATGCTGAAGTCGCTCTATGAGGAGCTCGACATGGCACCGGCCGGGGCTGCGCCCGCGGCAGCAGCGACGCCTGCTGCTGCGGAGCCGGTCGAAGCTGCTGCGCCGGATCCCTCGACGCTCGGCCGCTCGCGTGACAATCCCGCCCCCGCCGTGTTTCTCGGTCGCCGCCTGCTCAATGGCAAAGGCTCCGAGAAGGAGACCTGGCATATCGATTTCGATCTGTCGGGCTGCGGCCTCGATTACGTGGTCGGCGACAGTTTCGGCATCTTTGCATCGAACGATCTCGGTCACGTCGACCAGATCATCGCTCTGCTCGGCGCGTCGCATACGACGGAAGTGTGCGGCAAGACGCTGCGTGAGGTGTTGCAATACGACGTCTCACTGGCCCCGGCACCGGACTCGCTGTTCGAGCTGATGTCCTATCTCACTGGCGGGGCGCAACGCGCCAAGGCACGCGCGTTGGCGCAGGGCGAAGATCCCGATGGCGATGCCGCGACGCTCGACGTGATGGCGGCGCTGCAGAAATTCTCCCGCGTGCGTCCGCATCCGGAAGCTTTCATCGAGGCGCTTGAGCCGCTGCAGCCGCGGCTCTACTCGATCTCGTCATCGCACAATGCGACGCCCGGAAAACTGTCACTTACCGTCGATATCGTTCGTTACATGGTCGGCAAGCGCAAGCGCCACGGTCTGGCCTCGAGTTTCCTGGCCGATCGCATCCAGCCCGGCGACGAACTCAAGGTCTATGTCCAGAAGGCGCATGGTTTTGCGCTGCCGGACAATCCGGAGACGCCGATCATCATGGTAGGGCCGGGCACCGGCGTCGCGCCGTTCAGGGCGTTCCTGCACGATCGCAAGGCCACCAAGGCACCGGGCAAGAACTGGCTGTTCTTCGGTCACCAGCGCAGCGGGTCGGATTTCTTCTATGCCGACGAACTCAATGGCATGAAGGCCGAAGGCTTCCTCACACGGTTATCGCTGGCCTGGTCGCGCGACGCGGGCGAGAAGTTCTACGTGCAGGACCGCATGCGCGAGGTCGGCCGCGACGTCTGGACCTGGCTCGCCGAAGGCGCCCATGTCTATGTCTGCGGCGATGCCAAGCGCATGGCGAAGGATGTGGAGAGGGCTCTGGTCGATATCGCCGCCCAGCATGGCGCGCGATCGACTGATGAAGCGGTGATGTTCGTCAGCGAGCTGAAGAAGAAGGGACGTTTTCAGCTCGACGTATATTGATATCTCTACCCCTCATCCTGAGGAGCCCGCCGTTAGCGGGCGTCTCGAAGGATGGCCGCAGACTTGAAGCGCCGGCATCTCATGGTTCGAGACGGCGCTTCGCGCCTCCTCACCATGAGGGGAGCGCGCGTTTGCGAGAGAACTGTTTTGCTTCAACTGCGTCATCAGTAGAACGCTTCCTCAGCGATAAATTGCGTTCTCTCCCGGCGCTGCTTTCGTTGGAGATAATCTCTCCATCCTGCGCGACATTCAAAATTCCATTTTATTGACCGAAGCCGCCGCGCTGCGCATCCTCGTACCATTGAAATCACAGGGACGGGAGTCGTCGGACTCTCACGGCTGAGCTTCCACTCAACACATTGATCATCGCATCAGCGCGAGCTGCAACACCATGCGTTGCGGCCATGGGCAGCGCTGCGCCGATCGCAAGGAGACCAGATGTCGAACGATGATCACAACCGCAAGCCGCTGATGGATCGCCGGTCGTTGCTGCGCGGCGGCGCTGCAGCCGCACTGGCCGCGCCACTCGGCGTATGGGGCGCGCAGGCGTTTCCGTTTCGGCAGGCGCCACCCATCGATTTTTCCGAATTTCCGATCTGCAGGACCGCATCGGAGGCGCCCGTGCTCACCGGTGCACCGCGCAAATTGAAGCTCTCCTGGAATGCCGGCGCGGTCTGCCTTGCGCCGCTGCCGGTCGCCATTGATCATGGCTTCTTCCAGAAGCAGAACCTTGACGTCGAGCTGGTGAACTATAGCGGTTCGACGGACCAGCTTCTCGAAGCCATCGCCACGGGGAAATCCGATGCGGGCCTGGGTATGGCGCTGCGCTGGCTGAAGCCGCTCGAGCAAGGCTTCGACGTCAAGATCGTCGCCGGCACCCATGGCGGCTGCCTGCGCGCGCTGGCGCCGGCGAAGTCGGAGGTGAAGAGCGTCGCGGATTTCAAGGGCAAGACCATCGCCGTCGGCGATATGGCCGGTCCGGACAAGAACTTCTTCTCGATCCAGCTCGCGAAAGCCGGACTCAATCCGGACAAGGACGTCGAGTGGCGGCAATATCCCGGCAACCTGGTGCGGCTCGCCGTGGAAAAGGGCGAGGCACAGATCGGACTGGCATCCGATCCGCTGGCCTATCTTTGGCTCAAGGATGGGGAGCTGAAGGAAGTCGGCTCCAACCTCGATGGCCCCTACAAGGATATCAGCTGCTGCATCGTCGGCGTGCGCGGCAGCCTGCTGCGTGACGATCCACTGGTGGCACGCGGTCTGACGCAGGCACTGCTCGATGCTGCGATGTTCGCATCGCAAAATCCGGAGAAAGCTGCAAAGTCGTTCCAGCCCTATGCGCCGAAGAATGCCACCGTCGAAGATCTGCTGGGTATGGTGAAGTATCACACCCATCATCATCACCCCGTGGGCGATGCACTGAAGCGTGAGCTGAAATCCTACGCCGACGATCTCAAGACGGTTTCCGTGTTCAAGCCGTCAACCGACACCACCAAATTCGCGGAGCGCATCTATGCCGACGTATTCCGCGTCTGAGATCTCATCGCTTGGCGGTGACCGCGAGACCGCGCTTATTGCTGGCGATGGTGGACTTCAATTCGTCAACAAGCTTCGTTTCAGCATCACGGGGATCGGGGCAGGGCTCGCCTGGCTGGCTTTCGGCCTGTCGTGCCTGCGATGGCCGGATATCGGCGACTGGCCACGCACCGAAGCAGTGGCCTATACGGCATTCGCGATTGCTGGCGGCATCGCGATTGCAACCACAGCGCAGGCAGCGCTCGGCAAGTTCGGCGACGGCGTGCAGCGACGCGCGCCCTGGCTGTTTGCCTTGGGAGCGTTCCTGACGCTGTGGGAGCTTTCCACGGCAAAATTCGGCTGGCTGCCGCTGCCGTTCTTTCCGCCGCCGCAGTCGATCGTCGAGGTCTATACCGACGACCTGCCGAAACTGCTGGACAGCGCCTTCGCCTCGGTGAAGCTGCAGCTTGGCGGCTACTTCATCGGCGCCGCCGTAGGCTTCCTCACCGGCGTCTCCATCGGCTGGTCGCGGCTCGCGGGTTACTGGGTGCATCCGATCCTGCGCTTCATCGGACCATTGCCGGCGACGGCCTGGCTGCCGATTGCGTTCTTCACGTTCCCGTCCGCCTGGAGCGCCAGCACGTTCCTGATCGCGCTGGCCACCGGCTTTCCGGTGACAGTGCTGACCTGGTCGGGCGTGGCCAGCGTCAGCACAGCCTATTACGACGTCGCACGAACGCTCGGCGCAAAACCGTCTTTCCTGGTGACCAAGGTCGCAATCCCCGCAGCACTCCCGCATGTGTTCGTCGGCCTGTTCATGGGGCTCGGTGCGTCCTTCGCGGTGCTGGTCGTGGCCGAGATGATCGGCGTCAAGGCCGGGCTTGGCTTCTATCTGCAATGGGCGCAGGGCTGGGCGTCCTACAACAACATGTATGCGGCGCTGATCGTGATGTCGCTGCTCTGCTCCGGCGCGATCACGCTGCTGTTCAAGGTGCGTGACCGGCTGCTGGTCTGGCAGAAGGGTGTCGTCAAATGGTAGCGCTGGCAAAGCCGTTTCAGCCCGCAGCGACGGGCGCGTCGCTCGACGTCAAGGCCGTCAGCCATGCCTTCGATATCGATGGCAACGTGCTGCCGGTGCTCGACAACGTCAGCATCAGCGTTGCGCCCGGAGAATTCGTAGCACTGCTCGGCCCCTCCGGCTGCGGCAAGTCCACGCTGCTCCGATTGGTGGCGGGTCTCGAGCCGCCGCGTGCCGGCACGCTGGATGAGGATGGCGTGGCCATCACCGGGCCGTATCCATCCCGCGTCGTCGTGTTTCAGGACCCGACACTGTTTCCGTGGCGGACGGTGTGGGACAATGTCGCGCTCGGGCTGGAAGCGCAGGGGGTACTGAAGACACAGCGTCACCGTGTCGATGCAGCCATCGATCTCGTCGGTCTCGGCGCATTCAAGAAAGCCTATCCGCATCAGCTCTCGGGCGGCATGGCGCAGCGCGTGGCATTGGCGCGGGCGCTGGCGAACGATCCCCGCATCCTCGTGCTCGACGAGCCGCTCGGCAAACTGGATTCGCTGACACGCATCACCATGCAGGCCGAGCTGGTGTCGCTCTGGCAACGCAACGGCTTCACGGCACTGCTGGTGACCCATGACGTGGAGGAGGCGTTGTTTCTCGCCAACCGCGTCATCGTGTTCAGCGATCGTCCCGCGCGGGTGACGGCGGATATCACGGTCGACCGGCCCTATCCGCGCCATCGCGGCGATCCGCATCTGGCCGAGCTGCGACGGCAGATCCTGGGACTGCTCGGGCTGGACGCGACGTGGTGAGCTCGTCCCGAATATGGTCCGTTGCGGGCGAGGGCACGCTCCACCGATAGCTGTATACGAGGCATGGTTATTGCATTCCTTTTGGGCTGGCACACGGTTCAGCCCAAGGGAACGACATGTACAGCACCAACCGACGTGATTTCATCCGCCTGACGGCCATTGCCGCGGCGCTGTCCACGACCAGCATCAAGGCGTTTGCCGCCGACCGCGTGGTCAAGATCGGAACGCTGAAGCTCATTCACGGCGTCACGCCGTATTTCTACGACAAATTTGCGCCTGATGGCGTCAAGTTCGAGGTGATCCCGTTTGAAACCCCGACCGACGGCAAGAACGCCGTCGTCACCGGCACTGTCGATTTCGGCATCTTCGGTTTTGCCGCGGCGACGCTCGGCGGCGCCAATGGTGAGCCGGTCGTCGTCATCGCATCTGCCTGCAATCGTGGCATGGCGGTCGTCGCCAAGAAGGATTCCGGGATCAATACAATCAAGGACCTGAAGGGCAAGAAAGTCGCGATCCTGCCGGGCTCGACCCAGGAAGTCGTGATCCTCGATCGTCTCTCCGCCGAAGGCATGACGGTGAAGGACGTCGAGTCCGTGCGTCTGTCGTTCAGCGACATGGCGCCGGCGCTCGCCCGCGGCGACATCGACGCCTATGTGGGCGCCGAGCCCGGTCCGGGCATCAGCCTCGCCAATGGCGTCGGCCAGATCGTCGAATATCCCTACACCACGCCGACCGGTTCGCTGAACATGGTGCTGGCCACGCGCCGCGAACTGATCGAGAAAGATCCGGAACTGATCAAGGCGCTGCTCAAGACCCACCGCCTGGCCAGCGAATATGCCATGAAAGACCGCGAGGCCTTTATCGCCATCGCCATGCAGAAGCTCGGCCAGCAGAAGCCGTCGATCGAGAAGGCCGCACCGAATGTGGAGCTGACCTGGAATATCGACGACCAGTTCATGAAGCAGGCGGAATATTACGGCGGCCAGATGCTGTCCAAGAAGCAGATCCGGCAGTTGCCTGACTACAAGACCTTCATCGATGCGAGCTTCGTGAAGGCGCTGGCGGCCACGTGAGCGCGTTGTGAGCCTGCAAAGCACGATGGACGATACGTCCAACAGCGTACAGCTTGCGCCGGCAGCGGAAATCCCGCCGTTGCCTGCGGCCGGGAAGCGCGGGCAGGGCGTGCAGCGGGCGCGCACAGTTGCGCTCGCGCTGATCGTGCCGGTCTGCTTGATGGTGATTTGGGACGTCATGGTGCGCTGGACCGGCACGCGGCTGGTGCCGTCACCATATGGCGTCGCGATCATGATGTGGGATTTCGCTTTCGGCGGAATCTATGACGACGCCTACAGCGCCAGCCTGCCGATCCATTTCTGGAAAAGCGTGCAGCGTGTCTATGGCGGCTTTCTCTGTGCGGCGGCGATCGGCATTCCGCTCGGCCTGATGATCGGGCGCATGCCACTGCTGCGCAAATTACTTGATCCGACGCTGTCATTGCTGCGACCGATCCCGGTGACGGCATGGCTGCCGCTGTCGATGATCTTCTTTGGTCTCGGTCCGCGCGCGGCTATCTTCCTGGTGTTTCTCGGCGCGTTCTTTCCGATCCTGCTCAATACGGTTTTCGGGGTGCGATCCGTCGATGTCAGGCTGTTCGAGGCTGCGGAAATGCTCGGCTGCAGCGGCGCGCAGCAGTTCCGCTCCGTCGTTTTACCGGCAGCGCTACCGAGCATCTTCAACGGCCTTCGTCTCGGTGCCGGTTTCGCTTGGATACTGATCGTGGTGGGCGAAATGACCGGCGTGCCCGAAGGGCTCGGCGCTGTCATCATGGATGGCCGCACACTGTCGCGCACCGATCTCGTGATCACCGGCATGATCATCATCGGCATCACCGGCTTCGTGTCGGATCGCATCCTGCTGATGCTCAGCAACTACTTCCTTCGTTGGAGCCCACAGCATCATGCTTGATCGACCAACCACAATTGCGCCTGATATCCTCGAGGTCAGCGACGTCGGGAAAATCTATCAGGCCTCCAACGGCCCGGTTGAAGCGCTGCGCAGTGTCAATCTCACCATCCGCAAGGGCGAGTTCGTTTGCCTGCTCGGCGCGTCCGGTTGCGGCAAGTCCACCTTGCTGCGCATCGTCGCCGGCTTTGAGACGGCGACGATGGGTTCCGTGACCATGTATGGCTTTCCCGTCGACAAGCCGGGCCCGGATCGCGGCATGGTGTTTCAGGATTACGCGTTGTTTCCGTGGCTGACCGTGCGCGACAATATCGGCTTCGGGCCGAAGCATCGTCGTCTCGCCACCAAACTCGTGAGCGAGCTCACTGACAAGTTCATGGCCATGGTCGGGCTGACGGCCTTTGCCGATCGCTACCCGCACCAGCTCTCCGGCGGCATGAAACAACGCGTCGCCATCGCGCGCGTGCTGAGCAACGACACCGACGTGCTGCTGATGGATGAGCCGTTCGGCGCGCTGGATGCGCTGACGCGCAGCAAGCTGCAGGAAGAACTCGTTGAGATCTGGCGCACCACCGGCCTTACGGTGATCTTTGTGACGCATTCGGTCGAAGAGGCGGTGATGTTAGCGGATCGCGTGATCGTGATGTCGGCGGGGCCGGGCCGGATCGATTGCGAAATCGAGGTCGACCTTCCGCGCCCGCGCGACGTCGCATCGCCTGAATTCAACGCGTTGCGGCGCGAGGTGACGCAGAAGCTCACCAGCCATATCGCCGGCAGTCGGGGCAAGGCGGCAGATTCCTGAATCTGGCTTCAAAAACGCGCGAATAAAATTCTCGCTTGAGGTCACCGGAGAGAATTTTCACCTGTGGCTCTGATGCCCATCAGTCCCGCTGTCGTTATTTCCGGGTACCGCTTGTAACGCCTGCCGAACGGCATTCTCTAGAGTTAGAGAAGCCGAAAGCAATACGATATGGACGCGGTTCCCAGCATTGTCGACAGAGTTAATTTGCTCGTTCCGGGCTTTGCGGAACGTGCGCCATTGCATGATCGTGCGGCAAGTTTTCCATTCGAGAATTTTCAAGAACTGTCAGAGGCGGGCCTTTTGGCGCTGCCGGTGCCAAAGGCGCTGGGCGGCGCGGGCGCCGGGGTGCGCGAGGCTGCGCGCGTCGTGAACGCGGTCGGTAAGGCTGATGCCGCGACCGCGCTTGTATTGGCCATGCACTATATCCACCATCTGGTCATCACGCGGAATGGCAACTGGCCTGCGCATCTGGCGCAGCGCGTGTCGCGCGACGCCGTGAATGGTCTGGCGCTGATCAACGCGTTGCGCGTCGAGCCCGATCAGGGATCGCCATCCCGTGGTGGTCTGCCTCAAACCACCGCGAAGCGCACGGCTGAAGGCTGGCGCATGACCGGCCGCAAGATCTATTCCACGGGTTCGCCGATCCTCAAATGGTACACTGTATGGGCCAAGACGGACGAGCCCGACGTACGGGTCGGCGTCTTTCTGGTGCCGGCGGGTCTGCCGGGCACCGAGATCGTCGAGACCTGGGATCATCTCGGTCTGCGCGCCAGCGGCAGCCACGACGTCGTGTTCGACGACGTGCTCATTCCGCTCGACCATGAAGTGGATCTGCGCCGTCCCAGTGATTGGGGTGCGCCGGATGTGTCGCAGGCGACCATCCAGGCTGTGCTGGTGGGCGCCGTCTATGACGGCGTTGCACGCGCTGCTCGCGACTGGCTGATCGACTTTCTCAAGACCCGCACGCCCTCAAGCCTCGGCGCGCCGCTGGCGACTCTGCCGCGGGCGCAGGAGATCGTGGGCGGCATCGAGGCAAAGCTCGCAGTCAATGCGCGCCTGCTCGACACTTTCGCACGGGACATCGATGACGGCGTCGCACTGACGCCGATCGAGGCGAACATCCTCAAACTGACCGTCACCAACAATGCCGTGGCTGTCGTCGAAGACGCGCTGTCGTTGACCAGCAATCACGGTCTCACCCGCGCCAATCCGCTGGAGCGGCATTATCGCGACGTGCTGTGTGGCCGCGTGCACACGCCGCAAGACGACAGCACCAGGATTTCCGCCGGACGCATCGCGCTCGGCATCTGAACAACAGCAGGAAGTGGAGAGACCCATGTCCGTCGAATTCATCGGCTTCATCACCAACAATGACGCATCCGAAACCCGCGTCCGCTCCGGCCCGGTGCTCGATCCCAGCTATATCGAAACCGTCGCGAAGGCGCATGAGCTCGCGGGCTTCGACCGCGCGCTGCTCGCCTTCCATTCGACCTCGCCGGACGGCCTGCAGGTTGCCCAGCATGCGCTCGGTGTCACCGAAAAGCTGAAGGTGATGATCGCGCAGCGTCCGGGTTTCACCGCACCGACGGTGCTGGCGCGCCAGCTCGCCACCATCGAGAATTTCCACCATGGCCGCGTCTCGCTGCATGTCATCACCGGCGGCAATGCCAAGGAGCTGCGGCAGGACGGCAATACGCTCGACGACAAGGACGAGCGTTACGCCCGCACCGGCGAATGGCTCGACATCATCAAGCAGGAGTGGACGAGCGACAAGCCGTTCGACTATGCCGGCAAATACTATCAGGTCGAGGGCGGGTTCTCGCAGGTGAAGCCGACCGTGCCGATCCACGTGTTCGTCGGCGGCGCGTCGGATGCGGCCATCGACGTGTCGGGCAAGCATGCCGATACGTTCGCGCTGTGGGGTGAATCCTATGCGCAGGTGCGCGACGTCACTGGCCGCGTACGCGCTGCTGCTGCGAAATACGGCCGTCCGGCACCGCGCTTCAGCCTGTCGGTGCGCCCGATCATTGCCGACACCGAGGAGAAAGCCTGGGCCAAGGCCGATGACATTCTCGCCCGCGCCACCGCGCTGCAGGACAAGACCGGCTATCGCAAGCCGGCCGATGGCCACGCTACCGCCGGCGCGAAGCGTCTGCTGGCGCTGGCCGAGCAGGGCACCCGCATCGACAAGCGGCTGTGGACTGAGATGGCGGCGCTCACCGGCGCGAACAGCAACACCACTGCGCTGGTCGGCACGCCCGAACAGGTCGCCGAAGTGTTCGCCGACTATTACGATCTTGGCGTCAGCCACTTCCTGATCCGCGGCTTCGATCCCCTGATCGACGCCATCGATTACGGCCGCGAACTGATCCCGCGCACCCGTGAGCTGATTGCGGCGCGTGACGCCGCCAAGGGAGTTGTCGCAGCATGAAACGGCTCATCCTCGCCGCCGGCCTGATCCTCGCGGCCTTCGCAACTTCCGCTCGCGCTGAGACGACACTGATTGTCGGCGACCAGAAGGGCAATGCGCGCGCCGTGATGGAAGCATCCGGCGTGCTGAAGGACGTGCCTTACAAGATCGAGTGGAAGGAGTTCGCCGCGGCAGCGCCGCTGCTGGAAGCGCTCGGTGCCGGCGCACTCGATAGCGGGCTGGTCGGCGATGCGCCCTTCACCTTTGCCGCAGCGGCCAATGTGCCGGTCAAGGCAATCGGTGCGATCCGGCAGACCGGCGACGGCCTCGCCGTGCTGGTACCGAAGGACTCGACGATCAAGAGCTTCGACGATCTGAAGGGCAAGAAAATCGCCACCGGCCGCGGCTCGATCGGGCATCAGCTCATTCTCGCCGCGCTGGAACAAAAGGGCTGGACGGCGAGCGATGTGCAGATCGTGTTCCTCGCTCCGTCGGATGCCAAGGTCGCTTATACCCGTGGCTCAGTCGATGCGTGGTCGACCTGGGAGCCCTATGTGAGCCAGGAAGAGGTGCTGTTCCAGTCGCGCGTCCTGCTGAATGCCGAGGGCCTGACATCGGGGCTGAGCTTTGTCGTGGCGACGCCGAATGCGATCCGCGACAAGCATGCCGAACTCGAGGACTATCTCCGCCGCCTCACTGCGGCGCGCGCCTGGGCGCTGAAGAACGCGGATGCTTACGCGCAGACCTGGGGCAAGCTGATGAACGTGGCGCCGTCGGTGCCGCTGAACTGGCTGACACGTGCAAAAATCCGCATCGCACCGATCGACGATGGCGTCGCCGCGGATGAGCAGAAGACCATCGATCTCTATTTGCGCAGCGGACTGATCAAGCAGAAGCTCGATGCCAATGCGATCGTGGATCGATCGTTCAACGATGCCATCGGGAAGGGTGCGGGGCTGTAGCATCCCTCTGCACTCTTGACCGTCGTCCTCGCGAAGGCGGGGACCCATAGCCTCCGAGTCCGTAGCTTAAGCTGGCATTCTCCGCAGTGTTCCGATCGCGACAGTGGTGTCTATGGGTCCCCGCCTTCGCGGGGACGACAGGCGGAGATTGCCGCACCACCCACATCCGTAAATCCACGTATTCCCGGTCTCCCTCCGTCGGCCCACCATCGCCCGGCAACGGAGACCAGCGCAGATGCATCACGGCGATATTTCATCCAGCAAGGACGCGGTCGGCGTCGCCGTCGTGAATTACAAGATGCCGCGGCTTCACACGAAGGCCGAGGTGTTGGCCAATGCGCAGAAGATCGCCGACATGATCGTCGGCATGAAGATCGGTCTGCCCGGCATGGATCTGGTGGTGTTCCCGGAATATTCGACCCAGGGCATCATGTACGACTCCAAGGAAATGTACGAGACCGCCTCGATCGTACCCGGCGAGGAAACCGAGATTTTCGCGGAGGCCTGCCGCAAGGCCAAGGTCTGGGGCGTGTTCTCGCTGACCGGCGAGCGACACGAGCAGCATCCGCACAAGGCGCCGTACAACACGCTGATCCTGATGAACGACAAGGGCGAGATCGTTCAAAAATATCGCAAGATCATGCCATGGGTGCCCATCGAAGGCTGGTATCCCGGCAATTGCACTTATGTCTCCGAGGGGCCGAAGGGCCTGAAGATTTCGCTGATCATCTGTGACGACGGCAACTATCCCGAAATCTGGCGCGACTGCGCCATGAAGGGCGCCGAACTGATCGTGCGTTGCCAGGGCTACATGTATCCGGCGAAAGACCAGCAGGTGCTGATGGCCAAGGCGATGGCCTGGGCCAACAACACTTATGTTGCCGTTGCCAATGCCTCAGGCTTCGACGGCGTCTATTCGTATTTCGGCCATTCGGCGATCATCGGTTTCGATGGCCGCACGCTCGGCGAATGCGGCGAAGAGGATTACGGCATTCAATATGCGGCGCTGTCGAAATCATTGATCCGCGATGCGCGCCGCACTGGACAGTCGGAGAACCATCTCTTCAAGCTGCTGCATCGCGGCTATACCGGCACGATCAATTCCGGCGAAAGCAACAAGGGTGTCGCGGCGTGCCCGTTCGATTTCTATGCGAACTGGGTCAACAATCCCGACAAGGCGCGGGAGAATGTCGAAGCCTTCACGCGGCCGACGGTCGGTGTCGAGGAATGCCCGATCGAGGGACTGCCGCATGAGGGGATGTTGAACGATCGGTGATGAATTCACTGTCATTCCGGGGCGCGTGCGCATCTTTGCGCATGCGAACCCGGAATCTCAAGATGAGTCCCCACTGTCCGCCCCCGTCATGTTAGAGGTGATGAACATTTTGATTCCGGGGTCGCGCGCGAAGTCGCACGCGCCCCGGAATGACGGTGGAGTTCTAAAGCGCCGTCTTGAACGGCGCCACATCGATCCCCGCCGCCTTCAGCCCATCTCGTACATGGCGGCCAAGTTCGACGGCTCCCGGCGTGTCGCCGTGAATGCACACTGTGTCCATCTTCATCTTGATCACCTTGCCAGTGATCGAGATGACTTCGCCGGTCTGTGCCATCTTCACCACACGATCAGCAACCATCACCGGATCATGCAGCACCGCGCCGGGCTTCTTGCGCGAGACGAGATTGCCGTTGTCCTCATAGGCGCGGTCGGCGAACACTTCATGTGCCAAGGGGAGGCCGGCGGCTTCGCCTGCGGTCACGAGCTTGGAATTCGCCAGCACCACGAAGGTCAGATTGCGGTCGACGGCCTTGATGCCGGCGGCGATGGCGCGGGCGGTCATGTCGTCCTCGCAGGCCACGTTGGAGATCGCGCCGTGCGCTTTCACATGGGTGACCTTGTAGCCTTCCATGGCCGCGATCGCTTGCAAGGCGCCGATCTGGTACGCGATCAGGTTCTCGATCTCGAGCGCGGTGAGACCGACGATGGGGCGGCGGCCGAAGCCGTGCAGATCGCGATAGCCGGGATGGGCGCCGATCCTCACATTGCGTGCCTTCGCAAGCTGCACGGTCTTGCGCATCACGTCGGCATCGCCGGCATGATAACCGCAGGCGATATTGACCGAGGACGCGAGGTCGATCATCGCGGCGTCGTTGCCCATCTCCCACATGCCGAAGCTTTCGCCGAGGTCGCAGTTCAGATCGATGGTCGCCATGGTCGTGCTCTTTCGTGAGTAGGATTCGAAATCAGTCTTGCGCGTCTGCCGGCTGCGGCGCCTGCCACGTCTCGACGTCGATCGCGCTGACTGCGGTGCCAGCGACATTGGCCGACAGCAGCGCCTTGATGTCCAACATCAGGATGTTGGAATCATGGACACGACCGGGCAGGCTCTGCAGCAATTCTGCGAAGGCGCGGTATTCCGCCTGCGCTTCGGCCATGGAGATGGCTTTAAAGCGGAAAGCGCGGCCCGGCTGGGTCTGGCCGAACCGGCCGAGATCCGTCGAGATCACGGTCGCGATTTTCGGATAGCCGCCTGATGTGCCACGGTCGGGCATCAGCACGATGGGCTGGCCGTTGCCGGGGACCTGGATGCTGCCATTGACTGTGCCGTCGGAAACGATGTTGTGCCCGTGCAGATGTTTGATGACGGGGCCTTCAAGGCGATAGCCCATGCGATCGCTGGTCGCGGAGATCTTCCACTCGCTGCTGAGGAACAGGTCCTTGGCGTCACCGAATTCGTCATCTTGCGGTCCAAGCACCACGCGGATTGGACCTTCGGCCGGCGCAGGCAAATCGATGCGCTTCTCGTTGGCGCTGCTTGCAGCCGCCACCAGCAATTCGTCACCGGCTTGCAGCGGGCGCGGATAGGGACTGCCGAGACCGGCGCGGGCATTCACGGCGAGACTGCCGAACATCGGTTCGCCGCGCACGCCGCCTTCGATGGCGAGATAGCCGAAGGTGCCGGCGCGGGCGACGCCGAGATTGAGGCTCTCGCCATCAGCCAGCGTGACGGATGTATTGACGTTGAAGGGGGTGCCCGCGATATCGGCCGGCCGTGTCGCGCCGGTCAGCGACACACGCACGGCGCCGCCTTTGGCGGTGAAGACTGAATTGAGCGGGCCGAGTTCAATGGTGGCGGCGAACAGCGTGTTGCCGAGCAGGGCATTGGCGGCGGCCATCGCCAGTCGATCGACGGCGCCCGATGGCACCAGGCCATAGCGCTGTGCGCCGAAGCGGCCGACATCCTGCACGGATGTGCCGGGACTGACTGATGTGACGATGAGCTTGCTCATGACGCGATCAGCTCCGCGACGAATGCACCGGCTTCGGCCGCGCGGTCCTGCTCGGCAAATGTCTTCTCGTCGACAGCGGCGAAGGTGATGGCGTCGCCGGGTTCAAGCAGGAAGATGGGATCGCGGCCGAGCTGATAGGTGCGCACGGCGGTCCGTCCGAGCAGATGCCAACCGCTGGGGCCGGCAAGGCATTGCACGCCGGTCTGGATGCCACCGATGGAGATCGTTCCGGGCGGCGTCAGCAGCCGGGGATTCTGCCGGCGTGACATCTGCATCGAACCCGGCAGCCCGCTCAAATAGGACCAGCCCGGCGTGAAGCCGATCATCGCCACTTTGTAGTCTCCGCCCACATGGCGCGCGACCACTTCGTCCGGCGTTATGTTGAGCGCCTTCGCGACGTCTTCGAGATCGATGCCGTTTTCGCCGCCATAGGCGACCGGGATGCGCCAGCGCCGGGCCGCCTTGGCCTCGGGTAGCGGCTGCAGTGCCAGTTCGGTCAGCTTCTCGCCCAAAGCGTCGAAGCCGATCTGCAAGGGATCGTAATGCACCAGCAGCGAACGATAGGTCGGGACCGTTTCGGTGACGGCAGCAAGGCCGGCCGACGCGACGAGTTTGTCGAGCGCCAGCACCCGGCGGTTGGCTTCCTCGTCGATGGTGCGGCTGAATTCGACGGTGATGGCAGCATCGCCACTGGGGAGGATGCGGGGCGGGGAGAGAGCTGCGACCATGGCCTCACAACGTCAGTATTGGACAATCATGCATAGCGCGTTTTACCAGCGAGTGGAATTCGCAATCTGAAAATAGCCGTGCATCTTCAATAAATTAATACGCATGTTGGCGATAAGCCGTACTGATCGCAGAGGTTTCATCACATTGCATGGCGCTTTGAAGCAGCAGCCCTTGACGCGCTGGCATTCCACCGCAAGATGCGCCGCCGTAAGTCCAACGTCCTGCACCCTCTGACCTGAAGAGCCCTGCGTATGTCCCTGACACCCGAAGCCATTGCCACCCTGTCGAAGGTCACCACCGCGACCATCACCACCGTTCTCCTGAAGAAGGGCCTGCGCAATGTCTGGCTGCGCGGCGCCAAGCCGCTGCGCCCCGGTCAGCCCCGTCTCGTCGGTCCGGCCTTTACGCTGCGTTTTGTGCCGGCGCGCGAGGATCTCGCGACCCCGGAATCGTGGTCGTCGCCGATCTCGACCCGCACCGCCATCGAAGCCATGCCGGAAGGCTGCATCGCCGTGGTCGACGCCATGGGCATCACCGACGCCGGCATCTTCGGCGACATCCTCTGCGCCCGCATGCAGAAGCGCGGCGTCGCTGCGCTGATCACCGACGGCGTGGTGCGTGACATCGAGGGCGTGCTCGGCACCAATCTGCCGGTCTGGTGCGACGGCTATGCTGCTCCGCCGTCGGTTGCCGGCCTGACCTTTGTCGGCTGGGGTGAACCGATCGGCTGCGGCGGCGTTGCCATCTTCCCGGACGACGTCATCGTCGCCGACCAGGACGGCGCTGTCGTGATCCCGAAGGCCTTCCTCGATCTCATCCTCGCCGAAGGCGCCGAGCAGGAGCGCATGGAAGCCTGGATCGTCAACGAGGTGAACAACGGCGCCACGCTGCCCGGCCTGTATCCGATGAATGCCGAGACCAAGGCGCGCTACGCCGCGTCGAAGAAGTAATCAACCAACTCAATACCCTCATCCTGAGGAGCGGCCGCTTGGCCGCGTCTCGAAGGGCGAGGGAGTGTTCATCCCTCATGGTTCGAGACGGCGCTGCGCGCCTCCTCACCATGAGGGCCAGAGATTGGAGACCGTGCCATGAAGCTTTTCCCCGCAGGTTCGCGCCCGACCAAAAGGGCGCCAGAGGAATACTTCACGGGCACGGTCTGGCAGGACCCGGTCATTGTCGCCGAAGCGCCGGCGCGGCTGGTGACATTCCGCGTCAGCTTTGAGCCCGGCGCACGCACCGCCTGGCACACCCATCCGTTCGGGCAGACGCTCTATGTCATCGCGGGCGTTGGGCGCTTTCAGACCGAGGGCGAGCCGGTCGTCGAGATCAAGCCGGGCGACACCGTCTGGATTCCACCGGGCGAGAAACACTGGCACGGCGCGGCGCCGACCACTGGCATGACCCATATCGCCATGCAGGAAGCGCTCGACGGCAAGACCGCGGATTGGATGGAAAAGGTCAGCGACGAACAATATGCGAAGCCGGTCGGCTAGCACGGCTAGGCATTGCCGGGTACGAGGACGACGCTGGGTTCAAAAGTCTAGCGGCGCATTGTCCACCACCTCTTTCATGACGAAAAAGGTCCGGGTCTGACGGACGCCGGGCAGTGCGATGAGCTGCGTGCCGTGGATACGATTGAAATCGGCCATGTCGCCGACGCGGATTTTTAGGAAATAGTCGAAGTCGCCGGCGACCAGGTGGCAATCGAGAACGAATTTCAGTTTGGCCACCGCCTTTTCAAACACTGCAAAGCTTTCCGGCGTCGAGCGATCGAGCACGACTCCGACCATGACCAGCGCGCCGCGGTTGACCTTCTCGGGCGCAATGATGGCACGTGTGTTCCTGATATAGCCTTCGTCAAACAGCTGCTGCGTGCGGCGATGACAGGTGGCGGGACTGACATTCACCTTCGCCGCCAGATCGGCATTGCTCAAACGCCCGTCTTTCTGCAGCAAATGCAGCATGCGAAGTCCGATTTTATCCAGATTTTCTGCCATGAAAGAATCTTCCGAATTTTTGGAACTTAATGCGTCTTACTTCCAGTTTTGATTGGTATGATACGATATATAGCAGATCACAGCCATATCTTTGAAAGCACCTTCCGCACCGAACATGCTAGCTGTAGCGCCAGTTTTCACGACAACAGGTGTCACATGCTCGAAGGCTTCGAACGCTATCCGCTCACCTTTGGACCCACCTATATCGAGAAGCTGGAGAAGCTCTCGGCCCATCTCGGCGGCAAGGTCGAACTCTACGCCAAGCGCGAGGACTGCAATTCCGGGCTAGCCTATGGCGGCAACAAGCTGCGCAAGCTCGAATACATCATCCCCGATGCCATCGCGTCGAACGCCGATACGCTGGTATCGATCGGCGGCGTACAGTCCAATCACACGCGCATGGTCGCGGCCGTTGCAGCCAAGATCGGTATGAAGTGCCGGCTGGTGCAGGAGAGCTGGGTGCCGCATGAGGACGCCGTCTACGACCGTGTCGGCAATATCATGCTCAGCCGGATCATGGGCGCGGATGTGCAGCTCGTTGACGAAGGCTTTGACATCGGCATCCGCCATAGCTGGGAAGAGGCGATCGAGGATGTGAAGGCTAAGGGCGGCAAACCCTACGCCATTCCGGCTGGTGCCTCCGTGCACAAATTCGGTGGGCTCGGCTATGTCGGCTTTGCCGAAGAAGTCCGGGCGCAGGAGAAGGAACTCGGCTTCGCGTTCGACTACATTGTCGTCTGCACCGTGACCGGCTCGACCCATGCCGGCATGTTGGTGGGCTTCGCCAAGGACGACCGCCAGCGCAGGGTCATTGGTATCGACGCATCTTTCACGCCGGTCCAGACCAAGGCGCAGGTACTTGAGATTGCGCAGAACACCGCCAAGCTGGTCAAATTAGGCAAAGACCTCGTCGCGGATGATGTGGTGCTGATCGAGGACTACGCCTATCCCGTCTATGGCGTGCCATCGGAAGAGACTAAGGACGCCATCCGTCTCTGCGCGCGTCTGGAGGGCATGATCACCGACCCTGTCTATGAAGGAAAATCGATGCAGGGGATGATCGACCTCGTGCAGAAGGGTTACTTCCCTGAAGGATCCAAGGTGCTCTATGCACATCTCGGCGGCGCGCCGGCGCTGAATGGATATGGCTACGCGTTCCGTAATGGATAGAGGCTGTCACATCGCGTGCGCCGGCTTTGCAGCCGGCGCGCCGATTGCCTCCGGTCACTCGAACCAGCGGTTGACGGTCGCGCGGAAACTGCCGTCTTCCTGCATGATGTGCAGCCACTGATCGACGAAGGCCTTCAGCGCCACATCGCGCTGGAGCCAATAGGCCTTCTCGGCAAAATCGAACGGCGTGTCGGGATGCACGGCGCACAGCACACCGTGATGCAGCTTCTGCTGATAGCGGGTCTCTGACGCATCGGTCATCATCAGGTCGGCACGGCCCAGTGCGATCTCGTCGAAGATACGGGTATTGTCGTTGAAGACGGTGATCTCGGCTGATTTGATATGCGCCCGTGCAAAGCGCTCATTGGTGCCGCCCGGATTCACGATCACCTTGATACCTGGCCGATCGATCTCAGCGAGGGTGCCGAATTTCCCTGCATCGGCGCAGCGCGCGATCGGCGTCTTGCCCTCGCGCATGATCGGGATCGAGAACACACCCTTCTTCTGCCGGTCGAGGGTGATCGACACGCCGCCCAT
This sequence comes from Tardiphaga sp. OK245, assembly GCF_900108575.1. Lineage (NCBI taxonomy): Bacteria > Pseudomonadati > Pseudomonadota > Alphaproteobacteria > Hyphomicrobiales > Nitrobacteraceae > Tardiphaga > Tardiphaga sp. OK245. The sequence continues at coordinate 530,043 of NZ_FNWZ01000003.1, read as the reverse complement.
CACCATGTCGAACCGGTCTGCCGCAAAGTCCGCCGACAGTTTTGGCCAGCTGGTCTTCACATAGTCGACCTTGACGTCGAGCGCCTTTCCGAGCGCCTCCGCCATCTCCACGTCGAAGCCCTTGAACGATGTCGTAGTCGGATCGAACGCGCTGAACGGCATGTAGTCGCCGGTCAATCCAACACGCAGCGTCCCCCGGGCGATGATATCGTCGAGGCGGGACGGTGAGGGCGCAGCAACTGGCGTCTGTGCATGCAAGGGCGCGGCAAGCAGCAGGCAGGCCGCAAGCCAGGCGGCGGTGATCCGGATCATGACGTCTCCCCCGTTTGTATCGCGAAGCGCACCGTTCAGGGGCGCACCGCGTTACGATCAGCTTACAGGGGATGTTGGACCTTTCAATCGATGAGCAGCGTCGCTGGGATCAGTTCACCCGCGTCCAGGTCTGGCCGCCGCAGAACATGCCGCCGAAGGCACAGCCCTGGACGCGCAGCGTGTCACTATCTTTGAGCGCGATAGTCGAATCATAAGTGCTGCCGCTGTTCGGATCGAAGATCTTTCCCGCCCATTTGTTGTTGCCGGGCTTCATGTTGATCAGCACCTTCTCCCCATTGGCCTCGGTCTTGGCATTCATCGAATAGCCGCACAGATTGGCGCCGCATTGTTCGATGCGAACCTTGCCTTCCTTCTTCTCGGTCATCCAGATGCCGAGCGGCGTTGCCGCGGCGGCGGGCGTAACCGGTGCGGGCGCATCCTGCTTGTTGACTGGATCTGTGGGCGGTGCGTTGGCGATGACCGTAGAGGGCGCAGATTTCTCGGCAGGCGCGGGAGCCGGGGCAGGCTGCGGGGCCACCGCGACGGATGGCGTGACAGGTGTCGCCGGAGTTGCCGCCTCCTTTGGGGCGACGACAGGCTTCTGCGTCTCCACAGGCTTGGCCGTCTGTTCGGATCGCGGAGTGTTGGGGGCCTGCTCGCGCGTCTCGCGGTCACGCTCGCGCTTGCTGCGCTTGGTGCCATATTCGTAGACGCCGGGAATGGACACCGAGATGCAGTCCGTCGAGTTGCAGTCGCTTGGCGCTTCGATGGTAATGGTGCGGCCACCGATGTCGAACGAGTAGCTGTCGCCGGCCTGAGCGGCGGTGCTGGTCAGCAGGATGGCGGCGAGGGCGAAGAGCGGCTTCATGTGTCCTCCAAAGCGGTTGAAATCCTGACCCTGAACCGAGCCGCGGATGCGCCCGAACGCTTGATCCGCGTCACTCAGGGGGAATTGCAATTGCTTTGGTGTGTGGCGCCGACTGAAGAAGTGGTTCAATCCTGCGCCGGACATCTTCCGTTTGAGGCAGCGTGATAGGCCCCAACGCCGCCGCTGGACGGCGGCGTCGCCTGAAGCCTGGCTTTCGTCAGTAGTCGCTGTAACGCGAGGCGCTGCTGCCCACGGTCATCTGGCTCTTCAGCGTCTCGAAACGATCGCGGGCGGCGCGCTCGCGCCCATCGATGAAATCGATGATTTCGTCTCGCGGCATCGGGCCTGACGAAATCGGCCGTGAACTGCCGATGGTTTCATCGACGAAATACTGGCCATCGTCGTCGCGGCGTGCGGTCCAGCGAAAGCGGATGGCATCGAGCGGACCGGGGCCGAGACGAGAGTAGCCATCGACCTCGAGGGCCTCTGGAACCGTGGAGGGCGACTCGTGTTCGACGAGCGGCGCTTCGGGTTCGGCGGCGACCATGACGGATACAGTCTCGGTGACCACGGTTTCAGTGACGACGGTAATCGAAGCGGGCTCGGTGTCGCCGTGTTCGGCCACCTGCGATTCCGCTTCCTTGCGGTCGAGAATGCTCGCAATGGCCGCGAGGGCGTGATCGGTCGGATCGTTCTGGGTCATTGAAATGCGCCTCCCCGTAATTACGCAACGTCCACATACCGCCGATAATCTAATCGGCTGTGGTTTCATTTTGGTAATCGCTGTGGCTGTTTTTAGGCAGAGATCGGCGGACGCCTGTCTTTCCAGGGCCGGATCTGCTCGAGTTGCCCGGCCAGACGGAACAGCATGGCCTCGTCGCCGAAATGCGCCGTGAACATCATACCGATCGGCAGGCCTTTACTGCTCCAGGCCAGGGGCACCGACATGGACGGCTGGCCGGTCATATTGGCCATACTGGTGCCTGGCATGTAGCGGCGCAGCAAAGGCGCGACATGGCTGAGATCGTCCGACATCGTATCGATCTCGCCGATCCTGATCGGCGGCGTGCAGAGCGTCGGCGACAGGAAGATGTCGCAGCCGGTAAAGAATTCGGTGACACTGCGGGAGATCTGGAATGCGTTCTGCAGTGCTGTCACGTAGTCGACTGCGCTTGCCTTGCGGCCATTGTGTGCGCTGCCGAGTGTGAGTTTCTCGAAATCATCCGAGGTCATCGGGCGGCCGAACTTCTTCTCCGCGAACTGCACGGTAACCGCCGTATTGGCCGACACGATCGCCGCAATCACTTGTGCAGGGTCCAGCGGCAACGCCGGCGCGCGTTCTTCGACATGATGCCCCTGTGCTTCGAGTAACCTGGCGACATCGCGGACGGCGGCGGCGACTTCGGGATCGATTGCATCGCCATAGGGCGACTTGTCGGTGAAGAAGATGCGCAGCCTGCCGGGACCACGGCTGACTTCATCGAGGAAGGGACGTTCCGGTGCGGGCGCCATATAGGGGCTGGTCAGTTCAGGCCCGTGAACAGCATCGAGCATCGCGGCGCTGTCGCGTACGCTGATGCTGACGACGTGGCCGCAGGAAAAGCCGCCCCAGCCTTCGGCCTTGTCAGGACCCGTCGGATTGCGAGCGCGGGTCGGCTTCAGACCGAACACGCCGCAGGCCGAGGCTGGAATACGGATCGAACCGCCGCCATCGCTGGCATGGGCGACCGGCAGGATCCGTGCAGCCACGGCAGCGGCTGCGCCCCCGGATGAGCCGCCCGATGCATGATCGGTATTCCACGGATTGCGCGTCGGCCCGTGCAGCCGGCATTCGGTCGTCGGCATCAGCCCGAATTCGGGGCTCGCGCTCTTGCCGAATATCGTCAGGCCGGCCTTGAGGAAACGCTGGGCGAGGGTGCCGGTGTGATCGGCGACGAAGTCCTTGTAGAGGCTGGCCCCGAAGGTCGTGCGCGTGCCGTCGAGGAGTTCGAGATCCTTCAGCAGGAATGGCACGCCGGTGAACGGCCCGTCGGGCAACCCCTCGTCGATCTGGCGCCGCGCATAGTCCTCATGGCGCACCACGACAGCGTTGATCCGGGGATTGACGCGCTCGGTGCGCGCCACCGCCTCATCGAGCAGTTCGCGCGGGCTGACCTGCTTGCTGCGCACCAGCCCGGCAAGGCCGAGCGCGTCGTGATCGCCGTATTCCTTGAATGCCATCGCGGGGTACTCTGGTGAGGACTGCGGACGTGCTAGCGCGGATCAATCATCCGCGCCAGCAATCGACGGTTCAGCCGAACACGTCCGCGTTGACGGCATTTTGCTTGATCGGCTCGCCGTCGAGCACGCTGAGCATGTTGCGAGCGGTTTGCGCGCCCATGCGGTCGAGCGCTTCACGCGTCACGCCGGCGACATGCGGCGCGATGATCACGTTCGGCAGTTCGAACAGCGCATGACCGAGCGGCGGCGGTTCCGCCTCGAACACGTCGAGGCCAGCGCCGGCGAGCTTGCCCGAGACCAGCGCGTCATGCAGCGCGGCTTCGACGATGATGCCGCCACGCGCGGTGTTAATGAGATAGGCCGACGGCTTCATGCGGGCGATCCGCGCAGCGTTGAACAGGCCGGTCGTCTCCGGAGTCTTCGGGCAATGCAGGCTGACAAAGTCGGCACGGGGCAGGGCCGCGTCGAGATCGCTGACAGGCTCGCAGCCGGCAGCCTTGATTGTATCGGCCGAGACATAGGGGTCATAGATCAGCACGTTCATTTCCATCGCCTGGCAGCGCTTGGCGGTGCGGGTGCCAATGCGGCCAAAGCCGACCACCAGCACAGTCTTGCCGAACAGGTCGAATGGCAGCGCTCCGAAGCGCGACGCCCATTTGCCTTCCTTGACCATGGCGTGCAGTTCGACTGCGCGCTTGGCGAGCGTCAGCATCATGAACAGCGCCTGTTCCGCAACCGAGGGTGAGTTGGCGGTGCCAGCGATCATCAGCGGCACCTTGCGCTTGGACAGCGCCGGCACATCGACCGCGTCGTAGCCGACGCCGATGCGCGCCACCACCTTCATGTCCTTGCAGGCTTCGAGTTCGGACTCGCCGAACCGCGTGGCGCCGAGCGCGGTGCCGTGCACCGGTGCGTGTTGCTCAATCAGCTTGATGTAGTCGGCAGCGGAAATCAGATTGCTGAACTTGACCACTTCGATGTCATCGCGTGCATTGAACAGGTCCATTCCCTGGGTCGACATCGACTCGGTGATCAGAAGTTTCTTTTTGTTGGTCGCCATTTCCACCCCTTGAAGCATTCTACGTTGTTGCGCACCTGCCAATGGCCGCGCGGGCGTTATCTACAGGCTTGGCTCGATGAGGTCTACCATTGGCGGAGACGTGGTGTGTGGACTTGGCCGTGTTGAAGCCACTATGGTTGCTGATGATCACAAGTGATTTGCTGCGCCGCGAAATTGCGGTGAGGAGACGATGATGACCAGAATGAATTTGCCCAAGCGCACGCATCGACCACTGCGCCATGTGCTGTGCGTCGCCGCCGTTCTGCTGCTCGGAAATTCCGCAGCGGTCCATGCGCAGGGGCTGGTACAGGGCGTGCAGCAGGGTGCAAGAGACGGCAATCGTGCGGCCGGGCCGATTGGCGGCGTTTTGGGTGGTGCGATCGGCGGCGTCGTGGGCGTTGTCGGCGGCGTCCTGGGTGTGCCTTCGAACAGCAATGTTCGCGGTCCCGTGGGCGGGCAGTCGAGTGCCAAACAAACCAAGGCGGCCAAGAAGGGCAAGAAGGGCGCTCAACCCGCGGCGGAGCCGGAACTGACCGCCGAGCAGATCGTCGCGAGTAGCGACGCCAACACTAGCCGTATCAAGACGTCGCTCAACCTGACGCCGGAGCAGGAAAAGAACTGGGCTGGTTTTAGCAACGCCATGCATACGCTCGGCAATAACGGCGCGGAGCGCCTGAAACTGCGTATCGCCCGCGCCAAGCGCGATCCGCCGGATGACATCATCGAGCAGATGCGCAACGAGGCTCAGTTCCTCAACGACCGGGCCGTCGATCAGCGCGCCGTTGCCGATGCCGCGGAGCCGCTATTCGCTACGCTGGATGACAAGCAGAAGGCGCTGTTCATTCAGGAGATGGTTGGCCTCAGCCGCGAGCGCGGTCTCGACTAATCGCCGCAGAGAGGAACCTCTTGGCCACGGGGACGTTTTTCCTTCATCAGATGAAGGAGACGATCATGGCCGAGAAATTCGATCCCGCACCCCACGATAAATACGCTGTTGGCGTGAAGGAGGCAGCGCGTGCTGATCGCAAAACGTCTGAGGAACTCAAGACCGGCCTGAAGGACAGTTTCCCGGCTTCGGATCCTGTGAGTGTGACGCAGCCTGACCGGTCGAAACACGATAACGACGACGGCTCATCGCTCTGGAACAAGATCACGGGCGTCTTCAAATCCTGACGGCGCGTGCGCTGTTGTAATAATTAGTTAACCACGTGCGCTGCACAATCACATCGGGCTTTGACTGATGATGGAGGCTGGCGTTGGCGACCGTGTTCTCTGACAGTGATCTTGAAGCAGCCGATATCCCTGCGGCTTCACGGCGGGGCGATATCTTCACCATCCACGCGACGCGCAATGATCAGAGCATGGTGACGCACCGGATCATTCCGGACGTTGCCGTCGCGCAGGCCCGGACGCTCAATGATGCGGGGTGGCGGGTCAGTATCTCTGGTCTCGGCGGCCGCCGGTTCTCGCCCTCGGAATTTCATCAACTGCTGACGTTCAAACGGATCGGCTGACGATCCCAAATTTGAAACCCCGCCGGTAACACGAGCGGGGTTTTTTGCACGTGCGAACATGATAGGTTCGCGCCGAAGAATCCTCCTAATTCACATAAGGTAATTGGCCTAAGTCGATGAGAAAAATGGCATTCGCGATCTTGGCTCTTGCCTGCATCGCTGCGCAGTCTCCCCTACATGCAGCGTCGTCCCGGACCGATCAGATGCTCAAACTGTCGCCGGAAACCCGTCTGGAGCAGCGTTGCGATGCGCGTGCGATGGGCTCCGTGGGCCGCGAGCACAAGGGATACAAACCGGACGAGTTCGTTGCCTACGCGTTTGCCGATCCGGTCATTCGAGGCAACCAGATCAAAGCGCCGGGCGGTGCCATCCGCAGCGGGGGCAAGTGGTACAAGCTGTCCTACGTCTGCGAGACCACTCCTGACGGGCTCGACGTCAAATCCTTTGCCTATCAGCTTGGCACCGAGGTGCCGCGTAGCGAATGGGACGAACACTATCTCGTGCCACGCTGACTGCTGATAAGGATTGCGGCCGGGCTCACGATCATGGCTGAGCTACAGGTTCACCATGGCCGGCGATTTGAAAAAGCGTGACGAGATCGCGTTGAGCAATTCCGTGCTCTGCATTGTTTCCAGGTTCGAACGCGCGCACAGCAACGCTTTGACGGGCGGCAGGTGTGGCAGATAATATTCCTGCGCCCAGACAAGTGCAGGCGGGATCATCCGCTTCGGAATCGCGGTGAAGCCGATGCCGCTTTCCACAGCCGCCAACTTGGCGTGATAATCGGGACTGTTGAATACGATCTTGTAAGACAGGCCGTGGCGCGTCAGCGTCCGGATCATCAGATCGTCGCCCGGCCAGGTCAGAATCGGGATCGGTGCGCCCGGACTGAGGACGAAGTCCTTTGCGCGCACCCACACGAACTCCTCATCGGCTTCGTTGACGATCAGGTGCGATATCTCGCTGCTCATTTCCGGATTTTCGAGAATGTAGGCGATATCGATATAGCCGTCGATCAGGCCTTTGGTGATGCCCACCGAGTTGTCAGTGTGAATGACCAGATCGGCCAGGCTTTGGGAGGTCTGATGGCTGAAGAAATCCTGGACGAACAGGGTGCTCAATCCAAACCGGATCGGCTGCGGAAGATTGGCCACGCCGCCAATCCGCAACATCTGGTCGTTGGCTTCCAGAATCCGTCTGGCCTGATGCAGCACCAGCTTGCCGAGCTGGGTAGCCGTCGTGCCGTTGACCGTTTTGGTGAAGAGGTTGCCTCCCACCATGGTCTGAATGCGCTTGATCTGGGAACTGACAGCGGGTTGGCTCAGGCCCAGCCGTTCGGCGGCCTTGGTCAGGCTGCCGGTTTCCGCGATCGCCACCACAGTGCGAACGATCTCGATGGGGATATTGAGCGGCTGATATCGCTTGTGCATTGCGACATTCCAGGGTCGTCGAGCAGATCGATCCATCAATATCTATAGTTGTGTGACGATGAACCGCAATCGAAGAATTTAGATGTACTCTAAACTGCGTGAAAAGACGTATCGCGTGGAACCCGCAATCTGGATAATCCTGCCGGAACAAGGTAGCTCAATACGGCGCCGATTCCTTAAGGGCGTAGATTTTCTTTTAAGCAATTACAGGTTGTCTGCTTCGGCGCTCGGCACGCGTGAAAACGCGATAGTCTGGGCAGGCTGTCATCGGTTTTCGGAGACTGCAGATGTCCGGCACCCGCAGAGTTCATCTGAACGATAACATTCGCACCGAACATCTGAAATGTTCGGGCTGCAGGACCCAAGTTTATCTGATCAAGATCGAGACGGACGACGAGGGCGGTGAAATTCGCACCTTTGGCTGTCCACATTGTGCCACGTCGAAATCGCTGCGTTTGGCGCCGCGCCGGCAACACCTCAAGCCCGCTGAACTCGTTGCGGACCAGGTCGTCTGCTGATCGAACGACTACAGTCGGTCGACGCGCAAAAAGAATGCCCAGATGATGGATAGGACGGCGGCAATGACAAGCCATGACGGGTTCATGCAGAATATGTCGCCGTAGTGGCACACCTGCATCGCCCATCTGCTGTTGTTGATACTCGCTGCGTAAAACACACCGGCAGCGACCGTCAGAATGCTCGCGATCATGAACATGGGACGCTCCAATAATATTGGCGCCACACTGTTCTGCATTCTTGAAGCAGCCGTGAATCGAATCGACGAAAGTCGGGGGCTTTGCGCATTTTTGATACGCGCACTCCAGCCCGATACCGTCGCGGATCCGCTTGAGGCTTTGTTAACCGCGAGTCGCCCAGAGTTCCCGATGGGGACATTGCGACGTTGGGGAGGCCCGATTTGGCCAAATACGAAACGACGAAATACGCGCAGATGCGCCGCTGCCGGATGGCGCATCTTCATGGCGAGTTGATCGACGAGCGATTCAGCGACGATGCCGACAGCGTTTTCGTCAACGGCTATGTTCACGCCGTTCGTCCCGATCTGACCTGCTGGCCACTGCGCTGGACGATCACCGTGGAGCCGTATCCGGTCGAAAGCCGCGTTCTGGCGATGACCGGTTGATCGGCGCGCGCACATCCAAACAAAAAGCCCTCGCTAGCGAGGGCTTTTTGTTTGGATGTGTTCTGCAGCGATCAGTAGCGCGCGACCGACGGGCCACCGAAATGATAGTTCAGTCCGCCGCGTACCGTATTGGTCTTCAGGTCGATATCGTGGGCAATGATACCGGTTGCAGCGCCTGGTCCGGTGAAGGTCGGAGCCGAGACCGATTGCTTGCCGAAATCGGTATGGAGATATTCGACCTTCGCCGACCAGTTTTTGGTGAACGCGTGTTCGATACCGGCGCCGATGGTCCAACCTGCCACGGTCTTTGACAGTGACGCGGTTTCGTTCTGGCCAGTCGTGTCGGTTAGCGAGGAGGCGAAATTCAACTCGGTGAGCGCGAGGCCGCCGGTTGCGTAGAAAAGCGTACGATCGACCGTGTAACCAACGCGCGGGCGCAGCGTGACCAGCCAATCACTCGTGACGGAGTTTGTGGTGGTGAACGAACCGCCGGCCGGGAAAGGCGCAGTGAAACCGCGCGACTGCTTCAGGCCGAAATAGTTCGCGTCGGCCTCGACGCCAAACAACCAGCGGTCCACCTGATGATTGTAGCCGACCTGACCGCCGCCGGTGAAGCCATCGGGATTGAGCCGCGGCGAGGCAGCCGCAATTGCCTGCTGGTTTGCGATCGGCGCGGCGCCATTGACGAAAGCGTTGGAGACGTTGCTCTGGCCCCAGGAACCGCCGGCGTTGCCGCCGACATACCAGCCGCCCCAGCTATAGCCTGCTTCGGTCGTCGCGGGCGTCTTGGTCCAGACGCGCGGCTGCAGGTCGGCAGCAGCGGCATTCACCGCGCCCGACGCTGCGATGATCGCGGCCAGCCAAAGCGTTCGCATCCAGGACCTTCCATCGCTCTGAAGATATTGAGCGAATTCGACACAAGCTTTAGCTGGAAACGCTGACCTTGGCTGTCACCGGGGGGCAACAGAAGCAGAACAATACCTGAGTACGGCAGCAAAAAGCCCGGCCGTTGGGCGGCCGGGCTTTCCGTAACGTGATGCGATCAGTAGGCGCAGACGTTGACGGTCCGGACGCGCGGCCCACGGCGGGTTTCCACCACGCGGCGCTGCAGGCAGCCGTCGGTCAGGCCGCCGACATAGAAGGTGGGCCCGCCATAGAAGGCGTGGTGACCGTAGCCACCCCATCCACCGTGCCAGCCACCGACATGCCAGCTATGGGCCGATGCAGCGCTGGGGGCGAGGGCGGCCGCACCGAGCGAGGCTGCAGCGATCAGTCCGAGGGTTACTTTGCGAAACATAGATCTTCTCCATTGGGTGGGCGCGCGAGCGCTTTGCTGTGTCCCTGCCCATCAGTCGCTGCCCTCGTCGGGCGCGTTCAAAGCGGTTCTGGAGAATCGTGTTTCAGTCTTGTTTCGTCGGAGACAGCTTTCATCGAAGCCGTGTCTCTCGATCAGGGCAGCGCAGTGGCTGCAGGCGCACCGACTAGCTGAGTTGCGAGATGGCTGAGCGGCGGTGTCGCGAAATCGTCGCGTGCTTAGAAGCGGGCGCGGTAACCGTCATAGGCGTGAGCGGCCAGAATGCCGGCGCTGAGAAATCCGAAGAGTGCAGTGACGGTCTCAATCATCGTGGTGGTCCTTATTCCCCCGCGAACTACAGACGGCACGGGGGGCCGCACAGTCAAAGAGATTCGCGGTCGGCTTTTCATTCGGAGCTGTAGTGATGCGTCGTTGCAACATTTTACGCGGTTGCGAGGAGCGATCGCGGCGCAACGGCGATGACAATGCGGCGCCGGCGAGGCGATGCCAGCCCGGCGCAGGGTTAACGGGCGCTGAAGGCGTATCAACGCGGGCATGATGAGGCGACATGGGGGATGACCGAGTCGCAGCAGTTCACCTCAGTGGATTTTTTGCTTACATACGCTTCAAGGAATCGCGCCGGTTGTCTCGCTCCCCGAGCCGCAGGATCGGACGTCGCAAGTGAGGATCTCCAGTGGCCGATACGTTCAATAACGAGATCAATGTCGGGCCGCCCCCTGTGCCGCTGCGCAAGCGCAGGTCGTTCGGCCCGTTCGGAGTTGTCGCCGTGCTGTTGATCCTCGCTGGCGGCGGTGGATATCTCTGGCTGAACTACCACGACGCACTGACCGACATGGCACAGGCAGTGACAGGAAGCACTGGTCCCAGAGATAGCGCCCCGGTGTTGGCCAGCGCGGCGGAGGGCGGCGTCAGCGCGACTGATTTCGCGGCGTTCCAGCAGCAGACCGGAAGCTCGATCCAGGCTGCTACCGAATTGCTGACGGCGCAGCAGACGGAGTTGAAGCGCTTGTCCGATCAGATCCAGGGCCTCACGACCCAGGTCGTTGGACTAACCGCCAAGATCGATACGCTGCAGGGCAGGGGCGTTCTCTCCCCGCCGGCTCCAGCCGCTGCGGCGCCAGCGCCCATGGCCGCAGCTCCGGCTGCGCCAGTGGCCGCGCGCCCGGCACCCACGGCGCCGCGCAAGCGTCCAGCCGATCGTCCCGCCGGTGCCATCTCGGTCGGCGGCGCTCCGCTCCCGGCAGCAACACAGCCGCCGCGGTAATCCCTCAGGCGGCCTAACGTGTCTGGGGCCGTCGTGTTTTTTTGGGCGGCCTGTGGCGGCTGAGATCGGGCGGCCCGCCGATGACCTTGGTCTTCACGAATTCGCATTTCGGGCAGGTGAAGGTGCACTTGTCGCCGCCGCCGGGATCCGGCTCGCTTCGCAGCAACGCCATCCGCGCCCGGCACATCGCGCAGCGCGGCGGCTTGAGAGCGCCGAGTGTTTCAGCGGGCGTCGTTGGCTCGGATTGATCGATCATGTCGTCCGACAGAGGATGATGCGGCGGTGGCGGAAAGGGTGGGATTCGAACCCACGGTACCCTTGCAGGCACGGCGGTTTTCAAGACCGCTGCCTTAAACCACTCGGCCACCTTTCCGTCGTGGGACAGCGCTTAGCAAAGCGGCCTGCCGAGGGAAAGAGAGGATTGCGCCGGGGCGGCTGTCCGGGGCTGAAATCATCGGCACGGGGATTCCCTTGGGCCGGTCGGTGCCGGGCGCCGGGCGTGCTAAGCAAAGCCTGACGATTCTGAGGACGGAGAGCAACATGGCAAACCCGACACCGCGCGCCGACGCCTTGCGTGCGATGCGCGAGGCCAAATTCGAAGCCGCGCAGCGGCTGATCAAGGAGGCCGGCAAGGCCGCCGCGCCCGCGGAGAGCAAGCCTGCGCCTGCGGCGAAGAAGGTGGCTGCCGCGAAGGCGGCTGTCGAGGTTCCGGCGGTCGAGACGCAGGGTTCAGGGCCTCAGGCTGCGGAAGTGCTGCCGGTCGAAGCTCCGGTTGCCGAAGCCAAACCTGCAAAGACCAAGGCACCTAAAGAAAAGCCGGCCAAGGCGGAAGCGGCCAAGGGCGCCGCCAAAAAGACCGCCACCAAAAAGAGTTCCGCCAAGAAGGGCTAGCGGCATTCCGCCCGGAATGCAGGGCGGACCGAGCCTAGATTTCGCCTGAGATCGCGCCTATATCTGGTTCGTCGCAAGACGATGGCGCTGAACCTCTCAATGGACTGCGGGCAGACCCGGGGGCAGTACCCGGCGCCTCCACCTCAGCAGCTAGCTCGCGATCTCATCCAGGTGAGGTCGATTTCGCCGGACGGTGAAATGCACGGGCTGCTCAGGCGGGGGCGAAACAGGATCGATGGCCGCGAAGAAGTTGTGAATTGTGCTCGGCATGATACCGCCGTTATCGGGTCAAAACCTAAATGCAAACGATAACGTTCGCATGAACGAAGTGCGCCTCGCGGCGTAACCGTTCGGGGTAGGTCCACCTTGCAACAGAACGGCCATGGCCGCGTCAACCTTCGGGTTGGCGCGGCTTTTAATTTGCCGAGTGCTTCCAGTTTGTAGTGTCGGAGAATGGCGCTTCCGTGCGCTCAGTGCCTGGTCTTGCCGGCCTGCAAGAACGGCTGCCGCGCATTTTCGTGCTTCTGATAGAGTTCGAGCCAGCGCCGGTCTTCGGCATGGGCCCATTGTTCGAGCGAGATCCCAGGCGGGCGGCCGTGACCGATGGTGCCGTCAAGGCGGGTGAATTCCGCAGTCTCTTCCACGGTCAGCCCGATCAGCACCCGGATGCCCTGGTCATTCAACTCATAGCTGTCGTCATCGTCGATCATGCCGGCAATTGAGCAAGGCTGCAGGTGCGGTCAATGCAATTACCGGTTTAACCTAACCAATCAACCTTACCGGCAGCATGTGCGTCTGATAATTGGTCGCTATCCATCGTCACGATGCGATGGTGCCCCGCTTTGCTGCCAGCTCACTCCGCGTCATTACGAAGCGCCGCGCGCCGAGGCTATGCTTGCCGTGGACGCACAAATTATAGCCGAAGCCACGACGCAATTTTAACAGAATGCATGCTCACATTCAGTGTCGTTCGGTCGATGCATGGAGCAGGCAATGGCACGCAATTTCGGCGTTCCCCGACAGTTCCGCCCGCGGGCGCAGGCGCCCGTCTGGCCGCTATGGGTGATGGCTTTCGCGGTCGTCACCGTGATCAATGCAGCGACATTCCTTCCGCACTAGCGGGAACAGGTGGCTGCTCACTCGACGCTGCAGCATTCGGCAGGCGCCACGACCCGAGCACATAGAGCTTCATGCTGTTGTGGAAGCGCGATGTAACGACGGTGAAGATGGCTTCGGGATGTTCGGCCCAGATCGCGATCTGGTAGAGCGTCACGATCAGGTGGCCATCGCGAAACCTGTACTCTCCCGCACCGGTGATCCCGCCGCAGTCCGTCCTTGAAACGTCCATCACCATCCCCAACATCCCGCCGCAAGAGTCCCGCCAGGAATCGCGTCAGCGCGTTCCGCTATCAAATCCAAATCATGCGCGATCGTTCAACTAACAAATAGTTGAAACGGACGGGGAGCCAGTTGCGGAAATTAATCTCCGTTAGCGGCGGGCCGCAAATTCAAAACAAACCGCAGCGGGGATCTTAAAAATCATCATGTATTGCTGTGCCCAACGAGAATGCCGGGGGCTTTGTGGTGATCGAGACCTTGTTGTTGCTGAGTGTCGTTGCCGGTGTCGGCGGCCTGCTGGTGCAGGTCTATCGCTGGCGTCAGGACGTGTTGTACGGCCCCTATATCCGCCGCGAGTGGTACGATTGATCGTGCACGGCGCAACTTGAGGGAGAACACCGCGCGCCGCGCGGTGTGTGCAGCGCGAGATGATCACCCGTTGTACGGGCCAAAATACGACATCCTCTGTTTACCATACGGGGGCTCTCCCCATTTCCGCCGCGATCCGGCTGCGATATATTCACCACTTGATGCGGAAGTGGGCCGCATCGGGATTTTGGCCGTGGGGATGCCCGGAGATGGGCAGGCGGCCGCTGGAATGGTATTGGGGCGTATGGGGATTCGTGGGTCAAACCGACTCGGCCAGGCTGTTCAGGCAGCAGCGGCCATCAGCGCCTGTCTGGCGCTGGCCAATTGTTCCTCCTCCACCACCAGCTTCAGCCGCCTCGATCCGAAATATGGCGTCTCGAGCAGTCCTCGGGTCGTCGGGATGGGCGAGCCGGTTCCCAAGGGCGGCGGCACCTACCGTATCGGCAAGCCCTACACCGTCGCCGGCAAACTCTATGTGCCGGAAGAAAACATCAATTACCGCGCTGAAGGCATCGCCTCCTGGTATGGCGACGCGTTTCATGGCCGTCTGACAGCCAATGGCGAAGTGTTCGACATGGCCTCGCTCACGGCGGCCCATCCGACGCTGCCGATCCCGAGCTATGCCCGTGTGACCAACGTCTATAACGGCAAGTCGCTGATCGTTCGCGTCAATGATCGTGGCCCGTATCACGGCAACCGCCTAATCGACGTCTCGAACAAGGCCGCCGAACTGCTCGAATTCAAGGGTAACGGCACCGCCAAGGTTCGCGTCGAATATGTCGGGCGTGCGCCGCTGGAAGGGTCGGACGATCGCCAGCTCGTTGCCACGCTGCGCACCGGTGAGCCGGCACCGTCGCCATCGCTGGTACGTGTCGCCTCGGCGCGCTCCTTCGTGCCCGACATGCAGGGTGGTCGTGTTGTCTCGCGCGATGTTCCTCTGCCGGAGGGCCGCCCGTATTCGCTCGGCAATACCTCGGCCGATGTGGCGTCGATCCGTTCGACGTCGGAAATGTCGGCGTCCAGCCGCATGCGCACGGCATCGGCGCCGCGGATGAGCGAGAACCATCGCGCGGTGTCCTATGAGAGCAACGCCGCTTATGCTGCGCCTGCCGAGCCGGATGACGGCACGGTCGATGCGCGTGGCGCCCAGGCGATCCTGTCCGGTCGCGGTCTCTACTAAGCCGGTTCGTCGTTCACGACCGACACCAGACGGGTGCAGCATGGCGCCCTAATCCGCGTTGCACCTTGCCGCGTTGTTTGCCTCCGTTGATCCTGTTAAGACCAGAGCACTCAGGACAGCACATGGCATCTGGCTCCATTCCCTTGAAACGATCGCAATTCGCCGCGCGGAGCTGGCGAACGCTGCTGGCTGCGCTGGTGGCGTTTGGCGTCGTCCTCGGCCCAACAGCGCAGGCTGCGAACCAGAGCGTGCAGGGCGCCAAGAAGGTCGTCGAGGACGGCGGTTACGACACCGATGCGCCGACCGCGATCCTGATCGAGGCTGGCTCTGGCAGCGTGCTGTTCGAGAAGAATGCGGATGAGCTCCGCGCGCCCTCCAGCATGATGAAGCTGATGACCGTCGAACTGGTGTTTGACGCGCTGACCCGCGGCGTCATCAAGCTCACAGATGAATATCGCGTCAGCGAGAATTCCTGGCGCAAGGGCGGCGCGCCGGCAGGCGCATCGACCATGTTCGCTGCCATCAACAGCCGTGTGCCGGTCGCCGATCTCTTGCGCGGCGCCATCATCCAGAGCGGCAACGACTCTTGCATGATCCTCGCCGAGGGCATCGCCGGCAGCGAGGCGGCGTTCGCCGAGAAGATGACGGCACGGGCGCGTGCGCTCGGCATGCCGAAATCCACCTTCGCCAATTCCAATGGTTTGCCGGACCCTGGCAACAAGATGACGGTGCGCGAGCTTGGTCTGCTCGCCCGACATATCGTTCGCACCTATCCCGAATTCTACAAACTGTTCGGCGAGCGCGAATTCACCTGGAACAAGATCCGCCAGCAGAACCGCAATCCGTTGCTGGCGACGCTGGACGGCGCTGACGGTTTCAAGACCGGCTACACCAAGGATGGTGGCTACGGCATGGTCGGCTCGGCCATCCGCGACGGCATGCGGCTGATCGTGGTGATCAACGGTCTGGACGATCCGGACGATCGTGCGACCGAGGCGAAGAAGCTGCTGGAGTGGGGTTTCAAGAATTTCGAGGCTCGCACGCTGTTCGCAGCCGACCAGACCGTCGGCTTCGCCAAGGTGTTTGGCGGCGAGAGCCGCTCGGTCGCGCTCTCGGCCAAGGAGCCGGTGAAGGTGATGGTGCAGAAGAACGGCACCGACAAGCTGATCGCTCGCGTCGTCTATAAAGGCCCCGTGCGTGCACCCATCGAGCCCGGTCAGCCGGTCGGCGTGATCAAGGTCTGGCGCGGCGCCAATATCGCCGTCGAAACGCCGCTCTATACGGCGGCCGCCGTCGGCACGGGATCGACCATGCGGCGCGCCGTCGACGGCGCCGGTGAGCTGGTGATCGGACTGTTCCGCGCCGGCGCCGAGAAGCTCTGACATGACGGACACGCCCACGACACCGCCGCCGCGCGGTCGCTTCGTCAGTTTCGAGGGCGGCGAGGGCGCCGGCAAATCGACCCAGATCAAGATTCTGGCTGACCGGCTGGAGGCCGAAGGCAAGCGCGTCATCGTCACCCGCGAGCCCGGCGGCTCGCCCGGCGCCGAGATCATCCGTCATGTGGTGCTGTCGGGCATGGGCAAACTGCTCGGCCCCGAAGCCGAGACGCTGCTGTTTGCCGCGGCGCGCGACGACCATGTTCATGCGGTGATTGCGCCGGCGCTGGAGCAGGGCATCTGGGTGCTGTGTGATCGCTTCTCGGATTCGACGCGGGCCTATCAGGGCCGGCTCGGGCATGTCTCGCCGGAACTGCTCAATGCGATGGAGCGCGTCACCATCGGACGGCTCAAACCGGATCTCACCGTCATTCTCGATATCCCGGTCTCGATCGGCATGCGGCGCGCAGCAGCGCGGCGTGGCAATGATGTGCCCGATAGATTCGAGGCCGAGGGCATCGCCTTTCATCAAGGGCTGCGTGACGCGTTCCGGCAGATCGCAGCCGATGAACCGCAACGCTGCATACTGATCGACGCCAATGCAGATCCAAAGATCGTATCGAACAATATCTGGGGCGTGTTGCGCCGACGCCTTCTAACGCCGTCGAACCACGAGGTCACTTCGGCATGAGCGCAAAGTCGTCCGAGCAAACGATCTCGGTTCCGCATCCGCGCGAGACGACCGCGCTGTTCGGTCATCAGGATGCCGAGGCCACGCTGCTCAATGCCTATCGCGGCGGCCGCATTCCGCATGCCTGGCTGATCGGCGGCCCACAGGGCATCGGCAAGGCGACTTTGGCCTATCGCATGGCGCGTTTCGTACTGGCGCATCGCGATCCCGCATCACCGCAAGTGCAATCCGCAACATCGCTGGGTCTCGATCCGATGCATCCGGTCGTGCGCCAGGTCGCCGCCGAATCCCATGGCGGTTTGTTGACACTGGAACGTTCGCTCAACGACAAGGGCGTGATGCGCACGGTGATCACCGTGGATGAGACCCGGCAGACCGTGTCGTTCTTCGGCTCGACCGCTGCTATTGACGGCTGGCGCGTCTGCATCGTCGACACCGTCGATGAGCTGAACGCCAATGCCGCGAACGCGCTGCTGAAGGTGCTTGAAGAGCCGCCGTTGCGTTCGCTGTTCCTGCTGGTGACACATGCGCAGGCGCGCGTATTGCCGACCATCCAGTCGCGTTGTCGCAAGCTGGCGCTGCGTCCGTTGTCCGTTGCCGACGTGACCCGCGCTACGTCGCAGGCCGCCGAGATCGAAACCGGCGATCCCTTGCTCAAAGAGGTCGCTGAAGCCTCCGAAGGCAGTGTGTCGCGCGCTCTGAATCTGCTGGGCGGCGGCGCGCTGAAACTGCACCAGCGCACCGCCTCGCTCCTGAACACGCTGCCCCATGTCGATCCGCGCGAGCTGCATGCGCTGGGGGATGCGCTGGGGACCAGTGACCGTGTCGCGCTCGGCGCCTTTGTCGACAGTGTCGACCGCTGGATCGGCGAGCGCATGCGGGCCGACGATGCCAATGCCAACGCCAATTTGCCCCGCCTTGCGCGGCTGGCGGAGGTGTGGGAAAAGATCAACCGAGCCGCGCGCGAGACCGAATCCTACAATCTCGAGCGAAAACCGCTGGTTTTCTCGGTGTTTGGACTGCTCGCGGAAGCAACGCGCTGATCGCTGCGAGACTGGTTTCAGCCGATCCGCGCTTCACCAAGATCGTCTTATTCAAGGTCCGTAAAGTCAGCCATGACATCTGCAACCGATGCAACCCGACCGGCGTATTTTCTGACAACGCCGATCTTCTATCCCAATGGCGTGCCGCATATCGGTCATGCCTATACGGTCATGGCGACCGACACGATTGCCCGCTTCCAGAGGCTCGACGGTTATGACGTCCGTTTCCTGACCGGAACGGATGAGCATGGTCTCAAGATGCAGCAGACCGCCGTCAAGGAAGGCCTGACTCCGCTCGAACTGGCTGACCGGAATTCGGAGCGCTTCCGCGAGATGGATGCTGCGCTCAACATTTCCTATGACGACTACATTCGCACCACCGAGAAGCGCCATGAGCGCTCCGTTCAGGCGCTGTGGGTCGCGCTCGAGAAGGCCGGCGCCATCTATCTCGACAAATATGCCGGCTGGTACTCGGTTCGTCAGGAAGCCTATTTCGACGAAGCGGAAACGACGCTCGGCGACGATGGTGTCCGGCGTGAGCCGCTCGGCTCGCCGGTCGAGTGGACCGAAGAGGAAACCTATTTCTTTCGGCTGTCCGCCTATCAGGACAAGCTGCTCGATCTATACGCGCGCGTTCCGGATTTCGTGTTGCCGCGCGAGCGGCTGAACGAAGTGACGAGCTTTGTGAAGGGCGGCCTGCAGGATCTGTCGATTTCGCGGACCACGTTCGACTGGGGCATCAAGGTGCCGGGCGCGCCCGGTCATGTGATGTATGTCTGGATCGATGCGCTCACCAACTATATCACTGCAGCTGGCTATCCGGATGTCGATGGCGACGACTTCAAGCGCTACTGGCCTGCCAACCTGCATGTGATCGGCAAGGATATCGTTCGCTTTCACGCGGTTTACTGGCCTGCATTCCTGATGGCTGCGGGGGTCGATGTCCCGCATCGCGTCTTCAGTCACGGATTTCTTCTCAACCGCGGTGAGAAGATGTCGAAGTCGGTCGGCAACGTGGTCGACCCGATCGGCATGGCCCAGCAATATGGCGTCGATCAGATGCGCTATTTCTTCATGCGCGAAGTCTCGTTCGGGCAGGACGGCAGCTACAATCACGAAGCCATCGTCAATCGGACCAATGCCGACCTTGCCAACGATCTCGGCAATCTCGCGCAGCGCTCGCTGTCGATGATCGCCAAGCAGTATGGCGGCGTGCTGCCGGAGCCCGGCGATTACAGCGAGAACGACAAGGCGATCCTGACGCAGGCGGACGGAATGCTGGAGCTCGCGCGTACCGCGATGGCGACGCAGCAGATCCATCAGGCGCTGAATGCGGTCTGGGCCGTGGTCGCCGAAGCCAACCGCTATTTTGCGGGCGAGGCGCCGTGGGCGCTCGCCAAGACCGATCCGAAGAAGCAGGCCACGGTGCTCTACGTGACCGCCGAAGTCGTGCGGCAGGTCGCGATCCTGGCGCAGCCGGTAATGCCGGCGTCATGTGCGAAGCTGCTCGACGTGCTCGGGATCCCCGAAAGCGAGCGCGACTTCACGGCAATTGCGACCCGCATTAGGCCGGGCACGCAGCTGCCGACACCCACCGGCGTATTCCCGCGCTATGTCGAGCCCGCCGCCGCGACCTGAGTTCAACGATGCTTGTCGATAGTCACTGTCATCTCGATTTCCCCGATTTCGCCGAAGATCTCGACGGTATCGTCGCGCGTGCCGAAGCCGCAGGCGTCGGCAAGCTCGTGACCATCTCGACGCGGGTGCGGCGGCTGCCGGCGCTGCTCGCGATCGCGGAGCGCTTTCCGAACGTCTATTGCTCGGTCGGTACTCATCCACACAATGCCGACGAGGAAGACGGCATCTCGGCGGATGAGCTGATCGAACTGACAAAGCATCCGAAGGTCATCGCGCTCGGCGAAGCGGGTCTTGATAACTTCTACGAACACGGCTCATCAGGCGCGCAGGAGCGCGGCTTCCGCGCCCATATCGCCGCCGCACGCACGACCGGATTGCCGCTGGTGATCCATACCCGCGAGGCCGACGAACAATGCAGCGCCATTCTCGAAGACGAGATGGCTAAGGGCGCGTTCAAGGCGGTGCTGCATTGCTACACCGGCGGACGGGAGCTGGCGATGAAAGCCATCGACATGGGTCTGTCGATCTCCTTCACCGGCATTATCACCTTCAAGAAGTCACAGGAGCTGCGCGATCTCGCCGCTGAGCTTCCCGCCGACCGCATCATGGTCGAAACCGACGCGCCGTATCTGGCGCCCGGCAAATGGCGCGGCAAGCGCAACGAGCCGTCTTATGTGGTCGAGACAGCGAAGGTGCTCGCGGAAACGCGAGGCGTGTCGCTCGAAGAACTGTCGCAGCAGACCACAGAGAACTTTTTTCGCCTGTTCAGCAAGGCATCCGCCGGGAGCGGGCCTGGCACTGGTGTGCCGGCATGACGCTGGTGCTCACTATTCTCGGCTCGGGATCCTCGGCGGGTGTGCCGCGCCCGGCGCTGGGCTGGGGCGCCTGCGATCCCGCCAATCCAAAAAACCGTCGCCGTCGTTGTTCGATGATGGCGGAGCGGAGCGGGCCCGAGGGCGTCACGCGCGTTGTCATCGACACCTCGCCGGACCTGCGCGAGCAATTGATCGACGCCGATGTCGATGACATCGATGCGGTCTTCCTGACGCATGAGCATGCGGACCAGACCCACGGCATGGACGACCTCCGCTCAGTGGTGCTCAAGCGCCGCAAGCGTATCCCGGTCTATATGAACGCCTCGACGGCGACGGATATCATGCTGCGCTTCGGCTACTGCTTTCAGTCGCCTCCCGGCAGCGACTATCCGCCGATCCTCGATCGCCTCAGCATCGAGGCCGGTGAGAGCCGAACCATCACGGGGAAGGGCGGCGACCTGACGCTGACGCCGTTCCTGGTCCAGCATGGCAACATCCCGGCGCTGGGCTACCGGATCGGCAATACCGCCTATACGCCTGATCTCAACGACATCCCGGAAGAGAGCTGGCCGGCGCTCGAAGGTCTCGATCTCTGGATCGTCGACGGGCTGCGCTATACGCAGCATCCCAGCCATTTCAGCATCAGTGATGCGCTGCGCTGGCGCGATCGCTTCAAGCCGAAGCGGACGGTGATCACCAATATGACGGCGGATGTGGATTACGAGGCGGTAAAAGCGATACTGCCGGAGAGTGTGGTCCCCGCCTATGACGGGATCAGACTGACGCTGGAGTAATTTGAGCAGCGAGTTTTTTCATTGCTGCATTTTCAAAGGTCACTTCGCCGGCCTCTCGACCATGCAAAGCTATCTCTGCGGCGATTGAGCGACCGATAATCCGCTGATCGATATTGCCAAATCGACCAGGCACAAGACGTCCCAGCCAACCGACCCAGGCCGGGGTATGCGCGTTGCCGACAATAATGCCGGGGCGAAAGATAGCGAGGCGGCTGAAGCCGATGCTGCGCAAATTGTCTTCCTTCATACCCATGACTCGGACATAGCGAAACCGGCTTTGGGCTGTGCTTCCTACTGCTGACAGCAGGCAGAACTGGGTGATGCCGGCGTTGTGGCAGCCACGCGCAAAGGCACCGACGACGCCGATTTCAAGGCGCTTCAGTTCCTCTTCGCTCCAGCGCATCGATCCGGAACCGACACCCACGCAGCTCACGGCGCTAACCGGACCCTGGCTTAAGACTTCACGGGCAAGGGCGGCGGTGCGCTCAGCAAAGTCAGCAGCGCCGGTATCAAGAACGACGTTGCGCACGCGTGATCGCGCGGCAATAGGCTTCCTGGTGATCATCACCACTTCCCGGCATTGGGGAATTGCCAGCAGCTCGGCGACCGCTGCGCCGCCGACTTGGCCGGTCCCGCCGAGAATGATTGCGGCGAAGTTCTGCGTCATGGATGCGACCTCTTGGTAGCGCCAAACTGTCGTTCCGGGCCGCTCGCCGACGGCGAGCGAACCCGGAATCTCGATGTCGCTTGGGTCCACGGAGACTCCCATGTCGAGGTTCCGGGTTCGCTACCGCCTAACGGCGTCCGCGCCCCGGAACGACGAGTTTATGCGTTGAACGACCCCGTCGACTTCACCTGATCCCGCAGCAGGAACTTCTGGATCTTGCCTGTCGACGTCTTCGGGATCACGCCGAACACCACCGCTTTCGGCGTCTTGAAGCCGGGCATCTGCGCGCGGCAGAACGCGATGATGTCGGCTTCCGTCGCCTCGGCATTTGCCTTCAGCTCGACGAAGGCGCATGGCACTTCGCCCCATTTGGCATCGGGCTTGGCAACCACGGCGGCGAACAGCACGGCCGGGTGTTTGTAGAGTACGTCCTCGACCTCCACCGACGAGATGTTCTCGCCGCCGGA
Source organism: Tardiphaga sp. OK245 (assembly GCF_900108575.1). Classification (NCBI taxonomy): domain Bacteria; kingdom Pseudomonadati; phylum Pseudomonadota; class Alphaproteobacteria; order Hyphomicrobiales; family Nitrobacteraceae; genus Tardiphaga; species Tardiphaga sp. OK245. The sequence continues at coordinate 507,647 of NZ_FNWZ01000003.1, read as the reverse complement.
GATGATGATGTCCTTGGAGCGGTCCTTGATGGTCACGTAGCCGGCAGCATCGAGCACGCCGAGATCGCCGGTGTGGAACCAGCCGCCTTCGAAGGCCTCCTTGGTGGCCTTCTCGTTCTTCAGGTAGCCCTTCATCACGATATTTCCGCGGAACATGACCTCGCCGATGGTCTCGCCGTCGCGGGGCACTTCCTGCATCGTTTCGGGATCGATCACCGTCACGGCTTCCTGCAGGTGATAGGGCACGCCCTGGCGGCGCTTCAGGTTGGCGCGCTCATCCGCGGGCAGGGCATCCCAGCCGGGTTGCTCGGCGCAAACCGAGGCGGGGCCATAGACCTCGGTCAGGCCGTAAACGTGAGTCAGCTTGATGCCGATCTTCTCAGCACCCGACAGCACCGCCATTGGCGGCGGCGCGCCGGCGATCGAGCCCTGCACCAGAGGACCGCCGGAATAGACCGGCGCATCGGGCGCATTGATCAGCGTGTTGTAGACGATCGGTGCGCCGGACATGTGGGTGACGCCGTGCTCGCGCATCAGCGCGAAGATCTTGGTCGGGTCGACCTTGCGCAGGCAGACATTGACGCCGGCACTCGCCGCGACTGTCCAGGGGAAGCACCAGCCATTGCAGTGGAACATCGGCAGGGTCCAGAGATAGACCGGATGCTGGCCGAGACCGGCCGCGAGAATGTTGGAGACGGCATTGAGATAGGCGCCGCGGTGATGGGTGACGACGCCCTTCGGATTGCCTGTGGTCCCCGAGGTGTAGCCAAGCGCGATGGCGTCCCATTCATCGAGCGGGAAGGCGCTGGTGAAATCGGGACTGCCTTCGGCGAGGGCGGCTTCATATTCGAGTTCCCCGATCCGCTGACCGCCGGCGAAGGACGCGTCGTCGACATCGATCACGGTCGGATTCGGGCCGGTCATAAGGCGGAGGGCCTCGGTGATCACGCCGGAGAATTCCGGATCGACCAGCAGCAGCCTGGCGCCGCCATGGTCGAGCTGGAACGCGATGGCCGCGGCGTCGAGCCGGATGTTCAGGGCGTTGAGGACGGCACCGGTCATCGGCACCGCGAAGTGCGCTTCGTTCATCGCGGGCAGGTTCGGCAGCATCGCCGCGACGGTGTCACCGCGCCCAATGCCCCGCCCGGTCAGGAACGAGGCAAAGCGCCGGCAGCGTTCATAGGTTTGCGCCCAGGTGAAACGACGTCCCTCATAGACGGTGCTGGTGAGGTCTGGATAAACCGCCGCGCTGCGCTTGAGAAAACTCAGCGGCGACAGCGGCACGAAGTTGGCCGGAGTCTGGTCGAGGCCGACGCTATAGGCGCCCTGATCTGGGATCATAGTGGCCCTTTCGTATTTGGATCAGTGAGTTGTACCGAATATCTCACTTATCAGTTTATCGCAGGAATGATCTTCTAAAATTACATGAGGTCGAGGATTTAACACGCTGATTTGACGTCACTTAGAGGAATCCGATCGATATCCACGGGAAGATCGCGACGATGATCAGGCCAATCAGCAGCGCCAGAAGATAACCAAGGATCGGCCGGATGCCTTCCGCGGGATCGACACGGCCGATGGCGCAGGCGGCATAGTAGCCCACGCCGAAGGGCGGCGCGAACAGTCCGATGCCCATGGCGAGGATCACGACCATCGCATAGTGGACCTCGTGGACGCCGACCAGCCGCGCGATCGGGAACAGCAGCGGCCCGAACAGCACGATGGCGGGGATGCCTTCAAGTACGCTGCCGAGGATGACAAAGGCCACGATGGAGACCGCGATGAAGGTGGCGCCGCCGCCCGGCAGGCCCGTCATGGCCGCCGCCAGCGAGCGCGAGAAGCCGGACTGGGTCAGGCCCCAGGCCATGCCGGTCGCGGTTCCGATGATCAGCAGGATTGCGCCGGAGAGGCAGGCCGTATCGACCAGCATCGGCTTCAGCCGGTTCCAGTCGAACTGACGATAGATCAACAGGCCCGCGAGCACGGCATAGACGATGCCGATGGTGGAGACCTCCGTGGCGGTCGCCACACCCTCGACCACGGCAGCGCGGATCACGAAGGGCAGCGCGATGGCCGGCACCGAGATGATGAAAGCCTTGAAGATGTCGCGCCCGGAAGCCCGTTTGACGTGGCTGAGGTCTTCGCCGCGATAGCGCCACCACACCAGCACGCCCAGCGTGATCGCCAGCACGACACCCGGCAGCAGGCCGCCGGTGAACAGCGCCGAGATCGAGACGCCAGTCACTGAGCCGATGGTGATCAGCACCAGGCTCGGAGGAATGGTTTCGGTCTGTGCGCCGGTCGCCGAAAGCAGGGCGACGAGATCGCCCGGCTTGGCGCCGCGCGCCTTCATTTCAGGGAACAGCACCGGCGCCACGGCGGCCATGTCGGCAGCCTTGGAGCCGGAAATGCCGGAGACGAGGTACATGGCGCCGATCAGTACGTAATGCAGCCCGCCGCGGACATGGCCGAGCAGGCTGGCAAGGAACGCCACCATGGCGCGGGCCATGCCGGTCATCTCGATCAGCAAGCCCAGGAACACGAATAGCGGGACAGACAGCAGGATGAGATGGCTCATGCCCTCGTCCATGCGGCCGACCAGCACCATCATCGGCGTGCGCGTCGTCAGTGCCATATAGCCGAAGATCGCGAGGCCAAAACCGAAGGCAATCGGCACGCCGGCGAATACGCACAGCGCCACGACGCCGACGAAGAAGATGATCAGGTTGAGATTGCCGAGGGTCCGCAGCAGCGGCTCGGCAAGCCAGAACAGGCCGATGATTGCCACCACGGTGCCGAGCGCCGTCAGCACGGTGCGAACCTGGCCGTAGCGCAGCAGCCGCAGCAGCGCGAAGACGATCATCAGCGAGATGCCGACCGGCAGCGCCGCCGCGCGAAAGCTGTTGGCGATCTGCAGCGCCGGTGTCGTGATGTAGCTTTCCTCATAGGCGTATTCGAAGGACGGCGCGACGATCATCAAGAGGAAGGCGAGTGCGGCGCAGGTCCCGACGACGTCGAGAAAGGCCCACATTCGGGGACCGACCGACGCCACCAGCGCGGTCATCCGCATATGCTCGCCGCGCCGGAACGCCACGGCGGAGCCCAGCATCGCCAGCCACAGGAACAGGATCGAGGACAGTTCATCGGACCAGATCAGCGGACGGTGGAAGCCGTAACGGGCGACCACGCCGATGAACAGGATGATCACCTCCGCCACCACCAACAGCGCCGCGGGAATCTCGACCAGATGGCCGAGCGCGCGGTCGATGGAGGTCAGGATGGCGTCGCGGCGGGAGAGGGGCGCCCTCTCCACGCTGGACGCCCCGCTTTCAAGGGCGGAGATGTCATGCACGGCCATATTGGTTCCGATCAGCCGAGCTTGCCGACAGCTTTCTCAAGGATGGCCCAGGCTTCGTCGCCATACTTGCCCTGCCATTCCTTGTAGAAGCCGGCCGACTTCAGCTTGTCACGGAACGGGCCGGGCTCGAGCTCATTGAAGGCCAGCCCCTTTGATTCCAGCTCGCCGCGCAGATTGGCGTTGAGCTTGGCGACGTCCTCGCGCTCCTTCATGCCGGCGGCATTGATGTTTTTGGCGACGATGTCGCGCAGATCGGCCGGCAGCTTCTCCCAGGCACGACGGTTGGCCAGGAACCAGTAGCCGTCCCACATGTGGTTGGTCAGCGAGCAGAACTTCTGCACTTCGTAGAACTTCGCCGTCGAGATGATCGCCAGCGGGTTTTCCTGACCTTCGACGACCTTGGTCTGCATCGCCGAATAGACTTCGCTGATATTGATCGACGCGGGCGCACTGTCGAACGCCTTGAACATCGAGGTCCACAGCGGCGACACCGGCACGCGGATCTTGAAGCCCTTCAGGTCGTCCGGGCTCTTGATCGGCTTGGAGGACGAGGTGATTTCGCGAAAACCGTTGTCCCAGATCTTGTCCATGACCACGAGATTGGCCTTGGTGATTTCCTTGCGGATATAGGCGCCGAGATCGCCGTCCATGGCCTTCCAGACCGTGTCGTAATTCGGGAAAGCGAAGCCGATGCCGTTGATCGAGGCGGCCGGCACCAAAGTGGCCAGGATCAGGCCGGACAGCGTGAAGAACTCGACGCCGCCGGAGCGGATCTGGCTCAGCATGTCAGTGTCGGAGCCAAGCTGGTTGTTGGGGAATACCTGCAGGTCGACCTTGCCGTTGGTCTCGGTCTTGATCGCCGCCGACATCTCACGGGCGCGGATGTTCATCGGATGCGTATCGGGCAGGTTATTCGCGTATTTGTAGACGTATTCGGCCTGCTGCGCGCGCGCGATGAACGGCATGCTGACGCCGCCAAATGCAGTCGCGGCGGCCGATGCCTTCAGCAGAGTCCGGCGTGAAATCGTCATTTTGTTTCTCCCAACCACTTCTTTGTTTGCCTTTGTGAGGCCCAAGGGCCCTTGCCGTCTGGTCATCATGCCCGGGCTGCCCGGTCAAGCCTTTTCGCCGTGCGACCAAAGGCCAAGGCCCAATAGAGGGCGCCCGCGCACGGCTTTTGCGCCGCGCGAATTTGTGGGAAGCATCGCGCGACTGAAGCCGCCGGCAGCCAGGACCGGTGGAGGAAACGCAAGGACAGCATATGAATAGGGATCACGGCGTAGCGATCATCACCGGCGGCGCATCGGGAATCGGTTTGGCGATCGCCAAGGCGGCCGTGGGTGAGGGCTGGAAAGTGCTGCTTGCCGACCTCACCCAGCCTGCTCTGGATGCCGCCAAGGCCCAGGTCGACGCCATCAAAGCCGGTGTGACCAAAACCGTTGTCATGGATGTGGCCAATGAGAACGCCGTGATGGCTGGCCTGAAGGACTGCGAAGCCGGTTTCGGCCCGGTGCGCGGTCTGGTGAATTCTGCGGGTATCGGCCGTCAGGTGCCGTTCTTCGAGACCTCGGTGAAACTGTTTCGCGAGATCCTCGACATCAATCTGGTTGGCACCTTTGCCGTTGCCAAGGAAGCTGCGCGGCTGATGAAGGTTCATGGCGGCGGCGCCATCGTGAATGTGGCGTCGGTGTCGGGGCTGCGCGGCAATATCGAGCGCTCGGCCTATGGCGCATCCAAAGGCGGCGTCGTCACGCTGACCCAGGTGATGGCCTGCGAACTGGCGCCATTGAAGATTCGCGTCAACGCCATTGCGCCGGGCCCGTTCGAGACGCCCATGGTGCAGGAGATGCACACGGTGGCAACGCGGGAAGGCTGGATGCAGGTGGTGCCGCAGCGGCGTTATGCCGAGCCGGAGGAGGTCGCTGGTGCCGCGATGTTCCTGCTGGATGACAGCAAGTCGAGCTTCGTCACCGGCCACATTCTCAATGTCGATGGCGGCTTCGCCGCGCATGGGTTGCTGCCGAAATATCCGTAGGAGCAAACAAAGCTCCGTCATGGTCGGGCTTGTCCCGGCCATCCACGCCTTTCTTCGCTCGCAGCCCAGACGTGGATGCCTGGCACATCTAGCGAAGCTCGCTTCGCGCTGGCCGGGCATGACGACGAACACAGGCGTTAGAGCGCTAGCCCTTCGCCGCTATCAGCGCCTTCATCCGCTCGGCATCTGCAGCCGTCTCCGGCGTATAGACCACCATGCCCAAATTCGGCTGACCATCGACCGAAAATGTCGAATAGCTCATCGTGAATGGCCCGACCTCGGGATGGTTCACATGCTTCTTGCCTTCGCCATAGCTGCTGACGTCGTTGTCATGCCACATGGCTGCGAAGTCGGGGCTGATCCGGCACAGTTCATCGATCAATGTCTGGGCGCGTTCTGATGCGCCGCTGCGCGTGATGTCGGCGCGAAATGCCGCCACGGCGAAACGTGCATCATTCTCCCAGTCCGGCATCTTGGCGCGGACATTTGGCCGGCAGAACAGGATTCGCAGAACGTTGCGGTCCTCGGGCGCGATGTTCGGATAGTCGCCAAGCACGGCCAGTGCCGCACGATTCCAGGCCACGATGTCCCAGGTCGCATTGCGCACGACGGCAGCGCTGAACTCCATCGAATCCAACACGCGCTGCAGCGTCGGCGTGACGATATCGGACGGCTCGTAGTGGACTTCCGGCAGCCGGTGCTGCGCCAGCAGAAACAGATGCTCGCGCTCGACTGTCGATAATTCCAGTGCGCGTGAAATCCGGTCGAGCACATCGGCCGATGGCGCGCCGCCGCGTCCTTGTTCCAGCCATGTGTACCAGGTGGCGCTGACATTGGCGCGCTGCGCGACTTCCTCGCGCCGCAGGCCCGGCGTGCGGCGTCGCTCGGACGAAAAACCGAACGCCACGGGATCGAGCCTGGCGCGGCGATCCCTGAGATAAGCGCCCAGCGGATTGGAGCCAGAGCCGGAGGTTGTTTCGGTGACCGTCATGCTCAGCCTGTTAGTCGCCATACCCGTATAACGTCACGGCTTCACGCACTGTACCGCAGGACCGATACATCCGCGCATTCACGAGAGGAATATCACATGCGTGTCTTCGTTACCGGTGCTTCGGGCTTTGTCGGATCTGCGGTGGTTCAGGAATTGATCGGCGCCGGTCATCAGGTGCTCGGTCTCGCGCGCTCGGATGCATCTGCCAAGGCGCTGGCCGACGCTGGTGCCCAGATCCATCGCGGCGATCTGGAAGATCTGGACAGCCTGCGGTCCGGGGCTGCCAATTCAGACGGCGTGATCCATACGGCCTTCATCCACGACTTCTCGAAATTCAAGGAAAACTGCGCGATCGACGCGCGTGCCATCGAGACGCTCGGCGATGCACTGGCGGGCTCCGAGCGGCCCTTGATCGTGACCTCCGGCATGGCCTTCATCGCGCCTGGATGTCTGGCGACCGAAGACATGGGCCCGTCGAGCGCGTCGCCAAGCCCACGCGTATCGGAGCAGGTCGCCGAACGTCTGGCGGCACGCGGCGTGCGTACTTCGTCGGTCCGGCTGCCGCCATCGGTCCATGGCGATGGCGACCATGGCTTCGTGCCGATGCTGATCAATATCGCGCGGGAGAAGGGCGCCTCGGCCTACTTCGGCGACGGTCTCAACCGCTGGCCCGCCGCACATCGGCTGGACGTCGCCCGGCTCTACAGGCTCGTCCTCGAGCACGGTTCCGCCGACATTCGGTATCACGCCAGCGCCGAACAAGGCGTCGTATTCCGGGAGATCGCCGAGATCATCGGCAAGCACCTGAACCTGCCGGTCGTCTCGAAATCGCCGGCTGAAGCCGCCGATCACTTCGGCTGGTTCGCAGGCTTCGCGGCCATGGACGCACCGGCGTCCAGCGCCTGGACACAACAGCGGCTTGGCTGGCGACCGACGCAGTCAGGGTTGATCCCGGACCTCGATCACGTCAGATATTTCGGCGGCTGAAGATGCAATGATGCGGGAGTACAAACCGGCTCGAATGACTGTTCGGTCAACCGGATATCGCAACAATTTGAGCTAAGTCTCTGGGATCGCTATGGGATAATATATTCCATAATATACCTTATGCGAATCCGAGATATCGGCGTGTGGTCCCAGTTTCAATTCTCTTAAAGCCGCACCCCCGGCCACGCTCCCGCTATTTCTTGATCGCGTCGTAAACCAGCGTCTTCAGGATCGGCTGGATACGGCCGCGCTGGGTTGGCGTCTGCACCATCAGGATCATCACCATGTCCTGGTCCGGATAGGTCCAGAAGTAAGTTCCGGCGGCGCCGCCCCAGGCCATCTCGCCAATAAAGCCGGGCACGCCGTCCTCGCCGGGTCCTGTGCGGACGCCGAAGCCAAGACCGTAGCCGAAGCCGGCACCGGGATAATAATAGGCCCAGGGCTTCACATCACTGGCCGGCGCGACCTGGTTCTGGCGCATCAGTTGGACAGACTCGGGCTTGAGGATTCGGACGCCGTCGAGCGTGCCGCCATTGATCAGCATCTGCAGGAAGCGCGCGTAATCGCCCGTGGTGGAGACGAGGCCGCCTCCTCCTGACTCCCATCTTCGCTTCACCGTGGGATCGCTGATGGTCTCGTTGCCGATGATGCGGTCGGTTGGCATCGGCTGCGCAATGCGCGGCGCTTTGGCGGGATCGAGCACGTAATAGCCGGTGTCGGTCATGCCCAGCGGATCGAACAGATACTGCTTCTGGAAATCGTACAGCGACTGGCCCGAGGCGATCTCTATGATGCGGCCGAGCAGATCGGTTGAATGGCCATAATCCCAGACTGTGGCTGGCTGATAGGCCAGCGGCAGTTTCGCAAGCCGCGCGGCAAAGTCGGTATTGTCGAAATCGCCGTCGAACAGGTCGGCATCGAGATAAAGCTGCGTGATCAGACCGAGATTGGTGAAAGCCGAACTGATGCCGGACGACTGCCGCATCAGGTCGAGCACGGTGATCGGTTTCTCGGCCGGCGCAAAGTCCAGATAGGACTTCCCGCCGGCATCCGTGCGCTCGGTCGCGACCTGCGGATGGGCGAAAGACGGAATGAATTTGGCGATGGGATCGTCGAGCCTGAGCTTGCCCTGCTCCACCAAAATCATCGCCGCGACCGATGTCACAGGCTTCGACATCGAATACAGCCGGAAGATCGTATCCGTCGTCATCGGCGCCATGGTCGCGGGATCGCGAACGCCGAAGGCCTCGTAATAGACCGGTTTGCCGCGGTGCTGGATCAGCATGATCGCGCCGGCGAGATGGCCCTGGCCGACTTCGCGGTCGAGCATGTCGGTGACGCGGTTCAGGTCGTCCTGGGAAAAGCTGCTGAGATCTGGCTTGTCGGTCAGCAGGCTGGTGCCTGCCAATGCGGGCGTGACCAGCGCTGCGGCGATGGTGAGGACGGATAGGAAGTCGCAAGATCGTCGCAAGATTGACACTGGATTTCCGCGAGCCGGCTTGAACACGGCCGGACGTTAACATCGAGATATTTCAGATGCTTGTCGGAAAATCACGCAATTTGCCGATATCGCGGTTTTACAGCGATTGCCGGCCCCAGGTGAATCACAAATGCGCGTCGGGTTTGCTCACGCTTCCGGGCGGCGGAAACCGGATCGTGGTGCCCAGGGTGATCCAGTTGGAATTCTCCCCGGTGATGTTGCGGCCGTAAATCAGGTCGACCGAGAAGATGTCGTTGGGCCGATAGCGCACCCCGGTCTGGATACGTGGCTGGACCACACTGGCGAATTCGGCGCGGCCCGCCTGCCCGTACAGTTCCACTGTGTATTGCAGCACGTCGGTGAATTTCCAGTCGAAGCCGACGCCATAGGTGAAGTAGTGGCGATCGACGGTGCGATCCCACAGCCAGCCGGCATTGAGATTGATGCGCATGGTTTCGTTGAAGCGATAGGTCGCCGGAATTTCGGCGAAGACCGCGGTGTTCTGGCCGGTCACAGCGTCGAATGTGCCGCTGGCCAGCGCCGATACGCCGAATTTTCCGATGCCGGTCGGCTCAATGTTGATCTTCGCCTTTGGCGCCAGCGTGGTGCTGAACTCGCCATCGGAGCGGCTGTGATTGGTGAGCACGCTGAGTTCGACCGGACGCGTGATCTCCACCACGCAGGACGGATTGGCCACCGCCGCAAAGTCGCTGTTGGTGGCCATCGAATACCAGCTCTCGACCTTGCAGGAGCCGAGGTCCGAAATATCCGCCGCATCGACCGCATAGGCGCCATTGGCCGCCTCCGCATGGCCCGAAGCCACCAGCAGCGCGACCAGAACGAAGCCGATCAGCGTCAGCGCGCGATAACGAGGAGCAGCCATGCTGTAGACCTAGCTGAGTCCCGAAATCCTCGACAGAACAATCGCGCCTCGCTTATCCTGACGGTATGAGCGAACACCATCATGACCACGATCACGACCATTCCGAACTGTCGGACACCGAGCTGCGCGTCCGTGCACTCGAGACCATTCTGACCGAGAAAGGCTATATCGATCCAGCGGCGCTGGACGCGATGATCCAGGCCTATGAGACCAAGATTGGCCCGCACAACGGCGCCCTGGTGGTCGCGAAAGCCTGGACCGATCCGGCCTTCAAGGCGGCGCTACTGGCCGATGGCTCGGCGGCGGTCGGCACGCTCGGCCATGTCAGCCGCACCGGCGATCATCTCGTCGTGGTCGAGAACACGCCCGAGCGCCACAACATGGTCGTGTGCACGCTGTGCTCCTGTTACCCCTGGGAAATGCTCGGCCTGCCCCCGGTCTGGTACAAGGCCGCGCCCTACCGCTCCCGCGCCGTCAAGGATCCGCGCGGCGTGCTGGCCGACTTCGGCTTCACAATCCCGAATGACACGGAAATCCGCGTCTGGGATTCGACGGCTGAAACGCGTTTCCTGGTGTTGCCGATGCGACCTGCCGGCACCGAGGGCTGGAGCGAACAACAACTGGCCGAACTGGTTACGCGCGACTCGATGATCGGCACGGGTCTGGTGACAGCGCCGGGAGCCCCGTCGTGAACGGCGTCCACGACATGGGCGGCATGGACGGCTTCGGCAAGGTCGAGGCGGAGCCGAACGAGCCGATGTTTCATGCGGAATGGGAATCCCGCGTGCTGGCCATGGTGCGTGCCATGGGCGCGGCAGGCGCCTTTAACATCGACGCGTCGCGCTTCTATCGCGAGACGTTGCCGCCGGAGGTCTATCTCTCCAGCAGCTACTACAAGAAATGGTTTCTCGGCCTTGAGGATATGCTGGTCGAACGTGGCTTCCTCGCTGCCGATGAGATCAAGGCCGGCCACGCATCCGTGCCGCCGAAGCCGCTGAAGCGCGGCAACTTCACCGTTGATAGTGTCGAGCGCGTGCTGACCCGCGGCTCGTTCACGCGCCCTGCTTCGGCGCCTGCTGCATTCGCGATCGGCGATCGCGTGCGGATGAAGAACATCCATCCGACCACGCATACGCGGCTGCCGCGCTATGTCCGCGGTCATGTCGGCGTGATCGAGCGGATACACGGCGCGCATGTCTATCCCGACACTGCGGCGCATGAGCAGGGCGAAAACCCGCAATGGCTTTACACCGTCGTGTTCGACGGCGCCGAACTGTGGGGACCCGATGGCGATCCGACGCTGAAAGTGTCGGTCGAGGCGTTCGAGCCATATCTCGACCCGGCGTGATGGGCGGCGGCATTGGCCGCCTGCCGGCCCTCCGGTTCGCCAGTGTCAGTTCATCGTGATGTTGGCCTTCTCGATCACGCCCTTCCAGCGCTGCGTTTCGCTGGCGATGTATTTGGCGAACTCGTCCGGCGGGACCGCCACGGCGACGGCCCCGAGTTCGGACATCTTTCTCTTCGTCTCGGGCAACTGCATGAATTCGCGGATCGAGACTGACAGCTTGTCGGTGATGGCTTTCGGCGTTCCGGCCGGTGCCATGAAGCCGTGCCAGGCGACGGCTTCAAAACCCGGCAGGAATTCAGACACCGCCGGCAGGTTCGGATCGAACTCGGCGCGCTTCGGCGAGGCCGTTGCCAGCATCGCGAGCTTGCTGGCCGCCGCATGCGGCAGCAGCAGCGGCACGTTGTCGAAGGCGATGTCGATCTGGCCGCTCAGCAAGTCCGTGACCATCTGGCTCGAGCCCTTATAGGGTACGTGTACCATCTTGGTGCCGGTCATCTGCTGGAACAGTTCGCCGGCAAGATGCTGCGTGGTGCCGACGCCGGCCGAGCCGAATGTCACCTTGTCGGGATTGGCTTTGATATAGGCGATCAGGTCCAGCACCGTGCGCGCCGCGATCCTGGTCGGGTTCACCACCAGGACATTCGGCACCATGCTGATCTGCGCGATCGGCACGAGATCCTTTTCGGGATTGTAGGACAGTTTTGCGCCATACAGCGTCGGATTGATCGACAGCGCCGAGGTGCTGGCAAGGCCGATCGTGTAGCCATCAGGCGTAGCGCGTGCGACGCGGGTGACGCCGATGATGCTGCCGGCGCCGCCGACGTTCTCGATGATGACCGTCGCGCCCATCTTCTTCTGCAGATGCTCCGACACCATGCGCGCAAAGATATCGGCAGTGCCGCCGGCGGCAAACGGAACGATGCTGGTGATCGGGCGGCTCGGGTAATTCGCGTCCTGGGCCGTCGCTTGCGTGAGCGTGCCGAGCGTCAGGCAGGCAGCCATCAGGATTGACCGAAGTCTCATTGAACATTCCTCCATGTGTTTTTCTATTTTGATCGTCGGCGTCCTTTGGTGGACGCTCGATATCGCAGGTGGTGACGAACATGACGTCGTCACCACCTGCGCGGTCGCCTAGTTCATCGTGACGTTGGCCTTCTCCATCACACCCTTCCAGCGCAAGGTCTCGCTGGCGATGTATTTGGTGAACTCATCCTGCGGAATGGCGACAGCCACCGCGCCGAGTTCGGCCATCTTCTTCTTGGTTTCCGGCAGGCTCATGAATTCGCGGATTTCCGCCGAGAGCTTGTCGACGATCGGCTTCGGCGTTGCCGCTGGCGCGATGAAGCCGTGCCATGCGACAGCCTCGAAGCCCGGCAGGAATTCGGCGACGGCCGGCACATTCGCGTCGAACTCGGCGCGCTTCGGCGTTGCCGTGGCGAGCATCGCCAGCTTGCCGCCGGCCACATGCGGCAGCAGCAGCGGGACATTGTCGAAAGCGATGTCGATCTGTCCCGAGATCAGGTCGGTGACCATCTGGCTCGAGCCTTTGTAGGGCACGTGGACCATCTTGGTGCCGGTCATCTGCTGGAACAGCTCGCCGGCAAGATGCTGCGACGTGCCCGGTCCGGCCGAGCCGAATGTCACTTTGTCTGGATTGGCCTTCATGTATTCGATCAACTCCGGCACCGTGCGGGCCTTGATGCGATCGGGATTCACCACGAGCACGTTAGGCACGATGCTCACTTGCGCGAAAGCCACCAGATCCTTCTCCGGCTGGAACTGAAGCTTGCTGCCATAGAGCGAGGGCGCGATCGCCAGCGGCGAGGTGCTGGCGAGGCCGATCGTGTAGCCATCAGGCTGCGCCTTGGCGACACGGTTGACGCCGATATTGCCGCCGGCGCCGCCCATATTTTCGACCAGCACGGTAGCGCCGAGTTTCTTCTGCAAATTCTCCGAGACCATACGCGCGATGATGTCCACGGTGCCGCCGGCCGCGAAGGGCACGACGATGGTGATCGGCTTGGTCGGATATTTTGCGTCCTGCGCACTCGCCTGCCCGGCGGCGCCCACGGCGACGCAAGCGGCCATCAGGATGGATTTGATCTTCATGCGTGTTCCTCTTCTCGAATGAGTGTTCTGATGAATGCTTGCGGCCGCCTCGCCTATTGCGCAGGCAGCACTTTTCCGGGATTCATGATGTCGTTCGGATCGAGCATCTGCTTGACGCTGCGCAAGAGCCGCAACTCGGCCGGCTTGGTGACGCGGGCAAGCCGCTCGCGATTGGCGATACCGATGCCGTGCTCGGCACTGATGCTGCCGCCGAGCGCGACGGTCTCTTCATCGACGATGGTGTTGATGCCGCGGATCGTGTCCTGGATCTGATCCTTCTGGTTCTGCTCGAGGCCTGGAATGATCGCGAGGATGTGGATGTTGCCATCGCCGATATGGCCGTGCATCACGATGCGTGCGTCGGGCCGATAGGCAGCGATGCGCTTCTCCACCTGCGTGACGAACGTTGCCTGCTGCGACAAGGGCACGGCGCTGTCGTGCGAGATGACGTAGCCGGCCTTTTTGCTGCCTTCCGATACGCTGTGGCGAATCTTCCAGAACGCTGCGGCCTGCGTCTCGCTGGAGGCCACCAGCGCATCGGTGACCAGCTCGCGCTCATAGGCATTGCTGAGCAACGCTTCGAGCGCTGCATTCAGATCCACCGACACCAGCGTATCGACGAGTTCGATCAGCACATACCACGGCGTATCCAGCTCGAACGGGATGTTCACCAGCGGCAGGTTTTCGGCGATCACCTCGATCTGGCCGCGCGACATCACCTCGAAGGCGCCGATGCGATCACCGAGTTCGGTACGTGCCTGCGCGAGCAGGTCGAGCACCGCATCGATGCTGCTCAGCTTGGCGAAGGACACCGCCCTCGCCCGTGGCTTCGGAAACAGCTTCAGCACCGCGCCGGTGATAATGCCGAGCGTACCTTCGGCGCCGATGAAGAGCTGCTTGGTGTCAAAGCCCGTGGAGTCCTTGCGCAGGGCCGTCATGCCGTCGAGGATCTCGCCATCGGGCAGCACGACTTCGAGGCCGAGCGCGAGTTCGCGTGTGGTGCCGTAGCGCAGAACCGCGGTGCCACCGGCATTGGTCGAGAGATTGCCGCCGATCTGGCAGGAGCCTTCGGCTCCGAGGCTGAGCGGAAACAGGCGGTCAATATCGTCTGCTGCCTTCTGGATGTCGGCGAGGATGCAGCCGGCATCGACGGCGATGGAGTCACCGAGACGGCTGATGCTGCGGATCTTATTGAGGCGATCGAGACGCAGCACAATCATGGTGCGCTCGCCGAGCGGAGTTGCGGCGCCGCACATGCCGGTATTGCCACCCTGCGGCACGATGGCGATGCCGGCGGCCGCGCAGGCCTTGACCACGTCGGAGACTTCCTGCGTCGAGCCGGGCTTCACGACGGCTAGTGCCTTGCCGTGATAGCGGCCGCGCCAGTCCACTACATAGGGTTCGAAATCGCCGCCGGGACCGATCAGGTGTCGGTCGCCGACGATGCCAGCAAGCGTTGCAAGAAATGTCGTGTGGTCGGTCAATTCACTCTCCCCGTCACCGGAACGAGAGGTCAAGCAGACGGCCTTCGAACAGGCGGTCGCGCGACGTTTCGAGATGGAGACGCATGGCCGTGCGCGCTGCCTCGGCATCGCGGTCACGGATCGCTTCAAAAATACTGCTGTGTTCCTCGAACACCTGCTCGAGGCCGGGCCGCGGGCCCATCAGCGACAGGCCGTGCAGCTTCATACCGACAGCGACGTGGTCCTTGAGGGCGTTCAGCGAGGTCGCGAAATAGTGGTTGTTGGTCGCCTCGGAGACAGCGAGATGGAAGGCGTAGTCGGCGTCTTCGCGATGCTTGCGCTTCTTCGTCGCCTCGCGCAGCAGGCCGAGCGCGGCTTCCATCTTGCCGAGATTGTCGTCGCTGCGTCGGAGCGCTGCAAAATGCGCCGCATCGGCTTCCATGGTGATGCGGAATTCGAAGCAGCGCTGGATGTCGGCGATGGTCTCCACCCGCGCGAAGCCGAGTGGCTGTGGCTGCGCACGCATCTGGACGAAACTGCCCGCGCCCTGTCGCGACGTGATCAGTCCGTCTTCGCGCAACCGGCCGAGTGCTTCGCGCAGCACCGGGCGGGAGACGTCGAACATATCGGAAAGTTCGTGCTCGCCGGGCAGCTTCTGGTCCGGTGCGTAGTCGCCATTGGCGATGCGCTGCGCGAGTTCGCCATAGACCTTGTCGACGAGCGAACCGGCGGCACCGCGCGGACGCGGCGCTTCAGGCAATTCAGAGGGATCAATCGGCTTCATGATCGGTCAAACCGCAGCTCAGGGATGGCGGCGGAGGTTTCGTGTGACAGTCCGATCGCCCGGGAGCGCCGTCGCATGGAAACACTTCCTCGCCCAAAAATTTCGGCGACCATGAGAGGCGGCGGCAAACTTGTCAACATGTCAATGTTGCGCGGATGGATCGCTATTATATTATGTCATTGATATACAATGATTAAATTGCATGACTTGGTCAAATACCGTGCTGCATCGCACAAATTCTGGTAACTTGTCAGGTTGCTGAAATCGTGGTCGAACGCTCGCTCAATCGGAAAGGACCAGGCGTGACCAACGGACTGAACGGCAAGGCTATCGTGATCATCGGCGCAAGCTCCGGCATCGGCGCTGCCGTGGCGAAGAAATTCGGCGCCCTCGGTGCCAGGCTGATCGTGCATTACAACGGCAATCCGGAAGGCGCCGAGGAAGTGGTCGCGAATATCCGTGCGAGTGGTGGCACCGCCGACCTCGTGCGCGGCGACGTGTCGGAGCGCGCTGAGGCTGCGCGCGTGATCGACGAAGCCCATGCCAAGCTCGGCCGCATCGACGTGCTGATCAACAATGCCGGCGCCATGTTCGGCCGCACTTCGATCGCCAATGCCACCGACGAACAGTATGACGATGTGGTCGATCTCAACATCGGCTCGGTATTTTTCGCCTGCCGCAAGGCCGCGAAGATCATGGAGGCGCAGCGTTCTGGCTCGATCATCAACACGACGTCGGTTGCGGCCCGCAATGGCGGCAGCGGCGGCGCCGGTCTCTATGGTTCGGCCAAGGGTTTTGTCTCGACCATCACGCGTGTGCTGGCGAAGGAACTGGCTCCGTTCAACGTGCGCGCCAATGCGGTGGCGCCGGGCGTGATCATGACGCCGTTCCACCAGCGCTATTCGACCGCGGAGCAGCTCGAAGGCGCCCGCCAGGGCATCCCGCTGGGCCGCATCGGCACGCCCGAGGATTGCGTCGGCGCCTATCAGTTCCTCGCCGACGAGACCATGAGCAGCTACATCACCGGCCAGGTCATCGAGGTGAATGGCGGGCAGATCATGCCGTAACGTATTTACCTCTCCCTGCTTGCGGGGAGAGGTAAAAAACAAGCGCTTCGTTAGAAGAACTCCTGCAACACGCACCCGAAAGAGCACAACGATGACAGCTCCCTTCCCGACCGGCGTCTACTGCGCCGCGACCACCCCCTTCAACGCCGACCTGTCGGTGGATCAGGGCCTGTTCACCTCCCACTGCCAGCGTCTGCTCGATGACGGCTGCACCGGCATCGCCATGCTCGGCACGACAGGCGAAGCCAATTCGCTGTCATCACGCGAGCGCATGGCGCTGCTGGAAGCCGTGGTGAAATCCGGAATCGCGCCGTCGAAACTGCTGCCGGGCACCGGTGTTGCGTCGATCATGGAAACGGTTGAACTCACAAAGCACGCTGTCGCCAGTGGCGTCGGAGCCGTCGTGATGCTGCCGCCGTTCTACTACAAGGGCGTGTCCGATGATGGCATCGTCGATGCCTATACGGCTGTGATCGAGCGCGTCGCCGATCCGCGCCTGCGCGTCGTGCTCTATCACATCCCCCAGATGTCGGCGGTGCCGATCTCGCTCGACGTCATCGATCGGTTACGCAAGCGCTTCCCGGAAATCGTGGTCGGCATCAAGGATTCCGCGGGCGAGTTCGCCAATATGAGCGCCATCGTCGATCGCTTCCCGGGGTTCTCGGTGCTGGTCGGCGCCGATCCCCTGATGCTGAAGCTGCTGCCGATGGGCGGCGCCGGCTGCATCACGGCGACCTCCAACCTCGTGAGCCGCGAGCTCGCCACGGTGTTCAATGGTTACAAGGATCCGGCCAAGGCGGCCGAGGTTGCGACTGCGCAGGAGCGTATCGTCGCGGCGCGCAATGCGGTGTCCAGCTATGCGCAGCTTCCCTCGCTGAAGGTGCTGCTGGCGAAGCGCGACAACAATGACAATTGGCTGCGGGTGCGTCCGCCGCTGACAGGCCTCAGCGCTGCCGAAGCGGCCAAGGTCCGCGAGTCGCTGTCCGTCTAGACAGCCGTTGCTGCGAACGCGCGCCAGCCTTTGGCGCGTAGTTCGCAGGCCGGGCATTTGCCGCAGCCATAGCCCCAGTCGTGTAGCGCGCCGCGCTCACCGAGATAGCAGGTGTGCGAGTGTTCGCGGATCAGGTCGACGAGGCCCTGCCCGCCGAGCTCATGCGCCAGCGCCCAGGTCGCCGCCTTGTCGCGCCACATCAGCGGCGTGTGCAGCGTGAAATTCCTGGCCATGCCGAGATTGAGCGCCTGCTGCAGCGCCTTGATGGTGTCGTCGCGACAATCGGGATAGCCGGAGTAATCCGTCTCGCACATGCCGCCGATGATGTGGGTGATGCCGCGTCGATAGGCCAGCGCTGCCGCGAATGTCAGGAACACCAGATTGCGGCCGGGCACAAACGTATTGGGCAGGCCGTCGGCCCCCATCTCGATGGCGACGTCACGCGTCAGCGCGGTGTCGGAAATGTCGCTCAGCGTCGGGATGTCCAGCGTGTGGCTGTCACCGAGTTTCGTGGCCCAATCAGCATTCAAGGCCTTCACGCCCGCCAGCAGCTTGTCGCGGCTGTCGAGTTCGATGGCGTGGCGCTGGCCGTAAGCGAAGCCGAGCATCTCGACGCGCTTGAAGCGCGCCAGCGCCCAGGCCAGACAGGTTGCGGAATCCTGGCCGCCGGAAAACAGCACCAGCGCGGTTTGATCTGGGAAAGTGTCGCTCATCGGCTGCAGATAGCACTCTGCAGCCCTGTGTGAAAGACAGGCAAAACCGGGCATTTCCGCTGGGCCACGCCGCCGTCCTGCGGCATAGCAAAGGCTCCTGCTGTGAACCGTGGTGCCTCATGACCCCTTCCCGCGATATCGTCGGCCTGATTGAGATCATGGCCCAGTTGCGCACGCCCGTGACGGGGTGCCCATGGGATCTGGAGCAGGATTTCGCGAGTATCGCGCCCTATACGATCGAGGAGGCCTATGAGGTCACCGATGCCATCGTCAGGCACGATCTCCACGACCTCTGCGACGAACTCGGCGATCTCCTGCTGCAGGTGGTGTTCCACGCCCGGATGGCCGAAGAGCAGAATGCATTCGCGTTCGGCGACGTCGTGGAGGCGATCACCCGCAAGATGATCCGCCGGCATCCGCATGTGTTCGCCGACAAGGACGGCAAGATCGCACCGACGGATGTGAAGGGGACGTGGGGGCGTATCAAAGCCGAGGAAAAGGCTGAACGCGCCGCACGGCGCGGCGTTGAGGCCACGCCGCCCTCCTCGTTCCTTGCGAGCGTCAAGGCCGGGCAACCCGCATTGAGCCAGGCCATGGAGCTGCAGACAAAAGCCTCCAGCGTCGGCTTCGACTGGAATGATCCGCGCGCGGTGCTGGCGAAAATCCGCGAGGAAGCTGACGAGATCGAAGCGGCACTCGATCGCGGCGACCAGAGCGAAGTAGCGGCCGAGACCGGCGACCTGATGTTCGCGCTGGTCAATCTGGCGCGCCATGTGGACGCCGATCCCGAACTCGCATTACGCGGCACCAACGTGAAGTTCGAGCGACGTTTTGGCTATATCGAACAGGCGCTGGCGGCGAAGGGACGGACCCTGCAGGAGGCGTCGCTCGAGGAGATGGATGCGCTGTGGAATGAGGCGAAGGGTAACGAAATCGCGGATTGAATGACTCGCAACCGCCAGGGAACAACCGACGATGACACTGACTGACGTCCTCGGCGGTCTTCTGGCGGGCGGTGTCGGCGGCATGGCGTCCGGCTTGCTCGGTATTACCAGTGGCGGAATCCTCGTCCCGCTGCTGGTGCTCCTGCTTGGCAAAGATCAGCACGTCGCCCAGGGCGTTTCTCTCGTCGTGCAGGTTGTGCCCACCAGTCTTTCCGGCGTCCGCAACTATCAACGCAGCGGCCATCACGTGCCGCCGCGTTGGCTTGCCTGGCTGGCCATCGGATTTGCAGTGGGCGGGTGCGTTGGCGCCTTGCTCGCAACAACCGTTTCTGCTCGCGCGCTGCAATGGACTTTTGTCGGCTATCTGCTGGTTCTCGAAGTGATCGTCATCCGTCGGCCGTCACATCCCAAGCTCGAAGGCACTGCAGACGAAGCGAAAGAGGTGCCGTTACGCGGGTCAGCGCTCGTCGCCATCGGCGCGGTCGCGGGCTGGTCGTCGGGATTTCTGGGGATCGGCGGCGGGCTTGCGATCACCGCCTTGATGACGGGCCTGCTGAAGGTGTCCCAGCATCAATCCCAGGCCCTTAGCCTTGCCGTCACAGCACTGCCCGTCACTTTACCGGCCGCCCTGCTCTATGTGCAGCAGGGCACAGAGCTGCCGTGGCTCACGATTGCAAGTCTGATCATGGGGCTGTGGATCGGTACCGGTCTTGGATCACGGCTGGCGAATCGCATGAGTCAGAGAGCTTTGCGGATGACACTCATCGCTGTCATCGCCGGCATGGCGGTGTTCATGGCGTTTAAAGCTGCCACCTGAACAACAACGGAGTTTCGTCAGGCACTCAGATCCGCGACCGGATGCAGCACTGCACTGAACCGACTCATGACGATATCGCGTTTGGTCTCATCGACACGCACCACCATGTCGAAATGGCCGTCGTGCAATTCTTTCACCAGTACTTCCGCATTGCGATGCAGCCAGCTCACGCCAGCACCGTCCGCAGCATCGATCGACAGATCCAGCGTGATGCGGCTGGCGGCGAGCCGTGTTTCGATGGCAGCGAGCAGATCGTCGATGCCCTCGCCGGTTTCGGCTGAGACCATGAAGCACGGCTTGTCCAGCGGCCGCCGCGCCGCGATATTGGCGAGGTTCTCGCGCTCCTCCGGAGGGAAACGATCGATCTTGTTCCAGACTTCGAGAATGCGCGCTGTTGCATCCGTATCGATGCCGAGCTTGCGCAGCACGTTGTCGACGTCGCTTTGCTGCGCTTCCGCATCCTCATGCGAGATGTCGCGGACATGGAGAATGATGTCGGCTTCCAGTACCTCTTCCAGCGTCGCGCGAAACGCGGCTACGAGCTGGGTCGGCAGGTTGGAGATGAAACCCACCGTGTCCGACAGCATGGCCTTGCCGCCATGCGGCAGCGTCAGCGCACGCAGCGTCGGATCGAGGGTCGCGAACAGCATGTCCTCGGCCTGCACGTCGGCGCGCGTCAGCCGGTTGAACAGCGTCGACTTGCCGGCATTGGTGTAACCGACCAGCGCAACAACGCGATACGGCACGCGCTGGCGGCCGGCGCGATGCAGGCGCCGCGTCGCCTGGACCTTCTTCAGATCGGCTTCGAGTCGCGCGATGCGGTCGCCGATCATGCGGCGATCCGCTTCGATCTGGGTTTCGCCGGGGCCACCCATGAAGCCAAAGCCGCCGCGCTGGCGCTCCAGATGGGTCCATGAGCGGACGAGACGGCTGCGCTGATAGTTGAGATGCGCGAGCTCGACCTGCAGCGTGCCTTCCTTGGTCTTGGCACGGCGGCCGAAGATTTCAAGGATGAGACCGGTACGGTCGAGCACCTTGGCCTTCAGTTCCTTTTCGAGATTGCGCTGCTGGATCGGCGACAGCGCGCAATCCATCACCACGATGCCGATCTCGTTCGCCGCGA
Source organism: Tardiphaga sp. OK245 (assembly GCF_900108575.1). Taxonomy (NCBI): domain Bacteria; kingdom Pseudomonadati; phylum Pseudomonadota; class Alphaproteobacteria; order Hyphomicrobiales; family Nitrobacteraceae; genus Tardiphaga; species Tardiphaga sp. OK245. Next base: position 486,554 of record NZ_FNWZ01000003.1, on the reverse strand, counting down.
TCAGGCCGGCGATCTCATCGACCTTGCCCTTGCCGAGATAGGTGGCCGGGCGGATCTGGCTCAGCGGCGCGGCGACGGCCTCGACCACGGTGAGGTCGATGGCGCGTGCGAGACCGACCGCCTCTTCGAGCCGGGCTTCCGTATCGCGGACATGAGAATAGGCTTGCGCGTCGGCGTCGCCCCGCCGTTCGCGCAGGTAAGGACCGACCACGAGAACGCGGCCGGTCGATTCGCTGCTGGCCGAGGGTCGGTCGGCAGCATTGCCTTCGAAGCTACGAAATTCCAATCAAGCGTCTCTCAGGAGTTCGCTCAAGCCGGATCCTCGCCACCCTCAAAAAGCTGAATCGGTGCGCCCGGCATGATGGTCGAGATCGCATGCTTATACACCAGCTGCGAGTGTCCGTCGCGCCGGAGCAGAAGACAGAAATTATCGAACCAGGTGACAATGCCCTGCAATTTGACGCCGTTCACCAGAAAGATCGTGAGCGGAGTCTTGGTCTTGCGTACGTGGTTGAGGAAGGTGTCCTGTAGATTTTGTGCGCGGTCTGCCGCCATTTTTTTTAATCCCGCAGTCTGTTTTGTTGCTTTTTTTGAACCCGGCGCAGCCCTCTCCGGGGCCTTACCAAGCTGCCGCACTTTCCCCTGAGATCCCCCTCCGGGAGCGCGACGACGTGATTAGACGGCAGGCGCGCTTTTTAGGCAAGCCGGAACGCGGAATTGGTGCCTAAAAGCGCGGCAAATTTTATGAAATCGCTGCGAATTTATGGAATTCCTGCCTCAGGCGCGTCGCGATACCACCAGGCTTGCCGTCACCGATCGGTTTGCCGTCGATATTGATGACCGGCATCACGATCTGACTCGCCGACGAGACGAAGGCTTCTGCGGCGTCATAAGCCTCTGCCGGTGTGAAGTTCCGCTCTTCCAGCTTGAGCTGCATCGAGGCCAGGACCTCGATCAGCACGGCGCGGGTGATGCCTGCGAGAATGCCTGACGCGGCGGTGCGCGTCACCACCTTGCCGTCCTTGGTGACGATCCAGGCGTTGCACGACGCGCCCTCCGTGACGAAACCGTCGGCGTCGACATACCAGGCTTCATAGGCGCCCTTGTCGCGGGCTTCCTGTCGCGCCAGCACATTGGGCAGCAGGCCAACGGTCTTGATGTCGACGCGCGGCCAGCGATTCTCCGCCGTGGTGATGACCTTCACGCCCTTGGCAGCAGTCGCCTGATTCTTGGCGAAGTTGAGCGATTTCGCCGTCACGACCACACTTGGCTTCACGTCCGGCGACGGAAATCCGTGATCGCGATGGGCGACGCCGCGGCTGATCTGCAGATAGACGATGCCGTAATTGATGCGGTTGCGACGAATAACTTCCTGCATCACCACCTTGAGCGATGTCAGCGGCATGGCCTCGGCGATGCGCAGCTCCCGCAACGAGCGCTGCATGCGCGCAATATGGCGGGGAAAATCGACCATCTTGCCGCCGATGATCTCGCAGACCTCGTAAATGCCATCGGCGAACTGATAGCCGCGGTCCTCGACGTTCACGGCGGCATCGCGCAGGTTGACGTATTGACCATTCACATAGGCGATGCGCGACATGTTCGTTCCGAGGCTTGAGTTGAAGCTTGAGGTGAGGTGAGTGATTTAGCCGACGCCGAGCGCCTTGAGCTTGCGATGCAAGGCGGAGCGCTCCATGCCGACGAATTCAGCGGTGCGCGAGATATTACCCGAAAAACGGCTGATCTGCGCAATCAGATAATCGCGTTCGAACACTTCGCGGGCTTCGCGCAGCGGCAGGCCCATGATGTGCTCGCCATTGTTGCTGGTGGGCATCGACGGCACCATCGAGCCGACGTCCTGCGGCAGCATGTCGGCGGTGATGATCACTTCCGGCCCGCCGCCGGCCAGGATCATGACGCGTTCGACGTTGTTGCGGAGCTGACGGATATTGCCCGGCCAGACATGCGACTGCAGGACCGCCATGGCGTCCTCGCCGATCTGCCGCTTCGGCAGGCCCGTCGCGATGGAGATCTGCTCCATGAAATATTCGATGAGCTCCGGAATATCCTCGCGATGCTCAGACAGCGGCGGCACGCGGATCGGCACCACCGAGAGGCGATGATAGAGATCCTCACGGAAACGACCTTCGGCGATTTCCTCTTCGAGATTGCGCGCGGTCGACGAAATGATGCGGACGTCGACATTGACCTTGGTGGTTCCCCCTGCCCGCATGAAAGTCTGATCGACCAGCACGCGCAGGATCTTGTTCTGGGTCTCGCGCGGCAGATCGCCGATCTCGTCGATGAATAGCGTGCCACCATGAGCCTCCTCTAGGGCTCCTGCCTTACGAGCCTGTTCGCCATTGGACTGTTCGATGCCGAACAGTTCAACTTCCATGCGCTCCGGCGTAATCGCCGCAGCGTTGATGACGACGAACGGCCCTGTGGAGCGGGCAGAGGCCGTGTGCAGCGTGCGCGCGGCGAGCTCCTTGCCGGCGCCCGACGGGCCGACGATCAGAATGCGGCTATTGGCCTTCGCGGCGCGATCGATGGTCTGGCGCAGCTGGTTCATGGCGGCCGAGCGCCCCGTCAGCGAATTGGCGACCGGTGCGAGTTGCTTCAGTTCCTTGACTTCGCGTTTCAGGCGCGAGGTTTCGAGCGCGCGCGTCGCGACAAGGATCAGCCGGTCAGCCTTGAATGGCTTCTCGATGAAGTCATAGGCGCCGCGCTTGATTGCCGCGACAGCGGTTTCGATATTGCCGTGGCCCGAGATCATCACCACAGGCAATTCGGGATTGTCGCGTTTGACCTGCTCGAGCAGTTGCAGGCCGTCGAGCTTACTGCCCTGCAGCCAGATGTCGAGAAACACCATGTTGGGGCGGCGATTGGCGATTTCCGCGAGCGCGGAATCGCTGTCTCGTGCGGTGCGGGTGGTGAAGCCCTCATCGTCCAGAATGCCCGCAACAAGATCGCGAATATCGGCTTCGTCGTCGACGATCAGAATGTCATTTGCCATGGGTCAAAATATCCTGGTCACGTTTATTCTTGTCAGTTGCCGGTAGCAGTTTTGATCTTCGGTTCGTCATCAGGCGGGGATTCCGGTTCACTCTTGTCTGCGTCAGCCTTCTGACCGGAGATAGAAAACCGCAGTCGCATCCAGGCACCGCGCTGTCCTGGACGAACACTCGATGCGTCGCCAAGTTCGATGCCTCCACCATGATCCTCGAGCACCTTGCCGACGATCGCGAGGCCGAGGCCAGTGCCCTTCTCGCGAGTCGTGACATAGGGTTCGAGCAAACGCGACCTGTTGACGGTCGGCAGACCGATGCCGTTGTCAATCACGTCGATCAAGATCATGTCGTTCTCGCGCGACGCTGTGACATCAATACGACCTTTGCCGAGTTCTTCTGGCGGCACGGCCTCTATCGCCTCTGTCGCATTCTTGATGATATTGGTGAGCGCCTGCGAGATCAGCCGGCGGTCGAACCGCGCGCGCATCGGCTCTTCCTTGATCTCGGCGGAGATGTCGAGGTCGGGGTGACCGACCCGCATCAGGAACACGGCCTGACGTACAGTGTCGGCGACGTCCTCACCTTCGATCACGGGTTTGGGCATGCGCGCAAAGCGCGAAAATTCGTCGACCATGCGCCTGATGTCATCGACCTGCCGGACGATGGTGTCGGTGCATTGTTCGAAGATCGCCTTGTCGTCGACGATGACCTTGCCGAACTTGCGCTTGATGCGCTCGGCGGAGAGCTGGATCGGTGTCAGCGGATTTTTGATCTCATGCGCGATGCGGCGCGCCACGTCGGCCCAGGCCGAGGTGCGCTGTGCCGAGACGAGTTCGGTGATGTCGTCGAGGGTGATGATGTAGCTGTCGCGCGACTGGCTGGTCTGTTCTGCGCTGACGCGCACCGACAGGTTGCGCTCCTGCCCGTCGCGGGTGATCGTCACCTGCCCCTGCACCAGCCGCTGCGATCCCTCGCGGGCGGTCTGCATCAATTCGTCGAGCTCGGGAATGATCTCGTGCAGCGGATGGCCCAGCGTCTCGGACTCCGAATGTCCGACCAGTTTCTCGGCCGAGCGGTTGAGAATGCCGATCATGTTCGAGCCATCGACGCCGATGATGCCGGCGCTGGCCGATGACAACACGGCCTCGATGAAACGGCGGCGGCTGTCGATGACGTCGCTGGCGCTGACCAGTTCGTCACGCTGGGTGCGCAGCTCCTGCGTCATCTTGTTGAAGGTCTCGCCTAGGTGGGCGAGATCGCCCTCGGACTGGATCACCGGCACCTGAACATGAAGATCACCGGTCGAGACCATGTTCGCTGCGCCCATCAGGCGGCGGATCGGCGCCACCAGCCAGTTGGCGAAATTCAGTCCGATCAGCACGGCGGACATCAGCACCGTCAGTGCGATCACGGTGAACATCAGCGCGAAGGCGACCTGAATGCCGAGCCTGCGCGATTCCAGTTCGGCATATTCGGCTGCGCCAGCCTGGCTCTGGTTCATCTGCGCGACCACGCGCGGATCGAGCTTGCGGGCGACATAGAGGAACATATTGTCGAACGCTCGCAACCGGATCACGGCGGCGACGTAATTTCCCTCGGGGATTACAGCGATGGCCGGCTCGGACGCGCTGACATTGACGAGGAAGTCTGCCGGCGGCGGTGAGAATTCCTGTTTGATGCCGGGCTGGTCGGGTTCGATGACGTTGCGATCCTTGTCGATCAACATGGCGCCCGGCAGATTGCGCGCGGTTGCATTTGCCAGCATCAACGAACGGAACGTACCGCGGTCCTGATAGAAAAGCGGTTGGATGCGCGCGAGATCGTCGGCCATACCGAGGATATCACCGCCAATCAATTGGCCGTGCTCGTGCAGATAGGCGCTGGCAATCACGAGCGAATTGTTGATGACCGCCTTGGTTGGGCCGGAGAACAGCCGATCGAGGCCGCGGTCGAGGGTCACATTGGCGACGATCGAAACGAGTACCGCCGGAAGCACGGCGATCACCGAGAACAGGCTGACGATCTGGACATGCAACCGGGCCGCCGCCCTGCCCCTGCGGCGCGCCTGGACAACCTTCCAGATCTCCCGCGCAATGATCAGGACCAGCAGGAGCACGCTGGCGGCATTGATCAGCAGGAAGGTAACGACGACCTGATGGGTCGGCGCGATCGGCGTGAGGCCATTCAGGACGAGGAAGGTCAGGCATGACGACAGGAGTGCCAAGCCGACGGCCAATGGCACGAACAGCCGCCGCAGGGTCCACCTGCGCGGCTCCGCCATCGACGGTTCATAGGCTGTAGCCGACGTGTCTGCGCTGGTCATTCCGACAATGTGGTGAGCGTGGACGCCGTGCGGCTGCCGGAGACAGCCCGGACCGCACTGATGCAATCATACAACAATGTTGCCCAATTACGACAAATCCACGGCGCAGACCAGCCAACGAAAACGCATACCCTGCGTTTTCGTTTGTTTTTGCGTCTCAAACCCTGGAATTGCTCGATCTCGCTGCCGGGATCAGCCGCCGGTTCGATAGACTTGGATATCGAGATCGCGAATCTTCTTCCGCAGGGTGTTGCGGTTAAGGCCGAGCAGATCCGCAGCGCGGATCTGGTTGCCTCGGGTCGCGGCCAGTGCTGCGGTCAGCAGCGGTACCTCGATCTCGCGGAGAATGCGGTGATAGAGGCCCGGCGGCGGCACGCCGTTCGGAAAGCCGGAGAAGTGCGAGGACAGATAGACCTCGACTGCCCCACCGAGATTATCCACGCCGGTCGGCGCGCTACCACCCGAGGCCACAGCGGGCGGCGCCAGTTCGCCATCGATCACCGAACCGGTGATGACGTCCTGCGGATACAGCGCTGCCAGGCGGCGCGCGAGGTTTTCCAGTTCGCGAACGTTGCCCGGCCAGCGGTGCTGTTTCATGCGCTCGAGCGCCAAGGCGTCGAGCTTCTTCGGCGGCAAACCGTCCTTCTCCGCGAGTGCAAAGAAGTGGCGGATCAGATCGGGCAGATCCTCGATGCGCTCGCGCAGCGGCGGCAGGCGCAGCGGCACGACGTTGAGGCGGAAGAACAGATCCTCGCGGAACAGGCCCTGCTGGATCAGGATACGCAGATCCTTGTTGGAGGCGGCGACGATCCGCACGTCGGTCTTGATCGGCGTGCGGCCGCCAACGGTCGTGTATTCGCCCTGCTGCAGCACGCGCAGCAAACGGGTCTGGGCTTCCATCGGCATGTCGCCGATTTCGTCCAGGAACAGTGTGCCGCCTTCAGCCTGCTCGAAGCGGCCCGTGGCGCGGGCATTGGCGCCGGTGAAGGCGCCGCGCTCGTGGCCGAACAATTCGGACTCGATAAGATCGCGCGGGATCGCCGCCATGTTGACCGCAACGAACGGGCCGTTGCGGCGCTTGCCATAGTCGTGCAGCGCGCGGGCCACCAGTTCCTTGCCGGTGCCGGACTCGCCGGAGATCATCACCGTCAGATCGGTCTGCATCAGGCGGGCGAGGACGCGGTAGATTTCCTGCATCGCCGGCGAACGGCCGACCAGCGGGATCGAGTCGAACTCGCCGTCATCGGCGTGGCTTGCGACACGCTCCTTCGGCTCGGACAGCGCGCGACCGACGATGGCGATCAATTCCTTCAGATCGAACGGCTTCGGCAGATATTCATAGGCACCGCGCTCGGAGGCGCGGATCGCGGTCATGAAGGTGTTCTGCGCGCTCATCACGATAACCGGCAGATTGGGCCGCATCTTCTTGATACGCGGCAGCAGATCGAACGCGTTCTCGTCAGGCATCACCACGTCGGTGATCACAAGGTCGCCCTCGCCCTGGCTGACCCAGCGCCACAACGTGGCTGCGTTCCCGGTCAGGCGAACCTCATATCCGGCGCGCGATAGCGCCTGATTGAGGACGGTGCGGATCGCCGTATCATCGTCCGCAACCAGAATGCTACCTGCAGCCATCGTTAGTCCTCGTCTTACGTCTGTGAGGTGTGCGTCGGTGCCGCGGGGGCATCGGCGCTGCTCGGATCAAGGGTCTTGTCGTCCAATTTCTTGGCGGGGTTGAACATCGGCAACAGCACGCGAAAAGTCGTCTTTCGTGGCTGAGATTCACATTCGATGATCCCACCGTGATCGCCGACAATCTTCGCAACCAATGCAAGACCCAGGCCGCTTCCGGTGGGCTTGGTGGTGACGAAGGGATCGAACAGGTTGGGCAGAAGATCTTCGGGAACGCCAGGGCCGTTGTCCTTGACGCAGAATTCCAGCGGCAGCGAGACGCGCGATTTCTTGCCCGGCACTGACAGGCGGACGCCCGGCCGGAACGCGGTGGTGAGCTGGATCTCGCCATCGGAGCCGAGATCGACGATGGCTTCGGCAGCGTTCTTCACCAGATTCAGGAACACCTGGATGAGCTGGTCCTGATTGGCGAGCACCGGCGGCAGCGAGGGGTCGTAATCCTCGATGAAACGGATGTTGCGGGCGAAGCCAGACTGCGCGAGGCGCTTCACGTGATCGAGGACGGAGTGAATGTTGACCGGGCCACGCGCCACCGGGCGGTCGTCGCCGAACACTTCCATGCGATCGACCAGCGTCACGATGCGATCGGCTTCGTCCATGATCAGGCGTGTCAGCATGCGGTCTTCCGACGATGCCGACTGCTCAAGTAGCTGAGCGGCTCCGCGAATGCCCGACAGCGGATTCTTGATCTCATGCGCCAGCATGGCCGCCAGCGCGATCACCGAACGCGCAGCGCTGCGATGGGTGAGCTGACGGTCCATCTTGTCGGCAATGGTGCGCTCCTGCAGCATCACCACGATATGGCCCGGACGCTCGGTGAGCGGCGCGACATGCAGATCGACCTGGCGGTCGCCGCCGATGCGCGGCGTGCCGAGATCGACCTTGTATTCGTTAACCGGCGAACCGGCGGCGCGAACCTGATCGATCAGCGCCAGCAGCGGACTGCCGAATGGCACCAGTTCTTTCAGAGACTGCCTGCGCAGGAACTGCGTAGAAATCTCGAAAAAGGATTCCGCAGCCATGTTGGCGTCGACAATCTTGCCATCGGGCGCAATCAGGATCACCGGATTAGGTAGCGCGTTGAGAATGGCCTCACTGTCGGTCGGGACAGGGCGACGGTGCTCTGCGGCGTTCATGCGGCAGCACTCCATGCGAAATCATCGAAAGCGTCATTCAGAGACCGCTGCACACCGGAGGAATCTTCGGATGTAAGGATCTTCTGTCGCCAGGTCTTCAGGGTCTCGGTCGGCGCGCAGCTCGTAGCCGCGGCCGCATCGAGCGCCCAGCCGAGATGTTTGCGCGCGTGGCGCAAGCCGATGCGCAGGCCGTAGTGACAGACCACATCGTCGTAGAGGGCGCAGATATAAGCGAGCTGCTGCTGCAGCGACGGCACGGCTTCCGCGATGCCGGTTTCAAGACGTCGGCCGATCTGGCCGGGCAGCCACGGCATACCCTGCGCGCCCCGCCCCATCATCACGGCATCGGCTCCAGACATCTTCAGCGCGCTCACCGCCTTGTCGTAGGAGGTGATGTCACCATTGACGATCACTGGGATGCTCACCGCGTCCTTCACCGGGCGCACGGCGCTCCAGTCGGCTTCGCCCTTGTAGAACTGGCATCGCGTGCGGCCGTGCACGGTGATGAGCTGGACGCCCGCCTGCTCTGCGCGCTGCGCAAGCTCAGGCGCGTTCAGCATGCGATCGTCCCAGCCCAGACGCATTTTGAGAGTCACGGGTACTTTCACGGCAGCGATGGTCGCCTCGATCAGCTTCAATGCGTGGTCGAGGTCGCGCATCAGCGCGGAGCCCGACTGACCACCAGTCACATGCCGCGCCGGGCAGCCCATATTGATATCGATGATGTCGGCGCCGGCGGCTTCGGCCACACGGGCCCCCTCGGCCATCCAGTGGGTCTCACAGCCGGCCAGCTGGACCACATGCGGACCGATCCCGGTCGCTTCGCAGCGCAATATCGACATGGGACGACCATTGACGAGATCGTCGCTGGCGGTCATTTCTGACACGACGAGGCCGGCCCCGAGTTCGGCGGTCAGCCTGCGAAACGGCGCATCGGTGATGCCCGACATCGGCGCCAGAACGACCCGGTTGGCGATCTCGATGCCACCGATTTGTAACGGCTTGCTGTATACTGAGTCCGGGGTGGTCACAGACCTGCTCGTCGTTGTCTCGTCCGCTGCATTGCGGGCATAGGGCGCATAATGCGCACATTTGTTGTGCAGTCAACCGTCATGCCTACACATTAGACAGATGCGCTCATTTTGCAAGTGCAGTGCAGCAATGCACTCTTATGCAGCCACGAGAATGTAATCATACTGTTTTTGCTCGCGGCCGTGCTAAGGGCTGTGCGATCACCGCTTACCCCTTAATCACCTGACCCTGATGACAAAATCACCTAATCCTGCCGGTTTGAAGACAGCCGCCCTTATCGTTGCCGCCGGCCGCGGCCTCCGCGCTGGCGCAGGTGGACCTAAGCAATATCGCATGATCGGAGGCCGCAGCGTTATTTCGCGGGCTATGGAGCCATTTTGCAACCATCCCCAGGTCTTTGCGGTCCAGCCGATCACCAATCCTGACGATATCGCTGTGTTCAACGAGGCGGTCAGCGATTTAAGGTATCATGTTCCTGCCAATGGCGGTGCGACGCGTCAGGCGTCGGTGCATGCCGGGCTCGAAGCACTGGCAGATCACGCGCCGGACATCGTGCTGATTCACGATGCAGCCCGCCCGTTCGTAACCCCTGCTTTGATCGAGCGCGCGATTGCCGCGGCGCAGATCACTGGCGCTGCCGTGCCCGGTGTCGCCGTTACCGATACGATCAAACAGGTCAACGAGGCCGGACACGTGGAAGCGACGCCGGACCGTGCACGCTTGCGCAGCGCGCAAACGCCACAGGCATTTCGTTTTGATGTCATCCTTGAAGCGCATCGTCGTGCTGCAAAGGAAGGCCGCGATGATTTCACCGACGATGCCGCGCTCGCCGAATGGGCGGGATTGACCGTGGCAACCTTTGAAGGCGATCTTGCAAATATGAAGCTCACGACTCCCGAAGATTTCATTCGCGAAGAAGCGCGTCTCGCCGCCTCGCTCGGCGATATCCGCATGGGCACGGGCTATGACGTGCACGCCTTCGGCGACGGCGATCACCTGATGATCTGCGGCGTCCGTGTGCCGCATACGCGCGGCTTCCTTGCTCACTCAGATGGCGACGTCGGCTTGCATGCGCTGGTCGATGCGATCCTGGGCGCGCTGGCTGACGGCGATATCGGTTCGCACTTCCCGCCGAGTGATGACAAATGGAAGGGCGCTGCGTCCGACAAATTCCTGAAATACGCCGTGGACCGCGTCACCGCACGTGGCGGCCGTATCGCCAATCTCGAAGTAACGCTGATCTGCGAACGGCCCAAGATTGGCCCGCTACGCGATGCGATGCGCGCGAAGATCAGCGAGATCTCCGGTGTGACACTGTCACGCGTCGCGGTGAAGGCGACCACCAGCGAACGTCTCGGCTTCACCGGCCGTGAAGAAGGTATCGCCGCGACTGCGGCTGCTACCATTCGCCTTCCCTGGATGGACTGACATGGCAGCGAGCGACGCACGAGCCCTCTCCCGCGCGCTGCTCGATCTCTGCCGCAGCCGCAAGCTGACGATCGCGACCGCTGAGTCCTGCACCGGCGGCCTCGTCGCTGGCGCACTGACCGAAATTCCCGGCTCGTCCGACGTGATCGATCGCGGCTTCGTCACCTATTCCAATGCCGCCAAACACGCGATGCTCGGCGTCAAGACTGCGACGCTCGACAGCTTTGGTGCGGTCAGCAAGGAGACCGCGATCCAGATGGCGGTCGGTGCGCTGGAAGAGGCCGATGTCGATCTCGCGGTCTCGATCACGGGCATCGCAGGCCCCGGCGGTGCCACGCCGGGCAAGCCGGTCGGCCTCGTGCATTTTGCCGTTGCGTCGCGTGACGGCCGCATCGTCAACAAGGAATGCCGCTTCGGCGCCATCGGCCGTAGCGCGGTGCGTCAGCGCTCCGTGCTTGAAGCTCTGCGGATGCTGATGGAATTGGCACGTGGGCCACAGCCGCCGGCCAAGAAGCGCGAAGCTGCGAGTCTGGCGCGCCCGCGCGTGGCGCGTTCGCCGCGACGGACCGCCGTCAAACGACGCAGGCCGACTGCGCCACTAAAAAAGCCGACGACTAAGAAGTAGACGGAACGCTCGAGACGCGCGGGCTGCGATAAACTTCGTCCGCGCGCTTCTCGAAGGCTACGGCAAAGCGCTGGAATGCCGCGTCGAACATCGTGCCCATCAGCATCGCCAGCATGCGGCTCTTGAACTCGTAGGCAATGAAGAAGCCGACGTCGCATTCCCCGTCATCTGCCTTCGGCTCGAAGGTCCAGCGGTTTTCGAGATTGCTGAACGGACCGCGCAGATATTCGACCATGATCTTCAGATTCGGCCGATCCAGCGTCACGCGGCTGGTGAAGGATTCCTGAACCAGCTTGAACGACACGGTCATGTCGGCAACGATGACCTCGGTGCCATTCTCATGCGGCGTGCGCTGGCGAATCTTCAGCGACTTGCACAACGGCACGAATTCCGGATAGCGCTCGACATCGGCAACCAGATCGAACATCTGGGAGGCGCTGTGGCGCACGCGACGCTTGTTGGCAAATCTCGGCATTGTCGCGTTCTCAGCGCGCGAGAGCGGCGCGCGCAGCCTGCAGCTTGGCGAAATCCTCGCCGGCATGATGCGACGAGCGCGTCAGCGGGCTCGCCGACACCATCAGGAAGCCCTTGGTGTAGGCGACCTTCTCATAGCCTGCGAATTCATCCGGCGTGACATAGCGCGACACCACGTGATGCTTGCGCGTCGGCTGCAGATACTGGCCGATCGTGAGGAAGTCGATATCGGCGGAACGCATGTCGTCCATCACCTGCAGCACCTCGTGGCGCTCCTCGCCGAGGCCAACCATGATGCCGGACTTGGTGAAGATGGTCGGGTCGAGTTCCTTGACCTTCTGCAGCAGGCGCAGCGAATGGAAATAACGCGCGCCCGGTCGCACCGTCAGATAGCGCGACGGCACGGTTTCGAGATTGTGATTGAACACATCGGGCTTCGCCGCGACGACGACTTCGAGGGCGCCCGGCTTGCGCAGAAAGTCAGGCGTCAGGATTTCGATGGTGGTCGTGGGACATGCCGCGCGGATCGCACGAATCGTCTGCGCAAAATGTTCGGCGCCGCCATCGGCGAGATCGTCGCGGTCCACCGAGGTGATGACCACATGATGCAGTCCGAGCTTGCGGACAGCTTCGGCGACATGCTCGGGCTCCATGCCGTCGAGCGCGTTGGGCATGCCCGTCTTGACGTTGCAGAACGCACAGGCGCGGGTGCACGTGTCACCCATGATCATGAAGGTGGCGTGCTTCTTCTGCCAGCACTCGCCGATATTCGGGCAGCCGGCTTCCTCGCACACGGTAACAAGGCCGTTTTCCTTGACGATCTTGCGGGTGTCGCCATAGCCACGGCTGGTCGGCGCACGGACCCGGATCCAGTCCGGCTTCGGCGGCGAGAACGAATCCGGCCGATTCACTTTTTCAGGGTGACGCGGGCGGAGCGGTGTGGTGGAAACGGTATCGAGGACGACGACCATGAACTGTCCGTTCTGAGTGAAGCCTTAGGTAATCCGCCGGGCCCTGTCCTGCAACCCGCCCTCGCCTTGCCCGGCCCTGCATCGTAACATAGCAGGCAGAATGGCTCCAAAACCTCACCAAATCCCCCAAAGGCTCGGCAAGGCACTCAAACGCAGCTTTTTCGCGCGGAGCGTGCACGATGTGGCCCCCGAACTGATCGGTGCGACGCTCTTGGTGGACGGCATCGGTGGCGAGATCGTCGAGGTCGAGGCCTATCATCACACCGAGCCCGCGGCCCACTCCTTCAACGGGCAGACGCCGCGCAACCAGATCATGTTCGGGCCGCCCGGCTTTGCCTATGTCTATCGCTCCTACGGCATCCACTGGTGCGTAAACTTCGTATGCGAGGCCGAGGATTCGGCCAGCGCGGTGCTGATCCGGGCACTGCAACCGACCTTCGGGATTGGCGAGATGCAGCTGCGACGCGGGCTGCAGGATGAGCGTATGCTGTGCTCCGGACCTGGCAAGGTCTGCCAGGCGCTGGGCATCAGTATCGCGCATAACGGGCTGGCTTTGGACAAGCCGCCGATTGCGATTCACGCAAGGACGGAAGTGCCCGACATTGTCGCAGGCATCCGCATCGGCATCACCAAGGCCGTGGAATTGCCGTGGCGATACGGGGTGAGAGGCTCGCGTTATCTCAGCAAGCCGTTTGCGAGGTAATTATAGCGCCGTCATGCCCGGCTTGTCCCGGGTATCCACGCCTTGGCCACTACTAGCACGGAAGACGTGGATGGCCGGGACAAGCCCGGCCATGACGAACATTGAGACTTGTGGCAGTCGCGGAATTGCGGCGCATCACACCGCGTTCTTGAGCCGCTCCAGTGCTTCCAGCGTCTTGGCCTTGCGGGCCTCGGCTGCCTCGCGCTTTTCGCGTTCTTCCTCGACGATCTCTTCCGCGGCGTTGGCGACGAATTTCTCGTTGGAGAGCTTGGCGTCGGCGCGCTTGATGTCGGCTTCGGCTTTCACGAGCTCCTTGTCGAGACGGGTCTTCTCGGCGCCGAGATCGATCACGCCCTTCAACGGCAGCGCTGCCACCTCGCCGCGGATCAGGAGCTGCACGGCGCCCTGCGGCGCGACCTCGGCGAAGGATATGTCGCCGAGACGCGCGAGGCGCTTGACGACATCGCTCCAGCGCTGGGCACGGGCTTGAGTTTCGGCAGAAGCGCCGGCCAGCACCAGTGGCGTCAATGTTGCCGGCACGATGTTCATCTCGGCACGCACCGAACGAACCTCCGTCACCAGATCGATGACCCAGCCGATTTCGGCTTCGGCGGCGTCATCCTTGAAGTCGGCGACTGGTTCGGGATCGCCCATCAGGATCGGTGCGACGATCGGATCGCTCGCGGCGGTTGCGATGATCAGCGCTTCCTGCTCGCGCGTCAGGCCGCTCGCCTTGCGTGACCACGGTGCGAGCGCCAGCAGACCGTCGCGCGGCGCCGTCACGGCCCAGAGTTCTTCCGTGATGAACGGCATGAACGGATGCAGCAGTTTCAGGATTTCGTCGCGGGCCCAGGCGACCATCGCGCGGGTTTCGGTCTTGGCCGGACCGTCCTCGCCCATCATGAATGGCTTGGCGAGTTCGAGATACCAGTCGCAATACACATTCCAGACGAAGCGATAGGCCGCGCCCGCCGCATCGTTGAAACGATAGGCTTCGATGGCTTCGGTGACTTCGCGCGTTGCCTTCACGGTCTCATGCGCGATCCAGCGGTTGAGCACTTCCTTGGCCTTGGTCGGATCGAAGCCCGCCGGCAACACGCACTCGTTCATCTCGGCGAAACGGCAGGCATTCCAGAGCTTGGTCGCGAAGTTGCGATAGCCCTCGACGCGCTGGGTCGCGAGCTTGATGTCGCGGCCCTGTGCGGCCATCGCAGCCAGCGTAAAGCGTAGCGCGTCGGCGCCGTACTGGTCGATCAGGTTCAGGGGATCGATGACGTTGCCCTTCGACTTCGACATCTTGGCGCCCTTCTCGTCGCGGACGAGGGCGTGGATGTAGACGGTCGGGAACGGCACGTCCTTCTTGAAGTGCATGCCCATCATCATCATCCGGGCGACCCAGAAGAAGATGATGTCGAAGCCGGTCACCAGCACATTGGTGGGATAGTAGCGATCCACATCGACCGAGCTCTGCGGCCAGCCCAGCGTCGAGAACGGCCACAGCGCCGACGAGAACCAGGTGTCGAGCACGTCTTCATCGCGCGTGATGAAGCCCTCGCGCTTCGCCGGATCGAGCGCCATATCGTGGCCCTGCTCTTCCGTGATCACTTCCTGCTCGACATAATAGCCGAGTGCGTTGCCGACTGCTTCTTCCTCGGTCTCGGCGACGAACACCTTGCCGTCCGGACCGTACCAGGCCGGGATCTGATGGCCCCACCACAGCTGGCGCGAGATGCACCATGGCTGGATGTTCTCCATCCACTCGTAATAGGTCTTTTCCCAGTTCTTCGGCACGAACTCGGTCGCGCCGGTGCGCACGGCGGCGATCGCCGGCTGCGCCATGGTCTTGGCGTCGACATACCACTGGTCGGTCAGATAGGGCTCGATGACGACGCCGGAGCGGTCGCCATGCGGCACCATATGCGTGTTGGGCTCGATCTTCTCGAGGAAGCCGAAATCTTCCAGCCGCTGCACGATGGTCTTGCGCGCCTTGAAGCGCTCGATGCCGTGAAGTTCTTCGACGAGCTCCGACGCCGCTTCCGGCAGGCCGCGGAGATAGTCCTCGTTGTCGGCGAGTGCGAGCTTGCCTTCGATATCGAGGATGCTGATGCGTGCAAGGCCGTGGCGGTTGCCGACTTCGAAGTCGTTGAAGTCATGCGCCGGCGTGATCTTCACCGCGCCAGAACCCTTCTCCGGGTCGGAATATTCGTCGGCGACGATCGGGATCAGACGGCCGACCAGCGGCAGAACCACGTTCTTGCCGATCAGATGGGTGTAGCGTTCGTCATCCGGATTCACGGCGACGCCGCTGTCGCCGAGCATCGTCTCGGGACGCGTGGTCGCAACGGTGATGAACGAGGTCGGATCTTCCGGATCGAAGCTCTTGCCTTCGAGCGGATAGCGCAGATGCCAGAGGTTACCCTTGACCTCGACCTGCTGGACTTCGAGATCGGAAATCGCGGTCAGCAGCTTCGGATCCCAGTTCACAAGGCGCTTGTCCTTGTAGATCAGGCCCTCGCGGTGCAGCTGCACGAACACCTTGATGACGGCCTCGGACAGGCCCTCGTCCATCGTGAAGCGCTCGCGCGACCAGTCGCAGGAGGCGCCGAGGCGCTTCAACTGATTGACGATGACGCCGCCGCTCTCGGCCTTCCACTTCCAGACGCGTTCGAGAAATGCCTCGCGGCCCATGTCGCGACGACCGGGCTCCTGGCGCTCCATCAACTGGCGCTCGACCACCATCTGGGTCGCGATGCCCGCATGGTCGGTGCCGGGCTGCCACAGCACGTCGCGGCCGCGCATGCGCTCGAAACGACAGAGCACGTCCTGCAAAGTGTTGTTGAGGGCGTGGCCCATATGCAGCGAACCGGTGACGTTCGGCGGCGGGATCACGATCGTATAGGGCTCAGCATCCACCCGGTCCGCGCGGCCCGCCTTGAACGCGCCTTCGGCTTCCCAGGCAGCGGCGATGCGGGTCTCGATATCGGCGGGCTGATAGGTCTTTTCGATCATGACAATTCAATCAAATCAGGGGTTTTTGGCCACGGTTTTGAGGCCTGGGGCGAACGCAGGAAGCCGATGGCGCTAGAAACCCGCCAGCGCGGCTCAAGTCAACATATAGGGCTGTTTAGCCATCCCGGAGGGCCAAACGAAGGCCCCGAAAGGCCGTCGTTGCTTGTCTCGCGGGCCTAGCGGCCGCCGCCGCGTGAGACGCGCTCGATCTCAGCCTTGACGATGCGCTCGACGAGGCCCGGCAGGTTGTCGTCCAGCCAGGACTTCAGCATCGGACGCAGCATCTCCTTGACGAGATCCTCAAGGGTCCGCGCGTTGTTGCTCAGGACCGTATTTGCCAGCGCATTGAAGGCCGACTCCACGGACGACACGGTGCTGTGTGACAGAATCTGCTGCTGCGGTGCGACCGGGGGCGGATCATAGGACGGCGGGTCGAAGCGCGGTGCGGGTCGTTGGCTACTGGCGGCGACAGCTTCGGCGAATTCGAGGTCGTCATCCGGCTCGACATGCTGGAATGCGGGTTCCGGCTCGGGGTCGGCGACCACCATCTCGTCGGTCAGTTCGAACACATCACCGTCGGGCTGCGCCGGGCGCACCTCTTCCTCGGTGGTCGCGGCTTCCAGACTGGCCAACATCGCGTCGATGTCGTCCTGGCTGTTGGAGGCAGCAGGCTCCGGCGGCGGTGGCGCGGGCTTCGGGGCTGGCGGCGGTGCTTTGGCGGCAGCAGCCTGCGCGGCAGGAATCGCCGACGGCGGGATGTCTGTCATCGCAGCAGGCTTGGCTGCAGGAGCCGGCTTGGGCGGCGGCGGAGGAGCAACTTCGGCGACGGCCGGCTTCGCTTCGTCGTCGGCGATGATACGTCGGATCGACGCCAGAATCTCCTCCATCGAGGGCTCCTGGACCTTTGCAGGTTGCGTCATGTCCGACTCCGCATCATCAACGCTCTCGTCAATATTTTACACCAGACGAGGCTGAATTTGCGGGTTGTCGTTTTGACGACCGTTCGATTCAGCGCGCAAGCCTGACTTGTCCCCAAGATCAAGCGACGCCTGACCACCAACTGTCGCGCGGGAAATGCCCAAGGAACTAGGAGAGGCATTCCGAATCGCTAAGCCAGCAATGCAAACGGTACGTCATCGGACAAATTGATTGCAAGCAAAGGGCCGCACAAGCGGCCCTTTCGACACGATATCAGGTGATATCTGAGCGCGTTAGCGCCCGTCAGGCGTACGCACGCCGACCCAGCTATCGCGCACCTGATGATAGTGCACGCTAGGGTCATACACATTGGTGTTCAGCTTCATCACCGTCGGTGACAGACGACCGACTGCGTTAAGCACCGAGTATGATGCCACCACACGATCATGCTGCGCGGTGACAAGCGCGACGCGCGCGTTCACCAGCGCCTGCTGGGCGTTCAACACGTCGAGCGTGGTGCGCTGGCCGGCCTTGGCTTCTTCGCGAACGCCGTTCAGCGCAATTTCGGAAGCCTGCACCTGCGCCTGTGCGGACGAGACCTGCGCCCTGCCCGCCAGCAACTGCCCCCAGGCCTGCACGACGCTCGCGCGGGTCTGATCGCGCACCTGTTCCAGTGCTAGACGCTGCTGGGCCAGCGTTTCCTTGGACTGCCGGATCAGCGAATATTCCGCGCCGCCCTGGTAAACCGGGATCGACACTTGCGCGATGCCTGATGCCGTCAAACCGCGTGGCTGCGAAATCGACTGTTCCCAACCCTGCTGGATGTTGGCCTGCAAGGTCACGCTCGGGAACAGAGCGCCTTCGTTGACCTTCACATTGAGGAAGCTCACGTCGATACCGAACATCGCCGCGGTGACGTTGGGGTTTTCGACGAGGCCGAGATCGACGGCGCCGGGCAGCGTATTCGGAAGGAAGCGATCAACGGGCGACCCCGCCTGCAGGTTGCTCGGTTCGTTGCCGATGATACGGCGGAAGTTCGAGCGCGTGGTGGTGAGATTCGACTCGGCGGTCAGCAACTGAGTACGGCCGGCAGCGAGCTGAGCTTCGGACTGCGCCACGTCGGTACGGGTGACTTCGCCGACATTGAAGCGATCGCGGGTCTGCTTCAGCGTCTGCTCGAGCACGCGCACGTTGCTCTTCTGCACCTCGACCACGGCCGAGTCGCGCAGATAGTCCATGTAGATCGTCGCGGCGGAGAGAATCACTGACTGTTCGAGTACGCGCAGACCTTCGCGCGCAGCGGAGACCTGTCCCTCGGCGGCGCGTGTGCGATTCGCCGTCTGCTGGCCGTTGTACACATTCTGCGTGATGGTTGCGCCGACGGCGCGGGGAACCTGCACGCCGTGAATTGCGGTCGCAGTACCTGCAATGCTGTTGACCGCGTCCGTGTACTGATAGCCGCCGCTCGCGGTGATAGCGACCCTCGGCCGATAACCCGACAAAGCCTGCGGCACGTTCTCGTCAGTGACGCGCACCGAAGCGCGCTGGGCATTCAATTGAGGATTGTTCTGATAAGCGCGAACCAACGCCGCTTCGATCGTGTCAGCCAGAACGGGTGACGCTCCGGCAAATGCCAGCAAAAGGGCCGCAGCTGCAGCACCGGTGAGAGCTTTTACGCCGCCCATTCTTGGTAATCCATTCATGCCGTTCACTGATCCGGGCGCACACTTATGGCGACCGAACAGATGATGTCCGTTAGCGAGTCTCCACTCACCATATTCCGCGCATTGGCGAGACGGAACCTCTCGTGGAAACTTGACAGTGAAAACTTGGCGAATGGGACATCCAAGCCACACTTGTAATTACCGCTGGCGATATTAGCGGTGCCCCGATGCCCGATAAGGCGGACAGTCAGCCCTAGAAAACGAATGCCGGGAGCTTTTCCATGCCCGGCAGAACTGGCGCGGTAGCATCGAACAGCGGGCGGGAGCCAAAATCCTCGTGGGAATGGGTCACGATCACGGCGCGGGCGGGCTTGGTCAGGGCGAATACGCCCACAAGTTGCCCGCCGGGCGCCAGCTGCTTGTAGAGCCCCGTCGGGACGATTTCCGTCGCGCCGGCCAGAACGATCAGATCATAGGGGCCGTTCGCGGCATCGCCATCAGCCGCGATGCCGGCCGCGCTGGTGACCTGCCCGGCAAACTGGGCGATCACGGCGGCCGCATAGCCCGTGGGGCAACCAACCACTAGAACCTTGTCGGTCGCCTTTACGTCGGAGGCCTGCAGCATCCGCGCCAGCACCACCGGCTTGATTAGAAAGCGATTCGGGGCGACCTCCAGGTCGAGGTCCAGATAGGCCATGGCGCGCTGGCTGGCAGGAACGAACTCCTCGCGCGGCACCGCAAGCATGGCGTCAATGATGCGCAAATCGGTGACGTCGCTGGGACGCACCTGACCATCAACCATCTTCTGGCGTGCGGTCGAAAAGTCGGACATGGGCAATCCCTTGCAAACGGCTGGAAGTTCCTTTTGCACGAATTACGGCAGCGCACAGCGGGATGCAAGGTTCGTAAAAACACAGCAGCCAACGCGCTATCGAGGCGGTCCCGAGCGCGGTTTCTGGCAGCCATTTTTGCGGAAGGATGTTTGGCTCCCCGGGCTGGATTCGAACCAGCGACCATTCGATTAACAGTCGAATGCTCTACCGCTGAGCTACCAGGGAACGTGCGAAGCTTGTTCGCAGGCCGCAGCGTATAACAAAGCGATCCGCGCTTGGAAAGCGGGAAATGCAGCTCGTCGCACAGCAATCGCCAATCCGGGAAAACTCAGAAAATGCCTGATGTTACGGGATCTTCTTGAGGTGTGGCTCGTTCCTGTCGGGGCCACGCCGCGTGCGGGCGAAGAATAATCTTTCCAACCGTGTCGCTATTTAGTCTTATTGCACCGCAAGACTGCCCTTCGCGACGTTGAACAAGTTCCGAATCGAACGAGGTGACCGATGCCAGCCACGCACACCGACCGCGCGCTTCCGACCGACCTCAACTCCCTGCCCTTTATCAGTGATGACGAATGCGTCACCCGGCTCGCCGAAGCCGTCGAGGCGCATGACAGCGATCACCTCGATGAGGTGGCGCTCCTGATCGGGCGCCTCGCGGTGCCGATCGAAATCTAGGGAATCACGTTGCTCCGGGGCCATTGTCTCCGGGATTACGTCCCGGGAATCACATTCCGACGCCGAGGAAGTCCCGCATCAGGTCTGGGCTGGCATTGAGGTCCGCAGGCGTGCCTTCGAACACCACGTGGCCGTTGTTGAGCCCATAGACGCGGTTGGCGAAACTCAATGCCGCCGCAACGTTCTGCTCAACCACAATCATGGTGCGGCCCTCAGCGGCGAGATTGCGTGAGACCTCGACGAGATCACGCACGATCAGCGGCGCCAGGCCCTCGAACGGCTCGTCCAGCAGGATGATGCGTGCATCACGGATCAACGCGCGGGCAATCGCCAGCATCTGCTGCTCGCCGCCCGACAGCGTGCGTCCGGCCGATTTGCGGCGCTCCTTGAGGCGCGGAAACACGTCGTAGATGCGATCGTAGGACCACGCATTCGGTGCCGTCAGCGCGGCAATGCGCAGGTTTTCCTCGACCGTCAGGCCGCCGAAAATGGCGCGCTCTTCCGGCACCAGTTGAACGCCCATGCCGGCGATCGCCGAGGGCGGCAGGCCCTCGATGGATTTGCCATCGAGACGGATATGGCCGCTGCGCGGCGACAGCACACCCATGATCGAGCGCAGCGTCGTGGTCTTGCCGGCGCCGTTGCGGCCGAGCAGCGCGACCACCTCGCCCTGCTCGACCCGGATCGACAGGTCGAACAGCACGTGGGAATCGCCATACAGCGTATTGATCTTGTCGACTTCAAGCAGGCTCATGCGCGTGCAGCCCTCCCAGATAGGCGTCCTGCACGGCCGGATTGCGCCGGATCTCGTCGGCGGTGCCATCCGCCAGCAGCCGGCCCTCATAGAGCACGGTGATGCGCTCGGCGAGTTCGAAGATGGCGTCGAGATCGTGCTCGACGATGACCACGGTTCGCGAGCGCCCGATATCGCGAATGAAGGCGCAAGTCGCGATGCGTTCTGCCGGGCTCATGCCGGCCAGCGGCTCGTCCAGCAGCAGCACATTCGGGCTGGTCGCCAGCGCCATCCCGATTTCGAGCCGGCGCTTTTCGCCGTAGGCCAGAATATGCGCCGGCGTGTCGGCGCGTTCGACGAGATTGAGCAGGCCGAGGATCGAGGCGATCTGCTCCTCGACGTCGGGAATGCTGCCGGCGCTGCGCAACAGATCGAAGCGCATCGGGCCGCGACGGCGTGCCAGCGCCGCGATCCGCAGATTCTTGCGCACCGACAGGTTGGGAAACAGCTGATTGAGCTGGTTGCTCTTGGCGATGCCGAGCTGCGCCGCGCGGCTGACGCCGACGCCTGTGACCTTCTCACCGAACAACAACACTTCGCCAGAGGACGGGCTGACTTCGTCAAGCAGCATCTTGAACAGCGTGCTCTTGCCGGCGCCATTCGGGCCGATCACCGCATGGATCGAGCCGCGGCGGACCTTGAAGGAGACGCCATCGACGGCTTTGAGGCCACCATAGTGCCGCGCCAGAGATCGGGCTTCGAGTGCAATGTCGCTATCACCTGTTATGGGCTCGGCAAGGGTCAGCCTGACCTCCTTGGGCGGCGCGACGGGTTTGGTGGCGACGTCAATATTATGCGCCTCGATGGCTTCTGTTTTGGCCGCGGCCGCCCGTGCGGCAGCCAGATTACGGCGTTCGTTCCACCAATGGGCGATCTCGCCGCAGATGCCGCGGCGCAGCCCGATGACCAGAACGATGAAAGCGATCCCGAGCACCAGCTTCCACAGGATCGCAAAGCCCGGAATGAGCTGCAGATTGTCGCGCAGCCACAGCCAGACGGCCGCGCCGACCAGCGGACCGATCAGCGTGCCGGCGCCGCCGACGATAGTCTGCACCACCAACTGACCGGACGTTTCCAGCGAGAAGGCATCCGGCGGCATGTAGCTCTGGAACGAACCGAGCAGACCGCCGGCAAGGCCCGCATAGAGCGCGGCGATGACAAAGGCTGTCAGCTTGTAGGCCGGCACGTTATGGCCGAGCATTGCGACGCGGCCGGTGTTCTCCTTGATCGCGAGCAGGATCGCGCCGACCGGCGAGCCGACGATACGGCGCGCCAGCACGTAGCCGAGAAAGAAGATCACCGCGAACAGGATATACATTGGCATGCCCGCGCTGATGCGGATCGCACTGGCGCCGAAGCCGAGCACCGGCACCGGCACGCCGGGAATGCCGTTTTCACCACCGGTGAAATCCGACAGCGGCGAATTCTCGATGAAATAAGCCATCTGGCCGAAGGCCAGCGTGATCATCGTGAAATAGATGCCGATCCGGCGCACGGCGAACCAGCCGACGAATAGACCGAACAGACCGGCGGCGACCGTACCGATCGCCAGCGCCAACCAGACGTTGTCGATGGTGTGGGACACCAGCAGATAGGCGCTGACGAAACCGCCGACGCCGAAGAATGCGGCCTGTCCGAACGAGAGCAGACCCGTGAGGCCGAACAGGATATCGAAGCCGAGGCCGATCAGGCCCCAGTTCAACACACGTGTCAGCAGATCGGTCGAGAAACCGAGATGCGGAAACACGATGGGTGCCACGATCAGCGTGCACAGCACCGCGAGTTCGGGAAGCCAGCCCCGCAAGCCGCCGGAACGAGGACGCATCATGCGCGGCCTTCCGAACCGAACAGTCCCTGTGGACGCATGATCAACAGCACCGCCATCAGCGCGTAGAGCATCACTTCCGAATAGGACGAGTTGAAAGCACTGGTCAGGCTGATGATCTCGCCCGCGATCAGGCCGCCGATGACGGCGCCCGGGAACGAGCCGAGGCCGCCGAGCACGATGACCACGAAAGACTGCGCCATGAAATTGGCGCCCATGTCCGGCGTCACGGCCACGACCGGCGCATAGAGCATGCCGGCGAGACCGACGGCGACAACGCCGATGGCGAAGACCAGCAGGAAGGCGCGGCGCACATTGATGCCGAGGATGCCGACCATGCCGGGATTCTCGATGCCGGCGCGAACCACAAGGCCCATCGAGGTGCGGTAGAGCACGAGATAGAGGCTGAGCAGCAGGCCGGCGATGATCGCGATCAATTGCAGGCGATAGGTCGGATAGATCAGGAAGCCCATCTGGGTCGCGCCCTGCCCCCAGGACGGCACCGGCACACGCTGCGCATTGCCTCCGAAGGCTGCACGCACGCATTCGACGAGCACGATGCCCACGCCGTAAGTGACAAGGATCTGATCCTCATGGGGACGGTCGTAGAAATAGCGGATGATGATACGCTCGAGCAGGAAGCCGAGCGCCAGCATGAAGCCGCAGCCGACCACGATCGCGAGCACGAAGGACGAGGTGTATTGCAGCAGCACGAAAGCGGCATAGGCACCCACGGCGAACAGCGCGCCGTGAGCGAAATTGAGGACGCCAAGCGTGCCCAGGATGATCGTCAGACCGCTGCTGACAAGGGCCAGCAGTGTGCCGAGTGCGAGGCCGTTGAAGGCCTGCGAGATGAGGACGGGCCAGCTTGGCATGGTGATCCTTAGGTGTAGGGGCCGAGCTTGCAGCCGAAGAAGTCCGGCGCGTTCATCACGCTCTCGCCATCCGCAATATCGACGATCTCGTAGAAGTCTTCCTTGTTCTTCATCTCGGACGGCTTCTTGCCGCGCAGGATCGGGATCGGCCGCACCATCTGATGATCTTCGGCACGGAAATAGACCTTGCCGATGGTCGTCTCGTAAGGCTGCGCCTTGGAGCTCTCCATCGCCTTGATCACATCGACCGGATTGAACGTGCCAGCGCGCTCCACCGACATCGCCCACAGATAGGTCTGCATGTAGCCGATATGCGCGCCCCAGCGCGGATAGTACTTGTTCTGCGCCACGAAGCTTTCGACGAAGGTCTTGGCGAGCGGATAGGTGTCCTGCAGGCCCCACCAGAAATCGCAGCTGCCATAGACGCCCTGCATCAGCTCGGCACCGAGCTCCTTGTCCTGGAACGAGGACAGGTTCGGCACCACAAGCTTCATGCGCTTCAGCACGCCGAACTGCTCGGCCTGCTTGGTCGACGCAACGGCGTCGCCGCCGAAGGCGATGTTGACGAACACATCTGCGCCGCTGTTGGCGATGTTCAGGAGCGCCGACGAATAGTCGGTGGTGCCGAGCGGCACGACTTCCTTGGCGACCTGCTTCCAGCCCTGCTCCGCTGAGAACTTGGCGAAGCTATCATAGACGGTATGGCCATAGGTGTAGTCGGGCACGAGGAAGGCCGACTTCACGTTCTTGCCGAGCGCCTTGGCGACGACGGGCGCCATCGCTTTCGCGGCCATGTAAGCGTTCTGCTGCGAGCGGAAGCCGTAGCGCTGGCAGTTCTTGCCAGTGATGTCGTTGGAGCCGGCGATGCCGACCATGTACAGCACCTTCTCGCGCGACCCGAGTTCTTCGAGTGCAATCGCGCTGGCGCTCGATACCGAGCCCGACACCATGATCGCCTTGTCGCGCTGGATGAACTGGGTGGCGCTCTGCACGTCGAGGTTGGGTTTCCCCTCGGTGTCGGAGACCTTGTACTTGATCTGCCGTCCGAGCACGCCCTTGCCCTTGAGGCCCCACTTCTGCGCGATATCACCGCCGGCATTGATCTGGGCGATGGCCAGTTCATAGCCGAGCTTGAGATCGCCACCGTCGCCCGAAAATACGCCGGTGAGCGGGATGGTCAGTCCGACGAACACCGAATCCGCCGTGACACCTTCCGGAAATGTGCCGATGGTGGCCGGCGATTGTGCGAAGGCGCTGCCTGGAAGCATGAGGCCGGCGGCAGTGCCGGCTCCTCCGAGCAAAAGCTGTCGACGGTCAAACTGCATGACACACCCTTCTGGTTCGATCACCGCCGCCATTGGCCAGTGAGCTGCGATGGGGGCTGGCCCCGGCGAAATTGAGTTTCTTGAACGGGATGCCGCCGCAACTCTCGGTGCCTGCGAGATCATCGCAAGAGCCTCATTCATGGTCACTCGCTGAACCCGAAATACCGGCAGCGCCGCGTCCGCAAAGCGAGAGAGACGGATCGTTCTTTGTTCCCGTCAAGCTAGGTTGCTTCGGATCGCACGGGGTATAGACAATCCTGCAAAGGGCCTTGCAGACTGGCTTTTCCACCGCGACAAGGCGTCCCAGTAGCGCGTGCTGGCACAGCTCTTGCTGTTAACTCTGCATGGAAAACTTCAAATCGCTCGATTGGGATGACCTCAAGGTCTTCATTCACGCGGCACGCGGCGGCAGCCTAGGCAGTGCGGCCAAGCGCCTCCGGGTCGATCAATCCACCATCAGTCGCCGCATCGCGCATCTCGAGAGCACCCTCGGCGTGGCGTTGTTCGAGCGACTGCCGTCCGGACTGAAGGTCAACGAGACGGGCGACCGCCTGCTTTGCCATGCCGAGCGCATCGAAAGCGCCGTGATCGCCATGCGGGAAGACGTGCAATGCGGCGGCAGCCGTATGGCTGGCCGGGTCCGTCTTGCCACGATGGAAGGCATCGCCTCGCTCTACCTCTCCTACCGCTTCGTCGAATTGCGCAAACAGCATCCCGACCTGACCGTCGAACTGCTGACGTCACCGCAGAGCGTCTCGGTGAACCGGCGCGAGGCCGATCTATTTCTGAGCTTCTTCCGCCCGACCGGTCAGGGCATGGTCTCGGAGCGTATCGGCTGCTTCCAACTTGGGCTCTATGCGTCGCAGAGTTACCTGGACGCACATGGCATGCCCAAGAGCGCATCCGAGCTCACGGAGCACTGCTTCGTCACCTATATTGACGACCAGATCCAGCTCGACTCCGTGCGCTGGCTTGATGACATCATCAAGAGCCCGCCAGTCTCGTTCCATTCCAACAGCATGTGCGCGCAGATGAACGCTGCGGCCGGCGGCATCGGTCTCGTGCTGCTGCCGAGCTTTGCCACGGCGCGTCGCCCCGACCTGATCCCGGTGCTGCACGACAAGCTGTCCACCACGCGAGAGCTGTGGATCAACGTCCATAACGATCTGCAATTCGTGCCGCGCATCCGCGCGGTGTCGAGCTTCCTGAAGTCGACCTTCAAGGCGGATCCTCTGATGCAGGCCAGCACGAAGGGCCGCAAGATGCTGGATACGCTGCTGGAGACGGACACACCCGTCACAGCCCAGACAGTTTAATGTTACCGTCGGCGATGCTTGATCGGCGTTCGCGAGCCACGCCATTGATCCAGTGAGGTAAACGTCCCGGTAACCATGACGGGTCTGACGTGTGGATCGGTACAATTTGAACGATCCATTCAACAGCCCAACAAAGGCTTTGCGTCAGATTGCTCCCAAGACAGGGAGCTAAAAGATGAGCGAAGCCGAATTTGACTATCTGCTGGAGACAGTCCGGGCCGAAATCGAGGCCGATGTGCGGGACGATCTGCGCAGCCAGGAAATGTTCTTCGCCCCGATTCCGACCGCTGCGAACGACAATGACGGCCCCTGGCCGCTGATTCCGTTTCCGGATGGCTGGCAGGCCTCCTGCTGATCTTTTGTCGGTATGTCGGACCCCATGAAAGATTTCAGCCGGGCATTGCCTAAATGGCGAACGGTCTGTAACTAACCCGCTATGGGGCCATGTGGCGGAATGGTTACGCGCCGGTCTGCAAAACCGTTTATTCGGGTTCGATTCCCGACGTGGCCTCCATCAATCCAATCAATAACTTAGCCTGCCAGACCCGTGATCGGGGCGCGACTGCTATGAGTGGTGCGCTGCAACACTTCGCTTGGCAAGATTGGAGTATTGATCGTAGCATCCTGCCAACCCTAGGGGGCACGATGAACATCCGGGTCTTGATCGCAACGTTGCTGATGACCTCGCCAGGCTGGGCCCAGGCCAAACCGCCCGTTCCGGCCCGCACCGATCCCTGCGCGCCGATCGGCCGGACCGCCGACGGCCAGTTGGTCTACTCCCTGAAGTGCGAGAAGCTGCCGGTTCCAGTGGTGCCGCCGCAGGCTGCAGCCCCGGCACCGCCTCCCGCGCCCGTCGTGGAAGAAGCTCGCGGCGGACTGTTCCGCAATCCGTTTCCGTCGCTCGTCAGACCGTCATCATCGAGTGACGAGCGTGAAGCCGGCGTCGGTCCGCCGCCCGGCAGCCGATAGGCCGGGATCAATCAAAACCGAACGCGATCAGGCGTGCTTCTTACGCCGCCAGTCGCGCTTGGGTTTGGGCTTTGGCGCCAGTTCCGGCATGACGGTCTGGGCTTCGCGATATTTCGCCAGCATCCGCTCGAAGGCCTCGTTCAGTGTCGCTTCGATATCCGGTTTCCGTTCGAGGCTGGCGAGCAGCATCCCCGCGGCTTCGATGGTCGACAGGCCGTCCTTGCGCGGTTCGCGGCGCAGCTTGCCGTAGAGTGATGGTTTCGCCGGTCCGAGAATGACGCGCTGGCATTTCAGCATCCAGGCGTTGCGCCACCACAACGCCTTGGCCTGGCTCCAGGTACCGTCGAGCAGCACGATGCCCTGAATGTCCTTGAGCAGTGCGCGCTGGTTTTCCTCAGCCTGACCCTTGCGATCGATGGCCAGGATGTCGCGATCGGTCTCGTAATCGGTGACCTTGGCCGAGCCAAGGTAGAGGATCGCCCAGCGGGCGGGATCGGCGACCGGCTTGCCCAGCGCCTTGGCGAGGCTCGGCCAGGACAAGCCGATCTTGACCGTGGCCTTCTTGAAATGCAGCGCGGCGACGCGGGCGGTGCCCAGCGCCCTGTCCTGTTCCTGCGGATGCTGCAGGATCAGGAGCTCGATCTTGTTGTCGATGGGCGTAATGCTGTCGCAGATGCACAGCGGCATCGGCTTTTGGCAATGCGGACATTCCGGGATCGCCTCGGCGACCTCGGCGGCTTGCAGATCTGATTTCTTGGACATTGCCCGCTATACGCCGCGCGGCCCGAGGCTTCAACCGCCGTAACGCCCGTATCTGGCTATTCAGCCGGGGCCGGCACCGGCGCCGGGCGGAAGCGGTTACGCAACCGGTCGATCAGGAGATAGATCACCGGCGTCGTGTAAAGCGTCAGCACCTGCGAGACGAACAACCCGCCGATGATGGTGATGCCCAGCGGGCGGCGCAGCTCGGTGCCCGGCCCGGTCGCGATGACCAGTGGGATCGCCGCGAATACCGCCGCCAGCGAGGTCATCAGGATCGGGCGGAAGCGCACGGTGCAGGCCTCGAAGATCGCCTCGGCGGGCGACAGTCCGCGATGCCGCTCCGCCTCGATGGCGAAGTCGACCATCATGATTCCGTTCTTCTTGACGATACCGATGAGGAGAATGATGCCGACGAAGGCGATCACGGTCAGCGGCGTATTGGTAATCTGCAATGCCAGCAACGCGCCGAGTCCCGCCGAAGGCAGCGTCGAGATGATGGTCAGAGGATGCACGAGGCTCTCATAGAGCACCCCGAGCACGATATACATCGCGATGAGCGCGCCGAGGATCAGCAGCGGCTGCCGCCCCGTCGTTTTGCTGAAGTCACCGGCATTGCCGTCGAATCCTCCCCGGATTCCTTCGGGCATATGCAGTTCGTCGACCGCGCGCTGGATGTTGCCGGTTACGGCGTCGAGCTGCACGCCGGGCAGCGTGTTGAACGACACCGTGGTCGACGGGAACCCCTGCGAGTGGAACACCGCCAGCGCCGACAGTGTGCGCGACATGCGCACAACCGCCGACAGCGGCACCTGCGACCCATTCAGGCCCGCGACATAGATACGATCGAGATCGGACGGATCGTTCTGGAATTTCGGATCGATTTCCAGCACCACCTTGTACTGGTTGCGCTGGGTGTAGATCGTCGAAATCTGCCGCTGCGAGAACGCGTTGTTGAGCGCGTTATCGATGTCCTGCACCTTGACGCCGAGGCTCGATGCCATCTTGCGGTCGATGGTCAGCGTCAATTGCAATCCGCCGGGATCGCGGTCGCTCGACACGTCGGTGATGCCCTCAACGCTCTCCAGCCGTTTGCCGACCAGCGGTGCCCATTTCTGCAGGAGATCGAGATTGGTCGAGGTCAGCGTGTACTGATAATTGGAGTCACTCTGGCGTCCGCCAGCGCGCAGATCCTGCGCGGCAAACATGAAGAGACGGATACCCGGGACCGCGCTGAGCTTCGGACGCAACCGATTGATGACGTCTTCAGTCGATGCTCCGTTGCGCTCCTCTGGTGGTTTCAAGGCGATAAACATGGTGCCCCGGTTTGCGCCGCCGCCGCCCGGCCCGCCAGTGCCGCCAAGTGACGAACCGATACTGGCCACGCCGGGATCGCTCAGCACGAGATCAGCCATATGCTGCTGCAATCCGAGCATCGCCTGAAACGAGACATCGGCCGATGCGCGCGTAGCACCGATCACGAAGCCACTGTCGTCGTTCGGGAAAAAACCTTTCGGCGTCTTGATGTAGAGTGTGACCGTCAGCGCGATGGTGGCGAAGAACACCAACAGCGTCAGGAGTGGAAAACCCAGCACCACATGCAGCGTGCGTTCATAGAACGCCACGACGCGTGACAGCGTGCCTTCGACGATACGGTCGAAACGGGTCTCGGTGCTCGACAGACCGCTCTTGATATATTGCGCACAGATCATCGGTGTCACCGTCAGCGATACCAGCGTCGAGACGACAATCGAGAATGTCAGCGTCAAAGAGAATTCGCGCAGCAATCGGCCGACCAGACCGTCCATGAAGATCAGCGGGATGAAGGCAGCAATCAACGACAGGCTGATCGACAGCACCGTGAAGCCGATCTGCCTGGCGCCTGCGAGCGCCGCCTGCATCGGCGCCATACCCTCTTCGAGATTGCGGTACATGTTCTCGATCATGACGATGGCGTCATCGACCACAAAGCCGACAGAGATCGCCAGCGCCATCAGCGACAGGTTGTTGATCGAGAAGCCGGCCAGCCACATGCCGACGCAGGTGCCGGCCAGCGCCAGCGGCACCGAGACGCCGGCTGCGATGGTCGGCGTGCCACGACGCAGGAACAGGAACACCACGGCCATCACCAGTACGGCCGTGGCAAACAGCGTCCACTCCATGTCCTCGACCGAGGCGCGAATCGTACCGGTACGATCGGTCAGAACAGAAATCTCGATCCCGGCAGGAATCCATTGTTTCAGATCGGGGATCAGCGCTTTCACGCGATCGACGGTGTCGATGACGTTGGCGTCGCCCTGTTTGGTAATCTGGATCAGCACCGCCGGCTGCTTGTTGAACCAGGCAACCGAGCGGCTGTTGCGCGTCGCATCCTGAACATCGGCGACATCAGACAGCCGCAGATAATTGCCGTTCGAACTCTTGACGATGATCTCGCGAAACTCTTCCGCCGTGCGCATCTGCGGATTCATCGAGATCGTCTCGCTCTGCCGCGATCCCTGGAAGATGCCGACAGGACCAAGCGGATTTGCATTGACGATCGCAGTGCGCACGTCGTCGGTGGCAATCCCGGCATTCGACAGCGCGACCGGATTGAGCTGGATGCGCACCGCGGGCTGGTCGGCGCCGCTGGCAGTGACTTCGCCGACCCCCGGCACCTGCGACAGCCGCTGTACGATCACGGTGTCGGCGACGTCGTAGATCGCGGACGCGGACATCGTTGGCGACGTCAAAGCGAGAATGAAGACCGGCGCGGCGGACGGGTTGGCCTTGCGGAACGTAGGCAGTGTCGGAAGATCGGTTGGCAGATCGGCCATTGACGCATTGATCGCGGCCTGCACGTCACGCGCGGCGCGATCGACATCGCGGCCGATCGCGAACTGCAGCTGAATGCTCGTCGTACCTAGGGAGCTTGTCGAGGTGATCTGATCGAGACCAGCAATGATACCCAGCCGTCGTTCCAGCGGTGCAGCAACGGTCGCCGCCATGATCGACGGATCGGCGCCGGGCCGCGACGCCTGCACGCGAATCATCGGGAAGTCGACATTGGGCGTCGCAGCGACCGGCAGGAAGTGATAGGCGACGACGCCGAGAAGAAACAGTCCGATCGCCAGCAACGTGGTGCCGACCGGCCGCATGATGAATGGCGCTGAGATGGAGATGGAAGCCACTAGGGCGGCCCCCCTGCTCCCGCCGTTCCGGCTGCACCCGCAACGGGCGGCGCACTCTTCTCGAACCGGCGGTTGATGCGATCCAGCGCCAGATAGATCACCGGCGTGGTGTAGAGCGTCAGGATCTGGCTGAGCAGCAGACCGCCGATGATCGAGACACCGAGCGGGAAGCGCAGCTCTGCGCCGGTGCCACTTTCGATCGCCAGCGGCAACGCACCAAACAATGCCGCCAGCGTCGTCATCATGATGGGCCGGAACCGCAGTAGACAGGCTTCGACGATCGCCGCTTCCGGTGCCATGCCGCGATTGCGCTCTGCATCCAGCGCGAAGTCGATCATCATGATCGCGTTCTTCTTGACGATGCCCATCAAGAGGATGATGCCGATCAGGCCGATCACCGACAGGTCCTGCCCGGTCAGCATCAGGGCCAGGATCGCACCGACACCGGCGGACGGCAGCGTCGAGAGAATGGTGATCGGATGGATGTAACTCTCATAGAGCACACCCAGCACAATATAGATCGTCACCAGCGCCGCGAGGATCAGCCAAGGCTGTCCGGACAGCGACTTGGAGAATTCCGCAGCATCGCCGGAGAACATCCCGACAATGCTGGTCGGCATGCCGATCCGGGTCTCGATCTTCTTCACTTCGTCGACCGCATCCCCAAGCGCCTCGTTCGGCCCGAGGTTGAAGCTGAGCGAGATCGCGGGGAATTGCGCCTGATGCGAGATCGCCAGTGGCGCCGTGGTACGCGTCAATGTGGCTACGGCAGACAGCGGCACCTGCGCGCCGGCCACACCCGGCAGATACAGTTTCGACAGCACATCGGGATCGCGCTGCTGTGACGGCAATGCCTCCAGCACAACGCGGTACTGATTGGCCTGACCGTAGATGGTCGAAATCTGGCGCTGCGCGAAGGCGTCATTCAGCGTGTCGGTGACGCCCTGCAGATTGACGCCGAGCTGACCGGCACGCTGCCGGTTGATATCGAGCGAGGCCCGCAATCCGCCAGTCTGCGCTTCCGAAGACACATCGCGGAACATCGGATCGCGGCGCAATTCGGCGACCAGCTTCTGCGACCATTCGGTGACCTGCGCCGCATCAGTCCCGGTCAGCGTATATTGATACTGCGAACGGCTCGCTTGCGTGCTGATCTGGATATCCTGCACCGGCTGGAAATACACAGTCATGCCAGGGATCGCGGCGACGCGATCCTTGAGCCGCGCGATCACGGCGGTCATGTCGTCCTTGCGCTCGCCGCGCGGCTTCAGGGTCATCACCAGCCGGCCAACATTGGTGGTCGGATTGACCGAGCCGCCGCCGATCACCGAGATGATTCCCGTCACATCCGGATCGGCCTGGATCGCTGCGGCTGCCGCGCCCTGCCGGCTCTGCATTTCTGCGAAGGACACGTCGGCACCAGCCTCCGTCACAGCCGTGATCGAGGCCGTGTCCTGCAGCGGCAGGAAGCCCTTGGGGGCGATGACATAGAGGCCGAGCGTTGCGACGATGGTCAGGAACGTGACAACCAGCGTGGCTGGCTGATGCTGCAACACCCACAACAGCGTGCGGTGATAGAATGCCACCATACGGTCGATGAAGCGGCTGACGGCTCCCAGACCCGGCACCTGCCATTCATCCCTGGTGTGCTTCAAAAGCCGCGAGCACATCATCGGTGTCAGAGTCAGCGAGACCACGGCGGACATCACCACGGCAATGGTCAGCGTCATCGCGAATTCGCGGAACATGCGGCCAACGAGGCCGGACATGAATAGCAGGGGGATGAAGACAGCGATCAGCGACACCGTCAGCGAGATCACCGTGAAGCCGATTTCCTTCGCGCCCGCCAGCGCCGCTTCCATCGGGCTTTCGCCCTCTTCCATGTGACGGACGATGTTTTCGATCATCACGATGGCGTCGTCGACCACGAAACCGGTGCCGATGGTCAGCGCCATCAGGCTGAGATTGTCGAGGCTGAAGCCGGCGAAATACATCACGCCGAAGGACGTGATCAGCGACAGCGGCAGCGCTACGCCGGCAATCAGCGTTGCACGCAGCGACCGGAGGAACAGCAGCACCACCAAAGTCACGAGGATCACGGACAGCACCAGCGTGAATTGCACGTCATGGACCGAGGCGCGAATGGTCACGGTGCGGTCGCTCACGATGGTCAGCTTGACACCGGCCGGCATCGAGCGCTGCACCTTCGGAATTTCCTCGCGTATCTGGCGAACGACCTCGATGACATTTGCACCGGGTTGACGCTGGATCTCGATGATGACGGCGGGCGTGCCTTGATACCAACCGCCAGTGCGGTCGTTTTCCAGCCCATCGACGATCTGCGCGATGTCGCCGATGGTGACAGGGGATCCGTTGCGATAAGCGATAATGATCGGCCGATACTGATCCGCCGCCGCAATCTGGTCGTTCGCGGCAATGGTGTAAGCTTGCTGCGCGCCATCGAGCGAGCCCTTGGGACCTGACACGTTGGCGCCGGCAATCGCCGTACGGAGGTCTTCCATCGCGATGCCATAGGCAGCGAGCCGCGCCAGATCCGCCTGCACACGCACCGCCGGCTTCAAGCCGCCAAGCACGGCAACCTTGCCGACACCCGAAATCTGGCTGAGCCGCTGCGCCAGGAGTGTATCGGACAGATCGCTCATCGATCGCAGCGAGATGGTGTCCGAGGTCAGCGCCAACGTCATCACCGGCGCGTCGGCCGGATTGACCTTCGCATAGACCGGCGGGTATGGCAGGTTCTTCGGCAGCACGCCGGCGGCAGCATTGATAGCCGCCTGCACGTCCTGGGTCGCGCCATCGATGTCGCGGTTGAGATCGAATTGCAGCGAGATCTGGCTGACGCCGAACGAGCTCGTCGAGGTCATCGATGACAGCGACGGAATCTGTCCGAGCTGGCGCTCCAGAGGCGCGGTGATCAGCGACGCTGTCACTTCGGGGCTCGCGCCCGGCAATTGCGTCGAAACCTGCACGGTCGGGAAATCGACCTGCGGCAGCGCCGATACCGGAAGCCCGAAGTAGCCAAGCGCGCCACCGATCAGCAACGCGATGCCGAGCAACGACGTCGCGATGGGCCGGCGGATGAAGGGTTCCGAGACGCTCATGACTGTGCGCTCTTTGGTATCGAAATCATCAACTCAGGCGATCGATCGTGCGAACATCATGGCTACTTCGCTCCCGATGGCGCAGCGCTCGGGCTGGCCGGAGGCGGCGTCTGGCCAATCGGTGCCTGCGGATTGCCCTGGCCGCCCGCGCCACCCGAATTCTGGCCACGCTTGCCACGACGCTCGCCGGCATCATTGCCCTTGCCCCCGCCACGCTTGCGCGGCGCGAGATCGGCGGTCGGCTCCTGATCGTTGGTGCCGACAGAAACCTTCGATCCTTCTGCGAGATTGGCAAAGCCAGTGGTGACAACACGCTGGGTCGCCGACAGGCCCTTGGCGATGACGGCCGTGGTCTCGTTCTGCTGCGTCACGGTGACCGGCACCGCCTTGACGATGTCGCCCTCCTCGATCACGTAACTGAACGTGCCGGCGGGACCGCGCTGCACAGCCGAGGTCGGCACCACCATCGCATCCTTCAGCGTCTCGACCTTCAGCCGCACATTGACGAACTGACCGGGCCAGAGCTGATAATTCGGGTTCGGGAACTCGGCCTTCAGCTTCACGGTGCCCGTCGTGGTATCGACCTGATTGTCGATGCCGGTAAGCGTACCGGTGTCGATGACGGTCACGCCGTCATTGCCGAATACATCGACCATCAACGTGCCCTTGGCAGCAGCGGCATTGGCGCGAACGATTTGCTGCTGCGGCAGGCTGAACAGTACTGCGATAGGCTGCAGTTGCGTAATCACCACGAGGCCCGTGGTATCGGACGCGTGGATGATGTTGCCCTGATCGACCTGACGCAGGCCGGCACGGCCGGACAGTGGCGCGATGATCTTGGTGTAGCTCAGCGTCGCGGCAGCATTGTCGATGGCAGCCTGATCGGCATTCACCAGCGCCTCCTGCTGGGCAACGAGAGACTTCTGGGTGTCGGCCTGCTGCTTGGAGCCGGCGTTTGACGTTGCAAGCTGCTGGTAAC
Organism: Tardiphaga sp. OK245; assembly: GCF_900108575.1. NCBI lineage: Bacteria > Pseudomonadati > Pseudomonadota > Alphaproteobacteria > Hyphomicrobiales > Nitrobacteraceae > Tardiphaga > Tardiphaga sp. OK245. The sequence continues at coordinate 450,927 of NZ_FNWZ01000003.1, read as the reverse complement.
GGATCAGGTCGAGCCGCGCATTGGCCAGCGTCGCCTCGTCCTGCGCCTTCTTGGCGACAGCCTGATCGTACAGCGCCTTGTAGAGGACCGGGTCAATCTCGCCGAGCACATCGCCCGCCTTGACGTCCTGGCCTTCCTTGAAATTGACCTTGATCAGTTTGCCGTCGACCTGTGCGCGCACGGTGACATTGTTCAAGGCCTTCACCGAGCCGACGCCATCGAGATAGACCGGCACGTCCTGGATCTTCGGCGTTGCCGCAAGCACCGGCACCGTCATCATGTCCGGTCGGAAACCGCCGCGGTTGGCGGTCTGACGCTGCTGGAAGGCGTTCCAGCCGATATAGCCGAGCCCGCCGAGGATCAGCAGCGTCACGGCGATCGACACCGTGCGTCGGCGCGCTTTGCCGGCGACCTTGGCGACACCATCGCCCGTCGCTTTCGCGGCCTCTTTCAACTCCGGCTTAAAGAGCATTGACCGGTCTTTCCATTTTCGGCTCCCAGCCGCCCCCCAGCGCCTGATAGAGGCTGACGATAGCCTGCAGCCGCGCCAGTTGCGCCTGCGACAGGACATCTTCCGCCTGGAACAGCGTCAGCTGGGTGTTTAGCACAGTTACGATGTCAGCGGTTCCAGCCCGCAATTGCTGCTCAGACAGTTCGAAGGCCCGCCGGGACGCCCGGACCACCTCGCGCTGCAGCCGCAGCCGCTCTGTGGTCTGGCGGATCGCGACCAGCGCGTTGTCCACGTCGGCAAAGGACTGCACGACCGTCTTGCGATAGGTCTGCAGGAGCTCGTCCTGCCGTGCCTGGGTCAGCTCGAAATTGCCCTGGATGCGCCCGCCATCGAAAATCGGCTGGGTCAGGCCGCCGACGAGGCTGAAGAAAGCGGCGTTGGGTTGGAACAGCGAGGCCAGCGCTGCGCTCTGATAACCGCCCGAGCCGGTCAACTGGATACTCGGAAAGAACTGCGCCCGGGCGCTGCCGACATTCGCCGTAGCCGAGGCCAATTGCGCCTCCTGCCGGCGGATATCCGGCCGCTGGGTTAAGAGCTCTGACGGCAGACCGGGCGTGACGCGCGGCGCGGCGATAGTGTTCAGCGAGCCGCCGGCCACGCGCACGCTTTCAGGGGGGCGGGACACAAGCGTCGCGAGCGCATTGACGTTCTGCGCGAGCGTGGTGCGCAGCGGCGGCACCGCAGCGCGCTGATTGGCCAGCACGCTTTCCTGCTGCGCGACATCGAGATCGGTGCCGGTGCCAGCACTGAAGCGCTGTTTGATCGCATCAAGGATGCGCTGCGCGCTGGCGATGTTGCGCTCCGCCGTACGAATGCGGTCCTGCGAGGTCAGCACCTGAAAATAGGCATTGGCGACGGCCGCCATGGTGGTCAGTGCCACCACGTCGCGGTCGAAGCGATTGGCAGTCGAGGTTTCTTCCGCGGCCAGCGCCGCGTCGCGGTTCTTGCCCCAGAAATCGACCTCGTAGCTGGCCGAGAGCGAGGCCGAATAGGTCACCACCTCGCGGCCGCCGTTGGTCAGACCGCTGGAACTGGAGCCCGAGGTCCGCGAATAGGTCTCCTGCCCGCCGCCGCTCACGCTGGGCAGCAGCGCTGCGCCGGTGATTCGTGCCTGCGCATCGGCCTGCATGATTCGCGATGTTGCCGCAGCGATATCGAGGTTGACCGTCTGGGCCTCCTCCATCAGCTGCGTCAGTTCCCTGGAGCGAAAGCCGCGCCACCAGTCCAGTGTCGGCGTGGCGCCGTTCGGATTGGCCAGCCGTGCCGCCTTATAGCCCCCGGGAATATCGAGGGCCGGATCAGGCAGATCTTTGGTCAAAATGCAGCCTGCCGAACTGGCAACAACGGCAAAGGCGACGACCGAACGCCCAATCTTTTTCGCAAACAGGAGACTCACCGCACGGACATCCGGACAAGGCTCCGCCGCGCGCGCTTTGCGCCGAGATTCGAGGCGTTGGAGTATGTAGCCTGAGACACGTTCACCGGGTGATGCTTGGTCAATGAAACGAGCCCGCATTCTAGCGGCCCAATCATCCTGCGGACAGTGTTCTTACGTGTCGCAACGTGCAAGCGACACGAATGCTGGATGCCCGCAAATGAGTGGATTTGCACAGATTCTCCCGATTTTGTGGGGTTTTTTGGTCCCTAACAGAAGCGCCGGCAGGTCAGGCTTACGAAGATTTCATGTGTTCATTTGTTGCTGACGCCCGGATTGCGTTCCCCTGTGCCACCGGCAGCGTTTTGAAACCCGCCGGGATGTGATGTATGCGCGGCTCAAGCCCATGGGCCATCGCTTCAGTTGCCTCGTGAAGAGCTGTTGATCGATCATGATCGGCTTGACGATGCGGACCAGATGCCACCGCCGTTCGACGTCAATCGTGCCGCGTGAAGCAAACCATGCAAGAAATACCCGCTTGGCGAGCAAACAAGGCCGCGCTTATACTCCTGCAAAATCGTCCGCGCGTTGACCGAATTTCGCAGCGCACAAAGACGATCCTGTTCGACAAAAGAGCGGCGGCCACATCCTTCCATGCGACTTGAATTCGGGCACAGAACCACGAACTCCCCTGGATCTGCACATGTCTGATCTGATCGTTCTCACTCCGGAAAATGTCGACAAGGCGCTGCCCGATCTGCCGCGCATCGTCCGGCTGGCATTGGGCTTCGGCTCACGTCTGCGCCGCGGCACGCTCGACGTGACACTTCCCGATGGCCGGCGTGTCCGCCTCGGCGGCATGGAACCTGGTCCTGCCGCGGAGATGACGATCACCAGCTATGCGTTCGCGTCGCGTCTTGTGAATGGCGGCGATATCGGCATCGCGGAAGCCTATCTACACCGCGAATGGGACACGCCGGATCTCACGCAATTCCTGTATCTGTTCTGCGTCAATCACGATCTCATTCAGGTGATGCTCGGCAACAATCCGCTGATGCGCTTCGTCCAGATCGTTCGTCACTGGTTCAATCGCAACACCAAGCGGCAAGCTCGCAAGAACATCTACGCGCACTACGACATCGGCAACGCGTTCTATTCTGCGTGGCTCGATCCGAGCATGACCTATTCGTCCGCGATTTTCGAAGACGGTACGCAGGATCTCACGGCCGCGCAAAACAACAAATATCGCCGGCTTGCAGAAGCAATCGATCTGAAGCCCGGCCAGAAGGTGTTGGAGATCGGCTGCGGCTGGGGTGGCTTTGCCGAATATGCCGCGAAGAACTACGGCGCGCATGTCACCGGTCTCACCATCTCGACCGAGCAGCGCGATTTCGCACGTAAGCGGATGCAGGACGCGGGCCTTGGCGACAAGGTCGAAATCAAGTTTCAGGACTATCGCGACGAACGTGGACAGTATGACCGCATCGCTTCGATCGAGATGATCGAGGCCGTCGGCGAACAGTTCTGGCCGCAGTATTTCTCACAATTGCGCGACCGGCTGCTGCCCGGCGGATTGATCGGTATCCAGGCCATCACGATCCAGGACAAGTTCTTCCAGACCTATCGGCGCGAGGTCGACTTCATTCAGCGCTACGTCTTTCCCGGCGGCATGCTGCCGTCGCCGGAAATCCTGAAATCCCTCGGGGCCAGATACGGCGTTCCTGTCATCAAGGAACGCATATTCGGACTGGATTATGCCAAGACGCTGGCGACCTGGAGAGATAGTTTCCGCGCGGCCTGGCCAAGCCTGACGCCGCTCGGTTTCGACGACCGGTTCCGGCGGCTCTGGGAATACTACCTGGCCTATTGCGAGGCCGGTTTCCTGTCGGGGAATATCGACGTTCGCCAGGTCGTATTCGCAAAAGCCCCATAGCCCGCGCTCTGGACTTTCCGCACTGCGGCACCAGATCTTGAGGCCAGACCCTTCCCTTGTCTGGCCCGGCGGCCTCCACTAGGGTCGCCGCGAGATCGACAACCCGAGCGAAGAATTTCAGCACCATGACCTTCAACAAAGACGTCGTCGAGGCGATCGGCAACACGCCTCTGATCAAGCTGAAGCGCGCATCCGAACTGACCGGCTGCACCATTCTCGGCAAGGCCGAATTCATGAATCCCGGCCAGTCGGTGAAGGACCGCGCGGGCAAATGGATGATCCTTGAAGCCGAGAAGCGCGGCGATCTGAAGCCCGGCGGTCTCATTGTCGAGTCGACTGCGGGCAATACCGGTATCGGTCTCGCCGTGGTGGCGAGCGCGCGCGGCTATCGCACGCTGATCGTGATCCCGGAGACGCAGAGCCAGGAAAAGAAAGATATGCTGCGGCTCAACGGCGCCGAGCTGATCGAAGTGCCCGCGCTGCCGTTCGCCAATCCGAACAACTATCAACATGTCGGACGACGGCTCGCAGATCAGCTGCGCAAGACCGAACCGAACGGCGTTCTGTTTGCCGACCAGTGGAACAATCTCGACAATGCCAAAGCCCATTATGAATCGACGGGCCCCGAGATCTGGGAGCAGACTGCCGGCAAGGTGGACGGCTTCATTTCGGCAGTCGGTACCGGTGGCACGCTAGCCGGCACGACCCGCTACCTGAAGGAAAAGAACAACAACATTGTTACGGCCTGCGCCGATCCAAATGGCTTTGCGATGTATAACTGGTTCAAGCATGGCGAAGCCAAGTCCACGCCCGGCGATTCCATCACGGAAGGCATCGGGATTGGCCGCGTGACGCCGGTCATCGAGACCGCGAAGGTCGATACCGCCTTCTTGATCCCTGACGAGGAAGCCGTCGCCGTCATCTACGACCTGCTCCAGCACGAAGGCCTCTGTCTCGGCGGCTCGACCGGCATCAACATCGCCGGCGCGATCCGCCTCGCAAAGGAGTTGGGCCCGGGCAAGACCATCGTCACCCTTCTCTGCGACTCCGGTGGCCGCTATCAGTCGAAGCTGTTCAATCCCGACTTCATGCGCAGCAAGAACCTGCCGGTGCCGGCATGGCTGGAGACGAAGAGCGATATCTCGGTGCCGTTCGAGAAAGTCTGAGGCGCAAGGCCTCAGCGGAGAATCTGGCTCAGGAACAGCTTTGTCCGCGCATGCTTCGGATTGGCGAAGAACTTGTCCGGTGTATTCGCCTCGATGATCTGACCGGCATCCATAAATACCACGCGGCTGGCGACTTCCTTGGCAAAGCCCATCTCGTGCGTGACCACAAGCATGGTCATGCCCTCGCTGGCAAGATCGACCATGGTGTCGAGCACTTCCTTGACCATTTCCGGGTCCAGCGCCGATGTCGGTTCGTCGAACAACATCACCTTCGGCGTCATCGTCAGCGCCCGGGCGATCGCCACACGCTGCTGCTGGCCACCGGAGAGCTGACCGGGATAGGCATTGGCCTTGTCCGGAATGCGCACCCGCTCCAGATATTTCATCGCCGCAGCATCGGCGTCCTTCTTCGGCATATGCCGTACCCAGATTGGCGCCAACGTGCAGTTCTCAAGCACGGTCAGATGCGGAAACAGATTGAAGCTCTGGAACACCATCCCGACATCGCGTCTGATATCGTCGACGCGGCGCAGGTTAGGGCCGAATTCGATGCCGTCGATGGTGACGCGGCCCTCCTGAAATTCCTCCAGTGCATTGATGCAGCGGATCAGCGTCGATTTGCCCGAGCCCGACGGCCCGCAGATCACGATGCGCTCGCCGCGGCCGACCGCAAGATCGATGTCGCGCAGTACGTGGAAATCGCTGAACCATTTGTTGAGGCCGGCAATCGAGACGATGGGATTTACGGATACGGACATATCACCTCAACTCCGCCGATGCGCATTCAGCCGACGCTCGACGAACAACGAATAGCGCGAGATGCCAAAGCACATCACGAAATACATGATGCCGGTAAAGGCAAAACCGGTGAACAGGGTCGTCGGCGTCGACCAATTCGGATCTGCGAACGCCGCGCGGAGTTGGCCGAGCAAATCGAACAGCGCCACGATCGACACCAGTGACGTATCCTTCAAAAGCGCGATGAAGCTATTGACGAGGCCGGGAATAACATGGCGCAGCGCCTGCGGCATCACCACCAGACGCGTGGTCTTCCACCAGGACAGGCCTAGCGCACTTGCCGCCTCCGCCTGACCGCGCGGGATCGCCTGCAACCCGCCGCGGATCACCTCGGCATTATAGGCGCCGGCAAACAGCGCGATGCCGATCAGCGCGCGCACCAGCCCATCAACAGTGAAATTGCCCGGCAGGAACAGCGGCAGCATATAGGTCGCAAAGAACAATACGGTGATCAGCGGCACGCCGCGCCAGAATTCGATGAAGGCAATCGAGAACAGCCGGATCAACGGAATGGTCGAGCGTCGCCCCAGTGCCAGCGCGATGCCAACCGGCATCGACGTGACGATGCCTGTGATCGACACCACCAGCGTCACCAGCAATCCGCCCCAGAGCCGCGTATCGACGATGGGCAATCCGCCACGATCAAGCCGCAGCAGGGCGATGACGACGGCGATGCCAGCGAAGACGGAGATACTGTTGGCCAGCGCACGCCAGCCGCTGCGGAAGTGGCCGTTCAACAAGAACATAAGCAGCGAGACAATGATGGCGGTTGTCGTCAGTTCGAACCAGACAGGTTTGCCATGATTGACGCCTTCGTTGCGTAACCACTCAAACGGCAGCGCGACGAGTTGCAGGCCGTCGCCGAATGCTACGACGCCGTCGCCTATCAGCGTCAGCGGATAACCGATGACAGCTATATCGGACATAAGGCCGATGCCCCTGAGCCGGCGACCCACATCCGTGATGTGGACCGCGACGGTCGACAGAAAATCCGCGGCCCAACTGATTCCGAAGCCATCGATGCCACCGCCATACAGCAGGAAGAACGCCACGACAGGGAAGGCAAGGAAGAACAGTCCGGCATTCACGCTCTTCGCGGGCAGACGCGGGATCAGCAGCGGCAACAGCAATAGCGCGCCGAGCAGGAAAGTGAGATTGACGCGCCAGCGTTCCGACTCAGGATAAAAGCCGTAGATAAACTGCGTGAATTTGGCCTGCACGAATGGCCAGCAGGCGCCGACGGCGTGGCCAGTATTTTCCGGCAGGCACGCCGTGCGGTCCTGCCCCTGCCAGACGGCGTCGATCAGCAGGAATTTGACCGTGGGGGCAATGGTGAACCACAGCAGCAACAGGCTGACGACAGTCAGCAGAATATTGGTCGGTGAATTCAGCAGCCGTGTCTGCACAAAGCCGACGAAACCCGTGCTGCGCACTGGAGCGGCGCGCTCTGTAACCAGTTCTTTTGCAATGAAGCTGGTGTCGCTCATGCGCCCATGCTCCGCGAGATCCGCCAGCCATAGGCGCTCATGATGGCGCTCGTGACCAGTGAAATCACGAGGTAGACCGCCATGGTGATGGCGATAATCTCGATGGCCTGCCCGGTCTGGCTCATGGTCGTCCCGGCAAAGACCGAGACCAGATCGGGATAGCCGATGGCAACAGCCAGCGACGAATTCTTGGTGAGGTTAAGATACTGGTTGGTCAGCGGCGGCAGGATCACGCGCATCGCCTGCGGCACCACGATCAGTCGCAGCGTTGCACCCCGGCTAAGTCCAAGCGATGCGCCCGCTTCGGTCTGTCCTTTATGCACCGACTGGACTCCCGCACGGACAATCTCGGCGATGAAGGCGGCGGTGTAGGTCGAGAGCGCCAGTGTCAGCGCAACGAATTCCGGCAGCACACGCAGGCCGCCTGAGAAATTAAAACCTCTCAATACCGGATACTCGAAAGTCACGGGCTTGCCGAGCACGAGCGCCGTCAGAAGTGGCAAGCCGACCAGCAAGCTCAAGCCCATCGGCCAGACGGCTATCACACGCCCCTTGGCGAAGAGCTGCTGTCGCGCATAAATGCGCAAGACCAGCGCGGCGATGATCGCAACGATCACAGCGACAGCGAACGCCGTGAAAGCCTCCGTCCCGATCGGCTTCGGCAATCCAAAGCCGCGATTGCTGAGAAAAAAACTGTCCAGCAGCGAGATACTCTGCCGCGGTTGCGGCAGTGTCGCGAGCACGGCGAGATACCAGAAGAGGATCTGGAACAGCAGCGGCAGGTTACGGATCAGTTCGACATAACCGCCTGCGATCCGCGCCAGCAGCCAGTTCGGCGACATCCGGCCGAGCCCGACGATGAAGCCGATGATGGTCGCAAAGAATATGCCAATCAGTGACACGACCAGCGTGTTCACGAGGCCGACAAAGAACACCTGCAGATAGGTGTCGGATTCCGAATACGGGATCAGCGCCTGACTGACCGCAAAGCCCGCGTTGTTTGACAGGAATCCGAAGCCGGATGCGATCTTCTGCGCGGCCAGGTTGGAGCGTGCATTCTCGACGATCTCATAGCCGATCCAGACCAGCGCCGCGACGAACACGACCTGGAGCACAAAGCCGCTCCAGCCCGCCTGCCCGCCCAGCACACGTCGCAGTTTTGCAACGAGTTGCAGCGGCGGTTTTCTGGCTTCGGTCGATGTCGCCACGGGCGATGATGCGCTCAGCGGATCGGCGGCGCGTATTGGATGCCGCCCTTGTTCCAGAGCTGGTTCAGTCCGCGTGAGATCCCGAGCTTGGAGCCTGCGCCGACATTGCGGTCGAACACCTCGCCGTAATTGCCGGTCGCCTTGATGATGCGCGCAAACCAGTCCTTGGTGAGGCCCAGCGTTTCGCCGAGATTGCCGTCGGTGCCGAAGATACGCTTCAGCTCCGGCTTGTCGGATTTCGCCTGGTCATCGACGTTCTTCTGGGTAATCCCGAGCTCTTCCGCATTGACCATCGCGAACAGCGTCCAGCGCACCACATCGAGCCACTGATCATCGCCATGACGCACCAATGGGCCAAGCGGCTCCTTGGAAATCACCTCAGGGAGCACGGCATGATCTGCAGGCACTGTGAGCTTCAGGCGTTCTGCATAAAGTTGCGAGAGATCAGCCGTGAAGACGTCGCAGCGGCCCGACTCATAGGCTTTGATAGTCTCGTCGGCGGTCGAGAACGCGATCACTTCATACTTCATGTTGTTGCCCTTGAAATAGTCGGCAACATTCTGCTCGTTGGTGGTGCCGGTCTGCAGGCAGATCGAGGCGCTATTCAGCTCGAGTGCCGAATTCACCTTGAGCGCCTTGCGGACCAGAAAACCCTGGCCGTCATAGTAGTTGATACCGGCGAAGTTCACGCCAAGCGACGTATCGCGCGACAGGGTCCAGGTCGTATTGCGCGACAGCACGTCGATCTCGCCGGACTGCAAGGCAGTAAAGCGATCCTTCGCCGAGAGCGGCACATATTTCACCTTGGTGGCATCGTTGAAGATCGCCGCCGCGATGCCGCGGCACAGGTCGACATCGAAGCCGACCCAGTTGCCCTTGTCATCCGGCGCCGAGAAACCCGGCAAGCCCTGGGTGACGCCGCAGGACAGCATGCCGCGGTCCTTCACGGTCTTGAGCGTCTGCGCAGATGCACCTTGCGCGGTCAGACTAGCGGCAAGAGCGAGAGAGAACATCAAGGTTGCGCGTTTCATGTAAGGCCTCTTTGGGGACGTCAGGACGCTCGGTCGACGCAAAGAATTGAATGACGAGCCTACGGATCAGTTCCATAGCCGTGAATGGCCCGACCGGAAAGGCGAACGACAGCAGAGACGATCTAAAAAGACCGTACGAATCAGCAGGAAATCGCAGATTTCGCGGCAGGCCCCTCAACGTACCGCGGGGGATCGCGAGGTCCGCAACAGAGAACGATCAGCCAGCCGGGTCAAGGGGTTGACGGCCATCCGCCGTGTCCTCTTAGTGACGGAACCAGCCATTCGGCAACCCAGATGCCAATGGCCTTGCAACACCTGCAGACCGGCGGCCCCATTATGACAGCTTCGAACGATAATCACGGCACCACCTCGCTCGACACGGACACCGTGATCGTCACCGCCGGCCGCGACACCAAATCGCAGCGGGGCTTCGTCAATCCACCGGTCGTGCGCGGCTCCACGGTGCTGTATCCGACCGCCGACGACCTCCACGCGCATCGCGGCGAGTTTCAGTATGGCCGCCACGGCACGCCGACCACCAAGGCATTGCAGGAAGCGCTGATGGCACTGGAAGGCCCGAAATGTGCCGGCGTGGGGCTCGTGCCATCGGGCCTCGCCGCGATCTCGACCGCCCTGCTCTCGGTGCTCAAGGCCGGCGATCATCTCCTCGTCAGCGACAGCGCCTATCGGCCGACACGCAATTTCTGCAACGGCATGCTGGCACGCTACGGCATCGAGACCACCTATTTCGATCCGCTGATCGGCGCCGGCATTGAAGCGCTGTTCAAATCGAATACCCGCGCCGTCCTGGTCGAAGCGCCGGGCTCACAATCCTTCGAAATGCCGGATGTGCCTCTCATTGCCGGCATTGCGCATGCGCGCGGCGCGCTGGTGCTCGACGACAACACCTGGGCCACGCCGCTCTATCATCGCTCGCTCGAACAGGGCGTCGATATCAGTATCCAGGCGGCGACCAAATATATCGGCGGCCACTCGGACATCATGTTCGGCACCATCTCCGCCAATGACGCAGCCTGGCCGCTGATCAGCGAAGGCATCAGGCTGCTCGGGACATGCGCCGGCCCGGACGACGTCTTCCTCGCGCTGCGCGGGCTACGCACAATGTCCGTCCGGCTCGCGCATCATCAGCGCTCGGCGCTGGAGATGGCCCGGTGGCTGGAGACCCGCCCCGAAGTGCTGAAGGTGCTGCATCCCGCTTTGCCCAGCCATCCCGGCCACGCCATCTGGAAGCGCGACTTTACAGGCGCATCCGGCCTGTTCAGCATCATCCTGAAGCCGTCGCCGCAAAAGGCCGTCGATGCCCTGCTCGACACCGTCAAGCTGTTCGGCATGGGCTATTCCTGGGGCGGCTTCGAGAGCCTCGTCATCCCGTTCGACTGCTCGGATTATCGCAGCGCGACGACATGGGCGCCCGGCGGTCCGGCGCTGCGGTTTCATATCGGGCTGGAAAGTGTCGATGATCTGAAGGCTGATCTGGAGCGCGGCTTGGCGGCGTTCAACGCGGCGCTTTGATCGGCGAGGACGCCAGACGAAGACGCTCAGCTCTCGAGCGTCTTCGATCCGATGCCGCGGTTCTTGATGATCAGCATGATGTTGCGGACATAGATTACGGTGGCAAAAGCCTGGCCGAGGATGATCACCGGCTCGCGCTTGGCTATGCCGTAGATCAGCGTCATGAAGCCGCCGGCCATGGAGAAGAACCAGAAGGCCATCGGCACCACGCTCTGTCCGGCGCGTTCGCTGGAAATCCATTGCACGAGAAAGCGCGCGGTAAACAGCAGCTGGGCGATCAAACCAAAGGCGAGCCAGAAATCGAACTTCGCGACGAAGACGTCGTAGATGTAGTCGCCAAGCGCCTGACCGTATTGAATCAGCATTTATTTGAACTCGGTTGCGACCGGCGTCGTACGCTTGCGGCGGATCAGCCACCAGACGCCGGCGAGATCCATGATGCCGATCCAGAGCCGATCGAAAAATCCGTAATTCGACACACCGGAATGGCGCGGCCGATCGGTGACATCGACATAGGCGATGTCGAAGCCCTCACGGCGCACCAGCGCCGGAAGGAAGCGATGCAAACCATCGAAATAAGGCATCGACAAGAATACATCGCGGCGGAACGCCTTCAGACCGCAGCCGGTATCGCGGGTACCATCCTTGAGGATCGCGTTGCGGACGGCATTGGCGATCTTCGATTGCGCTTTCTTGAAGCCGGTATCCTTGCGGCCAACGCGCTGCCCGGCGGCGAGACCTACGCGGCCGCCACCGTCCTGGATCGCGGAAATCAGGTTGGGCAGGAATGCCGGATTGTTCTGACCATCGCCATCCAGCGTGGCCACGATGGCGCCGCGGGCGTTGCGCACGCCGGTTCGCACGGCGGCCGACTGGCCCGATGACGCAGCGTGGTCGATGCGACGCAGGTTGGCGCGCGTTTGCATCAACTCGGCGAGCCGTGCTGGCGTGGCGTCGGTGGAGCCGTCATTGACGTAGATGATCTCATAGGGCCAGCGGCCGTCGAGCGCGGCGGTGATCTCGGCGATCAAAGGCGCGACATTGTCCTGCTCGTTGCGCACGGGCACGACAATGGAGACGTCGACGGGGGCAGCTTCGGGAGCGGACAAATTGGAGCTCATGGTTGGAGGGCGGTCCTGCGGGAACTTGTCGCAGCCGGCCCGGCGAAGACCGCTTATTATGGGGCCGCGGTCCCGCGGGCAACCCTTTTGAGATGGCCTGCGGACGGCCCTGGCAGAGGGTCGATCGTGCCGTCCTGGTGGATGGTGAAAGCCAGATGCCGGGCCGCAAACCAGTATCGCACCGTCATGGCGCCAATCCAGCCGACCAGCCCGCCGCCGACCACGTCACTGGCATGATGCGCCAGCAGGACGAGCCGACTGGCACAGATGGCGACGGCGTAGACGATCATCACCGTGCGCAGCCGCGGCCAAAGCGCGGCGACCGCGAAAGCCAATGCGAAACTCGTGGTCGCATGACCCGACGGGAAACTGGCATAGGTCGGCGTCCAGGCGAAATGCGAAAAGTGAAAGGGGTCTGCCGCGCCACTGACGAAAGGTCGGCCACGGCCGAGCATGCCTTTGATGATTTCAGCCACGAAGACCGACAGCGCGACCGACAGGAAGATATACTGAATGCGCGTGCCGAAGCTGACAAGTACGGCGCGCGACGTGCCGTGCCGCAGCGGCGCCAGCAGGGCCAGAACGATCATAAACGCGAACAACGCCAGCAGGACATATTCGTCCTTGCCGAAGTCAGTGAAGATACGCAGCGGCCACAGGCCGGCCGTGCCCCGCGCCGGCATCAGTCCGATCTCGGTGGCATCGACGATGAACATCAGCGCGATGATGATCACGGCTGTCACGGCGCCAAGCGCCAGCGAACGGCGCGCCCAATAACGAGCAGCTTCGGCACGCCGCGAATGCGACGGTGCGCGAACAAGCTGTGCGAATGACTGCCAGACAAGCGCAACGAGTTGCGACAGATAGGTCTGTGGCTGCGATTTGTCCGGGGCTACCATTACTCGGTCCCTTCTGAGCGATAGATCGCCACCGAAATCGCTTTGCCCTGCGAGAAGTTATAGCCGTCGATGCGGGTTGCCATGTTGTAGCGCAGGCCGATGGCCTCGGCGCGCATCGCGAACTGGCGCTCCGAACGCAATTCGACAAGCGCGAAGCGACAGCTGCCCTGCCCGAGGAAATCCGCCGCGCCGGCACCATCAGTGAGTTGTGTGGATGTGCCGGTCATGAACACCAGGCTCGGCTCGTGATATCCCGCTGCCGCAGCCTTGGGACCGACGCAAACCACGTTACGCAGTGCACGTGCGATCTGCACACTCGGAAACAGCGGTCGGAGCGACGGCAGCAGCACGCCATAAAAGGCGGCGCTCATGAACAATGAGGCCACAACCGCATTCAGCAACGAGCGTTCTGCGCGGGCGTTATCATACAGCCACCAGGCAAACAGGCCGAACACCAGTGCTGCGGCGGCAAATGGCCAGGCCAGAAACACCGGGTGGCGGACGATCGCGACGGCACCGATCTCGGCGACCACAGCGGTTAGCGCCGGGATCGCGAACCACCAAGCCGCGCCGCGCGCCAGCCAATTGCGCGCCAGCACCTGGCGTTCAAGCGCGCCGATGACGAGGATGGCGATCGCCGGATAGAGCGGCAGCACGTAATGCGGCAGCTTGGTCATCACGACTTCGAACACGATCCAGGATGGGATCAGCCAGGCCAGCAGATATTGTGCGCCGGGCTCGCGGCGCGCGCGCCAGATCGCCGGCGTGGCCATACCGGCCAGCGGTGCCCCGGGCCAGAAGGTAATCCAGAACAGCAGGAAATACATGCCCGGAGGCGCGCCGTGGGATTCTTGTGCAGCCAGTTTGCTCAGCATGTCGCCACCGAGCGAATTGGAGAAGAACGCTTGCCCCGACTTCAGGAAGATCGCGACGAACCACGGCAGCACCAGGAACAGCATCCAGATGACGCCGACCAGCGGCCGTAATCGCCACAGCCATGCGACCGAGCGATCCATGATCGCCAGCGCAATGATCGTCAGCCCGACGAACATCAGGATCAGCGGGCCCTTGACCAGAATGCTGATCGCCATGGCCGTCCAGAATACCGCCGGCTCCTGCCAGCGCGACTTGTCGGCGTCCTCGCCGCGCTGCCACGCCAGGTAAATCCGCGCCATCGCGCCCATCACGGCGACGACAGTCAGCAGCAACATGGCATCGGTCTTGGCGAGCCGGGCCTCGACGTTCAACAAGACCGAACTGCACATGATCAAGGCGGCCAAGACGGCGCCGCGCCGCGTCAGGAAAGCAAGCGCCGTCCAATAGGTCAGCAGCACTGCACCAATGGCGCCAATCAGCGATGGCACGCGATAGAGCCAGATGCGGACTTCGGCGTTCTGCAAGCCCAGCGCCTCGGCGGTCTCGACCACGGCCGCCTGCATCCAGTAGATGCCGACCGGCTTCTTGTAGCGGACCTCGTCCTGGAACCGGATGTCGACGAAATCGCCGGTCTCGACCATCTGCTTGGTCGCCTGCGCAAAACGCGCTTCGTCGCGGTCAATCGGCGGGATGGTGAAGAAGCCCGGCAGGAAGAACAGGAACCCGCAAATGGTCAGGAACGCAACTGCGCGGGCATGGCCGGAGCTGACGAAATCCAGCACGCGCACCAGTCTGCTGCCTGGATCGACACGGGTTTTCGGCTCACGCGGGGCGCCAAATCGGGGTCTTGGATAGGTCTCGGCCATGCCTGTCGCATACGCTGAAACCGCCGACCGGACAACCAGTTAGCCCGTGCTTATTGGATTCTGACCACAACTGTGTCTGCTGTGCCCATGGCGTCCATGACCGTCAGCCGGACGAAACCCGGACCAGGCGGATCGACCAGCCGCTGGCGCCGGCTGTCGAGTTCCCCGGCGGCCATGCCGTTGACCAGAACGGTCATGGGCAGCACCCCGCCGGCCACCTTGACCGATACGGCCGAAAGCTGCCCCTCGCCGCCACTGGCATCGATCCGGGAACCGTTCAGCGGGAACTGGATGTGCAGGGCCTGATCGCTGCCGGTACGGATCAACTCGCCGACCGGGCGGAACCGACGCAGCGGCAGCGGCAATTTTGCATTACTGGCCATCAGCACGCCCTTGGGCGCCTTCGGCAACGAAGCCGGCAGCTTGCCGGTCCGGGCAAAGGCATCGAACAGGATCGGAGCCGCCGCCGTACGACCGACCAAGCCGGGCACCGGCGCGCCATCGGGCCGGCCGACCCAGACGCCGATAGTCATGCGTCCGTCGAAACCGACCGACCAGGCGTCGCGATAGCCGTAGCTGGTGCCGGTCTTGAAGGCGATCCGGTTATGCGCGGCATTCTCCGGCGGCGGCGTGCCGATCAGGACATTGCCAACCTGCCAGGCTGCGACCGGATCCATCAGCCGCAACGACTCGCGATCGTCGCCGCCATTGGCCTGCATGATCTCCCGGAGCGGCTTCGAACTGCCGAGCCGCGCTACGCCCGTATAGAGCTGGACGAGGTCCTGCAGCGTAATGCCGACGCCGCCGAGACCCATGGCGAGACCGGGCGCCTCACCCGGCGGCAGCACCAGATTGCCGCCCGCCTGTTTGAGCCGTGACGACAACCGCGACGCGCCAACACGATCCAGCAGCGCAATAGCCGGCACATTCAGTGAGAGCTGCAGCGCCTTGCGCACCGGCACGGTGCCCTGAAAGCTCATGTCGAAATTCTCCGGCGCGTAACTGCCGAAGCGCACCGGCCGATCCTCGATCAGGCTTTCCGGATGCACGAAGCCATCCTCGAAGGCGAGGCCGTAGATAAACGGCTTCAGCGTCGAACCGGGCGAGCGCACCGCGCGCGTCATGTCGACCTGTCCCGCACGACGATCATCGAAATAATCGGGCGATCCGACATGGGCGAGCACGTCGCCGCTCTCGTTGTCGACTGCGATCAGGCCGATGGAGATATTGTTGCCCAGTGCCGCCGCGCGATCACGCGCGAGGCCTTCAAGCGCACGCTGGATACCCGCATCGAGCGCGAGCCTGATAATCGGGCGATCCTTGTGCAGTGATGTCGCCTGATCCGCCGAATGCGGCGCCAGGATCGGCATCGGCTTGCGCAGCTTTGGCACGCTGACGGATTTCGCCTGCATGGCATCGGCAGCCGACACCCTGCCCTCGCCGACCATACGTTCGAGCACGCGGTCGCGCGCCACGCGGGCATTGCCGGGATGGCGATCAAGCCGGCGGTGTTCCGGCGATTGCGGCAACGCTACGAGCAGCGCGCTCTCTGCCAACGACAGCCGCTTCGGCTCCTTGCCAAAATAGGCAATCGACGCAGCGCGGATACCTTCGAGATTGCCGCCGAACGGCGCCAGCGCCAGATAGAGATCGAGGATCTGGTCCTTGCTCATCTGCCGCTCGATCTGCAGCGCACGGACGGCTTGTCTGATCTTCGCCGATATCGAGCGTTGCTGCCGTGGTTCGATCAGCCGCGCAAGCTGCATCGTGATGGTCGAACCGCCCGACACGATCTCGCCGCGGGTGACGAGCTGCAGCGCGGCGCGGCCGAGCGCCAGTGGATCGACGCCATGATGGCTGTAGAAGCGCTTGTCCTCATAGCCGAGCAGTATGTTGAGATAGCCGGGGTCAACGGACGTCCTCGCGTCGACCGGCAGCCGCCAGCGTCCGTCGGTCATGGCATAGGCGCGCAGGAGCTTGCCGTTGCGATCGATAACGGTGGTGGAGATTTTGCGGGCCTGGTCGAGCGGCAAAGGGCCGAGGGAGGCCACCCACGCGGCGGTCGCTGCACCAGTCAGGACCACAACTACGGTGGCAGCGGCGACAGCCTTTCGGATAAGCCACCAGCCTCTCCTCACGTCGTGGCCGGGCTTGTCCCGGCCATCCACGTCTTGCCCACGATCCACACAAGAATACATGGATCCCCGGGACAAGCCCGGGGATGACGGAGTGTGTGGTGTGGACGTGCCCTCGCTCATTTCGCCTTCGCGACCTCGACACTGCCCGTCCCCGTCCGCCCGTAGCGTGACGGATTATACATGTCCTCTACATAGGCCTGCGGCAGGACATACTTCCCGGGCGACACCGCGCGGACGATGTAGGCGACGGTGAACACCGCCTTGTCGTCGCTCTTCCGGTCGATCGCCGCTGTGAAGCGGTCGTCGCGAAATTCGGTGTTCTCAGGTTCTTCGCCATCCTCGATCCAGTCCAGCGTGCCGCTGTCGCCCGACGACACCAGATGCGGATTGTCGATCTCGAAACCGGCCGGCAGATAGTCGGCCACCATGATGTGCCCATACTCCGGCTTGGCTTCGGTAATCTTCAGCACCACGGCGAAGCGATCATTCTGTTTCGCCTTGGTGACATCTGCGGGCTTGCCGTCGAGCGTGAAATAATTGCGCTCGATCTTGAAGCCGTTGGACGCAGCCGGTTCCGGCGTGATCGGCGAACCCGACACCGAGACGACGGCCTGCACCGGCGTATCGCCAGTGTTGGTGATCTTGATCGGCTGGCCCGCCATCTCCGCGGCCTTGTAACTGCGATAGAGTGCGGTCTTCACCGGCGAACCGTTGACGTCCAGCGCCAGCGTGTTGGCTTCCTTGGCCAGCGCACGCGACGCCAGCACCAGCCACGCATTCTCCTGCGTCGAGGTGAAGGGCGTCAGGCCGCGCGCGGCCTCGACACGCTGGACCGCCTGCGTCAGCGTTGCACGCGGCGCATTGCCTTCGCTGGCCAGCGAGACCAGTGCTGCGGCATCACGGAGCGCCGAACCGTAATCGACGCGGCCGAATTCGATGGCCGGCTTCGGTGCGAGGCTTTCGACGGCCGCCGCATAGACGCGTTCGGCCCGGGCGCGGTCACCGACCAGCGCCAGCGCCGCTGCCAACTGCGACTTGGCGATGGGCGTCGCCAGGTTCTTCAGCTTGGTGTCGGCGAGATAGCGCAAATCGCCGATCGGCGCGGTACCGTTCTTGGCCAGCACATAAAGGCCGTAAGCGAGATCGCGACCGCCGTCCTTCTCCGGTTCGTCAGCATTGACGACCGAATTGCGCACGCGGTCCAAAGCGGCACGGAACAGCACATCCGGCACCACAAACCCCTTCTCGCGAGCGCGCGTCAGGAAGTCCGTCACGTAAGCGTCCAGCCAGGCATCGTCGCCGGCCGCCGACCACAGGCCGAACGAGCCGTTCGAGCCCTGACGTGCCAGCAGTCTGTCGATCGAGTCCTTGATACGCTGGTCGACGCCGGTGTCCATCGCCAGATGCGCGCCGGCGGCGAGGTCGTTGACATAGAGCAGCGGCATCGCACGGCTGGTGATCTGTTCGGAGCAGCCATAGGGGTAGCGATCCAGTGCCTTCAGGATGGTTGCCGCATCCAGCGCCGTGGACAGGCTGACCGACAGCGAGACGCCGCCGGTGCCCGATACGAGATCGGAGAACATGTCCGATGTCAGCGTCAGGCTCTCGCCCTTCGCCAGCGTGCGGATCGAGCGCCGCGCCAAGACCTGCGTCGCCGCCTTGACGTCGAGCACATAGTGCCGAGCCAGTGTCAGCCCGTTCGGTCCCTTGATATCGACGTCGAACTGCGCCGTGCCTGCACCGGATGCATCGATCGCCAGCGCCATCGAGGTCCGCTGCTTGGCGGCGAGCTTGATCGTCGTGGCCGGATTGCCGGTCACCTTGACGGGGCCGGAGGTCTTTACAGCGATGGTGTAATCGCCCGGTGCGCCTTCGACATTGTCGAGATCGAAGCTCATGGTGCCCTTGTCGCCGGACAGCAGGAACCGCGGCAGCGTCGCCGTCAGGACTACGGGATCGCGCACCGTGACGTCCACGGTGGCGCGGCCGAGTTTGGTCGCGGTCCAGGCCACGGCCATCACGCGCGCGGTGCCGGCGAACTCCGGAATCTCGAACTCGATCTGCGCAGTGCCGTCGGCGGCCACGGTGACGATGCCGGAATACAACGCCATCGGCTTCTGGGTCGGCGGCGAGCCCTCGATCTGCGCGCCGGCACTATCACCGCCAGTGCGCAACTGGCCGCGGGTACCCTGCATGCCGTCGATCAACTGCCCATAGATGTCGCGAATTTCCGACGTCATGCGGCGCTGGCCGAGATAATAGTCATCCGGCGCCGGCGGCTTGTAATTGGTCAGGTTGAGAATACCGACATCGACGGCGGCAACGACGATCTTGGCGTCCTCACCGGGATTGAGCCCGCCGAGTTTCACCGGCAGCTTCAGCGTCGAGCTCGGGCGGATCAGCGCGGGCGGCGACAGTGCGACGTCGAGCGTGCGTGCTCTTTTGTCGATACCGAACCACTTCAACCCGATGGCGCGGCCGGGCATCCGCTTGGCGGCGGCATCGAGAGGTCGGCGCAGCGTGGCCACCACATAGGCACCCGTGCCCCAGTCCTTGCCGACCGGGATCTTGATCTGCGACTGGCCTTCCTTGACGCCGATGCTCTGGGTCGTCAGCAGGCGGTCGCCGAGCACATTGATTGTCAGAAGGCCGCCGGTGCGTGCATTCACCGAAACAATTATGGTGTCGCCCGACAGATATTCCGGCTTGTCGATGGAGGTCTCCAGCAGGTCCGGCGTATCGGCGCTGCCGTCGGAATACCAGCCGACATCGAACTGCACCGAGGTGATCGGGCCGTCGGCTTCATTCGATTTCACGTCGAGCCGATAGCGGCCGGGCTGCGGCTGCAGCGAGATACGGGCCGGAGCATTGGCGGCAACGGTGAGATCGCCATCGGCAACGCGCTTGGTCGACTTGACCGGCTCGTAATCCCAGGACGAATTTTGCCGGTACCACTGGTAGCGGGATTCCATCTTGAGCAATTCGTAACGCAGCCCGCTGCGGGCCAGCGAGGTTCCCTCCGGCGACACGACCACGACGTCGAAAGCCGCGTTATCTCCCTCGGCGACGTTCTTATCCTTGAACAACGGCTTCACGCCGATCATCGGCGCACTGGGCGCAACCGGCAGTACGAACTTGCGCTCGACGGCACGGCCGCCGGCTTCGGTCATGCGAATGAATATCTGGGCTTCCTGCGGACGGGTCGAGGACGGCGGCTTGGCGAGGCTGACCGGGAACGTCGCGACGCCATTGGCATCGGCTTCCGGCAATCCTTCGATCGGCGTGCGTTCGTTGCTGGCGCTTTCCTCGTCGGCAACGCCGAACTGGTAGCCGGCGAATCCTGGGCGGTTCGCGGCAGGGCTGACAAGCATATCGCCTTCGAGCTGCAGGCCCGACGCGGGCGCGCCATAGAGGAAGCGACCATCCACTTTAAGTTCTACAGGAGCATCAGCTTTGATCAGCTTGTCCCTGGAAGATATGTCGAATTCAATCCGATCCGGGACGTAATCCTCGACCATGAAAGTGGTCTCGCCGACCGATGGCGCCTTCGGATCGGTGAAGGCGCGGACACGCCAGGTGCCGGTCGGGACTGCAGAGTTCAGCGGCAGCGTCAGGCTGCGACCGCCTGCGCCCTGGTCAGGCAGGACGGCGCGGCGGAACTCGACGCCATCGGGGCGCTCGACCACGAGAGTCATTGGGCCCGAGGTCACGGCATTGCCCTGCCCGTCGCGCAACAGCGCGGTGAGATAGACCGTCTCGCCGGAGCGATAGACGCCGCGCTCGGCATAGACGAAGGCATCGGCACCGGCAGGAACCGCGCGGCCGGAGACGCCACGATCGCTGAGATCGAAGGCGTTCGATTTGAGACTCAGGAACGCATAGTCGTTCTTGTCGCTGGTTACCGTCAGCAATGCCGGCGACAGACCGCCCTCGCCCTTGGCGAGCCCCGCCTCGAACAGCACATGGCCGGAGTCGTCGGTCTTCCTGGTCGCAAGAATCTCGTTGTTGCGCGCGACCAGCCGGACGTCGGCCTTGGCCATCGGATCGGTCGAAGCGAGCGAATTGACGAAGACATGGATGCCGTCATTGCCCGAGAAGGCCGTGAGACCAAGATCCGACACGATGAACCACTGGGTCGCCAGCGAGCCGTCGTCATCGCCGCTGCCAGACCCCGGACCCTTGGCCGCCGCGGTCATGACATAAACGCCGGGCTGCAGCTCGCCGATGGCCTGATCGACGGGGAATGCCGTGGTGACGTCGGCATTGAGCGTCGACGCCGTGGCCAGCTCGCCGGTCCAGACCTTCATGCCGCGCTCGTCGCCGAGACTGTCGAGCTGGTACTTGCTCAGCGCCGTCTGGAAGTCGCTGCCGATGACAGTGTTGATCAGGTTGCGATCGCCGATCCGGAACACATTGACGGTGACCGCCTGGGTGTTGACCGAGACCACGGGGATGCCCTGCTGGCCTGTGCGCGGCAGCACATAGGCGCGGCCGGTGAAGCGCACGAACGGCTTGCGGTCGCGCACATAGATGTTGAACTCGGCCGATTTCGGCAGGCTCTCCTTCACCATCGACGGCAGACCGGCGCGCAGGTTGATATTGTAGCGCTCGCCATGCTTGAGGCCCTCGACGCAGAGCTGCTTCTCCTCGGAGGTCAATGCCGGCTTGTCGCTGCCGGCGAGCGCCAGGAATGGCGCGAAATCGACCCGCTTGGCGAGTTCTTCCGAGAACTGGAAACAGGCCCGTGGCGAGGCGGAATCCGAGTCCACGGTGTAATCGAGCAACCGGAAGCCGTGATCGTCGCGTAGTTTTTCATACTGGCCGCGCACGTCGGCGACCTCGCGCATCTCGAGCGACAGGCGCAGCGCGTCCAGTGCCGGGCGCCACAGCTTGCGTTCTTCCATGGCCCGGCCGAGCACGGCCAGCGCCTCGGCCTCCTCGCCGGCATTACCGGCGCGCTGATAGGCGATATAGGCCGCTGTCGCAGCGCGCTCGCGCAGGAAGGTGGTTTCGGACGAGGTTGCCGGGCGGATCTGGAAGATCGTCTTGGCGAGCCGCAGCCAGTTGGCGCTGTCATCGGGCGCAATCGCCACGATCTGGCCCAGCGTCTGCAAACCGGCGCGGAAATCCGAGCGTTTGAACGCGGCGTCCGCGTCGGTACGCAAAGTTGCCGCGCTCTTGGCGACAGGCCCTGCCTCGCTCTTGATCTGCGCCTCGAGCTTGATCGCGGAATCCGCCAGCTCATCCCGTCGGAAAGCCTTGTCGGCCGCGTGAGCCGAGACGAGGCCGAACGCCAGCGTGGCGCAGACAGTGACGGCGCGAACCAGACCAATCATGGACAACTCCCCTGCACGGACGAATGCCGCCTGGATTCAAATGTGCGTAAAAACGGTGACGGACTCATGGCCAGCTTGTTCGCGAGTCTCTCGACCGGCGCAACGCGAGACACGGTGATTGCTGGCAACATCATGTGACGAACCCGGGTAACTCAAATCGCAGCCCCACGCGCAAGCCGCGGGCATCATGGCGGCGGGCCCTGCCGAAAGCAAAGCCACGTCACCGCCGATTGGTCGCCCCTGTGTGGGAAACGGTTCGAGCACGCGCCGACGATTTTGGTGACAGTTTTACAACGGGTCATAGGCGCATGAACGGCCGGCCCGGCCCGCGATCGCCCCCTACGCGTTTTAATCAAACGCGACACGTTAAGACTAAAAGCAGCCTGTTGGGGACGACCGGAGATCACGGGTACCCAAGTCTTCCAGCTGCGGTCAGATGGGTGCGCCTTGCGGCATAGGACGATCACGGCGATCGCCCGACCGTTCGGTCGTTCTGGGCGCAT
This sequence comes from Tardiphaga sp. OK245, assembly GCF_900108575.1. NCBI lineage: Bacteria > Pseudomonadati > Pseudomonadota > Alphaproteobacteria > Hyphomicrobiales > Nitrobacteraceae > Tardiphaga > Tardiphaga sp. OK245. The sequence continues at coordinate 428,146 of NZ_FNWZ01000003.1, read as the reverse complement.
CGCATCATGATCGAACTTCTGTTGGCGACAAGTTCACTGGCGGGCCTCGCCGTCGGACTCGTCGGCCCCGTCTGGGTCATTGTCGTGACGACCGCGCTGGTCGCTGTCCTGTCCGCCGTCGTGACCTGGGGCCAGGGATTTCCGGCGCTGGGCGGTGTGGCGGTCACGACCGGATGTCTGATCGCGTGCCAGATCTCCTACATGGCCGGCCGTTTCGTGACCAGGCAATACGGCTTCCCGGAGCAGCTATTTGAGGACCACATCGACGGCGAGCCAGGCGAGACCGGCCAGCGCGGCATCTCCAGTGACGATAACAAGGGCGACAAGCCACCATCGCGGCCCCCGCCGTCGGAGTCTTAGGGCCCGCCAATCTGCCGGCCCCGAAGCTGCGAAGGCATCCCCGAACGGGACAGGTATCGAAGCGACGTCGAAGGCACAGACGGACGTTCGGTTTTGGGACGAAAAGCGGATCAAGTCGGCACACTTTCTGGCTGAAATCGCGGGTTCACCGCTCAATCAGCAAGAGAAAGGCCAGCTCACCAACCGCCCAAACGCTTGAAAACCGTGTCCGAATCCGGCCAACTTACCCGGTCTGTCCAAGCCATACCGACGATGATATGACGACGCGCCGGTCCCATAGCTCAACTGGATAGAGTAACGGATTTCTACTCCGTGGGTTGCAGGTTCGAATCCTGCTGGGATCGCCACGTCATTTTCCGATTCCAATACTTTCAATGACTTGCCGTACATTATAACGCGGTAACTTTTTTCACGGTCAACGTGCCTCAATCAGAGACGCAGTCGTGGGTCTTTGCAGGATTGGCGGTTGTGATCGCACTGATCATATACGGATCGTGGATTGGACAGATCGCGACGAATTTTTCAAAGCTGCGGCGGCCTTCTTCGGCGCCGCGTCGACTTCGCCTAAACAACACTTAACTCCCTGGCACTTCGTTAGTTCCGCCTCCGCCAAAAACTGTCTTCTTGTGTACCGCGCATGACGGCTTACGCTGAAGACCTTGCGGATCTCTCCGTCGCCGTGCCGACAGCGGTGCAGCCTTGTGGGCACCGCCAAACCGGACACGCGTTAGTAGTTTCGCGGGAAGTGAACGATGGCAGAGACAAATAACGCTGGACGCGGTCTTTTCGAAAGCGAGCGCGCCTTTCGGCTCCTCGTTCAAGGCGTCACAGATTATGCGATCTATCTGCTGGACCTGAACGGCATTGTATCAAATTGGAATACAGGCGCCGAGAAGATCAAAGGATATTCCGCAGATGAAATCGTGGGTCAGCATTTTTCGGTTTTCTACCCCCCGGAGGATCGCGAAGCCGGACTTCCCGCTGCTGCGCTAGAGGCCGCGCGGCGGGACAAGCGCTTCGAAGCGGAAGGCTGGCGGATGCGTAAGGACGGTTCGCGATTTTTCGCTTCCGTCGTCATTGATGCCATTTATGAAGATGGTGTGCTTGTCGGTTTCGCGAAAATCACGCGGGACATCACCGAGCGGATGCAGGCGCGCGTCGCATTAAACGAGAGCGAGAACCATTTTCGCCTGCTGGTGGGAAATGTCACCGACTACGCTTTGTATATGCTTGATCCGGAAGGTCGGATCACCAGCTGGAACTTGGGCGGCCAGCGAATCAAGGGCTATCTTCCCGAAGAAATTATCGGACAGCACTTCTCGCGATTTTACACCCCTGGTGATCGCGAAGCGGGAAAGCCGGCGCGTGCTCTGGAGACTGCCCGTAAGAACGGCCGTTACGAGGAGGAAGGCTTACGCGTTCGCAAAGACGGCACGTTTTTCTGGGCGAGTGTGGTCATCGATCCCGTCCGCAATGATGCAGGCGAGTTGATCGGCTTTGCCAAGATTACGCGCGACATCACAGAACGACGCCTGGCGGCGCAGCAACTTGAAAATATGCAAAGGCAGCTGGCTGAATCACAGAAGATGGATGCGCTCGGTCAGCTGACCGGTGGAGTGGCACATGACTTTAATAATCTGCTTATGGCGGTTACCGGTAACGCTCGGCTTATCAAGCGCCACGCCATTGACCCTCGCGTGGTCAAGGCAGCAGAAGCGATTGAGGCAAGCGTTCGCCGCGGGGCGGCACTGACACGCCAACTGCTGACTTTTGCGCGGCGCCAACAAGTCGACCCGGTGCTGCTTGACGTTGGAGAGACTGTGCAAGCTGTACGCGAAGTCTTGGCCACAGTCCTAGGCAGCGCGATAAAGCTCGAAATCTCCGTGCCCGCCGGAGTCTGGCCGGTATTCGCGGATCCGACCGAACTCGAGACCGCAATCATCAATCTCGGCATCAACTCTCGTGATGCCATGCCCGACGGAGGCACGTTGACGATCACAGCAGAAAATCATCGTGTCGCGGACGGAGAAGATATAGGCGAGCATGTGAATATCAAAGTGATCGATACCGGCGCAGGTATTCCTGAGGATGTCATTGCGAAGGTGTTCGATCCCTTTTTCACGACCAAGCCTGTCGGCAAGGGAACGGGATTGGGGCTCTCGCAAGTCCATGGCTTTGTCAACCAGGCTGGCGGCAGTGTAGAAATCAAAAGCAAGCTCGGCGCAGGCACGGAAATCGTCATTCGGCTCCCGCGCGGAGAGGGCCATGCTGGCGTGCATGAAGCAGAGGTTCTGGCCGAAGGTGCCGGCACCGTTCTGCTCGTTGAAGACAATCCAGATGTCGCAACCTCCAGCACCGTTCTTTTGGAAGAGCTGGGATATCGCGTGAAATGGGTAACTGACGCAGAATCCGCAATGCGCGAGATTGAACGCGACGGCATCGACATTGTATTTAGTGATATTGTGATGCCGGGAAAGTTGGATGGTCTCGGCCTCGCTCGCAATCTCCGACGGAGTCACCCGCACATGCCGGTGGTGCTTGCGACGGGCTATAGCGACGCCTCCCGGAAATCAGGTTCAGAGTTTCTGCTATTGCGCAAACCCTACGAGCTTCACGAGCTCAGCAATGCATTAGAGACCGCTCGCAGCAGTGTCGCTTGACAGCATCTTCTGACCATCCATGTGAAGCGCGCCGGTCGGGCCGGCTCTGGCACCGCTTTCTGTGCCAAACCGGCTTCGGAGGTAACCTCCTTCACAACCGCGAATTTGTTGCGCCGCAGAGCGACCTATGGCGCCGGATTCGGCTCGGAACGATATTCGATTGCTGAGATTGATCATACCGGCACGAAAGCAGCGCTCCCGATGCAGATCCCCTACGGTATTTCGGGCGATTTATTTCTCCGAGGCTCTTTACGTCTGATTTGTGGAGCGCAGAATGAGGTCTGTTCTGAAGTGGGGAGGAAGCGATGAAAGAGCTTCTACATGCACGAGCAATGGAGAGCATGTGTCGACAGCGCGCCTCGTTTTTTCCCGAGGAAAGTTGGAAATTTCTAGCCGAAGCCGAAAGGTGGAAGCATCGGGCGCTTGATTTGATCAGCGACCATCACGTTGACTGTAACCAGCCAGCTCTGCCAGATGCTGCTGAACCTTCTCACATTCACGCGTCACGCTAGGTCTTTCATTTCGGCAACGCTGGAACTTTTCTTCGCGTATCAATGCGAGCTGCGCCGCATCTTTCGAACTAGCACGCGAAAGCTGACGGCCCGATATCGATAGGCCCGCTCTTCGCGGGCCTTGCGATACTTTGTCTCATGGAACTACACTCATCTTCTTGTCGTTGGTTCAACGCGCCCGCTGTTTGCGAAATGGTGGAGTGTTTGTCGCGCGGTGAAACCTAGAACGTCGATGGCTCCCACAAAGCTCCAACGAAAAGCGATCGCAACAGCAGTTCAACTGAGGGCCATGTCTCGAAGGTGCAAAGAGTTCGCCAAATTCGTCGGATTTCGGTCAGTATCAGATCGGCTGAATACTTTGGCGGCGAAATACCAGGAAGAAGCTTGGCAGGTTGAGGAACGCGCTGGACTGCACTTGAACGGAGGGGATCCCGACGAGCCCTCGAGCGGATAGATTTCAGGCGAGAAGGTCTGACCATGGCCTGGAATGCCGGCGGCCGATTTACTGATGGAAGCCCAAGCGATCGCGTCATGCGACGAGCCGGTTACACGTGGCCGCGACACAGCACCAAGTAGATTACGCTCTGTCGCTCGCGGAACACTGCACGTTCTTAGGCAAGAGTAGAACGTGCTCGACAGCCTAAGCGATGAATGCCCCGCGTGCTGAAGGCCGGTTCGTCATGAACATCAGCAGTCGCTGCCTTGAGCCTTCGCCCCCTCGGCCTGCTGCGCCGCAGTTGGCTTCCCTTGCATTTGCTTCTGGGCGTCCTCAGATGAAGCAGGAATATTCCCGGACTGCTGGTTCATGGCGCTCGTCGGCGGGTGCTGATCAGTTTTGGAATTTGCACCGACAGTCGAGCCGGTGTTGCCTGGAGTCGGGCCCGAACCAGCGTCGCGCATTTCAGTCGTTTTGCTGGTGTTGCATGGACCCGCTTGGACCGACGCGCTACCGAGACCCAGCGTGGCTGCACAAACTAGTACAACTTGGCGTGTTACTTTCATCTGCCTCTCCCTTGGGTAAGGCCGGCATAGCCACGCCCTCGCGAGGAGGCCGGCCTTTGCCTTAACCGGCCCGATGACGCCAAGTTCCGAACTCGCTCGGAAACTAAGGCCGCGAATACCTTCTTGATAAAGAGCCTGAGGCGACGCGCCAGATGCGTCGCTTTTCCGCACGATCATATGCCCTTAGGAGAGTTCACTTAGCTCACATCAAGCCCAGCTGCGGCGCGCGCGACTTCGCCAAATTAGCCGGCCTTGACACGGCCGCCTTTGAGGCGCCGAACATTACAATGGCAAATAAAGCTCAGTTCTCCATTCTCGCTTACCAGCGACGGCCAGGATTCTGGCGTGCAGCTATTTCCCGCAAAGATGGAGCCGTCCTGACCATGAATGGCGTTGCATTGAAAAGCGTTGTCACGTCTGAGGATTTCCCATCAGAAGAAGAGGCTTATACGGATGCCGAGAAGGTTATCCGTATGATTTAGGCAGAGGCTTCCACCAGCGCAGCAGACGCTGCGGTACCGGAATCGAATTGCCGACGCCAGCCACCTAACGCATGTTCTCGAACGTCCGCATCGCAGATATCACCGCCGTGGTCAGGTAGGGCTTCGGAATGAAAAGCGCGTTGGCCGGAATCGTCATGGGCCTCGCCTTCCCAGTTGTGATAATGATGTGGATCGGTGGCCACCTGTCACGAACAGCAGCAGCTAGCTTGAGGCCATCCATGGAGCCGGGCATATCGATATCCGTGAACACGAGGTGGATATCCTGGCGGGCCTCTAGGACGGCAATTGCCTGATTGGCGTCGCCGACCTGCAAAACATCGAAGCCTGATTCGACCAATTCTTCGCTGATCAAATCCCGAATGAGGGCTTCATCCTCAACAACCAGCACCGTCGGCATTCCGAAACCTCGAGAGCCAACATGGCACTCCTCCTAAGTTAGTCAGCGTACAATCGTTCCCGATCATCACTTCGGAGACTTGAGATTGGAGTCCCGCCAAGCCCTCGAACGAGCATCCGCTTCGTAGTCTCGAGCTTTCTTCAAGTGAGCCTGCTTGGCATCGCCCTCGGGTAGCTTGCCAGCCTTGTCAGACTGGATTTTCCCCAGCCGGCGGTTTTCTTCAGCGTCGGGCACTTGCTTCATGACACACCTCCGGTTTTTTCAGACCGGATAATGGATTTCTGTTCAGAGAGTTCCCGCGTAACGAACATACAATCTGTTGGCCACTCTACAGAGACAAACGGGACTGGGTCAGAAATGACGTCGTGGCATCAGCCCGGACAGGCTGCGCCTGTTTTCGCCCAGGCTTCGACGAGAGCACCCGCCTCCGCCTGTGTGCCCGGCGCAGGCGCACGTCCGTAACCCGGCGCCCAGGCCCAGCCGACCAGCGTATCCTTGCCGATGTGGTCGATGAGATCCTCGACCTTGCGGCCGCCATTACGCGCGGGGTCTTTGATCTGCGCGCAGATCTCGGCGACGGTCTTGCCTTCCCATGCCATCTCGCGCGGCGCGAGGTGCCATTCGTGATGGCCGGGGATGCGGCCGGGTTCGAAGTTGGCATCCTTGTGACAGGAGTTGCAGCGCATCGCCGCGGTGCCGTGGCCATCGGACCCACGCGTCACTGGCGGCTGATGCAAACGTCGCGCATCGCCCTGCCGCGGCACGTCACCGGCGGGATGGCAGTTCACGCAGCGCGGATGCGTCAGCACCTTGCCGAGTTCGGTGAAGATCGCCGCCGAGCGTGCATTGATATCGGCGATGCGATTGAAACTCTCCGGGCTCGCCAGCCCTTTCGACGCGCCCTGCCCGGCCGCATAGGCCGTGAGTATGCTCATCCCGAGCGTCGCGACGACAACCAGAGTCTTGACGCGTGTCTCGGCTCTCATCCGCGCGGCTCCTGAATGAGATAGCGCTTCGCGTCGCTAAGGATCACATCGAGCACGGCCTCATGATACTTGAAGTAGCCGGTGCAGCGACACAGATGCCCGTCAAGCGCCTCGGCGATCCTCTCTTCAAGGCCCGCGCGCGGCACGGGCGTCCTGGCCAGTTGCTCGAGCAGCACCTGCCCTTCATTGAGAAAACCGGCGGTACAGTAACCGCACTGGAACGCGAAATGCCTGATGAAGGCCTTCTGCAACGGCGACAGCTCGCCGTTCTTGGCGTGGCCCTCGACCGTGCGGATGGTCTTGCCGTGGAAGCTTGCCGCCGAGGTCACGCAGGTCGGATTGGTGTGGCAGGTGCCGTCGGGCTCGTCGACGATCACGACACAGCTCAGGCACTGCGCGGCGCCGCAGCCGAATTTGGTGCCGGTCATGCCCAGATATTCGCGCAGGAAGTCGTTCATGGAGAGATCGTCGCGCACCTCGGTGGGCGCATGGACCTGTCCGTTGATGGTGATGCCCAGTGTCGTCACGCGAGCGCTCCCTTGAGCATGGCCTGTGTCACCGGCAGCGCCGCGAAGCGGTGTCCGATGGCGTCATGGATGGCGTTGAGCAATGCCGGCACGATGGGGATCATCACCACCTCGGCCATGCCCTTCGGCAATTCGTCCGGTGTCAGCGGCGGCATCAGCTCAATCTCGACGTCGCGCAGCGACAGATCCGATCCTCGCGCCACCAGATATTGACCGAGATTCCATTGCCCGTTGCCGGGTCCGCCCTCAAACGGCGGCAGCGTTTCCAAAAGTGCGTAACCGACGCCCATGGCGAAGCCGCCTTGTGCCTGGCCAATCACGACCTCCGGCACCAGCGCCTGCCCACATTCGAATGCGGTATAGGCTTTGGCGATGCGCAGCACGCCGGTCGCTTTCTCGATCTCGACCCGGACTGTTGCACCGCATGCCGCTGTATAGGCCGTGCCCATCCGGTTGTTATCGGTTGGCGGGAACAGCACGCTGGCGCGGTTGATGCGCGTGAATTTGCCGGCGCCACGACGCAGCGCGAGCCCGTCGATCTCGGCGCGATACTGCTCGCCATTAATGGGGAAACGTGCGCGTGCCCACGACCAGCGCGAGAACCCGTGCGCCACGGCGCCGGTGACCAGATTGCGTGCATGGGCCGCGGCGGCGAGTTTGTCCAACGGCAGCGACGGCAGGCCCGCCATCGTGAGCTGTCCGCCCTTCCACTGCGCCTTGGCAAAGTCCTTGGCGCGTGGATCGCGTGGGCCGATATTCCATAGCGCCAGCGCCGCCGGCCACAGACCGAAGCGGAAGATCACCCGCGCAGCTTCCGCCGCGGCATGGGTACCGACATGGGCGCCGATGGAGGCTGACGTGGCCGAACTGATCGATGGCACCCAGCGCGGATCCTTCTCGGCCTTGTCCTGGGTCTTCTGGTCCATGGTGTAGCAATCGCCGGAGGTCACCAGCTCCAGCGCATCGAACACGCCGACCTGCGACACCGCCACCTCGTCAGCGATGCTGCCGAGATGCAATGCGACGCGATTGGCCAGCGCCGTGCCGATGCCGTTACCCATCTCGACATGGTCGCAGAAAATCGCGATCCTGCCGTCGGGGCTGAGTTCAACGCGACCGTTAGAACTATCGCCGCCGGTGCCGTAGTCCTTGGTCACACAGGCGACGCCGGTGCCCACCAGTATGCCACTGGTCGCGCGCGCCTTCTCTGCAGCTCGTTGCTTCCAGATCGCGTGCTGCTCGAGCTTGTCGAGAACCTCTAAGCTCCGCACCGAGACGATATAGGGATTGCCGGTCATGGTGCGGCCATCCTGCTTCAGGGCATTGCGTCGCCGGAAGTCGATGGGATCGAGCTTCAGCGCAAGCGCCGCCTCGTCGATCAGAACTTCCAGCGCGGTCATGGTCTGCAGCGAACCGTAGCCGCGCATCGAGCCCGCGGTCACGCCGCGGGTATGCTCTGCCACAGTCGTCACATCGACCTTCGGCACGTCATAGATACCAATCGCGGCCGTTGCGGCGCAGGTAGCGACATTGGCCGAGAAATTGGCGAGACCACCGCCATCTAGCACGTGATCGGCGGCGAAGGCCGTGATCTTGCCAGAGGCGCGATCGACAGACATGCGCGAGCGCATCTTGATGGCGTGGCGTTTGATGCCAGCCTGAAATTGCTGATACCGATCGTGCGCCAGCCGCACCGGACGGTCCGGAAAGAATATCGCCGCCAGCGTCACATAGAAAATGAATGGCGTATGGTCGCGGCCGCCGAAACCGCCCCCCACATAAGCGAATTGCGCGTTGATCGCACTCGGCTTGAACGGCGCCTTGGTTTCGCCAAGCAGAAACGCGATTGATTCCGCAGCTTCATAGGGCGACTGCACGCCCAGCACCAGTTCGAGCGCCTTGTCTTTTGCGCTGTACCAGCCCAGCCCGCATTCCGGCTCCATAAACATCGGATCGACAGACTGCGTATCGAAGGTGCGGTCCAGCACCAGAGCCGAAGACTCGCTGGCGGCGATCTCGGCACGGATCTGGTCGCCATAGACCGCAGCCTTCTCGTAACCGGCCTCGTTCTTGTGCGCGGTCGAGGACCATACCGGCAGCGCGGACGCCTGGGTACGGCCGGGCGTGACCCAGCCGGCAAGGACCGGCGAGTAGACATCGGGCGCATCGGGCGTGGCGCCGGCAACGCGGGTGAAACGATACGCCGCATAATTCGGCATTACGATCGGGCCGGTCTCCTCGCCAAACTGCACGAAGGTACCATCGCGCAAGGCCATCCGCGCGCGGTCATAGGTGTCGAACTGCTCAAAGATCAGCAGCGCAACAGGCTGGCCCATATAGAGCGGCGTCTTGCCGACGGGACAGAACAGATCGCCTTCATAGTAGGCGGGAACGCGGATGTTAATCTTGCCGAGATCCGCCGCGGTGACGATCACCGTCGGCTTCAGCGCGCCGCTCAGCCGCGCGAGGTCCATGCCAAGATAGACATGGGTGGCATCGGGCGCGCGCACCAGAATTGCGTGCGAGGTCTTGGCCGGCCAGCCCGGCAGGTCATTCGCCCGGAAATCCGACGCATAGAGTTTCGAGCCGGTGACCTTGGCGACGCCATCGACACGGCCGGCACCGCCGATAGCGGGATTCAACTTGCCCCGCCCCGGCAGTGTCTCGCGTGCCGGGAACGCCACCGGCTCCGCCGCAGCCAGATGCGACAGGCTGAGCGAAATACCGCCCGCCGACACCCATTTCATGAACTCGCGACGCGAAGTCCGCATGCTTCCACCCCTGATCGACAGCCGTCCGCCGCTGCGCCTATTACTTGAGATCGGCGATGGTGGCCGGCCCCGGCCCGGTCGTGATCAGCGTCGGCCACTGGTTGGAGCCGAACGGCACCACGGGCGGCAGGAACGGCGTCATGCCGCGCTTGGCGCTCTCGGCGATGATGGCCGCGCGGGCGTCGCCCCCCATCAATTCATAATCCATCAGGTGATAGTTGCCGAAGAACAGCGACCCCACGGAGCGATCCGCGATGATGCGCGTCAGCGACTCCAGCATATCGGCCTGCGTGGTGGTGAACGACACCGTCTCGATCAGCAGCAGGCGATCATTGATGGCTTCCGGCGGGAAGAACTGTGCCAGCACGCTGAACAGCACGTTGTTCTGCCGTGCCACGTAAATCGTGTTGCTCGCGGCATAGGCCTTGTCCCAATCGGGACCCAGCATCTTCTTCCAGTCGCCCAGCACGGTCATCCAGTGATTGACCTGGGTTTGCGCGGCCCAAGTCACGTTCTTCGCAAGGAACGGCGCCTGCTTCTTGCCAAATGTCTCCAGCGTATCGAAGGGGATGACGCCCTTAGCGATGCACTCGTCCATGAACGTCAGGTTATTCTGCAGGATGGTACGGTTGTTGTCGCGCCAGTCGGCCTGCATCGGCGTGAGATCGAGGCCATCCAGCGCCGACTGCATGCGGCTGCGATAGGCCTTCATCGAACCGAGCCAGGATTTGTTATCGGGATTGTTGACGTAGGGGCCGACCACCTCGGCCAGCGCCATGGTGCTATGACCGACCGACTTGAGCAGCTGATAGACTATGGGCACCGAGGGCGCGTCGAGCGGCGGTTTGCCGGGCTGGTACAGCGTGAACTTGCCGCCGGCGCCGGAGAACAGACCGAGGATCACGGGATGCTTGGCTAGAATATTGGTGCGGAAGACTTTCGCTGCATCGCCGTAGAGTTCGAACATGCCGGTGTTGAGCGCGAGCATGTCCTTGGTGGCGGTCTCGGCAGGCGTTGTCGCGGTGAGCCCGGAAATCGGCGCCATATAGGATGGCAGCGTCTGGGCATGGGCGGCGCCGACGCCCCCCAACAGGACAGCTGCGAGAGCGACAGCGTGGCGATACGTCATATCCGGACTCCTCCGAGTCATCTTGGCGACTGCTACTGTCACGACTAACGCAGCACATCTTAAAAATCTGCCTTTCCATTCAGCAGAAATGGTCGCGACATAGTTGACGACAGCAAACACGCCGTGACGGGCGGAATGCTCTCGAACGCGACTGAACTGGATAAGAAAAACGCTACGAATCACGCAAAGCGCCGGCGACTCAAGGCTATACGCAATTTAGTGACACCGGAATTGGTTCGCGATCCGGAATACGCAATACGCAGCGATTTCTCGTCCGCCTGTGGTGGAAGGCTGGACGCCGGAAACAGGCCGGGGTTATTTTCACGACACGTAGATAAGCACCACCGACACGGCTATATGGCGCCGGACGTCTGAGGGGGAGCGCATGGCAAAAAAGACGTCCAGCAAATCGACGGAGATCAACGAGGCAGGTTCTCCCTCCGCGCTGATCGACACGAAGATCAAGGAGCTGGGTGACTGGCGCGGTGAGATGCTCGCTCGCGTCCGAAAGGTCATCAAGCAGGCTGTCCCGGACGTGGTCGAGGAATGGAAGTGGCGCGGCGTTCCGGTCTGGGAACACGCAGGCATCATCTGCACCGGCGAGACCTACAAGGCGGTCGTGAAGATGACCTTTGCGAAGGGCGCATCGCTCGATGACCCGTCAGGCCTGTTCAACTCCAGCCTCGACGGCAACACTCGGCGGGCCATCGATATTCACGAAGGCGAGAAGCTGGATGAAAAGGCGCTGAAGGCGCTCATCCGCGCTGCGGTGGCGCTGAACACCTCGACAAAGAAGAAGCCAAAGAAAGCGTGAGCGTCGTTATCTGGCGACCGGCCACGACAGGTCGTAGGACATCACGTAGATGACGATCGCAGCCAGGCACAGAACCACGCCAATCCAGAACAGTGGCGAATGATGGATGGGGCGGCGGCGCGCGGTGTCGTCTCTCTGTTCGTGCTTCATTCCATCCCCCATTTTCGGCGCAAGCGCCCAGACCGTCCGAATTGTCGCGCGACGTTCTGACACACAGATCAGGCTCGCTGAAGCACGCATTGTCGCACCATTCGCAGGAAAGGTACGCATGCACGGCGCGATTCGACGCAACGATGATGGTTTATCCGCGCTGCTCCAGCCAGCACAGCTGACCGATGTCGTCGATATCGGCGCCAATCCCATCGATGGCGATCCGCCCTACAAGCCGATGCTGCAAAGCGGACTTTGCCGCGTTACCGGTTTCGATCCGCATCCGCAGGCATTGGCGCAACTGCAGGCGCGCAAGGGCGCGTTTGAGACCTATCTTCCTTATGCCGTCGGCGATGGCGGCAGCCATACGCTGAACATCTGCCGCGGCATCGGCTTTGCCAGCCTGCTGCAGCCTGAGCCGAAAACACTCACGCACTTTCCGAATTTTACCGAACTCGGACGTATCCTCGACAGGCTCCCGCTCGATACACGGCGGCTCGACGATATCGCCGAGATCGAGCACATCGATCTCTTGAAGATCGACATTCAGGGTGGCGAACTGTCGGTGTTCAGGAACGGTCGCAGCAAACTGGCAAAGGCCGTCGCCATTCAGACCGAAGTCTCCTTCGTGCCGCTCTATGAGAAGCAGCCGGTGTTCGGCGACATCGATCTCGAACTGCGCAGCCTCGGCTTCATTCCGCACATGTTCGCGGCCATCAACAAGAAGATGATCGCGCCGATGATGGGCCCCAACCCTGCTGCTGCCATTAATCAACTCGTCGAGGCCGACGTCGTCTATGTCCGGGATTTCATCCAGGCCGAGGCGATGGAGAGCGAGCAGCTCAAGCACCTCGCACTGATCGCGCATCATTGCTACGGCTCGTTCGATCTGGCGCTGAATTGCGTGCATCATCTCACCAGCCGCGGTGCGGTCGCGCCCGATGCCAAGAACCGCTATGTCGCCCTGCTCCAGGCCAATCGCCCCAAAGTAGCTGGCGGCAGACTTTAAACTTCTCCGGTTCCGACGTAACATGGTGTCCGGCGCAGGGGACGCGCCGACGCTTGCATCAGATTCCAGCCAGGACACGGGGCAGACAATGCTTTCTCGGCGCCGACTTTTGCTGACTGCGGGAATGGCGATCGCCTGCCCTGCAGTCCTGCGCGCCGAGCCGCTGAAGATGCGCCTCGCCCATAGCCTGCCGACCACCCATCCCGTCCACCCGGCCATGCAGCACTTTGCCGATCTGGCACGCGAGCGTTCGCAGGGCGAACTCGACATCGCGCTGTTTGCGGACGGGCAGCTCGGTCAGGAAGTCGACCTGCTGTCGCAGGTGCAGGCCGGTAAACTGGATTTCCTGAAAGTCAGCGCCAGCGTGCTCGAGCGCTTCCATCCCGCCTACAAGGTTCTCAACCTGCCTTTCACGTTCCGCGATCGCTCCCATTGGCTGAAGGTGACGAGCAACGAGATCGGCAGCGACGTTCTGGGCTCGACCACATCGAAGGGCCTCACCGGCTTGACCTTCTACGATGCCGGCGCGCGCAGCTTCTATGGCCGAAAACCGATTCTGCATCCCGATGATCTCAAGGGCATGAAGATCCGCATCCAACCGTCCGAGACGATGGTCAAGCTGATGCAGCTGTTCGGTGCCGAAGGCATCGAGCTGTCATGGAGCAATGTCTATGTCGCGCTGAAGTCGGGACTCGTTGATGGCGCGGAGAACAGCGTGGTGGCGCTGATCGTCGGCAAACATGCCGAAGTCGCGACGCACTACTCGTTCGACGAACACACCATGATCCCGGATGTACTGCTGGTAGGCGCCGGCCGGCTCAACAGCATGACGCCGAAACAGCGGGAGATCATCCGCGAAGCCGCCGCCCTGTCCTATCATCACATGAACAAGCTGTGGACCGCATTCGAGGCGCAAACGCGCCTGCAGGTCGAAGCGATGGGCGTGACATTCGTCACGCCGGACAAGGCCCCCTTCATCGCAAAGGCAGCGCCCCTCGCCGACATCTATGCCGGCGAGGAAGCGTCACGGACGTTGCTGCGCAGAATCGCGCAGGCATAGGTCGTTTGATCGGGCTTATTTGACGCCGAGCAGTTCGACGTCGAAGATCAACGTCGCATTTGGCGGGATCACGCCGCCAGCACCACGCGCGCCATAGCCGAGATCCGGCGGAATGATCAGCGTGCGCTTGCCGCCGACCTTCATGGTGGCGACGCCTTCGTCCCAGCCCTTGATGACACGGGACATGCCAATCGGGAACTCGAACGGCTCGTTGCGATCGACCGACGAGTCGAATTTCTTGCCCTTGACACCGTTCTCATAAAGCCAGCCGGTGTAATGCATCACGCAGGTCTGTCCCTTGGCCGGCGTGGCGCCGGTGCCAACGATGGTGTCTTCGATCTGGAGGCCTGAAGCTGTGGTCATGGTTTTTCCTGCGGCTGGCGCCATTTTCTGCGGCGCTTGTTTTTGAGGCGCTTGCGCCATGGCGGAAGAAAGGGAGACGTCGGACACGGCCACGATCATGGCCGCACTGAGCGCGACGGCCGTGGCTCTAACGGCACGCTGGGAGTTTCGCATCATGTCTCCTGGATGGTTGGGTCTGCGAGCGGCGCAGTCATGCCCCCTCATCGCACCGCAACGCAAGTCCTGGCAATGCCGAATCCCGAAGCCGCGATCCATGGAAATCGCTCAATGAGGATGCTTGAATCGGCCCTCAGTCAGGCTTCGAGCTGCGTCGGGCCAGCTGACCCTTGTAATTTTCAAGCAACCGGGTCGCCAACTCTGTCGCCTCATCGCTTGCCTGGATTGAGCGACTGTCCGACATCGGCTCTGCGAGCGAGGCCGGATGTTTGAAGCTGAACGAGCGGATGACGCGATCGATGGCTGCTTGCATGGATAACTCCCGATGGCGACAGGAACTCCGCATTTCGCGGAAAGTTCCTGATCAGTCAGCCGGAGGGCACCGCAGGTTCAAGGCAGCACCACGGCCGCTGGAAAGCCGCAACATGGCCATTTTGGCTACAAATGTTGCTAAGCGCCTGCTTCTGCTGCGAATTGCAGCCCTTTGAAAGTCAGTCGCTTGGGGTCGCGAACGCCCGCCAGATACAGGCCGCGAATGAAGTGGGTCACCATGTCGCGATCACAGCCGGTCAGAATGACCACGGCATCGACGGCTGTCTTCTGGGCATCCATATCGGTCCTCGCGCCGCACAGGCGGCCTGCTCCGCGCGCTCCAAATCGCCGGATGACCAAAACATGCCCGATTCCCGGGATTTGCGGATATACGCGGATCACCCCGGCACAAGCTCCGCCCCAGCCTCGCGCAGGCCTCCTTGCCGGCAAATCATGCGTAAGATTGCCGTAAATCGCAGATAGTTGATGCGTTGCCGCGCTGTCGGCTGTAAACCGCAGCGGAGTTTCGGCCATTGCCTGGGTGTTTGCCCGGCTGCCGCACCCGACAATGACCCACCCCAAACCAAAGAAAGCGACAAGGCCTCGTTCATGTCATTTAAGGAACCCAGCTTCGCGGATCGCCAGAAGGCTGCGATCGAAGCCAAGAAGAACATTCTGAACAAATTCAAGGCAGCACCGGGGCCCGATGATCCTGCCGTGAAGGCGCGCGCCGCCGAGCGCGAAGCCGCTGCCGTCGCACGCGCGGAAGCCAAGGCCATCCGCGACGCTGAGAAGGCCGTCCAGAAGGCCCGCGAAGCCGAGGAAGCCGCCGCTGCTCTAGTCCAGGCTGCGCGCGAGAAGGAAGAAGCCGCGCTTGCCCAGGCCGCGCTGGAAGCCCAGCAGAAAGCTGCCCGCGACGCCCGCTACGCCGCCCGCAAGAAGCGTAAATAAGCACGAGATCAGCGTGCCATCATCCGATGGCACGCTGCCTGAATTGATTGTCCGAGGTCAGTTCGTTTTGCCGAATTGCGGCTCGTCGGGTTTGACGAATTTGTTGCCGCTCGGGCCGTAACCGGTGATCTGGATCACCGCGCCCTCTTCCCGTGTGCCGTCCCAATGCACCGCACCGGCGGGATGCACCATGTAGCCGCCGGTCTTCATCGGGATCGACTTTTCGGGCACGAAGGCTTCGCCCGTGCCGGTGTACCAGGTGCCCGACAGCACCACGACGTGACGATCTTCGGGATGCTTGTGCGGCTTGCTCATGATGCCGGGCGGCCATTTGATCCGCAGCACATAGATGCCCTGCTTCGAGGGATCGCCATAGAGCGTCGCAACTTCAACGCCGACACCGAACGGATTCTTCCAGACTTCCTCGCCCTGATTGATGCGCACAAAGCCCATCTCGTCAGTGGCGCTCCATGTCGTCGCGCTTGGAAAGAGCGTTGCCGCGATCAGACAAGTCGCCGCAACGACGAGGCGTCGTTCTTTTTTCATCATGGCCTCCCAGGCATTTTCTTGTGCGCGGAGGCTATGCCGAGTTTTCAGATCCAGCAACGAGCAGCGCAACATGACAAGCCCGCCGCACGGACGGGCCCGTCACAGCGATGCGGGTGAAGACGTTACTTCTTCATCATTCCGTCTTCCTTCTTCATCATGCCGTCTTTCTTCACGCCATCGTCCTTCTTCATACCGTCGTGAGACATGGCATCCTTCTTCATACCGTCGCCCTTCGACATAGTGTCCTTTTTCATGCCGTCATCCTTGCTCATCTTGTCCTGAGCGAACGCGGCAGGTGCCAGCGCAAGGCTGAGCGAGACGAGCGCGGCGGACACGCCGAGCGCAAACTTGGTGGAGATGGTCATGATGTTTTTCCTCGGATCCATTTCTGAAGCGCGACGTCTGTCGCTATGAACCAGACGTACGGAGGTCGCGGTTTGTTACGTCGCATCAAAAAAGTCTTGATGATGCATCCGATAGCCATTGCGTGCGACGCAACATCACTTGCCCGCCGGTTCGGATTGTATAAACGAAGGGACGCGCGGTGACGGAGCAACAGGACGCGGGCGCATTTTGTCCCGCCCGGCACCAGACGAACACTTTCAGGAGTTACGCATGCTGACTCGCCGCCACATCCTTGGATCGGCCCTCGCCGTGCCTGCGATCCTTCGTTGCGGTATCGGTACGGCGCAGGCAGCGACTACACTGAAGATCTCGCACCAGTTTCCCGGCGGCACCATCGATAACGGCGACTTCCGCGACCGTCTGGTCCGGACTTTCGCCGCCGCCATTGCCAAGCAGAGTGGCGGCGACCTCGTTGCCGAGGTTTATCCGGATTCGTCGCTGATCAAGGCAGATGCGCAATTTTCCGCCATGCGCAAAGGGACTCTCGATCTCAGCCTTTATCCCTTGCCTTATGCCGGCAATGAATTGCCGGAAGCGAATATCGGCCTGATGCCCGGTCTGGTCTCGACCTACGATCAGGGCTTGCGCTGGAAGAACCTGCCGATCGGCAAGGCACTGAGCGACATTCTCGCCGACAAGGGCATCGTGCTGCTGACCTGGGTCTGGCAGGCCGGCGGTGTGGCTAGCCGCTCGCGCCCGCTGGTTGTCCCCGAGGACGCCAAGGGTCTCACGGTACGCGGCGGTTCGCGCGAGATGAACATGATGTTGCAGACTGCCGGCGCACGCGTGCTCTCAATGCCGTCCAACGAAATTTACGCGGCGATGAAGAGCGGCGCCTGCGATGCCGGCATCACCTCATCGACCAGCCTCATCTCATTCAAGCTGAGCGAAGTCGCCAAGCATCTGACCTCCGGCGCGGGTGCGTCCTACTGGTTCATGCTTGAGCCGCTGATGATGTCCAAGGCTGTGTTCGACAAATTGCCGAAAGCACACCAGGATATTCTGGTCTCGGTCGGCGCCGAGATGGAAGCCTTCGGCAAGGCGGGCGCGCAGCAAGACGATGTCGAAGTGTCCAGGGTCTATGAGAAGGCCGGCGCCCAGGTCAGCGCGCTCGACGCTGCGACCGTCGGCAAGTGGCGCGATATCGCGCGCGATACGGCGTGGAAGGACTATGTCGCCAAGACGCCGCTCACCGCGAACCTCCTCAAGCTCGCGCTGGACGTCCCGGCCTGACCCATCCTGTCGTCCGCCAACTGGCTCTCAGCGCGTCTTCGCGTTGAGTGCCGAAGCGACACGGCTGACCGGCGGGCGGCCGATCAGAGCACTGATGGTGTTGGTCGCAGCGAGCAGCTTGTTCATATCGACGGCCGTCGCAATCCCCATGCCTTCCAGCATGTAGACCACATCTTCGGTGCCGACATTGCCGGTCGCACCGGGCGCATAGGGGCAGCCGCCGAGACCGCCGGCAGCGCTGTCGACAACGCGACAGCCTTCTTCCATCCCGG
The DNA here is from genome assembly GCF_900108575.1 of Tardiphaga sp. OK245. Taxonomy (NCBI): domain Bacteria; kingdom Pseudomonadati; phylum Pseudomonadota; class Alphaproteobacteria; order Hyphomicrobiales; family Nitrobacteraceae; genus Tardiphaga; species Tardiphaga sp. OK245. The sequence goes on along the minus strand of NZ_FNWZ01000003.1, from coordinate 410,025 downwards.
CATAGAGATTGGCCAGCGCCTGACCATAAGTGTCGTGGAAGTGCATAGCGAGCTTTGGCATGGGAACCGAGCCAGCAACGGCGCGCAGCATCTGCCGCGCCTTCGACGGCGTCCCGACACCGATCGTGTCGCCGAGTGAGACTTCGTAGCAGCCGAGATCAAACAGCGTCTTCGAGACATCGACGACCGCCTGCGGCGCGACGTCGCCATCATAGGGACAACCGAGAACGCAGGACACGTAACCCCGCACGCGGATGCCGTCGGCCTTGGCGCGCTCGATCACCGGCTTGAAGCGCTCGATGGATTCGGCGACCGAGCAATTGATGTTGGCACGCGAAAAGCCTTCCGAGGCCGAGGCGAACACCGCGATGACTTTCGCGCCGACCGCCTTCGCGCCCTCATAGCCCTTCTCGTTCGGCACCAGCACATGGAATTCACCGGGCAAATCGCGCACGCCGAGAAATACCTGATCCGAACCCATCATTTTGGGGATCGCCTTGGGCGACACGAACGAGCCGACCTCGACCGTATGCAGGCCAGCCCCGACCAAAGCCTTCACGAAGGCGATGCGGTCTTCGACCGACACCGGCGTCTTTTCATTCTGCAGACCGTCGCGCGGACCGACCTCGACGATACGAACCTGATCACTCATGCTTGTTTCAATCTCACACGTCTTTCAGAAGATCAGGCGCTCGGCTCGACTTCCGCAAGCTCGACGCCTTCTCCAACGATATCGCCAACCTTGCACTTGATGCGCTTGAGCACGCCTGCGAACGGCGCGCGCAAGGTCTGCTCCATCTTCATGACTTCCAAGGTCAGGATGGCCGCGCCCTTCTCAAGGGTCGCGCCCTCCTCGGCCAGCAGCGCCACCACAGTGCCCGGCAACGGCGCAACGATCTTGTCCTCGCCGACTTGCTCTTCATCGTCGCCGCCGAACGGATCGACCCAATGCATGTCGAAACGGCCGTGACGCGTACGCAGGTAGAGTTCGTGGCCCTCGATCACCGAAACGATGTGCGAGCGTGCTCCGTCCAGTGTCAGATCGAAATGCCCGTCATCGGCCGCAGCCGTCTCAAACCCCAGTTCGCGAGTGCCGATCGAAATCGTTGCAGGACCGCTGCCGTAATTCAACGTCACGCGCTGCTCGTCCGAACCATGCTTGAATTTGAACACCCGCTGGCGACGCCCGACCGGCATCCAGCCAGCCGTCAGCCAGGGCGAGGCACCGGCGGCCCGTGCTGCCTGCTCTTCGCTCGAGACAATGGCGGCGACGGCCGCGCATAGTTCGAGATCGCCGGGCACCGCCGAGTCCGGCGTCAACACTTTTAATTCACGCTCGATAAAGCCGGTGTCGATGGTGTTGGCACGCACATCCGGATGCGTCACAAGCGCCGACAGGAACGGCGTGTTGGTGACGATGCCGCGAATATCAGTTTCTTCCAGCCCACGATTGAGCCGGTTGATCGCCGCATCGCGCGTCGGCGCCCAGGCGATCACCTTGGCGAGCATGGCGTCGTAGTTCGGCGACACCGCATCGCCCTCGCGATAGCCAGCATCAATGCGCAAGCCGTTCGTCTCAGCGGGCGTGCGCCAGGTGCGGATCCTGCCGACCGACGGCATGAAATTCTTGTGCGGGTTCTCGGCGTACACCCGCGCCTCGATGGCGTGGCCGTTGAGTTTGATCTGGTCCTGCGACAGCGGCAGCTTTTCGCCGAACGCCACGCGGAGCTGCCATTCGACCAGATCAATGCCGGTGATCAGTTCAGTGACGGGATGCTCGACCTGCAGGCGCGTGTTCATCTCAATGAAGAACACGTCCTTGCCGTCAGAGACGAATTCGATAGTGCCGGCGCCGACATAGTTCACCGCGCCTGCGGCCTTGCGTGCAGCCGCGCAAACCGCCTCACGCTGCGCGCCGTTCAACGTCGGCGACGGCGCCTCTTCGATCACCTTCTGATGCCGTCGCTGCAACGTACATTCGCGCTCGAACAGCGAGACCAGATTACCGTGGCTGTCGCCGACGATCTGCACCTCGATGTGGCGGGGATTGTCGACATACTTTTCGATCAGCATGCGGTCGTCGCCGAACGCTGCTTTGGCTTCGCGCTTGGCGCTGACGATGGCCGGAGCCAGTTCAACAGCCGAGCGCACCACGCGCATGCCACGCCCGCCGCCGCCCGCTGAGGCCTTCACCAGAACCGGGAAGCCGATCTTGTCGGCTGCCTTGGCCAATGTCGCGTCGTCCTGCGCTTCGCCATGGAAGCCCGGCACCAGCGGCACGCCAGCCTTCTCCATCAGCGCCTTGGAGCCCGACTTCGAGCCCATCGCAGTGATCATCTCCGCAGTAGGTCCAACGAAGATCAGGCCGGCATCGGCACAAGCCTGCGCGAACTCGGCGCTCTCGGAGAGAAAGCCGTAGCCGGGATGGATCGCCTCGGCGCCGGTCTTCTTTGCAGCTTCGAGAATGCGCTCGATATTGAGATAGCTGTCGCGCGCACGCGCCGGGCCGATCAACACGGCCTCGTCGGCTTCCGCGACATGCAGCGCATTGGCATCTGCCTCGGAATAGACCGCGACGGTGCGCAAGCCCATGGCCCGCGCGGTACGGATGACGCGACAGGCTATCTCGCCGCGATTGGCGATCAGGAGCGTGCGAAAGCGGCGATATAAAGCTTTTGAGATTTCGGCTTTGGCCATCATCACATCCTGAACAGGCCGAAGCGCGTCGGCTCGATCGGCGCATTGGCCGATGCTGACAAACCAAGTCCGAGCACCAGGCGCGTATCTGCGGGATCGATCACGCCATCATCCCAGAGGCGCGCCGTTGCGTAATACGGGCTGCCCTGGGTCTCGAACTGGTCGCGTGTCGGCTTGCGAAACGCTTCCTCCTCTTCGGTCGACCAGGTGCCGCCCTTGGCTTCGATATTGTCGCGGCGCAGCTGACTCAGCACCATCGCTGCCTGCTCACCGCCCATCACCGAGATACGGGCATTGGGCCACATCCACAGAAAGCGCGGGCTGTAGGCGCGGCCGCACATGCCGTAATTGCCGGCGCCATAGGAGCCGCCGACCACCACGGTGAATTTCGGGACGTTGGCCGTGGCGACAGCTGTCACCAGTTTGGCGCCATCGCGCGCAATGCCGCCGGCTTCGTATTTCTTGCCGACCATGAAGCCGGTGATGTTCTGCAGGAACACCAGCGGGATGTTGCGCTGGCAGCAGAGCTCGATGAAATGCGCGCCCTTCAGCGAGCTCTCGCTGAACAGGATGCCGTTGTTAGCGATGATGCCGACCGGGAAGCCCCAGATATGCGCGAAGCCGCAGATTAGAGTCGTGCCGTAGAGCTTCTTGAATTCGTCGAATTCGGAGCCGTCGACAATGCGCGCGATGATGTCGTGCATGTCGAACGGCTTGCGCGCGTCGGCAGGAATGACACCGTAGAGTTCTTCAGCCGCGTATACAGGATCGCGGGGCGCCTGCATGTTCAGTGTGGCCCGCTGTGGTGGCTTCAGTGTCGCGACGATTTTTCGCGCGATGCCGATGGCGTGACCATCGTTCTGCGCATAGTGATCGGTGACGCCCGATTGTCGTGAATGGACGTCGGCACCGCCGAGCTCTTCCGCGGTGACCACCTCCCCGGTTGCTGCTTTCACCAGCGGCGGACCGCCGAGGAAGATCGTGCCCTGATTGCGCACGATGATGCTCTCGTCGGACATCGCCGGCATATAAGCGCCGCCGGCAGTGCACGAGCCCATCACGACAGCAATCTGCGGAATGCCCTGCGCCGACATCTGCGCCTGATTGTAGAAGATGCGGCCGAAATGGCGCTCATCCGGAAAGATGTCGTCCTGCTGCGGCAAGAACGCACCGCCGGAGTCCACCATATAGATACACGGCAGATTGTTCTGCCGCGCGATGTCCTGCGCGCGCAGATGCTTCTTCACCGTCATCGGATAGTAAGTGCCGCCCTTGATGGTCGCATCATTGGCGACGATCATGCACTCCCTGCCCGACACCCGGCCGACGCCAGTGATAACGCTGGCGGAATGGACATCGCCGCCATAGAGGCCGTTGGCGGCCAATGGCGAGAGTTCGAGGAAGGCCGTGCCGGGATCGATCATCAGATCGACACGCTCGCGGGCCAGCATCTTGCCGCGCGCGGTGTGCTTGGCGCGGGACGCCTTGCCGCCGCCCCCGGCGACCGCACCGAGCTTGTCCTTGAGCTCGGCAACCTGCGCCTTCATCACATCGACATTGCGTTTGAACTCGGCCGAGGTGGGATCGATCGTGGAGCGAAGCGACATCGGCTTCCGTTTCCTGCAGGGTCTGTTTCTTGTTTGCACGGCGGCCCGGCAACGGGCCTGCCATGATGGTGTCACCCCGTCGTGGCGGGACGCAACCCTAACTTTCGGTGCTGGTCAGGGTGAGATTTGGAGCGTTACGGAGGCTGATTTGCCCGCAAACCGGTCGTCAGTGCGACCATGGCTCCGAGCGGCGGAACGCAAAATTGTCGGCATAGGCGATGGTCCGGGGCGCACGCACCTTGGGCTCGATCACCTGATAGGCAATGCCTTCGCGCTCGCAGTAGGCGACCGCCTCTTCCTTGCTGTCGAAGTGGATGGACAGCTGCTGCTTCATGTCACCGGACGACGTCCAGCCCATCAGGGGCTCGATCACCCGCGCCTGCTCCGGCTCATAATCGAGCTGCCAGTCCTTGGTCTTGGCGAGGCCTGCCTGCATGGCATTCTTGGGGGCTTTGAAGATACGTGCGGTCATGGAATGCGATAGCCTTTTAAGGATGGGCCTTCGTCTCGGGATTAGCGTCTCGGGATCGGCCTTGGTCAGCTGCGACACTGCGACAAATTGGTGAAAACGGCGGGGCTGGTATATCCAATTGTCACGAATTTGATCCGTGATTCCGTCGTTTGGCGGCTTCGTTATTGTGTATATTCGTTCTACGGCGTCGTGACAATCGGGGCACGAAGCGGTCTATCTGATCTCGCAATTCGGCATCACGAAGGGCTCCTGAAGCGGCACCCATGGATATTCACGCCATCCTTCCCCCCAAAGGCCGAGACCTTCGGCTGGACCTGTTCCGCGGTATCGCCAACTGGGCGATCTACCTCGATCACATCCCCGACAATGTGGTGAACTGGGTCACCACCCGGAACTATGGCTTCTCCGACGCCGCCGACCTGTTCGTCTTCATCTCCGGCTACACGGCGTCCTTCGTCTACGCCAAGATGATGCTGGAGCGCGGCTTCATCGTCGGCGCTACGCGCCTCACCAAGCGGGTCTGGCAGCTCTATGTCGCCCACGTTATCCTGTTCGTGATCTACATCGCCGCCATCGGCTATGTGGCGCAGCGCTATAACGACCCCGACATCATCAACGAGTTCAACGTTGCCGGTCTGGTCGACAATCCGATCCAGACGCTGACGCAAGGTCTGCTGCTCAAGTTCAAGCCGCTCAATCTCGACGTGCTGCCACTCTATATTGTGCTGATGGGCCTGTTCCCGCCGGTGCTGTGGATGATGCTGCGCAAGCCGGATCTGACGATGCTGGCGTCGCTGGCGCTGTATTTCGCGGCACGCCAGTTCGGCTGGAATCTGCCCGCCTATCCCTACGGCGTCTGGTACTTCAACCCGTTCACCTGGCAATTACTGTTTGTGTTCGGCGCCTGGTTCGCGCTCGGCGGCGCGCTCGAGTCACGCTCGGTGATCCGCTCCAAGGTGCTGCTGTATTTTGGCATCGCCTATCTCTTGTTCTCGCTTGTCATGACCATGGCCGGTCGCTTCCCGGACACCGGCCACATGATCATGCCGGACTGGTTGTTCGACGCGTTCAATCCAAACGACAAGACCAACCTCGCGCCCTATCGCGTGCTGCATTTCGTGATCATCGCCTTCTTCGTCACCCGCTTCGTGCCGAAGGAATGGAAAGGCCTGGAGTGGCCGGTGTTTCAGCCGCTCATCAAATGCGGCCAGCAGTCGCTCGCCGTATTCTGCGTCGGCGTGTTCCTGTCCTTCGTCGGCCACTTCCAGCTGATGATGTCGTCGGGCTCGCTGCTGGCGCAAATATTCGTCAGCGCCGCCGGCATCGGCATCATGACCGGCGTGGCCTATTACATCTCGTGGTCGAAGAAGCAGGACAAGCCGTTGCCGAAGCCGGCAGCTCCAGCAACGTCAGAACAGCAGGCATCGCCGTCGAAAGCCGCAGAATAGACCCGTTGTCGAACATGGTGCGGGACAGGCGAGAAATCGCCGGCAGATGCCTTGCTGCCCCCGGCCTAAGCGTGTATCGACACCGCATCGTCGGGGTATAGCGCAGCCTGGTAGCGCGGCGGTTTTGGGTACCGCAGGTCCTAGGTTCGAATCCTAGTGCCCCGACCATCCCCCATTATATTCAATGACTTAGCGCTTCTTGAACAGCGGATGGACCACCTGGTCCCCGGGCGCGATTCCATATTTTTTGGCGGTGCCTGCGACCACTTCGAGAACAGCCCGTGCGGGGCCTCCCGATGAAATGATCTTGAGGGATTGTGGCTCGGTATTCTCCGCGATCCGGAGCACCCGGCCGTCGCCGGTAATGAAGACCATGTCGAGCGAAACGAAGGTGTTCTTCATCCACATGGAGACCTGCTGCTCCGGCGTGAAGTCGAACAGCATGCCGCGGCCGTCCGCGAGCTCCTTGCGGTACATCAGACCGGTCGCCCGCTCCTCGTCGGTCTTGGCGATTTCGACGGAGAACATCCGCACACCTGACTTGGTGACGATTTCGAGCGGCTGGAATTCGGCGGCTGCGGCTGGCTTGTAAGGGCCGACAAGGGCCAGAGCGGCGATCACCGCCAGCATCGAGAGGCGGCAGCGGGCGGCGAAGCGAAACAGACTCATGAAGGGCAATCCACGCAAAGAGCCCGGTCACGACGCCGGGCGGCGCGACCCTAGCCTGACGACGCGTGCCAGCGCCAGACGGTCGTGATGCACAGCCGCGTGATGGCCCTCGGACGGTAAGGCTGGCAGGAAACCCGCAAGAAACTTGGAAAACCGTAGACGGCTTAGTGCGACGAAAGACCCGGCGTACCCCCTTCGGGCTGGATCTCGGCAGCCATCATGCCCTTGGAGCCGGGCCCAAAGCGCACCAGCACATACTGGCCGGGACGCAGCTCGGTCATGCCGAAGCGGCGCAGGGTTTCCATGTGGACGAAGATATCCGGCGTGCCTTCGCCGCAGCTGAGGAAGCCGAAGCCACGCAGCCGGTTGAACCACTTCACCTGCGCCCGCTCGAGGCCACTGGTAGGCGTCACGCTGACATGAGTGCGCGGCGGCAACATCTGCGCGGGATGGATGGCAGTCGACTCGTCCATCGAAACAACGCGGAAAGCCTGATAGCCCTTGGACCGCTGGGTGCATTCAACGACCACACGGGCACCTTCATAGGCCGTCTGGTAGCCGTCGCGGCGAAGCACGGTCACATGCAGGAGCACGTCGGCTGCGCCATTGTCAGGAATGATGAAGCCATAACCCTTGGAAGCATCGAACCACTTGATAACACCGCTGATCTCGACGAGATCGACGGCGTTGCCTTCGCCGACACCCGCAAAGGGGTCGAGTGCGTCGCGGCTTGCGTTGCCTGAAAGCTCATTCCCTGGTCGCGGACCACCCGCTCCGGGAATCAGTCCCCCCAACCGCTTGGACTCAAATGCGTCCGACCCCATGGCCCCGGATCCCACTATCATTTGCGCTGTCAGCCCTGTCAGCGCCATCTCACATGCCCCATCGAAGCTAATTCACGATGGCGCGGTGCGAATCTTTCGATTCGAAGATAACACTGTCGCCTGATCAGCAAAGACAAAAAACGAACACAGTGACAGCTATGAACAGCTTGCGCTCAAACGAATCAGATGCGCATCAATTTCCGACGAATGGTCCGAGCGTTTCGCCGATATCATGGCGAATGACAAGGTCAGCGTGATCGTCCTGCTCGGTCGCCTCATTGTTGATGATAACAAGGCGTGCACCGGCATGTTTCGCCATCATCGGGAATCCCGCTGCGGGCCACACGACGAGCGACGATCCAATCGCAATGAACAGATCGCAGTGCTGCGATAGCTCAGCTGCGCGACGCATCTCATCTTCAGGCATCGCCTGACCGAATGAGATCGTCGCAGCCTTCACGGGCTCGCCGCATACCGTGCAGTCTGGCGCCTGTCTTTCGGAATCGAATCTGCTCTTCACCCAATCGAGCTCATAGCGCCTCGCGCAACCGATGCAGCGCGCATAGGTCGTATTGCCGTGCAGCTCGATCACAGCGTCAGCCTTGAAGCCGGACGCTTGATGCAGGTTGTCGATGTTTTGGGTGATCACAGCAGGAATCTTGCCAGCCTTGTAGAGCGAGGCGAGTGCGCGATGCCCGCGACCAGGCTTGGCCGCAGCGAATGTCTCTTCCATCGCAAAGCGCCGGCGCCAGGCTTCATCGCGCGCATCCTGACTGGCGACGAACTCGTCGAACGGAATTGGCCGGTTACGGGTCCACAAGCCACCAGGCGAACGGAAATCGGGAATGCCCGTTTCGGTCGAGATCCCCGCGCCGGTGAACGGCACGATGGTTCTGGCTTCGGCGATCATCTCGCCAAGACGATCCACGCCAGTGCGAAGGTCAGTTGCAATCATTGGAAGGTCCGAGAGGAAGTGATCCGACGACAATGCCGCAGACCGGGATCCGGTGCCATGCCGGGATCAACGCATGTTTTGCTTCGTCGCCACGTTTCCAGGATCTATTTCGCTTTGGCGCGTCCATTCCTGGCGGGCTTGTCGATCAAAAAGTCTTCCCGCTTGTGACCGGCGGCGATCTCCTTCGCGAGCCAGCCCGCAACACCGCCGCGCCCGGTCCAGGTCTCTCCCGTTTTGGGATGGCGATACTTCGCCGGAACCTTGATGCCTTTGACGCGGCTGGTTTTGCCATCGACGCTTCTGATCTGTGCGAGTTGCGCCTGCAATTCGGCACGGTGGGCTTGCAGTTGCTTGTCGATATCCTCCCGCAATGCGAGGAGTTCGGGAACCGAAAGAGACTTGATATCAAGGGCCGGCATAAACAAGCTCCGATCAAATGCGTCCGCACTCCTTCCCAAGGCGCGCAAAATACGCGCCAGCGTGCGTCAATTAAATGAAATGCGGGCGGTGTCAAAACACCACATCAAAATCAAATATCGGGGCGAAGCTGAAATGAGCTCCGCCCTTAAGTAATTAAATACCGATTTGCGAAATCTTTATGCAGCCCGCGAGACATCGGCGGAGAGCTCGCTCTTCGGCAGATCGTCCTTCTTCGGCTTTGCCACCGGCGTTGCCTGAGACTTCTTCACGGACTTGCCGTACTGCGCGAGCTTATCCAGCTCGGCTTCGAGCTCAGCCTGACGCGCAGCAACTTTTTCTGCCAGCTTGTCGGATGCATGATCGCGCAGTGCAGCAAGTTCCTCGATGCTCAGTGAGTCCAGATCGATCTTGGCCATGGAAATCTCCGTTTGTTCCGAACTAGCGGTAACGCCCATGCGCCGCAAGCGCGGCAGCGGGATCATCCACCGAAGACATCATGATGGATGCAATTCAATTGACGTCGAGCTCACGCTTCGCAGAGAATGGATGCGGGATTGGGGAAACGCGTCATGGCATCTTGGAAAGAAGAGCGTGACCGACTGGTCGCGCAGACGCTCGCATTCGTACAGGAGGTCGCCGCCGCGCATCCGGTCGCGGCCCAGCGACTGAACATCTGGCAACCGCCGAGCCACGCGCCGTCGCACGCATCCGATCCAACGGAAACCGTCACCTCGCCCGCCATCGCGGGCGCCGATCGCTTGACGGCCCCTACATTGATTGTACATGCGGCGAACGCGGCAATTGAAACCTCGGAGCGTAGTTCGCAGGACCTTCCTGTTGCAGGTCCAACCAACACACCATCTCCTGCCCGGAGAGATCCGCTTTATTCGGGCCCATCCGAGCGGGCCGAGATCCTCAAGCGCGTTGCTTCGTTCAAGGCTCGCCAGGCCCAGATGATCCATGAGCGCGACGTCTACTACGAAGCCATGCAGACGCGTATCCGAACAACGCTGCGGAACGATTCCGGGCGCGACCGGTTGTAAAGCCGGAGCAGTTTCCCCGATGCTCTGTTTTCAGAAAGCCCCGTCCTCCCCCGGCGGGGCTTTCGCCTTGCGGGCTTCAACGTGAGGAGACGGTCTGTCGGTTCGGGTTATTTGCCGAGGTGTCGCCGCACGGCGGCAACCGACGAGCCGACCTTTTCGATCGCGGCGTTCAATTCGGTCGGCGAGACGCTCAGCCGATAGGCCCAATAGTCGCGTTGGGAAGCATCACTGGAATCGATCACCGGCGCCGGCCGGACGCCGCGTTCGGACGCCAGGACGACGGCGACTGGGACGAGACTGATCATGCCGGCAGGGTAACACGTCGCCCGCACAGCCCAAGCGAGCGCTCGCTCCAACGTTAACAGGCGATTGATGCGATCTCGGAAAGTCGTCCAGCCAAAGCAAGCCTTGCCGCGAGCGGCTACTGAACCACCGAGCCCAGCGAGGCCTGGATCTCATTGAGCGGGATGCAAAGCTTTTTGCGGCGCAGGCCGCGAATGGCGCCGGTGACCTTCAAGATCTTGCCGGCCGCACATGACCCGTCCTGGACCAGCGCGCTCTCGTAAGGCGCCAGAATGAGCGGTTCAGCTGTCCGAATGGACTGAGCGGCGGAAGGTGTGGCCAACGCCACCAGAGAAATTCCGAAAGTCCCCAAAACCCAAAAACGCATGGTCGTCCCCAACACAGCAAATACGCACCGGTCCAAGGGTAATCGTTCACGCCCTTCAATTTTTGCAGTCAGCTCTCCCCGAGCCGTTACCGCAACTATTGCCCCGACCACCGCGAAACACAAAGCAATTTTCGCGCCGATTTCCGGTCTCAGCATAGGGTCAGAGCGTGACCTGCTCGTGACCGCACTCCTTGCAGGTGAAAGACACCCGCGCGACGCCCTTTGGCGCCGAGACCTTGTTCGCCGCGCCGCACTTGCCGCAGGTCGTCATAATCCGTGTGTCGCCCTGCTTCACCACCAGCGCCTTGCGCTCCATGGTCTCGCGGATCAGACGCTCGGCCTCTTCGCGCATTGCCTGCTTGCTCATGCAGCTCTCCTGACAGACGCCGAAGCAAAAGGCCCCGATCGAGCGGCCTTATAACCGATGACGATGACACTCTCCATCGCGATCAAAATCGGGAGCCCCGGATCGCACCATTCCCCTGCAGAATTTCCGTGTATTCCAATCTGCCGCAGCGAGATCCCGATGGACAGAATGGCTGACCTGAACTAGAACAAATAGCGAACATCATTCGCCAATGTTTTATCGGGACGTCACAGGAACCGCCGGGTTGGCGGGGCATACGCGGCTGGAGAACAGGGAGACTGACATGGATTTGCAGGCACGTATCGACCTTTGGAAAAGCATCGATCCGGATCCGGAATTCTGCCGCAAGGCAGAACGAGAAATGCTGCTGTTGAGTTGTCAGGACGAAGACTGGGTCAACGCGCGGATGCGGGATTTCGAACAGGCGCTCGCGTTGGAGAGTGCTGAATAACGGAACCCTTTGGCGTCGGCGGCGTTACGTCTGCGCTGGAATATCCAACCTCGCTTCACAGCGGTGATGCGAGGTTTTGTTTTGCCGGTGATTCGGCGCGGGAGATCTCAGCTTGCGTGAGCGTCGCGCGCTGCGACTTATCCACTGGTTGCCTTGCAAAGATCGGATTGATGCCGCATTCGGCATCGATGCTCTCCTTGGGGAGCGAAACGAAGAGAAGAGAATGAACGAAGAAAGAATTTCAGCGGCACGCGCCGACATGGAACGCCGGGTGGCAGAATTTCGCGAGAAACAGGCGAAGTTTCAGCGCGAACGTGAAGACTATTACGAGACCACGATCGAAAAGGTACGGGCAACCGACTGGAACGAGTTCGTGACACCCCGTCAGGAGCGCCGTGTACGGCACTAGCTACGATCTGCTCGCAGCAGCGACCAATAAAAAGCCCGCCATTTCTGGCGGGCTTTTTATTGAATGCGCGTCACGCGCGTGCAGCGCAATAGGCCCGAAGCAATGCTCCGGGCCGTGTTCGGCCCTACCAATAGCCATAGCTGCGATAGTAACGCAGGCCATAGGCATAGGGGCCGGGACCATAGTAACCGCCATAGTAAGCCGGACGGTAATAGCGCGGTCGGTAATAGCCGTAGCCGGGACCGTAGCCATAATAGCGTGGGCCATATCCGTATCCGTACGGCCCGTACGCACCATAGGCCCCCGCGGCCAGCGCACCTGCGGCAATACCAAAGCCGATTGCGGGACCCGGTCCCCAACCTCTACCCCATCCGCGCGCTTCAGCAGGCGCCGTAACGGCGGTCGTGCCGATGGCTGCGACAGTGGCCAGGATCAATGCTGCCTTTTTCATGTGATACCCTTTCTGTTCACCACCGGCCAAATAACGCCAAGCTTTTTTGTTGGTTTCAGGGCCTGTAAGATTTCACCGCTCGGGTTCCAGACCGGAGGTGCGTCATGATGCCCATTCGCTATCGCCGTGCGCAGCTCGCCCGCCAGCTTCAGGCCTTTCACGCGGCGCACCCCGAATTCATCAGAGAGCGGCTTCGCGCTTTCGATGAACACAACGGACGCGACAAGATGATTCCCGTGACGCATCGCAAAATGAAACCGTCACCCTATACGCGTCGCTTGGCTACGCTCCCCCGCGACAAGGCGCCGATTAGCTCGGGGTGAAGCCTTAACGCGCCCCATACCGCCTTCACGTTTCATTCACCATGAGGGGCCGGTTATCGGAACGGCTCGCAAAGCCGACGCTTTCCTCTCCATGAATGTACGTGGTGTCGCACGGACACGCGTGCGAGCAGTGGAGTAATGGCGATGATTGAACAGATCGCAAAGATCGACAAGGCGCTCGATGAATTGCTCGTCGGCCTTGGCCAGATGGTGCTGCGCCTGTCGAGTCCGCATGTCACGCGTACGCGCGAGGAACGCGAGGCTCTTGTCCGCTCAGTCAATCAGTTCTCAACCTGCGCAGCCCGCTCCAGCGATCCGCGGGTCCTCAAGCTTGCTGACGACTTGCAAAATACGCTGAAGCCGCGCCTGCGTCTCGTGGCCAGTCGCTGACAACGCTGGACGTCCCAGAACATTTGCAGGGCAACGACGTAGGAACGTTTCTCCCTTTTACCTGTTGGCCAGACACAACCAAAAGGGAGGCTCTACATGCCCATCGAAGCAAGTGAACAAGGTAACCTGATTGGCAGCGACAAGGTCGAAGGCACCGCAGTGTTCGGCGCTGACGACCAGAAGATCGGTTCAATCGAGCGCGTGATGATCGACAAGAAGAGTGGCCGGGTGTCCTACGCTGTGCTCAGCTTTGGCGGCTTTCTCGGCATCGGCGACGATCACTATCCCCTGCCATGGCAGTCGCTGAAATATGATACCGCACTGGGCGGTTATCGCACTGGCGTAACGCAGCAGCAGCTGGAGAACGCTCCCAAATATGGCAACGACAATAGTTGGAATTGGGCTGACACATCGCGGGCCCGCGCGGTGAACGATTACTACGGCGTTCCCATGAGCATCTGACGCCCGGGATATACCACACAGCAGAACGGCACCCAATCGGGTGCCGTTCTTGTTTGTTCACCCAGTCCGATGCATCGGCTCTAGTGCGCCAGTTCCTTGCGCACTGCCGCAGCCGCATTGCCAACTTTCTCCACCGCCGCCTGCAGCTGCTCGCGGGAAACGCCGAGCTGATGGGTCCAGTATTTCACCTCATGCGCCTCGTGCATGTTGATCTTGCTGCGATCCGGCTGACCCTTGTTCTTCCGGTCGTCCATCGTCGTCGGCCTCTTCAATTAACTGGTTGATGTACATGGCGAGCTGCTCGCCGGCGTCATTGAAATCTTCGTCCACGCAAGGTGTCCCATATGCCGTTTGGTGAGTGCAAAACATGCACGATCGTGAGTTGTTCCGGGCGCCGCTCACCTGCCACACAAGCAATTGTTCAAATGCCGGAGATTCCGCCAACCCGGCTTTAACTGCACTTCCAGAGCTCGGAGAACCCAATCGCACCCGCGGCATTATGGGAGATGATGTCCACAGCCCTTGTCGTTCAAACCGTCGAACTGAGGCCGAACCCGCCGCCTTACGGTCGGCTGTCATTGCGCACGGGGGCATGGGACCAGTTGCAGGCGAAACGGGCCTATGACGACCATCACGAGCCGCCGGAGGCGCCGGTCGAGCTCGACAAGAAGGTCTGAGGTAGCCAGCAGTCCGCGGCGATCCACGCTCTAGTGCGAAACACCCCCACCAATGCCGACGCTCCCGCCGACCCTGATGCAGGTCGACGTCCCCTCAACCTGGACGAAGCCGGCGCCGTATTGCTTACACGGATCTGCTTTTCGTGGTGCCGGCGTCATGCTCTGCTTCGTTGCCACTGGCTTCTTCGACGCCGCAGCGAAGGCCTGCAGCGGGATGACAGCGATCAGCAGTCCAACAGCGACAATTCTCATGGTCTTCCCTCGCCGCTTGCATGCGGTCGCATAGCTCATTGGAACGAACGCTGCAGTGCGGTGTTTCCATGGCATGGGACCGAGAGAAGAAGATAATGGTGTATTCCTGCTCAGCGCGGTCGCGCTTGTCTGCGGAATGATCGCCTTCGTACCGTGGCTCCTCAAGCCGACACCCGCTGTTGCCGATAAAGGCGCCCAGCATGTCGCCTATGAGCGACCCACATTGCCAGAGCCCGTACGCGTGATCGTACCCTTCACCCCAAACACCACGCCAAGCCAGCGTTGACGGTTTGCTTGGCTAGTTGGCAGCCACGGGCTGGCCGGCGGTGCGAGTGAGCTTGTCGGCTTTCAGCAGGACATGGTCGGTTGTCGGCTGCGGCCGTGCAAAGAAGCTCACGGCGACAAAGGCTGTGCAGAACAAAAATCCTACCAGCATCACCCGTCGATGCGTCGGCTTGTCGGCATTGTGAAACGAAGCGGACATGGTCACTCCCTCGATGGGGAATGAATAGCTCACTCTTATTTCCGCGCAATCATACTCTGGTTTTAACCTAACCGATGAAGGTTACTTGGCCGCTCGGATTTTAACGAAGCCGTTGTGGACTGTTAATTTCGGCGCTCCCGCGATCAAACTAAACTACAGGCCGCATCGTGAAGCGTTGCTGCCTGGTTCGTTACTTCCTCGGCATGTTACTTCTTATCGACGTTGTCCTGCGAGATCGGGGGAGCGCAGGTCTCCTTCGCATACTTCTCAGCGAGTTCGAATATTTCGCGACGGCGCTCCGGCTCGTTAATCGTGAGGTAAGTCACAACCATTTTTAAGGCCTCCTCGTCCGAAGCCCTTCCAAACCGCCACACGAGTAACACTCCCAAGTTGTACAGAAAGGTTTCGGAACCTTTTCCCTGTACGTTGAATTGAATGCCCATCAATATACGCAATATTACGATCAGTTGGCCAATAAGTTCCGGGAGCGGTGATGATTGTCGGTCGGCCCATCTCGGAGATCTGCAGGGAGCTCGCCATCTCGGCGCAGGCGAGCCATCAGACAGTTCTCGCGCAGATCCTGCGGATGGCTTCGCTCGAAGCCGCCCAGAGCGGCGTGCGTCATCATGAAGGCGATTCCAGTATCCAGGATCGATTGGTCGGCACCTGGGACTGGGACATCGCCAATGACCGCGTCTATGCAGACAGCAAATTCGCCCGTCTGTTCGGCGTCAATGCGGATTTGGCCTCGCGGGGCACGCCATTACAAGACTGGCTGGATGCCATTCATCCAGACGACATCGATGATGTCGCCGCCGCTATCAATCGCGCACTGACGACCGGTCAGGTGTTCTCCCGTGAATATCGCGTCGTCTCTCACGGCGACACGCATTGGGTCTATGCGCGCGGCAAGTGCACGCTCGATTCGTCGGGCAAGGCGGTTCGGTTTCCCGGCGCCATCGTCGACATCACGCGGGAGAAGATCGATGACCATCATTTCAGCATCGTCCCGACCTAATCCCGCACGGTTCGAGATTGCCCTTTACGACAGCGTTGCCGATAAAATGCTGCGGTCACGGCTTAATACATCGTCGCCGGGAACGTAGCCTTGCGCTGCCGGTTATGCCCGCATGGCAAGGAAATTTTTTAGCGTCGTCGTCGTTCGCTCCGTCGAGGAATCCGTGGAGATCGTCGTGGAAGCCAAGAGCGCCGATGACGCCCATGTGGCGGCCATTCAGCATTTGCAAAAAAACGGTGACGAATATGCGTGGGTGAAGCCGCGCAAGGATTTGACCGTCTGGCACAAGCGGGAAATCGATACGCCCGCCATCGTGGATGTCAGCGCCTGAGGGCAACGCTCTTCACAATTCAGATGGTGCGCCCTCTTTCTCAAGACGACATCTGCCATTTGTCTTGTTTAGCTGCTATGGCAAGCGCCGCTGCCCTAGTGGTTGCACGCTTGTGTCGATCCCATGGAGACAATCCCAATGCGCTACCTTCACACCATGCTGCGCGTCCGCAATCTGGATGCGGCCCTGAAATTCTATGCCGATGCGCTCGAGCTCAAGGAAGTCCGCCGGGTCGACAACGACAAGGCGAAATTCACTCTGGTGTTCTTGTGCGCCGCCGAAGACGAGGCGTTGCTTGCCAAGACCAAGGGACGCGGCGCGCCGCTGGTCGAACTCACTTACAACTGGGACGAAGAGAAATACGGCGAGGATCGCTATTTCGGCCATCTCGCTTACGAAGTCGACGACATCTATGCGACCTGCGACCGGTTGATGAAGCTCGGCATCACCATCAATCGTCCGCCGCGCGATGGCCAGATGGCCTTCGTGCGCTCGCCCGATCTGCACTCCATCGAGCTTCTGCAGAAAGGCGACGCACTGCCGCCGCAGGAGCCGTGGTCATCAATGCCCAACACCGGACATTGGTAACTCACAAAACGCATCGCTGCAGGTGCAGCGGTGGAACGCCATGAGCAGTGCCGCGTTGTTGATGCGATACTGATTTCATGGAGGCTGAGACAATGGGACGTGGAATTCTGCTCTGGCTGCTGGGTGTACCGATTCCGGTGATCATTCTGCTGTGGCTCTTCTTCGGTCGCTGACGCCTCCCAAGCTGAACCCATGAACAGGCCTCGCTCACGCGGGGCCTGTTTTGTTTGCGGGCTCGCTCCTTTGTGAGAGGTCGGCACCAGACCGGCCTTGCGATGGCGGCGCGTTGCTGGCTAAACCTGCGGCGCTTATTCGCCAGCGAGGTTCATCGTGCCACAGACTCCCACTCCATCCCTGCAGATCTGGGGCCGCGCCAATTCGGTCAATGTGCAAAAGGTTCTGTGGTGCTGCCATGAACTCGACGTCGCCTATGAGCGCATCGATGCCGGCATGCAATTTGGCCGCAACAGCGAGGCCGACTATCTGGCGATGAATCCCAACGGCCGCGTACCCACCTTGGTGCAAGGCGATTTCGTGCTGTGGGAATCCAATTCCATCATGCGCTATATCGCCCTGGCCTATGGCGCTACATCGCCCCTCTACCCATCCACGCCAAAAGTGCGCGCCGGGATGGAGCGCTGGCTCGACTGGACACTGACGACATTGCAGCCGGCCGAGCGCCCGTTGTTTTGGGGACTGGTGCGGACGCCCGTCGCCGACCGCGATATGGCCGCGCTGCAGAAAGCCGCGGACGCCAATGCGGCGCTGTGGGAGATGGTCGACCGGCAGCTCTCCCGTCAGACCTGGATGGAAGGCGACGATTTCAGCCTCGCCGATATCGCCATCGGTTGCTACGCGCGGCGCTGGTTCGGCGTCGAGGGTGTCACGCGCCCTGCATTTCCGCATCTGCAACATTGGTATCAGGTGATCTCGGCACGGCCTGGCTTCCAGACCTATGTCGCGCCGCCGCTCTCCTGAGCGCAGGCGTTCGCTTGAACGTTAGTTCAACGAACGTTCGAGCAGCAGGATGCCCATGATCACCACCAGCGTGATCCCGGCCACGACCAGGCGCATGGTCCAGTTCATGCCACGGCCGATCCACCACAGCAGCGCGCAGCCCATCAACACGGGAATGACGATATCGGGGCGCACGATCGTGGGGCCCTACGCGATGAAGCGAACGCCCAGCGTCTTGCCGCGGCGCCAGACCACTTCACACATACGCCCGGTGCGTGCGTCGCGCGAGAAGGCCAGCTTCATCTTGTTGGGGACCGACGTGGGATCGTCGACGACGACTTTCGCGCCGGAAGTCGAGAGATCCAGTACATTGCATTGCCGGGCCGCGAATCCACCGTCCAGCGTGATCCATGCGGCCTGGTGTACGGACCGGCGTGTGTCGCGTTTTTTCGTCACTGCCATCGCATCACTCCACGCCCCCGGGAGAGAGCCTTAAGCCCGCATGCTTTAAGAACCGTTGAGAGGTGCAGAAGAGTTCGAAATGTCCTGTGCACAAGGTCCGTGCGCCGCGCATGGGGATCATCCACCTGATCCCTCACCGCCCACTTGCCGACCTGAACAAACGTCACTATACGTTCGGCCGCTGGCACCAAACTGATTTGCTTTCGGTCGGTGCCGCCCGCGATAGATCAGCTCTAAAGCTTTGATGTTGCGGCGATTTTAGAAATAGCCGTGCAGAACCGCGGTATCCTTGGCCTGATTTCGGGCCGCTGGATCGGCCGGGGTTTTTTGCTCCCTTCGTCTATCGGTTAGGACGCCACCCTTTCACGGTGGAGAGAGCGGTTCGATTCCGCTAGGGAGCGCCAAAGCTCTTGTTCCTAAGAAATTCACCAACAAAATCAAGCACGCAGCCGACGCCCGTTTGCCATGTTGGACGTTTTGTTGGACGTTTTCAGCGAACTTTGTTCTCGCCTTGTTCACGTGGGTCTATTATGGTCGAGTGACGGCCGGGTCGCAGCTCGCCGCCCTCATTTCCTAAATTACCTGTTCCGTTGCGGAACGGGTAAAAGCCGATCTTGTCGTAATGCAGGGTGGCGATGGCCGCGCAGTTCCTGCACCCCCGATCAGTTCTTCGCGTTATTCGAAGTACGACAACGGCCTGTCATAATTGCCCTTCTCTAAGGTCCGAGGGAACGGCTGACCGGGATGATCCGTGCGCCTCTTCTCGTTGCTCTTCTTCGAAAGCGAGTCTCGCAGATGGTGGATTGGAGCAAACCGATTCTCTGCAAAATCGGTGAAGTACCCCAAGCAGTATCGCAAAAACCCCGGCGATCGTGCCGGGCCTTTTGCTTTCCCGCAGAGGTGACAGGCCGCATTGGTTTGCAGCTTAGAACGGAGCACACTACTGAACCGCCACCCCTGCCCGGATTCACGCAATAAAACTCCTCCCGGAACAGTTTCGGCCGATATCGCTCGCTATCGCTCCAAGAAATGTTCCTCAATTGAACAATTCTTTTCTCCGGCCAGGATTAGCGCTGCAAAAATTCATTCATTAGCGAGCATCTCGGGCGGCCCTTTCGATGCGCATGACGGCAATCTGCAAATGAACCTTTAGGTATTACGGCGCTCGACAAAAAGCGCCGAATCAGTGTTTTCATCCGACCTCGGACGCCTGCAACCGGTCATCGTCACCGAGGAGCAGATCTATCCGGTCTTACATCCCACGGATGTCGGAACGGATCGTGAGGAGCCATACGGCTTCGGCGCACTCATCGGCCTCGCGGAGGCAATGAGACGCGCGAAGCGCGCCGTGAATTCTCCTGCAGAATGCAACTTCATTGTGAAGCGTGCTGATCCCGCATGTCGTTCAGCTGCTGCTATCAACAGCGTTGACACGAAGGACGGACTCAGTATTTTCATCCACGCATTCTCGCGCGAGACGCCTTTTCCAACTGGAAGAGAGTCAGGTTGAGCTGGAAGACGTGCCGACCGGTACGAAGGACAGGTCAACGTGGATCAGATAAAGATCCAGGCGCAACGCCAAGGCTCCATGAGCTTGGCGAAACAAAATGCATTTCGCTCAAGCCCGGCTCATCGCCGGGCTTTCGCGTTTCTAGAGCATGGTGTGTGGGCTCTGTTCCACGCTTCTCGGTCATTCCTGCGTGGACGTCGCGGCCCCTATTACGGGCGCCGCCTCTGAATGCGTCACGCAACGGCCGGAAATCCCAAAAACTGCTCAATCGGAACGAGCGTCGATGACTATAATCAGAAGAAAGCACAGTTCCCGCTACGCGTCGTTTCCAAATTCGATCTGGGAAGACGGCAGGATCGGCGTCGATGAAAAAGGCGTCCTGGGATATCTGCTGTCACGACCTCCGAATTGGAGTGTGCATCTGTCGCAGGTCGGACGCGTCATGGGTGTTGGCAAGGATCGCATGCAGCGAATCTTTCGCACCCTGATTGCTGCCGGTTACGTCACGCGCGAAACGATCCGCAATGAAAATGGTTCGTTCGTCGCCCTCGAGTATGTGATCCGTGACAAGCCCGCACCCGTGACGGACGCCGATGATGACGCAGGCGATATTGCAAGACACGCTGTGGCATTTCCACCGCAGCCTGAATACCCGGCTCCGGCCGACCCGGCGCCGGCTAGGGCGGCTGCATATAAAGGAATGAAGATACTAAATACTGATTATACTAAACCTTCTTCTTATACCGAGAGCTCTACTGCTGCACGCGCGCGACCTCCTTCAACACCGCCTCCTGTCCGATCTGAGGCGCTGCAGTCTCAAATTGCTGGCCGTCTGGGTCGCGGTGACGTTGCCCTTGGCTGGGAATTGCTCGGCGAACTCGCTCCAAGCCGGTTGGACCAACTGACCGCACAACAGCGATCTGGCAGCCTTTCCGAAGAAAGCCTCGCAAGGGTGCGTCTCGAATTGATGAGTCGGACACCGGCATGAAGGGTAGCATTTCAATGGATCGACTATCGCGCCTGGCAGACACCCTTCACAAGGTCGATGATGCCGATGCGAAGTTCTTGGCGAAGTTGATCAAGGGTTTCGTGCACGTCATCGACGATGCCGTGCGCTCATCCAACCCGGCCCAGTCAGACGCGGCGCCCGCCACTCAACCCAATCCTTTCCATCGGCCGGACATGCATCCACTGCTGGCCGCAGTGGTGGCGCGTCTACGGAAGAGGCTTGGCGATGAGGTGTGCCGCGCGTGGATCGCGAAGCTGAATTTCCAAGGCGAGAGGGCGGATGTTGTCACGCTGACTGCACCGACCAGCTTCATCGCTGACCACGTCAATGCTCAGTTCGGTCTGACGCTGCTCGATGCGTGGCAAGCGGAAAAGTCAACCGTCATGCGGGTGGTGGTTCGTCCTGCCCCACCTGATCCGCAGCGACCGACGTGCGCTGACGAAGTAGGCGATTGGGCGGAACGTGAGTGCTAGCGCATCAGCGAGCTGGTCGGTTCCACACCCCTTCTGATGTCGAACGTGGGCTTCCACCGCTCCCGCATCGCGCGACTGGACAGAGCCTGCTAGCATGTTGCGCAGACGCCCCCCCCGGTGTAGGGACCGTATGCCCGGTTTTTCGTGTTACACGGGGTCGCAGCCCCTAGCATTTTGTCAGTAGATTACCTCGCAAGCGGTACACGCGTGCACGCATTCACACGTGTGTTTCCACGTATAACTCTGACCGAGCCTCCCGTGACCTCCCGCAGAACGGTCACGTTGGCGATGCCGCCAGCCGATTTGCGCTGGCGGCTGCTCGAGACAGATAAATGCAGCGCCCCTTGATAAACTGCCCCCGGTCCGTGATCCGGGCTCGGGCCGATCGCCCGCTTCTCTTGTTCGTGACCGTGACGTGACTCGGATGCGCCTGGTGCGGTGCGCGGCCGCCACCCATGCAGGCGCTGACGCCTAGAGCGCATTCACGAACAATAGCTGGAACGTCGGGCTCCAGGCTGACATATTCTGCCAGAACGGCGGCCTGATCCCGACGATTGCGATACAAGAGACTTTAACGCGCTCCGTGCCCGACGCTTCGCTGGCGACGACATCTTTCAACAACGTCATCGAAGCGGATTACGCTCTGAACGATGACGAGACGTGTGGAATGCTGGCCGCCTGAAGACAGGTCACAACATTTACCATTGCGCAGGGATCCAGCATGGCACTGATCGGTCACCAACCCATTGCAAGCGGATCGTCGGAACTGAAAGGCACGCATATCCTATTGGTTGAAGACTCTTGGCAACTCGGCAATGCTATGAAACGACTGCTTCGCTTATTGGGAGCGGATGTATCCGGTCCAGCTGCTACCATAGCCGACGCCGAGCGCCTGATTGCCGAAGATACTCCCGACGTAGGCATCATCGATATCAATCTCCGAGACGGCGAACGGTCTAACGACTTGATTGATCGCCTGCACGAACTTTGTATTCCCGTTCTCGTCGTCACAGGTTACTCGACCGTCTCGCTACCTCCCGGCAAGGCCGAGGCCATTCTGACGAAACCTGTGAGAGCGGAAACACTTCTCGCGACGTTGCGCCCTATCCTTAATAGGCAGAAAGAACGATGAGAGGTCCTTTCACGTGACATCGGCTATGCCTGTTTTGAGCGGTATCTCGATTGTACAGGATACACCCTCGGACGAAAATGCAAGGTTGACCGTACCACCGAGCTCATGCGGGATGAGACTGCAAATGAGGCTTGTTCCGTATCCTTGCGGAGGCGGAGCCTCTATCGGTGGCCCCCCTGTCTCGCGCCACGCGATGTTCAAAAGTTTGGCGGCGCCTCCATTACTGCGGGAGGCCCAGCTTACGGACACCCGGCCTTCCGGGATCGACAGTGCGCCATATTTGGACGCATTCGTCACAAGCTCGTGCAACACCATCCCCAGCGCCTCAACTGCCACGGCGTTGAGCGCGATATCGGGTCCGCAAGTCGTCGTGTTTGCTTTTGTCGCATAGGGCGCCAACTGGAGGCGGACAATATCCGCGACGCGAACTCGCTCCCATTTATTCTGGCTTAGCAACTCGTGGGCAATTGCCATGCTTTGAATGCGCTGATCGAGGGATTGGACAAATTCATCCATCGTACTGCTGCCCTGTCTCGTGCACATGGCGACCGCCCCGACCCGCGCAAGCACATTTTTGACGCGGTGATCAAGCTCTGCCACCAGCAATCGTTGGTGTTCCTCAGCTCGCTTGCGTTCCGTTACATCGAGGGTCAGGCCCCTGATGCATATACATTCCCCGGCTTGGTCGAACTCGGCCGTTGCCGTTTCTTCAAGCCACATTTCCCGACCGTCGGGGTGCATCACTCGAAAGGTGATTGCATACGAAGGTTTGTCCGGCCGGACATTTTTCACCTGCGACTTGAAGGCAGCGCGGTCATCAGGGTGAACCAGCGCGAAAAAGCGAATTGTTGTTAACGGAACTTGTGGGTCGCAGCCAAGTACGTTCGCAGCGTTTTCACTGTGACGCGACAAGCCGGTGCGAGCGTCCCATTCGAAGGCCATTACCGCACCGGCCTCCAACGCCTCTTCCAACCGGGCCGCAACCTCGCTGACCGCTGCCTCGTGCTCACGCCGCTCTGCGAACAGAGAGGCAAGAACCAGCGCGCAGAGCGACGTTGTCAGGATGGCGGCTTGCGCGCCCACGACGCGTTCGTCTATCGGCAGATAAGGGGTGCCGAAATATCCAATGTCAAAGGCTATGGTCCACACGATTGTCAGCGCAAAGATGAATGCTGCTGCCGCGGCGAACATCGGTTGGCAACGGGCCGTCAGCAGCAGCAATAGCGGGAACAGCAGCGCGATGGGCACCAAATGCGCCCATGATCCGTGCGGCGGAAAGACTACAAGGGCGCCCAGCACAGTTATTGCCAAGAGCAGTAATGATCCTTCCACAGCCTCGTTTGCCGACGGCGGATTGCGCACGGCCGCGCCCGTTCCGATCAGCAACGGCGCAAAGGTTACGATGCCGAGCGAGGCTGACGCGAACCAGTGCTCCCAAATGGTCAAGATCGGTGCTGTCGAATCCTGGAATAATTTGAACCCCAAGGTCCCGCCGATCCCCGAGATAGCGCTCGCGAAAACCGCTGCCGCGAGCAATTCGAGGACATGTCGCAACCGGTCGAGAGCGAAACCCGAACCAAATCTGTGCTCAATAAGGCCAGCGGCAAGCAATGCCTCACCGGCATTGCACAGAGCGAAGATGACAGAGCCTGCCAAGGTTCTGTCTCCTGACATATTGGCTGCAATCGTTGCCGCGGCCGTCCCGATCGCAACTGGCAATTTGGCACGGGGACCAAGCGCTATCAGGGCTCCGGTGGCAACACCGGAAGCCGGCCAGAACACGGCCACGCCATCAGGCTTTGTCAGCAGAGTAAGACCGAGCCGCGCCGCTAGAAAAAACGCGAAGCCAACCGCCACGGTCACGCCAATCGCGGTGACCCATTGCCGGGTCGGATCAACTGCCCCTAGCCGCCCCACGCCATTGCCAGTCAAAAGCGCCTCCGTCTTGGAACGATCCCTGCCCTAACATCAAAGCATGGGAGGCAATCCCCAGCTAGAGCGCCAGTTACAAATACGTCGCGACATTCGTTCTGGATCATTCTCGACCGGGCCGACGGCAGTTATGGCGCTGCCCGAGACGTTCCCGAATTCTGAAACCGGAGTCACGAAATCCACGGGGTCTGGCTGAGGTGATGCCAGCGAGGCCCCCCGCATTTTCATGTTCTTGAAACGATGGAAGTCGACTACCTTTCGCCCTGCTAGCAATTTTTCCTGATTGCGTTCGGTCGACCGAAGCTACGAGCGGTACGCCGCACATGGCAGGCAACCTCGAGAGCGGCGTGCGCTCGGGCAACGCGGGCGGATTTGCATTAAGCCTGTTCTCCAGACGCGCCAGTTCGCTGCGCCCCCACCAACAGCTTGCGATCATGGATCAGGTTTTCCAGCCGATGGGCTGCCACGTTTAGCGCAACAACATCGCGGGCCTCCTCA
The DNA here is from genome assembly GCF_900108575.1 of Tardiphaga sp. OK245. Lineage (NCBI taxonomy): Bacteria > Pseudomonadati > Pseudomonadota > Alphaproteobacteria > Hyphomicrobiales > Nitrobacteraceae > Tardiphaga > Tardiphaga sp. OK245. Next base: position 385,044 of record NZ_FNWZ01000003.1, on the reverse strand, counting down.
TCGCTCGACGCGCGCTTTAATTGTTGCGTCTGAAGCACGCCGTCGATCTCGCGCTCGATTTCGTCGAGTTCGGCCTCATCGCTGCTGCCACGGATACGCCGTCCGAGTGCATAGAGTACATCCAGCGCTTCCTCTTGGGTCAGCGGCGGCTTCGCCCACAGGAATTTCCAGGATGCGGCGAACACGGACGCGAGCGCGCCCACGATCATAGGCACCAAAAAGATTATGTTGCCCCATTTGTCCAAAAAACTCACCTGCGTCCCGTTGTAGAATTCCGCCGCCCCCGGGTGGGCCGGCAGATAGGCAGACGCGTCTGTATCGGCCGCCGAGACCTGAGCCATGATCGGCAATTCGGCCAATAAGTCACGCCGCGCTTTCATCACGGATTCCGTGAGGTCTGCCACGAGATCGCTGCTCAACGTCTTTTGGGCAACCAGATAGAATGAGGTCCGCAGCGTCGTGACGTCTTCCGCCGGATTGGGCGGAGCGCCTCGCAACGTACCTTTTGGGACGTCGAAGGACTCATACGCCCGCTCCTTCTGGGCAATAGCCGGAGCCGATTCGATTGGGATCAGTGTTGGGCCGGATTTCCCGGCCTGCGGGAACAGACTGCGCAGAAGCGACAGATACTTTTCCGCAAGTGGCATCACGATCAGTATCGCGCGCACTTCCTTGGAGTCGATCATGCGTCGCGCGTCAGCCAACCCAATATTCTTGAAGACGACACCTGATCGCGTGAGGTCATATTCGTCGATCAAGACCTTTACGAGCCGCTGATTAATATCGCCGCCAACCACGCCGACGTTGGCGCGCTTCAGGCCTGCGATGTCAGCAATAGGAGAGCCGGACGGGGCTACCAGCAGAGCCACCGTATGCGCCACAACGGCGACCGCTTGCGCATGCGAGAGGTCGCCAACGTCCCCCCTGACCACGGCTAGATCCACCGTGCCGGAAGAAAAGGCATCGGCCGCTTCGGCAGCGCCCGCTGCCTCAACGATGTTGAGCCGCACCGGCGCCTTCTGCTGCGCCAGCTTGCTAGCCAATGCAGCGACCAATCTGCTCGCCTCGCCATCCAGTGACCCCGCCGCGATGGAGAGGGTTGTAGGCCGGCCATGCAAGTGCCAGGCAAATAGCCCGGCGCTCGTCATCAGAACGACAGCGCCTGCGACCAAAGTGATCCGCAGCCAGATGGGTAGCCTGATCGCGTCCATGCTGCGTGTCTCGCACAAAAACTCCTCCGCTGCGGCTCTGTGACCGTAAAAAGAGGAATGTCAGCCTGCTGCCAGGAAATGACCGACACTAATGGACTCCTGACCAGGCCGCCCATTGATTCAGATCAAGTCCGGGTAGCCGCAACCAGCGGAATCTGGCCGCCGAGGCACAACGCGGCCGCTTGGTCGCGAATGAAATGACGCAGAGGGCTGCATGAATAAATTACTGGTTGCGACCACGATCATATCATTATTGGCTGCGCCAGCCGCTGCAGAAGACAAGATGGTCGTCGACATGAGCAAGATGAGCTGCAGCAAATTGGCCAAGCTCGGCTTCCAGGATTTCTCCGGCATCGCCATGTGGCTGAGCGGCTACTACAATGCGAGCGTTCGCAATACCACCATCGACCTCTATCAATTCGCGCAGGCCGCTAAGGTGGTGAAAGACTATTGTTCGACAAACCCGAGCGCAACGGTGGTGTCCGGCGTTGAACGAGCGCTCGGCATCAAGATGCCACGACCGCGGTAGAGAGTATCGCTGCTGACACCTAAGCACGGACAAGAAGTGAGAATCGAGTGACCGCCTTAGGCACGTCATGATTTCGTGGAGCTCATCTATTCATCGCCGGTATTGGCTGTCGAGTAAGACGATACCGATATCGTGGCGGCACAATCTATTTCGGAAGGCATTCCACATTAAATGCAATGATGATCTGCGCAGGGTCCGCCTTACCGACACTCTTAAGGTCTTCAAGCCCACTTTTCAACTTGGCTCCCGCCTCCTTTAAGCTGCCTTCAAGCATCAGCTTGGCCCTCTTGCATCGTTCCTCGTTGGAGAACTCCTGAAACACGACAGTTGGAAGAAGTCTCCATTCCGATCTGTCGTTTGTCACCGCAGGGCTAACTGAGTAGGAAAAGACGTACATCAAAATCCACATCGACGTGCTCCATCTATGATGTGATAGCGATGATGACCTTGCGTCTGTGCTACCATCAATAAACCCAATACGCCTTAATTTTGCGGCGGCAGCGCCTCCGAACTAGGAACGGGCCGCCTGTCGTACAAGACCGACGCGCCGACTACCAAGACCCACAGTGGGAAAACGAGCAAGCTTCCATCGAAGTAGTTGCTTCCAAGCAGAAGAAGAGCTGCGATGATATATCCGCCGACCGCCAGCCAACGCGGCGTCAAACGGGTATAGATAGCAATAGTCGATGTCGTGATCATGAAGACGGCCGCCGTCTTCGCCAAATAGATGTTGACCATCCCGTAGGCTAAGCCGCGCCCGAAGTGAAACGTCGCAAAGTGAATGAGCAAATCGGGCGCCGCGCGGAACGCGATGATGATCGCACCAACAACCGCGGCCGCGGCGAAGAGCATGGCCAACATCAGAAATCCGCTTCCTAAGAAGATAGTAGCAAAAAAACGATCTTCCCGTGCCCCGAGTCGATCGCGAAGAACTCCCACGAACCATAGAAAAGCTATCCCGGCGAATGGCACTAGGTTCATGGCCAGCGTGACATAACCGGTGTCTCCCGCAAGCCAAGCTCCCCGTTCAAAAGGATCGGAGGGGACTGAGAGTCGCATGAGCCCAAACACTGCAAACAACAGGACCGAGAATATGATCCCGGCAAACGCCGCGGCCTTTGGCGTTCTCAGATAGGCGTCCGTTAAAGGCGGCTCGCTCGGAATCACAGCGAAGCTCCCGAGAAGGAAGAGATCGAAAGTCTTTGTCTCGCACGCACTAGTCGCGCTTGGGCGGCTGCTGACCTAGCCGCAGACGCTGCGCTCTCATTCGTTTTATCTCTTCATTCAGCGCATCGCTCTTTTCGTCGCGTACTGCGCTATCCGATTTTGCATCGTTCTCACGCAGTTTACTCAACGCTTTCTCTACGGAGAGTTTGGGTGTTTCAGCCATTCGGAACCCTCTTTCAATTCACACAACGCCAAGAGCCGTTTCTCCCCTACAAGTTCGCAGCACATATCAGGCGGTCCCGCCGCATCGCTGCAAGACCAGCCCCCCTAAACTGAGTGACCGCTCGGGCGGGTCGACGGAGAGGCAAGAACTCTGTGGACACAACTGCGCTTGGCTCAGCGTTGGCTTGATCTAGATCAAGCATCGGTAGCCCGGCTGGACCAACATCCGAGACACTTGCTCGCGCAAAATTCACCCCATCGGCACAGCAACCGAGGAAGCACCGGAGGAAACCATGAAAGCAAGTGCTGCTCTCAGGAAGGAAGCTGACACCAAAGATTGCTGGAAGGGGTTCCGGCCAGGAGACTGGCAGACTTCGATCAATGTGCGCGATTTTATTGTCCGGAACGTTACGCCTTATACCGGTAGCGAGACTTTCCTGGCAGCTCCATCGCAGCGCACAAAGGCGGTATGGGCGAAACTGCAGCCTTACTTTTCGAATGAGAGAAAGAAGGGCGTGCTTGCGGTAGATGCGGCCTCTCCTTCCACTATGCTGGCACACAAGGCTGGCTATATCGATCGCGACAACGAAGTCATTGTCGGCCTGCAGACGGATGAGCCCTTCAAGCGAGCGATCTTCCCGTTTGGCGGCCTGAGGATGGTTGAGAACGGTTTGCAAGCTGCCGGCTTCGAACCTGACGCGCGCGTGCACGAGGCATTCACGAGATATCGTAAGTCGCACAATGATGGCGTGTTCGACGCCTATACGCCCGAGATCATGAACTGTCGGAGATCCGGGATCGTTACCGGTCTGCCCGACTCTTACGGGCGCGGCCGCATCATTGGTGATTATCGCCGTTTGGCTCTTTACGGGATCGACCGTCTCCTTGAGGTCAAGCAGGCAGAACGCGCCCAGATCGACGACATGTGGCCGACCGACGAAATCATTCGGATGCGCGAAGAACTCTCGGAGCAGATGCGTGCGCTCGGCGATCTGGCTGCCATGGCGAAGCTCTACGGGAGCGACGTATCCAAGCCAGCAGCGAATGCACATGAAGCATTCCAGTGGACGTATTTCGCCTATCTTGGCGCGATCAAGGAGGCAAACGGCGCCGCGATGTCGATCGGCCGTATATCGAGCTTCCTCGATATCTTCATCGAGCGCGACCTGAAAGGCGGCATTCTGGACGAAACCGGGGCCCAGGAGCTCTGGGACCAGCTTGTCCAGAAGCTCCGCATCGTCCGCTTCCTCCGTACCCCTGACTACGATGCGTTGTTCAGCGGCGACCCCTACTGGGCGACCGAATGCGTTGGCGGCATGGATTTGGACGGGCGGGCTCTGGTGACCCGAAGCAGCTACCGGATGCTGCACACGCTCTACAATCTCGGTCCGGCGCCCGAGCCGAATATTACGGTGCTCTGGTCGACCAAGATGCCCGCGCCCTTCAAGCGATACTGCGTGAGAGTCAGCAAGGACACCTCATCACTTCAGTACGAGAATGACGATTTGATGCGACCTTTCTGGGGGGATGATTACGGCATTGCCTGCTGTGTTTCGGCAATGCGCCTCGGAAAGCAGATGCAATTCTTTGGAGCGCGGGTCAATCTGGCGAAAGCACTGCTCTATGCCATCAACGGCGGCCGAGACGAAGTATCTGGCGAGCAGGTCGCGCCTCAGTCGCAGCCCGTTGCGGGTGATTTCCTCGACTACGACGATGTGATGGGCAAGTTCGATACGACGATGGAGTGGCTCGCCAAGATCTACGTCCACGCTATGAACTGCATCCACTATATGCACGACAAGTACTTCTATGAGCGTCTGGAGATGGCGCTTCACGACCGCGACATCCTGCGGACGATGGCGTTCGGCATAGCAGGCCTCTCGGTGGTTGCCGACAGTCTCAGCGCTATGAAGTACGGGAAAGTACGCGTCGTGCGAGACGCGACGGGACTTGTGGTTGACTACCAGAACGAGGGTAACAAGTCGACGCCGCAGTTCGGTAACAACGACGACCGGGTCGATCAGATCGCCTCTAGCCTCGTCACGCGTTTCATGGAGAAAATCCGTAAGCATCCGACCTACCGGAACGCGACACACACCCAGAGCGTGCTCACGATTACGTCCAACGTCGTCTACGGCAAAGCCACCGGAAACACCCCGGACGGACGGCGGAAAGGAGAGCCGTTCGGACCTGGCGCGAACCCAATGCATGGACGCGATAGCCACGGTTGGCTCGCGTCCTGCCTCTCGGTCGCAAAGCTACCCTACAAGGATGCGCAGGACGGCATCAGCTACACAGTTTCGGTCGCTCCCCAGAAGGCTCATCTGTCGGAAGACCAACTCGTGGATGAAGCAGTCAAGGCATTCGACGTGTACTTCGATCGAGGCGGCTTCCATATGAACCTAAACGTCATCGACAGGGAGACGCTCGAGGACGCGATGAAAAACCCCGACAAGTATCCGCAACTTACGATCCGGGTCTCGGGTTATGCCGTGAATTTTGTCCGACTGACGCCAGAGCAGCAACGCGACGTGATCAGCCGCACCTTCCACGGCCAGATCTGAGCGAGGTGCACCATGTCAACGGTGCAGACACTGGAGCCGGGAAGTCGTCATGACCTCCGGGTCGGGATTTCACCCGACGCGCCCGATGAAGACAAATTCAAGGACCAGGAAGGCACGTTCGGATACTGCCATTCTTATGAGACGTCCTCTCGCTACGACGGGCCCGGCTTGCGCACCGTGCTGTTCGTCTCGGGCTGCCTTCTGCGATGCACCTATTGTCACAATCCGGACACTTGGCACCTTAAGGACGGCACCTACGTCTCGGCCGCCCACGTGCTCCGCCGCCTTGCCGATTTCGCGCCCTCCCTTCGGGCACTTGGCGGCGGACTAACCATCTCGGGTGGCGAGCCGATGGTACAGCGCGCGTTTACCCAGCAAATATTTGCCGGCGCCAAGAAGATGGGCCTGCACACGGCTGTGCAGACCTCCGGCTTCCTCGGCGATCACGCGGACGATACCTATCTGTCCGAGATCGACCTCGTTCTTCTCGACATCAAGAGTTCGGATCCCGAAACATATCGTCGAACTACCGGCCGCGACATCGCGCCAACGCTTCGTTTTGCCGAGCGCTTGGCGTCGATGTCGAAGCCGGTCTGGGTCCGCTTCACCCTCGTTCCCGGCGAGAATGACGATCCGGCGAATGTCGATGGCATCGCGCGATTTGTCGCGCCGATGAAGAATGTCGAATGGGTGGAAGTGCAACCTTTCCACCAGATGGGCGCGTTCAAGTGGAAAGCGATGGGTCTCGAATACAAACTTGCTGACACGCTACCGCCCAGTCCGGATCTGGTGAACCGGGTGCTCGGACAGTTCCGTGCTGCGGGATGTCAAGCACGCTGATCAAACAATTGTTCGGCAGATTTGGGAGTAAGACACATGTTGGATTTTGCGCGCGACATCATCGGCAGCCAGCCAATCTTGACGGCTTTTCTGGCGATTGGATTAGGCTACCTCGTCGGCCAGATCAGCATCGCCGGATTTTCCATGGGCGTCGGAGCCGTTCTTTTTGTCGGCCTCGGGATCGGAGCCTTTGCGCCAAAAGCCCAGATCATTGGTCCGATCGGACTGACCGGTCTGATCATGTTCCTCTACGGGATCGGCATCCTCTACGGCCGTCAGTTTTTCGAAGGCATGAGTGGAGTTGGGCAGAAATACAATCTGCTCGCCCTCGTTGCGTGCCTGACCGGCTTGGCCGTAGCGCTCGGGCTGGGGCACATATTTAACATCAAAATTGGTCATACCCTTGGGCTTTATGCGGGATCGATGACAAGCACAGCATCACTACAGGCCGCGCTCGACGTCATGAAGAACAAGGACCCGTCGATCGGATACTCAATCGCATATCCGTTTGGCGTCATCGGTCCAATTCTCTGCATCTATTTCATGACCAGGCTCGTTAAGCCCAAGTTCCCGGCCAAGGCCAAGCATTTTCATATGGGCGAAATCACTATCGGCGAGAACTTTTCCGGTGTGACGCTTGGAGACCTCGCCGCTGACTCTCTCGCCGAGCTGCAGATCACGATGGTCCGCCAGAACGGCCGCAACGTCGTTCCGACCGACGGCACCATTCTGAATGCGGGAGACGCGCTGCTCGTCGTCGCCGATCGCAAAGAGGAAATCGCACTGGCGGCTGAACGTCTTGGCCGACTCGAACCGGGCCGGCTCGCGAGCGACCGCGCCGACCTCGATTACATCCGGGTCTTCGTTGGAAAGGCCAGCACGGTGGGCGTACCACTTTCCAAGCTGCCGATGCCGCCCGGCGTGCCAGCGCATATCTTGCACGTGCGGCGCTACGATGCCGACCTCGTTCCGTCCCCCGACCTCATGCTGGAGTTTGGCGACCGTGTCGGAGTCCTGACGCCGCCTGACAAGAAAGAAGACATCCGCAAACACTTTGGTGACTCAATCAAAGCGACCGCGGATTTCAGCTATGTTTCGCTTGGTCTCGGTATGGTGATGGGCGTCCTTCTCGGTCTAATTCCCATACCAATTCCGGGCGTGGGTATTGTAACGCTCGGAATCGGCGGCGGTCCGCTGATCGTGGCTCTCATTCTTGGCAAGCTCCGCCGCACCGGACCTATGCTGTGGACCATGCCTTTGCCCGCGAATATCGTTCTTCGGAACTTTGGTCTCGCGATTTTTCTCGCGACCGTTGGGGTAAATTCCGGACAGCCATTTGTCCGCACTGTAGCGGAATCGGGGTTCACAATGCTGTTCATCGGCGTCGCCATACTTCTGACGACGGTGTTCATCGTGCTCATTGTCGGTCACTACATTATGAAAATTCCATACGACGATCTGGTCGGCGTGGCATCAGGGGCAACGGGAAATCCCGCCATCCTGGTCTACTCAACGAAGATGGCGCCCACCGAACGCCCGGACATCGGTTACGCCATGATCTTTCCGTCCATGACGCTTGTGAAGGTCATTGCAGCGCAAATCGTCGGACTTATGGCGACAGGCAGCACGGGCGGGCAGTAACGCGGACAACTGCCGGCGAGGACCACAGAGATGTCTGATCGAGCACCCGCGCCGCAGCCACCTATCTTCAATCTGCAGGCTTACAGCCCCGCCGAGATCAAGGAGGCTGTCGAGAAGGTCGGGATAAAGAAGGCCACCTTGCCATTTCTGGCCTCCTTCATGCTCGCCGTCATCGGAGGCGGCAGCGTCGGCTTCGGCGCCCTTTACTATACGATCATTGCCAGTGACGCAGATCTCAGCTTCGCCACTGTGCGCGTCGTCGGAGGGTTAGTGTTTTCCCTTGGACTGGTGCTTGTTCTAGTTGGAGGCGCTGAGCTGTTCACAGGCAACAACTTGATCGTCATGGCCTGGGCGAGCGGTAAGGTCTCTACGGCAGCGATGATCCGCAACTGGGCTATCGTCTATTTCGGAAATATCCTCGGATCACTTGGCCTGGTTATGCTGGTCTTGCTCTCACATCACCCGGACATGAATGATGGCCGCGTCGGCCTTTCGATCCTGAATACGGCCGCCGGAAAGATTCGGCCTGATATGATGACACTGTTCTTCAAAGGCATTCTTTGCAACGTGCTCGTTTGCGCGGCCGTTTGGCTTGCTTACGCCGGTCGTTCCGTCACCGACAAGATCGTTGCAGTCATCCTGCCTGTGTCGGCTTTCATAGCAGCAGGGTTCGAGCACTGTGTTGCTAACATGTACTTCCTCCCCCTGGCATGGCTGCTGGTCCAGACGGGCCATGTGCCACCGAATTTTGATGCCTCATCCATCACCATTTCGGGGATGTTTCACAATCTATTGCCGGTAACGCTCGGCAATATCGTAGGCGGCGCCGGTTTTGTCGGTGCGGCCTACTGGGCAATCTACCGCGCCGCGTTCGGCGCATCAGATCGAGATCAGAAATAGCAGGCGAAATTTCCAAAATCGAATCGGCCTACCAACATGTCGCCTCAGCCCAACCATCGGCAATCCTATCGGACGACCGCCTCGGATGAGACGCGGAGCGGCTTGTTGAGCCGAACGCTTGCCGCAGTGACCGCAATACTCCTCGGCGCCATGGCCGCCATCGGCAGTGCAGATGCTGCGCCGCGAGCCAAGCCTGACCAGATTCGATATAAGTATGTTCGGCCAACAGATCCGTCGCACCAAGCGATCTACGATCAGATCAAGCAAGGCCGAGCCCTTGAGCTCCTCCAGCAATTGCTGAGCCCTCTCCGCCTTCCCCATCCACTCACACTCAAAGTCGCGAGTTGCGACGGCGTTCCCGATGCCTGGTACGGAAATGAAGTCGTCACGTTGTGCTACGAACTGCTGGCAGAGATTCTGAAGAACGCGACGACGCGCGATCTCCCTGCTGGGGTCTCCAAAGCCGACACAATTCTCGGTCCAGCGTTCGATGTTTTCCTACACGAGACCGGCCATGCTGTTTTCGACATGCTGCAAATCCCTGTCCTCGGCCGGGAGGAGGATGCGGCAGATCAGTTCTCCGCTTACGTCATGCTCCGGCTCAGCAAAGCCGAGGCCCGCAGAATGATCCTCGGCGCAGCCTATCTTCGCGCAAAGGAGCTTCCGGAACCGGAGCCCCTGTCCTCTCGCGATAAGTTCTCGGACGAGCATTCTATGCCGGCCCAGCGAGCTTTCAATGTTTTGTGTATCGCTTACGGCGCGGACAAGAAGCTGTTTGCCGATATCGTCGCGAACGACATCCTGCCCAAGCAGCGAGCCGAAACCTGCGAGATCGACTACGACGATCTCACATTCGCTATGACGGCCTTGATCGGTCCGCATATCGACAAGATTTCAGCCAGGAAATTTCATGAGGTTTGGACGAGAACCGTCAGCGCCCGCCGCACGCGTCTGAATCGCCAGTAGGATAGATTTTATACTCGTCCCGCTGTAGTCGGTCGTCCCGGCGAATCGGCGTTCACCGTCTCCCAAGAAGCGATCGTCGAAAACCACTACCCCGAGCTTCTTTCTCGCAACCGAAACTTCCCGTCATGCCTCGCCCGTACTTTTTCTGCCGCTTGAGGTAATAGACCCCCCTGCGATAATCGAGCCAAGCAACAGTATCTTCATGGCAATGCTCCCGCGCCTGCGTCTCATAGCGAAACGAAGTAAGCGGAAGAGCAGTGACAGCCGATGGCGCGAACAGCAGAAATGGGAACACGCAGAGGCACTGTCGGCAGATCAAGGCGTTGCCGCGAATAGGGGACAGTCTACGTGACAGCACTAGTCCCCAGCCAATTTCTGCGAACGACTCCAAGAACGGATAAAGTCTTCTAGGCGCTTTCGATAAATTCATGCTGAGTGCGCACCTCATACGAAATCACGCCGATTAGGTCGTGACTATCCGCTTGTCACTCCTTCAGGGAAATCGTGATCTGGCCGATATTTCCAGCAAGCTCCACTCCCGCGCGGGGGCCGCGCAAGGTAATCCTTATACCCTGCCCATTCGTTAGCTGAACGCCGCCCATCCCGCCAACGAAGGCGCCCCCGCCCCCAACAGAGCTATAGGTGCCGGCAAAGTCCCTGATCTGCCTTATGCCCGAGGCCCATCCTGTCAGTCGAATGACGGACACTCCCGCTGCAAAGCCGAGACTCAGGCCGGATACTCTGAATGGATAGTCGCGGCCGCGATATGTCACGATGCCATTTCCCCCGCCGGCTCCCAGGATCAGTCCCGCCTTGACCAACTTCACCCGAACATAGCCGGATGCCTGAGCCCGGGAAGGCGTCACCGGAACGGTCAATGTGAGCAGTACAACCGCCGTCATGTGCATTGCGAACAGACGCAGCGCAGACCACCTGTGCTCAGGGCTTTTCTGCATCGACTTTCTTCCAGGTCTGGTCCGGATCGAACAAGGACATGCGCTTCACGATCCGGTCGGTCTGCGGTCCGAGATCCTTTTCGTAAACCGTCCCGCCATGATTGACCACGAACGTCTTGACGCCGGAATTTCCGTATTCGGCAGGCCAGGCGATTAGTCCATAGCCGCCGATCATCTTGCCTTTCATCAAATAGATCAGCGCGCCGCCGGGAGCATTGGCCCCCTGTCCTTTCAGTATGCGGAAGTAGTAGCCGTGATACGGCTGCGGCTTTTCACCGACCTGGTAGCCTTCAGTTGAAGCTTCTGCGACCAACGCACCCATCGGGCTCGGATCGCCATCATCACGCCAAAACAGCCCGTCCTTCTTGCCCGGCGTCGATACAATCCGCTGTGCATAAACGCCAGCGCCCTCGCCGCGATCCTTCTCGGCATATTCGTTCTGGGCGTCGACATAGGCGAGACTGGTTTGAATCGCATCGAGTTCGTTACGGCCGATCCGGCGATACAGGACCTCGATGCGGCCCTCTTCAGTATCGAACTCCCAACCTTTCTTGGTGTTGATGAGTGGAATCGGGAACGGAAAGTCGTCCGTGCCGAGCATCAAGGTAGCTCTCTTGTTGCCCTCCGTCTTGATCGCATGCTTGGCGTCATACATGGACGTGAAGCGCAGACGCGTGTCAGCGTCGGCCACCTCGTCACCGGACGACACGATGTCATCGGCTGCCTTGCCGAGGACCTTTAGAATATCGCTAGCGCCACCCTTGACCGCGACGGCGAGCGCCCCTGCAGCGGCCTCCGGTGTTGGAAAGGATTGCTGCGCTTCCGACACCGAGCCCATAAGAGCCAGTGCCACGACAGCCGCCACAGTTGTCGATGCAGCGCGATGGATTGACGTCCAAACGATCATGGCGACACCTCCGAAGGGATTTTTGCGCCATTTGCAAGCCAATCGCGATAGGTGCGGAACGTCAGACCGAGCGCCTCATACTTCACCCGCAGGTAGCCGTCGCTGCCCCGCCTCACGGCATCTGGCACCACGTTTTCGACTTCCTGCGCGATCACGCCGACATAGGCCTTCTGGCCGCCGAGATAGCTGAAGCGATAGTAGCCGAGACCGTTGGCGAGATGGCCGAGCAGAACAACGCCATGCTTCAGAGCGATGTCAGACCGCCGCCCACCGCCGCCGCCTCGGAAACCGCCGCCACCACCGCCACGGAAACCACCTCCGCCACCGCCATGAAAGCCGCCGCCTCCGCGGGCACCAGCGAAGCTTGTGCCGCCGCCGCGCGGCATGCTCGCCATGCTGGCTCGCCCGCGTGCAGACGCTGCCGCCGCCGCGCGGCCGGACGACACATTCATTGCGCCGCCACGATTTCCACCGCCACGCCCGGCCGCGCCGGCCCCGCCGCGGTTGGCAGTCTTCGCACGATCACCGCCGCCTTTGGCGCGATTGCCAGCCTTCGTGCGATCGGCGCCGCCTTTGGCCCGGTCCGCGACGCCGGCGCGATCTCCACCTCCCGGCCGATCTCGTGTGCCGGCGCCACCGCCGCCTCGATCTCCCGCGCGATCGCCAGCGCCCTGGTTCGGACGCAGCACCTGCTGCCCGTCGCGACCACGGAAATCCATCCGGTTGGAGGCGCCCGCTTTGAGATTGTTGTTGCTGAAGCGCTGCTGAACGCTGGCGTTGTTGTAGCGCACGCCCTGGCGGTGCGCCGGATTGTGCTGCCAACCGTTTCCAACATTGGTCGTGCGATGGTTGACATAGACGTTGCGGTTACCCCAGTTGAAGCCACCGCCCCAGTAGTTGCCCCAACGCCCGATTGCCCATGCGGTGCCGAAGGCGACACCTGCAGCAACAACACCCGCGCCGATATAGGACGGGTACCCGAAGTAATACGGTGGATATTCCGCATAGGGCCAGGTCCCGTACACCGTTGCCGGATCGTAATACGGTACATAAACCGCCGCGGGATCCGCCTGTTCGATCACGACCACCTGCTTGCTCTCCTGGGTCTTAACGCTGACCTTTTGCTGCTTGGTGGTCACGAGCTTTTTGTTGTCATAGGCTTTCGCCCGCAGCCGCTGGATCGCATCCATGACATCCGGCTGTTGCGCGAGCACCGCATCGCCGAGGCTCTTTGTCCAATCGACCTTGTCGCTCATCATCGCCAGGACGTCCGGAGTGCTGACCAGAGCCTTGACGCTGTCATCCCACGCCTGCTTGTCGACCGCTTCCTTCAGCGCATCACCCTTGAGCGACTTGCGTTCCTTGGCCCAACGATCCGCCTGCACTACCTCAAGCGGGTAGGTCGATGCTGCCAGGACATTCGCGAGCAGTTCGTCGGGATAAAGCGCAATGGGTGCGACCAGCGCCTCAAGTTGCTCTGGCTTGAGCAGCTCGACGCTCGGCATTGGTTGGCTCGCCGGAACTTCTGGAGCGGCTACCTTATCAACCGTCTGGGCCGAGACCGCGACAGGGATCGCCGTCACCAGTGCGAGCGCGAACAGAATCTTGCGGCAGCAGAACATCACACCCTCCTTCGGGGTTCCCTGCAGCAAGCATCGACGGAAGGGAGGAAGGTCCTTTGATCAAGATCAAGGAAAGCCGAATTTCCAGTGACCGCGACGTTAGCGGATCTCTGACTTCATGCGGTGGACGACTGCGCGAGAGCGAGTGGGATTTTGATCACAAACAGCGCGCCGCCTGATACTTGATTTGCAGCAGAGATCTCCCCTCGGTGCGCCTCTACGATAGTACGGGCGATGGCGAGTCCCATACCCAAGCCTTGCGCCTTGGTCGTGAAGAATGGGTTGAAGATGCACCGGATATCCGCGACCACGATACCTGGACCGGTGTCGCTAATCTTGATTTCGGCGTGCGCGTTCAGCCGGGCCGTCGATATGTTGACTTCGCGCTCTTTATCGTCGGCATCGGAGATTGCGTCCATTGCATTAATGATCAGGTTGAGAATGACCTGTTGCAGCTGAACCGGATCGCCCTTGACGTACAAATCGCCCGAAGCGGCAGCGAACCTTAGCGCAATGCCGCGTCGATCAGTCACTGCTTCTACAAGCCCGATCGCCTCCCGCACCGTATTGTTCAAATCGATGTCCCGGACCTCGAACGGTGTTTTCTTCAGTACGCTGCGAAGTCGGCGGATCACTTCGCTGGCCCGTTGATCGTCACGCCTGATGTCGGCAAGGATTTCCCTAACTTCGGCGAGATCTGGAGAGGTGCCCTTCAGCAACAGATCTGCTGTCTCTGTGTTTGTGAGAATGGAGCCAAGTGGCTGGCTCAACTCATGCGCAATAGAGGTCGTCAACTCTCCGGCAGCTGAATAGCGGTTGACGTGCGCAAGTTCCGCCAGCCGCTGCCGGGACTCGACCTCAGCAAGACGCCGCCGGCGACGTTCGTGCAACAAGCCGCTGATCAACCCCGCTTGGATCAGAATCACGGCTGCAATCAGCAGAATCGGCCAGCGATACTGCTCCCAAACATCGGGCTCACGAAACAGGACCTCGCTGCCTGGCGGCAGATTACTCTGGTTGATGCCCCAGCGCCGCATTTGCCGCCAGTCGAATTTCGGAGCAGAGAATTCAATCGGCTCGACTTTGATGTTCCCCGGTTTCTCGCCACCAAGGATTCGAATCGCAGCGTTGACAGTCTGCTCGCTGGTTTCGGCGATCGAATGCATCGGGCCGCCGACCGTTTCTGGATCGAAAAAGGCTTCCTGGTAGGAGAAGATCGGCGCATTGGCGACGGCATGAAGGCTACGCAAGGCAAGGTCGCCTTCATGGCTGACACCGGCAGCGTCGACAGACATCAAGCCCCAGAACAGGACGGTGTGCGGCGGAAGCGCAGACGCTCTCTTAAGAATTTCCGTGAACGGAAGATCGGCATAATAGACCAAGGCAACGCGGTTCTCTAACGGCTTCAGTTCCCTTTTTAGCTCCTCAAGCCAAAATTTCTCTAACGCTGAGGCACCGATCACAACGGCGATCGTCTGAGTCTCCGGCATGACCTGAAGAACATTCTTGAACGCGGCCAGAAAATTATTGCGGACCGAAATGACGGTGTCATTGTCTGTGAGGTCCACGCGGTTCACCAGCCGCTGCTCTACCACCGTCAAAATCATTGGCGTCTCAGGAAAAAGCTCCTCGCGATACTTCTGAACGAACCTTGCCGCTGGCGCCCCGATGCTCAGCACGATATCGGGTGGACGGCCATGGTAGAGCGAGTTCAAATAGTCGACGAACGGCGCTTCCGGACCCGGGTTATTGAACCTCGCTGTGAGTAGCGCATGTTCCTGGATGTCCAGCGGCCACGGCGATAGCCGCTCGAGCGTAGCCTTAATGCTCCTTGCATGCTCGCTCCAGGGTCGAAATTCCCGACCAAACGAGTGAAGAAGCAGCACGCGCTTCACATCACTACGTTCAGTAGCTCCGGCGATGTCGACCGGGACGGACGTCCAGAGCAGCGCACAGACGCAGAGACCCACGACTAGGCGCAACCGATCCATGACAGCAACGGGGATGCAGCGGTTCATCCTCTTCCCCAACCGTCGGAGACTCGCGAACAGTCGCTACGACACAGTGTCAGCGTGTGCGCATTTCCGCAACAGCCCGGCTAGGCAGCGCTGACGTCAACAGACCGTCGTGACCCGCCCGTAGGCATCCACGACCTGCCTGCATGACGAGCCATAATAGGCGCCCGCGGCGCCGGCCGCAGCCCCCACTGCAACGGCTCGGCGGGTGGTCCGGCGCGCAACCCCGGCATAGCTCATCGGTGTCAGCGGCCGCCCAACCCTCGCTTCAGCGACGGAGAACACCCCATGTATTGTGACGTCACTGCCGCTCCAGCACCATCCCGCTACAAAAGACATGAGCGCGACCGCTACCATGCGCACTTTTCGCATTGATTTCATTTTTTTGCTCCTGATGGCGTGCCGGGGGGAATTTCGTCGAACTCTGCCATTGCGCCGGAATCGAGATCGACCTTTGTCGCACCGGTCGGTGGCTTGAATACAAATGTGTCGGCTTCAACGACGGCGTCATTCTTCCAGTCCCTGATCCTGAGCGTGTATTGCGGTGCCCCGGTTACTGTCTTGCTGGTGATCACATATTTTCGAGGAACAGGCCGCGCTCCACTCTCGATCCAGATTTGCCAATCGATATCCGCGCCACGGAACGCAAGATGTTCGCATTCGACGCCATCGATCATACCTTGCCCGATGTGTTGGGCCTGGACGACATTGGACATCAACACGTCATAGGTATTTGTGAGCAGCAAGTCCGTGCCCGGCATCGCAGCACCCGATTTCGCTTGGATCAGATCGACAAGCTGATCGATCGATCCTACAAGGTCGGCCTGCACATATGCCTTGGCATTGTTGCCATAGATCGACGCAGTCTTTCCGTCGTAGATAAAGTCGACGTCGGTATAGCCTCCCGTTCGGCTGATCCGAAGCTTGTCCGGTCGCGAGAGCTGCATTCTTCCGGAACTCGCAAACTGGATCTTCTCCAGCTCGGGAGTCACGACCTCGATATCACTTTCGAACGTTGCGGAGATCGACTTTTGCGCGGCCGTGTAGTCGGCCATCGCCTTGAGCAACTTCGCCGGATCGTCCGCCCTCGCCGGCTGCGCCGCAAATGCGACAGCAGCGACCAGCGCCACATTTACTAGGTTATTGGGCTTGTTACTCGCTGACTTTCTCTCATTCATGGCGTAACTCCATTGGTCAACTCTATCCAGCCACCCCGCGCGGCACTTTCTGTGATCCAGGCAATCGCACCGTCGGATGCTAATCCGCTATATATCGCAACGATGGTAGGACACTTTCATATCCACCATTCCCGGAAACTCTCGAGAGATCGTATTTTCATCGACCACGTTGAGGATGAACTGGACGTGTGAAAGCATAATGCTCGAGGCGCAAGCCGCGATCAGGTTGATCGTTTCATTGCTTTCCTTCTTCGACTTGATCTTGCAGATCTCGTGTTTTCCCCTCAGACGATCTGCTTCAGCGATGAAACCGCCGCCGTATACGCCGGAGAAATTCGTGAACGCGATCTGTTTCGCACGACCCTTGCGCGTGAACACTTTGTTGCATTGGTCCGCGCTTGTCGCCCATGCACCAGCAAGCTCGATTGCCTTTGCGCTTCGCGGTGACAACACTACTGAGGAAGCAAAAATCACGACAGCAACGACAAGTCTCTGCAGTATGGCCATATTCTTTCCTCTCAATGACCGCTCAGAACCAGTGTCTTGATTGGCAACAGCAGCGCCTGGATTCGCAGCAGCAATGCATGCACGAGTCCGGTCGCATCTACCGCATGCAGGGCAACCCCCTTCAACGCGCCAGTTTTTGGATCGGAAATTATGTCATGATTGCTGGTGTAGGCATTAACGATGCAGGCGCTGCCTGGCGTGACCCCCTCCAGGCCGCCTTTGTAAAGCGGCTCCAGGAAGACGAGAATCGAACCGGGTCTTTGCAAGTTCTGCGGATCAATCAGCAGCTCTCCAGTCCGGAACTGCCCTGCTGCGATGAAATCCTGCACACTTGTGACGACTAACGGAATGATGGTCCACGGCTTCGAGATGCAGGTGGCTTCCGCGACCATGCCAGGCTTCATGACCTGAGCCTCGATCTGGCCGAAGCCGGCCTGCACGCTGCGCCTGCCCGCTCCGTCGGGTATCAACACTCCGGCTGGTCGCATTAGTTGATTGACGACGTCGCCTGTGCGAACGAGAAATTGCTCGACACGGCCATCGACGCCTGCACGCACATAGGTCTTGTCGACATCCACCTGCGCTTGCGCCTGCGCGGCCTCAGCGCTCGCCCTCTCGGCCGGCAAGAGCGTCGAAACACGCAGTAGCGAAGATTCTCTCGCAGCAGTCGCGACATCGATACCGGCCTGTCGTTGATCGACCAGCACCTGCAGCTTCTCAATATCGCGTTGCGGCACGATCCCCGGATTTCGGCGTTGCAGTTCGGTCTTGACCTCCAGCTCATCCTTGGCCTGCTGGTGTGACGCTCTCGCTTCACCGATCTGGGCGTCCGCCTTGGCAATGTCGGTGCGCGCCGAGATGAGAGATGCCTCCACTTCGGCGATCTTTCGCTTGGCGGTCTCCAGTGCCGCGTCCTGCTTCGAACTATCCAGCCGAAATAGAACGTCGCCCTTTTTAACATCAGCAGTGAATCCGACATTCACCTCCGCCACACGGCCCGAGCCTTCGGGGAGAATTGGTACCGTCCGGAAGTAGATGGCCGCCGACGTTGTGGACGGATGAAAATAGAAGATCATCGTGATCAACCCGATCGTCAGCATCAGGCAGCCGGTGATTCCCCACCTCAGCTCATACCAGACAGAGAAGAACGTGATCTCTTTGCCGAACCGCTTTCCTTGCCGATAGCGGCGGTAGAGATAATCAGGAAGGATGGTAACCAGCGAACAGATCATGAGTTCAAGCATGGTCGTGCACCCCTTGCCTCATCGAGGGCTGAATATCGGGCTTGGCGTCAGTTTCAGATTTAACCACGACGTCAGCGGGAAGCGCACCCGGCGTCGCATTCGCAATGCGCTCCACAGACTCCGCGATGCTGCGCATCGGCGTACCAAAATCCGGCAGGTCAATCATGGCGAGCAACAAGCCCGCGATCCAAAAAATATGACTGTGAGTGAACAGCGAGATCAGACCGAGGACTGCAACAATCTCCATCTGTAGTTTCTGCGTTTTGTGCGCCATGCGCTCAGGCAGGCTGTGCAGTCTCCAGTATATCGTACCCGCCCATAGCAGCGTCGCTACGAGAAAAACGCCCATCACCACCATCAGTGTATCCGCTCCATCGGCACCGGGCACGAAGAATGGCAGGTGATGAGGGGCCGCGGGGTGCAACTGTTCGCTCAAGTCCTCTCTCCCTTCCGGACGCCCCGGGGCGCTCCGCAGCTATGCGCTGCACCGTGCCTCCTCACGGCGCGGTTTGCTTGATTTGGATCAATAAAACTCGATCGGGCCTACATCACCCTGTGGCAGCGCCGACAACGACCAGGAGCCATCAATCATGTCCCGCAGCATCGACGATCTCATCCCTAACGCCACGCAGATCCGCAAGGAGGCCGCCCTGAAGGAAGCCGAGGCGGCGGAACAGTATGCACGCCTCGCTGCAGCGGCTGAGGCTGAGAAGCGCGCGCTGATCGAACGGCTCAGCCAACCTTCCGGCAAGAGCGAAGCCGAAAAGGTCCAGCTTGCGTCGACCGTAATCCAGAGGGCGGTGCGAAATGGCTTGACGGAAGTTCAGGTCTATCGCTTTCCCAACTCGCTGTGCACCGACAAGGGTCGCGCGATCAATCAACAAGAAAAGGGGTGGGAGAAAACGCTAACGGGAATTCCAAGCGAGATCTTCCAGCTCTGGAGCGATTATCTGCGGCCACGCGGCTATCGCATAGGCTACCAGACCATCGATTATCCGGGAGGCATACCCGGCGACATTGCCATCACAATTTCTTGGGGAGATTGAGCGTGGTTCGCATCGGATTCTTGTTGGAGCTGTGAGATGTCACCTGACGTGCCAAAGGAGCGATTGAAGCGCAAGGACTACGAGAAGGAGCTAGGAAAGCTCCAGGTCGAACTCTGCCATTTGCAGGAATGGGTTAAGGTCAAAAGTCTGAAGGTCATCGTTCTATTCGAGGGACGCGATGCCGCTGGCAAGGGCGGCGCCATCAAGGCCCTCACGGAGAAGGTTAGCCCGCGGGTTTTCCGCGTCTGCGCCCTGCCCACACCGTCTGACCGCCAAAAGTCTCAATTATTCCTTCAACGCTACATCGAGCAGTTCCCGGCAAGCGGTGAGATCGTGATCTTCGACCGCAGCTGGTACAACCGCGCTGGCGTCGAATATGTCATGGGCTTCTGCAGCCCGGCTGAACACAAACGTTTCCTGGAATTGTGCCCGCTGGTCGAGAAATTCGCGGTGGATGCTGGCATCATCCTGATCAAGCTGTGGCTTGAGGTCGGCATGAAGGAGCAGGAGCTGCGCTTCAAGGCACGCATCGAGGATCCTCTCCGTCAATGGAAGTTAAGCCCGATGGACACCGAGTCATTTGGGCGCTGGTATGACTATTCCCGAGCGCGCGACATGATGTTCAAGGCGACCGATACAAGGCATGCGCCATGGCGATTGGTCCGCTCCGACGACAAGCGGCGGGCTCGGCTCAACATCATATCGCATATCCTCAAGACGATCCCATACAAGAAGATTGCGCGAAAGAAGATTAGGCTGTCGAAGCGTTCCAACAAGGGCCGCTACAACGATCAGGTCAGCCTCCGTCGGATGAAGTTCGTCGAAAATCGTTACTGAAAGAAACGAGGCCGCGCGTGCGCGGCCCCGTTCGACGCTAGCTTACTTCAACCGTATCGTGACGCCGCCAACAGCGGCGGATAGTTCAGCGCCAACTTTGGGGCCGCTGAGCTGCAGGATCACGCCATTGCCATTCTGCAACTGCACGCCTCCAGCGCCACCCACCACCGCCCCACCTGCTCCGACCACTCCGTAGGTGCCTTCAATTGATGTGGGCCCCTTCAAATTGATCGCGCGACCGACAAGCTTGGTGGTAGATGCACCAATCGTGAAACCCACGCTCATGCCCGAGACGGTAAAGGGATAGGTTTTTCCGCGGTACCTCAACACGCCCTCGCCGCCGCCGACCCCGACAATAAAGCCGCCCTTGGTAAATATAACAGCAACCTGGCCCATATCCGCGCTTGATGGCGTGGCGAAGCCAGCGACCCCAGCAAGCACCGCGACTGCAACGGCAAAGACGTTAAATTTTCGCATGGTTCATTCCCTTCTGGTTGTGAAACTAACTTCTTGGGCCAAGATCATCGCGAAGTATCCGAACACGGTGAAAAGTATGCCGGACATGGCATGGCCGACCGGGAAGCCAATCCACGGTACCGAACTCCGGATCTCATGCCGAGGAAGCCGATAATCGTTCCCGCGGCCAATATCGGCAGATCGGTTGTTGCGGCGTTGCCGTCCTTCGGCATGTAAAAAATCCGGGAAGTTGATGGCGTGTAGGCAATGCTGAAGCCGTTCCCAGTGGCGCCTGTTGATCCAAGTCAATGCAACGTGATGTTGTGAACAACGCCCCGCTTGGCACCGCAACACGGTCAACGTTTCCTCAGATCGTCGAGTACACTATCCATCCTTCGGGTCCAGTTGGCGCTGTCGGTCTTCTCCGCAAGGCCATCAGCCTGCAGAACATCTCGGACTTGCCCGCGGGCGCCGACGATCTGAAAAGCGATGCCGCGCGAGACAAGTTCGCCATGGAGGTCGTGAAGCATTTTCACGCCCGCAAGATCGATAAAGGGTGAGGAAGAGAGCCCGCAGACCACAACCTTGGTGTCCGGTGATGCGCGAACCTTTGCCATCACGTTCTCCATCGCCGTTTCCGCATTGATGTAAAGTAACGAGGCTTCTGGGCGGAAAGCGAGAACACCAGCAAGGGGCTCTACGTCAGGGTATCGCGCACTATCGGCATATCGGCCTGTTCCTGGTAAGCGCCCGAGAATCGCGACGTTTGGCTGCGAGGCACGCGCCAGTAACAGAAATATGGACGCTAGCGTAGCCAGCAGGATGCCCTGAAGGATGCCCAGCATCAGCACGGAGACAAGGGCGATCGCCGCAGCATAGAAGTCGATCCGACTGATACGCCACATCCGCATGAGCGCGGCGATGTCAACTAGTTTGTAGACAGCCGTGCAAACGATCGCAGCAAGTACTGCCTTAGGCAGATTGGTCAATATCCCCGTGAGGAAAAGTAGACAGATCGCCAACGTGGCTGAACAAATGATCAGAGCGAGCGGCGTTTTCGCGCCGGCCTGATCATTAACGGCGGATTGTGACAATCCTCCCGCAACAGGGTAACCATGGCCGAGCGCTACCGCCAGATTGGCGGCGCCCAACCCCAGAAACTCCTGCCGAACGTCGATGGGGTAGCCGTGCCTCGCCGCAAAACTTCGCGCACCTGCGACGCCTTCGACATAGGCGAGCAACATGATGCCGGCAGCGAGAGGAAATAGTTCATCGAATTCAAGAAGCCCGAAGGTCGGCATGGCAAGGCTCGGCAAGCCCTTCGGAATTTCGCCGGTGACGGGAATGCCAAGCGCCGGCAAGCCGAGCGCTGTTGCGACAACGATCGATAGGATGACGACTGCAAGTCCTACCGGCCTGCCGGGCAATAGACGCTCGCCCTGGAGCAGCAGGATCGCAACAAGTCCGATCGCAAGCACGATCCAGTGAACACCACCGATCTGCCCAACAAGCACGACAAGGCGATCGAAGAAATTTCGCCCGCCACCAGCAACGCCAAATAGGCTGGGCAGCTGCGTCATGATAATGGTGAGACCCGCGCCAGCCTTGAAGCCGACCAGAATGGTATCGCTGATCAAGCGTACCAGCATGCTTAGTCGAAAGACCCAGGCAATCAGGCAGAGAGCCGCCACGCCAAGGGCGGCTACACTCGCAATCTGCGCATAGCGAAGCGCATCGCCTGCCGCTAGACCCCCGACCGAAGCGGCGATCATCAGCGAAATCGCCGAAGTCGGGCCGACAGCAAGTTGCCGCGAAGAGCCCAACAGGGCATAGCCAATGCCGCCCAGCATGTAGCCATAGATCCCGATCTGGGGCGGCATGCCGGCGAGCGCAGCATAGGCCAACGACACCGGGATCGCATAGGCGGCCAGCGTGACGCCAGCGATCATGTCACAGCGAAGCCAGTCAGCGCGATATTCGGCAAGCCAGCGCGTCGGCGGAAAGATCCCGTGCGACGTCATGCCCCCTCCCTTCGATCAACGCGATCCCGCATCACACCTCGGAATCCGGCGCAGCATAAAAGAACCAGCAGCAACGCACCGACAGGAACGGTTAGAGTGAGTGCTGGCGCCCGCTCTGTAATGAAAGAACCGACAGCGGCGCCTGTGCCAAATGCAGCGCAAACCCCCATGAATATACAGGACTTACGCAACAGACCGACCTGGATATCTCCAGCAACCAGTGCGACTGCTCCCTCAATCGCCTGGCGAAAGTTTCCTGTGATCATCACGGAGCTGTAGTTTGAACCCTCAACCTTGGTGAAAATCGAAGTCTGCATTGCGGCCACCATCGAGACGCCCAGCGTGCCCGCAACGTCAGGCACGCGATTGTGCAGCACACCGACAAGGATCAGAACGCCAGCTTCTACGAGAATGCTGATCGGGCCGGCTCGATCTCCGGCTGCACGCCGCAGCCATGAGGCGATCACCACGCCGACGACGAAAGCGAAGAGCGATGGCACGAAGTGAAATGCCTCCGTCCACTTCCCGGCAGTCGCTTTTACCCATAAGAATACCAAGTTGGCTGTCTGCGCATTCGCCAGAACGCCATGCGTAATCCACGTATAGGCATCGAGGTAGCCGCCTGCGAAGCCCAGCAGCAACGCGACCAGCAGGGTCTCTTCGCGGCGCATCGGCACATTAACCGCACGTATCGCAGAAATATTCGAGCTCATCGGGCCAACAGGCGCTGGCTCCGGTAATGACGATTGATCTGAATCAACTCCCTTCAGAATTTTGGCTGTCGGATCGCGATATGAAGCGATCCGGAAAGGCACCTACCATGCATGCCATTCACGCGTTCGTCACGGCGGCGCTCCTTATATCCATGGCCCCTGCCGCGCCGATGCAAGCCGCCGACAAGCCCGACGCTGCGCGAATCCAGGAAGAGCTCTGGGTGCTGCCGCTGCCGTTGCCGATGTTTGCCTATCTGGTGCGCCCGATAGGCAACGGCCCCTTCCCGCTGGTTATCATGAACCACGGCGTCTCGCTCAATCCGACCGACCGCGGCTTCTTTCCCCTGGTTGAATTCCGCGATGCGGCCAAATGGTTTGCGAGGCGCGGTTATCTGGTGGTGGCGCCGGTCGGCACCGGATATGGGGCTTCCGCCATCGACATTCCGGAGCGTGCCATCTACGGCCCTTTCTTCTCCAAGATCGGAAAATGCGAAAATCCAAACTTCCACGACGCCGGGCTTGCAGTCGCAAAAGTTAACCTCTGGATTATTGACTATTTGATCGCAGAAAACCGCATCGTGCCGAAAGATGTCATCGTCGTTGGACAATCCGCCGGAGGTTGGGCATCCATTGCGCTATCGAGCGTAAATCCGCCACAGGTTAAAGCGGTCATTACTTTCGCCGCCGGCCGCGGTGGCCGCGTCGACGGCAAGCCAAACAACAACTGCGCGCCGGACAGGCTCGTCGAAGCGACGGCAAATTTCGGCCGCACATCACGCATGCCAATGCTGTGGATCTACATCGAAAACGATACGTTCTTCGGACCGGCACTATCGAAACGTATGCACGAGGCCTTCACGGCCGCCGGCGGTAAAGCAGAGTACCGCTTGATACCGCCTTTTGGTGATGAGGGGCACTTTCTCATCGGATCGCCGGAAGCTATCCCGATTTGGTCGCCAATTGTAGCGAAGTTTTTGGATGACCAGAAATGAGACGAATGCCGGAGGTCAGCTGTGACATATTCCGATCCCAATAAACCACAACGCAAGCATCCGTTGAACGCCTTCCGATCGCTCCTACTTGCGGCGCTGGCCAGCCTCACGCTCAACAAACCCGCAGTATCACAACAAGACCCGGCGGCCACCGCTCCTGGAGGAGAAGTTCGCCCCCGCGGTCAGCGCCAAGTGAAGGACATCACCTTCGGGGACTGGAGCAAAGTCTGCTTCAAGCCTGGCGGGGCAAAACCACTTTGTCGCACATCGATCACCGGTACTTTCCCGACTGGTCAAATGGCGGTTCGGCTGGACATCATCGAACGCGAAGGCGATGCCGCCAAGCGGATACAAATATTCTCCCCAGTAGGTATGTACCTGCAAAATCCGGTCGAACTCACGATCGATCAAGGCGTGACCTACAGAGTTCCGTACACTTGGTGTCTTACCAATGCCTGCATCGCAGGAACTATCGCCGAACCAAATTTGGTAAAACGCATGGCTGAGGGGCAGATTCTGTATCTGCAGTTTGTGGATTCCAGTCTGTTACGACTGACGACCTCGCTAGCTCTCGGTCGCTTCGCCACCGCTCATGAAGGCCCGCCCACGCAGATGTTTAATCAGGATATCGATGAGTAGCGAAGGCTGCGGCCGCTGCGATTCAAACTCGGTCGCACATCCCCAGCCGCTCAGCGATAGAAACGAGTTCTGCGAATGAAAGGACACGCATTTTCTCCATTACCTGATGGCGGTGCGCTTTTATCGTGCGCTCCGTCGTTCCCAGACTGATGGCGATTTGCTTGTTGATCTTTCCACGCACCATTAAATCGAACACCTGTCGCTCACGTGGCGTAAGAGATGAAACCAGCTGGCGACATAAAGCGGTTTTCTCTTGCTGACCTCCCGTAGAATCTTGACGCGCTAACGCACGTTCAATCGCATCAATCAACTGCTGTGATGTCACGGGCTTGGTCAGAAAGTCTTCCGCGCCGGCCTTGATCGTTCGCACCGTTATCGCGGTATCGACATGTCCCGTAACGAAGATGATCGGCATACTCGAGCCTAGCTCGACCAAGCGGCTCTGCAATTGCGGGCCGTTAAGTGCCGGCATCTGAACATCCAGCACGATACAGGCACGCGGATTAACATCTGGCGATCGATCCAGAAACTGCTGTGACGAAGCATATACCGCAACCTCATACCCGGCCACCCTGAGCCGACGTTCGATCGCAGCTCTAAAGGACGCGTCGTCATCCACTACATGGATCAAACCAGGCATTTTGCCCTCTGAGATCAAGTTTCTCTAATGACAGACAGCCTTGAATTTTTTTGCCCGACCGACCTTCGCATTGTCGCTTATCGACCATGCGAGTGCGCCGTCCATCCGCTCAAATGATTCACTCCAAGCGTAATGCCTTTGGCGACGTAAGGTCTCGCGCATTGTACTTTGGGACAATGACCTTTGGACCAATAGCCTAAGGTTCCACCCTAGTCTTAGATCAGCTCTAGAGGAAGCGAAAAGCTCAACACTTCCCTGCAATGCAACGTTGTTCTGGCAATCATTTGGTGAGGGGAGTTGACCCATGTTTGCTCGCACGACTACGAATCCGACGTCTCGCCCAAATTCCCTCCGAGAGTTCGGCATGGCTAGTGACTCGAATCCCATCGTCAGCTTGAATGAGTTTACTTACAAAAAGAGCACCGAGATCTACGGGGAGAGGGAGCCTGCAGAATACGTATATCAGGTGAAATCCGGTGCCGTGCGAAGCTACAAGCTGCTCTCCGACGGCCGCCGTCAGATCGGCGCATTTCACCTCGCCGGAGACATCTTCGGGCTTGAGAACGGTGGCGAGCATCGGTTCACTGCGGAAGCGATTGTAGACACCACTGTTCGCCTCATTAAGCGACAAAGTTTAGAGAACGTGGCCGAAAGCGACGCCATGGTCGCGCGCAACTTGCTCAGTATGACCACAAGCAATCTGCAACACGCGGAGGATCATATGCTTCTGCTTGGCCGCAAGACCTCGCTAGAGCGGGTCGCAGCCTTCCTGCTTGAGATGGACAAGCGGTTGTCTGCCGCGGGCACTATGGCCCTGCCGATGTCGCGCCGCGATATCGCCGACTACCTGGGCTTGACGCTGGAAACTGTTTCCCGCGTCCTGTCGCGATTGCACGAACTGAGGACTCTCGGCTTCATCGGCAACACTCAGCGTCAGATTATACTCTTGGACCGAAGCAGACTCGCTAGTCTGGATTTACAGGACTGAAGCCGCGCGCACCGATCGCGGCAAGATGATCCAGCGTCTTACGCAACACTTCGAAGAGGACCGCAGTCGACCAGCCAAACATCAGAATGCCATTCATGGCGGTCATCGGCCCGATCAGCCGCCAAGCTTGCACCGGCGTTATATCGCCGTAGCCGAGGGTGGTGTAATTAACGAACGCGAAATAAAGAAGGTCGCTGTCGTCTGGGGCTGCGCCGACTATTGCATAGGCGAGCGCCCAAGCGAGCATTTCCAGCGTATGTGCAATCATGAGCACGGCAGCGACCCCGACCATCACGGCCATCAGGTGAACTCTCGGTCGCGTGGTGTGCCGTAGCCCTGCTGAGCGGGCGATGCCCACCGCACCAACGGTGACCAGCGCATGAACCATGATGGTGATCACGGTAACGATCGTACCGACGAAAAACTGAATTGCCATTGCCTGCCCAGATCCCTGCTATTTCGAACGCCCTCCGAACCATGCGCCAAAATAGCCTGCGTAGAGCGCGGGCAGTTCAAGATTCATCGAATGCCCGATACCGGGCACAAACACGAGCCGGCAATCTGGCATTACCGCAGCCATCGCCCAGAGATCGGCTGGCGGAATCCAGCCATCCTGTTCCCCCCACAACACCAGATGGGGATGCCGGATATCCGG
Organism: Tardiphaga sp. OK245; assembly: GCF_900108575.1. Lineage (NCBI taxonomy): Bacteria > Pseudomonadati > Pseudomonadota > Alphaproteobacteria > Hyphomicrobiales > Nitrobacteraceae > Tardiphaga > Tardiphaga sp. OK245. Next base: position 357,588 of record NZ_FNWZ01000003.1, on the reverse strand, counting down.
CATGCGGCGCTTGAGTTCTCCACTCTCTCGTTCGCGGGTGAGATTGAGCGGCGTGCCGATCCAGATCCCCTCAGAAACGCCAAAGGTCTGCTCAATGATGCGTTCAAACAGCGCCTGAATCTCCTCGAGCCCTTCGCGAAAACTTGGGATCGCATTTGGCGCCAAGCTCTCCGGCAAGAATAGTGAGGACGCCGCGCTTGCCATTACCGTCCGTGTGAGTTGCTTGCTTGCCATCATCGCCCGGAAAACGTTGATCTGATCGGCATTGAAGGCCATACCGAGTGGTGAAACCGGATCTAAAGCGAATACGCTCCCAAAGCGCTCCGGTTGCATCAACAACATACGCGCGGCAATAATGCCGCCCGTCGAGTGCGTAGCGAGATGGCCGAATTTAACGCCTAGAGCGTCGAGCGCGGCTAACATATCCTCCGCATGCTGCTGCATGGAGTAGTTACTATAGTCGGCCATCGGTTTCGGCTGATCGCTTTCGCCGCAGCCACGCCAGTCGATTCCGATCACGCGCAGCCCCGAGGGAAACAGCGGCGCAGCGAGCTCGATCCAGTCCTTGCTGGCGAGATTGCCGTGAATGAAGACGACAGTAACATCGCCCCGCCCCCATTCCCGCCACCCCAACGAAACCTCGCCCGCCTGCACTCGTGACATGAGATAGACCTATTTGTTGAGACCAGCGGTTGGCGCCGAACCAGCCGGCGTGGGCGCCACCGGCAACGCCGATACAACGGCTCCCTTGATCATCCGGTCGGTGCCCAGCGGGGAGCTGGTATCGACCACTCCCTTGGTGACGAAATCCACCACGTCGGCGGAATATTCAACCGGGTTATCCGTGTGGATGAAGTGTCCCGTCTCCGGATATATCTTGAGCAACGGCCTGTTGCCGGCATTGGTCATGCGCGACATGAACGGCGTAATGACGTCACGTCCCAGGTCGGTTAGCCCGTTAAAAGCAGGCGTCGGGATAAATGGCTCCTTGTCCCCGAACGCGAGGAAGATCGGCGCCTTGATCTCCGTCAGCCGGTCGTAAAGGTTCTTCGGATCGTCCTGCTGCAACTCCGCCCCGATCGTGTAGACGTCGAAAATGAAGACGTTACACCACTGCTCGAGCTCCTTGGGATTTCCCTTCGTTAACCCAACACGCTGCTCCGTATGGAAGCGGGCATATTCGCTGTCGCTAAAGAAGTATCCGCTCTTGGCTGCCGACACCACGCCGGTCTCAGGGTCACGTTTCTTGAAGTAAAAGAAGTCGCGGATGTTCGGCTCAGATCGCCCCATTTCCGCTTTAAGAATTCCGGTCTGCTCCCAGCTCTGCTTCCACTTGTCGAAATCGCGGCCGAAGGCCTCATCGAACAAGCGCGCTTTCTTGTCCTTGGCGATCGTGATGTCGCGCGGATACTCCTCAAGACCAGACGGCGCTTCAAGCGCAAGGCCCTGCACTGCATCCGGCCAAGTGAGCGCGTAACCCATCACAAACTGACCACCAAGCGAGTGTCCAAGGTAATGCGCCTTTTTGACGCCGAGCTGATTGACAACGAGATCGTAAATCACCTCGCGCATGTCCTGCATGGTCCGCGCCGGGCTCTTATCGAGATTGCCGGGCCCTGACATGCCGTAATGAGGTAAATCCGGAACGATCACGCGCAGTCCGCTGCGCAGCGCATACTGCATGATATTGCCGTAGTGCCCGCCAAACGCGCCCTTCCCGTGAATGACGACAAGAACTTTCGGTTCCCTGTCGGTGCCAGCATATTCGTCCATGTAGCCGATCTGCCAGGGCGTTCCACGCTTGTCCTTCGCGGTCGCGTATTTGACCGGATAAGGATAGGTCACATGATCTTTCCAGAATGATTTTGTCTTATCCACATTCTCGGCAACACCAGGAACACGATAATTCTTGTCGACGAACTTCTGCGCCCGATCAAGGCTCGCCACGTCGTCCATGAAAGCCACGAACTTCGGATCGTTCTTGCGATTGTTGATAATCGGGAACACGCCGTAATGTGCGACCGGACTCTCCTCGGAAATGAGGTCCGCGCCCGGCACGCGATCGACGGCGCGCTGGGCGAGCTTGAAGTTCAGCCAGAGATCATTGGTGATGTGCATCACCAATGTGCGCGCCTGAATTCGGCCGAGGTACGGATTGACGTTGTAGGTTTCACCAACTCGATTGCGCCAGACAAGGTCGACCGCATCATACATCTTGGAGCGATTGTTGACACTGAGACCGGCCTTCTCGTTCGGTGGATCCCAATAGAAGACCTCGGGCTGTACCGATGCGAAACTCTGAGTAGTCCTGAAGCCGAAATCATATCCGGTCAGGCCGAGCACCGACCAGCCGAAGGCCATGCCCGGCAAGGGGTGCTTCTCCTTGGGAAGCTTGTAGTAATCACCTTTGGTGGATTGCCATACCGGATCAGATTGGATCGCGGCCGTCATCAACTGAAAAGTCCAATTACCGACGGGGTCCTCGGCGTCGGACTGGGTCGTTCCGCCGATCGGCATAAGTGCGCCGATATACTCTGGATGCAGCACACCCCAAACGTAGGTCTGCGTGCCGCCCATCGAGACGCCAGCAACAAGCGCCACGCGCGCGACCTTCAGGTGATCACGCAACATGCGGTAGTTAGCCTGCACCATATCAAAATAGCTGTATTGCGGAAATTTGATGCCTAGACCGTCTGATGGCTTACTAGCACCCCAAGTCCCCAGCGGATCGACCATAATGACATAGTACCGGTCGGTATCGATCGGTCGACCCGGACCAATAATCGGCACGCCGCCCGACAGGGCAGCGCCCTTGACCCATTGCTCATACATGTCAGTGGAGTCACCGGAATAATAGGAATTGATGACAACGGCGTTGGTGATCTCGCCCGCCGCATTGCGGCGTGCCTTCCCAATCGCGACATACGCGGTGCGCAGTTGTCCGCCACCGAGCGACTCCAGCGTGACCCCGCCCTCTCCGCCGTTCTCCCACTTGGTCGGATCGTTCAGATCATACTTACCGCCCAACCTGAAGTTTGGCACCTCATAGTACTTCTTCAGCCCATCATGTTGCACTTGCGACGACCGGCGTGTGAAGGGTTGCGCAACCGCGATTGCAGTGCCAACCAGCAACAGGATCAGGCTTACGAGGCAACGTTTCATGGCAGCTCTACCGGTCATGACGGTCTCCTCCCGATGATGTTTTGTGCATATCTTGAGGGGCTCAATCAGGAAATGCTTGATCTAGCTCAATAGAATTCGTCTTCGACCACTGATCATTGCGACGATCAAATCGCCAACCGGTCAGCGCAATGCCCTTCCTAAGCTACGGTTCATATCGGATACGTTATGAGCTCGACGGACCGACGGACGCGCCCGTCTACGTTCTGGTCAACGGACTGACGCAATACGCTGAATTATGGACGGCCTATCGCGACGCACTGGTGGCGCGTCACTTCCGCGTCGCGACGTTCGATCTGCTCGGCCAAGGTGCGTCCGATAAGCCCGCGCTGTTTATCCGTCAGGACGACCACGTCGCCGCATTGCATCTCCTGATTGGAGAACTCGGCGACGGTCCCATTTTTCTGAGTGGCATCAGCTTCGGCGGCCTTATCGCACTGCGCTATGCGATCGAACACGGCCATCGGCTGGCCGGTCTGGTGCCGATGAGCTGCTTTGCCGAGCTACCGCCTCAACTGTATCTGCTCGGCAATGCCTTGCGAACCGGGCTGATCCTTGGCGGCACCGGCTATCTTCAGGACCTACTGCTGCCTATGAACGTCAGCGACCAGTGGCTGAAGCCGGTTTTGGAAACGCTCGACAACGTCAAGCGGCAAGGCTGGCTTATCAATGACGTTTACGCCCTGCAGAATCTGATGGAGTCTTTCCTCGACTTCCAGCCTTTGACGCCGCAACTCCCTCTAATCGGCGTACCAACGATGATCCTTAACGGCGAATTCGACTTTCTGACGCCACGTGCACTCCACGAGACCCTGCGTATCCAAATTCCAGACAGCTCGCTTGTCATCGTTCAACGCGCCTACCACGCCTTTACGCTGGAGAAACCCGCGCTCACGGCCGACCTGCTCGCACGCTTTGCAGAGGATGTGCTGGCGGGGGGCTGGCAAGGCAACAAAGAAGTCTGGATTGCTCCGGAAGAAGCCGGCGGGCAGCTCGTTCCATTTCCGGCCGGCTACGACCATCTCCGAGCGATACCGGTACAGGAAACGAAACGATGAGGGCGTACCTCGGACCACTCGACCCCGAAGGCCGCGTGCCCTTACATCAGCAAACACGCGTCGCAGCATTCTTGATCTCGGCCCACGCCGCGTTGGCGCGACACTTCGCGTTCGCCGTGCCACTCAAGCTCGAATCCGCCTGGCAGACCGAACTGAATGCGCAATTCTATCGAGAAGCCGAAATCGTTTCCCTGTTGCTGCGCGCGACATCATGGATACCCGATCTTGCACTGAGCTATTTGGCAGCGTCTTGGGAAACCACATGGCTCCCAAGGCCCATCGAAGGCATTGACGATCACCCCCTGGCACTGGCGGGTGATTTGGCCGCCCGCGCGCATGCCATACATGCTGGAATTCGGCCCGCCGCCCTCCTGCCCCTCGAAGCCGACACGCATGATCCATTCGTTACGGCACTGCGCCGTATCGAATTTGAAAGCGGCCGCCTGCTGCAAGCACAGATACTTCTTCTGAAAAGCCCGACTCTAACGCCCTTCCGTGAAGCCGTGAGCGCTACCCTCGAACAGCGCCACGCAGAGGTTCGCAAGCTCTGGGCGGAAGCCCTCGAAGGCGTGGGAGTCTCTGTTCGCGAAGGAAATAATGACAAGTCTTGACGCAGATCAAAGGAGCCCCGGCTTCATACACCAACATTTCTTCACCGTCGGCTTTCCTGATCAACTGTTGACCGGAGCTTCATTATGAAGGCTGTTTCTCTGGAAGAAGCCATTGCGATGATCCCGACCGGCGCAAGCATCATGGTCGGCGGATTCATGGGTGTGGGAACGCCGGAACGCCTGCTTGACGAACTAGTGCGGCAGAAGAAGTCGAACATTTCTCTCATTAGCAATGACGCAGCCACCCCCGGTAAAGGGGTCGGGAAACTATTCGATGGCGCACAGGTGACCCATATGATCGGGACCCACATTGGCCTCAATCCGATGGCCCAACAGCAAATGTTGGGCAAACAAATCACCGTCAATCTGATCCCGCAGGGCACTTTCGTCGAGCGCATTCGCGCCGGGGGCTGTGGGTTGGGTGGCGTACTGACGCCGACTGGCGTCGGGACGCTGGTCGAGGAAGGCAAACAAAAGATCGATGTGGGCGGGAAGACCTATCTGCTCGAGACCGCCCTACGCGCCGATTTTGCGCTTGTGCATGCATTTCTTGCCGACTATGCCGGCAACCTGTCCTACGCCCTCACGGCCCGCAACTTCAATCCGGTCATGGCGATGGCCGCGGACACCGTCATCGTCACCGCGGAACATATCGTCCCGGTCGGCGTCATTGCGCCCGACCACGTTATTACCCCCGGCCCCTTGGTCGATTACCTCGTCGCGAACGGGTGATCTATGGATGCACAAACCATTATCGCCCGCCGCGTGGCGCAAGAGCTTCGACCGGGCAACCTCGTCAATCTAGGCATCGGCATTCCGACGCTGGTCGCAAACTATGTGCCGCCGGGATTAAGCATCTTCTTTCAGTCTGAGAACGGATTGATTGGCACGGGTCCCATCCCCGAGCAGGGGATGGCCCACCCGCTGCTGACCGATGCCGGTGGCAAGCCGATCAGCGCGCTGCCCGGCGCCGCCACTTTCGACAGTGCGATGTCGTTCGGTCTGATCCGCGGCGGCCATGTCGATATCACTGTACTTGGTGGTCTGCAGGTCGATGCCGGCGGGCACCTCGCCAACTGGACGATCCCCGGCAAGATGGTGCCAGGTATGGGCGGCGCGATGGACCTCGTTAGTGGCGCCAAACGTGTAATCGTCGCCATGCAGCACGCGGCGAAGGGAAAGTCCAAGATCGTCGCCCGATGCAACCTGCCCCTCACGTCGGCTCGGCCAGTCGATCTCGTCGTCACCGATATGGCGGTCATCGCCTTTCCCGGTGGCATCGCAACTTTGCAGGAGACAGCGCCTGGCGTCACCGTCGCCGAGGTGCTGGCGGTCACGGAGGCCGAGCTTGCCGTTCCAGACAAAGTTGCCGAAATGAAACTGTAACTAATGCAGAATCGGATCAAATCCATGCGAATTTTCAACGGATTCGAAGAGCTGAAGGCCGCCGTCGGGACAGAGGTCGGCGTTAGCGACTGGATCGAGGTAACGCAGGATCGCATCAACAAGTTCGCGGAAGCGACCTGCGACGAGCAATGGATTCATGTCGACCAGGAGCGCGCGGAGACAGAGATGCCGGGTGGTAAGACTATCGCTCACGGCCTGCTGTCCCTGAGCTTGACGCCGATGTTTATCCGCTCAGTGATGGGTCTGAAGGGGCTGAAGAATACCCTGAACTATGGCGCGGACCGCGTCCGCTATCTCTCGCCTGTGCCGGCCGGTTCAAAATTGCGTGGCCGCGTCAGCATAGCGGAAGCCGAGGAAGTACCACCCAACGGCTTGCGCACCCACTATCGCGTAACAATCGAGATCGAGGGCGGCAGGCGCCCTGCCTGCGTCGCTGAGGTGATCGGTCTACACTTCAGCTGAAGCAAGAAGGCCACGCGTCAATCGATAATGTGGTATCCGCCATCGACATAAAGCACACTTCCAGTGATCAGCTTGGCGCCGTCGAGCGCGAGGAATGCAGTCGCCCTCCCCACATCGTCAATGCTGACAAGACTGCGCGACGGCGCTTGCGACTGCGCCTTGTCCATCAATTCGTCGAACTCGGGAATGCCGGACGCTGCGCGCGTTGCCAGCGGCCCCGGCGAGATCGCGTGTACGCGAATGCCCTTTGGACCAAGCTCGGCTGCTATATAGCGCACTGCGGCCTCCAGAGCCGCTTTCGCGACACCCATGACGTTATAGTTCTTCACCACCATCTGACTACCGTAATAGGTCATGGTAAACATCGTGCCACCGCTCTTCATTAGCGGCTCTGCCAGATGCGCCATCCGCATAAACGACCAGCAGGAAACGTCCATGGTCTTCTGAAAGCCCTCACGATCCACGTCAACCACACGGCCATGCAATGCATTCTTGGGTGAGAAAGCAATGGAGTGCAAAAGAAAGTCGAGTTGCCCCCATTCCTTGCCGATCCGCTCAAACACCTTTTCGGTTTCTCCTTCAACCATCACATCAAGCGGCATGAAGATTGGAGACTCCAGCGCCTCCGCAAGCGGCTCGACGTGCTTCTTGGCCTTTTCGTTGAGATATGTAACGGCAACGTCGGCGCCGAGCGCTCGAAACGCTTTGGCGCAGCCCCACGCGATAGATTGGTCGTTGGCTATACCGACGACGAGTCCCTTCTTGCCTTTCAACGCGATACTGGTCTCGGGATATACCGGAATCTTCATGACACTCTCTCATGTTTCTGATCGTGCGTTTTCGGATTCACCAACAACGACAGCGTATGCTGCGCAATCATCAGCTCTTCATCGGTGGGAATGACATAGACGGGAACACGGCTGTCGACTCGCGATATCCTGCTGGCGTGTCCAGCATTCTCTCCCGGATCAAGCATGACTCCGAGCCAGGCAAGCCTCTCGCCAATACGTGCGCGGATCGATGCCGAGTTCTCACCGATTCCGGCCGTGAACACGAAGGCGTCGAGGCCCTGCAGCGCGGCAGCGAGCATGCCGGCGTGGAGCCCCACCCGGTAGACGAAGTATTCAATCGCAAACGCTGCGCGCGGATCTTCGCTGCTTTCAAGTTCACGCATGTCATTGCTGACGCCGGATAGCCCTTTCAGGCCGCAGTCCCGATAGAGAAAATCCTGTACCTTCGATATCGACATGCCTTTCTCTGCAATCAAATACAGAACGACGCCGGGATCGAGCTGGCCGACACGCGTTCCCATCGCGAGCCCATCGAGCGCCGTAAAGCCCATTGTGCTCTCGACACTCTTTCCATTCTTGATCGCGCCCATCGAGGCGCCACTGCCGAGGTGAGCGACGATCACGCGCCCGCCAGCGACGTCGGGCGCAACCTGCGGCAGGCGCTTGGCGATATATTCGTACGAGAGGCCGTGGAAACCGTAACGCCTGATGCCTTCGGCATGGAGCTGGTAAGGGATCGCGTAGTGATCCGCGAGAGCGTTATGGTCACGATGAAAGGCGGTGTCGAAACAGGCGACCTGCGGCAGAGCCGGGAAGTTGTTCAGGATCGTTTTTATCGGCGCCAGGTTATGCGGCTGGTGTAGCGGGGCCAGCGAAACATATCGCTCCAGGCGCCCCACGACGCCGTGATCAATCAATACCGGATTTGCATAATCCGGCCCGCCATGGACGACGCGATGGCCGACGGCGACGGGGTTGATATTGCGTTCTTCGCGGAGCCACGCGCCGGCAACGGACATCGCAGCTGGCACGTCAGCCACGGCCTCGATCGGATAGGCACGATCGGCCATCGGCTCACCATTAGGCCCGTTCGCACGTAACCGCGGACGACTGCCGATTCCATCGATCTGGCCCTTGATCCGCCTGTATAAGTTCCCCTCTCCCTCGACCGAAAAGACCTGAAACTTGACGCTCGACGAGCCAGCATTGACGACAAGGATTGTGTCCATGGCCATCACCCAGCAACTGTTGGCGCGCGTTGACGCCTAGCATGCGCATATAGCGACGCGATGGCGCAAGACGCCATCCGCGCGCGTGCCGTGTCGGCTCGTGACGTCAACACAACAGGCACTCGGGCACCGAGCACAACTCCCGCACCATCGGCCTTGGCGAAATACGCCAGGTTCTTTGCCAACATGTTGCCGGCCTCAAGGTTAGGAACAACCAGTATCTGCGCACGGCCTGCGACCTCGGACTTGATGCCCTTGATCCGCGCCGCGTCAACATCGATGGCGTTGTCGAATGCCAGCGGTCCGTCGAGCAATCCCCCGGTGATCTGACCTCGGTCTGCCATTTTGCACAGCGCTGCCGCCTCGATCGTCGAAGGAATCGTGGCGGTGACGGTTTCTACCGCGGACAGAATCGCCACGCGAGGAGACTGGCCGAACCCGGCCTGATTATAGAGGTCGATGGCGTTCTGGATGATGTCCCGCTTGGCTGCGAGATCCGGAAAGATGTTAATTGCAGCATCTGTGACGAAAATAGTCTCGGCATAGGCCGGCACGTCCATCACGAAAACATGGCTGATGCGCCGATCGGTGCGCAGGCCGCCTGTCTTTGCCGTTACCGCGCGCATGAGCTCGTCGGTGTGCAGGCTGCCCTTCATCAGCATTTCTCCTTTAGCTGCATGAATCAGCTCAACGCCTTTGGCGGCAGCATCTTCGCTATGCGCGGCATTGACGATTTCAAAGCCCGTGATGTCAAACCCACCCTGTGCCGCGGTGTCCCTGATCTTTTGCTCCGGGCCGACCAGGATCGGCCGGATGATGCCGGCCTGCGCACTGTCGACCGCCCCGCGCAGTGAGGTTTCGTCGCAAGGATGCACAACGACGGTAGGAACCGGTGGCACGGCCTTCGCCGACGCGATCAATCGATCATATTTACTGGGAGATCGTGCTTGGTTCGCATCGGTTGACATAGTGTTGCTCCCAATCTCTTTTGAACTTTCTTTACGACGCTCGTGTCTCAGGGTCGAATGTGCCAACGTTTGACGCTCCCGCCTCTCCTGCGTCGACACCGAACAACCCGGCGATCCGCGCCAAACGGCCCGCACGTTCGCCAGTGATGTCACCGCTGGCGGACAAAACCTCACGCATTGCCGTAAAGACCGAGCGCTTTTGAGCACTGTCCGCGGGCAACAACTTCGGAATAGCGGCCAGCGCCCCTTCGGGATCGAGCAACAACATGAAGAACTGCTCGCGCACCAACATCTTGAACTCAGGCAGCGTCAGTCGTGCTCCAGCGTGATCGCTCCGAACCTGACGCAGTGCCTCGATGCTTCGCTCATCGACCATTCCCCGCGCAGAACCCACATAGAGCAATGAGCGCAAGGTCGCTTCGCGTAAGCCCCCTTGGGAAATCTTCGATCTTAACTCAGCGATCCTCTTGTCGAGCATCGCGCGGTGTTCATCCGACATCTCCCGACGACGCGACGGCTCGGACTTCGGATCAATGCCGACGGCCGCCTGCAACGCCGGCGAACCATAGATGTTGAGGAACATGGCTTCGCTCAGCGCCTCCTGAGAGTCACGCCAGCTATCCAGCAGATGAACGATTTGCTCTCCCATCTGCTCCTGGAATGCGAGGAAGGGATTGCTCTTCGAAACCGGTTTACGGTTATCCTCAATGTCTTCGGCTACGGACTTTACGGCGCTCATCCACGGATTTTTGCTGCTGAAGGCTTCATATTGCAGTCGTAACGGGTGCAGATTACGCATCATCTCCGCCATCCGCGGCGTCACTGCGTTCTTAAGCCAGGGTTGAACAAATTTTTGGTAGGCTGCGAGATTCATCTCAGAGACGCGCTTAGCCGCAGCGAAACGCCGTTCGTCCTCAGGCGAATTGCCACCCATGGCCCTGATATCATCGAGCGTCCGCGCCTCGCAGCGCATCACCCATTGGCCTACGACAAGGTCGGAGTTCGTGGTCTCCTCGCCCTTCGCCTCGAAGGTCGCTTCATAGAGACCCGGTGGCAGCACATCTATGAGATCAATATTGCTAGAAAATTCGGCGTGTTCCTTCTTGGCGACGCCACCGGAAACGAAAATGCCGAGATGGCCGATGCTTTGGTGAACGGTATAGACAATCGTCTGCCCATACGCCCTGATCTCATCCACATCAGCATAGCAATCCAGTATCCAATTCAGCGCTTGTTGCGGCGGCGTAACGTTGTCACCCTCGGAACAGAACACCAGGATCGGTGACCTGATGTTGCGCAAGTCCACCTTTTGTCCGTCTGACATCTCGACCTTACCGGCGGCAAGATTGTTGCCGATGAAAAGCTCGTCGACGATGAACTGGATTTCCTCGGCGTTCAGATTAACGTGCCCACCCCACCAGCGCTCAAACTCGAGATAGCGATCCGCCTCGGTATCAATATTGGAGTAGACGTTATACTGCTTGGTCCACAGTGTGTTCGAAGGGTTCTGACTCTCGAAGTTCTGCACCAGCCACGCGCCATCGAATTTTCCCGCACCGAGATCACTGGTCATTGCGGTGAGCCAACTGCCGCCCATGAGGCCACCCGAATAACGCATCGGATATTTGCCGTGCACGCCTTCCCAATAAGCCAGCGGAGCCCCTGCAATGATCAGAGGCCCGAATAGCTCGGGTCGCAGTGACGCCAGGATCATGACGGCCCAACCGGCCTGGCAATTGCCGATGACGCAGGGCTTGCCGTCGGCCTTGGGATGCAGGCTGATGACCTTCTCGATGAACTGCGCCTCGGCGCGCGCAATGCGCTCGATGGTCTGTCCCGGCATAGGTTCGGGGAGAAAGCCGATGAAATAGCAGGAGTGCCCCGCTCTCATCGCTACGCCGATCTCACTGTCAGCCTTGAATCCGCCGATTCCCGGACCGTGACCAGCACGAGGATCGATCACGATGAAGGGGCGCCGCTCGATATCGATTTCGACGTCGTCTGGCGGAACGATGCGGACCAGTGCATAGTTGACGGGTTCGATCAGTTCGCGACCATCGATGATCAATTCGGCTGCATATTGCAATACATGCGGCGCTGTCTGTGCGACGTGCTCACGATACTGATCGCCGCGTTGGCGCATGACGTCCAGGAACAGCATACTCCGCTGCCCCGCATCGACCATGTATTCCACTGCCGAGGCAACAAGCCCGGACATGGGGCCGCCCGGCAGGTTTGGCGTTTCCGTCGACATGTTCCGACCTCATCGTCGCGCAAGCTCATTCAAGGGGCTTCCCGGCGCGCAACGTTGATCTAGGTCAAGGGTCTACAGTGAGTTCGGCGCCGGTTGGGAGCGATCTTCACGAATCCATGCGGCGATCAACTCCCAGGCAACCGATAGAATAATCGGCCCGATGAAGAGACCGACAATTCCGTGCGCGAGTGTTCCGCCTATCACTCCGATGAAGATGACGATTGTTGGCGTGGTAAGTCCACGGCCCATCACGAGTGGTTTCAGTATATTGTCGAGAATGCCAACGGCGGTGAGAAATAACGTCAGCAGCAGCGCTGTGGTGAAATCCTTATCCATCCAGATCCAGATGATCACGGGAAAGAGGACGATTGCCGCACCGATTTGAACGATGGTCAGCAACATGACCCCGAAAGCCAGAAGGCCGGCGCTGGGAATGCCGGCCATCTTGAAGCCTATGCCGGCCAATAAGGCCTGCACGACCGCGACGCCGATCACGCCTTGAGAGACGGCGCGGATTGTCGCCCCCGCCAAATCCAGCAGATGTTCGCTCTGCTCGTGAACGATGAGTGACAGAAGGCGCCTGCCGCCCGAGACCAGTTGAGGGCCATAGGGAAAGAGGAACCCGGCTATAAGGACGGACAGGAGAAATTTGAGCGTCCCAACGCCAGCGCTGCCCGCAAGTGTGAGCATCGTCCCTGCCAAGGGCTTCAAATACGGTGCTACCTCACGCAAGACTGTCCGGATGTTACTGGATGCCCGGCCCCAGAATTCGTAGAGCTTGGGCCCGACAATCCGCCATTCCCTGACCTGTTCGGGCGGTGACGGAATGGCCAAATTCCCGGCGGTCAGTTCACCGGCGAGTTGCCTCACCCCCTCCACTGCGCTCAAGCCAAGCCATGTCGCCGGCCCCACGACAATTGCAAGATTGACGACGGTGAGGATGACCGCGGCGGTCTTTGGACGACCGCCAAGCAATTTGGTCAGCCAGTTGAAGGCGGGATAGAAGGCGACTGCGAGGACACCGCTCCAGGCCAGAATTGGCACGAATGGACGGATCACGATAAATGTCCAGATCGCCAGCAGCGCCAGCAGTCCCAGCCGGACTACAAGCTGGATGACGTCGTCTCCGGATAGAAGTTGCCGGACGTTTCTCACGGACACGCCTTGATCTGTTCAGGTTGCGAGAGCGTTGCCGCTGCATTCCCCCCCTGGTCTTGATCCAGATCAAGCACCCGTCCGACTACCGCCGTTTGCTCTGCGCTAGTCCGAGCCGGTCTACACGACTATGCCAGCGGAGTTCCCATGTCCGACGCCGCCACCTTTGCCGCGCATGAACTCTTACGCGATGGCAGCCCAGTGAATATCCGTGCACTTCGGCACGAGGACGAGCCCGACATGCTCGCCGCTCTGGCTCAGGCCAGCGTACAATCGCTGCAACGACGCTTCTTCGTCATGAAGCGCCATTTCTCTGACAAAGAGCGGGCTTTCTTCATGGACGTCGACTTCGAGAATCATGTCGCGCTGATTGCGCGTGCCGAGGAAGCAGGCGGGAATGTCCTGGTGGGCGGTTGCCGATATATCGTTTCCGAGCCAGCCCGCGCCGAGATGGCCTTCATGGTGGTCGATGGCTGGCAGGGGCGTGGCGTAGGCTCGATTTTGATGCGTCATCTCATCAAACTGGGTAGCGACGCCGGGCTCAAAGAATTGACCGCGGAAGTTCTACCGGAAAACACCGCGATGCGAAAGATTTTCACCAGGTTTGGCTTCAAGGCAGCGCCGCGAAAGGACCCCCAGATCGTCAGTCTGGTGCTCAAGCTCACTTAAGATCTAAAATCGACAAGTCTTGACCCATCCAGATATTAATGACGTGCGCCGCCCTCGCGCGGTCAGAAGAAATCTGGCCCTTCCGACTGCTTCTGACGCAACGCGGATGCGGCCGCGCCTTTCCAGCTTCGAGGTCTTGTTGAGCTAGATCAATACCGGTCCGGCGATGGGATCGGAGTTTCCGCCGTCGCATTCGATATGGAGACGGCGCCGCCATGAAACCCCTGCTCAAGCAAATTCAGCACACACCGCTGCTTTGGATGTTAATCTTCGTGCCTGCCGTACTCGTCACGGAAGCAATAGCGCCGCATTCCCATACGCTGCTGTTCATGCTTTCGGTTCTCGCCATCGTGCCGCTGGCCGCCCTGCTCAGCCACGCGACCGAAGCGGTTGCCGCCAAGACCGGTGACGCCGTCGGCGGATTGCTCAATGCGACGCTGGGAAACTTAACGGAGCTGATCATTGCGATCACCGCGCTACGTGCCGGCCAGTACATGCTGGTGAAGGCGTCAATTGCTGGTGCGATTGTCACCAATGCCCTCTTCATGCTCGGTGCCTGTCTGCTCCTCGGCGGCCTGCGCTACCATGTCCAAGAATATAATCGCTCCGGCGCGCGGCTCTACTCCGGTCTCCTACTCATGGCGACCGTCGCCCTGCTTGCCCCATCCGCAGTCGCCGACCTGGATCTTGTGCAGGGTGAGACCGTCATGCAGAAGCTCAGCATCGGCCTCGCCATCCTGCTCATCATTGCTTACGCACTCGGCCTGCTATTCTCGCTGAAGACCCACAAGGAATTGTTCGCAGGCGCCGCGCATAGCGAAGGCGAGGAACATTGGCCGATTGCCCTTGCGGTGGGCACACTGCTTGTTGTCACTCTGCTGGTTGCACTTGTAAGTGAGATTTTCGTCGAGTCAGTGCAGAAGGCCGCAGCAACATTTGGAATGAGTCCGGCCTTCGTTGGCTTTATCATTGTCTCAATGGTCGGGGCCGCCGCCGAGTTTGCCGTAGCCTTTTCTGCGGCACGCAAGGACCGCCTCGACATGAGCGTTAGCATCGCGCTTGGCAGCGCCTCCCAGATTGCGCTCTTCGTCGCCCCCGCCCTGGTGCTACTCAGCTATGTCGTCGGGCCAATGCCGATGAGCCTGCAATTCTGGCCCGGCGCCGTCACCATGGTCATGATTGCGACCGTGACGGCGAGCTTCATTACGAGCAGTGGCCGCTCGGCCTGGTTCGTCGGCGCCCTGCTCATCTTCATTTATGCAGTTTTTGCGCTGACGCTGTATGTAGTCCCGCCGACGGGCCAAGGGGCGGGGTGAAGTACGCGCTCGGTGGGGACAGCGGGGCGCTAGCGCTCAGCTCTATTTGACATCGAACGCTTCGGATCCTGACTTTCAGAGCATTGATTGAAATCAACTCTCAGGGGACTCTCGCTAGCAGCATCCGTTGAAATCCGTAGGCACTCAGGGCTTTGCCGATGCTGAAGGATACCGCTGAGGACCCGGCGATTATGGTGCAACAACAACTAGGCAAGATAGGGAGCCGAGATGATCACAATTCCTCAACTGACGGCGCAAGCCCTTGGCTCATTTCTCGCGCGGGAAACCGAAGACCGCTTCCGCTCCTCGCATTCCGATTTGACAAAATTGCTGCCCTTTGCAGCTAGGCTGGCATTGGAGTGCATCGGGAATAGTGACGCACTCTATCACAATATCGAACATACCATGCTGGTTACGCTGGTCGGGAACGACATCCTGGCTGGGCGTGCCCTGCAACGTACCACCACCGCAACCGACTATGCGAACTTCATTATGGCCTGCCTTACCCATGACATTGGATATGTGCGGGGCGTTATCCAAGGCGATGAAGACGGCGCTTATGTTGCGGACCTTACTGGGCGCAAAATTGAATTGCCGGTTGGATCCTCCGATGCCGCGCTCGCACCCTACCATGTCGACCGCTCAAAGCTCTTCGTAATTGAGCGGCTCCATGCCGTAGAGGAAGTCGACGCCGCCCGGATTGCCCGGGCCATTGAATACACGCGCTTTCCCTACGTCGACGCGATAAACGGAGAAGGTGATGACCTCGACGAGGAAGAAGGATTGCTGTTGCGTGCTGCGGATCTGATCGGTCAGCTCGGCGATCCCAATTACATAAGGAAATCAAACGCCCTATTCCATGAGTTCGAGGAGATCGGACTGAACAAGGCACTCGGCTATGCAACGCCAGCTGACATCGTCTATAAATTTCCTCAGTTCTACTGGACTAACGTTGCACCGCAGATCCAGCTCGCGATCCGGTATCTCAATGTTACCTCTAGCGGCCGACAATGGATCGCCAGCCTGCACAGCAATGTTTTTCGGGCTGAGCGTGAGGTGAACCTATCGGGGCCGCAGAGATAAACACAAACACTGACGTACTCCCCTAGCCTGCATCAGGAACCTCATCGATGCTTCAGAGCATTGCGCCGCCATTGAGCGCGGCTTTCGCGACGGATCTCCGCCGTCGCGTAAAACAAGGACGTCGTAGTCAGAATTCGGTGTGCCTTATAAACTTTAGTACAGACGACGTGGAGGTCAGCCGACCGCCTCCAAAGGGGCGCTCGCTTCGGTAGGCGCAAGCGCGGTCATCAGCAGATATTTGAGCTTGAGATGGAGGCCGTGCCCGTCGCCATATTGTGGCTTACCGCTAGAATGTCCCATGAGTTCGTCCGTCAATTCGTCTGGACATTCCAGCGCCCGCAGCCGATCCTTGAAGCTGTGCCGGAACGAATAGACAGAATGGCGCGACGACGGCTTCATGCCGTGTTTCTTCATGTGTTTATTGACCGCCGCCGAGAAACTGTCCTCGTTGTCAAAGTAGCGCGCAAAGCCTTTCGGAAAGCGTCGCATCGCTTCGAGAGCGATGCCGACCAGAGGAATGTCGCGCTCCGACGATTCCGTCTTCAGCACGCGTCCGTCGGGAACCACTCGGATATAGGGAATATTGGCATCGAGCACGATATTCGCCGGCAATAGGTTCAGCACCTCGCAGGGTCGCGCGCCGGTGTTGATTAGGATATGCACCGCTGCCGTCGCCTGATCGTTCAGCGCGTCGAAGCCTCCCGAACGCAGGATCGTGTCTACGATAAAAGCGGTCTCGAACGGCTTGCGCTGCCCGCGCTCACCGCCGCTGAGGCGCAGGCCGGCGAACAAACTCTCTTTGTCCAGGTGATGCCGCTGGCTGACGGTTCGAACCATGCGCTGAATATGAGTGATGTTTTTGTTTGCGGTGCCGATGGCAACTTCGCGCTTCACGGCTCGGGCCTGCCAGTGATCGCGGTACTTAAGGGCATCGTCGCGGGTCATCTCTTGCAGCGCCTTATCGGTCACCACTTCGATCAGGATATCGATAGCGCGCTCTTTGCCAGCCTTCCATTTCTTAAGCTGCTTCGGTGAATAGTTCATCCGCTCAGTTGCCGTGGCCGCCTCGAATTCGGCGAACAGGGTCGAAAGCTTGATAAGCGGCTCAGTGACACCACCGAGCACGGCCGCGCGCGTCGCGGGATCATGCAGCCGGTCGCCCTCAGCCAGGGTTTCGATACGTCGCTTCAGCTCGGCCGGCGCTTCCAATGCCACGACCGCAGCGGGGCGATATGAAAGGTCGAGGATGCGCGCCCGCCGGACGGCTTCGGCGTGGTCCGTAGCCGCTCTGCCAGCTTCACCGGCGGCGCATTTCTGCCAGTAGGCTTCGAGGTCCAGATTCATCCGATCGGCGATCAGGGAGGCGCGCCGTCCGTGCCTGTCACGAGCAATGCGCACCTTCGTGGACAGCTTCACGATGCCGCGTTTGTCATAACTCGCGAACTCCTCCGGCACGCGGCGCACGAAGTGCCAGGTCCCGTTGCGCTTAGTCAAATGTTCGCCCATCCCTGCCCCATGTTGGACGTTTTGTTGGACGTTTTTGTCGGCGAAGACCCAAAAAATGTCAAACAATTCGCACTTTTCTTCGCTACTTCAAGATGTTATGCACACCCCCGTTGGCACTGCTAGGGAGCGCCATTCGCGCACTGCCCTGGGTTAGGCCACGTTATTGCCACCCGAGCCTTATTTTCGTTGAACTTGGCCGCGAACCTCCCGAAATTCACGCGTTCTGGATGGTTTTGTCGCGGATTGGAACGATCACACGCCATAGGACTTCGAGCTTCATGGTCGAAATCATGCCGAGCGCTTCCCAGCACAGTTACGCGTCCGAACCCAGTCACACCTGGCGCATTAGCCAGCAGCCGATCATGGTTGCGGCTGCGGCCCTGTTTCTGGTCGTGATCGGCATCGGCGGCATCTTTACGTGGCGCAGCTATAGCGGCGCAACGCCGGAGCCGGAGCGGCTCACCGCATCGCGCCTGCAACAGGCCCGTGTGGCGCAGGCGTCCGAACAGCTGATCGAAAAGACCAAAGGCATCGAGGCCACGCAGCAGCAGTCGATCGATCAGCTTCAGGTCGTGCAGGATCAGTTGCAGACCATGCAGCGTCTGATGACAGCGCAGCAGAACGAAGCGCGCAAGCTCAACGAGCAGGTCGGCGCCCTCACCTCCACGCTCGACACTCTCCGGCAGTCTTTTGCCAGCACCTCGGCGACTGACGACAAGCCTGCCGCGCGTGAGCAGCCGCGCCGTTCACGATCCCGCGCTGCCGCCAACAAGGGCCGTCAGAAGATGAAGATCGTTGTGCAGCGCAAGCGCCCCGGGGCGCGCGGCTAAGCCATCCCGCGCGATTGTTCCCGAGCACACGTGAACTGCTTGTACTCTCCACAGCACCGCGCCTAGTCTGTCTGGCCGAACGCAATCTGCACTGCTCAAGGTGCGAGATCATGCGATACCGGCAGGGAGCGAGACATGAAGCATGACGGCGGCGATCACCTTCACGCGCACGACAGCGCGATGACCGAGAAATACGGCAGCACCACACTGGCAACACTCCGCAAGATCTACGGCAAGTTCTTCGCAGCCGGGCATCCCGACACGCTCACGCTCAGCGAAGTGCTGCCGAAGCTCAACGACACGTCGCTCAGTCAGCTCCGCCGCGATCACGACACTGGACATCTCAAGAAGAAGATCTCGAAGGCGGCGTGATGCGACGCGTTGGCGCTGTGGCTAGAACGCCTTGCGCAGCAACAACACGGTGAGGACGATCACGACGACCGGCGCTCCCAGTGTCACCGGGAGCAACCATGGACTGTCGGCGTCGATGAGTGTGCCGGGAATGACGCCGATCAAGGCATGATCGACGATCCAGACCATTGCGGACACGATACTGGCGGTTTCGAACTTCAGACGCGGCATGCCGGCGATGCCCGCGACGCTGGTGACCAGCGCGCGCGCCGGCCCGATATGATAACCGACCATGATCGCCGCGATGCCGTAGCGCTCGAATAGCCCGCGTACCCGCGCCACCAGTTGCTGACGCGATTGGAGCATCCGCATCTCCAGCAGCCTCGGCCCGCACCGTTTGCCGAGCTCATAGGACACGCTCATGCCGAGCACCGCACCGCCGATGGCCCAAAGGACGAAAGTCCAGGATACCACGCCGGCGCCGATCAGCACGCCGGTCGCCGTCACGATGGCCGCAGCCGGAACGACAAAACTGGAGCCGACCAGACATCCGAAGAAGGCGATGACGAAGCCAAGCGGCCCAGCCCAATCGGCTTGCGCCGCGATCAGCGCCGAGATTTTCTGAATGATGTCCATCAGGGAGGAGATTCCGAACCGGCGCGCTGTGTTTCGTCCATCACCAGCAATGAAACAAAACCGCGGTCGAAGAAACCGTTTCCTCGCCTCCGCGCAAACTGCCTGAAGCGAACGCCCTCTATCCCATTGCTCCAACGACGCGCCGATCGGCGCACGGATGGACACAAGATCGAGGGACACACGATGACATTCACCACCGCGAAGCTCGCCGCCGCCACTGTTCTTGCATTCGGCATGCTGACCACCGTCTGCCACGCCTACAGCGCCGAACAGGAACAGCTTTGCACGGGCGATGCGATGCGACTGTGCAGTTCGGAAATCCCGGATGTCGATCGCGTCACGGCTTGCATGATCCGCAACAAGTCTCAGCTAAGCGATGGCTGCAAGTCGGTCTTTGCGCCTGCCTCGGCCTATCAGCCGGCATCGCTACGGACCACGAAGCCGGTCAATCTGGTGCCGGCCCGGATTCGCTGACGCCTAGCGCCGGCGCGCCACGGCGACGCCGAGCAGAAAAGCAACCAGCAGCGACCCCAGCGGCGCTTCACGCGCAACATTGGCCAGGATGCTCAAGGGCATGCCTGGCTTCTTGCCGGACTCGATGGCACCGCCGATGCGGTGCGCGGTCTCGGTCACCGCCTCTTTCACATCCGTGATCGTTTCTGTGATTGTCGACCTGGCCTCAGGCACGGGCTCGACGCCTTCGTAGATGTAGGGGGGTGTCTTTGCGTCGTCGGCCATGGTCATTTCCCGTGCGGCATGAGCTGTGTCAGCCCAATCGACCGAACACTGATTGGTTCCGGCCCTGGCCCGGGCCCGCTAGCTTCTCTTTTGTCGCAGGCGGCTCCCGCAAGAGTCACTCTTTTCGGTCTGCCCGGCCGTCTATAATTAAGTTCCATGAACCTGCTCGAATCGCTCCCCACCGTGATCGGTATCGCCGCCGTGGCACCAGCTCTGCTGTTGCTGTGGCTGGTGATTGCTGCCGATGAACGGCCGGGGCCGCCCGGGTTGGTCTGGGCGTCATTCCTGCTGGGGGCCGCCAGCATCTCCCTGCTCGGCTATGCCCGCGCGCTGTTCGCAGCAATTCCGGGTCTTACGGACAACCCGACCCTGGCCATGGTGCTCCACGCTGTGTTTGGCGTCGCCGCGCCGGAGGAGATCGTGAAGATCTTCGTCATCATCGCGGTGTCCACCCAGCGCGCCCGGACGGCCGATCCAATGGACACGGTGGTTTATGGCGCCGCCGCCGGCCTCGGCTTCGCCGCCTACGAGAATCTCGTCTATCTCCTGCAATATCCCGAGATGTGGCGGACGCTCGCGGTGCTGCGCAGCGTACTGACCGTACCATTTCACGGCGCGCTCGGCGTCATCGCCGGCGCTTACATCGCCATCACCCGCTCCGGCCGTGCGCTCGGCGCCCATCGCCGCGACGGCTGGGCCTTCATTCGCACGCCCATGCTCATTGTTCTCGCGCCAGTGACGCTGCATGCTTGTTTCGATCTTCCTTTGCTGACGCTGCAGCGACATCCGGAGATCGTCGGCGTGATGCGCCGCGTGCTCGAGGCCGCCGGCGTGGTGATCGGCTTCGGCACCATTGCGTTGGCGGCGCGGCTGGTCAGGCGGATCGGCGCGCATCATGCGCCACATACCGAGGTGTCACGCGAGCGGCTCAGCCAGTTGCGCGGCATGTGGGCGCTGCTGGTCGCCGGCGGCGGCGCGGGCTTTGCCGGCACAGCCTTTTTGCTGACCTCGATTCATCACTGGTTTACGAACCCGGCGCGCAACGTCACCATGGTGCTGATCCCACTCGGTCTGGCATCCATCGCCATCGGCGCCGTGCTGCTGGTGCTGACGACGACAGCCTATATTCTCGGGCGCAACCGCATGCGCACGGCCGCGCCAGCCATGACCGCGCAGTCGTAACGTTCAAGACCTCACGCGACATTCGAGCTATTCCCGATCAACAAACTTGCACGCTTCCGCGTGTGAGCGGATAAATGCAAGCTACGGCCAGCATGCTGCCGGCCCGATCAGGACATTGCCGCCATGACCATGCCGCCCAACCTCGCCGAGCTGCAATCGAAGATGAGCGACGCCGTGCGCGCGCACTGGAAGGCATTTCTAATCGAGGGCATAGTGCTGGTGATCCTCGGCTTCGCCGCAATGATCGTGCCGCAGGTGGCCAGCATCGCCGTCACCGTCATGCTGGGCTGGATGTTCTTCATCTCGGGCGTTGCCGCGCTGCTGATGACTTTCTGGGCCCGTCAGACACCAGGCTTCATCTGGTCGCTGATTTCAGCAATCCTCGGCATCGGCGCCGGCATCATTCTGCTTACGCGCCCGGCCGAAAGCACGCTGACACTGACATTCGTGGTTGGCGTCTATTTCCTCGCCGAGGGCGTAGCGACCATCATGTACGCGCTCCAGCATCGCAAGGAACTGTCGGAGCGCTGGAGCTGGATGGCCTTCTCCGGCCTGATGGATATCGTGATCGCCTTCATCATCATCTCGGGCCTGCCCGGCACGGCAGCCTGGGCCATCGGCTTGATGGTCGGCATCAATCTGGTGATCGGCGGCGCTTCGCTGATCGGCTTGGCGATGGCCGCCCGCAAGAAGGCCTGACCCCGCCAACTGTCTGCAGGGACTCAGCAGCCCTTGCAGATATTCTTGATCATGCGATCAAGCTCGCGATCCTGCGCGTCGATGCGGGACGGATCGTTCTTGCCGGTCTCCGGCGGCAAATCGCCCGGGCGCGGCTGGCGATGGCCGACGGGAGCCTCTGGCAGAGCACCGCCGCTGTTGGTCTGTGTGGTCGGCTGCGAGCGCAGGCCCTTGGGTGGCAGGTTGCGGGACGAATCCTGCGCCAGAGCCAGCGAATGGCCGAGAACGAACAGGCCTGCCGTCATCACGAACAATGTTTTCATTTTTTGTCTCCGACACCAGGTGGCGCGTGTAAGCCGATCGCTACGGCTTCGGTGGATAGATATGAACGTCGCCGCAGTAATCCACAACACGATAGACCGATTCCGCAGAAGCTTCACCGTCAGGCTTGAGGTTGACTGAAGAATTCTCGGACAAATATTCGGGACCGATCGGCGCCTTGCCATAACCGCCGGGAATATCGAGCACATAATCCGGCTGGCACAATCCGGAAACATTGCCTCGAATAGCGCGCATCAAGGCCTGTCCCTCCGCGATGCTGGTGCGCAAATGTGCGGTGCCAGGCGCGAGGTCGCCGTGATGCAGATAATAGGGCTTGATGCGGCACTCGACGAAACCGCGCATCAGTGCCGTCAGCGTCGCCGCATCGTCATTGACGCCGCGCAGCAATACCGACTGGCTCACCATGGGAATGCCGGCATCCACCATCAGCGCGCAGGCCGCACGTGCAGCATCCGTCAGCTCGCGCGGATGATTGGCATGCAGCGCCACCCATGTGCTAGCGCCCGTGACTTTCAATGCATCCACCATTTCCGCACTCACGCGGCCGGGATCAGCCACGGGGACCCGCGTATGCAATCGAATGATCCTTACATGCGGGATATCAGCGAGATCCGCCATGATCTCGCTCAATCGCCGCGGCGACAGCATCAGGGGATCGCCGCCGGTGAGGATTACCTCCCAGATCTCGTCATGGCTGCGGATGTAATCCAGCGCCGCTGCATAAGCCTCACGCGACAGCGCGGTCTCCTTGCCCGGCCCCACCATCTCGCGGCGGAAACAGAACCGGCAATACACCGCGCAGACATGTACCAGCTTGAACAGTACACGGTCGGGATAGCGATGCACGATGCCGTCGATTGGCGCATGGGCGTGATCACCGATCGGATCAGCGTTCTCTTCGGGCTGCGCGTTCAGTTCATCCACACTCGGAATGTACTGGCGCGCGATCGGATCGTCGGGATCGCTGCTGTCGATCAGTGCGGCTACGGCCGGCGTCACCGCGACCGCATAACGCGCGGCGACTTTCTCCAGATCGGCCAGCGTCGAGGCTGGCGCGAGACCGTTTTCGATCAGGTCGCTGGCTTGCCGCAGGGTCGTCGCAACTTTCACGTGACGGTTCATGACACACCTGCCGGCGGCGTCCACACCACCTGATCGATCCGCGTCGCGCCCGACGCCAGCATCACCAGCCGGTCGAATCCGAGTGCAACACCGGATGCAGGCGGCATCGTTGCGACGGCCTCAAGAAACTCCTCATCGAGCGGATAGCGCTCGCCATAGCGACGCTCTTTTTCGTCCATGGCTTCCGTGAAGCGGCGGCGCTGTTCGTCAGCATCCGTCAGCTCGCCAAAACCGTTGGCGAGTTCGACGCCGCAGGCATAGACCTCGAAGCGTTCGGCCACGCGTCGGTCACCTTCTTTGGTGCGCGCCAATGCCGCTTCCGGCGACGGGTATTCAAACAGCACGGTCATCCGTCCCAGCCCGAGATGCGGCTCGACATGTTCGACCAGAATCTTGCTGAAAATATCCGACCACGTATCGTCATCGCTGATCCGCACCTTGCCAGTTGCAGCCGCCGCCAGCTTAGCGCGATCGCCCTCGGCGCCATCGATGCTCGCAAGCAGATCGATATCCGCAAAACGCGTGAAGGCCGCTGCCACGGTCAACATCTCCGGCTCGGCAAACGGATCGGCAACCTGACCGCGAAACGTAAACTGCGTGATGCCTGTCGCCTGCGCCGCGCATGCAATGATCGCTACGCAATCGGCGATCACAGCCTCATAGCTCTCCTCGGCACGATACCATTCCAGTATCGTGAATTCAGGCAGGTGCTTGTCACCGCGCTCCCGGTCGCGAAACACCCGGGCGAATTCGAAGATTTTCGTCTCGCCCGCCGCCAGCAGCTTCTTGCAGGCGAATTCCGGCGATGTTCGTAAATACCGCGAGAACCGCTCGCCGTCGCGGTCGATCAATGTCGTCTTTGGCGCATGCAGATGGGTCTCATTGCCCGGTGAGACCTGCAGGACGCCAGTCTCGACCTCCAGGAAGCCCTGAGCCTCAAACCACGTCCGGATACTCTTCGTGATCGCTCCCCGCGCCAGCAGGAAGCCCCGGCGGTCCTGGTGCCGCGCCGGGCTCCACCAGGGCGACGGACGGTCGGTTCCAGTCATCGGCAAACGGCCCTTTTGGGTTGCAAAACGCTGGCATCGCCGCGTGAAATCAGTATGTTGCCCCCCGAAACCGCTTCGCTGGCCACAGGACACACACGTCCGGATCGGTCCCGGGCCTGAAATCTAGGAAACATATCTGTGAAAGTCATCGCCAGTTCTATTCGCAAGGGCAACGTCATCGAGCAGGAAGGCAAGCTCTACGTGGTTCTGTCCGCGGAGAACATCCACCCCGGCAAGGGAACCCCGGTCAGCCAGATCGAAATGCGCCGAATCAGCGACGGTGTGAAGATCTCGGAGCGCTACAAGACCACTGACCAGGTGGAAAAGGCGACGATTGAAGACCAGAACTTCAATTACCTCTACAAGGATGCCGACGGCTTCCATTTCATGAACAACGACAATTACGACCAGGTTCAGGTGCAGAAGGACGTCATCGGCGATGCCGAGCCCTATCTGCAGGAGAACATGACCGTAAAGCTGTCGCTGCACGGCCTCGTTCCGGTGGCGATCCAGATGCCGCAGCGCGCGACCCTCGAAGTCGTCGATACCGAGCCGGTGACCAAGGGCCAGACCGCGTCGTCGTCCTACAAGCCTGCCATGCTGTCCAACGGCGTCCGCACCAACGTGCCGCCGCATGTTGGTACCGGCACCCGCATCGTGGTGCTGATCGAGGACGGCTCCTACATCGAACGCGCCAAGGACTAACAGCTCCCGCCGTCGCAAGATTGCCGCAAGTCGGCCTCACCTTTTTCGCAAGACCGCCGGAAGCCAAAAAAGGCCCCCGGCGGTCTTTTTCATGCGTGACTTCAATATGTTGACGGCCTCCCCGCGCCGCGACGCATTGCCCCTGCCGCCGCGCAAATCATGCGGCTACAATGGGGCATGACCACGCGCGATTCCCTGATCGACCGACGCCGCCTGCTCCGATCCGGCCTGGGTGCTGGCGCGCTGCTGGCCATGCCCGGGACCGCCTCTGCGGCCCCCGCGGGCTTCGACGCGTGGCGCGACGGCTTTCGTGCAAAGGCAATTGCCAAAGGCGTCTCCGACGCGACCTATTCGCGCGTGATGGGCCGTATCGAGCCGGACATGTCCGTGTTCACCAAGATGCAGAAGCAGCCGGAATTTCACGAGCAGCTCTGGCAATACATCAACCGCCGCGCCTCCGACTGGCGCATCGCCGCCGGCAAGGACGCGCTGCGCAAGAACGAAGCCGTGTTCGACCGTATCGAGCGCGACTTCGGCGTCGAGCGCGGCACGTTGCTGGCGCTGTGGGGCGTCGAGTCCGCCTATGGCGATCCCATCGTGCAGCAGAACCATATGCGCCCGGTGTTTCCGTCGCTGGCCGCACTGGCGTGGAACGAGCCGCGCCGCCGCGCCTATTGGGAAACCGAACTCATCAACGCGCTGAAGATCGTCGATAAGGGCTGGGGTACGCCCGACGAGATGCGCGGCTCCTGGGCCGGTGCAATGGGCCACACGCAATGGATGCCGGAAGTCTGGCTCAATGTCGGCATCGACTATGACCGCGACGGCCGCGTCTCGCCGTTCGGCAAGCCTGACGATGCGCTGGGCTCAAGCGCACGCTTCCTCGTTAATCGCGGCAAATATCCGCGCGGCGAACACTGGGGCTATGAAGTCCGCGCCAATGGCGCCAGCTCATCGGATAGCAATCGCAGTTTTGCAGCATGGTCCGCAGCCGGCGTTACGCGCGCCGATGGACAGCCGTTCCCGCAGGCCACTGCCAATGCCAAGCTCTGGGTGCCTGTGCAGGGCGGTCCGGCCTTCCTGCTCGGCCAGGGCTTCTACGCCGTGCGCAGCTATAACCCGTCGATGAATTATGCGCTGGCGATCTGCCATCTCGGCGATCGCATTCTCGGCGCGCCGCCTTTCATCCAGCCGTTCCCCGGCTCGGAACGCGCGCTCACACTCGCCGAAGTGCAGGAAGTGCAGACACGCCTCACCCGCGCCGGTTTTGATACCGGCGGCACGGATGGCCGCGTTGGCAACGACACGATGAAGGCGGTGCGTGATTTCCAGACGAAGGCGGGACTGCTGCCGGCGGATGGCTATGGCGGGCTGAAGGTGCTCGCGCGGTTGCGGCAAGGCGGCTGAGCCGTTCCGTCAAATGCACGCCATCCGCTGCGGATCGACGTAACGATCGTAGTCTTCACCCGAGAGCAGTCCTAGCGCGATCGCTGCTTCGCGCGGTGTGATGGACTCGTCCAGCGCCTTGGCTGTGATGAGCGCGACCTTGTCGTAGCCGATCACCGGATTGAGCGCTGTCGCGAGCAGCGGCGCGTTGGCGACATTCGCGGCGAGCTGTCGCCGATCGACGTCGAGATCGCGGATTAATCGGGACGTAAAGACATCGATGCCATCGGCGAGGATGCGGATCGACTGCAGAACATTGTAGATGATCACCGGCTTGGCAACGTTGAGCTCGAAATTGCCGGATGCGCTGGCTGCGGTGACGACGGCGTTGTTACCCGTCACCTGAAAACACACCTGCGCAAGCATCTCAGCGATGGTGGGATTGCGTTTGCCTGGCATGATCGACGACGTCAGCCCGTCATGCGGGATGACAAGCTCACCGAGTCCGCAGCGCGGACCCGAACCGAGGAAGCGCACGTCGTTCGCGATCTTCAGCAGCGTCACAGCCAGGCCGTTAAGCGTGCCTGACACTTCGACAAGCGCGTCATGTGCACCCATGCCTTCGAACTTGCTCGGGTTCGGGACGAATGCAACGCCGGTCAGTGCGTTCAGGTGCTCGCAAAAGGCGCTGTCGAATCCCTTTGGCGCATTGAGCCCCGAGCCGACGGCCGTGCCGCCCTGGGGCAGCATCAGCAGACGCGGAAACACTGCTTCGATGCGGTCAATCGCATGGCCGATCTGACGGGCGAAGGCATCGAAGGCCTGCCCCATGGTCATCGGCACGGCATCCATCAGATGCGTGCGTCCGATCTTCACGACGTCAGAGAACGCGTCCGCCTTGGCGCGAAGATCATCGCGTAGCGTCTTTAAGGCCGGGAGCAAGCGCCCGCGCAACTCCAGCGCCGTTGCCACATGCATCACGGTCGGAAAGCTGTCGTTCGATGACTGTGAGCAATTGACGTGATCGTTGGGATGAACGGGTGATTTGGTCCCAAGCGGCTGGCCCAGCAATTCATTGGCGCGGTTTGCGATCACCTCATTGGCGTTCATGTTGGTCTGGGTGCCGGAGCCAGTCTGCCAGATCGGCAACGGGAAATGATCGTCGAAACGGCCTTTCTGAAGTTCGAGTGCCGCTGTTTCGATCGGCGCTGCGATCTCCGGCGTGATCGTCCCGAGTTGCAGATTGGCGCGAACGGCCGCGATCTTCTGCAGGGCGAATGCACGGATCAGCGCGACCGGGAAACGCTCATCGCTAACCTGGAAGACCTCAAGCGCGCGTTGGGTCTGCGCGCCCCAATAGCGGTCCGTCGGCACCGCGATGGTGCCGAAGGAGTCATGTTCCGTGCGAACGTCACTCACGAGTCTGGCTCACTGCGCGCCGACAACGCCCGCCGCCTTGATGATCGGCGTCCACTTGTCGATCTCGGATTTCAGATGCGCGGCCAGCGCATCGGGCGTCGCCCGTTCCGGCGCCACTGGCTGCACGCCGAGCCCGGCAAGCCGGCTCTTCACAGTCTCGTCCTTCAGCGCCACGTTCAACGCCGCAACGAGTTTGTCGATGATCGGCTTGGGTGTGCCCTTCGGCGCGAACAGGCCGTACCAGACGGTGTAGGTAAAGCCCGGCAAGCCGGCTTCGGCTGTCGTGGGCAGTTTTGGCAGCGCCGGCGCCTTCTCGGTGCTGGTGACGGCGTAGCCCTTGATCGTGCCGCCGTCGACATTGCCGACCACGTTGACGATCTGGTCGCACATGACATCGACCTGTCCGCTCATCATGTCGTTCATCGCCGGACCAGCGCCGCGATAGGCGATCTGGGTAGGCTGCGTACCGGTCGCTGCATTGAGCAGCAGACCGCACAGATGCGACGCCGATCCGATGCCGGCATGCGCGTAGTTCACTTTCTCCTTGTTCGTCTTCATCCAGGCGATCAGCTCGGCGAGATTGGCTGCCGGGAGATCCTTGCGTGCCACGAATACTGACGGCAGATCGACAGCGAGGCCGATCGGCTCATAGTCCTTGATCGGATCGTATTTGAGCTTGGGATACAGCGCGGGATTGGTCGCGTGGCTGATATGGATCAGCAGCAGATTGTAGCCGTCCGGCGGCGAGGCGGCGACCTTGGCGCTGCCGATGGAGCCTCCGGCACCCGTCGTGTTCTCGACGATGACCTGCTGCTTCAGCGGGCCGCTCATGCCCTGCGCCAGCAGCCGCGCGATGGTGTCGCCGGGGCCACCTGCCGAATACGGCATGTTCATGGTGATGGTACGGGTCGGATAATCCTGCGCCAGGCTTGGGCCGGCCAGCAGTGCACCGGCGAGCACGAATGTGGTCGTCAAAATGTTCCTCGTCATCGAAATTCCTCCCCTGTTGTGTGTGTGTTGTTTCAGTGTCCGCTCATGCTCAGCACGCGATCGACCATCGGACCGCAGAGGCCGAGATAGTTGGCCGGGTCGCAGTGACGCCGGATGGCATCCTTGCCGCCAAGCGCTTCGGTAATTTCCGGAACCTCGGCGAGGATATCCGCAAGCTGTCCGCCGCCTTCGATCGCCTTGCGGCAGGCGTCGTAGACGACGTCATGCGCATGCTGGCGGCCGAGTTTCGGCGCCGCTGCCATCATCACAGCTTCGGCGACGATAAGGCCGCGTGTCAGATCCAAATTCTCCAGCATGCGCTTTTCGTGAACCACGAGTCCGGCCAGCATGAATTTGGCATTTGCCAGCGACGAGGCAGTGAGCAGGAAGCTCTCCGGCAACGACACCCATTCGAGATGCCAAGGCCCCGTTGCACGTTCCAGATCATGGATCATGCCGTCGAGCATGGTCGCGACATGCTGGCGCACCGCCTTGGCAGCGGCGAGCATCAGTTCGCTTGAAATCGCGTTACGCTTTTGCGGCATCGTCGATGACGCCCCGCGACCGGGCACGAAAGGCTCAGACACTTCGCCGAATTCGGACGATGACAACAGCATGACGTCGGTAGCGATCTTGCCGAGCGTACCGGTGATCAGGCCAAGCAGCGTGACCGCCTCGGCGATGCCGTCGCGGGCGACATGCCAGGTGATCGAGGGCTGATGCAGGCCGAGCTCCTCGCAGAACAGCTTTTGCATCTCCAGGCCGCCCTCGCCCACCGATGCGAGCGTCCCCGCGGCGCCGGAGAACTCGCCGAGCAGGATGCGCGGCAATGCCTGATCGACGCGCTCAATGTGCCGATCGATGGAGGACAGCCAGACGGCAGCCTTGTAGCCGAAGGTCACCGGCAGCGCCTGCTGCAGATGGGTGCGCCCGGCCATCGGCGTGTCGCGATATTTTTTCGCCATGGTAGCGAGGATGTCGCGGACCTCGCACAGATCGCGCGCAACGATCTGCAAGGCCGCGCGGATCTGCAAGACGTTGGCGGTATCCATGATGTCCTGGGTGGTCGCACCCCAGTGGACGTAGCGGCCCGCCTCTCCTGCGGCTTCGGAGAGCTGATGGACCAGCGGCAGGATCGGGTAGCCGACGATTTCGGTCTCAGCTCGGAGCTTGTCGAAATCGATCCGGATCGATTTGGCGGCGGCCTCGATGGCCTGCGCGGCTTCCTTGGGGACAACGCCGAGACGGGCCTGGGCGCGGGCCAGCGCGACTTCGGCCTCGATGTAGCGGCCGACCAGGGCTACGTCGGCGAAGACCGCCCGCATTTCCGCGGTGCCGAACATGTCCCGAAACAGGACCGAATCGAAAACCGTGCTGCCCATAACGCTTCCTCTTATTATGTTCGTACATATTAAATTGTCCGAACATAAACTGTGTGTCAATCTCCTTCCTTGACGGGATGGTCGCCAATCAGGCTTCCATCCTGCGATCAGGGACTTAGGGGTCGAGGGACGACGGTGGAAAAGCGTTACGCGTTCGTGGCCCGAGCACTGACCGAGGCCATTGCAGACGGACGGCATCCGGTCGGGTCCGTGCTGCCGACAGAGTTCGAGCTGGCGGACCAGTTCGCCGTGAGCCGATCAACCGTGCGCGCGGCGATGCAGGAGCTTCAGGCGTCCGGCTTGGTCAGCCGAAAACGTAATGCGGGCACGCGCGTCGAGGCGGCCTCTCCCGCCAAGGGCCGTGATGGCTTTACTCAGGCACTCAATACAATCGAGGCGGTACAGCAGTTCGGCACCGAGACCGAACGACACGTGCAGCATGTCGCCGACATTGTTGCGGACAGCGAGCTGGCCAGCCAGCTCGGATGCCGACCGGGTCGCCGCTGGCTGTGTATCTCAAGTCTGCGCACGATTCCCGGCGACGTCACACAGACGCCGATCTGCTGGACCGATGTCTATATCGACGGCGCCTTCGCCGACGAGGTGCGCGCGAAGATGGGCGGGCATCACGAAATCTTCGGCACGCTCGTCGAGAAAATCTCGGGACGACGCTTCGTTGAGATCCGCCAGGACATCTCTGCGGTTGGCGTGTCGGACGCGATGGCGGAGCCGCTGAAGGCAACGGCTGGCGCGCATGCGCTGTCCATTCGGCGGCAGTATCTGTTCGCGTCAAACGAGCTGGCTGAAGTCTCGCTCAGTATTCATCCGGCGGACCGGTATCGGTATTCGACGCGGCTGCTAAGGCGAGAACGCGTGCAGGAGTAAAGTGGGAGAATGCAGCTGAAGTCACGTTACGGCTGGCGAAGCCATGTAATGAACTGCTCGACATCAGCCCGATCGTATCCGAGCAATTCGCCAATCACGCGTTCCAGATCCGGGCGCCGCCCCGGCAGCAAGGTGAGATAGAGGCTCTGCACCATGAGCATCGCCGGAATGCGCCATGCCTCTTGGGCGTCGGCATAGAGTACGTAACGCGTGGAAAGTTCTCTGCCGTTTGAAAGCGTATACTTCTCAATCTTCTCGGCTTTGACGAAGCGCCCATTCGCCACGAACTCATCGAAGCGAGGGTCGGGATAGTCCGTGTATTTTTCACTGCCTTCGAACACAAACATGCTGAGATGCTTCTGCCCGGCGATCATCAGATCGAATTCGCGTCCTTCATGAGGTCCCACATAAGACGGCGCTTCTTCCGACATCACGCTACCTGATCATCTTCGGCCCGGGATCCGGCGCCGCCACGTCGATCACGCGCATCTGCACGCGCTCGGCACCTTGCCAGCGATCGACGGTCAGCGAGCCCGCCACATGGACAGGCTGACCACGCAACTCCTGCAACGCGTTGCCGAGCTTCTGCCCCACTGAACGAAACGCGATGCCGTTGACGATGGCGCCGTCCGACGCCTTGAAGCGCAGCCGCAGATGCGCCTGCCCGACTTCATCGACATAGACGAGCTGATGCGCCGGCAGCGCAATCACCGGCTCGGGATTGGCCTGCCCGAACGGCCCGGCGCGATTGAGCGTATTCACGAGATCCGTCGTCACACCGCGCGCAGTGATAGCGCCATCGATGAAGAGTTCTTTCTCGTTGCGGGACTTGCCGACATCCGCAGCCAGCGCGCTTTCGATATAGGCGCGGAATTCGCCGAGCCGTTCCTTGCGTAGCGTGATGCCCGCGGCCATGGCGTGGCCGCCACCTTTCATCAGAAGCCCATCGGCAACAGCTTGCCGCACGGCTTTGCCGAGATCGACGCCGGAGATCGAGCGGCCAGACCCCGTGCCAATTCCGCCAGGCTCCAGCGCGATGGCAAAAGCCGGACGCGCAAATTTCTCCTTGAGCCGCGAGGCGACCAGACCGACGACGCCGGGATGCCAGCCTTCAGACGCGGTCACGACTACGG
Source organism: Tardiphaga sp. OK245 (assembly GCF_900108575.1). NCBI lineage: Bacteria > Pseudomonadati > Pseudomonadota > Alphaproteobacteria > Hyphomicrobiales > Nitrobacteraceae > Tardiphaga > Tardiphaga sp. OK245. Next base: position 325,071 of record NZ_FNWZ01000003.1, on the reverse strand, counting down.
AGCCTTTGTCTTCGAGCCCCAGTGACGCCAGCGCCTCCGCTTCGGCCTGCGCTTCCGCGGCCTGCTCGATCACGCGGCGTTCGATGTTCAGCCGATCGAGTTCGGCAGCGATCTTCGCAGCCTCGGAAATATCGCCTTCGAGCAGCAGCCGCACGCCCAAATCGGCGCGCCCGATACGGCCGCCGGCATTAATACGCGGTCCCAGCATGAAGCCGAGATGCCATGCTTCCGGCGGGCCGTTCAAACGCGCCACATCCATCAGTGCGGTGTGCCCGATGTGATCGCGGCGGCGCAATGCGATGAGACCCTTGGCGACGAAGGCGCGGTTCAGGCCGATCAGCGGCGCTACGTCGGCCACGGTGCCCAAGGCCACATGATGCAGCATGCCCAGAAGATCCGGCTCCGGCATCTCCGCGGTCCAGAAGCCGCGCTTGCGCAATTCGCGATTGACCGCGACCAGCGTGATCAGCACGAGGCCCACGGCAGCGAGATGACCGAGACCGGAAATATCGTCGAGCCGATTGGGATTCACGACGGCATCGACTTCAGGCAATTCCTCGCCGGTCTGATGGTGATCGATGACAACCACAGACATGCCGAGCTTCTTGGCCTCGGCCAGCGGCTCAAAACTGGTCGTGCCGCAATCCACGGTGACGAGCAGCGTGGCGCCCTTGCCCGCCAGCGTCTTGATGGCATCCACATTGGGGCCGTAGCCCTCGAAGATGCGATCGGGAATGTGGATCTGCGGGTCGAGCCCGCAATGGCGCAGGTGCCAGGCCAGCAGCGCCGACGATGTCGCACCGTCGACGTCGTAGTCGCCGAAGATCGCCACTTTCTCCCGGCGCTGCGCGGCATCCGCGATACGCTTCGCTGCCGCTTCCATCTGCGTAATAGTGAAGGGATCCGGCATCAGCTTGCGGATGGTGGGATCGAGAAAGTCTTCGACCGCGTCGAGCTCGATATTGCGGCCGGCGATGACCCGCGCCAGCATTTCCGGCAATTGGAAACGCTGCACCATGGCCAGCGCCCGCGCCGCCCCGCGCTGATCCACCCGGTCGCGCCAGATCCGCCCGGTGGCGGATTCGGTAACGCCGAGAAAGGCCTGCTGGGATTCGACGGGAATGATGGTCGGTGGCGTCATGGCATCAGCAATAGGCCGCGCAGCCGCTTTCGGCAAATCCCAAGCCGGTCAGCAGCCCATCCGCTTCGCCAGATCGTTGAAGTCGTCGGCCACCACGTCCCACGGGCCCTCGGCCTTGAAATCGCGGTTCTGGTGCGGGCCGTATTCAGTGACCCGCGGCACGAAGGCGGTCTTGAGGCCGAGTTTGTGTGCGGCATCGAGATCGCTGTTATGGGCGGCGACCATCATGACGTCCGCAGGCTTCAGATTGAGCAGTGCGGCCGCGCCGAGATAGGCCTGCGGATCTGGCTTATAGTGTTCGAACAGTTCCGCGCTCATGATCAGGTCCCATGGCAGGCCGGCGAATTTCGCCATGTTGGTCAGCAGCGCGACATTGCCGTTCGACAACGGGCTGATGACGTATTTGGTCTTCAAGCGCGTCAGACCGCTGACCGAATCCGTCCACGGATACAGCCGGTGCCAGCCGAGTGTCATGTGATGCAGATCGTTGTCCGAGAGCCCGTTGATGCCGAACTTGGCGACCAGCACATCGAGTGACTGCCGATGCAGCGTATCAAGCTTGACGAAACCGCGTTCGGGATGATCGCGCACCACATCCATCGACGGCATATAGGCCTGCCGCCAGGCATCGACGAGCGCAGTCCAGTCTGCGGTGATGCCGCGCGCTTTGCCGAACGCGGTACAGTCAGCAATCAGGCTGGAACGCCAGTCAACCACGGTGCCGAACACGTCGAACACCAGAGCCTTGACGTTATCGGTCTCGCTCATGGTCTCATCCCCGTTTTGTTTTCTTGGTTTTTAATTCGAATAATCGGAGCGCATGTTGGCGCGCTCGGATTGCCTTTAATTAGAGTATCTTCCGGTATTGCATAAATCCGGAATTGTCCGCGACCTGATCGTAGAGAATTCTGGCCTGCGCATTCTCGTTCTGTGTCAGCCAATGCACGCGGCTGCAGCCATCAGCCTTGGCCTTTGCATAAACCGCTTCGATCAAAGCGCGGCCGACGCCGAGCCCACGCGCATTGCTGTCAACGAACAGATCCTGCAGATAGCAGTAATTGCCGGGCGTCCAGGATGAGCGGTGATACAGGAACTGCACGATGCCGGTGAGCTTGCCGTCCACATAGGCGCCGAGCAGGAACATCTGCTCATTGGCGTCGTGGAAACGCTTCCACGCCGTATCGGTCGCGGCCTGTGGCAGCGTCGCCTTGTAGAACGTCAGATAGCCCTGCCACAGCGGCTCCCAGGCAGCCCGCTCGTCGGGGTCGACCGGGTGGATGTCAACATTCGCCTTCGCCATGTGACCGAACTCAATCCAGGTGGAATTTTTCGAGCTGGCGGTGCTCGCCCTTGATGATGCGCACGGTGCCAGTCACTGAACGCATCACGATGGTCTCGGTCTCGATGACGTCGCCGCGGAACTTGACGCCCGACAGCAATGCGCCGTCGGTGACACCGGTGGCGGCAAACAAGCAGTCGCCCTTCGCCATGTCCTCGATGCCATAGATCATCTTCGGATCGGTGACACCCATCTTCAGCGCACGCTCGCGCTTCTCGTCGGTATCGAGGATCAATCGGGTCTGCATCTGGCCGCCGATGCAGCGCAGTGCTGCAGCTGCCAGCACGCCTTCCGGTGCGCCGCCAATGCCAAGATAGATGTCGATGCCAGATTTGGCGGGATCGGTGGTGTGGATGACGCCGGCGACGTCACCGTCCGGAATGAGACGCAACGCCGCCCCAGTCGAGCGGATCGCTGCAATCAATGCTTCGTGCCGCGGCCGCTCAAGCACGAGGGCGGTGATCGCCGACACCGGCACGCCCTTGGCCTTGGCGAGGCGCTTGATGTTCTCTTCCGGCGATGCGTCGATGTCGATCACGTTCTTGGCGTAGCCCGGACCAATCGCAATCTTGTCCATATAGACGTCGGGCGCGTGCAGCAGCGTGCCGCCGTCGGCCATCGCCATGGTGGCGATCGAGCCCGGCATGTCCTTGGCGCACAGTGTCGTGCCTTCCAGCGGGTCGACGGCAATGTCGACCTTCGGGCCGGCATTGATGCCGACCTTTTCGCCGATATAGAGCATCGGCGCTTCGTCGCGCTCGCCCTCGCCGATCACGATGGTGCCATCGATCGGCATCTTGTTGAGCTCGCGGCGCATCGCATCAACCGCTGCCTGATCCGCCGCCTTCTCCTGCCCATGACCACGCAGCCGCGCAGCCGACACTGCCGCGCGCTCGGTCACGCGAACGATCTCCAGCGTCAGAATGCGCTCGAGCAGTTGCTGCGGCGGGACGGTAATATGGGTCGACATTGGCGGGCTCCTTCTACGGTGGGACGAATGTCCCCGTACAACTCTCAACGCGTGGATTTAGTTCTTCTCGATGCGAATAACCTGCGGCTTGCCTGATATCACCTTGTCGCTCTGCACCGCCTGCAGGGCGCGACGCATCGCGTCCTCGGTGGTGGCGTAGGTGATCAGGATAACAGGCACTGGTGACGATTTCGTGCTCTTGCCAACCGGCTCGATGCCGCCATTCGGATGGCGCTGCACGATCGACTCCAGCGAGATCTTCTGCTCGGCCAGACGCGTTGCGATGCGTGCGGCCGTGCCGGCAAGATCACGCGCCATCAGGCGGATGTAATAACCACCTTCATGGCGTTCCATCGGCGCCTTGGTGGTGGTCTTGAGCTTCTCAACCGGCCGACCAAACGGCAACGCGCGCACATTGCGTGCGACATCGGCGATATCGGCAAGAACCGCAGACGCCGTCGCGGCGCCGCCAGCGCCGGGACCGACCAGTGTAATCGGCGCAATGCCTGCGCCATCAACCGTGACGGCGTTAGTGACGCCCATGACCTGCGCGATGGAGGACGACAGCGGCACCATGGTTGGATGCACGCGCTGTTCGATGCCAGTCGCGGTGCGCATGGCAACGCCCAGCAGCTTCACGCGATAGCCGAGCTCTGCAGCAGCGCGCAGATCTTCAGCGGCGATGGACGAAATGCCCTCGACCGAAACAGCGCTCTGCGCGACCTTGGTCCCGAATGCGAGGCTGGCGAGAATGGCCAGCTTCTGCGCGGTGTCGTGGCCATCGACGTCGAAGGACGGCTCGGCCTCGGCGTAGCCAAGCCGCTGCGCGTCTTTAAGGCATTCCTCGAAGGACAGGCCCTCCAGCTCCATCCGGGACAGGATGTAGTTGCAGGTGCCGTTGAGAATACCGTAGACGCGATTGATATCGGTGCCGACGAGACCTTCGCGGATGGTCTTGACGATCGGAATGGCGCCAGCGACGGCGGCCTCGTAGTTCAGCGCGCCGCCGTGCTTCTCAGCCGATGCGGCTAGCTTCAGGCCATGCTTGGCGATCAGTGCCTTGTTCGCGGTCACGACCGACTTGCCGGCGCGCAGCGCCGCCTCGATCGACGACAGCGCGGGATCGCCAACGCCGCCCATCAATTCGACGAAGCACTCGACATCGGGATGCTGCGCAACCGCGATCGGATCCTTCATCCAGTCGATGCCGCGCAGATCAACGCTGCGCTTCTTAGTCTTGGAGCGCGCGGTGACAGCAACCACCTTGACGCCACGACCGCAGCGAGCGGCCAAAATCGAGTTCTGCTGTTCGATGAGACGGACAACTTCGGCACCAACGGTGCCGAGTCCCGCGATACCCACTTTGAGGGGTGCGACCATTAAGCTTCAGACCTGTCGGAATTCTTGTTGAGCGATGACCGGTCCGAAAACCGGTTGCCGGTTTTCGGGGATCACGCCTATCGCCGGTTGGCGAGAGGAACCACGTTGTGCAACGTTTCGAGACCGCTTTCAAGGAAGCGGCGAATGCCGCGGGCAGCCTGGCGAATGCGCTGTTCATTCTCGACCATCGCGATGCGGACATAGCCTTCGCCATGCTCGCCGAAGGCGACACCGGGAGATACCACCACGCCGGACTTTTCAACGAGAAGCGTTGCAAACTGCATGCTGCCGACTTCGCGGAATTTCTCCGGCAGCGGCGCCCAGGCGAACATCGACGCCGAGGGCGGCGGAATGTCCCAGCCGGCACGGCCGAAAGACTCCACCATTGCATCGCGACGCTTGCGATAGACGTCACGCATCTCGCGAATGCAGTCGTCCGGGCCGTTCAGCGCGGCAGTCGCCGCGACCTGCACGGGCGTGAACGCGCCGTAGTCCAGATAGGATTTCACCCGCGTCAGCGCGGCAATGATGCGCTCGTTGCCGACCGCAAAGCCCATACGCCAGCCGGCCATGGAGAATGTCTTCGACATCGAGGTAAATTCGACGGTGACGTCCATCGCGCCCGGCACCTGCAGCACCGAGGGCGGCGGGTTCTTGTCGTCGAAATAGACCTCCGCATAAGCGAGATCGGAGAGGATGTAGATTTCGTGCTTCTTCGCGAAGGCGACGAGGTCCTTGTAGAAATCGAGCGTCGCCACCTGCGCCGTCGGGTTCGACGGATAGCAGACGATCAGCGCGATCGGCTTCGGGATCGAATGGATGATGGCGCGCTCGACAGCCGCGAAGAAATCCGGCGTCGGCTCGGAGGGCACCGAGCGGATCACGCCGCCGGCCATCAAGAAGCCGAAGGCATGGATCGGGTAGCTCGGATTCGGGCACAGCACGACGTCGCCGGGCGCGGTGATCGCCTGGGCGACGTTGGCGAAGCCTTCCTTGGAGCCCAGCGTCGCCACCACCTGGGTGTCCGGATTGAGCTTCACGCCAAAGCGGCGCTCGTAATAGCCGGCCTGGGCCTTGCGCAGGCCGGTGATGCCCTTCGAGGCCGAATAGCGGTCGGTGCGCGGCTTGCCCAGGGTCTCCTTGAGCTTCTCGATCACATGCGGCGGGGTCGCAAGATCCGGATTGCCCATGCCGAGGTCGATGATATCGGCGCCAGCGTTTCGCGCGGCGGCCTTGGCCCGGTTGACCTGTTCGAACACATAGGGCGGCAATCGGCGGATGCGGTAGAATTCTTCCATGGGATCGGGCTCCAGAACCGCTTCATCATGCGGTTGAATCGCTTCTTTTTATCACGGAAGCCCGGTGACACCAGTCACGACGGGCAGTTTTGACTATTTGGCCGCCGGTTTGGCCGGCAGCACGACGGCCTGGCGGTCGCGGGCGGCAGTCAGTTCGGCCTGCATCTTGGCCTGATCCGCCGGCGCCATGGCGGTGCCTTCGCGGGTGGTCGGCAGATCATGAACCGGCAGATAGGTGCCCACCTCGGCCGGACGCGCCGGAGCGCCCGCCGGCGTCCCCACCATGGGCATGTCGGCGATGGTCGAGGCGCAGCCGCCCAGAGGCAAGCCAAGCCCCAGCAAGGCGGCCGCTGTCGCCGCCCGCCCGCTGCGACCACCAATTGCCCTGAATGTGCCTCTACGCGTCACGCCACAACCCTACATCGCATTAGAATCGATTTCATCCCTATCGCAGCGCACCATTCAACCAATCTGGTCACAAACGATTAATGCCGGGAGAAGACGCTAAAGGCTTGGATCTTCAATATGACGGAAGCAAGACCCAAAGCCGAATACATGACGCGGTGCAGCACATCGAATCCTGCGGCAATCCGCGAACTGTGCCATCATCGATTTGCGTGGTGACGTACCGTTGCCCGACTGGAATGAAGCTGTTGTTGCGCCATGACCGAAGTTGCCGCCGACGCCAAAGCTGCTAACGACAAAATCTCGGGCGACGCGTCCGCCAAACCGTTCAATCCCGAAGCTTTTGCGCTCAACATGGCCAAGGCGATGGAGAATGGCGGCAAGGCCTTGGCCGCCTATTTGCAACCGCGCCAAAGTGGCGAGACCGTCGACAAGCCGCCGAACGAGCTGACGGAGCTGATCAAGACCTTCAGCATCGTCGCCAATTACTGGCTGTCCGACGACAAGCGCGCCGCCGAACTGCAGATGAAGCTCGGCAAGGCCTATCTCGACCTCTGGGGCTCGGCGATGCGCCGGATGGTCGGCGAAGCCGGCTTGCCCGCTATCGAGGCACCGCCGCGCGACAAGCGCTTCAGCGATCCCGAGTGGAAATCGAACCAGTTCTTCGATTTCGTCATGCAGGCTTATCTGCTGACCACGCAATGGGCGCACGATCTCGTCAAGAATGCCGAAGGTCTGGATGCGCATACCCGCAAGAAGGCGGAATTCTACGTTCAGCAGATCACCAATGCGATGGCGCCATCGAATTTCGTGCTGACCAATCCGGAAGTACTGCGCGAGACCGTGATGTCGAACGGCAGCAACCTGATGCGCGGCATGACCATGCTTGCCGAGGATATCGAGGCCGGCAAAGGCTCGCTGCGCATTCGCCAGTCCGATCCGAAAAACCTCGAAGTCGGCGTCAACATGGCGACGACGCCGGGCAAGGTGATTTTCCAGAACGAGGTGATGCAGCTGATCCAGTATCAGCCGGCAACCGAGAACGTGCTGCGCACGCCGCTCCTGATCGTGCCGCCCTGGATCAACAAGTTCTACATCCTCGATCTCAAGCCCGAGAAATCCTTCATCAAGTGGGCCGTCGATCAGGGCGTCTCGGTGTTCGTGATCTCCTGGGTCAACCCCGACAAGCGCCTCGGCGCCAAGACCTTCGACGACTACATGAAGGAAGGCCCGCTGACCGCGATGGACGTCATTGAGCAGGTCACCGGCGAGATGACCGTCCACACCATCGGCTACTGCGTCGGCGGCACCCTGCTCGCCTCGACTCTGGCTTGGCTCGCCGAGAAGCGCCGCGTCCGCGTGGCATCGGCAACATTCCTGGCCGCGCAAGTCGACTTCACCCATGCCGGCGACCTCATGGTGTTCGTCGACGAGGATCAGATCTCGGCGCTGGAAAAGGACATGCAGGCGGCAGGCGTGCTGGAAGGCAGCAAGATGGCCATGGCCTTCAACATGCTGCGCTCCAACGACCTGATCTGGTCCTACGTGGTCAACAACTACCTCAAGGGCAAGCCGCCTTCGGCCTTCGATCTGCTGCACTGGAATTCAGATGCGACGCGGATGCCGGCGGCAAACCACTCGTTCTATCTGCGCAACTGCTATCTCGAGAACAAGCTCTCGACCGGCAACATGATCCTCGACAACACCCGACTTGATCTCTCCAAGGTCAAGGTGCCTGTCTACAATCTCGCCACCCGCGAGGACCACATCGCGCCGGCGCAATCGGTGCTGTACGGCTCGCAATTCTTCGGCGGCCCGGTGAAATACGTGTTGTCCGGCTCCGGCCATATCGCCGGCGTGGTCAATCCGCCAGCCTCCGGCAAGTACCAGTACTGGACCAACGACAACGCCCACGCCACCGATCTTGTCGACTGGATGAAGACCGCGCAGGAACATGCTGGCTCGTGGTGGCCGAACTGGCGGGAGTGGCTCTCCGGCATCGATGGTGAGGAAGTTCCTGCCCGCCATGTCGGCACCGACGCATTCCCCGCACTGGAAGACGCCCCGGGCAGTTATGTGCGGGTGCGGGCGTAACGGCCCGCCTCCTCCGCGCTTGCTTGGCGTCGTCACAGCAAACGTCTATGATTTCAGCTAGGACGCGTCGCATCCGCTTGCGGCGCGTGTGTTTTGCATGACCATCTCCGCGTTTTCCGCGGGAATTTCGACTGAAAGGATACCCGGATGACGCGCGAATTGTTCTGGCTGACGCTGACCGTGATTCTCACCGGCCTACTCTGGGTGCCTTATATGCTGAACCGCATCATGGTCCGCGGTGTCACCGGCGTCATGGCCAATCCGACGCGAACCGACAGGCCGCAGGCTGAATGGGCTAACCGGATGATGTTCGCCCATGACAACGCCGTCGAGAATCTCATCATCTTCGCGCCGCTGGTGCTGATCCTGAATGCCGCCGATGTCTCGACCCCGACCACCGTTCTGGCCTGCGCGGTCTATTTTTGGTCGCGCGTGGTGCATCTGATCGTCTACACGCTCGGCCTGCCGATTTTCCGCACGTTGGCCTTCGTGGTCGGCTTCATCGCCCAGGCGGTGCTCGCCATCGCGATCCTGCGGATTCCGTACTAACACTTCTTCTCGCCAGATTGATCTGCAATGAACCACGCTGCCCCAAGTCTCCCTCTCGTCGTCAAGGAAATTGCCGACGAGATGGCGCAGCGAACGGATCGCGGGGACGTCGCGAGCTATATTCCGGAACTGGCGGGTGTCGATCCCAACCAGTTCGGCCTTGTGGTTATCGATGCCGATGGCCAGATTGCGGCCGGCGGCGACGCCGATGTGCCGTTCTCGATCCAGAGCATCTCGAAAGTCTTCACGCTGACGCTGGCGCTCGGCATGGTCGGCGACCGGCTCTGGAAACATGTCGGCCGCGAGCCCTCGGGCAATCCGTTCAACTCCATCGTCCAGCTCGAACGCGAGCGCGGCGTGCCGCGCAACCCCTTCATCAATGCCGGCGCCATCGCCGTGACCGATGTCATCCTGTCCGGCCATCAGCCGCGCGAGGCGATCGGCGAAATCCTGCGTTTCATGCAGTTTCTGTCTGGCGACAGCTCCATCGTGATCGATGAAACCGTCGCCGCGTCCGAGAAACGCACCGGCTTTCGCAACACCGCGCTCGCCAATTACATGAAGTCGTTTGGCGTGGTCGAAAACCCCGTCGACTTCACGCTCGGCGTCTATTTTCATCACTGCGCCATCGCGATGTCGTGCCGCCAACTGGCAATGGCCACGCGCTATCTCGCTTACTCCGGCCGCAATCCCTCGACCGGCCTCTCGGTCGTCTCCTCGGAGCGCGCGCGCCGCATCAATGCGCTGATGCTGATGTGCGGTCATTATGACGGCTCGGGTGAATTCGCCTATCGGGTCGGCCTGCCCGGCAAGAGCGGCGTCGGCGGCGGCATCGTCGCGGTGGCGCCCGGCAAGGCGTCGATCGCTGTCTGGGCCCCAGGCCTCGACAAGCACGGCAATTCGCATCTCGGCCGCATTGCGCTCGAAGCGCTCACGAAGCGGCTCGGCTGGTCGATCTTCGGCGTCTGACGCCAACCCGGTTTCCGGTCATGAAAAAGGGCTGAAACATCGCTGTTTCAGCCCTTGATCGTCGTCGATAAACCGCGCCCGGGGCAGTGAACCTTGCGTCCGGCCAAGCACCGTCAATGTTCGTAGGTCCGGTTGGCTTCCTGGATGGCAGCCTCGTGGTACCAGCTGTCATAGTCGGCCACGGTTTTCACGGTCGAGGCACGCAGGTCCAACGGCTTGCTGAGCCGTCCCCGCGGGCCGACCGATCCACGGCCACCAACCGGGAATTGGTAGATTTTAGCGGTATGGGGGTGATGCGTTTGAGACGTCGGCATCGCTTCTCTTCCTTCCTCTGATCTGTTTTTTCCTTTCGGATCATCATTGTAACAGAGGCGCCCTTCTTTTGTGCCGACTGCCTCGTAAGAAGCATCCAAATGGCTACAATATGCGCACTCGATGGACGTGCGCTTTGGGCGCGCAGGTTTTGAAGCCGCCTACGCAGCGCCTGACCTCTCATTTGAGCGTCTGAAAGGCAGAAAAGTTCCGGTCAAAAATAGCCTGCAAGGGAATTGGGCAGCCGGTATTTTCGCGCGCGGCCGAATTCCTCTGAAAAATCCACGAATCCGGACCGATTCCCGGCCTCCGATGCGCTCTCCAGACAGCGAATGACAGCCTCACTGGGGACGCGCCGCACTTTTCGTCACAAAAGCGTTGCACCGCGACAAGTTGGCATACTACGTGCTTTATATGCAGCGCCGCTGGGGGCGGATTTTGCGTCCGCCCGCCGGCAAGCTCAGGGCTCACGCCCTACGCATCGCCAACTCATGAGAGACCCGCATGACAAAGTATAAGCTCGAGTATATTTGGCTCGACGGTTACACGCCGGTTCCGAACCTGCGTGGCAAGACGCAGATCAAGGAATTCGAAGATTTCCCGACCCTCGAACAGCTCCCGCTGTGGGGCTTCGACGGTTCGTCGACCATGCAGGCCGAAGGCCACAGCTCCGATTGCGTGCTGAAGCCGGTTGCGATCTATCCGGATGCGGCCCGTGAGAACGGCGCCCTGGTGATGTGCGAAGTCATGATGCCGGACGGCGTCACCCCGCACTCGACCAACAAGCGCGCCACCATTCTCGACGATGCCGGCGCCTGGTTCGGTTTCGAACAGGAATACTTCTTCTACGAGAATGGCCGTCCGCTCGGTTTCCCCGAGGATGGCTATCCCGCGCCGCAGGGCCCCTACTACACCGGCGTCGGCTTCAAGAACGTCGGCTCAATTGCCCGCGAGATCGTCGAAGAACATCTCGACCTCTGCCTCGAAGCCGGCATCAACCACGAAGGCATCAACGCCGAAGTGGCGAAGGGCCAGTGGGAATTCCAGATCTTCGGCAAGGGCTCCAAGAAGGCCGCTGACGAAATGTGGATCGCGCGCTACCTGCTGCTCCGTCTGACGGAAAAGTATGGCATCGACATTGAATTCCACTGCAAGCCGCTCGGCGATACCGACTGGAACGGCTCGGGCATGCACGCCAACTTCTCGACCGAATACATGCGTACGGTCGGCGGCAAGGCTTACTTCGAAGCTTTGATGGCCCAGTTCGACAAGAACCTGATGGACCACATCAACGTCTACGGCCCGGACAACGACAAGCGTCTGACCGGCAAGCACGAGACCGCTCCGTGGAACAAGTTCAGCTATGGCATCGCGGACCGCGGCGCCTCGATCCGCGTCCCGCACTCCTTCGTCAAGAACGAGTACAAGGGCTATCTGGAAGACCGTCGTCCGAACTCCCAGGGCGACCCCTACCAGATCGCTTCGCAGATCCTGAAGACCATCTCGGAAGTCCCAACCGCCAAGTCGGCTGCCGCGTAAGCGTCTGACTTCAGATCAAATATGAACGGCCCGAACGCAAGTTCGGGCCGTTTTGTTTCGCCCCTGCGTCCTTTCGCCGCCTTAGAGGATTGGACAAGAGATCGGCAGGATCGGTCTAACGCCGAGCGCGCCACATGCCCCAATGCTTGTCCGCTGTCGCAACATTCGCGCGGCGAGGAAAACAGGGAGAAGCGATCATGTCATATCGAACGACCGCTTTCGTTGCGGCATTCTGCATGCTGGCATCTGCAGCAAGTCTTTGCGCGGAGACGACGGAAGAACGCCTGCGACGCGGCGACGAGGTTGTTCGATCGCTCAATGCCGGCAGCAGCCAGCCGACCCTCGAAGGCCTGCGCGCCGAGTTTCCCTTTCTCGCCGATGCTATTACGGGTTACGCACTCGGCGACGTCTGGGCACGGCCGGTTCTCGACGCGCGCACGCGACAGCTGGCAGCCGTCGCCGCTTTCGCGGCGCTGGGACATCGGCCGTTCATGAAGATCCATGCGGGCTACGCGCTCAACGCTGGCGTGAAAGAGGAAGAGCTGAAGGAGATCGTCTATCTGACGACGGTCCATGCCGGTTTCCCGCGCGCCATTGAGGCGGCGCAGACACTGAGTGAGCTGTTCAAGGAGCGCGCACAAAAGCCAGGATCGGCGAAGTGACAAGAGCATAGAAAAAAGGCCCGAACGCAAATTCGGGCCTTTTCTGTTGTCTCTCGCTGTCGTCGCCCGGCCTGTAATGCGGGCCAAGGTGTATGCGCGCGCTCTACGGGAACATCGCCGGCTGATCGATGCCGAGCGTCTCGACGAAACCAAGCACCAGATTCATGTTCTGCACCGCCTGCCCCGATGCGCCTTTAGTGAGGTTGTCGAGCGTCGAGACGATGATGGCGCGGCCCGGGATACGGTCAGCGGCAACGCCGATGAAGGTCATGTTGGAGCCGCGCACATGCCGCGAATGCGGCGTCTTGCCGAATGGCAGGATGTGAACGAACGGCTCCTTCTCATACTGTTTAACCAGCACCTCGTGGAGATCCTGCGCCGTCTTGCCGCGCCGGCCCCGCACATAGATGGTCGAGAGAATGCCGCGGTTCTGCGGCAAGAGATGTGGCGTGAAGCTGACAATAACCTCCTTGCCGGCAGCCTTGGAGAACTCCTGATCGAGCTCCGCCATGTGCCGGTGATGGCCGACGCCATAGGCGTTGAAGCCTTCGGACACTTCGGAGAACAGCATCTCTTCCTTGGCCGAACGCCCTGCACCCGTCATGCCGGACTTGGCATCGATGACGATCTCGTCGGTCTCGATGGCGCGCGCCTTCAAGAGCGGCACCAAAGGCAGGATCGCGCACGAGGTGTAGCAGCCGGGATTGGCAATCAGCCGCGCCTTCTTGATGTCGCGCCGATAGAGCTCGACGAGGCCGTAGACGGCTTCCTTCTGCAGCTCCAGCGCATGATGTTCGTGGCCATACCACTTCGCATAGGCGGCTGCGTCCTCGAGCCGGAAGTCGGCCGACAGATCCACCACCTTCGTCTCCGGCGCCTTTGCCAGCAAATCCTGCAGCACCTTCTGCGTGGTCGCATGCGGCAGCGCGCAGAACACCAGATCGAGGCCAATGGTCGTCCAGTCGACAGAGTCGATGCTTACGAGCGTCGGCAGTTCATAGGGTGCGAATTGCGGGAACACATCGCCCATCGCCTGCCCGGCGCGCCGGTCGGCCGTCAGCAGCACGAGCTCGACCTTGGGATGGCGCAGCAGCAGCCGCACCAGTTCGGCTCCGGTGTAACCGGACGCACCGAGAATGCCGATTTTCTTCTTCGTGCTCATCCCATAAATCCTTCGGCCTCAGCCATAGCAGTCAATTGTGTCGTCTCTTCCGCAAACAAATGCGGCCGCAATTTGCGCATCGCATTTGAAATCTCGAACGCGGCAGGCTCCGGCCGCAGCGCCAGTGCGCTCATGACCGCCAGATGATCGGCATCTGACTTGTGCTGGTTGAGCTTGGAGCTACCCTCCACCTCGTCCACTGTCATCACCACACCGACGATCGCCTTCTTCATCGCCTCAAGCCGCCCCGCCGCCATCTTATCGGAGGTCCAGGGCTTCTTCGGCGCCAGCCGTGTTTCGAACCTTGCGCTCAGCGCGTCAAGATGCGGGCCCAGTTCACCACCCGACAGGATGCGCACCGGTCCGGTGAGATGGACCGCCTGATAGAGCCAGGTCGGCACCTGATCGGGCGATACGTACCAGTCGGCCGACACATAGGCATCAGCGCCCAGGATGGCCATGGCCCATGGCGTCACGCCGTCTGCAAGCTTGAGCAGCGGATTTTGTCGCGCAAGGTGAAAGGCCAGACGCGGCGTGCCGTCATTGCCGTAGTCGAGGCAGAAAGGCACCGCGGAGGCGATCGGCTTCCTGCCATCGAAGGCGCAGACCGTGCCGAAGCCGCGCGCGTCCGCAAACGCAAGTGCGTCGGTCCGGTCGGTCTGAAATTTGGGCGGCGTATACATGACGGGCTCCTTCCTGAGTGAAGGCCGCCGGATGGGTCGCGCTGCTGTTTGGGAGAAAGACTGCCGCGGACCATATCCGGCGGCAGTGAGAGATCGAAACGCTTATGCGCGCATATCTCCACCTGCCGCGAGAATGCGGCGGCGGCGGGCGATGATGCTGGTCGCAAGGTTGATCATGGGCGCGGTCATAGGGCCGCACCCGCGATCCGTCAAGATCACCAGAGCGCAGACCTCAGAGAACTGGGCTCCACGGCGCCGGCACGACGCGGTAGCCGTTGCCATCCTTCTCGACGAAACCGTTGGCCGGGAACGGATAGTGGAAGCCTTGCACCCGCATCCTGTCGGCGACCAGCATGTCATAGACCTTGCGGCGGGTGGCTTCGGCCTGCACCGGATCCTGGTCGAAATTCACGTGCCAGCCGGGATTGGCGGCGAATAGCGCCGGAAGGTTGGTGACGTCCGACTGGATGAAGACCTTGTCCGATCCGGACGACAGCACATAGGACGTGTGGCCCGGCGTGTGCCCGATCGAGGCGACAGCCAGCAGCCCGGGCGCGACGTCCTTGCCCCATTCATAGGGCGTAACCTTCTTCTTCAAGCCGGCCTCGAACACCCGCCGATTGTTCTTGAACAGACCGGTCATGCGATCGCCGGTGGCACGGCTCATCTCGCCGTCGTCCATCCAGAACTTCCACTCTACTGCCGGCACCAGCACTTCGGCATTGGGAAACGCCAGCACGCCGTCCGCCGTCAGCAGGCCGTTCACATGATCGCCATGGAAGTGCGAGATCACGACCATGTCGATCATCTTTGGATCGATCCCTGCCGCCGTCATGTTGGTAATGAACTGACCGACATTGCCCTTGCTACTGGCATAGGCGCCCGGCCCGTTGCCGGTGTCGATCACCACCAGCTTGCCACCGGTGTTGATCACCAGTGGCGCATAGAAGTTGGTGATCTGATCTTTCGGCAGAAATGCCCTGGCGAGCACGGCATTGATATCATCGCGTTTGGCGTTGGAAATATAGGTATCGGCCAGCGGAAACGTCGCCGCACCATCGGAAATGGCGTTCACCTGGATATCGCCGACCTTGTAGCGATAGAAACTCGGCGCCTGCTTATCGGCCGGCGGTGCGGATGCCTTTGCCAGAGCCGATGAAAGCAGTGGCGTCGCTGCGAGCGCGGCGGCACCCGCCAGTGCGTGTCGTCGTGACAGATCCATGAAGTCTTCTCCCCTTGCTCTGCATGGTCGCTGTTGGCGCGACTCCGGCGCAGAGACTGGCACGACGCACCGACGGAGGCGATGGGTGTTTACGAGGCCAGCCGGCCTGCACTGCAGCGCAGGCCGGGAAATTTGCCAGGCTTCGTTTAGATCACCGGGCTCCATGGGGCCGGCACCAGCCGATAACCACTGCCATCCTTCTCGACGAAACCGTTGGCCGGGAATGGATAGTGGAAGCCCTGCACCCGCATCTTCTCGGCCACCAGCATGTCATAGACCTTGCGGCGCGTCGTTTCCGCCTGTGCCGGGTCCTGGTCGAACATCAGGTGCCAGCCGGGATTGGTGACGAACAGCGACGGATGGTTGGTGACGTCGGACTGAATGAACAGCTTGTCGCTGCCGGACGACAGCACGAACGACGTGTGGCCCGGCGTATGGCCGACCGACTCCACGGCGAGCAGGCCTGGCGCGACGTCCTTGCCCCATTCATAGGGCGTGACCTTCTTCTTCAGCCCATCGTTGAAGAGCTTGCGGTTGCTGGCGAACAGACCCTTCATGCGGTCATTGGCGGCCTTGGCCATCTCGCCGTCGTCGTTCCAGTACTTCCACTCGGCGGCCGGGACGAGCACTTCGGCATTCGGAAAAGCCGGCGTGCCGTCGGCGGCAAGAAGCCCGTTCACGTGATCGCCGTGGAAATGCGAGATCACGACCATATCGACGTTCTTGGCGTCGATGCCGGCGGCGGCCATGTTGTTGGCGAACTGGCCGACATTGCCTTTGGTGGCCGCGAGGGCTCCGGGGCCGTTGCCCGTATCGATCACCACCAGCTTGCCGCCAGTGTTGATGACCAGCGGCGCAAAGTGGATGGTCATCTTGTCCTTCGGCAGGAAGGCCTTGTCGAGCGCGGCGTTGACCTCATCCTTCTTGGCGTTGAGCACGAAGGTGTCGGCCAGCGGAAAAGTGCTTGCGCCGTCGGAGATTGCATTCACCTGCGCATCGCCGACCTTGTAGCGATAGAAGCTCGGCGCCTGCTTGTCGGCAGGTGGAGCAGACGCCTTGGCAGAGCCTGCGGTGAGCAATGGAGATGCGGCGAGCGCGGCGGCTCCGGCAAGGGCGTGGCGGCGTGACAAGTCCATGATGTTCTCCGGGGTGAAGCAGTGACAGGCGGGGACTGGCGGAACTATCTACCAGCGTTCGATGACTTCTGCGAGATATCGCGGCATTCAGACACCGCGACATGTCAGCCCGTTGAACACCCGGGCGCAGCGGTTATTCCCCACCGGACTACTTCAGCTTCCAGAGCCATTCGACAGCGACGGACAGGCCGTCGCCGAACAGCAGAAGCACGCCCGCCCAGATAAAGGCCGAGGTGAAGTTGGCGACCTGAAAGCGCCAATAGGGCATTTCGAAAATGCCGGCGGCCAGCGGCACCGAAGCCCGCAATGGGCCGAAGAAGCGGCCGATATAAATGCTGGGCACGCCCCATTTCTTGACGAAGGCTTCACCGCGCGGAAGCAGGTCGGGAAATTTGGACAGCGGCCAGATCTGCGCCACCTGGTCCTTGTATCTGAAGCCGAACCAATAGGAGAGCCAGTCGCCGAGCGCCGCGCCGAGAGCGCCAGCGATCAACACCGGCCAGAAGCTGATCCCGCTCGCGCCGACCAGTGCGCCGATGGCCACCAGCGCGCCCCAGGCCGGCAGCAGCAGGGAGATGAAAGCGAGCGATTCCCCGAAGGCCAGCAGCAGGACGATCGGCGCCGCCCAGACCTGGTTCTGGCGCACGAATTCGATCAGCCCGTGCATCCAGCCTTCCATATGGAGAGTGTCCCTTTACGGCTCTGGCCCGGCCTGATTGGCCGCGAACCGCTTTAACCTTCAAACGCCCGGGACAGGTAATCCGGCGGCACCGATCACATCAAGTCACAACATCTGAGGGCCGATAGCCGCGGTGCGGGTGCCCACCGGTAAATTTGAACCTTTTCCAGGCCTCTGCGTCCAAGGTCAGAGGCCGGCTTACCCAATGGCAACTCAGTACCGCCGTTGGGCTGACTTCCCGCCCGGCTGTCAAAATCAAGAACGCAAAGGACTGAAGATGATCGGATCGCTGATGATGTGCGTGAGTGCGCTGGTATTGCTGATCGGCATGGTCGCCGGCATCGTGATGGGCATACGCCAGGACTTCCTGCTGAGCCCCGCGCATGCGCATCTCAACCTTGTCGGCGGCGTGCTGCTGTTCCTGTTCGGGTTGTATTACCGCCTGATTCCCCTGGCCGGACGCTCGCTACTGGCCAAGGTCCAGGGCACGCTGCACATCGTCGGCGGCATCATGTTCCCTGTCGGCATCGGCATCACCCTGCTCGCCAACCACGCCTATATGGCCATTCCGATCATCGGTTCACTGATCATGCTCGCGGCCATGGCCCTCTTCGTTGTGATTGTGCTACGCACCGAGCGCTCCGGCACGGCCGCATGAGCCCCGAGGTCGCAGCCACATTGCCAACCTGAACGTGGCATAGTCACAGCAACGATTCGCCGCGCCGCCCGCGGCGCCAACCGAGACAAAACTTTAAGACATATGGCCAAGGCACAGAAATCAAACGCGAAAGCTGATCTTTTTGGTGGCGCCAGCGCGCCAAAATCGGCTGCGGCACCGAAGGCGTCTACCCGCTCCGCCAATGCCGAAGACGGCTATACGGCCGCGGACATCGAGGTCCTCGAAGGCCTCGAGCCGGTCCGGCGTCGCCCAGGCATGTATATCGGCGGCACCGATGAAAAGGCGCTGCATCACCTGTTCGCCGAAGTGATCGACAACTCGATGGACGAGGCGCTGGCTGGCCACGCGACCTTCATCGAGGTGGAACTCACCGCCGACGGCTTCCTCTCGGTGTCCGATAACGGCCGGGGCATCCCGGTCGATCCGCATCCGAAACATCCGAAGAAATCCGCCCTCGAAGTCATCATGTGCACGCTGCATGCCGGCGGCAAATTCGATTCCAAGGTCTATGAGACATCAGGCGGTCTGCACGGTGTCGGTGTCTCCGTGGTCAACGCCCTCTCCTCGCTGCTTGAGGTCGAGGTCGCGCGTAATCAGCAGCTCTACAAGATGACGTTTGCCCGCGGCATTCCGCAGGGCAAGCTTGAGGATCTCGGCAAGGTTCATAACCGCCGCGGCACCCGCGTGCGCTTCAAGCCGGATACCGACATCTTCGGCGCCAAGGCAGCCTTCAAGCCGCAGCGCCTGTTCAAGATGGCGCGCTCCAAGGCCTATCTGTTTGGCGGCGTGAAGATCCGCTGGAAGTGCGATCCGGAACTGCTCAAGGGCCTCGAGGACACTCCGGCCGAGGACGAATTCCACTTCCCCGGCGGCCTCAAGGACTATCTCGCCGCGGCGATCCATGCCGATACGCTGGTGCATCCGGAGATCTTCTCCGGCAAATCCGGCCGCAACGGCGCCCATGGCGCCTGCGAATGGGCTGTGGCCTGGACCGCGGATGCCGACGGCTTCATGTCGTCCTATACCAACACCGTGCCGACGCCAGACGGCGGCACCCATGAAGCCGGCATGCGCAGCGCCATGCTGCGCGGGTTGAAGGACCACGCCGAACGCGTCGGCCAGGGCAAGCGCTCCGGCACCATCACTTCGGAAGACGTGATGGTCGGCGCCGCCGTGATGCTCTCGGTATTCGTGCGCGAGCCGGAATTCCAGGGCCAGACCAAGGATCGTCTCGCCACCGCCGAAGCCCAAAAGATCGTCGAACAGGCCATCAAGGATCCGTTCGACCACTGGCTGTCCGGCAATCCCGTCCAGGCCAACAAGCTGCTCGAATTCGTGCTCGAGCGCGCCGACGAGCGTCTGCGCCGCCGCGCCGAAAAGGAGACTTCGCGCAAGACCGCGGTGAAGAAGCTGCGCCTGCCCGGCAAGCTCGCCGACTGCACCAATACCGCGACCGAAGGCTCCGAACTGTTCATCGTCGAGGGCGATTCGGCAGGCGGCAGCGCCAAGCAGGCGCGTGACCGCAAGACCCAGGCCATCCTGCCGCTGCGCGGCAAAATCCTCAACGTCGCCTCGGCGACCAAGGAAAAGCTGACGGCCAACGCGCAGATATCAGACCTCATGCAGGCGATCGGCGCCGGCACCGGCGCGCATTACCGCGAAGAAGACCTGCGCTATTCACGCATCATCATCATGACCGACGCCGATGTCGACGGCGCCCACATCGCGTCATTGCTGATCACCTTCTTCTACCGGCAGATGCCAAAGATGATCGATGAAGGGCATCTCTATCTCGCAGTCCCCCCACTCTACCGCCTGACCCATGGCAGCAAGACGGTCTATGCGCGCGACGATGCGCACAAGGACGCGTTGCTGAAGAGCGAATTCAACGCCAATGCCAAGGTCGATGTCGGTCGCTTCAAAGGCCTCGGCGAAATGATGCCGGCGCAGCTTAAGGAAACCACCATGGACCCGGCGCGCCGCACCTTGCTGCGCGTGCAGCTGCTGCCGGAAGACCGCGACGGCACTGCTGACTCCGTTGAGCGCCTGATGGGCACCAAGGCCGAAGCGCGGTTTGCGTTCATCTCGGACAAGGCGGAATTCGCCAACGAGGAATTGCTAGACGTTTAAAAGCTCGTTTCTCGGACGCGCTCACGCTTCAGAAATCATCGGGCGCGTGCCGGGAGCGATCTTTTATTCCCTACTTAGTCATTGCCCCTCGCCGCCCGGCGTGCGAACGCCGGCGATCAGGATATCGACGAGCCGCTTGGCGCTGGCTTCCCAATTCGGACCTGCGCTGACACTGGCCACGCCGGCCAGTGCGCGCAACATGTCGAGCGGATCGAGATCGAGGCGGATATCGCCATTGGCAACGGCGCGGTCGACCAGCATTGCCATCGCAGTTTTGATCTGCGTGCCAGCATCGGCATAGAGGTCCGAACAGTCGCCAACAATCGAACCCAGCACACCCGCCATCAGTTGCTTCGTCGCAATGTGATCGACGAAGATTCGCATCCAGGCGCGCAAGGCCTCCACCGGGGCATGTGTGGTCGCAAGTTCCGCAGCGGCCTCGGCAAGCTGCTGTGTCTCGTTGCGATAGACCGCATCGACCAATGCGTCGCGGGTGGGGAAGTGGCGATATAGCGTCCCGATTCCGACACCCGCGAGCCGCGCGATCTCCTCGAGACCGGCCGCCTCGCCCTTTTCGGCAAATGTCGCCTTTGCCGTTTCCAACAGCCGCTGACGATTGCGCTGCGCATCGATCCGTGGTCCGCGAACGGCCTTCGGCTTGGCCTCCTGTGCCATTTTACGGGTCACCTCTTGATAAACGGAGGGTGCCTCCGTATTTAAACGGAGACGGCCTCCATTTATACCCTCAAAGCGCCGTTCGACAAAGCTCGATCCGCTCGGAGGCGCGTCGTGCCAAACACAAGGAGCTATCATGGCAGGACCTTTCAGCGCCACTTCCACCACCGACGACGTGCTCGCTGGTGTCGACCTCCGCGGCAAGCGCATTCTGGTCACCGGCGTCTCGGCCGGGCTCGGCGTCGAGACGGCGCGCAGCCTGGCCGCCCGGGGCGCGCAGGTGGTCGGTGCCGCCCGTGACCTCGCCAAGGCGGAAGCGGCGACCGCGCAAGTGCGCGCCGATGCCACTGGCGGCGGTGGCCTCGAACTGATTGCACTCGATCTCGGCTCGCTGGCCAGTGTCCGCGCCTGCGCCGATGCGCTGGTCGCGGCGGGCCGCCCATTCGACCTGGTGATCGCCAATGCCGGTGTGATGGCGCCGCCGTTCGGCCTCACTGTAGACGGCTTCGAGACCCAGTTCGGCACGAACCATCTCGGTCACTTCGTATTGGTCAACCGTATCGCGTCACTGCTGTCGCCTACCGCGCGGCTGGTCAACGTCGCCTCGTCCGGCCATCGCTTCGCCGACGTGGATCTCGAAGATCCCAATTTCACCAAGGGGTCCTATGAGCCGGTCATCGGCTATGGCCGCTCGAAGACCGCCAACAT
Organism: Tardiphaga sp. OK245; assembly: GCF_900108575.1. Classification (NCBI taxonomy): domain Bacteria; kingdom Pseudomonadati; phylum Pseudomonadota; class Alphaproteobacteria; order Hyphomicrobiales; family Nitrobacteraceae; genus Tardiphaga; species Tardiphaga sp. OK245. The sequence continues at coordinate 303,339 of NZ_FNWZ01000003.1, read as the reverse complement.
CCTGTTCGCCGTCGAGTTCGACCGGCGGCATCGGGCGCGCGGCGTGCGCGCCACCGCGCTGCATCCCGGCGGCATCAAGACAGAACTCGGCCGCCATATCGGCGAAGCAACGATCGATGCCATGCTCGACGGCATCAATGCCGAGCTCGCTGCCGAGGGTAAACCGCTGTTTCAATGGAAGACCATTCCGCAAGGCGCTGCAACTTCGGTGTGGGCCGGCGTGGTCGCCAGCGCGGACGAGATCGGCGGCCGCTATTGCGAGAACTGTCACGTCTCGGAGATCGTCGACGGGCTGATCAATCCGGCCAGCGAAGGCGTGCGCGCTTACGCGCTCGATGCCGAACGCGCCAAGGCGCTATGGGCCAAGAGTGAGGAAGTGGTTGGCGAGCGCTTCTGATCGCCCTGCCGAAATGAAACTGCGGTGATGAACCAAACAGTTGGTTCGTCACCGCCACAGCTGGCGCTTGAAACCTTTGGCTCCATTCATCGTATCTATCCCATGCGCGCACCATTCCTTACCCTCGGCATTCTCGCTTTTCTGATCGGCACCCTCTGGATCGGCCAGGGCACCGGGCTCGTGAACTGGCCGAAATCCAGTTTCATGATCAGCCAGATGCAGTGGGCCTATTACGGCGCTGCCCTCGCCGCGCTTGGCGTCGGACTGATGGGACTGGCGCTCGTGCGGCGCTGACGCCCCCTTCCATCTTCCCGCCAGTCTTGCGATGATCCGTCCCAGACGCGCCATAGAACGCGTCGGACACAATGCATGGCGGGGGCGGACATCTTTTGACCAGCAATCTCTTCGACCTCACCGGCAGGGTCGCCATCGTCACCGGCGGCAACACCGGAATTGGCCTCGGCATGGCGCGTGGGCTCGCGAATGCCGGTGCCACCCTCGCGATCGCCGATCGCAACAGCGATAATGCCGCTCAGGCAAAAGCCGAACTGGAGACGTCAGGACATCCGGTACTCGCATTGACGACCGATGTTACCGACCCGAACTCGATCGCGCAGACGGTGTCCGCAACGTTGAACGCGTTCGGCCGCATTGACATCCTCGTCAACAATGCCGGCATCAGCATCTCAGCGCCAATCGAAGACATGACGCTGGCCGACTGGCAGCAGGTCATCGACGTCAACATGACCGCGCCTTTCATCTGCGCGCAGGCTGTCTACCCGGCGATGAAAGCCGCAGGCCGCGGCAAGATCATCAATATCGCCTCGGTGTTGGCCACGCTCGGCGCCGGCGGCGCGGCGAACTACGCATCAAGCAAAGGTGGCATCCTGCAATTCACCCGCGCGCTGGCGACTGCCTGGGCTGCGGACAACATCCAGTCCAACGCCATTCTCCCCGGCTGGATCGACACCGACCTGACCAAGCGCGCCAAGGACATCCGACCCGAACTGCACGATCGCATTCTCGGGCGTGTACCGGCACAGCGCTGGGGCAGGCCTGATGATCTTGCGGGCGCGGCCGTGTTTTTGGCCAGCGCGGCTTCCGACTTCGTCAACGGTGCCGCGCTCACGGTCGATGGCGGCTTTTCAATTCAAGGCTGATGCAATGAGGACAACACCATGACTGCAGGACTGTTCGATCTCTCCGGCAAAGTAGCCATCGTCACCGGCGGGAATGGCGGCATCGGGCTCGGCATGGCGCGGGGTCTGGCGCAGGCCGGCGCCGCCATCGCCGTGGTCGGACGCAACCAGACGAAATCCAAGGATGCCGTCGCGGAGCTGACCGAGAGCGGCGCCAGAGCGGTCGCCATTGCGGCCGATGTGACCGACAAGACCGCTGTCGATGGAATGATCGCACGCGTGCTGAAAGAACTGGGCCGCATCGATATCCTCATCAACAATGCCGGCATCAACATCCGCAAGCCGCCGCACGAGATCGCACTCGACGAATGGGACAGCGTGATCAAGACCAATCTCACCAGCGCCTTCGTCTGTTCGCAGGCGGCGCATCCCGCGATGAAGGTCGCGGGCGGCGGCAAGATCATCAATATCGGCTCGATGCTGTCGATCTTCGGCGCGTCTTTCGCGCCAGCCTATGCCGCCAGCAAAGGCGGCATCGTCCAGTTCACCCGCTCCTGCGCGGTCGCATGGGCGCCGCACAACATCCAGTGCAACGCCGTTCTGCCGGGTTGGATCGATACCGAACTGACACAGAATGCGCGCCGTGAAATCGACGGCCTGCATGACAAGGTCCTGGCACGAACGCCCGCCGGCCGCTGGGGCGCGTCGGGAGATTTCGCGGGCATTGCCGTGTTCCTGTCGTCGCGCGCCTCGGACTTCGTCACCGGTACGGCAATCCCCGTGGACGGCGGCTTCTCGGTGCAGGGATAATCTGTCTTAGGCTTCTGGCGACTGCACGTGCTCCGGTCGTACGCCAATGGCCAGGAAGCGCGCGGTCAGTCCCTGCAGCAGCGGAAACGCGCTGACCAGGCGCATGATCAGCGGCGGCGTCAGCGGCTCGCCGCCCTTGGCCAGTGCACGGCTGATGATGTTGTTTTGCATCACGACCTGCATGCCCTGTGTCGCGCGCATCGGGAATTCGCGGCGGCGACGCACCGCGCCGAGGTCGTCCTCGGTCACCGGTCCCTTCGCCAGCTTCGCCGCCAGCAGGTTAGCGGTCGCGACGGCGTCCTGCACCGCGATATTCACACCGACGCCGCCAACCGGGGACATCGCATGCGCGGCGTCGCCGATGCACAACAGCCCCGGCCGGGTCCAGCGCTTGAGCCGATTGATCGCGACGGTCAGTAGTTTGACGTCGTCCCAGCTCTTCAGCTCTTCGATATGCGCGGTCAGGATCGGCGCCAGACGTGACGTTTCGGCACGGAAAGCCTCAAGGCCGCGCACCTTGATCTCCTCATAGTGCCCCTTGGCGATCACATAAGCGCATTGCCAGTAGTCCCCGCGATCGATGGTCACCATCATCTTGCCGGGCTCGAGCCGCGCGAACACGCTCTCGGTCTCTGCGCCCTTGGCAACGCGAAACCACAAGATGTCCATGGGCGCACCGATGTCTTCGACCTCCAGCTTCGCCGCCGGCCGCACGATCGAATGCCGGCCATCGCAGGCCACTGTCAGATCGGCATGGATCTCGACCGGCCCCTGCTGCGTGATGGCCTTGACGCCGACCACTTGCTCGCCCGACCAGATGAGATCGGTCGCCTCGGTGTTCATCATCACCTTGAGATGCGGATAGCGCTGCGCTTTGTCGCGCAGGAAATTGAGGAAATCCCACTGCGGCATGAAGGCGATAAACGGATACTTCGCGCTGGTGCGGCTGATATCCGCAATGCGCAGCTTATGCGTTCCGAAGAAGCCATCCATCTTCTGGATACGATCGTGCTTGATCTTCAAGAAGTCGTCGATCAGGCCAAGCTCGTCCATCACCTGCAGCGTCGATGGATGCACGGTGTCGCCGCGGAAATCGCGGAAGAAGTCGGCGTGTTTCTCGATAACGATCGTATCGACGCCGGCGCGGCCGAGCAGATAGCCGAGCATCATTCCGGCAGGGCCACCGCCAACGATGCAGCAGCGCGCGGTCAGCGAGTTCTCGTTCGCGCCTGCAGCCATTCGCTACTCCTCCGGCGAGTCGAATTTCTTGATCAAGGAATGCGAGCTTGCGATAGTCGAAATGCCGTGGTTCGCAGGGCGGTGTCGATCATGCTCATCGATTTCCCGAACGTCGGAAGCTCTTGGTTTCGGAGATGCTGCCGTCCCGGAACGTCAATTCGACCGATACGAACTTCGTCGAGGCCGGGATTTTGATGTAGGTCTCGGCATCCGACGGCGTCGCAATGGGGTCGCGCAGGTCGCAGGGCGGGAATTTCAGCAGCTTGTCCGGCACGGCGCTATCGATCCCGACGCGGGCCTCGCGAATGGCACAGCGATACGACATCAGATGCGTATAATACATCAGGGGCGTGTTGTAGCCACCGAAGGCAAGCCAGCTTCCAGCGGTCATATCGAGGATCTTGCGCTGGTCGCGAACCAGCGCCGCCTCGGGATCGAAGCGGATCGGAAACGGGCCCTGCATCTCGCCGTTCGCGTCGACGTAACGCAGATAGATCGTCGTCGCCGCTGCATCGGCGTCGAGCTGGACCGCCGGATTCGGCATTCGCTTGCGCGTGCGCGGATCGAGCGTGTCCATGAAGCCGGTCTCGCGGAAATTACCTCCCTCGCCCATCCGCCAGGAGATACCCAGCGTCGGATCGGCGATCGAGAACATCACGGTCCAGCCCCCATTGTGGCGCGAGAAGCTGGCGATCGGCGCGTTCACCGCATCGTTGGCCGGCGGCAGTTGCGGAACGTTGACAGGCGGCAGCGCAGCGACCTGCTGCAGCGGTTCGGCCGGCCGCGCATCGGCCTGCTTGAGCGCCACACCATTGAGAAAGACGTCATCGACCATCTGGTCGAAATACACCGGCACCTGACGGTGCTTCACGGTCTCTGCCATCTCGCTGACGGTCCGCCGGGTGCGCTGCGCGACCTGCACGAGGTTCAGCGATGGCTCCTGCAGCTCCTTGATGAAGGCGCGCGTGAAAACTGAATTCGGATCGGTGTCGTTGTTCGACAAACGATCCAGCGCGGTCTGCCGCGGCCCGGCCGAGAAGATCGAAAACACGCCTTCCGGGAGCGTCGTCATCGGAGCGAGGCCACCGCTGCCGGCCACAGCGCGGGTGCCAGCGCGCTCGAACGGATTGTTGCGACAGGCGTCGAACACCAGAATCGACGTCCGCGCGCCGCGCATCTGCAGCCGCGTTACAATCCGGTCGGCGAGAATCGCTGAGTCGCGCACCAGCTCTTCTTGCCCTTCCGTGGCGGCAGGGACATCCGTGGGCAGCAGGAAGTTCTGGCCGGCGATCTCAAAGCCGTGCCCTGCAAAAAAGAAAAAGGCCGTGTCGCCTTTTTCAATCGTCGAATCGAAAGCGAGCAAGGACTGACTGAAGGCTTGTCGGGTCTGGTTCTCGGCCACCATGACACTGAAGCCGAGATTCTTCAGTGCGTCCCCTATGCTGCGGGCGTCATTCACGGCCTTCTGCAGCTTCGGCACATTGCGATAGTCGTTATTGCCGATGACCAGCGCCACGCGTTTTGCAGCAAAAGCCGGCGCTGTCGAAAGTGCCGCCGCTGCCAGCGTTGCCAGCAGAATCAAAAGCCGTCGCATTGTTCTATCCCCGCCCCGCCAGCACATATATCCGTGTGGCTCGACCGCGTCATTGTCTGCCTTGGTCGAGGCAGAACTGCGGCCGGTTCAAACCGAGGTCTAGCCGTTACCACCCATTTTGTCCTGCCTGCTCAGGCAGATCATCTGCCTGCCGATTGCAGCCCCGCTGCCACATTTTCCGCCTTAATCTCCGCTAGCCCGAGCCCCAATCAGAGTCAGGAGATCGTTGTGAAATCACTCGTCCTCGCAGCCGCGCTGTTGCTTCCCACCATGGCACTCGCGCAGGATGCGGCCCCCGCTACCGCGGCGAAACCGCCGGCTGCCGCCGCCAAACCGAAGCGCGCCCCGGTAGCCGCCAAGCCTGCACAGACCACCCCGGAAGTGCTGGATATCAACCAGATCATCGGGATCCGCCAGGTCGATCCGGCGACGTATGAGGTCGATGCCCGTCTACAGAGCGGCAGCGAGGTGCATCTGCGCATGAATGCTTTCGTGATGCAGAATCTCGGGATGCAGCTAGGCACTTACGGCAAATAGTCAGCCTGCGGTATCCCTCTCACGCGCGCCGGAATAAGTCGACTTCCGGACGGCTCGGCGTGCGCTCTCGATCAGGGGTGATGAGGTACCACATGTCGCGAAGTCCTGTGGATAAGGGTTACGCGGCCAATCATCGACATGATTGCCCCGACATGTGCTATGTGACAATTCATCAGGTCCGGAGCCAATCCGGGGAGCAATTGCTAAAACCGGCTCCTGCTACAGGCAACCAATGTCAGGAAGCGCGCTTCAGGAACTTTGCGTTCCTCGTAGCTTGGCGATTTGAGGATGGGATTTTTTAGACTGTAAGATTTCAGGCAGTTTTAATCACCCGCCCGAAGCCCGCTACGACTGGATACCTGACGACCAATGGCAAAGAAGATGATTACGCCCGGGCACGAGTTGCTGCTTCGGGTCAACAAGGCATTTCTCGACCACGGCTATGCCGGCCTGTCGATGGTCGGTCTCGCGAGAGAGTGCGGCTTCACGCAGCGCGCGCTCTATTACTATTTCAGCAACAAGGAAGAGGCATTTCGTGCCTCGATCGGCCATCGCAATGAAGTCGCGATAGCGCAGGCACTCGAGGCCGGCCAGAATATCCGGGAAAGTGGCGGCAGCGCACTCGACATCTTTGCGACGATCATCGACCTGAGATACGGCGAAACCCGTCGGATGCTGACATTCTCACCGCATACCGTCGAGCTCAATGCGGAAGCCTTTCGGCGCTGCCGCGATCTCATGATCGAGTCCGCAATCGCCTTCCAGGCCGAGCTGGAAAAGCTGATTATCGATTTCCACTACAGCAAGCTGCTGATCCTGACCGGCCGTTTTACGGCCGCGCAGATCGCGCAGGCGCTGGCCGACGGCGGACGGGCTGTCAATCAGGCACTCCCTCCGATCGCAGCGAATGACTTCTCGGCGCGCTATCGCCAGACCTGCGAGATGATCCTGTATGGCTGCGCGGCAACGCCGACGCAGATTTGAGACGCTGCGGTTCGCCGCCACATACCCTCCTCTCGACTCATCCAGCTCCATCGACATATGGTCCGCGCGGGCAGCGGAGGACGCGCATTGCGTTGCCGCTATGAGATGCGGGGCGTCAGATGAACGACCAGGTGCGGACGCACGGGGCGCCAGCGGGCGCAGCCGTGCCAACTATTGCGGCACGCCTGGACGGGCTGCCAGTCTCGCCGCTTCACCTCGGCATCTTCGCGCTCTGTGCCTTCGGCCTGTTCGCAGACATCGCCGAAGTGGCGCTCAGCAATGCCTTTTCCGGCATCTTCCTCGCGCCGCCCTACAGCATCTCGCGCGGCGAGCTCTCGCTGTTGTTGGCATCGGTCTTTGCCGGCGGCGCCGTTGGTGCGCCTGTGTTCGGCTGGATTGCGGATCGCTATGGCCGCCAGATCGCGCTGCAGAGCGCGCTTGCCGTCCTGGCGCTGAGCTCGCTCGCCGTCGCCGCCAGTCGCGATGTGGCAACCATGACGGCTTTCCGCTTCATCTCCGGCCTCGCCATCGGCGGCTATCCGCCTTTGACATCGGCCTATCTGTCAGACCTACTGCCGCCCCGGCGCCGCGGCCTTTTGATGATGCTGTGCGGCGCGCTCGCCTTTCTCGGCGCACCGGCAATCATCCTGATGATCCGCTGGCTGACGCCCATCGCGCCATGGGGCATCGAGGGCTGGCGCTGGGCTTTGATCTTCGGCAGCGCGTGCTCGACCCTGACAGCCCTGCTGTTCTTCCTGGTGCCGGAATCGCCGCGCTGGCTCGCATCGGTCGGACGCGACGCCGAGGCTGATGCCGCCTGCCGCCGCTTCGAGGCATCCGCGCGTCAGCCATCACCGCCGGCGATCTCCGCTCCCGAAACTATTGCGACCAGATCCAGCGGCTTCCGAGCGCTCGCCCGCGATCGGATCAGCCTGCGGCGCACAGCGCTCCTTGCCGCGCTCTATGTACTCGGACCCTGGGCCACCATTGGCTTCCCGCTGCTCAGCGCCGCGGTGATGGTGCAGAAGGGATTTCATGTCAGCGAGTCCCTGCTGTTCGCGGGACTTACGATGTTCGGTCCATCGATCGGCATCGCGGCGGCATCGGCCTTCGTCGATCGTATCCCGCGGCGCCTCGCTCTGGTCGCCTGTGCCGTGGTGATGATCGCAACTGGGCTGACTTTCGCTGTCAGCACGGTGCTAACGCCGCTCATCGTCACCGGCATCGTGTTCAACCTCGCCAGTGCCGTCTACAGCGCCGTGCTTAGCCTCTACGCTGTCGAGCTGCTGCCGACGCATCTGCGCGCTTCGGCCACCGCTGGCGCATGGGGCCTCGGCCGCGTCGTATCGGCGCTGGTACCGATCGCGCTGCTGCCGCTGCTCGGCAGCCACGGTCCGATCGCGATGTTCATGGTGATCTCGACCGCGCTGTTACTGAGCGGCGCGCTCATCGCCATTGCCGGTCCACCCGGCCGCGAACGCAGGCCGGTCGACTAACAGTCAGCGCTGCATCGACGTCACACGCAACGTCGCGTAGCGGCCGTCCGGCGGGGCCCCAAGCCCCCGCCAATATCCCGATTTTGGCCCTTTTCCGCTAAAACATTAAGCTTTTTGGGATGTTCCAGGGTGTGGCGGATTGACTTTGGCCGATTCCAGCCTATGTTCCGGCTCGACGCGGCCCGGTATCGAAACGCGATATCTTGAGTAAGCCGCCTGTCAGCGCCCAGCGTCTCCGTGCATGTTTGCGTGCCGCTCCGGGGATAAGCGCTGCAGTATTTCCCGAGAATCCAAGCGGCGGTTTCGACCTGAGGCGTGATTCCGAACGGTGATCATCCGGATACCGGATCAGATCATGCCCCCATACAGAGGCTCAATGTCCTTCTCCAATCTCGGCTTGTCCGACAAGGTTCTCGCCGCCGTTGCGGCCACCGGTTACACCACCCCAACCCCCATTCAGGAACAAGCGATTCCTCATGTGCTAGCGCGCAAAGACGTGCTCGGCATCGCCCAGACCGGCACCGGCAAAACCGCTGCCTTCGTTCTCCCGATGATGACCATGCTGGAAAAGGGCCGAGCCCGCGCCCGCATGCCCCGCACGCTCATTCTCGAACCGACCCGCGAACTGGCCGCACAGGTCAAAGAGCAGTTCGACAAATACGGCGTCGGCCAGAAGCTCAACGTGGCGCTGCTGATCGGCGGCGTCTCGTTCGGTGATCAGGACAGCAAACTCACCCGCGGCGTCGATGTGTTGATCGCCACGCCGGGTCGCCTGCTCGACCATACCGAGCGCGGCGGACTGCTTCTCACCGGCGTCGAATTGCTGGTCATCGACGAAGCCGACCGCATGCTGGACATGGGCTTCATCCCCGACATCGAACGCATCTGCAAGCTGGTGCCGTTCACCCGTCAGACTCTCTTTTTTACGGCGACCATGCCCGCCGAAATCCGCCGCGTCACCGAGACCTTCCTGCATAATCCGGTGAAGATCGAAGTCTCCAAGCCCGCCTCCACCGCCGTCACCGTGACCCAGTCGCAAGTGGCCGTCGGCCGCGAGCCGCACGAGAAGCGCGAAGTGCTCCGGGCCCTTCTCCGCGAAGCCACCGACCTCAAGAATGCGATCATCTTCTGCAACCGCAAACGTGAAGTCGCGTTGCTCGCCAAGTCGCTCCAGAAGCACGGCTTCAGTGTCGGCGCCCTGCATGGCGACATGGAGCAGTCGGCCCGCACAGCCGCGCTGGACCAGTTCCGCAAGGGCGAGCTGCCGATCCTGGTGGCTTCCGACGTCGCCGCCCGCGGTCTCGATATTCCCGCCGTCAGCCACGTCTATAATTTCGACGTCCCGCATCATTCGGACGACTACGTGCACCGCATCGGCCGTACCGGCCGCGCCGGCCGCACCGGCTCCGCGATCTCGCTGGTGTGCCCATCCGACCAGAAGTCCATGCTGGCGATCGAAAAACTGATCGGCCAGTCGATCCCCAAGGTCGAAACTTCCATAGCGATCTCCGAGCCTGTCGAAGGCGAAACCGCTGAGGCGTCGCGCCAGTCGCGCAACCGCACCAGCAATCGCGAAGCCAATGCCGAACATCCGCGCAGCAGCCGCAACGATCAGCCCCGCGAAGGCGGACGGGATCGCAAACCGCGCCGTGAGCGTGGCCCGCGCCGTGAAGGTGGTCGTTCGGAAGGCGGCGAGCGCAGCCCGCAGGCGCAACCCGCGGAAGCCGCTTTGGCAGCACCGGTCGTGGCAGCGGCAGCCCCGCAGGCGCAGCGTCCCCCCTCCATCGGCCGCGCCGAAGCGCCACGTTCGCGCCGCGAAGACAACGAACCGGCGGATCATTCGCACCTGCCGGCCTTTCTGTTGCGTCCGATCCGGGCACGCGCATAGGTAGTATCGCGCCAGGAACGTTTACTTGCCGTTCACTCTCGTCCCCTAATCTGAATGCGATATTTTTAACGAATTTGCATTTCAGAGGACCGCGTATACACGCTGTCCACGAGGGCACAGAACGTGACCGGCATCCTGGACGAACAAGAGCGGACTTTGGCCTTTGCCGAAGTCGCGCTGGGCCAAATTCGCTCGCTCCGCCAGACGGCGATTCCGCGCAATTATGAGATCTGGTACGTCTACGCGACTGGCTACAATTCGGCGCTCAACAAAGTCATCAATGAGACGCTGGCACGCAATGGCCGGCTGACCGAAGCCGATCTCGACCTGATCCACGACACTTATCTCTCACAAATTCGCACCACTGATCGCATCGATCAGGTCGGCGCCCGCGTCATCGGCGAGATCGACGACGTGATGGCGCTCATCACCGATGCTCTGGGCATGACCACGAACTTCAATGCCAGTCTGGATGGTGCCAGCAAGGATTTGTCGCGGGCGCACGATCCCGCTGCGGTGAAAGCCGTGATCGAAAGGCTCGTCAAATCCACCCGTGAAGTGCATGACACCAACAAGGCGCTGGAAGAGCGGCTACTGTCCTCGAAGAGCGAGGTCTACACGCTGCAACAGAGCCTCGAAGCGATCCGCGCCGAAAGCCTGACTGATCCCCTCACCGCGCTCGGCAACCGCAAATATTTCGACCGTGCGCTGATGGCGGCAATCGATACCGCGGTGAAGCGCGGCGAACCGTTGTCGCTCCTGATGCTCGACATCGATCACTTTAAGTCCTTCAACGACAATTATGGCCATCTCACCGGCGACCAGGTGCTGCGTCTTGTCGGCCAGTCATTGAAGCAGACCATCAAGGGCCAGGATATCACCGCGCGCTATGGCGGCGAGGAATTCGCCGTGGTGCTACCGAACACGCCGCTGCGTCAGGCGCTCACCGTTGCCGATCACATCCGCCGCGCCGTGATGTCAAAGGAGCTGAAGAAAAAATCGACTGGCGAGATCCTGGGACGCGTCACGATTTCCGTCGGCGTCTCGATGCTGCAGATCGGCGACGATATGGAATCGCTCATCGGCCGTGCCGACGCCTGTCTCTATGCCGCGAAGCGCAGCGGCCGCAACCGCGTGATCTGCGAAGTCGATCCGGAATATTCTGCGGAGCTGCAGTTTCAGGTGGCATGACGCCCCACACTTGGCTTCACCATTCGCAAGGAGACGCCGCGCAAGCGCACGGCTCCTCAGGATGAGGATTTCCGCTTCTTTGCGGCTTTACTGGCTTTCTTGCTGGCGACCGTCTTAACCGCAGCCTTCTTGGCGGCCTTCTTTTTCGCCGCGGTCTTCTTCACGACCTTCGCTTTCTTCGTTGCCCGCTTCTTGCTTGCTTTTGCCAGCGATGCACGGATCGCTGCGGCATGCGCGACCCTCGCCCATTCGGTGACTTCATCGGGATCGTCATAGAGCCGTTCCGGCAGCTGCCAATAGGATCCGATCATCCGCAGCTTGCCGCGCATCTCATACTGAAAACACTGCGAGCCCTCACTCTCGAAACGCGGGATCGAGATTTCATCGGCACGCAGATAGACCGCGCCGCGCAGCACCAGCGCGAAGTTGATGCCATCGGCGGAAATGCCAAAGCCGGAAAACATCCGGCGGATCGTTACCGGGCCAAAGCCGGCGAAAAGTTCACTGAGGAAATCGCGGTCCATGGCGGAAGTGTAGGATGAGCCGCGCAATTACGGAAGCGACTACTACATGCCCTCTCCCCACGTCATGGCCGGACTTGATCCGGCCATCCATCTTCCCTTTAGCAAGGCCCCAAACTGAATGCCCGGGACATCTAGCGAAGCCGCGCTTCGCGCTTTGCCTGGGCACGACAGCGTTTTAAATTGAGAGATCGAAGGCTAACGCCCTCAGCCGTCGATCTTCGCCGGCGTCAGTTGCACGGACTCGCCGCAGCCACAGGCCGAGATCTGGTTCGGGTTGTTGAACACGAACTGGGCCTGCATGCGGTCGGTCTTGTAGTCCATCTCGGTGCCGAGCAGGAACAGAACGGCCTTAGGATCGACCAGGATCTTGACGCCCTTGTCCTCGACGATTTCGTCGGTCGGCTTGATGTCGTGGGCATATTCGACGGTGTAGGACTGGCCGGCGCAGCCACCGTTCTTGATGCCGACGCGCAGGCCGACGATCTCGGAATCCGCACGCTCCGTCAGCTCCCGGATCCGCGTTGCGGCAGCATCGGTCAGGCGCATCACCTGCGGGCGGGGACGCGGCTTCGGCTTCGCAGCCGGTGCGGTTGGCGTTGGTGTCATCTCAGTCATGTGTTCAGTCCCTTCGGCGGTTCAAGGCCGCCATAGGAATTCAAGCGACTTGGGCGTATTCAGCAACCAGACGCAACTCACCACATATTCAGAACGAGACGGGCCTCGTCGGTCATCCGGTCCGGCGTCCAGGTCGGCTCCCAGACGATCTCGACCTTGACCAGACCGACTCCGGGCACGCTGGCCACGGCGTTCTCCACCATCGTCGGAAGCTCTTCGGCGGCCGGACAATTCGGCGTCGTCAGCGTCATCTCGACTTGGACGGAGCGATCGTCCTTGATGTCGACCTTGTAGATCAGGCCGAGCTCGTAGATATCCGCGGGGATTTCCGGGTCGAACACGGTCTTCAGTGCAGCGACGATCTCGGTGCCCAGGCGTTCGGTTTCGGCGGGATCGAGCGCCGAGGTGGTCTGCATGTGAGCGGGCTTCTCAGCCTCGGGGGTGGCGTCCGGCGTCTTGGCTTCTGCAATGTCACTCATGCAAACAACTCCCGTGCCTTGATCAGCGCCTGTGCGAGGTGGTCGACCTCCTCGCGGGTATTATACATTCCGAATGATGCACGGCACGTGGCCGTGACATTGAATCGCTCCAGAAGCGGCATCACACAGTGGGTTCCCGCACGGACAGCGACGCCCTGTCGGTCAATCACGGTCGCCACATCATGGGCGTGAGCGCCTTTCAGTTCGAACGAAATCACCGGGCCCTTGTTCTTGGCAGTTCCGATAATTCGCAGCGAATTGATCTCGCGCAGCCGGTCCTGTGCATAGGCCAGGAGGTCGTGCTCATGGGCGGCAATCCGCTCCTTGCCGATCGAATTGACGTAATCGATCGCAGCGCCGAGGCCGATGGCCTCGACGATGGCGGGCGTACCAGCCTCAAACTTGTGCGGCGGATCACCATAGGTGACCCACTCCTTCGCCACTTCGCGGATCATCTCGCCGCCGCCGGCATAGGGTCGCATCGCGACCAGGCGGTCATATTTGCCATACAGCACGCCGATGCCGGTCGGTCCGTACAGCTTGTGGCCGGTGAAGATATAAAAGTCGGCGTCGATGTCCTGCACATCGATCGGCATGTGCACGGCAGCCTGGCTGCCATCCACCACGACGGGAATGCCGCGCGCATGCGCGAGCTTCACCACGTCCTTGACCGGAACCAGCGTGCCCAGCGCATTGGACATCTGGGTGATGGCGACGATCTTGGTACGATCGGTCAGCAGCTTCTCGAACTCGTCGATCAGGAAGTTGCCTTCGTCATCGACCGGCGCCCATTTGATGACGGCGCCCTGACGTTCCCGCAGGAAGTGCCACGGTACGATGTTGGAATGGTGCTCCATGATCGAGAGCACGATCTCATCGCCCGGCTTGATGTTCTCGCCGCCCCACGATGCTGCGACGGCATTGAGCGCATCGGTGGCATTGCGGGTGAAGATGATTTCCTCGGGGCGCTTGGCATTGAGGAAGTGCTGCACCTTGATGCGCGCGCCCTCATAGGCTTCGGTCGCGGCATTGGCGAGGTAATGCAGTCCGCGATGCACATTGGCATATTCGGACTTGTAGGCCTCGGTCATGCGGTCGAGCACAGCATAGGGCTTCTGCGCCGATGCAGCGTTGTCGAGATAGACCAGCGGCTTGCCATAGACCTTCATCTCGAGCGCAGGAAAATCCTCGCGGACGCGAGCGACGTCATATGACCCGTTCGAGACCGCGGGATGCAATGTCATGCGCGCGACTCCAGCCAACGCTCTGCGGCCGATATCGCGACGTCGCGCAGATCGTCATTCACGATCGACTCCAGCGCTTCACCCACGAATGCCTGGATCAGCAGCGCCTGTGCCGCCTTCTCCGGCAGGCCGCGAGCCCGCAGATAGAACAGCAGGCTGTCATCCAGCGCGCCAATGGTCGCGCCGTGGCCGCACTGCACGTCGTCAGCGAAGATCTCGAGCTCGGGCTTGTTGTCGATCTCGGCCTCGTCGGACAGCAGCAGCGCCCGTGACATCATCTTGCCGTCGGTCTTCTGCGCGATCTGATGGACGTTGATGCGACCCTGGAACACCGAATGCGCGCGATCGTCGAGCACGGCGCGGAACAGCTCACGGCTGAGGCAATTCGGCGCCGCATGCTCGATCACGAAGGTACAGTCGCCATGCTGCTTGTCGCGCAGCAGATGAACGCTGTTGGTCGACAGCTCCGAATCCACACCAGCCAGCGTGATGAAGCTCTGATAGCGGCTGACGCCGCCGCCAGTGGTCAGGCTGAAGGTGTTGAACTTGGTGCGCGCACCGACTGTGACGATGGCCGTTGCGATATTCGCTGCATCGCCGGCGTCTTCCATCACGCGCACATGCTGCAGATCGGAATCGTCGCCGATCCAGATCACGACAGCATCATGGGCCTGATACGCCTTCGCGGATTCTGTCGCGACGAAGCTTTCGACCAGCGTCACACGCGCGCGATTGCCGATACGCACCAGCGACCGCGTGAATGCGGCCACGCTCGGGCGTGTCGCGACATGCACGATATGCAGCGGCCGGGCCGGAACGGCATCGTCCGCGATATCGATCAGCATGCCATCGGTCGCAAAGGCGGCATTCAGCGCGATCATCGGATCGACAATGCGCGAGCGCAGCAGGTCGGCACGCGTCGCACTGGTCGCGTCATCGAGCATGGCGCTGAGCGCATGCACGGTCACGCCGCCGCCCGACGTCAGATCGGAGAGACCTGCCACGAAGACGCCATCGACGATGACCAGCTTCTGCGTATCACCCGTACCGAGCGTTTCGACGAGCTTCGCGGCCTGGGCCAGCGCGGCCTGATCCGGCGCGGGCGCCAGCGGCGCCACGTCACGCAACAGGTTGCGCAGGTCGGTATATTTCCATTCTTCGATGCGCCGGGTCGGCAGACCCGTGCGCGCGAAATCGTCGAACGCCTGCTGGCGCGTTTCCGCCACCGTGCCGACGCCCGGCAGCCGGCCGCGCGCAGCGGCGAATGTGCCGTCCAGCACCGCGCCCGTTGTTGTCTTTGCGAGAGCTACATTCATGATTGTCTCACTCAGGCCGCCGCGTCTTCATACTGCGCATAACCGGACTCTTCGAGTTCCAGCGCCAGTTCCTTGCCGCCGCTCTTCACGACGCGGCCCTTCGACATCACATGCACATGATCCGGCACGATGTAGTTCAGCAGGCGCTGATAATGCGTGATGACGACCATGGCGCGATCCGGGCTGCGCAGTGCATTGACGCCGTCGGCAGCCACGCGCAACGCATCGATGTCGAGACCGGAGTCCATCTCGTCGAGGATGCACAGGCTCGGCTGGAACAGCGCCATCTGCAGCACCTCGTTGCGCTTCTTCTCACCGCCGGAGAAGCCGACATTGACGCCGCGCTTTAGCATATCCATCGGGATGTTCAGCGAAGCAGCGACCTCGCGGACCTTCCTGAGGAAGTCCGGCACCAGATATTCGGATTCGCCGCGCGCCTTGCGCTGCGCGTTCACCGCAGTGCGCAGGAAGTTCATCGTCGTCACGCCAGGAATTTCCACGGGATACTGGAACGCCAGGAACACGCCCTTGGCGGCGCGCTCGTCGGGCTCCATCTCCAGCAGGTCTTCACCCTTGAACAGGATCTCGCCGCCGGTCACCTCATAACCGGGCTTGCCGGCGATGACGTGGCTGAGCGTCGATTTACCCGAACCGTTCGGTCCCATGATGGCGTGCACTTCACCGCCATTCACGGTCATCGTCAGCCCATGGAGAATCTCGCGATCCTCGACACGAACCTGCAGGTCCTTCACTTCAAGCAATGCGGTCATCAGTCTCTATCCTTTGATCATCATCGTCATCCTCGCCTGAACGCACTTGGGTTCAGCCTGGAGTGCTCGCCATTCGCGGCGAGCCTCTAAGGATGGTTTTCAATCTTGCCGACATCCTGGAAGCGCCGCTGTGCGGGCATCCGCGATGGCGGGACTTAGCCCACCGATCCCTCAAGCGAGATCGAAATCAGCTTCTGCGCTTCCACCGCGAATTCCATCGGCAGTTGCTGCAACACGTCCTTCACGAAACCGTTGACCACGAGGCCGACGGCTTCTTCCTGCGACAGGCCACGCTGGACGCAATAGAACAGCACGTCTTCGGAGATCTTCGACGTCGTTGCTTCGTGCTCGAACAGCGTCGAGGCGTTCTTCGCCTCGATATACGGCACGGTATGCGCACCGCACTGATCGCCGATCAGGAGTGAGTCACAGGCCGTGAAGTTACGCGCGTTCGTCGCCTTGCGATGCGCGGTGACGAGGCCGCGATAGGTGTTCTGCGACTTGCCGGCAGCGATACCCTTCGAGATGATCCGGCTCGTGGTGTTCTTTCCGAGATGGATCATCTTGGTGCCGCTATCGACCTGCTGATAGCCGTTCGAAATCGCGATCGAATAGAACTCGCCGCGCGAATTGTCGCCGCGCAGGATGCAGCTCGGATATTTCCAGGTGATGGCGGAGCCAGTCTCGACCTGGGTCCAGGAAATCTTCGAGCGGTCGCCGCGGCAGTCACCACGCTTGGTGACGAAATTGTAGATGCCGCCCTTGCCTTCGGAATTGCCGGGGTACCAGTTCTGGACCGTCGAATACTTGATCTCGGCATCGTCATGGGTGACGAGCTCGACGACAGCCGCATGGAGCTGGTTCTCGTCGCGCTGCGGCGCCGTGCAGCCTTCGAGATAGCTGACATAGGCGCCCTTGTCGGCAATGATCAGCGTTCGTTCGAACTGGCCGGTGTTGCGCTCATTGATGCGGAAATAGGTCGACAGCTCCATCGGGCAACGCACGCCCGGCGGCACATAGACGAACGAGCCGTCGGAAAACACCGCGGAGTTCAGCGTGGCATAGAAGTTATCGGAGGTCGGCACGACCGTGCCGAGATACTGCTTCACCAGATCGGGATGTTCGCGGATGGCTTCCGAGATCGGCATGAAGATCACGCCAGCCTGCTTCAGCTCTTTCTGGAACGTGGTCGCGACCGACACCGAATCGAACACGGCATCGACGGCGATCCTGCGCTCGCCTTCCGGACGCACGACACCTTCCAGCGCCTCGATCTCGCGGAGGGGAATGCCGAGCTTCTTGTAGGTCTCGAGAATTTCGGGATCGATCTCGTCGATCGAGCCGATGGTCTTCTTCGGCTTCGGCGCCGAATAGTAATAGAGATCCTGGAAGTCGATCTTCGGATACTCGACCCGCGCCCACTTCGGCTCTTCCATGGTCAGCCAGCGGCGATACGCCTCAAGACGCCATTCCAGCATCCATGCCGGCTCGTTCTTCTTGGCGGAAATGTAACGGACGGTATCTTCGGAAAGGCCCTTCGGGGCCTTCTCGGATTCGATGATGGTCTCGAATCCATAACGATATTGATCGACGTCGATCTGGCGAACCCGATCGACGGTCTCTTGTACGGCAGCCATTTTATCCTCCGCTCGCGGTTTCAAGGACCGCGGTGGATCAATCCAGAAACGTGAAACTCAAAGCTTGTCGGGGTTCTTTACGATGTTCCCGCGGGGAAATCACCCCTCTTAGAACCGTTCAAGCTGTGTTTCGTCGCTATGTTTAAGTAGTGTACCCGAGAGCTTTCGCCAAGCCTCCAGGCACCGATCGACGTCCGCTTCGGTGGTCGACCAGCCCAGACTGAGACGCACAGCACCCCGGGTCAGCTCCGGCCCGAAACCCATGGCTTCCAGCACATGGGACGGCTGCACCTTACCAGACGAACAGGCGGAACCAGACGATACCGCAATACCTTCGAGATCAAATCCAATCACAGCGGTCTCGGCGCGCAATCCGGGAGCGCCGAACAGGACCGTATTGGGCAGACGCGGCACATCCTGGGCGAACACAAGTCCGTTGCTGGATTGCCGCAAGCCCGCCTCAAGCCGCTGACGCAGTTTTTCGACCCCTTTCATGTCATCAAGCGACGCGATAGCGGCCGTCACGGCGGCGCCGAAGCCGGCGATTCCGGGCACATTCTCGGTTCCCGCCCGACGCCCCAGTTCCTGCCCGCCGCCGCTGAGCAGCGCATTGAGCCCGGCGACGCCATTGGCCAAGACCAGCGCGCCAATGCCCTTTGGGCCGCCGATCTTGTGCGCAGAAATTGATAGAAGATCAGCCTGCAATAATTTGATATCTATTGGTATCTTTCCGAACGCTTGCACAGCGTCGACATGCAGCAAGCCGCCGGCGTCATGCACGATGGCCGCAAGCTCAGGAATCGGTTGAAGGGTGCCGGTTTCATTATTGGCCAACATCACGGAAACCAGCGCCGGCTCCCCCCCCGCCAGGAGCGCCCGCAACTCATCCGGTTTCACGACCCCATCCCGGTCCACGCCCAGCACCTGGAGGTCTCCCGCGGCGAAGCGGCCTCCCGCCAGCACCGAGGCGTGCTCCACCGCAGAGACGATCAGCCGCCGCACGGCCGCGCCTGGATTGCGCACCAGCCCGGGCGTTAGCGCCAGCACATTGGCTTCGGTTCCGCCTGAGGTGAATATGACGTTTCGCGAATCTGCGCCCAAGGCGCCTGCGACCGCCGCACGGGCGTCCTCAACGATCCGGCGGGCCTGACGGCCCTCGGTATGAACCGATGACGGGTTACCAGCCAAATCCCACGCGGCCACCATCGCCGCCCGCGCCTCAGGGCGTAGCGGTGTCGTCGCATTCCAGTCGAGATAGACCCGGTCTTTGGCCAATTCTGCTTTACCTTGAGGGACTTGGAGCCTCGATAGCCGCATCGGACGTCGTCCGGTGCCGCGCGCCGTCTCTCTTACCCCAATTGCTCACCAAATGCGCCCGCGCAACGCATGTCACGGCCGCGGACACGTTCAATATGCTTGCTTTTCGCCCCTGCGCTCATGGTAGAACGCGGCCTCAACTTCACCCGGTGCCGCCCGCCATCAACCTGACGGTGCCCGATCGCCCTTTCCTCGCAGGGTCCCCTCCGAGCCATTCTCGCTGAGCCCTGCGCGAAACCGGCTGATCACGCCAAGAACGGGACCTAAGGATCACTATGCCCGAAGTTATTTTTACCGGTCCCGCAGGCCGTATTGAAGGCCGCTATCATCCGGCCAAGCAGAAGAACGCGCCGATCGCCATGGTGCTGCATCCGCATCCGCAATTTGCGGGCACGATGAACCACCAGATCGTTTACCAGTGCTATTACGCCTTCGTGCATCGCGGTTTCTCCGTGCTGCGCTTCAACTTCCGCGGCGTCGGCCGCAGCCAGGGCTCATTCGACCACGGCACCGGCGAGTTGTCGGATGCAGCCGCAGCGCTCGACTGGGCGCAGACCATCAATCCCGAAGCGCGCGCCTGCTGGGTTGCCGGTTTCTCGTTTGGCGCCTGGATCGGCATGCAGCTCCTGATGCGTCGCCCCGAGGTCGAAGGCTTCATCTCGATCGCACCGCCGGCCAATCTCTATGATTTCTCGTTCCTCGCACCCTGCCCGTCGTCGGGCCTGATCGTGCACGGCGAGAAGGATGCGGTCGTGCCGCCGAAGGACGTCAACACGCTGGTCGAGAAGCTGAAGACCCAAAAGGGCATCGTGATCGATCAGCACATCATTCCGGGTGCCAATCACTTCTTCGATAACAAGCTCGAGCCGCTGATGGAATCGGTCACCGGCTATCTCGACATGCGCCTCGCCAACGTACGCTGAGGCGTCGATCGGCCTCACGCCGGCCGCTTCATGTCAACCTAACAAAAAGCCCTCGGCCGGATCGGCCGAGGGCTTTTCAGTTTCAGTTTTAGGTCCTGATCGGGATCAGAACGAGCGCAGGATCTGGACCGAGCCGTTGTAAAGATTCTGATCCTTGATCTGGTAGGCCTGATTGGGCTTGCCAGTTGCCGTGCCGGTATAGGTGCCGTCGAGATTCTGATCGAGGCGGCTATAGGTGAATTCAGCCGACAGGGTCAGGTTCTTGACGGGGGTCCATGCAGTACGTGTACCGACCTGGGCAATTCCGAAATCAAAATTGTTGGTCGTGCCAGTAATGCTGCCAGCCGTAGAGCCCGGGTTGGACGAACTGCTCGTTCCCAGGCGACCGCCGGCCGGGCTGAATGCCGCGGCGAGCATCGCGTTGCCGGCATCGCCATAGGAGATATGGCTGTAGTTGCCGAACACCGAGGTGCGCCATGCCGTGTTCCAGTAGTGCTCATAGAAGGCACTGACTTCCCAGGCATCACTCTGCTGGATCGAGCTTCCCGGCGAATACACACCATCGAGCACGTAGCCGAAGCCAACCGTGTTGCCATCGAATTTGGCAAAACGACCGCCGCCGGACGTTTCGAGCGAGCCGCCGGTGAAGGCGTAACGCGCAGCGCCCTTGGCATAAGACGCTTCGATCTTCAGGCTGTCGTTTGCACCGGTCGGCAAGACCTTGAATTCCACCGCGCCACTGACGGCAAAGCCGTAGACATCGTCAGGATGCCCGAAGGATTCATTTGCCCCGTAGAAGCCGGCCGTCGACGTGTGCATGGCCGCAGCGAAATGCAGCGAGCCCCACTTCTGATCGAGCCGAAGGTTGCCGACGACATCAGGAATATGGTTGCCGCCCGTGGCGTTGCCGAAGAACGTGTTCGAATTGGTGCCGTAGAAGGCACCGGTGAACGAGCCCGCGCCCGGCGCCACGATGAAATTCGCGGTGTTGTAGAGGCCGGCATTGCGATAGGGCGATGCGTTCTCAAGCGCGATGGTGCCCGAGAAGCCGTTGCCGAATTCAGCTGTGTAAGCGATTTGGGGAATGCCGGTCGTATTGCTCGAACCCGCAAGGAAGCCCGATGAGATCCAGGGTTTGGTCAGCGCCCATTGCGGATCGAAATTCGACACAGCCTTACCGAAGGTGAAGCCGGCGAACTGGATGAATGCGAAATCCACTTCCGTGAAGCCGCCGGCGATGCTGTCTCGGTTCTGCGTGAAGTCGAGCTGCATGTTCGCATAGGTACGCACCACGCCGTATTCGGACGCCGTGCGCGTATCGGTCGTGATGTTGATACGTTCGCGTGTGAGGAAGTTATCCTTGGTCCAGAGATTGTTGCCACCGGCGCCGCCCTGCCAGAACGGCGCGTCGTACGGGCCACCGTTAAAAGTCGTATCAAGGCGGATCGCGCCGCCGATCTTGATGCAGGTGTCGGTGCCCGGGATGTAGTAGAAGCCGGCACCGTAGATCGAGCAGATCTTCACGTATTCGACAGCCTTGGCCTTCACCGGAAGGTCCGCCGCCTGGGCAGTGCCCGCTGCCAGCAACGCTGCAGCGGAACCAAGTATCATTTGCTTCATCGTGGTGGTCATGTCGCCTCCGTACCGATCGTATCGGCACGCGCGATTGCCCCGGGCGTGCCATTCATGAGGCAGAGTTGTGGAAGATCATGTTGCGAAACAATGCGCGCGGTCGATTGTCGCAGCATCATTTTCCGGCTGTGTGCTTTCGGCAACATAATCGGCAAGCCGCGGCATTTCCGTACCGAACTCATCACGAGATTTGGTGATGTCATCACGCATCCGTGTCCGCGGCAGCTTGCCGCCTACCACAGGCATCGACGCCGTTATTCGCGATCAACCTGATTCGTTGAGTGAGTCGAATCGCCTTAGCTATGGCGAACTTCGCACTAGCTCGCGAGGTAGTCCGCTCTCACACCGCCCGTCATCGGCTCCGGCACACCAGTCGTTGCCGGATAGCTCAACGGCAAGCCCGCAAGCGAGCGCGCCGCCAGGAACGCGAAGGCCTGCGCTTCCATCGCATCGGCCGACCAGCCCAGGTCATTCGCACTCTCGACGCTAGCGGCCGGCAATCGCTCCCGCAGCATGCGCAGCATCGTCGGATTGCGTGCGCCGCCGCCGGTGATGATCCAGCTGCGCGGCGGCTTTGGTAACAGCGGCGCAATGCTGGCGATGGTCGCCGCGGTGAACGCCGTCAGTGTCGCTGCACCATCAGCGGGAGTCGTATCGCTCAGTTGCAATGCAGCGAAGTGATTGCGATCAAGCGACTTCGGCGGCGCTGCCGCAAAGAACGGATTCTGCAACCCCCTTGCGATCCACGCGTCATCGACACGGCCCTGCGCCGCCAGTGCGCCATCCGCATCGAACGGCTGCCCCGTTGCACGCAACACGAAATCATCGAGCAGCGCATTGCCCGGACCGGTGTCGCAGGCAATCAACGCGATATCGCCATCAATGTAAGTCACATTGGACACGCCGCCGATATTGACCACGGCCATGGGCCCGTCACGATGCAGTCCCTGCGCCAAGGCACGGTGATAGACCGGCACCAGCGGCGCTCCCTGCCCGCCCGCAGCCACATCAGCCGCGCGCAGGTCGTGGATCACCGGCAGGCCGACCATCCCGGCAAGACTCGCCCCATCGCCAATCTGCACGGTGAGTCGATCGGCGGGACGATGCAGCACGGTTTGGCCGTGAAAGCCGATGATGTCGATGCTGCCTCGTGCGATGCCATGATCAGTCAAAAACGCCTCGACCGCCTCAGCATGGACCGATGTAACCACCCGCTCCGCCTCGGCCAGACTGCCCGGTCTGATATCGCGCCGGCTCAGTTGCACGGCCTCAGCCAGCGCCTGGCGCAACACGGCACGCTCAGCCTCGCTATATGGCCGATACCCCGACGGGCCAAACGACCCGACCCGTTCGCCATCAGTCTCGATCAGGGCGACATCGACCCCGTCCAGCGAGGTTCCGCTCATTAGTCCGATCGCGGTCAGCATATCAGGCACACGGCAAAGCCCTCATTTCCGGTCAAAACTTGTGTCGAAGCGTCCAATCTTATAATGCCACAGGCACTTTGGGGCAGCCAGCACGCCCCCACCTTGCCGCCAATCCATTGAGACAGCGTAAAATTATCCAACCGAGCCGTAAACCGATGACCACCTACAAGTCCGATTTTCTCAACGTCCTGCAGAGCCGCGGCCTGATCCATCAGGTCTCGGATGCCGAGGCGCTGGACGCCGCCTGCTGCAAGGGACCGGTCACGGCTTATGTGGGTTATGACGCCACGGCGACCAGTCTGCATATCGGCAATCTGATCTCGGTGACCATGTTGTACTGGTTTCAGCAGACCGGCCATCGCCCGATCACGCTGATGGGTGGCGGCACCTCGATGGTCGGCGACCCATCGTTCCGGGACGACCAGCGACAATTGCTGACGGTCGAGAAGATTGCGGAGAACATCGAAGGCATCAAGAAGATCTTCGGCAAGATGCTGACCTATGGCGACGGCCCGACCGACGCACTGATGGTCAACAATGCCGACTGGCTGCTGAAGTTGAACTATGTCGAATTCCTGCGCGATGTCGGCCGCCACTTCTCGGTTAACCGCATGCTGTCCTTCGACAGCGTGAAGCTGCGCCTCGACCGCGACCAGTCGCTGTCCTTCCTCGAATTCAACTACATGATCATGCAGGGCTACGACTTCGTCGAGCTCAATCGCCGCTACGGCACGCTGCTGCAGATGGGCGGCTCCGACCAGTGGGGCAACATCATCAATGGCGTCGATCTCAGCCACCGCATGGGCGGCCCGCAGCTCTACGCACTGACAACGCCGCTGCTCACCAAGTCATCCGGCGAGAAGATGGGCAAGTCGGCCTCCGGCGCCGTCTGGCTCAATGGCGATCTCTTCAGCCCCTATGACTTCTGGCAGTACTTCCGCAATACCGAGGACGCAGACGTCGGCCGTTTCCTCAAGGTCTTCACGCGCCTGCCCCTCGACGAAATCGCCAAGCTCGCGGCCTTGGGCGGTTCGGAGATCAACGAGGCGAAGAAGATTCTCGCCACCGAAGCGACGGCGGTGGTGCACGGCCGCGATGCAGCAAATGCCGCTGCGGAGACGGCACGCAAGACCTTCGAAGAAGGCGCGCTCGCCGACAGCCTGCCGACCGTCAATATTCCGCGCGCCGAACTGGATGCAGGCGTCGGCGTCCTCGCTGCCTTCGTCAATGCCGGTTTCGTCGCGTCGAATGGCGAGGCACGCCGCCAGATCAAGGGCGGAGGACTGCGCGTCAACGATGTCGCGGTCACTGACGAGAAGATGATGCTGACGCCGGCTTTGCTGATAGAAGGTGTCATCAAGCTCTCGATGGGCAAGAAACGTCACATCCTGCTCAAGCCTGCATAGCCGCATTCATCCAGCGCACTTGTTCACAGCGACCGAAACGCGCTCCATGGCGCAGCTGTCGCAAACGCCGTGAAGAAGAGCCAGATGGATTTGAAGACGTCCCAACGCACCGGACTGACTGTTCTCGGTGTCTGTTTCACACTGTCCGTGCTGGGACGCGGCCTGCAGGAAAGCTTCACTGTTTTTCTGCTCCCGATCTCGCAATCTTTCGGCTGGGACCGGGCCGAGGTCGTCTCGATCTACTCCCTCATCGCACTCTGCGTCGGCCTTGCGGGACCGCTGGTGGGACGGCTGTTCGACCGGTCCGGTCCGCGCACCGTGTTTCTGACCGGCATAGCTCTTCTGGGTGGTTCGCTGCTCGCGGCAGCCTATGCGCAGAAACTCTGGCAATTTCAACTCGCGCTCGGCCTCTGTCTCGGTTTCGCAATCGCCTGTATCGGCAATGTGCCTAACTCCCTGCTGCTCGGACGCTGGTTCGGCAAACGGTTGCCGACCGCGATGTCCGTCGTGTATTCGGCAACCGGCGCCGGCGTGTTGTTGATGCTACCTATCGCCCAGTTGCTGATCGATCACGTCGAATGGCGCGGCGCCTATCGCATCTTCGGCTTTGGCGTCCTGGCGCTGCTGGTGCCCTTGCTGTTTCTGCCATGGCGCAGGTTCGGCGCAGGCTCACCGCATCTCGAGAAGCCGCAGACAAGCGAGACGCTTATCGACGAGGGTTGGACCCTGATTAGCGCCATGCGCCATCACGCATTCTGGGCTTTGTTCGGAACCTTCTTCTTCACTGCCATCGGCATGTATGCGATCTCGCCGCAGGTCGTCGCCTATCTGATCGACGTCGGTTTCCCGCCGCTGCAGGCGGCGACCGCCTGGGGCTTCAGCGGCGTGGTGCTGCTATTCGGCATGCTCGGTGTCAGCTGGCTGGACGGCGTGATCGGTCGACGGCCGTCCATTCTGTTCAGCTACAGCCTGTCGCTCCTCGGCATCGTCATGCTCTGGCTGCTGCAATGGTATCCGAACTATGCGCTGCTTACTGGCTTCGTCGTCTGCTTCGGCAGCATGATCGGCTCGCGCGGCCCGCTGCTGACAGCGACTGCGATGAAGATCTTTCGCGGCAAGCGGGTCGGCACCATCTATGGGACAATCACCTTCGGCAGCGGGCTTGGATCCGCGCTCGGTTCATGGACCGGTGGCCTGCTGCATGACTGGACCCAGAGCTACAACTCGCTGCTCGCCTTTGCCTTGGTCAGCGTCGTGATCGGCATGATCCCGTTTCTCGTCGTCCCTGCCTTGCGCCGCTAAATCGCTACACGCGCGTTCGCACAGCGAACTCACTGAGTTTGTCAGCTTTCACGATTGGTAAGCGACTCGCTGGTATCTCTTTGCCAGTAGTGCTCCGATCAGAGGTCGACATGAGTTTGCTTAGCCGTTTCACCATTCGCACCAAGCTCACCAGCATGGTGCTGGTCTCTGCTGCGTCTATTTGCGCCATCATCGCGGTGGCCGCTTCGCTGAGCCAGAAGCGCATGCAGCAAGACCGCATGGAGCAGCTTCACACTGCCGTCGATCTGATGGTTGGCATGGCCGACAGCATGCAGGAAGAAATTGCAGCCGGAAAGATCACCTTGGCCGACGCCCAGATGCGCTACCGCCAACTGGCTCGCAACATGACCTTCGGCAACAAGCAAGGCTATCTCGTCGCCTACAAACCTGATGGCGTTCTCCTGGTGAATGCCGGCAACCCGAAGCTGGAAGACAAGAATACGGGCGCCAAGGATTCCAATGGCATTCTGATCTCAAGGGCCATCATCGACGCCGCACGCCAGACCGCAAATGGCGGCAGCACTTACTATCTCTATCCGCGTCCCGGCCAGACCGAGCCGACCGCCAAAATGGTCTTTGCTCGTTACTATGCCCCATGGGATATCACGTTCAGCACCGGCCTTTATATCGATGACCTCGACGCCGACGTTAATGCTCTCCTCGTCCGCCTCGGCTCGCTCGGCGCCGGCGTCCTTGCTGTGATGGCATTGCTGTCCTTTCTGATGGCCAGCGACATCCTGAGCGCACTCCGCCGGCTGCAGGCTCGTATGCACGCGATTGCCAATGGCGCGCTCGATGAGAATGTCGGCGAAACCGATCGCGGCGACGAAATCGGCCGCATGGCCGAAACGCTGGAAATGCTGCGCCAGACCTCGCTGACCGCCCGCTCCCTCGAAGCCGAGCAGGCCAAGTTGAAACAGATGAGCGAAGCCGAGAAGCGCGACGCGCTGATTGCCCTCGCCGATCGTTTCGACTCCTCGGTCGGCCAGTTGGTCGGCCTGATGGCATCCGGTTCGACCGAGCTCGAAGCCACCGCGCAGTCGATGAGCGGCACCGCCGCCCGCACCAATGACCAGGCGGGCATCGTCAACACTGCCGCCTTGCAAGCCAGCACCCGCGTGCAGACGGTCGCCGCCGCCGCCGAGGAACTGTCATCGTCAATCGCCGAGATCGCGCGTCAGATGGCGCAGTCGGCCAAGATCACCACCCACGCCGTCGACAGCGCCCGCCGCACTGACACCATCGTGCGTGCCCTCGCCGACGGTGCTCAGCAGATCGAGCATGTCGTTGAGCTGATCTCCACCATCGCGGGCCAGACCAACCTGCTGGCGCTGAATGCTACGATCGAAGCCGCCCGCGCCGGCGATGCAGGCCGCGGCTTCGCTGTCGTGGCCACCGAAGTGAAGAGCCTCGCCGGCCAGACCGCCGACGCCACCAAGGAAATCAGCACCCGCATCGCGCAGATCCAGAGTGCGACCAAGGAAGCTGTCGACGCGATCCAGGGCATCACCGCCACCATCGAGGAAGTCAGCGCCATCGCCACCACGATCGGCTCGGCGATCGAGGAGCAAGGTGCCGCGACCGCGGAGATCGCCCGCAATGTCACCCAGACCGCGCAGGCTACGCAGGACGTCACCACCAATATCGGCGGCGTCAGCGCTGCCGCGCATGAGACCGGCGACGCTGCCGGCATGGTGCTCAACGCCGCTTCCGGCCTGTCGAAGCAAGCCGAGCAATTGTCTGGCGAAGTCACGACGTTCCTCGCCGGCGTGCGGGCTGCCTAAAACGCAGCTACATCCTTGTATGAAAGGCGCGGTCAGCGATGACCGCGCCTTTCTGCTTTGAGCGCCTGCCACCAAGTGACACTCACTGCCCCTCTTTAAGATGCGCGTCGCAATCCGTGATTCACCATTGGTAAGCAGATTTGCGGTACTATTGTCCGGCCTGCCACATTCAGAGGTTCAGATGAGTCTGCTCAGTTACTTCACCATCCGCACCAAGCTCACCAGTATGGTGCTGGTGTCCGTCGCTTCGGTCTGCGCCGTTGTTGCCGTCGCCGCTTCGCTCAGCCAGAAGCGCATGCAGCAGGACCGCATGGAGCAGCTCAAGACCGCGGCTGAACTGATGGTGACCCTGGCAGATGCCGTGCAGGAAGATGTCACCGCCGGAAAGACGAGCCTGGCCGACGCCCAGTTGCGCTATCGCCAGCTGGCCCGCAACATGACCTTCGGCAACAAGCAAGGTTATCTCCTCGCTTACAGATCTGATGGCGTCCAGTTTGTAAATGGCGGTAACCCAAAGCTCGAAGACACGAACAGGGGCGCCAAGGACTCGAATGGCGTCGTGATGTCCAAGGCCGTCATCGAAGCCGCGCGTCAGACGCCGACCGGCGGCAGCACCTTCTATTACTATCCACGACCGGGTCAGACAGAACCTGTCCCCAAGATGGTCTTCGCACGCTACTATGCTCCTTGGGACGTCACCTTCAGCATCGGGCTCTATGTCGATGACCTCAACACCGACGTGAACGCCCTGCTTGTTCGCCTTGGTTCTGTCGGCGCTGGCGTTCTCGCCATCATGGCGCTGCTGTCCTGGCTGATCGCCAGCGATATCCTCGGTGCACTGCGCCGACTCCAGACGCGCATGCATGAAATCGCCAATGGTTCGCTGGACGAGAACGTCGGCGAAACCGACCGCGGCGACGAAATCGGCCGCATGGCCGAGACGCTGGAGATGCTGCGCCAAACCTCGCTCACGGCACGTACGCTGGAAGCCGAACAGGCCAAGCTGAAGCAGATGAGCGAGGCCGAGAAGCGCGACACGCTGATCGCCCTCGCCGATCGTTTCGACTCCTCCGTCGGTCAGTTGGTCGGCCTGATGGCGTCCGGTTCCACCGAACTCGAAGCCACCGCGCAGTCGATGAGCGGCACCGCCGCCCGCACCAATGACCAGGCGGATATCGTCAGCACCGCGGCCTCGCAGGCCAGCACCCGCGTGCAGACGGTCGCCGCGGCCGCCGAAGAGCTGTCGTCGTCGATCGCCGAGATCGCGCGTCAGATGGCGCAGTCGGCCAAGATCACCACCCACGCCGTCGATAGCGCCCGCCGCACCGACACCATCGTTCGCGCCCTCGCTGACGGCGCGCAGCAGATCGAACACGTGGTTGAACTGATCTCCACCATCGCGGGCCAGACCAACCTGCTGGCGCTGAATGCCACGATCGAAGCCGCCCGCGCAGGCGATGCAGGCCGCGGCTTCGCCGTCGTGGCGACCGAAGTGAAGAGCCTCGCCGGTCAGACCGCCGACGCCACCAAAGAAATCAGCACCCGCATCGCGCAGATCCAGAGTGCGACCAAGGAAGCGGTCGACGCTATCCAGGGCATCACCGCGACCATCGAAGAGGTCAGCGCCATCGCCACCACGATCGGCTCGGCCATTGAGGAGCAAGGTGCCGCGACCGCAGAGATCGCCCGCAACGTCACCCAGACCGCGCAGGCGACGCGGGACGTCACCACCAATATCGGCGGTGTCAGCTCGGCAGCGCATGAGACTGGCAATGCCGCCGGCATGGTGTTGAGTGCTGCGACCGGCCTGTCGAAACAAGCCGAACAACTGTCAGGCGAAGTCACCACCTTCCTCGCGGGCGTGCGCGCCGCCTAAGCATGACGAACTAAACCCCATTGAATGAAAGGCGCAGTCAGCAATGACTGCGCCTTTTTCATTTCAGGACCTGACGAAGCGACGCATGCTGAACTCGCTTCAAGATGCGCATTGCAACCCGTGATTTACCATTGGTAAGCAGGTTGACGGTATTATTGTCTGGTCACTCTCATGCCGAGGTCCAGATGAGTCTGCTCAGTAACTTCACGATCCGCACCAAGCTCGTCAGCATGGTCGCGGTCTCTGCCATTGCGGTCTGCGCCGTCATCGCGGTCGCCGCTTCGCTTAGTCAGAAGCGGATGATGGAGGATCGGATTTTGCAGCTCCGCACCGCCGTCGATCTCGTCACTGGCCTCGCGCAATCGCTCCAGGACGAAGTTGAAGCGGGCAAGATGAAGCTGCCGGAAGCTGAAGATCAGCTTCGCCTGCGCAGCCGGCGCATGTTGTTCGACAAGGGACAGGGCTACGTGCTCGCCTATCGCGCCGACTCCACCGTGATGGTCCACGGCACGCTTCCGAAACTCGAAGGCACCATCACCAACGGCAAGGATTCCAACGGCGTCCTGATCGCCTCCGCCGTCATCGCCGCCGCCAACAGCAAGCCTGAAGGTGCGACCGCGACCTATCTGTATCCACGTCCTGGACAGGATGAGCCTCGGCCGAAAGTCGTGTTCGCGCGCAAATTTGCGCCGTGGAACGTCGTCATCAGCATCGGCGTCTATGTGGACGACCTCGATGCCGACATGAATGCGCTGCTGATGCGCCTCGGCGCTATCGGTGCTGGCGTCCTCGCGCTGATGGCGCTGTTGTCCTGGCTGATTTCCAGCGACATCCTCGGTGCACTTCGCCGGTTGCAGTCACGCATGCATGACATCGCCAACGGCGCGCTCGACGCCAAGGTCGAGGAAACCGATCGCGGCGACGAAATCGGCCGCATGGCGGAAACGCTGGAAATGCTTCGGCAGACCTCACTCACGGCACGGTCTCTCGAAGCCGAGCAGTCCAAGCTGAAGCAGATGAGCGAAGCCGAGAAGCGCGAGGCGTTGATCGCCCTTGCCAATCGCTTCGACGCATCCGTCGGCCAGCTTGTCGGACTGATGGCATCGGGGTCGACCGAGCTCGAAGCCACCGCACAGTCCATGACGGGCACAGCCGATCGCACCAACCAGCAGGCCACCATGGTCAGCTCGGCTGCGACCGAAGCCAGCACACGCGTTCAGACAGTCGCATCTGCCGCCGAAGAACTGTCGTCGTCGATCACCGAGATCGCCCGCCAGATGGCCCAGTCCGCCAAGATCACGTCGCACGCGGTGGATAGTGCACGCCGCACCGATACCATCGTGCGGGCGCTGGCGGATGGCGCACAGCAGATCGAACATGTCGTCGAGCTGATCCAAACCATCGCCGCCCAGACCAACCTCCTCGCTCTGAACGCCACCATCGAAGCTGCACGCGCTGGCGATGCCGGCCGCGGCTTCGCGGTGGTCGCCACCGAAGTGAAGAGCCTCGCCGGGCAGACCGCCGATGCCACCAAGGAGATCAGCACGCGCATCGCGCAAATCCAGAGCGCGACCAAGGAAGCCGTCGATGCCATCCAGGGCATCACCGCCACGATCGAAGAAGTCAGCGCCATCGCCACCACGATAGGCTCTGCCATCGAGGAGCAAGGTACGGCGACTGCGGAAATTGCTCGCAACGTGACGCAGACGGCGCAGGCGACCCAGAACGTCACCACCAATATCGGCGGTGTCAGCTCGGCAGCGCACGAGACCGGCAACGCTGCGGGCATGGTGCTGAGTGCGGCAACCGGCCTGTCGAAACAGGCCGAGCAACTCTCCGGCGAAGTCAAAACCTTCCTCGCCGGCGTACGCGCCGCCTGATACGCATTGCCGCCAAACAAGAAGGGCGCGGTCAGCCATGACCGCGCCCTTCTCTATTTTTGCGGTGATCGCAGATCAGCGCGCGGTAAAGCCGCCATCCACCGGCAGCGCGATGCCCGTGATGAAGGAAGCATCGTCCGAACCAAGCCACAGCGCGGCATGCGCCACATCCTCGGCCTTGCAGAGACGGCCCATGGGCACCGCCGCCAAAAGCTTGGCCTCGTTGGCCGCAGCTTCCACTGCGACGCCCGAGCGGCCGGTGAAACCGAGCTTCATCGGCGTATCCGCAAGACCCGGGCAGATCACGTTGACGCGGACTTGATCGAAAGCGAATGCCTGTGCCAGCGACTTGGTGAGGCCGACCACAGCGAACTTAGCAGCCGAATAGATCGGGCTCATCATGGAGCCGACAATGCCCGACACCGACGAGGTGAAGATCACCGAGCCGCCGCCGCGCTTGCGCATGTGCTTGATCACTTCGCCGGCCGCCAGCGTCGCCGAGGTGACGTTGAGCGCCATCGCAAATTCATAGGCCGTGAGGTCGAGATTCTCGACGCCGGCCGGACCCGGCGTGCCGGCATGAGCCCAGAGGATATCAATACCGCCAAGCGCGGCAGCCGCGTCGTTGATTGAACTCTTCATCTGTTCGGTTTTCGACAGATCGGCCTGGATGGTGGTGAGCTCATAACCCAGCTTCTTCATGTCGGATTTGAGCTCCGCGAGCGCGTCCGCATTGACGTCAATGGCGGCGACCTTGGCGCCTTCCTTGAGGAACAGTTCGACGCCGGCGCGTCCCATGCCCGATGCAGCGGCGGTGACGGCGGCGAGTTTATTGGCGAGACGCATTCTGTTGTCCTTGTGATGGTTTTGATATCGCGGTTCAGAAAAAGAAAAACGCGCAGCGCGGGGTCACCGACATCTGCGCGTTCTCATCGTTCGTTGCTGCAGCCGTTACTTGATCAGCGGGCAACCGCCGTCCTTGAGCGGACGGAAGGCCGTGTCGGCCGGGATTGTCGCCAGAACATTGTAATAATCGTACGGCTTCTTCGACTCAGCGGGCTTCTTGACCTGGAGCAGATACATGTCGTGCAGCACGCGGCCGTCGTCACGCAGCGTGGTCTTGCCGAACAGCGGATCGTCGAACGTACCCATCTCGCGGATCGCCTTCACGACCGCCGCGCCATCCTTCGGCGAGCCAACCTTGGCGACCGCCTTCAGATAGGTGAGCGACGCCGAATAAGCGCCGGCCTGGTTCATACTGGGATAACGGCCGTTGTTGCGCTTGGCGAAGCGCTCGCCAAAGGTGCGAGTCTGCTCGTTCAGATCCCAATAAAAGCCCTCAGTGAGCTGCAGGCCCTGCGCCGTGTTGAGACCAAGCGAATGGATATCCGAAATGAACATCAGCATGCCGGCGAGCTTCTGGCCTGCCTGCACGATGCCGAACTCCGAGGCCTGTTTGATCGCCTTGATGGTATCGCCGCCGGCATTCGCCAGTGCGATGACCTCGGCCTTGGAGGCCTGCGCCTGCAGCAGATAGGACGCGAAATCGTTCGAATCGGTCGGGTGCTTGATGCTGCCGAGCACCTTGCCACCATTGGCATTGATGACGGCTGTAGCATCACGCTCTAGCGAAGCGCCCAGCGCGAAGTCGACAGTAAGGAAGAACCAGCTCTTGCCGCCGGCCTTGGTCATGGCGTCGGCCGTACCGTGCGCCAGTGCCCAGGTGTCATAGGTCCAATGCACCGAGTTCGGCGTGCAGGCCTTGCCCGTCAGGTCCGACGTGCCTGATGCCGTGAACAGCGCGACCTTGTTGAGCTCCGCCGTGAGCGGCGCGACAGCCAGCGAGGTGGCGCTGGTCGGAATGTCGACGAGGACGTCGACGCCTTCGGTCTCGTACCACTTGCGCGCGATGTTGCGCGCGATGTCCGGCTTGTTCTGCGGATCGCCCTGGATCACCTCGACCTTGAACTTGTCGGCGCCCGGAAGCTTGTTGAAATCCTCGACGGCCATCTTGGTGGCATCGAACGAACCCATGCCGCCGATATCAGAGAAAATGCCGGACATGTCGGCGAGGACGCCGAGCTTCACCGGCGTCTGTGCCGACGCCATCTGCGCGGACAGCAATCCGAGCGACAGCGCCACGGCTGACACGGCAACAGTATTGCGAATGGTCATCTATTCCTCCCCTGACAAATTCCGTGATTCACCCTGGCAAGGCGCCAGCCCGGCAATCACGTGAATAATTCTTGTTTATGAATTTATAAGACCTATACGTGAATTGTAAGTCAAGACCGCCGCCGCCGATCTGGATGGCTTCAAGGACGTTTCGGCGATACAGGGGCCAACCAGAACGCGCAGAATCGCAAGCGTGTCGCGACGCGTGACGTGCCAACAAGGAAGAATGAGAATTCCAATGCTGGTCAGACAAGCTGCCAACGTCCTGGAACTTATGGAATATTTCGCCCGGCGCAAACGCCCCGCGACACTCGCCGAAATTTCGGACGACCTCGGCTGGCCGCGCTCCAGCACGTTCAATCTCGTCGGCACCATCGCCGACAAGGGCTGGCTCTATGAGCCCCGTGCGCGCAACGGCTACTATCCCAGCCCCCGCTGGCTAATGCTTGCCCGCGCTGTCGCAGATGCCGAGCCGCTCCCGGACGCGGCCCATGCGCTGGTGACCGAAATCGCCGACCAGACCGGCGAAACGACCGGCGTCGCCGCCCTCGCCGGAACGTCAGCAATCTTCCTGGATGTCGTCGAGTCCACGCATTCGGTGCGCTACTTCGCGCAGATAGGCGACCGCGTTCCGGTCCATGCGAGTTCGGTGGGCCGCGCCATTCTCGAGCAGCATTCGCCCGAGGAACGCAAGGCGATCTACCGCAAGATCAAGTTCGAAGCCTTCTCCCACACCACGCCGACAACGGCAGAAGCGATCGAGGACGAACTCAGGCAGGCGGCCGAGCGCGGTTATCAGCAGAGTTCATCGGAATATATCGCCGACCTCGCGGGCGTCGCCGTGCCCTTGCCGGTGCAACATCGCCGGTTGTCGCTGGTGGTTGCCGGTCCGACGTCGCGCTGCCTGACACGGCGTCCCGAAACGGCAGCCATCATCCAGAAGCTGATACAGAGATTCGCATCCGAACTCGCGTCAAGCTAAGCACTGCCCAATGTGGCGAGCGCTGCGCTTAAGCCACAGACGTCGTTAGTTGCTGTTGTTGTTCTGGTTCGGGAATTCGATCGAATTGTTCTGCTTGCCGGTGCCGAAATCGAAGACCTTGCGCGTGATACCCGGCGCAATGGCCGAGAGCGGGTTGACACGCAGGACGGGCGCGCCCGGCGTGCCGACGACTTCATAGGTCACACCGAACAGGCCTTCATTGCTGCCGCCACCGAGGAACAGACCGACCACAGGAATCTGGCCGAACATGTTGTTCAGCCCATACATCGGCACGAAGGTGCCGCTCATGCGCACCTGGTTGAGCGGATAGTCGATACTGCCTTCGATGGTCGCACCGATGGTCGGGCCTTTGACGACGCCGTCCCGAATGGTCAACTGGCCGTTCTGCCGCGTAAACTCGGCACGCAACCGCGAGAACGCGACGCTGCTCTGCGCCGCGTTCTGCCCGCCCCCGGCGACGCTGGCCAGTTGCGCCTCGCCCTTGACGTTGAAGTCGCGGATGTTGATCAGGCCTTCCTTGGCGCGGGCGTCCGACGATGGCGGATCCATTGCCAGTGCGAGCTGGCCCCCCGACATCTTGGAATAGGTGTCGGTCGCGCGCAGGAAGGCGCCGGCATCGTTGGTCTCGATATAGATGACATCACGGCCGGCGCCCTGGGAGCGTCCGCGCATGTCGCCCGTCAGCGGTGTGTCGCGTCCGAGCTTTCCGCTCAGGGAGAATTTCTGGATCGTACCGTTGCGTCGCGAAATCTTGGCATCGACGCTGCGAACCGCCTCGCCGTAGTAACCGGCAACAGCGCCGAGCTTCACGTCAATATCGAAGTCGACCGATTTGGTTTTGCTCTTGGGATCCCCATCCTTGCCTGAAATCGCCGATTTCAGGAAGCCGCGGCCGTCGAACACGTCGCCACGCATCGTGACTTTCAATACGCCATCCGGACCACGGTCTGCCTTCAACGACGTCTTGTCGCCTTCGGACGGCGAATAGGTCGGGAAGTTCACACCGACGAGGTCACCGTTCTGATCGACTTCGACGGAGCCCTTGATCGAAGCCCCACCGCCATCGACGACGATATCTTCCAGACGCGTTGTGTCGCCCTTCTTCACGACGTTGAAGACAGCGCGAGCGCTCTTGCCGGGCAGCTTCATCCAGCCCGGCAGGATATTGTCGAGCTTCAACGGCGTCAGATCGGCGTCGACCCCGAGCTTGCTGTCACGGTCCCCGGAGCCAATCTTGCCGACAACCTTGATCGGGAGATTGCCGACCACCGCCGGTCCGAGGTCCACACCGAGCCGCGCGCGGCTTGCATCGTCGAGCGTCGCGTTGAGACGCACATCGGCATCGCCATCGGTTGGCTTGCGATAGTCGAGCGATGCCGCCTGCCCGTTGATCTTGACGTCACCCTTGACCTGATAACCCTGATTGTTCGCTGTGACCTTCAGCGAATTGGCTTCGAGCTTCTGGTTCATCACCAGCTTGTCGGCGGAAAATGCCGTCAGATCCGCGGTGATGTTGTAGGTCGTATCGGCCTTGGTCAGTTCGTGCTGGATCGGCATGCCCATGGCGACCTGAGCGGTCACATTGCCCTTGGTGGTCGCCGGGTCGAGCATGTTGCCGGTGACTTCGCTCAGACGGTTGGAGTTGAGGACATCGGCCACGGCCGCCACCGGTCCCTCCAGTTTGAAACGCACGCGAGCTGGCGATGGCTTCGGCGCCATATCCGGAACTTCGAACACGATATCGCTGAGATTGAGCTTGCGTCCGCCCGCGGTCTCGGAGTTTGCCTGACCGATGGTCACGGTCGCGGTCCGTCCCGTGACGCGCGCGCGCAAATCGCCGTCGCGGATCACCGGCATACCATCCACCGGACGTAGCGCCACCCCATTGGCGAGGATCTTCACCGACAGCCCCTCATCGGGGATTGGCGGCCCACGCCGTGTCAGGTTCTTGGTCGGCGAATTGACCCCGATCTCGATGCTCTGAAGCTGCCCGCCCTCGATGCGTTCGGTAACCCATTCGCGTACTTCAGGCACGATCAGGATCGGCCACATGCGCTTGAGCGCCGAGGCGGACATCGGCGTGCCCGCAAAACCGAGGGTCATGCGCGGCTCGCCCGCATAATCAATGCTGCCTGTGCCGGCGACCCCGATCTCGCCGTTGCTGATATTCGCCCGCGTCAGCAAAACCCGGCGGTTGTCGGAATCGAAACGCAAGCCAATGTCGATGCTGTTGAAGATCAGCGGCGCTTCACCCGGACCTCCACCCAATACGATGGTGCCGCCGCTGATCCCTGCCTGCCACGAGTCGGTCGCGCCATTGGGTGGCTCGACATGGGCAAGCGAAGTGATGCGGTTCTCGCCGGACACGAACTTGAACGGCGCCAGCAGCACGCGGCGGCCGGCATCCCACTCGACGCTCAGCTCCGCCTGATCGATCGGCATCGGATAATCCGGCGTGTCATTATCGATGATGTTGCCGGCGCCTGCAGTGAGCTTGCCGCGGAAATAGGTCGGGAGGCCGTCGCGCCCGATTTCGCCCCTCAACTCACCGGTCAGCGGCAGATCGGCGCTGTAAGTCAGATCCTTCATGCGCAGCGCGAGCAGGATATTCCGGGTCGAGACCTTGTCGGCCCGCAGACTGACCGCACGCACGCCATTGGCTGGCGCACCGACTGTGACGCCGAGTGTCCACGGGGCCTTGCCGCCTTCGCCCACTGTCATCATGACGCCGCCGCCGCTCGGTCGCCGCAGGGTCAGGCTGATATTGTTGAAGTCCCACGTATTGCCGCGCTGCTGGTCATCGACCACCAGCTTGCCGTTCTTCAGACCGATCTCGTTGAGGTTCTGTCCGTCGAGGCCCGACAGGGTCAGGCTGTCGAGCCAATCGAGACCCGCAAGCAAGCCGGTGGAGGCCTCGCGCTTGTCAGCAGGGGGCTGCGGAATCTGGACCACTGGCGGCTGCGGCTGCCGCGGGAAGGTCAGTTCCGGTTGCCTGCCCGGACCGAGCCACGACCCTGGTGTGCGCGGCGATGCGACGCCCGTCGCGATCGGGCGAGCATTCTCGCCTGTCGACACGGTCACCTGCCCATCCGGCGTAATGCGCACGGCCAGTACAACATCGACCAGGTTGAGGCTTTCGGCACGCAAGCGCCCCATCATCATGGCAGCAGCGGAGAGCCGGACTTCGGCTTTCGGAGCACTAGCCACGACGGCGTGATCACGATCGCGGACGACGATGTCGCGGATTCGCACAGCCATCCGGACCCGCCCGGCGCGTTCGATCTGCGTGCCGCCAACTTCGACCGTATTACCCTGCCCGATATTGTCCTGGATCGCCTCGACCAGCCACGGTGTGGCCATGTCGAAATTGATCGGGCCTGCGCCCAGCCGGACCCACAAGGCGCCAAAGCAAACGCCAAAAATAATCAGAAGGATGCCGAGAACAGCCGCGATCCGCTTGACCCATCGACCGCCGAACAGCCAATCGCGAACCGCAACGAGTCGATCGCCGAAACGGTGCCAGCCACTATCTTTCTTGGACAGCAAGCGACGTGCACGGTGATGCCCGGCCTCGTCATGCTGATGATCCCAATCGGCATCATCCCATTGCAAGGACTCGTCATCGGCGCGCGATCGATACGCTTGTGGCGGCTTATTTCTGGCCATTGCCTCTCGGTGCTGGCGCTGACTATGAGAATGATCGTCACCGGCCCTTCGCGCATCGACAACCGATGAGCGCTCTTCTGCCGGCATCGCTGCCAATCCTCGGTTTGAATTATAACTCGTCGTGCGGTCGTTGCGGCGCCCCTATGGCGCACGGAACGTGTGTTGCGTCGAATCCTTTGTAACCATACTCCGAGACCAGCATATTTGGGCCAGCGCATTTGCACCGCAACGTGCCGCCACCCGATCGCCGGTGCTTTGCAATGTCATCACACTGAGCCGCTGAAAGCGACGAAAGGAAGGCGTATGTCCAAGAAATCGCGCAAGAATCCCTCGAAACGAGCCATCTGTACAGTGGCAGAAAACGCATCGGGCGCGAAAGCCGGATTGACGCTGGAAACTGCGGCCAAGCGCCTCGTCGGGCGCGCCGCGCAATTGAACCGCTGAACGCGAAGAAAGGAACATCCATGGCCAAGAAAGCCAGCAAGAAACCCGCCAAGGCCGCCGCCAAGAAAACGGCCAAGACTGCTTCTCCCTCGAAGGCGAAGAAGCCTGCCAAGGCTGCGACAAAGTCCCCAGCCAAAAAGGCTGCCGCCAAGCAAGCCAAGCCTGTGGCGAAAGCCGTGTCCAAGGCGCTAGCCAAGCCAGCCGCCAAAGTCGCGAAAGCTCCTGTCGCCAAAAAGGCTCCAGCGACTAAGACGATCGCCGCGAAGGCGTCGCCCAAAGCAGTTGCGAAGCCTGCGCCGCCCTCCGTGGCGGCACCGAAAGCAACTCGCGAGAAAAGCGCACCGGCGCCTAGTGTCGCGGCCGAGGGGGCCAAGGCTCCGGCCTTCCAGTTGCCCCGCGATGGCGGCGCCACGGTCTCGCTGTCAGACTATGCCGGCCAGAAGCTCGTGATCTTCTTCTACCCCCGCGCCAGCACTCCGGGCTGCACCAAGGAAGCCATCGACTTCACCCGCCTGTCCGCCGACTTTCAGGCAGCCAACGCCGCCGTGCTTGGCGTCTCGGCCGACCCGCTAAAGGCTCAGGAGTCGTTCCGCGACAAGTTCGCGCTGGGAGTTCCGCTGCTGTCGGATGCGACACAATCGATGCTGAAAGCCTATGGCGCCTGGGGCGAGAAATCCATGTACGGCAAGACCTTCGAAGGCGTTCTTCGCACCACGGTTTTGATCGATGCAAAAGGCAACGTTGCGAAGATCTGGCACAGCGTCAAAGTGGACGGACACGCAGACGCGGTGCTCGAAGAGGCACGTCGGATTTGATCAATGTCATTTGCTCAAAATTAACCATGAAGGGCTCAAATCGCCTCCGTTGAGCCAGCCGACGAGTCTCCGGCTGGCATCAGGAGTGCTGATGTCGAACCGCCCTACCCAATATGCCGAGTACCCTCAGCACCACGCACATGACCATGGACGGCCACAGGCGCGCCGCGTCGGGCCGGTCAAGGCGCCGCCCCCGAAAGCCAATCAAAGCGACTATACGATTGCTCATGGCGGCAAGCAGGTCCGCATCGGGCCTGTGGTGTTCTGGATCGTCGTCGGCACGGTGACCGTGCTGGGGGCATGGTCTGCGGCCACAGCCACTTACTTTGCCTTTCGCGACGACGTGCTGACCAAGCTCATCGCGCGCCAGGCGGACATGCAATATGCCTACGAAGATCGCATCGCCGAACTCCGCGCAAAGATCGACCGTACCACCAGCCGCCAGATGCTGGACCAGGAACAGTTCGACCAAAAGCTCGATCAGGTCATGCGCCGGCAGACCACGCTGGAATCGCGCGCCACGGCGCTCGGCACCATGCCCGATCTGTCTGTTACAGGTTCGATCGGCAAGCCGCCGGCCCGTGGCGCCGCGATCGAGCCTACGACATCGATCCCCAAGCCGTCGCCGATCAGCGACACGGTGACCTTCGTGGCGCCGCCGGATCGCGAAGCGCGGCTTGAGTCCCGCACCCCTGCGCTCACGGCCCAGCAACCTAACCAGTTCGCCAAACTAGGCGGCGTCGACAACGTGATTGGTCGCCTGCAGGCCTCTCTCGATCAGGTCGAGAGCCGCCAGATTGCGACACTCGCCGCGGCCGAAGAATCCATGGACTCCAAGGTTCGTCGCATGCGCGGCGCGATCTCGGACCTCGGGCTGAATATGGCGAAACTCGAATCCGCCACACCGCGCGCGCCCATGGGCGGCCCGTTTGTGCCGGTCAAATTGTCATCGAGCGCGGATCCGTTCGAACGCCAACTCTACCGCATCCACGTGACCCGCGCGCAGATGGACAAGCTCAACCGGACGATGGCGCTGGTGCCCTACCGCAAGCCGGTCGTCGGCGAAGTTGAATTCACCTCAGGCTTTGGCGTGCGCAGCGATCCGTTCCTCGGCCGTCCTGCGATGCATACCGGCCTCGATTTCCGCGGTGCTACCGGGGATCCGATCCGTGCCACCGCCAATGGCCGCGTCGTCTCCGCGGCCTACGCCGGCGGCTACGGCCGCATGGTCGAGATCGACCATGGCAACGGATTGTCGACCCGCTACGGCCATATGTCCGTGATCAACGTCAAGGTCGGCGATGTCATCAAGATCGGCCAGGTGATCGGCCAAGTGGGCTCGACCGGCCGCTCCACCGGTCCGCATCTGCACTATGAAACCCGGATTGACGGCGAGGCCGTCGACCCGCAGAAATTTCTCCGCGCCGGCGTGCGCCTCAACGCAGGCTAATTGCGGCATGCGGGGCATTGTTGCCCTGCCCTTGATGTGATTGAAGCGGGTCTCCGTCAATCCGAGGCAGCCCGTTGAAATCCCCCCAACGCATCGGTCCCCGTTTCCCCCGCCTCGGCCGGTTCTGTTTCCGCGCCACACGTCGGGTCGCGACCTGGGCGATGACGCTGGCAGGATTTCACGCCAACGACTCCCACTTTACGGTCCGTCGCATCTCGGAGCTCCGCGCCAAGCTGGCGCGCGGCGAAACGGTTCTGCTCGCCGGCCTCGGACTGCCCGGCACGCACAATTCCGGCGTGGCGCTGGTCGAAGTCACGCAGGCTCACGGTCCGCGCCTCATCATCAACAACGAAGAAGAGCGCTTCTCGGGCGACAAGCACACCACGCAATATCCGCGCGCAGCACTCGATGCGATGCGCGTCACGCTGCAAGCGATGGGCCGTGACGTCGCCGATATCGATGCATGGATGACGACCTGGGACTATCCCGATCTGCTCGGCACGCTGGTGCGAAGCATCGTCGAAGAACTTCCCGACGGATTGAAGCTGCTGCGCACCAAGAACTCCGTCAGCTTCGACGCACGGCGCCTCGAGCAGATGACGCGGACCCCGAAGCTGCTCCGCAAGCAATTCGGCCTGCCCGCGCGTGTCCCGCTGCTGATGGTGCCCCATCACGACAACCACGCCTGGTTCTCCTTTGCCGCATCGCCCTTCCCCGATGACGAACCGGTCGCGATCGCCGTGCTGGACGGTACAGGGGATCTGGGCTCGGTCTCGCTCTATGTCGCCAAGCATGGCGAGATGCAGCGGCTCTATTGCAATAACAGCGTCTTCGACTCCTTGGGTGCGTTCTACAGCGTCATCTCGTCGACACAGGGCGGCTGGACTTGGCTCTCCAGCGAGGGCCGCTATATGGGCGCGGCCGCCTGGGGCGACATGGACCGCGCCAGCAATCCGTATTACGCACGCTTGCGCGAGGTGCTGCATTTCGGTGCAAATGGTGAGATCCAGCTCAACCGCGCCATGGGCAACTGGTACTGCGACCCGTTCGAGGCGCCTTATAAGTCCGCATTGATCAAGATTCTCGGCGAGCCGCTCAAACCAGATCAGCTCTGGAATCCGGACGCCGTGCTGCGCGTCGAAGATATCCAGCACCGGCCGGATACGCAGGACCGCCTCGATAAAGCGGCAGCGACGCAGCTTTTGTTCGAGGACGCGATGAAGCACGTCGTCGATCATCTGCTGCGCAGTACCGGCGCGCATCGGCTGGTGCTCACCGGCGGCGTGGCACTGAACGCGCTCGGCAACATGCGACTACTGCAGCATTTCGACGAGAACTGGTTCACCCAGGCTCAGGGGCGTGCAAAACGACTGCATCTCTGGATCCCGCCGACACCCGGTGATCCCGGTGTGACCATCGGCGCGGCCTGGATGTTCGCGCATCTTGTCGGTGCACCACGCGGCGCCCCTATGACGCATGCTTTCTATTGCGGTGATGCGCCGACGCAGGGCGACATCACCGCGGCACTGCAGGCTGATGACATCAAGACACAGACGATCGGCAATATCTCAACGCCTGAGGGCTGCGATGCAATTGCCGACCTGATGGCCTTCATGGTCGCGCAGAATGGTATCATCGCGCTCTATCAAGGCGCGGCGGAGACCGGCCCACGTGCGCTCGGCCATCGCTCGATCCTCGCCAATCCCTGCGATGCCGGTACGCGCGAACGGCTCAATGAACGCGTGAAATATCGCGAGGCGATCCGCCCGTTGGCGCCGATGGCGACACTTGACGCGGCGCACGAGTATTTCGATTTGCTGGAAGGCGCGTCTGACGCGAACTACAACGCCTACAATTACATGGTGCTGACGGCGCAATCGAAGCCGCATGCACGGGAGAGAATTCCGGCCGTTATCCATGCCGATGGCACCGGACGTATCCAGATCGTCCGCGCCGAGGACGATCCACTAACCTATGCCTATCTCAAGGCGCTCGGTCGCCATATCGGCGTCGAGCTGTCGGTGAATACCTCATTCAACGTCGCTGGCCCGATCGCACAGACGCCGCAGCAGGCCGTCGAGACCCTGCGCCGTTCGGCGGGTCTCGACGTGGTGCTGATGGTTGCGAGCGACGGTCAGATGACTGCCGCCTGGCATGGCGGCACCCGCGACAGCGGCCGCTTCACGGCCTGGCTGTCGGAGTGGACACGCAGCCGCAGTTAGACCTTGCCGATCTTCCTTGCGACGGCAACCAGACGCGCGCTGTCCTTGGCCACGAACGCCGCGAACTCTTCCGAGTCCTGATAGGCGGGCATGTTGCCGGCAGCCTCGAATGTCTTAGTGACTTCCGGATCGCTCATCGCCTGCTTCATGGTCTCGCGCAATTT
Source organism: Tardiphaga sp. OK245 (assembly GCF_900108575.1). Lineage (NCBI taxonomy): Bacteria > Pseudomonadati > Pseudomonadota > Alphaproteobacteria > Hyphomicrobiales > Nitrobacteraceae > Tardiphaga > Tardiphaga sp. OK245. The sequence continues at coordinate 259,972 of NZ_FNWZ01000003.1, read as the reverse complement.
GGTCACGACAGGAGCTGGCATTCCCTTCGGCGCGAACAGACCGGCCCAGATGTAGAACTCGACATCGGGATAGCCCAGTTCCTTGAACGTCGGCAGATTCGGGAAGGCAGCGAGGCGTTCACCGCCGAAGTTCGCGAGAACACGCAGTGTCCCGGCATCGACATGTTGCTTGAGCGTGCCCGGCGCCGAGGCCAGCGCCTGGATTTGGCCGCCCAGGAGATCGCTGATCGCAGGCGTTGCGCCGCGATAAGGGACGTGGAGCAGCTTGATGCCAGCGGCGATCGCAAACATCTCCATCGAGACGTGCAACGTACCGAACGGGCCCGACGATCCGTATGATATCGCTCCGGGTCGCGCCTTGGCGTCGGCGACGAATTCCTGAATCGTTTTCCACGGCGCGCTGGCCGGCACGGCGAACAGGGTTGGATCTGCGAGCACGCGCGCAACAGGCTGCAGTTGATCGACTTCATAGGCGACCGGCCGATCGTAGATGCGATCCGACTCAGGCAGCACCGCAAGCGACGACAGCGTCATCAGCAGCGTATGCCCATCAGGCTGGGCGCGGGCAACGGTCGCGTTGCCGAGCGAGCCGCCAGCGCCGCTGCGGTTGTCGATGATGACCGGCTTGCCGAGGACCTTCTGCATATAGCTCGCGACCGGACGTGCGGCGATGTCGGCCTGCCCGCCAGCCGGAAATGGCACGACCATGGTGATGTTGCGGCTCGGCCAGGCTTCCTGCGCGCGTACACCCTGACCGGTCAAAGCGAGCGTCGACAAGCCCCCGAGGCCGGCAATGAAGTCACGACGTTTCATATTTGTCTCCCGTTTTGTTTTTGAGCAACGCATTGGTTTCAGTCGCATCCAGGGGACGACGCACCATCTCGGGAGACAGCGCCTGCGCGCCTTGGAGCTCTTTCAAAGCTCTAAGTTGCTGAAGCTCGCAGAATTGAGCGTGGGGCAGATGATGCCCCGCGCCTCTTCATCAAAACCGCAACCTGTGTAGGCTTAATCAGCCGACCGGGTTTTCGAGTTTGCCGATGCCGCTGACCTCGATCGTAACCACGTCGCCCTTCTTCAGGAAGCGCGGCGGCGTGAAACCGAGGCCGACGCCAGCCGGCGTTCCGGTCGCGATCAGATCGCCCGGCTCCAGCGTGATCCCTGCCGAGAGCGTCTCGATCAGCGTCGGAATGTCGAAGATGAGATCGGTCACCGACGCATCCTGGCGCTTTTCGCCGTTGACGGATGTCGTCAGTCGCATTTTCGTCGGGTCGGGCATCTCGTCAGCGGTCAGGATCGCCGGGCCCATCGGGCAGAAACCGTCGATGCCCTTGCCGATGAACCACTGACGATGCTTGTGCTGCAGCGTGCGTGCCGTGACGTCATTGATGATCGTGTAACCGAACACATGCGCCAGCGCGTCTTGCTTCTTGATGCCGCGGCCGCCACGCCCGATGACGACCGTCAGCTCGCCTTCGTAGTCGGTGCTGTCGGTCGGATCGAGATAATTCGGAATCGACTTGCCGGAACCGATCACCGTGCTCGACGGCTTCGTGAAGATGACTGGCGCTTCCGGCACGACTTCCTTTGCCGAGGAGTCGAAACCGCTGCCCGCGAATTCCTTCGCGTGCTCATGGTAGTTCTTGCCAACGCAAAACACGTTGCGTGCCGGGCGCGGGATTGGCGCAAGAAGCTCAACGCTGGCGATAGGAAGGGGCGCGCCCGCTGAAGCGGTAAGCGTACCCTTCAGGCTATCGAAATTGGCAATTAGCGCGATCATATCGGGGGCAACGTCGCGCGGCAGCGGCGAGACCTGAGTGAGCGCCTGATCTGCAATGCCAACCGTGGCCCGGCCCTCATGCAGGAAAGTAACAAGGTGCATTCTTCCTCCTGATATGTCTGCTTGTCCGGCGAACGGATCGCCAGCATCTTCTAAAGATACACCTATCTTCGATAGAAGATTTTGGCAAGCTGATCATCCCGGCTATTTATTCTTTAGAAGACGCACGCGGTCATCTGCCGCAGCAGGATGTGACATGGCGGGCAACGGCGCCTAAGATGGAATCACCGGCGGATACATCCGCGAATGACATTGGAGCAGCACCCGATATGGCGAAACCGGCGACGCGGAAGGTCGTTCGTGAAGACCCCGTCAGTCGCGCATTCGGCGATCGGGTTCGCATATTGCGTGAACAGGCCAACCTGACCCTGGAGCAGTTCTCCAAGCAGTCCGGTGTCAGTCGGGCGATGCTGTCGAAAGTCGAGCGCGGCGAGAAGAGCCCGACGATCGGGGTCGCGCGACGTATCGCGCTGGCTCTGGAAACATCGTTCTCGACGCTGATGGGCGACGACGACGCGCCGCGCCGGGCCTTCGCTGTGGTGCGCAAGGATCAACGCCAGATCTTTCGCGATTCAAAGACGGGCTTCGAGCGCTTCCTGCTGTCGCCCGTCATGGCCGGCATGGCAGTGGAAGTCGTCCTGCATCACCTGCCCCCGAAAACCTCGACCGGCAAATTGCCCGCCTACCCGCAGGGCACATCCAAACACGTCCTTGCCACGCACGGACGCGTCACCGTGCGCACCAAGGATACCGAGACGGTTCTGGACGAGGGTGACTCGCTGTATTTCGAAGTCGATGTCGAGCACTGGTTCGAGAACAAGACCGCGCGCCGGTGTGAATACTACCTCGTGATTTCGGTGCCTCCGAGTTACGGACGACGCAGCGACGGCAAGGCCTAGCACGCGTCCGCAAGTTTGAAGGCCCCCGCTCACCTGCGAGCGAGGGACCTGTTGGCTAGCAGCCGATTTCAATCTGCCACACGATTACTTCTTCAGGCAGAGACCAACGGTTGGCGTCGTGGTGCACTTCGTGCCATCCGGTGCGCCGCCACTCGGGCAGACAACGGACACCAGCGTCTCCGTCGCCTCGCAGCTAATCGCGCCATCTGCCTGCACCGCGCGGAAGCTCACTGGTGCCGCATCGCCCTTGTCACCCTTGGCGCCGGGCGTGCCCTGCGGACCTTGAGGTCCCTGTGCACCCGCCTGCCCCTGCGCGCCGGGAATGCCCTGAACGCCTTGCGCACCCTGCGGACCGGCCGGCCCCTGCGCGCCGGTTTCGCCCTTCGGACCTGCTGGTCCGGGATCGCGGCCGCAGCCGCCCAGCATCAATGCAACGCCAACAGCAAGAATTGGAATGATCTTCTTCATGCCCCACACCCCGTTGAATTCGTGACACCGCGACATGCGGCGTCAGGATAAGCCAGCGCCGGATATTGAGTTCCGGCATCGGGATGATATCGGGTGAAAGGAAGAACGGAAGCGGCCACGCAGCGACGCGACTGTTTCAAGACGCCGCAGACTTTGGCGGGCGGTTAGCTTGCTCAGCCGTCTCTCGGTTGCGAGATGAGCTCGATCATTTTGGCTTCGTCATCGTCGGGCGCGAAAGCCTTTGCCTTTTCATAGGCTTCAACAGCCGCCGCGCCGACCAGGGGCCTCGCCTGCAAAAGCTGCTCCGCCAATCTCACAGCATAGGCCGCATCCTTATAGCGCAATGCAGCGGTGAAGGATGCACTTGAATAATCGCGGGCCACCATCCGCGGCGCATGTCGCAGCACCTGTGGGCTTGCCGCGACGCCGCTCGCGATGGACTCCAGCACCAGCTTCATGTCCAGCCCGGCATGTTCTGCGATGGCCAGACCTTCGGCGAGCCCAGCGATATGGATTGCGCCCATCAGGTTGTTGATCAGCTTGTAAACCGTACCCGATCCGACGGGGCCGAAATGCCGGATCGTCGATCCGAGCGGCGCGAGGAACGGCCGGGCCTTGTCGAGGTCCGCAATATCCGCGCCGACCAGCAGCGTGAGTTTGCCGCTCGCAGCCGCGTCCGGCAGACCAGTGACCGGACTATCGATATAGATCAGGCCGCGATCCTGCAGCGCCCTGGCAAGGTCGAGCGCATGCTGGTGCGACACGGTCGAACATTCGATCGCCAGCGCGCCCGCCTTCGCGGTTCGCCCGGCACCATCAATGCCGAGCCACACAGTCTGTGAAGCCTCGTCATCGGCGACCATCGTGACGATGGCATCGGCGCCTTCGGCTGCATCCGCCGGTGAAGCTGCCCAGCGTGCACCACGTGCGATCAGATCTTCTGCTTTCGCCCTGCTGCGATTCCAGACGGCAACGCTGAAGCCGGCTTCGAGATAGCAGCCGGCCATGCCGTGCCCCATGCGTCCCAAACCGATGAACGCAACATGGGGCATGGCTCAGTCCACGTCGTCGATGGCACCTGGCGACGTGCCGAAGGCGCGCTGCGCCAGCGTCGCCGCCATGAACTCATCAAGATCGCCGTCGAGCACGCCTGAGGTGTCCGACGTCTGCACGCCGGTGCGCAGGTCCTTCACCATCTGATAGGGCTGCAGCACGTAAGAGCGGATCTGGTGACCCCAGCCGATATCGGTCTTGGCAGCCTGATCGGCAGCAGCCTTCTCTTCGCGCTTCTTCAGCTCGATCTCATAGAGTCGCGCGCGCAGCATGTCCCAGGCCTGGGCCTTGTTCTTGTGCTGCGAACGGCCAGCCTGACAGACCACGGCCACGCCGCTCGGAATATGCGTGAGACGGACGGCCGACTCTGTCTTGTTGACGTGCTGACCGCCGGCGCCGCCTGAACGCATCGTATCGACGCGCACATCGGACTCATTGATATCGATCTTGATGCTGTCGTCCACGACCGGGAAGATCGCAACGCTCGAGAACGACGTGTGCCGACGGGCGTTTGAGTCGTAAGGCGAGATACGCACCAGACGATGCACGCCGCCTTCGGTCTTCAGCCAGCCATAGGCATTGTGACCGGAGATCTGGATGGTCGCCGATTTGATGCCGGCTTCTTCACCCTGCGTCTCTTCGAGATATTCGATCTTGAAACCGTGCTTTTCAGCCCAGCGCGTATACATGCGCAGCAGCATCGAGGCCCAGTCCTGGCTCTCGGTGCCGCCGGCGCCGGCATGGACTTCGAGATAGGTGTCGAAGCGATCGGCCTCGCCAGAGAGCAGCGCTTCCAGCTCGCGGCGCGCCACCTCTTTCTTCAGCGCCTTGAGCGCATTCTCGGCTTCGGTCACCACGCCCTGATCGCCCTCGGCCTCGCCGAGCTCGATCATTTCGATATTATCGTCGAGTTCGCGCATGACCTTGCCGATGCCCTGAAGCGAATCCTCTAGCGAGGTGCGCTCCTGCATCAGCCTTTGGGCCTTTTGCGGGTCGTTCCAGAGATTGGGGTCTTCGGCGAGAGCGTTCAGCTCTGCAAGTCGTGCCGTGGATGCATCGACGTCAAAGATGCCTCCTCAGCAGCCCGACTGACTGCTTGATCTCTTCTACGAGGCGTTCGATTTCAGCGCGCATGGAAACTCTGATCTGGCGGCATCAGCCGCAATACGAATGGTGATCGGGATGTAGCGGCGTGCGCGGCAAAGCGCAATCCGCAAGGATCTGCTGTGGGTCAGATGAGCCTCAATACAGCCCGCCCGTTCCCGGTCGCATGAAACTGCGGTCGGTTTCCGGCGACACCGAGAGCGAACGACCATCCGCATCGGCGACACCGATCACAGAATAGTTGTCCGGCGGCGCGGTGCCCGGCTTGAAGGCCTCGAGGATGGTGCGGCCGCCATCGCCCGGTCCGGCGCGCATGCCCGACTTGGCGTCGACGCGGATCAGCTTGATACCGGCAGGCACGCGGAACGGCACGGCCGGCTTGTCGGCGAGCGCAAGCTTCATGAAGTCCTTCGCAATCGGCGCCGCCAGCGCACCGCCGGTGGCCTTGTTGCCGAGGTTCCGGGGCTTGTCGTAACCGACATAGATACCGACCACGACGTCAGGCGAAAAGCCGATGAACCATGCATCCTTCTCGTCATTGGTCGTGCCAGTCTTGCCGGCGATCGGCTTGCCAACTTCGCGGAGCACGGTCGCGGTGCCGCCCTGCACGACGCCTTCCATCATCGAGGTGATCTGGTAGGCGGTCATGGCGTCGAGCACCTGCTCGCGGCGATCGACGAGCTGCGGCTCGGCCTGGTTCTTCCAACCCTCCGGCGCGTCGCAGCCGCGGCATTCGCGCTGGTCATGCTTGAAAATCGTATGCCCGTAGCGGTCCTGAATACGGTCGATCAGCGTCGACTTCACGCGGCGGCCGCCATTGGCGAACATCGAGTAGGCCGTCACCATCCGCATGACGGTCGTTTCACCGGCGCCGAGCGCATAGGAGAGATAGTTCGGCAATTCATCATAGACGCCGAATCGCTTGGCATATTCGCCGATCAGCGGCATGCCGACGTCCTGCGCCAGTCGCACTGTCACGGTGTTCAGCGAGCGCATCAATGCATTACGCAGCGTCACCGGGCCGTAATACTTGCCGGTCGAATAGTTTTCCGGACGCCACACCCCGGCGCCCTGCCCTTGATCGATCTCGATCGGCGCGTCGACTACGACGGTGGACGGCGTGTAGCCATTGTCCATCGCTGCCGAATAGACCAGCGGCTTGAAGGATGAGCCGGGCTGACGATAGGCCTGCGTGGCGCGATTGAACTGGCTCTGGTCGAACGAGAAGCCGCCGACCATGGCGAGCACACGTCCGGTCAAGGGATCCATCGCAACCATGGCACCGGACACTTCCGGATATTGCCGCAGCCGGAACTGGCCTTCGACGACCGAGCCGTCCTTGTTTGTAAGCGGATCGACATAGATCACGTCGCCCGCGGCCAAAACCTGCGACACGGCCGTAGGTGTTTTGCCCTTCGTCGGTCCGGCCGCGGGCTTGGCCCAGCGCACGCCGTCCAGCGTCAGGATGCCGGTCTGGCGATCCTTGAGCACGGCACCGCCGAGTTCACGGCCCGGCTGAAAGCCGATCCGTGCCGACTGATCGCTGACATCCAGCACGACCGCGAGCTTCCACGGCGCGATGTCGGATAGCGCCTTGACCTCGGCGAGCTTCACGCCCCAGTCACCGGAAATATCGATCTTGTTGGTCGCCCCGCGCCAGCCACGCACCTCGTCGAAATTGATCAGGCCGTTGGTCATGGTCTTGCGCGCCATCACCTGCAGCTTGGGATCCAGTGTGGTGCGGACCGACAGGCCGCCCTCATAGAGCTTCTTTTCGCCGTAGCGTTCCAGGATGTCGCGCCGCACTTCCTCGGCAAAATACTCGCCGGCAAAGATGTGACCCGAACTGTTGCGGCCGGTGACGCTCAGCGTCTCCTTGCGCGCCTTGTCGGCATCGGCCTGCTTGATCCAGCCGTTCTCCAGCAGACGATCAACCACATAGTTGCGGCGCTCGATGGCACGGTCGCGGTTCTTGATCGGATGCAGCGACGACGGCGCCTTCGGCAAAGCTGCGAGATATGCCGCTTCCGACACGGTCAGTTCGTTCACCGACTTGTCAAAATAGACCAGCGAGGCGGCGGCGATGCCATAGGCACCGAGGCCGAGATAGATTTCGTTGAGATACAATTCGAGAATCTTGTCCTTCGAATAAGTGCGCTCGATGCGCATCGCCAGCAAGGCTTCCTTGATCTTGCGGGTAAAGGAGACCTCGTTGGTCAGAAGGAAGTTCTTCGCAACCTGCTGTGTGATCGTCGACGCGCCCTGCGGCCTGCGGTTGGAGCCAAGGTTCTGCGCGTAAAGCACCATCGCGCGCGCCATGCCCGAATAATCGAGGCCACCATGCTCGTAGAAATTCTTGTCTTCGGCCGCGAGGAACGCGTTGATCACGAGCTTCGGCACGGCCTGAATCGGCAGATAGAGTCGGCGCTCCTTGGAGTATTCGCCGAGCAACGCACCGTCCGCCGCATGGACGCGCGTCATTACCGGCGGCTCATAATCTTGAAGCTGCGAATAGTCCGGTAAGTCCTTGGAATAATGCCAGATCAGCCCGGCTGCGGCGGCGACGCCCACCAGGAACACCACGGTTCCTGCAGCGAACAAGAAACCCAGAAACCGCACCAGCAGACGCATTATCGACGATCCGTTTCAATCGCTGTGCCGCAATATAGCATACGGCGGCCCCCATGGGCGCGAAGTCAGCAACAAGTCCCGCGGCAAAAATCAGCAAGGAGACAACCCGAAATGGCCGTCAGTCTTGACCGATTCTGACAGCCACACGGAAATTTTTATAGAGCTCCGGCTGTGGCCAAACTAGGGCTTTCATACTGAAGGCCAGGGCTTTCGTACTGAAAGATTTGTCATTTTCAGTTCCGGTCGTCAGTTTCCCGGGCCGGCAGAGACCATCCGCTTGGAGAAGAACCCGTCGATCGCCTTGGCGACCGCCCCGACCGTCTTGGAGCGCCAGTTCTCGGACATCAGTTGCTGGAGATCGTCCTTGTTGGACACGTAACCCAGTTCGATCAGCACCGAGGGGACGTCCGGGGCCTTGAGCACGCGGAAACCTGCCGATTTCAGGGGATGCTTGTGCATCCGCGCCGTGGTCTTCATCTCGCCCACCACCAGCCGGGCAAAGCGGTTCGAGAAGGTCCGGGTTTCGCGCTGCGCCAAGTCGATCAGGATGTCGGCAACGTCAGTTGGCTCTTCCGTCAGATTGACGCCGGCGATGGCGTCCGCCTTGTTTTCCGAGTCTGCCAGCCGCTCCGCCTCCGCGTCGGAGGCCTTGTCGGATAGTGTGTAAACAGTGGCGCCCTGCGCATCGCCCTCGCCGCGCGGCAATGCGTCGGCATGGATGGAGACGAACAAAGCAGCCGACTGGTTGCGCGCCACCTTCACCCGTTCATCCAGGGGGATGAACGTATCGTCGGCACGGGTCATGACGATGCGGTATTTGCCGAGCTTCTCCAGACGATCACGCAGGGCCAGACCGAAACCCAGCACGATCCCCTTCTCGCTCTCGCCGCCAGCCTGGGTGCCGTTGTCGATGCCGCCATGACCGGGATCGATCACGATGACTGGACGGGCGTCCGGCGCGGCATCGGGCGCGGCGCTGGCGACCACCTTGGTGGCAACCGGAGATGCCGCAGCAGTCGTTCCGACGGCCGGTCGCAGATCTGGGCGATTCTCAACCGCCAGCGCCTGTACGAATGTGGTGCGATCGACCGATTCGAGCTCGATCACCATCCGCGCCGGCTGCCCGTTGGCGGGATCGAGCGCGTAGGAATTCTTGATTTTGGCAGGTCCGGTCAGGTCAAACACCATGCGCGACCCGCCCGGCATCACCAGACCGTAGCGGAACGCCTTGATCAGGCCGCGGGAGACCGTCCCGGCGCCGGGATCGAGATGGAAATTGACCTGGGGAAGATCGATGACCACCCGATATGGGTCAGCCAGCGCAAAGGCCCGCAGCGGGATCTTCCGGTCGAGATCGAGAATGAAACGGGTCTGTTTCTCGTCACCGGCGATGCGCACGTCGGAGGCGATCGGGAAAACGCCCTCGACTTCCGCGCGTGGCGTCTCGCCGGCGGCCTGGGCGGAATTCGGGCACCAAAACAGCCCGAAACCGGCGCTGAAGAGCACCGTGGCCAGCCTGACGATGTGGTTTGCGCGGCTCGTCAACGAATCCACTGCCTCCGAAGCAGCCCCTCATTAACCCAATAGGATTGCAGGGTTAACCGGAGCTTAAGTCGGCCATATCGAATAAGCCTGAGTGTTGCAGCCTTGTGACGCTTCCCTTGCATGCGACCCCCATTCCTCGTATGTACGAAGAGCTGACGGTTTAACTCCCGGTTGTGTCGCGTTCAGCCTCCCGGTGCAACGCTCGTTCCCCCGACCATCTATCGGTGGATCCAGCGTTTTCCGGCTTCCTCTCTACAACCAGCGCAGCGCGCGGTTGCCCAGAGAGGCGGTCTTAGCCCAGGCGGTGTCCGGTCCCAGGTCCTTTCTCGCTCCCGGGGCGGCTTTAGACACTTCATGACCGATTATTCCGGCCTTACGGGCGGAGTATGCGACAGCCGGTGACCGCGTTCTGCGGCGCGCCGGACGTCAGCAAAAGGCGGCGCCTTTGCCGCCAAGATGTTCAGACGGGCCGACGCTTGATGCGCCAGACTGTGATGCCGACCGAGACCCAGGTGGGAACTATGCCGATGCGAGGCCCAAGCCTCGCGCGTCGCCCCGCACTGACCTCGCGATCGGCACGGCGTTCAGGGCTGTGTTTCGGCCTTCCCCTCACCCCCGAATCAGGTGGACCGTTGCGTCACCCGGCTGCGCGATACGCGCTTGCCGCCACGCACGCCGTCCGCCTCCATGAGCTTCCAAATGCCAAACAAAATGTTGATCGATGCGACTCACCCGGAAGAGACCCGGGTCGTCGTGGTTCGCGGCAATCGCGTCGAAGAGTTTGATTTCGAGACTGCGCAGCGCAAGCAGCTCCGCGGCAATATCTACCTCGCCAAGGTCACGCGCGTCGAACCATCGCTGCAGGCCGCCTTCATCGAATACGGTGGCAACCGCCACGGCTTTCTCGCTTTCAGCGAAATCCATCCGGACTACTATCAGATCCCGGTCGCCGACCGTCAGGCGCTGATCGAGGCGGATGAACGGGCCCATCGCGAAGCTGAGGAAGAGACCGAAAACCGCTCCAACCGTAAGCGCTCGCGTCATCGCAACTCCCGTCGCCGCGACCGTGGCGAGCGGGTGCAGAGCGATGTCGTCGATACGACGGCGATCGATCCGTCGCAGGCCGAACAGCCGCGCGATCCGGCCTTCGAGGTCCACAGCCATACCCATGATGACGGACACCACGCTGCCGATCACGACCATCATGACCATGACGGTCACGAGCACACCCACGCGCATGAGCACGCCGAAGGCGATCATGCGCACGACCATGATCATCACGATCATGCCGCCGCACCGGTCGCGTCCGAGAGCGTCGCTGCCGAAGCTGTGGCTCCCGAGGTCCTCGTGTCAGAGGTCGTTGCATCCGAGCCTGTGACCGAACAGCCTGTTTCGGCAGGCTTCTCGCCTGCTCCGGTCGAAGCCGTTGCGGAGACGCCGGCGCCAGTCGCCGCCGAGGCGCATGATGATCACGCGCATGACGAACAGATTCAGGCCGCTCACGCCGAAGAGAACGCGGCGCATGCCGAGGACGTTCACCACGAAGAGCGTGCCGAGGGCGAGCACACCGCTGCCGCTGACAGCGACGAACACGACGACGAGGAAGACGAAGACGACGGCGAGGAAGAAGCCGAAGAGGATCAGGTCGAATCCGTCGGCGGTGACGACGTTCTCGAGGAAGTCCCGGAGCGCGCCTTCCGTCCGCGTCGCCAGTACAAGATCCAGGAAGTCATCAAGCGCCGCCAGGTCATGCTGGTGCAGGTCGTCAAGGAAGAGCGCGGCAACAAGGGCGCTGCACTGACCACCTACCTGTCGCTTGCCGGCCGTTACGCCGTGCTGATGCCGAACACTGCCCGTGGCGGCGGCATCTCGCGCAAGATCACTTCGGCACAGGATCGTTCGCGTCTCAAGGAAGTGGTGTCGGACCTCGACGTGCCGGAAGGCATGGGGATCATCCTGCGCACCGCCGGTGCCTCGCGCACCAAGCCGGAAATCAAGCGCGATTTCGAATACCTGATCCGGATGTGGGAAACCGTCCGCGACATGACGCTAAAGTCGCAGGCCCCGACCCTCGTCTATGAGGAAGGCTCGCTGATCAAGCGTTCGCTGCGCGACCTCTACAACAAGGAAATCGACGAAATCCAGGTTGCGGGCGAAGCCGGCTACCAGGAAGCGCGCGATTTCATGCACATGCTGATGCCGAGCAATGTGCGCGCGGTGAAGCAGTATCGCGACGGCCAGCCCCTGTTCTCGCGCATGGGCGTCGAGAGCCAGTTGGACGCAATGTTCTCGCCGACCGTGCAACTGCGCTCCGGTGGCTATATCGTCATCAACCAGACCGAAGCCTTGGTTTCGATCGACGTGAACTCGGGCCGTTCGACCCGCGAGCACCACATCGAAGATACCGCGCTGAAAACCAATCTCGAAGCGGCCGAGGAAGTGGCGCGTCAGCTCCGCCTGCGCGATCTCGCCGGCCTGATCGTGATCGACTTCATCGACATGGACGAGAAGCGCAACAACCGCGCTGTCGAACGCAAGATGAGCGACTGCCTGCGGCAGGATCGCGCGCGCATCCAGGTCGGCCGCATCTCGCATTTCGGCCTGCTCGAAATGTCGCGCCAGCGCATCCGCGCCAGCGTGCTGGAAAGCTCCACGGATATCTGCCCGCATTGCGGCGGCAGCGGTCACGTTCGTTCGGTGTCGTCGGTGGCCCTGCAGTTGCTGCGCGGCCTCGAAGAGACCCTTATGAAGGGCGCCACGCATAACCTGATCGTGCGCACCCGCACCGATGTCGCGCTCTATGTGCTGAACCACAAACGTGGCCATCTGCGCGATCTCGAAAATAGCTTCAAGGTGACGCTCGCCGTCATCGCCGATCCGAATGTCAGCGGTCAGCAGTCCTTCGTGATCGACCGCGGCGAACAGGTCCATACGCTGGAAGCCGCCAAGGCGCTTCTCGCGGCTCAGGTTGCGGCCTTCCCGCCGCCGCTGGAAGAAGAACCCTTCGACGACGAAGACCTGTTCGAGACGGAAGCCGAAATCGAAACCGAGGAGACCGAAGGTCTCACCGACGACGAGACCTCGGGTGAAAGCGCCACCGGCGATGCAGACGGCGATGGCCGCAAGCGCAAGCGCCGTCGGCGCCGTCGCGGTCGCTCCGGTGAAACCCGCGAAGGCGGCGCTCCCGGTCGCGAGGGCGGCGATCTCCAGAACGCCGCTGAAGGCGCGGTTGAAGGTAACGTCGAAACCGTTGGCGACGACAGCGAAGGCGAAGACGACGAGGCCGACGATCAGCCTCGTGAGGCCCGTGCCGATCAGCCGGCCGATGGCGAGCGTCGCCCGCGTCGCCGTGGCCGTCGCGGCGGACGCCGCCGGCGTGGTGGTAACGACGAAGGTCTGGCCGGATCGATCTCCGATGAACTCGGACCGACGCAGACCTCGGAAGCCAGCGATGCCGTGGCCGATCTCGAAGGTCAGGACACGCGTAACGACGCACAGCCGCACCAGCACGCAGCTCCGGACGCCGTGACGTCCTATGCCGCACCACAGCCAGAGGCCGAACAGAGCCGTCACAACGCCGTGCCGATGTTCGCTCCGGCAGCGCCTGAGCCGGCGCCGGCTGCCCCTGCTCCTGTCGCAGGACCTCCCCCCGTGCAGGAAGCCGCGGCACCGCAGGAAGATGACAAGGCTGCAGCACGTCGTCGCTCGACGGTGCGCGAGAAGGTCAACTTCGGTTCGACGTCTCCGGAGCCACAGCCCGCGGCAGCGCCTGTCGCTACAGCCCCGGAGCCGGCACCTGCTCCAGCCGCTGCACCGGCTCCTGCGGTCGAAGCCCAGCCGCGCAAAGCCGGCTGGTGGTCACGCGTCCTCGGCAGCGACTAAGCGCCTTCCAACGCAACAACGAAAAGCCGCCCGGCAAAACCGGGCGGCTTTTTTAGTGCTGCGATCTCCTGCGGATCAGTCCGTGGTGATTGCCGTTTCGACATCCGATGGATCGATGGTCTTGTTGAGATTGGCGTGCATCGTGTCGTGATCAAGCTCGCCTTCCCACCACGACACGAACACCGTAGCAATGCCGTTGCCCGTGATGTTGGTCAGAGCGCGCACCTCGCTCATGAACTTGTCGATCGAGAACACGATCGCCATGCCGGGCACCAGACGCGGATCAACCACCGACAGCGTGGCTGCCAGCGTGATGAAACCGGCGCCGGTGACGCCCGAAGCGCCCTTGGAGGTCAGCATCGCCACGATCAGGATAGTCACCTGCTGGCCGAACGACAGATCCACACCGAGCGCCTGGGCGATGAACAGCGTCGCCAGGGTCATGTAGATGTTGGTGCCGTCGAGGTTGAACGAATAGCCGGTCGGCACCACGAGGCCGACGACCGACTTCGAACAGCCCAGACGCTGCAGCTTCTCCATCAGCTGCGGCAACGCGCTTTCCGACGAAGAAGTGCCGAGCACGATCAAAAGCTCATCCTTGATGTAGACGATGAACTTGAAGATGTTGAAGCCGACGATGCGGGCAATGATGCCGAGCACGACCACCACGAACAGCGCTGCGGTCGCGTAGAACAGCACGATCAGGCTCAGCAAGTTGGTGAGCGCCGCCGGGCCGAACTTGCCAATGGTGTAGGCCATCGCGCCGAATGCGCCGAGGGGGGCTGCCTTCATGACAATGGCGATCACGCCGAACACGGCATGCGACGTCTCATCAATCATGTCGCGCAACCTGTGGCCACGCTCGCCCAGCGCCATCAGCGCAAAACCGAACAGGATCGCGAACAACAGCACCTGCAGGATGTCGCCCTTGGCGAAGGCGCCAACGACACTGTCGGGAATGATGTTGAGCACGAAATCGACCGACTTCGTTGCTTCAGCCTGCTTGACGTAATTGGCGACTGCGCCTGCGCTACCTTCGGTCTTGGTCACCAGACCATGGCCGACCTGGAACAGGTTGCCCATCACAAGGCCGAGGATCAGCGCGAAGGTTGAGACGATCTCGAAATAGACCAGCGCCTTGATGCCGACGCGGCCAACCTTCTTGGCGTCCTGGATATGTGCAATGCCAGACACCACGGTACAGAAGATGATCGGCGCGATCACCATCTTGATCAGCTTGATGAAGCCGTCGCCGAGCGCCTTGATCCATTCATTGGTGGCGAACTGAGGCTCCAGCCACCCGACCAGCACACCGATCACGATGGCGATCAGCACCTGAATATAGAGAACCTTGTACCAGGGCTTTTTGACCGGAGCGGCCACTCCCGGACCCGCCGTTGCCGTTACCGCAGACATTCCGCTTCAACTCCCTGAGCATTTTTACTGCCGCGGTCATTAGTCACATGGGCGGCCTCTTGCAAGCCGCCACGCGGAATTACTTGGGCGATTAACGAACAAATATCGCGCCGAGCGTTCAGCGATACCGGCGATCAACCATTCCGCGCAGGACGGGCACCAGGATCGCGCCCAATGTGTTCTTCACTAATGCCCCCGCCAGGAACGGCATGACGCCGACCAACCAGGCTTTCTCGGCGCCGAGCTTGATACCGTAAGCCAGCCAGGCAAAGCCCATGGCCATGATCACGATGTGGCCGATGGCCATGGCAACGAACAGGCGGACCATCGAGCGATCCCATCCGCGTTCGCTGAACCAGCCCGTGATGAACGCAGCAACGACAAAGCCCGACAGGAAGCCGGCCGTGGCCCCCGTGAGCGGTTTGAGACCGCCAACGGGCCCGGCGAACACCGGCAATCCCAATGCGCCGACGGCGAGATAGGCGATGATCGTCAACGTGCCGAGGCGCCAGCCATAGACGGCGCCAACCATCAAAACGACGAGCGTCTGCAGGGTCATCGGCACATAGGGCAGTGGCAGACTAATCTTCGCCGAAACCGCCAACAACGCGACTCCAAACGCCGCCAGCACTATGGCACGCCGTACGACGGCGAAGCCTTTGCGGCGGGCCGGCCACCACACGTCGGCGATGGGGACACGACGCGCGTTCGCGGTGGATGCATCCGACAAGATGGGCTCGCTCACTTCGGACCACCCTGCCCGAGCCATTTGCTGATCCGCGCGACCGCCTCATGCATGTCCTCGGTCGAGCTCGCATACGAAAAGCGAATATAGGACTTGCCATGGATCGGATCGAAGTCGCTGCCGGGTGTTGCGGCGACATGCGCCTGTTCCAGCATCTGCTTGGCGAAATCGAAGCTGTCCGACGTGAATTTCGACACGTCTGCATAGAGATAGAAGGCGCCATCGGCCGGCAGGAAGTCCGTGAGGCCGGCTTGCGGCAATCCTGCGGTCAGGATGCGGCGGTTCTCCTGATAGCCATGCTTGATGTCTTCCATCTGCGCATGGCCGTCGAAGGCTGCTTCCGCCGCGATCTGCGACAGTGTCGGCACCGAGATCGACAGGTTCTGCTGCAGCCGTTCCATGGACCGCACCAGCGGTTTCGGCACGACCATCCAGCCGACGCGCCACCCGGTCATACAAAAGTATTTCGAGAAGGAATTGATCACCAGCGCGTTCGGCGACAGCTCGGCTGCGGTCACGGCCGGAAATGCATAATCGAGCCCATGATAGATCTCATCCGAGATGAAGCGGATGCCGGCGTCATCGGCCGCGTGGATCAGGCTGGTCAGCGCTTCGCGCGACATCATGGTGCCCGTAGGATTGGCCGGACTCGCGACCAGCACGCCCTTCAGCGGCTTTTCGCGATGCGCGGCGAGCAGATCCTCGGCGGTCAGAGCGTGCCGCTTGTCGGCATGGGTTTCGATCAGCACCGGCTCGCAGCCCAGCGCAGTCAGAATATGCCGATACGGCGGATAGCCAGGCACGGTGACGGCGACGCGGTCGCCGGGCTCGAACAGGGCCAGGAAGGACAGGATGAACGCGCCGGAGGAGCCGGTAGTCACCACGATCTGCTCCGGATCGACCGTACAGCCATAGACGTCGCGATAATGCCTGGAGATCCGCGCGCGCAGCGACGGGGTGCCAAGCGCAGCGGTATATTCGATCCGCCCGTGCGCCAGTGCGGCCTGTGCAGCCTCGATGGCCACCTTCGGCGCGGGCGCTGCCGGCTGCCCGACTTCCATGTGAATCACATGCCCGCCAGCGGCCTCGATCCGCGCCGCGGCGGCCATCACATCCATCACCATGAACGGGGGAACATCGCTGCGTCCGGACGCCGCAAGAAGGCTGTGTGCCCGGGTTTTGAGGATCGTATCTGGCATGGAAATCTGCTATCTGCGCGGCGTTATGCACGTTACGGCATGGGAGCAACGCCGCGCTCCCGCCGCAATATTTGACTTGTTAGGGCTTATATCGAATCCGAACCTCGGCCAATGATGAAAGACCTGCAGCTGCAGCCTAAAAGGGCTGCATCTCGATTGTTCTCGAAGCTGACCACGCTGCTGACCGCGGCGGCATTGACGCTGACGCCAATGGCCGCCCATGCGCAGCAAGGCGACGCTCCGCGCCTGCTGCGCGACGCCGAGATCGAACAGCTGCTGCGTGACTATACGCGCCCGATCCTGCGCGCTGCGGGCCTGGAAAAGCAAAACATCCAGGTCGTCATCATCAACAACGCCAGCTTCAATGCCTTTGTCGCTGACGGTCGCCGCATCTTCGTCAATCACGGCGCGCTGATGCAGTCACAGACGCCGAACCAGCTGATCGGCGTGCTCGCCCACGAAACCGGCCATCTCGCCGGCGGCCATCTGTCAAAGCTGCGCGAGCGCATGGCGCAGGCGCAGACCCAGATGATCGTGGCGATGCTGCTCGGCGTCGGCGCCATGGCGGCCGGAGCGCGCGGCGGTAACTCCAATGGTGCTGCCGGCAATATCGGCGCCGCAGCGGTCGCCGCGCCGCAAGCGATGATGATGAATACGATGCTGTCCTATCAGCGGCAGCAGGAAGAAAACGCCGATCGCGCCGGCGTCAAATTCCTGAACCAGACCGGCCAGTCGTCCAAGGGCATGTACGAGACGTTCCAGCGCTTCGGCACCGACAGCCTGTTCGCAGCACGCGGAAGCGACCCGTATATGATGTCGCATCCGATGCCCCGGGAGCGCGTTGCCGCCCTCGAGGAGCTTGCGAAGTCGAGTCCCTATTGGGACAAGAAGGACGATCCGGCGCTGATGCTGCGCCACGAGTTGATGCGCGCCAAGACCGCCGGTTTCATGGAGCAGCGCGACACGGTGCTGCGGCGCTATCCGCCATCCGACACCAGCCTGCCCGCGCAATATGCCCGTGCCATCGCCACCTATCGCCATGGCGATCTGCGCGTGGCTGTCGAGCAGATCGATGCGCTGATCAAGGCGCAGCCTAACAATCCATATTTCTACGAGTTACGCGGCCAGGCGCTGCTCGAAGGCGGCAAGCCCAATGAGGCGATCGCGCCGCTGCGCCGCGCGGTGCAGCTCTCCAACAACGCGCCACTGATCGAGATGATGCTCGGCCAGGCGCTCGTCGCCTCCGACAACAAGGCCTATACCGACGAGGCGATCCGCATCCTGCGCACTGCTGTGGCGCGTGAGAGTGAAGCGCCCGTCGGCTACATGCAGCTAGCCATGGCCTATGGCCGCAAGGGCGAACTCGCAGAGGCCGACCTGGCCTCGGCCCAGGCGGCCTTCCTGCGCGGCGACAACAAGACTGCCCGCGATCTTGCCTCGCGCGCCAAGGCCCGGTTTGCCGTGGGCACGCCCGGCTGGGTGAAGGCCGATGACATCATCGCCGCGAAAATGCCGGGGAAGAACTAGCGCGCCTCCCTCTGCAATGTTCTGAAACAAATGGCGGCCGATCCGTAATCTTTCGCAATGTGGCTGACAATTTGTCTCCGTACGCAGTGTCCCTGACTATTGGGGGACATCTCTATGCGCGCGAACGCCATCAACCACGTGTTGAAACTGATATGCCTGCACGCTCTGACAGCAACTGTCGCTGGATGCGCCACGGCGCAGTTGGAGACATCAGGGTCTCTCGCTTCGTATAACGACCTCGCGCCGGCCGACGGCATCACTACCAAATCCAAGATGCGCGTCGACAAGGCCGGTGTCCTGGCGGCCAGGAGTGTCAGCATCATACCCACGTCCTTCTCTCATGCCGCATCTCGAGCCGCCCTCACCGACAAGCAACGTCGCGTCATCGCGAATGCTGTCGACCGTTCCGTCTGTATCGGACTGAGCGACCGCTTCAATGTGGTCCCATCCGGGCAACCCGCCGACCTGACGGTGCATGTCACCGTGACGCGTGTGACCGTCACCGATCCGAATGTCGCGGGGGCCGCCAAGGTTGCCTCCGCCGCACCTATGTTCATCAGTGCAGGCTTTCCCATCGTCGTGCCCAGAATCCCGTACGGTATGGGCGGCCTGTCGGTCGAGGCGGAAGCCCGCGACGTACAAGGCCAGCAGAAAGCCGCGTTCGTCTGGGCCCGCGATGCCGACATGTTGACGAGCACACCGCGCGTCGCCGCGTCCGGGGACGCTTACGATCTGGCAGGCGAGTTCGGCGCAGATTTCAGCAAGCTTCTGACTACCGGCGAAAACCCATTCGACAAGAAGTTGTCCGCGCCCAGTATGCAGCGCGTGAACTCGGCCTTTGGGGGGAAGCCCAAATACGCCGCCTGCGACGCTTTCGGGCGCACCGGCGTTTCCGCCTTCATCGGCGGGAAAATGGGAGCACCTCCCGAGTGGAACGACGACGCGATGCCGGTGACGGAATGACCGGACATGCATGACAGTGATTACCGTCCCTCCGCCCAAGACAGCTATGCTACGACATCAGCAGTCACGTTGAACGAACAACCGCCTGGAGCCGGATGCCGCCCAATGCAGACCATGTCTCACATCCTCATCGTCGATGACGATCTTGCCATACGAAAACTGCTGGGACGCTATCTGACCGAACAAGGCTACCGCGTATCCATCGCCTCCGACCAGCGAACGATGAAGGAAGCGCTGCAGACCAACGAGGTCAGCCTGATCGTTCTCGATGTCCTGCTCCCCGATGGGTCGGGGCTCGATATCTGCCGCGATCTTCGGCGGGAGGGCTCTGAGATACCCGTCATCCTGTTGACGGCGCTGAAGGAGGATGTCGACCGGATCATCGGTCTCGAAATCGGCGCGGACGACTATCTCGGCAAACCGTTCAATCCGCGCGAGTTGCTCGCCCGCATCCGCGCGGTGCTTCGCCGCAAGGTGACGCAGGATATCCAGCTCTCCCAGGTACTCGAACATCACTTCGGCAGATTTAAACTCCATCCCGGCGCGCGGCAGTTGCTGGACGAAAACGGGCAGCCGTTCGATCTCACGACAGCTGAATTCGAACTGTTGCTCGTGCTGGTCAGACGGCCGGGCCGCCTGCTCTCGCGTGATCAACTGATCGAACTGACGAACCGCAGCTCCGACGACGTGTTCGATCGCTCGATCGACGTGTTGATGAGCCGGTTGCGCAAGAAGCTTGGCGACAATGATGATTTCCAGTTGATCAAAACCGTGCGCAACGGCGGTTACATTTTCTCGGCACGCGTTGAAACGATCGGTGCAGACACATGAACTCCATACGCATTCGATTTTCCTTGATGCTGGTGGGCTCGGTCCTTTGTGTGGTGATCCTGGCCAGCGCCGTGATGTCGCAAATGATACTCGGGCTGGTCGAAAAGGATTTTCGTGACGGATTGACGTCTCGCGTCGCTGCATTTTCCAACAGCATCACCTTTCGCGGAAACGATGCAGTCTTTCATCTTCAGCCGGCGCCCATCGAGGGAAAGCTTCTGGAAGCGCCGACCAAGCTTCTGCAGGAAGCATTTCAAAAATCGCAAGCCAATTTCGACATTTTCGTCAAGCAAACGCCGGATGGCCAACGATGGGCGTCCATCAAGATGGGCCCCGGCTGGCTGAGCTGGCCCATACGCGAGCACGCGCCGCCTCCTGAAGTGTGGTGGGGCCTCGCCGGCTGGATGGTACTGATCACGGTTGGCGTCATCGGGGTTGCTCTTACGGTCGCCCATCAGACGACGAACCAGCTTAAATTGCTGCAGAGCATGGCGATGTCCGTTGGCAAGAACGGCGTGCTGCCCGTGCTCAAAGAAGAAGGGTCTATCGAAATCAAGGCAACCGCTCAGGCACTGAACATGATGGGCGCAAGTCTGAAAAAAGCGATGGACAGCAAGATCAGACTTGTGGCTGCCGCAGGGCACGATTTGCGGACACCCATGACACGCATGCGTCTGCGCGCCGAATTTCTCAACGAACGAGAGCGTGAGGAGTGGCTGCATGACCTCGATGAAATGGATCACATTGCCGACAGCGCCATCCAGCTCGTTCGGGAAGAGACCGTCGGAAAAGGCACCGAGCACGTCAGACTAGACGAACTCGTCGGGGACGTTTGCGCCGAACTCACCCTGATCAAGATGCGGGTGACAATTGCCGGACTCGATCACAGCATCGTCAAGATCTCGCCTCTCGCACTCAAGCGCGCCCTGCGCAATCTCATCATCAATGCTGCAACCCATGGCGGCGGCGCCATCGTAAGCCTGAGAGTTCGCGATCGCCGCGCTGTCGTCCTGATCGATGACAACGGTCCCGGCATTCCCGAACAATTCCTGGCAAGTGCCTTCGAACCGTTCTTTCGCGTCGATCCAGCCCGCCGCCAGTCCATTCCCGGCGCCGGGCTCGGCCTAGCCATCGCCAAGGAAATTGTCGAGCGGCAGGGTGGCACGCTCGGAATCGAGAACCGGCAGCCTCACGGGTTAAGGCAGACGCTTTCCATCGAGATCGATATCGCAAACGTATCATCGGTCGCAGCCTGAACGACGCGCTCGCCGTGCGACCACACGGTGCCGCTGCAGACCATCACTGAAGAATGATCCTTCGTAAGCAACACCTGTTCAGCCGGACCACAGGATCATCGCGATCCCGAAGACGAGCAACGGATAATACGCAACCTCCACGCTCAGGAATGCGAAGTCTTTTGTGCGAGACCAGAGGCGCCGAACGGATATCCGTATTCGGGCGCGTTCCCAGGACGCTGTTGGAGCGATGCGACACATCTAGCTACCCTGCCCCCTCAACCCTTCCAGGTTGGATTGAAATCCACTCGCCGAACCGCCCCTGGCACGACCGTAGGCATAGAGCTCTTTCATATAATCGGTATCGAAATTGGTTGGATCGCTCGTGGTGAGCTTGCCCGCGTCGATGGCCGTTGCTTTGAAATCCCAGTTGTTGCGTTTGCAGAAATCGTATGTCGCGATCATCGCATTGCGCGTATTGGCCTTCACCGAGGTCTGAAACGAGCGCGCCACGATCGGAAGCGTCAGATCCGACGTATAGGAAGCGTCGGGCGACAGCTTGCCGTTAACGATCACGAAGACCCGAGACTTCGTAGCCAGCGATCCCGCATGGGCCGTCAACACGCTTTCCGGCACAGCCAGAATATTCGATGTCACGCCGCCATCGACATGCATCTCGGAATACATGTTTCCGCCGGACTCGACGGCGATCAAGGCCGGCGGGAAAATCCCGGGGATAGCGGCTGACGCAGCGAGAACATTCCGGAACAACTCGTAGCGGCCAGGACTATCGCTGCTTGCGATCTCCCCCATATTCCAGAGCGTCGTCCCTTGGGTGTCGAGGTTCGTGGTGGCCACGATGAGCATCTTGCCCTTGCGATACCGTGCGCCGACCGCATCGATGATCCGATCATCGGCATATTTTGAGATGAGGTCTTTCATCGGTCCCGCCTTGAAGACGCCCGATCCAACAACGGCGTTGATCCCCGCGATACGCATCAGATTTTCAGTAGCGCCGCTGGTGAAGATCGCTTCGAGACGGCCGTCATAGCCCGGGCCGAGAAACGCAAATGGCGCAATCAGGGCGCCGACGCTGGAGCCAGTGACGATATCGAAATCGGGGCGCAGCCCGGAGTCGGACCAGCCTTTCAGGAATCCTGCGCCATAGGAGCCGTCAGCGCCGCCGCCGGACAAGGCAAGGATGGTGAGCGGTGCGGCACCGCGCCGCGATCCCGCGAAGATGCGATAGCCTTCGTCGGGCGATATCCTGGCCAACGGAATCTGCGGGATCGTCGCGCGCGCGCTTGCGATCAGCGGCGCGCGCGGCAGCGACGCACAGGCCGACAGCAGCAGCGCCGTGCAAATAATGGTAAGCGTCGCGCGAGGCATCACGCGAGCTCTGCAACGATCAAAGTGAATCTTGAAAACTGGGCCATGCGGGTTTCCATGTCCGGAAACTCTTGCACGGTTGATTTGCCATTTGTTTGCGCGTTTATTTCATTATGTTTCGCGCGGCGGCTGCAAACCGAATGCGACAATTCCATCCACACGTCCACGAATGGGAAGATGACCGAGTGCACTGACCGTGAATGGCGGTGCCGAGGCAAAGCAATCCATCGCCGCCTTCGATGCGACAAAACCGCCCTCTACACCACGACTGAGCTCTTCCAGCCGCGAGGCGGTGTTCATGACGTCGCCATTGAAGACAATCGCACGTTTGACGTCGCCGATTTCGCCGATGATCACCGGCCCGAAATGCAGGCTACCGCGAATGCGGGGCGCTGCGCCAAACTCACGTTCAAACTGCCCCGCTTTGCGTGCCAATTCGTCGCGCATGGCGATGAAGCAGCGCAACGGACGGCAATCGACCGCACCGTCCCGCTTCGTCCAGGTCACGATCATCTCGTCGCCGACATAGGCAAGTACCTCGCCGCGATAGTCGACAACCGGAAGCGATAGCAGGCGAAAGGTCCGATCGAGGAAACGGTGGATACCGACGCCACCAAGTTGCTCGGCCAGGCTGGTCGAGCCCGCAATATCCACGAACAGGACGAAACGCTCTTCCTCGACCGGCGTGTGATAGCGCCCGGTGAAGAAGTTCAACAAAGCGCGTCCGCCGACGAGATTGGTGATTGCCAAAGCCAGATTGACGACGATGGAGACGACGACCGAATAGACCAGGCTCGACCAGAACGTATCCTCCGCGATCTCGACCGTCCGCCCGATCAGCACATCCGCAAGCCGAAACCATTGCACGGCCAAAATCACGACGGCGTAGAACGCGCTCTTGATCAGGAGGTTGGCGGTGAACGAGCGACCGCTCAGCCAGATCCGGATCGGACCATCGGCCACCATGATTTCGAAGCCGCCCAGAACCGTGCTGATCACCAATCCGATCACGAGCCCGGGCAGAATGGGCAGATCGTGGGTGGCACTGAACGCCACGCCGGCGGCGGCGCCAGCGGCCATAATCGTCGTGAGGACCCTTAGTTTCCGTTCAAGCCTGGCGTTCATGGTCCCTCCCACCGGCACAGCCGACGGGAGGGGGGTATATCAGATCGTCCGAGGGAGGGCTGACACGGGCCGATGGCAAAGGTTGCCCGCCAGCAGACCGATGCGTGGCCTCGCCGAGCGCTGCCGTCCACGCCGATATGATCTTCATCCTTTTACAACCACCCCAAGCTTCTCGCCGGCAGCGGTCAGGTTCCGTTAACGGAACTCGCTGCATTTAGTGAAAATGGATGCGCTCATCGCGTCCGGCGGGGAGACCAATGCAGCCATCGGAGCACGAAACCGCACACAGCGGCGTCACACGCACGTGGGGCCGGCGGCAATGAGCACGACGACCATCTTCTGGTTCACGCTCGCCAACTTCCTGTCATCAGGTCTCGTCTGGGCCTATGTCGCACGCTGCTATCCGAACTTCGTCCCGGCCCGCTACTGGAGCGCCGCTTCACTGAGCGCGTCGATCGGCCCTGCTCTCGGCCTGCTGTTTCCCAATCCCGTCGGCCTGCTGTTCGCCGCGCAGATGACAGTTCTCGCTTACTGTCTGTCAGAGGTCGGTATCCGCCGCTTTTACGACAGGCCTACATCCTGGATCGCCACCGCCCTGGTAATTTCCGCGAGCCTCGCCGGCTTCATGTTCTTCAGACTGGTCATCGACGATTATGCGATGCGCGTTGTCGTCTACTCGCTGAGCCAGGGCGTTCCCGTGGCGCTGACGCTACCGCTGCTACTGTCGCGCGATCATCGGCGCAGCAATCACGGCGCACGGATGGCCGGCTACCTCTCGATTCTCTTGCTTGTTGCTTTTGCCTGCCGCGCGATCGCCGCGCTGCTTCATCTGGGCGGCAGCGAGACGACCATGGTGACGGTCGATGCGGTACAGGCCGGCTTCATGCTGGTGGCGGCATTCCTCGCCATGACATGGAATTACGGACTGCTGATGATGGCGATCGACCGCCTGCGCGGCGACGCAGCCGAACTGGCGCTGATCGACGATCTGACCGGCGCTGGCAATCGCCGCCGCCTGTTGCAGCGGATGGACGAGGAATGTGCGATGGCGCGGCGGACCGCACGCCCATACGCACTGCTGGCGATCGACCTCGACGGCTTCAAGGCGGTCAATGATGGCTTCGGTCACAGCGCCGGCGACGACTGCCTGAGGCAATTCGCCCAAGCAGCGCAAGATCAGTTGCGCCCCGGCGATACGCTGGCCCGATGCGGCGGCGACGAGTTCTGCATCGTGTTGCCCGACACCGACCTGCAGCAGGCAGGCGAGATCGCGCGGCGCGTGCTGGCGGCCTGCCCGCGACAATTTGGCAATGCCGGACACACAGTGAGGACTCTATCCGCCTCCATCGGCGTCGCGCAGTGGTCCCCCGACCTCATCGCCTCCCCAGAGCGATTGATGGCGGCTGCCGATCACGCCCTGTATCAGGCCAAACACAGCGGCAAGAACCGGGTCGTGCTCTATGAGCCCGCACCACCGCTGGCACCGATCTTCGATGACGAGATCGGAAGCGCTCCCTTGCCGGCACCGCATGCCCTCACTGCAATGACCGGGCCGGATCACCACCATTCCGGCTTCTGAGACCTGCGGCGCCAGGATGAATTGCGCGTGAACGCCTTCACAAATAACGCGTATTTCGCCCCCAAAATGCTAAGCAGCTTCCCGAATGACACGTGGCTTTCTGACTCGGCCTTTTCCAAAGGATAATTTGCCCATGCCTTCGTTCCGTTTTCTCGCCTCCGCCGGCCCGGCCCTGGCTTTGGCCCTCGCGCTGTGTGGCGCGCCCGCGGTCGCATCGGCGCAGACGTTCAATGACGCCCAGCGCGGCGAGATCCAGAAGATCATCAAGGACTATCTGATCACCCATCCGGAAATCCTCGAAGAGGTTTCTGCCGAACTCACCAAGCGTCAGGCCCAGGCCGAAGCCGAGAAGCACCAGGCTGCGATCGCCGCGAACGCAAACACCATCTTCAACTCGCCACGCGGCGTCGTCGTCGGCAACAAGGATGGCGACGTCACCTTCGTCGAGTTCTTCGATTACAATTGCGGCTACTGCAAGCGCGCCATGGACGACATGGTCGGCATCATGAAGAACGATCCGAAGCTCAAGGTCGTGCTGAAGGAATTCCCGGTGCTCGGGCCCGGCTCGGTTGAAGCCGCCCAGGTTGCTGTCGCCGTGCGCATGCAGGACCCGACCGGCAAGAAGTATCTCGACTTCCACCAGAAGCTGTTGAGCGGCCGCGGTCAGGCCGACAAGGCCCGCGCCTTGGCAGCGGCCAAGGAAGCAGGTCTCGACGTCGCCAGACTGGAAAAGGACATGGCGAGCCCGGAAGTGCGCGCGACCATCGAAGAGAACTTCAAGCTCGCGGAATCCATGGGCATGAACGGCACGCCGAGCTACGTCATCGGCAAGCAGGTGATCATCGGTGCCGTCGGCGCAGACGCGCTGAAGGAGAAGATCAACCAGGCCCGCTGCGGCAAGGCGCTCTGTTCGTAAATCCAGACTCCGGCAGAGTGATTCATACCGTCGCCCGCGCCGACACGAACATCTCGGAAATATGACAAACCGGCTGCATCGCAGCCGGTTTTTTATTTATCTTGCGGTAGCGGTCAAAGCGGCTGAACGCCATCTGTGATAGGGTAACCTATCCCCAACGGTAAAAGGATGCAGCGGACACCCCGCCTAAGTTCCCAATGTTGACCGATACCAAACAGGAGCAGCGGCTCCTGAAGATTTCGATTTACGTCACGCTTCTCATTTCATTTGCCAGCATCGCTTTCGGGCTCGCCATCAGTTCGCGCGCCATCGCCTTCGACGGTTTTTACACGTTGATCGACGCAGCCATGACCGGCGTTGCATTGCTGACCGCAAGACTGATCAGCAGAGGCGAAGACGACCGCTTCCAGTATGGCTACTGGCACCTTGAACCGATCCTCGCGCTGATCAACGGCTCGGTGCTCAGCTTCGCTTGCGCCTATGCCTTCATCGACGGCCTTAACGGGCTGATCACCGGCGGTCGCGCCATCGAATTCGGCCCCGGCGCTATCTTCGCCGCGGTGGCGGGTGCCATCAGCTTCGGCATGAGCATCTATATCCGCCGCTCGGCCGGCGAACACGGCTCGCAACTGCTCGACATCGATGCCCGTGCCTGGCTGATGGGCGGTGTCCTCAGTCTGGCGGTCTGCATCAGCTTCCTGCTCGGAGCGGTGATGGCGACGACCCCAGCAGCGGCCTATGCACCGCTGGTCGATCCGCTGATCCTGCTGGTGGTTGCGATCTGCCTGCTGCCGTTTCCGCTTTCGACGATCTGGAATGCCGGCCGCGACATCCTGCAGGTCGCACCGAGCGATCTCGACGAGGAGGTTCGCGAGCTCGCGCAATCGATCGCGCACAAGCATGGCTTCAGCGACTGCAGCTCGCATGTGATGCGCTCCGGCCGCCAGCAATTCATCGAGATCGGGCTGGTGGCACCGTCCGGCGAGATCAGCAAGACCTTCGCCGAACTTGACGCCATCCGCGCCGAGATCGCTTTGGCCATGGGCGGCCTCAGCCCGGGTTATTGGCTGACGGTGGATTTCACCGCCGACAAGC
This sequence comes from Tardiphaga sp. OK245, assembly GCF_900108575.1. Taxonomy (NCBI): domain Bacteria; kingdom Pseudomonadati; phylum Pseudomonadota; class Alphaproteobacteria; order Hyphomicrobiales; family Nitrobacteraceae; genus Tardiphaga; species Tardiphaga sp. OK245. The sequence continues at coordinate 232,533 of NZ_FNWZ01000003.1, read as the reverse complement.
GCTGGGTGTAAGTCACGCCCGCGCTTTGTGCCGAACACGCCAGGCTAGAACAAAGGCAAGAGACAGGACGAGCACCACGCCCAGCACGATCGCGTCGGCGCGAAGCCGGCCGCCGGGACGATCGATGTAAAGCGAGCGCAGCGATGGCGCCTCTCCGTCGTGCGCAAGACGAAACGCCACGACGCTGTCGCCGATCGAGGTGCCTACTTCCGAATGACCGCCGGCGGCGATGACCACATACTGCTCTCCATTCGCGGCGTAAGTCATCGGATTGGCGACGCCCGGCACCGGTAGCCGCCCCTGCCAGAGTTCGGCGCCGGTCTTCGCATCATACGCACGCAGGTAGGCGTCCATCGCGCCGGTGAAGATCACGCCGCCGCGCGTCGCCAGCAGACCATTGACCAGCGGCATGCCGGTGGCCAGTGCGAGCCCCAGTGGCGCGGTGTCCTCGCTGGTGCCGACCTTCGACTCCCACAGCACTTTGCCGGCCTTGAGGTCCACCGCAACCATCGCGCCCCATGGCGGCTTGTTGCAGGGCATGCCGAGCGGCGACGTCACAAGCGCCCGCGTCATGGCAAAGGGCGCACCGCGCTGCGCGCCGAAATCGGCACCGGCCGGCGGCCTGTAGTTCTGCGCCTCGGCGCGTGGGATCAACGTCACCCGATGCACAGCGCGGCTCGTATTGGCATAGAGCACCTGCCTGACGGGATCGAAGGCAACACCGCCCCAGTTGACGCCGCCACCGGTCATCGGAAACAGCAAGGTGCCGCCCCCCGTCGCAGGTGGCGTGTAGAGGCCTTCGTTGCGTCCACTGGCCAGTTCATCCCGGCACTTGCCGCGATCCCAGAATGTCACGCCAAAGGCGTCATCCGGTGTTACGCGTTGCGGCACCAGCGTCGGAAGATGCGTGGGAAAGGGCTGAGAGGGCGACAGCGCTTCGCCCTCAACGCCGCCTTGCGGAACGGCCCTCTCCTCCACCGGCCAGATCGGCGTGCCGCTGCTGCGATCCAGCACAAACAGAAAGCCCTGCTTGGTGGCCTGGATGACGACATCGCGGGGACCGCTTGCCAGATCGATACGGGCCAGCGTCGGCTGCGCCGGCACGTCGTAGTCCCAGACATCGTGATGCACGGTCTGGAACGACCAGACCAGTTCACCCGTGTCGATCTTCAGCGCAACGACCGAATTGGCGTGCGCATTGTTACCGGGCCGCTTGCCGCCCCAGAAATCCGGACTGGGTGACGACGTCGGCAAGAACAGCAATCCGCGTTCGTCATCCACCGACATCGGCGCCCAGACATTGGCGTGGCCGGCTTCGATACCGTCATGGACCAGCGGATCCCACGACCATCGCGGCGCGCCGCTTCGCACATCGAACGCGCGGACGGTCCCCTTGGGCGCGCTCACACGCCGATTGTCGGCGAGTGCAGAACCGACCACGACGACGTCGCGCCCGACCACCGGCGGCGATGTGATCTGAAATTCACCGGGGCCATCAAGCGGCATTCCCGGGTCGAGCTTGACCTCACCCTGCGCGCCGAAGTCGGCACATGGCAGTCCGGTCGCGGTATCCAGCGCAATGACACGGGCATCGTTGGTACCCATGAAGATGCGGCTGCGACAAGTAGCGCCAGATGCTGCGCGATCGTCACGCCAATAGGCAACGCCGCGGCACACCCATCGATTGGCCGGACGCACATCCGCTGCGACCCGCGCATCAAAACGCCACTTCTGCCGACCGCTGGCGGGATCGAGTGCAATCACCTCGTTGAATGGCGTACAGAAGACGAGGCTGTCTTCAACCAGGAGGGGCGTCGCTTCGAATTTGGTGCGTGCCATCTGTGCAGGTGTGCGACGCAGGAGATCGCCAGTCTGGAAGCGCCAGGCCTCGATCAGGCGGCCGACATTGTCGGAGGTGATCTGGTCAAGCGGCGCAAAGCGAGAGCCACCACGGTCGCTACCCCAATGCTCCCATCCAAGAGCAGGTGCTACCGACAGGACTACGAGCGCCAGGATTCCTCCAATCCAATTCCTCATCGAAGCACAGCTCCGCAGATCCCGACCGATACGATCTGATGTTAGTCGTTGAGGCCGCCCTGTCCATGTCGAACGCATCGTAAAGAGGCCGGCTGCGTAACAGCCGGCCTCTTTGAAACCTGATCAATATTACAGCGATAGTTACGCGATGTTCTCGATTGTCGTTTCGCCGTCCTCCGGGCGCTGCTCAAAGCGTGATAGCTTGTTTGCCGTATTTTCCAGGACGCCGGCGATGAAATCGGACACCGAATTCTCGATCGGCCCCGCTTCCGCAATCTTCTGAACGATCATCTCCACAAAGGCTGGCATCGCATTTTCCTTATTCGATGGTGCAATGCACGTGCTGCCATTTGGTTCCGGCTGAGACCGTCTTCATTCCATTTCCGACTTAGGAACATCCCCAACGGTGGTGGATTGCCCTTTACGGAGGAGGAGAAAGAGCAATGCCAAAATATCATTTCGAGATTGTCGATGGTTTCCGGCTTGAGGACCCCGTAGGTCTGGATTGTAGCGACGACACGCAAGCCAGGGATGTCGCCAAGAATATTGCTCATCAAATCGCAGTTGATATCGCAGGCGACTGTGACCGGAAGGTCGTCGTCATCGATGACAACGGCGATGAAGTCTACAAGACGAAGATCAAGCCCTGACGCGGCGTGACGTATACTCAAGCATAACAAAAGCAATGGAACTACACTTTCTCAGGAACATCCCTCCGCCGATGCCGTTGTACGGCGGGCAATGCATCGCGAGGAGAACCAAGATGAACAACCGTTTATTGATGAGCGTCGCCGCCGCTGCACTGATTGCAGGTTCGGGTTTGGCTAGCGCGCAAAATCCCGGCGGCGCAGGAGCTGCAACATCGGGTGGCGGCGCCGGAGGTGCCGGAATGACCCGTGAGGCGCCGGCGGGCGGTGCTGCACGTAGCGGCGCAACGAGCGCGCCCGCAGGCGGCGCGGCTGCCGATCGTGCTGCGCCGGCCGAACGCAACGCACCAGTCAACAAGGACGAAGCGACCGACACTACCAACAAGTCCGAGCAGAAGCCGGCGGTGAAGTCGACGCAGTCCGACGACAAGATGCAGCGTGACGACAAGCGTACGACCGACTCGACCCGTGACAGCGGAAAAGCCGGCAAGGACATGAAGGCCGATTCCAAGTCGACCACGACCACCGGTCAGGCCGGCGCGGGCGCCAAGCTGACCACCGAGCAGCGCACCAAGGTCACCACGGTCATCAAGCAGCAAAATATCCAGCCGGTGACCAATGTGAACTTCTCGATCTCGGTCGGCACCCGTGTGCCGCGCGAGGTTCGCTTCCACCCGCTTCCGGCTGAGATCATCACCGTCTATCCGGACTGGCGCGGCTATGAGTTCTTCCTGGTTCGCAACGAGATCATCGTCGTGAACCCGCGAACACTCGAGATCGTCGCAGTGCTCGACGCCTAAGGCGGCGCATCTGATGTGACACCGGGCGGGCTCGAAAGGGTCCGCCCGTTTGCTATCCGGGACGCTCCGCCCCTGTCGTGATCCGGCAGATTGCCGGAAATGGCGCCAGTGGCTTTAACCTTGGTTAATAAGCATTTTCCATAGGTTCCATCGGGATTTTTATGAATTGGGTGAGGTATTTGGCTGGGGGAACCGGGGGTCTAGAGGCTTCCCCTCCGCAGTCAGGTTACCTATAACCCCCGCAGAACGGCGCCCATCCGCGCCCATCGCGATTGCCCGGGATGTCCGATGGCCAATACCACGACCAACACCATCTACGTGCTCAACGGCCCCAACCTCAACCTGCTGGGAATCCGCGAGCCGGACACCTATGGGCATGCAACTCTGGCCGATGTCGAGAAGTTGTGCGTGACCACGGCCGCGCAATATGGCCTGACCGCAGATTGCCGGCAGTCCAATAGCGAGAGCGAGCTCATCGGCTATATCCATCAGGCCCGCGAGAAACACGTGGCCGGCATCGTGATCAATGGCGGCGCTTATTCGCACACCTCGATCGCCCTGCATGACGCCATTGTCGGTGTGCGCATTCCCACCGTGGAAGTGCATGTCAGCAACGTCTACACCCGCGAAAGCTTCCGCCACCATTCTTTCATCGCCAAGGCAGCCTTTGCCAGCCTCTGCGGCTTCGGCATCGAAGGCTATCGCCTTGCCATCAGCGGCCTGGCCGCAAAAATCGGTGCCAACGCCATCGCGTGACGCGCCCGCCTCGCTCATTATTCGTCTTTCACTTCAGACATTGGATTGCCCATGGCCCGCAAGCCTGACGACACACAGACCGCAACGCCGAAAGCCAGCAACGATAGCGGCATGATCCGCGAACTGGCGCTGCTGCTGGATGAAACCAACCTCACCGAGATCGAGGTCGAGCGCGCCGGACTGCGCGTGCGCGTCGCGCGTAACATCAGCGTTGCTGCCGCTGTGCCGGCTTATGCGCCCGCCCCGGCTGCTGCACCCGCGCCTGTCGCCGCAGCTGCTGCCGCACCGGCCGCCGCCGACATGACCAAGCATCCTGGCGCCGTGCCCTCGCCGATGGTCGGCACCGTCTACCGTGCCCCGGAGCCCGGCAAGCCGGCCTTCATCGAAGTCGGCACCAAGGTTGCTGCCGGACAGACTCTGGTCATCATCGAGGCGATGAAGACCATGAACCAGATCCCGGCGCCGCGGGCCGGTACCGTAACGCAGATCCTGATCGAAGACGGCTCGCCGGTCGAATACGGTGAAGCACTGGTCATCATCGAGTAACACCACAACGTCCTCTGACTTCGGAACGCCATGTTCGAGAAAATCCTGATCGCCAACCGCGGCGAGATCGCATTGCGCATCCTGCGGGCCTGCAAGGAGCTCGGCATCGCGACCGTGGCCGTGCATTCAACAGCGGACGCCGACGCCATGCATGTGCGCCTCGCCGACGAGAGCGTGTGCATCGGCCCGCCAGCGTCGAAAGACAGCTACCTCAACATCCCGTCGCTGCTCGCCGCCTGTGAAATCACCGGCGCAGATGCGGTGCATCCCGGTTACGGCTTCCTGTCCGAGAATGCGCGCTTCGCCGAGATCCTCGCCGACCATAATCTGAAGTTCATCGGCCCCAAGGCCGAGCACATCCGCCTGATGGGCGACAAGATCGAAGCCAAGAAGACCGCCAAGCGGCTTGGCATTCCCGTGGTGCCCGGCTCCGACGGCGGCGTCGGCCCCGAAGACGATGCCATAGCCATCGCCCGCGAGATCGGCTTCCCGGTCCTCGTCAAGGCAGCCGCCGGCGGCGGCGGCCGCGGCATGAAGGTCGCACAGACCGAAGCCGATCTGCTGATGGCGCTGTCCACTGCCTCGAACGAGGCCAAGGCCGCGTTCGGCGACGCGTCGGTCTATCTCGAAAAGTACTTGCAGAAGCCGCGCCACATCGAAATCCAGGTGCTGGGCGATGGCCGCGGCGGCGCGCTGCATCTCGGCGAGCGCGATTGCTCGCTGCAGCGCCGTCACCAGAAAGTCTGGGAAGAAGGCCCTTCGCCGATCCTGTCACCGGAAGCGCGCGCCAGGATCGGCGGCATCTGCGCCAAGGCGATGCAGGACATGCAGTATCTCGGCGTCGGCACCATCGAATTCCTCTACGAGGATGGCGAGTTCTATTTCATTGAAATGAACACCCGCATCCAGGTCGAGCATCCCGTCACCGAGATGATTACCGACATCGATCTTGTGCTGGAGCAGATCCGCATCGCCGCCGGCGGCGACCTGCCCTGCACCCAGGAAGAGGTCAACATCATCGGCCATTCCATTGAGTGCCGCATCAATGCCGAGAACCCGGAGACCTTCCGGCCCTCGCCCGGTACGATCACCCAGTATCACGCCCCCGGCGGCCTCGGCGTGCGCATCGATTCCGCGGTCTATCAGGGTTACAAGATCCCGCCCTATTACGACTCGCTGGTGGGCAAGCTGATCGTTCACGGGAAGAACCGGCCGGAATGCCTGATGCGGCTGCGCCGGGCCTTGGACGAGATCGTGGTGGACGGCGTCGAGACGACCCTGCCGCTGTTCCGGGCTCTGGCCCGGGAAAGCGACATTATCGAGGGCGACTACCACATCCACTGGCTGGAACAGTATCTCGCGGGCAAGCCTCCCAAGACCTGAAACATTTGGGATCAGTCTGGAACCAATCGCCTCGATCCGCGTTTTTTGTGCTGCCGGGAGACGTCCGGCGGCGGGGGCCATATTGAAGTCCAATCGGCAATCCAAGCGAGTATTACGTGACCGCTGACGCCGCCCGCAGGCGAGCGCTATGGCAAATCCTGGTGCTCTTGGCGGGATTGCTGGTGCTTGCCGCCATCAGCGCGGCCTCCGTTATCCTGGTGAACCAGGCACGTGACGATTCCAGGTGGGTGGTCCACACCGTCGAAGTCCAGAACCAGATATCGAACCTGCTGCTGGAAATCCGCCGGACCGAAAGCGCGACCCGCGCCTATCTGCTGTCCAGCGGTCCACAATTCCTTTCCGAATATGAAACCTCGGCGACCGCGATCCTGCCGGCCGTCGACAGACTGGTGGCCCTCGCCAACGACAATCCGGCCCAGGTCGCCAACACGGTCAAACTGCGTGCAGCCGTCGAGCAGCGACTGGCGGAATTCGCCAGGGGGATCGACCGCATCAAGAACAACGACATCCAGTCGAGCATCGACATCCTTCGTCGCGGCGGCGCCAATCAGGCCGTTCAGGACATCGCCGATATCACCCGCGCGATGCGCGCCGAAGAAGGCCGCCTGTTCGTCGAACGCACCCGGACGGCCGACCAGAGCCAGCAATGGGCCTCGTGGGTCACCGTGGCCGGCTCCGGCCTGGTGGTGCTCCTGGCGGCGCTGTCGATCTTCCTCGTGCGCCGCTCGTCAAACGCCCGCGATGAGGCGGAGGCCAGGTTGCGCGACAGCAACATCGACCTCGAAGCCGCCGTTGAGGAGCGCACCGCCGACTTGCGCGAAGCCAACGACGAGCTGCAGCGCTTCTCCTATATCGTCAGCCACGACCTCCGCTCGCCGCTGGTCAACATCATGGGCTTCACCAGCGAGCTCGAAGAGCTGCGCGGCGATATCTTCAGGCGCATCGCAACGCTCGCCAATGCAGACCCCGTCGTGCCCGATGTGAACGGCGAATTGCCGGAGCCGGCGCTGCCCGAACAGGACAAGCAACTCTCCGCCGATTTCACCGAAGCGCTCGGCTTCATCAAATCGTCGATCGGGAAGATGGACCGCTTGATCAGCGCTATTCTCAATCTGACCCGCGAGGGCCGGCGCGAATTCAAGCCCGTCAAGATCGACACCCGCGAACTCATCGAAGGCATCGCGTCCACGGTGGCGCATCAGGCAGCCGAGACCGAAACCCAGATCCGCATCGAGCCATTGCCTGACATCGAGAGCGATCGTCTCGCAATGGAACAGATCTTCGGCAACCTGATCGACAATGCGCTGAAATATCTGAAGCCCGGCGTCCCTGGCGACATTCGCGTCAAGGGCCGCACCAAGATGGGCTTTGCGATCTTCGAGATTATCGACAACGGCCGCGGCATCGATCCCCGGGATCATCAGCGCATCTTTGATCTTTTCCGCCGTGCGGGTACACAGGACAAGCCCGGCCAGGGCATCGGATTGGCCCATGTGCGCGCTTTGGTGCGACGAATGGGCGGCACCATGTCGGTGTCATCGGAACTCGGCAACGGCAGCAACTTCACCGTCACGCTGCCGGCCAGATGGACGGGGCATAACCGGGATAAACAAACATGAGTAAGCCAGTTACCATCATTATGATCGAAGACGACGAGGGTCACGCCCGTCTGATCGAACGCAATATCAGGCGCTCGGGTGTCAATAATGAGATCATCCCGTTCACCAACGGTACAGACGCCGTCAACTATCTGTTTGGCAAGGATAGCACTGGCCTCGATCACAAGGGCGAAGCCCTGCTGATTCTGCTCGACCTCAACCTGCCCGACATGACCGGGATCGATATCCTGAAGCGTGTCAAAGAGAACGAATTTCTCAAATGCGCGCCCGTCGTGGTCCTCACCACCACCGACGACGCACAGGAAATCAAACGCTGCTACGAATTGGGCTGTAACGTCTACATCACCAAGCCCGTGAACTACGAGAGCTTCGCCAACGCGATCCGCCAACTCGGTCTGTTTTTCTCCGTCATTCAGGTTCCACAAGCGTCCACATGACATCTGCCACGACGCCTACGCTGCTGTATATCGATGACGACGCAGGTCTTGCGCGGCTGGTGTCGCGCGGCCTGACGCGGCAGGGCTTTGGCGTCGAGCATTGCGACAATGGCGAAGCCGGTATCGAACGGATCAAGCAGGGTGGTATCGACGTCATCGCGCTCGATCAGTACATGCCGGGCCTCGACGGGTTGGAAACGCTTGAGCAGATCCAGAAACTGCCCTCGCCGCCCCCGGTGGTGTTCGTCACGGCGTCGCAGGACAGCAAGATCGCCGTCACCGCCCTCAAGGCAGGTGCCGCCGACTATCTGGTGAAGGACACCCAGGGCGACTTCCTGCCGCTGCTGCATGTCGCCTGCACGACCGCCATTAAACAGGCCCTGATATCAAAGGCACGCGACGACGCCGAAGCCGAAGTCCACGCGTCACGCGACCGCTATGCGGCCCTCGCGGCCGAGCGCGAAGTGCTGCTGCGCGAGGTCAATCACCGTGTCGGCAATTCGCTGCAGATCATCGCCTCGCTGCTGCATCTGCAGGCCAACTCAACCAGCGAAGATCACGTCAAGGTGGCGCTGACCAATGCCATGGGCCGTGTCGCCGCCGTGGCGCAGGTCCATCGCCGGCTGTACACCTCGCACGACCTCAACAGCGTGCTGCTCAATCAGTATCTCGAAGCCCTGCTGGAAGATCTCCGTCGCTCCGCCGAAGGCAACCGGATGTCGCGCCTCACGTTGAAGGCCGAAGCCGTCGAGATCGACCCGGACCGCGCCGTCGCCATCGGCATCATCGTCAACGAGCTGGTGATGAACGCCGTCAAATACGCCTATCCCGACGGAGCCGGCCCGATCCATGTCGTGCTCACCGCGCAGGGCGACCAGCTCGAACTGTCGATCACTGACGATGGCGTCGGCCTCAACGTGAAAGTCGATCCGCGCTCCACCGGCATGGGCCAGCGCATTGTCAATGCCATGGCCAGCAAGCTCGAAGCTTCCGTCGAGCGCGATCCCGATCACACTGGCACCCGCATCGTCCTGCGCTTCTGCGCCGTCACCAAGCCCGCGGCCAAACCGCCGGTCAGCGCTGCGGGCTAGGCCCGTCTGCGCTGCGGCCGCGCCTTAAACACTCTCAACCTGCACAAATATGCCGCGCCCGTTCGCCTTGCGCGGTTCCATCGCATGCCTAGACTGCACCTTTCAGTCTGCTGATATTTCTCTTTCTTTCCGGACCTCGGATTTCATATGCGCTGCCTTGTCGTAGCCGATCTCCACTATTCGCTGCCCCAGTTCGACTGGCTACTCAGCGTCGCGCCGCAATTCGACCTCGTGATCTTTGCTGGCGACGCTCTTGATATCGCCTCGGTCGTCGACTTCCGCGCTCAAATCCTGGTGGTGAAAAAGTATCTCGGCCTGCTTGCCCAACGCACCAAGGTGATCCTGTGCTCTGGCAATCACGATCTCGACGAACGCAACGATGAAGGCGAGAAGATCGCGCGATGGGTTGGCGATGTCAGACAACTCGGCATCGCCTGCGATGGTGACAGTCTCACCATCGGTGATACGCTCTTCACGGTTTGCCCATGGTGGGACGGTCCGCTGGTGCAGCAGCGTATCGTGCAACAACTCAGCGAAGCATCCGCACAAAGCGCAAAACGCTGGATCTGGGTCCATCACGCACCGCCGACCAACTCGCCGACGAGCTGGGGCGGCAAGCGTTACTTCGGCGATGTCGAACTGGTGCAATGGATCGAGGCGCATCGGCCCGCGATGGTGATCTCAGGCCACGTGCATGAGTCTCCGTTTGTCCAAGACGGCTCATGGTACGACCGGATTGGTGAGACCTGGGTGTTCAATGCAGGCCGACAGTTCGGTCGGCCGCCAACTTACATCGTGCTCGACCTCGATGACGGCACAGCATTCTGGCTATCGGCGGAAGGCGCTGACCATATCGATCTGAACGCTCCGCTGCAGCGTCCGGCGTTACCGATCAAGGTCGCGCCCGCATGGCTCACATCCGTGGATCGTTGTGTCGATCCGAGCCCCGATCCGAATCTGGTGACACCTTCGTCGGCGACAGGTTGACCATGTTTTCCAGGAGCTCGCCGACCATCGACAGATGCGTACCATGGCCGGCATATTGCTGCTTGATATCGGCAAGATAGCTCGTCGCCACATTGAGCCGCTGCGCCAGCAGCCGCGCGATCATCAGCGCGACGGTCGGGTGATCCCGCAGGAAATCCGTCGCATTCTCGAACTCATAGACTTGCGTCTCCATCGCGGCGCGCACGGTCGCGGTATGCGGCTGTTCGAGGAGCACCGACATTTCACCGACCACAGCACCGGGTTCGGTCAAACTCGCAACCACCGTGTCGCCCTTGACGACATCGAGCTGCCCTTCGATCAGCACGAACAAATGTCCGCTGGTCTGTCCTTCCCGGATGATCGTATCGCCCGCTGCAACGCTGTGCTTCACGCCATCGCTGCAATGATCCAGAACGGCGCGCATATCAGGCACTCCAACATGGTTGATAAAGCGTATGCTCGCCGTGACGATCGCGTGACACAAGGCCCGAATGCGCCGAAATTGTCGGCAACCGGCGCATATTGGGTGCGGCGGAGCTTGCGAGACGTCCCGCCCCGGCTACCACGTCTTTCTCCCTGTTGCATTTGTTCGGGAGATAGTTATAGTTAGTTGCTTCCTTAGCAATAAGGCCCGTCCTTCCAGACGGGCCGTTGCCATTTTAGGGGGCCTTTGCGATGAGCCGTTCCAACCGGATCGATCATATTCGCCTGACGTCGCATCCTGCGCCGGGCGCCAAACATCACTTCCCGATCCAGTGGGGCGCAGCCTCCGCACGCGAACGTGGACCGGTCATCGGCACCGTTTCCCGCCCGCAGGACCGCAACGTCATCGGCACCCATGGCGGCTCCTATTCGGTCTATCGCGCACTCGCGGTTTCATCCGGCGCGCTTGATCCGCTGAAGCGCCCCGACCTCACAAACACCCATCCCGCTGCTGTCGTCGGGCCTTTCGGACAATGGACCGATCCCGAGAAGATCGTATCGCTCGATCCCTGGGGTCATCTCGTTGCCGAAAACTTTGCGCCCGAGATCGCCGAAGGGATCGATATCCGCCCGAGCATCGCGATCACCAAGGCGCGGCTCGATCTGCCCGAGCTGCAGGCCGCGATCGCTGGCGGTCGCCTCAAACACGACGGCGACGTCGTTCATGCCAATGGCAGCGTCTCCGTCGTCAAGATTGCCATCGATCCCGTGTGGTATCTGCCCGGTCTCGCCAAACGCTTTGATACCAGCGAGAACAATCTGCGCCGCCAGCTGTTCGAACAGACCGCGGGCATGTTTCCCGAACTTGTGACGCGGCCTGACCTGCAGGTGTTCCTGCCGCCCATCGGCGGGACTACCGCCTATCTGTTCGGCGACGTCAGCAAGCTACCGGATCACACGACCAAGATCACCTGCCGCGTTCACGACGAGTGCAACGGCTCCGACGTGTTCGGCTCCGATATCTGCACCTGCCGCCCCTATCTAATTCACGGTATCGAGGAATGCGCCCGCGCCGGCCAGTCCGGCGGTCTCGGCATCATCATCTACAACCGCAAGGAAGGCCGCGCGCTCGGCGAGGTCACCAAATTCCTCGTCTACAATGCGCGCAAGCGCCAGGAAGGCGGCGACGCCGCTGCGCAGTATTTCGAACGCACCGAATGCGTGGCCGGCGTGCAGGATGCGCGCTTCCAGCAGTTGATGCCGGACGTCGTGCATTGGCTCGGCCTCAAGCGCATCGATCGCTTCATTTCCATGAGCGACATGAAGCATGATGCGTTGACCAGTCAGGGCGTCGAGATCGTCGAGCGCGTGCCGATCCCCGACGACATGATCCCGGCGGATGCGCATGTGGAGATCGCCGCCAAGAAGGCGGCTGGCTACTTCACGCCGGACCCGGTGACACCGCAGGATCTGATCGACTCCGTCGGTCGCGGGCTTGAGAAGTATTGAGATATCAGCAGTGAATCCCCAGACCCCGGAAGCCTCTGCCGCCCTCTCGTTACTGTCAGCTCACGCCGTGCGCACCCGTGCGCAACGCATGCTGAACCTCGGCCTCGACGACAAACTGCCGAACTTCCGTATCGATCTCACGCGCATGGACGATGTGATCAACCTGGTGCTGGACACGACGCGCGCCTCCTATCCGTCGCTCGATGTGCCGTTCCATTCGCGCTGGCGTCACTTCGTCAATGCCGGCGACAATCGCTGGGCCGATATCTCGGACCGTATCACGTGGCCTGATCGCGCAGCACGCGGACGCGCGGAATTCGATCTCGCCATCACCAGCGTGTTCCTCGATGCCGGGGCCGGTCCGACCTGGCGCTATACCGATCCCCAAACCGGCGCGGCCATTGGCCGTTCCGAAGGTCTAGGTCTCGCGAGCCTTGCGATGTTTGCCGGCGGCACATTCTCTGCCGATCCCGCGCAGCCACTGCGCGCCGATGCCAGCAAGCTCGCAGAGCTCGACGTCAGCGATCTCAAGCGCGGCATGCAGGTCTCCGACACCAATCCAATGGTCGGCATCGACGGCCGCGCCGATCTGCTGCGCCGGCTTGGCGAACACGTAGCGTCGAAGCCCGATATGTTCGGCACGAAGGATACGCCGCGACCCGGCGGATTGTTCGACCGTCTGGCGTCGCTGGCTGACAATGGCCGCCTGCCCGCCCCCACCATCCTCTCGGAACTGCTGCTGCAACTCGGTCCGATCTGGCCGTCGCGGCTGACGCTGGATGGCATCGCGCTCGGTGATTGCTGGAAGCATCCAGCGATGACGACCTCGGATGCGACGAGCGGCCTTGTACCCCTGCACAAGCTGTCGCAATGGCTGGCCTATTCGCTGATCGAACCGCTGCAGACCGCAGGCATCGATGTGACCGATATCGACGGCCTCACGGGATTGGCCGAATATCGCAATGGTGGCCTTTTCGTTGATGGTGGTGTCCTGAAATTCCGCGATCCCGCTGACGCCGCGCGTGAACACGACGTATCGTCGCCGCTGGTGGTGGAATGGCGGGCGCTGACCGTGGCGCTGCTTGACCGCGTCGCCGGCGGCCTGCGACAAAGACTGAAGCTCGACGCGACGTCGCTGCCGCTGGCCAAGGTGCTTGAAGGAGGCACATGGGCCGCCGGTCGCATCCTGGCGCGCGAGCGCCGCGAGGATCATTCGCCGCCGGTGAAGGTCATCAGCGACGGTACGGTTTTCTAGATCAAAGACGGTTTTACACTCTCGCAACGGATGAGGTTCATGGACGGCGTCACGATCGTTAATCACCCGCTGGTGCAGCACAAGCTGACGCTGATCCGCGACAAGAACCGCTCGACCAAGGGCTTTCGCGAACTGCTCAACGAAATCGGCATGCTGCTGTGCTACGAGGTGACGCGCGACCTTCCGCTCACCGATGTCGAGATCGAGACGCCGATCATGAAGATGACCGGCAAGGAAATCGCCGGCAAGAAGCTGGTCTTCGCACCGATCCTTCGCGCCGGCCTCTCTTTCGTCGAAGGCATGATCGGCCTAGTGCCCTCTGCGCGCATCGCGCATATCGGCCTGTACCGAGATCCCGAAACATTTGTGGCCGTGGAATACTTCTTCAAGGCGCCGACCAATCTCGACGAGCGCCTCGTCATCGTGATCGATCCGATGCTGGCCACGGCAAACACCGCGGTGGCCGCCATCGATCGCATCAAGGAGCGCGGCGCCAAGGACATCCGCTTCGTCTGCTTGCTGGCCGCCCCCGAAGGCATCGAACGTCTGCGCGGCTATCATCCGGACGTCCCGATCTGGACCGCGGCGATCGACGACCGGCTGAACGAGCACGCCTATATCGAGCCGGGTCTCGGTGACGCCGGTGACCGTGCTTACGGCACCAGGTAGCGGGGTGCACCGACACGCGGACGCCTCCTACCACGCGACACTTCCTTGGACTGTGGCTCAGTTGATCATCAGCAGCCAGGGCATTACGACCAGCAGCAAGCCGGCGAAATAGATCAACCCGAAGATCAGGCCGAACTTCCAGAAGTCGGCCTTGCCGATATAGCCGCTGCCAAAATACATCGGCGCCGGTCCGGTGGCATAGGGCGAGATCACGCCCATCAGGCCAAGCGAATAGATACAGAGCAGTGTCAGAGTCGACATCGGGATTCCGGGAATGCTCGACCCCACCGCCAGCACGACAGGCAGCATCGCCGCCGCGTGCGCCGTAATGCTCGAGAAAAAATAGTGGATCCAGAAGAAGATCGAGACCAGCAGGATCATCGCGATGGTCGGGCTGAATGTGGCGAGCGGAGCCGCCAGGCCGGCGGCAGCCCATTTGATGAAGCCGATGTCGTTGAGGCCGGATGACAACGTCAGCAGCGATGTGAAGTAGAAAAACACCTCCCACGCTGCTTTCTCGGCGATGATGTCGGAAAACGTGATGACGCCGGTGACGAGCATCAGCGAGATCACAACGAACACCACCATGGTCGCATTGATGAAGTTCGAACCGACGCCAGGCAGCGAGATGTCGGGATTGGATCCGGTGATCCACAGGAACATCGCAAGCACGACCAGTCCGGCCATGATCCATTCGCTGCGCGACAACGCCCCCATCGACGCGAGTTCGCTCGCGCTCCACGCCACGATCTCCGGGCTTTCTTTCACCTCCGGTCGGCAAATTGCGTAGCTCAGCAGTGGCAGAAGCAAAATAAGCGGCACGCCGAGCGGCGCGAAGCCGATGAACCACTGTGACCAGCCGACGTCCACGCTCACGATCTTCTTGGCGATGCTCAGTGCAGCCGCATTGGGCGCAAGCGCGGTGAGGAACATCGAGCTCGTGACTGCAGTCGCCGCGAATGCGGTCCACATCACATAGGTTCCGATCCTGCCGGCTGTCGGACCCGGCTCCGATCCGTAGATCTTCGGGATGTTGCTGACAATCGGATAGACCGTGCCGCCGCTGCGCGCGGTGTTCGATGGCGTCGCGGGCGCGAGAACGAGATCGGACAGCGCAACGGCATAACCCAGTCCCACCGTGTTGCGCCCGAGGCCGCGAACCAGCAGCAATGCCAGACGCCTGCCAAGACCGCTCTTGCGATAGCCGATCGAGAATACGAAGGCGCCGACAATCAGCCACACCGTGCTTTCGGAGAATCCGCTCAACATCCAGCGCAGCGACTTGTTGGGATCGTGTTCGACATATCCCATCACGCCCGCAAAGGTCAGACCGATCAGACCGACCGCGCCGACGGGCATCGATTCCAGGATCAGGCCGGTAATCACCGCAGCGAAAACGGCAAAATAATGCCACTGATTGGCGACAAGCCCTGCCGGAATCGGGATGACGTACAGCACCAGCCAGACAGCGAGAGGTGCAATCTTCTTCCAGCTCAGCGACACGGCATCTCCTCCGGCGAGCCGAGCCGCCGTACCTGCGACAATACGTCCGGCAACGTAACACCAGTTGTTGCCCGGCGAGCAACCGCCAACGCGATCTGCGTCGCATGTATCACCATCTTAGAGCGCGCCCCTCTTTCCTTTCGCATCCGCAGCAAACGTCGCGCTCTCATGCAGCCGGGTCACGCGCGGCGTTGCGCCGGCAGCCCCGAACGCGACATGGAGTGGCAGGAAATGCTCGTCTATCGGATGGTTTTCTTCACCGCATGGGGAGCAAGCCGACGACAGGTCATAAGTGAAGCTGCCGCTGCCGATCGCCGGCACATTGCCGTGCGGGTAGCTCGCCGGCGCGTATAGTCAGGCGACGCTCTCATACTGGATCAGCCGCGGCCTACGCTTGGCGGCATCCATGGCATCTATTTTTGCCAAGCCGCCCTGGCAACCGTCCCGAGATTTCAGCGCGCCGAACTGACGCGCTTCTCCTCGCCGCTATGCGACGGCACGGATTGGCTGTCGACCACGGCACGCCCCTGCGTGATCAGCCGCGCGCCGCGCTGATCCAGCGTGTGGATCCACAGCCAGTTGATCGCAACGGCAAGACGATTGCGCAGCCCGATCAGGAAATAGATATGGGCGATGCCCCAGATCCACCACGCCAGCGCGCCGCGCAGCCTGACGCGGCCGAAGTCGATCACGGCGAGCTTCTTGCCGATCTGCGCGAGACTGCCGTCATGCGAATAGCGAAACGGTGCGGGCGTCTCACCACGCAAACGTTGCTTGATTGCTGACGCGACATAGCGCCCTTCCTGCTTTGCTGCCGGGGCAATGCCAGGTACCGGCTTGCCATCAGGGGCAGCAATGGTCACGGTGTCACCGACAGCAAATATCTCGGGATGACCCGGCACTGTAAGATCCGGGTTGACCTGCAGACGTCCGGCGCGATCGGCGGCAACGTCCAACCATTCGGCAGCCGGCGACGCGCGCACGCCTGCCGCCCAGATGATCGTCCTGGCGCCGAGTGTCTTGTCGCCATAGACAACGCCATCGATATTGCAGTCGGACACGGCATGTCCGAGCGCGACTTCGACGCCGAGCTTCTCCAGCGAACGCTGCGCATAGGCCGACAGGTCCTCCGGAAATCCAGCGAGCACGCGTGTCCCCGCCTCGATCAGCACCACGCGCGTCTTGCGCGTATCGATATTGCGAAAATCTTCCGGCAGCGTCACCCGCGCGAGCTCCGCGATGGTGCCGGCGAGTTCGACACCCGTCGGCCCGGCGCCGATAATCACGAAGGTCAGCAATGCCGCGCGCTTGACGGGATCGCTCTCGCGTTCGGCACGCTCAAAGGCCGTGAGAATACGACGGCGCAGCGTGGTCGCATCTTCCAGCGTCTTGAGGCCCGGCGCGAACGGCTCCCATTCATCATGGCCGAAATAGGCGTGGCCGGCACCTGTGGCGAGCACCAGTGTGTCATAGGGCAGCGTCTGCCCGTCATCGAGCAGCACCCGGCGCGCCGCCGCATCCACGCCGGTCACGGTGCCGAGCAGTGTCGTCACATCCTTGCGTCCACGCAGCAGATAACGGATCGGCCAGGCGATCTCCGACGTCGCCAGCGATGCGGTCGCGACCTGATACAGCAGCGGCTGAAACAGATGATGATTGCGGCGATCGACAATGGTGATGCTGATATCGGCACCGGTCAGCCGATATACGGTCTCCAGCCCGCCGAAGCCGGCGCCGACAACGACCACCCGATGAGGCGTTGTCGTTCTGATCGATGCCTTGCCGTCGATTGTCACGATATTCGTCATGGTGAACAGGCTCCCTGCCTGCATCCTGATAGCTATGCCCGTCGTCCGAACAATCAAGCAACAATCGGACGCGCCAGGCCGGTTGTTGAGCGGTTCCAGATTGATCAGCCCGCGTTGGCATCAGTGTGCCCTGCGCGACCAGGACCGATCCAATGAGTAAGCCAAATGCCGGGCATAAGCATTGCTTGGTTCGTGATTCCGATCCTCCGAGGCACCCTCAATCCGCTCGGCGCCAGTCGAGCGCCGAGACCGTCGCCCGCGCCGCCTCGGCCTGCTATGCTGGCCGCATGAGCTCACGCGACTCTGCCTCCTCCGAGGTCACGCCAGAACTGCTGCTGCGCGCCTATGCCTGCGGCATCTTCCCGATGTCGGAAAGCGCCGACGATCCCGGCCTGTTCTGGGTCGAGCCCGAGATGCGCGGGGTCATTCCGCTGGATGGGTTTCGCATCAGCTCGCGCCTCGCCCGCACCGTGCGCTCCGACGTTTTCACCGTGACCGTCAACACCGCTTTCAAGCGCGTGATGGCCGAATGCGCAGCGCCAAAGCCGGGCCGGGAGGACACCTGGATCAACACGCGGATTCGCGATCTCTATGGCGAGCTCCACGAGATGGGCCATGCCCACAGCGTTGAGATCTGGCAGGACGACACGCTGGCCGGCGGGCTCTATGGCGTCTCGCTCGGCCGCGCGTTCTTCGGCGAGAGCATGTTTCATCATGCGCGCGATGCCTCGAAGGTGGCACTGGTGCATCTGGTCGCCCGGCTGATCGCCGGCGATTTCAAGCTGCTCGACACCCAATATGTCACCGATCACCTGCTGAGCTTCGGCGCACAGGAAGTGCCGCGCGCCCGCTATCGCAAGCTGCTCGACGCGTCGCTCGACGGCATTGCGGAATTCGACAGACTGCCGATGGATTTCCCGCTCAAGGGCGCGACGGTGCTGGACATCATCGCGGGACGGAATAGCGCCTCTTAAGACGCGCCGTAACGCTTACTGCCGGAACGCCGGGAAGCCCGGCGGCGGCTGCAGGGGCTGCTGCTGGGCACGCGGCTGCTGTTTCGGCGGCGCACGCTTCTGGGCCGGCGGCGGGGCACGCGGTGCGTCGGGCTGTGTCGTCGCAACCGTGGCTTCCGGCTGCTTACAATCGGTCAGCCAGATATCGTAGATCGGATGCTCGACGCCGTGCAGGCCCGGACTGGCCGCGAACATCCAACCGGAGAAGATCCGCTTCACCTCGCCCTGCAGCGTGATTTCATCGACCTCGACGAAGGCGTCTGTATTCGCGGCCTCGGTCGCCGGACGCGTGTAGCAGGCATCGGTCTTCACGCGGAGCGCGCCGAACTGCACAGTCTCGCCGATATCGGCGTCGAAATTGATGATGCGGCCGGTGATCTTGTCGAGGCCCGAGAAACTGGCCTTCTTGTTGACGATCTTCTGCGCCGGCGGCTCGGTAACGACCTCATCGCCAGGCTGCAGCGTGGCGGGCGTCGGCGGCGCCACCTTCGGCGGCTGGCGGCCACCGGGAGTGGCGGCAGGCGGCGCGTTGGCGACGCCGGGCTGTTGCTGCCCTGGCGCGGCCGGCTGCTGGGCCTGTCCCTGCCCCGGCGGGTTCTGCGGAACGATAGTGGTGTTGCTGCCGGGCGGCGGCGCCAGAGGCTGCGACTGCACGGCTCCGGGCGGCGGTGCGCCCATGCCGGGACGGGTCGGCAACAGACGGCCCTGCGGCAGTTCCGGCACCTCTTCCTCGTCGTCCATAGGCGGCGGGGGTTGCTGGCCACGCGGCACGGCCCCGGGCGGGCGCGGCGGCGTGTCGCCGAACAGCGGACCGAACTGCGCTTGCACAGGTGCAGGCGACAGTGAGGTGGCGGCCAGAAGGGCCGCAAATCCGGCAATGGTCAGGGTTCGCAACATGCGGCGCGGCTCAATCGAGAATCAGGCTCGCGACATTGTAGGAGAATGGCCGCGTAATCGCCTCCGGTTAACACGCCGAATGCGGCGGCGAAAGGGCACCCTGCTCCCCATACCGCCCGGCTGGTCAGGTCATTCTCCCCGTGAAATAGTCCACATCAGGCAGGCGCGCGATACGCGACCAGCCATCAATCCGGAACAAACCGGAGCATGGGGAGAACGCTGAAGATGACTGACGGAATCCGTCTGGACGGCAGAATCGCCGTCGTTACCGGCGCGGCCGGGGTGATCGGCACCGAGACCATCAAGCTGCTGGCGGCGCGCGGCGCCAAAATCGTCGCGGTGGATCGCGATGCCGGCGCATTGCAGCGCGCGGTCGAACAACTCCCCGCTTCCGCCGAAGCATTGGCGCTCACCGCCGACGTCACCAGCGAGGACGACGTCATCGGCTATGTCGCCGCCACGGTGAAGCGCTTCGGCACCATCGACATTTTCTACAACAATGCCGGGATCGAAGGCACGATCACGCCCATCGTGAAGATGTCGCTCACCGACTTCCGGCGGGTGCTCGACGTCAATGTAGTCGGCGTCTTTCTCGGCATGAAGCACGTGCTGCCAGTGATGCTGAAGGCCAACAAGGGCTCGATCATCAACACCGCGTCCATCGCCGGCGTGATCGGCTCGGCCGAAGTCGCTGTCTACAGCGCCAGCAAACACGCAGTGATCGGCCTCACCAAGAGCGCGGCGCAGGAATGCACCGGCACCAATGTACGCGTGAACTGCGTCTGTCCCGGCCTGATCGACAGCCGCATGCTGTCAGCCATCGTGGACGCACGCGTCGGCCGCGGCGCGCCCGCCCCTGTGGACAAGGTCGTCGATCGCGTGCCGCAACGCCGGCTCGGTCTTGCCCGGGAAGTCGCCCCGATCGTGGCCTTCCTCGCCTCCGACGATGCGAGCTACGTCACCGGCTCCGCTTACACCGTCGATGGCGGCCGCACCTCCGCCTAAACATCCCAAAACCAAGAGCAGATCACATGCCCGTTGTCCTCGATCCCGATGCCGCCGCCGTCCTCAACGTCTTCCGCGATGCCGGCCGTCCGCCCTATGAGACGATCTCGCCCCAGGAAGCGCGCGAGTGGTATTTGAAAGCGCGCCCGGTCGCCAATCCCGAACCGCCGGAACTGGCGTCGGTGACATCCATGATGGTGCCCGGCCCGGCCGGCACTATTCCCGTGCGCCTCTACACACCAAAGACCCTGCGGAAAAAGGACGGCATGTCGCCGTGCCTGGTGTTCTTCCATGGCGGCGGCTGGGTGATCGGAGATCTCGACTCCCACGACGTGGTCTGCCGCATCCTCGCCCATGAAGGCGAGATGATCGTCATCTCGGTCGACTATCGCCTCGCGCCGGAGAACAAGTTTCCGGCAGCCATCGACGACGCCATCGCCGCGACGCGCTGGATTTCCGACAATGCCGTGCAACTCAATGTGGATGCGAAGCAGATCAGCGTCGGCGGCGACAGCGCTGGCGGCAATCTCGCGGCCATCGTGGCCATCGATGCGCGGGACAATGGTGGGCCAAAGCTCGCCGGCCAGTTGCTGATCTATCCCGCCACCGACTTCCGCATGAGCCATCCCTCTCACAGCGAACCGGCGACGAGTTGCCTCCTGACCCACAACGTCATCCGCTGGTTCGCCGATCACTATCTCACCAGCAAGGCCGACGTGGACAACTGGCGGGCGTCACCTGCCCGCGTGGAGAACCTGAAGGACCTCCCGCCGGCCTATGTGCTGACCGCCGGCGCCGATCCGCTGCGTGACGAAGGCGACGAATATGCCAGACGCCTGTCCGACGCCGGCGTCGCCGTGGAATACAAGACCTATCCCGGCCAGTTTCACGGCTTCATCACCATGGGCAAGATCCTGCCCAAGGCGAATACGGCGCTGCATGAGATGGGCGAATGGTTGAAAGGGTTGGACTAGCGCTCGCGGCGCCCGAGGAGCAATCGCGATGAAGAAACCGGAGAAGATCGCACCCGGCGGTCCGGTCAGGGGCCGTTGCCTGTGCGGCACGGTTCAGTTCGAAATCGATTTTCCGGCGCGCTGGGCCTGGCACGATCATTCGCGCGCAACGCGACGCGCCCATGGCGCGGCCTACGCGACCTATGTCGGAAGCTGGCGCAAACGTTTTCATATCACGAAGGGAGCGACCGGGATTACGCGCTTCGAAGACACTGCATCAGGCAGCGCGCGAAGCTTCTGCACACAATGCGGCACGCCACTATTTTACGAGCGCGCCCGCTCGCCGCATATGGTCAACATTTCCCGCGCATTGTTCGAAAGCCGCACCGGCCGGCAGCCGCTTTATCATATCGGCATCGAGGAATTGCAGGAGTGGACCTACACCGGCGAGCCGCTGGTTCCGCTCAAGGGCTTTCCGGGCGTCGTCTGGGAGCGTCCGGGAAGAAAGAAGAAGCGGACTCCCAACGACGAGCCGTTCTAGGTTTTCGGTTTCCTGCGCTGCTGGATGGCTTGCTGCCGCGACGGAGCCGGTCTCAGCCAGTCCGAATTGCCAAGCGCATGCTTCACGCAGTCATGGATGTGGGTGTGCAGCAGTTTTCGCGCCTTCGCGGAATCCCGTGCCAGCGCGGCGTTCATCAGCTCGCGATGCTCGACGGCAGCGACCTCGCCGCGAAACACCACTGCCAGCATCTGGTAGCGCAGATACTTGTCGTAAGCCGCCGACAGCGCATCGAGCAGCACCTGCGATCCACAGGCCGCGATCAGCGCACGGTGAAATTGCCAGTCGCACTGCTTCCAGGCCTCGGTCTTCGACTTGTCGCCAGCCAGCATGGCCTTTTCCATGGCGGACAGCTTGTGATGCGCGGAGACAACCAGCGCCTCCCAGTCGAGATCGCCTGATTTGAAGGACTGCTCGATGGCATGGCCCTCGAGCAGTTCGCGCAATTCGGCGATCTGCTGGAATTCGGTGGCCGAGATCGACGTCACCTCGAAACCGCGCTGGCCTTCGGCGACGACAAAGCCTTCCGAACACAGCCGGTTCAGCGTCTCGCGCAGCGTCGAGACACTGGTGCCATAGGCGACGCTCATCTTCTCCAGCTTCAGCTTCTGGCCGGGTTCAAGCGTGCCGAAAATCACGTCGTTGCGGATACGCCGATAGGCGCTGTCGCCGACGGTCTCTCCGGCGCGGTCCGCAATGGGGGTATCCAGCATGAAAGGTCCTGGTGACGAGGAATGGTCGCGCTGCGCCACCATACATCACCCCGCGCCTAAGACACAAATCATCATAGATAATGTAAAATATCGGTTGATTTTTGTTTTGTCGTAGATGACGGTGACGCCAAGAAGTAAAAATACCATCCAAGGGAGCTTCAACATGTCCGTACACCCGAAGTCCGCCGTCTGGCTTGCCGCCATCGCCGCCACCCTCGCCATCGCCGGCGGCCCTGCATCCGCGCAGGTGCAGGAGCGCACGATCCGCTGGGGTCATCTCAACAACACCGATCATCCCGTCAGCAAGGGCGTGCAGAAGTTCACCGAACTCGTTGCGGCCAAGAGCGGCGGCAAGATGAAGGTGCGCGAATATCCCGCTAACCAGCTCGGCTCCGAGATGCAGCAGCAATCGGCGCTGCGCGCCGGCACGCAGGAAATGCAGTCGCCGGCCACGACGTCGCTGGTCGGCATCGTCAAGGATTACGGGCTGATCGATTTCCCGTTCATCGTCTCGACGCCGAAACAGGCCGATGCGCTGCTGGACGGCCCGCTCGGCTCGGCCCTGCTGGCCAAGCTGCCGGAGAAGGGTCTGATCGGTCTGGGCTACTGGGATCTCGGCTTCCGGAACGTCACCAACAGCCGCCGCCCGATCACCAAGGGCGAAGACCTCGACGGCATCAAGATCCGCGTGATCCCGAACCCGGTCTATCTCGAGACCTTCAAGGCGTTCAACGCCAATCCGGTGCCGATGAGCTTCTCCGAGCTCTACACCGCGCTGGAAACACGCACGGTGGACGGCCAGGAAAATCCGTTCTCGGTGATCCTGTCGAACAAGTTCTACGAGGTGCAGAAATATCTCAGCGTCACCAACCACACCTATTCGACCAACATCATCCTGGTCAGCAAGGTGTTCTGGGACAAGCTCTCCAAGGACGAGCAGAAGATCCTGCAGGATGCCGCCAACGAGGCCCGCGACTATCAGCGCAAGGTCAGCCGCGATGCCGCAGCGGCTTCCATCGGCGAGCTGAAGGCCAAGGGCATGGAGGTCAACGAGATCGCTCCGGCCGAGCTTGCGAAGATGCGCGACAAGACCAAGCCGATCGCGGCAAGATTCTCCGCCGACTACGATCAGGAGATCGTCAAGCTGTTCAATAGTGAACTTGAGCGCGTTCACAAGGACTGAGTGAGCCGCGCATCACCAACCGTCACTACGCGGCGCCCCCACGCTCACTGCGAAAGCATCCATGTCCGCTTCATCAACTACTGCGATAAGCAGGATCGTCGAAGTCTATTACCGGTCGATCAAGATCGTCATGGCGGTGTTGCTCGCCGCCATGGTGGTCCTGGTCTTCGGCAATGTGGTTCTACGTTACGTCTTCAACTCGGGCATCGCCATTTCCGAAGAGCTGTCGCGCTGGCTGTTCGTCTGGATGGTGTTTCTCGGCGCCATCGTCGGCCTCCGCGAACACGCCCATCTCGGTGTCGACAGTTTCGTGAAGCTGCTGTCGCCGACGGGCCGCAAGATCTGCTACGCGCTCAGTCACGTGCTGATGCTCTACGCCTCTGTATTGCTCACCGAAGGCTCGTGGAAACAGACGGTGCTGAACTGGGACACGACAGCGCCCGCCTCCGGTCTCTCCGTCGGCCTGTTCTACGCCGCAGGTCTCGTCTTCGGCGTCGCCTCGATCCCGATCCTGCTGCATGACCTCTATCGCCTGCTCACAGGCCAGCTCGCCACATCCGAGCTGATCGCCATCAGTGAATCCGAGGAGCATGTCCCTGCGGCGCCCGCCCCTGCCCACGGGAACGACCGCCGATGACCATCAGCATCTTCACATTCTCGCTGCTCGGCGCGATGGCCATCGGCATGCCGATCGCATTCGCCCTAATCATTTGCGGCGTCGCGCTGATGACCTATCTGGATATCTTCGACTCCCAGATCATCGCGCAGAACGTCATCAATGGCGTCGATTCCTTCCCGCTGATGGCCGTGCCGTTCTTCATCCTGGCCGGCGAGATCATGAACACCGGTGGCCTCGCCCGCCGCATCCTGAACTTCGCCATCGCCCTTGTCGGCCATCTGCGCGGCGGCCTCGGCTATGTCGCCATTCTCACATCCTGCATCCTCGCGTCGCTGTCTGGGTCTGCCGTTGCCGACGCCGCCGCGCTCGGGGCACTGCTGGTCCCGATGATGGTTGCGGCCGGGCATAACCGCGCCTCCGCAGCCGGCCTCGTCGCCGCCGGCGGCATCATCGCGCCGGTGATCCCGCCTTCGATCGGATTCGTGATCTTCGGCGTTGCCGCCGGCGTTTCCATCTCAAAATTGTTTCTCGCCGGCGTGGTGCCGGGCCTGATGCTCGGCGGCAGCCTGTGCTTTGCCTGGTGGTGGGTTGCACGCAACGAGAACTCGGTGAGCCCGCCGCGCCAGAGCCTGGCGCAGATCTTTCGCGCGCTGATCGACGGCTTCTGGGCCTTGATGTTGCCGATGATCATCATCGTCGGCCTCCGCTTCGGCATCTTCACACCGACCGAAGCTGCCGTCGTCGTCGCAGTCTATTCCTTCATCGTGGCAACGTTCGTCTATCGCGAGCTGACACTGGCGCAGCTGATGAACATCCTGATCAGTTCAGCCCAGATCACCGCCGTGGTGATGTTCCTGGTCGCGGCAGCGCTGGTGTCTTCATGGCTGATCACGGTGGCCGAAATTTCCGGCCAGATCGTCGAACTCGCCCGGCCCTTCATGGGCAACCAGACGCTGCTGATGATCGTGTTGATGATCATCGTCGTCATCGTCGGCACCGCACTCGACATGACCCCGACCATCCTGATCCTGACGCCCGTATTGATGCCCATCGTCCGCGAGGCCGGCATCGACCCGGTCTATTTCGGGGTGCTGTTCATCATCAACAACGCGATCGGACTGATCACGCCCCCCGTCGGCGTGGTGCTCAATGTGGTGTGCGGCGTGGCGAAGGTGAGCATGGACGAGATCATGCGCGGCGTCTGGCCGTTCATGATCGCACAATTGGTGGTGCTGGCGCTGCTGACGCTGTTTCCGTCGCTCGTGATGGTGCCGGCGAAGTGGCTCGGCGGCTAGAAGGAAGTTCGATAATGAAACGCGTGATGATCCTGAACGGTCCCAACCTCAACCTGCTCGGCGTGCGGGAGCCGCATATCTACGGAACCACCACGCTCGACCAGATCAAGGCCAGCTGCGAGGAACAGGCGGTCAAACTCAAACTGGCGCTGGCGTTCCACCAGTCGAACCACGAAGGCGTATTGGTCGACCTCATCCAGTCGGCCCGTCAGGATGCCGACGCCATCATCATCAATCCCGCGGGCTATTCGTTCACATCGATCGCCATGCTCGACGCGATGAAAGCGTTCGAGGGACCGATCGTGGAGCTGCACATTTCGAACATCCACGCGCGCGACAAGTATCATCGCCATTCTGTGCTCTCGCAGGCTGCCACAGCTGTGATCTGCGGTCTCGGACCGTACGGCTATGTCGCAGCGATGCTGGCGGTCGCGCAGATGCCCACGCGTTGATCGCGCCGGGCCGATGCGGCCTTCATTCGCGGATCAACATGCTCTGGGGTTTGGTGAGTACGTCGGGGTGGAGAATGGCGGCAAGGGTCGCTGCAGGTAGCAGACCTTTTTCCAGCACCAGATCGTAGACGCTGCGGCCGGTCGCATGGGCCTCGACCGCGACGGCGGTGGCATTGGCGTAACCGATATAGGGATTGAGCGCAGTAACGAGGCCGATCGAATTCTCGACATAGGCACGGAGACGTTCGCGGTTCGCGGTGATACCCGCGACACAACGCTTTTCCAGTGTCAGGCAAGCCTCGCGCATATGGCTGACGCTCTTGAACAGGCTGTGCGCGATGATCGGCTCGAACGCGTTGAGCTGAAGCTGGCCAGCCTCGGCCGCGAAGGTCACCGTGAGATCGTTACCGATGACTTCAAAGGCGACCTGGTTCACGACCTCGGGAATAACGGGGTTCACCTTGCCCGGCATGATCGAGGAACCCGCCTGTACCGCCGGCAGATTGATCTCGTTGAAACCGGCGCGCGGGCCGCTCGACAGCAGCCGGAGGTCATTGCAGATCTTGGAAATCTTGACGGCCACACGCTTGAGCACGCCGGACAACTGCACGAACGCACCGCAATCCTGCGTGGCTTCGATCAGGTTTACAGCGGTGACCAGCGGCATGCCCGTGATGGCGACGAGATGATGGCAGACCAGACGCGCGTAGTCCGGATGGGACGTGATCCCGGTGCCGATGGCTGTCGCACCCATGTTGATCTCGCAAATCAGCAGTGCTGCCTCGCGCAACCGGTCCTCGTCTTCGCCAATCATGACGCCGTAAGTGCTGAACTCCTGACCGAGCGTCATGGGCACCGCATCCTGCAACTGGGTGCGGCCCATTTTCAGAACATCCTTGAACTCTTCGGCCTTGCGTTCGAAACCCTGACGCAATACGGCCATCGCATCGATCAGGTGAAACACGCCGTGATAGGTCGCGATTTTCAACGCCGTGGCATACACGTCGTTGGTGCTCTGGCTCATATTGACCTGTTCGTTCGGGTGCAGGTACCCGTAGTCGCCTTTGCCGTGACCGAGAATTTCCAGCGCACGATTGGCGATCACCTCATTCGCGTTCATGTTGGTGGAGGTCCCGGCGCCGCCCTGGATGACGTCCACCACGAACTGGTCATGCAGGCGGCCGGCGCGAATTTCCTCGCAGGCAGCGATGATCGCATCGCCGCGTGGCTTGTCGAGCAGCCCCAGCTCCATATTCGACAGTGCCGCCGCCTGCTTGATCGCGGCGAGCGCGCTGATGAGTTCGGGATAGATGGAAATCGGAATCCCGGTGATCGGAAAATTTTCAACGGCCCTCAGCGTATGAACGCCGTAATAGGCGTCGGCCGGAACATCGCGATTGCCCAACAGGTCGTGCTCACTGCGCGTGTCGTTGGTCATGTCGGATCTTCCTGAGTTGTCGCTGTGAACAGACGATTGATCTCGTCAGCCGTCCCCGTCCCCGATCATGCCCAGTGAGCTTTCGAAACCTAACATCTCGAACTCACATGTTACGGCTATATCGTATCCGCCCCAGCCCAGTCGATCGAGTACAATCCGGCGCCGCCTACAAAGCGGGCTCATCCGAGGCGGCACGCCGGACGTGCTTGCCGGTCTCACTGCAAGAGCTGGCGGCTGGAAACAATGCAAGGCCGCGCGCGCCGCAGAGCGGCTCGCACAACCGGTCGTCCAGAACGGATGAGTCGTTACGAGCCCGGCGTCCAGGCCTGGTAGTCGCCGGTCGCCTTGGGACGCCGGCCGCTGGCCAGAGTCGAACCAGACGGACGATAGGCTGCGGGCGTGCCGGTCAGGTTCGGCTGATGCGGCTTCTGCCATTCGCGCGGCGTATAATTCTCTTCGGTCGGCGGCACGTCCACGGTGTGGTGGATCCAGCCATGCCAGTCCGGCGGGATCTTGGTGGCTTCGGCATAGCCGTTATAAATCACCCAGCGGCGCTCGAAGCCCAGCGTCGGGTCGATCTTGCCGCCTTTGGTGCGGTAATATGTGTTGCCCTGCTCGTCGGTGCCGACCAGTTCGCCGAATCGCGACGTCCACAGGTTCGTCCCGAAGGTCGTCCCGCTCCACCACGTGAAGAATTTCAGCAAAAACTGTTTCATATTTTGAACCGTTCGAAGGTTTTCGTCGGGTTGTTGATGCCATCCGGGCCGCCAAATGTCCAGTTACCGCCGCGACCGATCGCCGCCTGCAACTGATCGTGACAAGCCTCGTATCGGCCTCCCCCGAACCCTACCTCCAAACTACCGGCGGTCGCAGAAACGGCGCAATCCATTCATGCCGCATACAGTTCCGGACGATCATTCTGTCGTTGCGCAATAACCGCGTGGCGGCAGGGAACGGCAGTCCCTTCAGGGGGTTGAAGATGCATCCCAGACAGGAGCAAACGATGACGAATTTGAAAATCTTGAGTGTCGCAGCAGCCGTCGCTGTGGCCATCCCCGCCTTCGCGGTGACCCCCAGCTACGCACAAAACACCAAGGTCGTGGGCGTCGGCCCCGGCGGTGCGCGCACGATCGGCACGTTCTCTGGCGGCGGTCAGCGCTTTGGTGGCGGAGGTGGCGGCTGGCATGGCGGCCAGCGCCCCGGCGGCGGTGGCTGGAATCACGGCGGCGGCTGGCGCGGTGGTGGCTGGCGTGGCGGCGGTTACGGCCCGGGCTTCGCAGCCGGCGCCATTATTGGCAGCGGTCTGGCCGCCAGCAGCTATTACGGGAATTCCTACGGCTATTATGGCGGCAGCCCGTATTACGGCAGCAGCTATTATGACGACGCGCCGGATGTGGTCGAAGTCGCTCCTGACACCGGCGGCGGCGACGTTGACTACTGCATCCGCACCTACAAGTCGTACAATGTCCGCACGGGCACCTATCTCGGTTATGACGGCCTGCGTCACGCCTGCCCGTAACACGACGATCTAAGCGCTACGCAAAAGACGGTGCCTCGCGGCATCGTCTTTTGTCGTTTCTGGTTTGCGCCTGCTGTCTCAAGGTCTAAGAACGTGGGTGCAGCGTACGGGGGACATTCAGGGAACTCGCGCGTAGTGTTGGTAGACATGTGGACCTATCTACCGGTTCGATGGGTCGACGTCGGGTGTGAGCAGGTTCAGTGGACGCGTCAGACAAGCCGAAGATCGCCAGGCTCCATCCCAATGAAGCCGAACGCCTCAAGGCGCTGCGCTCCTACGGCATTCTCGACACCGCCATTGAGCCATCCTTCGACGACATCACCAAGATCGCCAGCTATGTCTGCCAGACGCCGATCTCGATCATTAGCCTCGTCGATGACGGCCGGCAGTGGTTCAAGTCGGAGATCGGTCTTGGCGTGCGGCAGACGCCGATGGACCAGTCGATCTGCGCGCATGCGATCCTCGAACACAGTTTTCTCGAAGTCGAGGACGTCACCAAGGATCCAAGATTCGACTGCAATCCGCTGGTGACCGGCGAGCCCCATTTGCGCTTCTATGCCGGCGCACTGCTGCGCACACCGGACGGCCTGCCGCTCGGCACCGTCTGTGTGCTCGATGACAAGCCGCGCGTGCTGTCGACCGAACAGCGCGAGGTGCTGGCCGCCCTCGCCCGCCAGGTCATGGCGCAGATGGAATTCCGCCGGGCGCTGCATCTGTCGGATCGGCTTCAGCGCAATATCAGTCGCCTGATGGCGGTGGCGGGCCACGACCTGAAGCAGCCATTGCAGGTCATGATCATGGCGATCGACCGCATCCGCAACAAGCTGACCGACGAGAAGGATCGTGAGCGGCTCGGCTATGCCATCGATGCCGGCATGCGGATGGCGGAAGAGCTCGACCGTCTCGCCGAGACATCTGTGCTGGATGCCGGCTTTGGGATTCCGAACCTGCGATCGTTCCCGATCTCTGACGTGTTCGAGTCGATCAGCGCCAACTGGCGCCTGCATGCCGAAGCCAAGGGCCTCGACCTCGTCATTGTGCCGAGCAAGGCGCAGGTGGTAAGCGACCCCGGCATGTTGCGCGCGATCCTTGGCAATCTCGTCGGCAATGCCATCAAATATACCGAGCGCGGTCGCGTGCTGGTCGGCTGTCGCAAGCACGCAAACGCGGTGACCATCGAGGTGCTGGACTCCGGCACCGGCATTCCCGCCGAACAGCTCACCGCGATCTTCGATGCCTTCCACCAGATCAATCCGGCCAGCGAGGGCCTTGGCCTCGGATTGTCGATCGTTCGGCGCACGGCCGAAGCACTCGGCCATGTGATCGAGGTGAAGTCCGACCTCACCCATGGTTCGCATTTCACCGTGAAAGTGCCGTTGGCGGCGAAACCGGCCTAGCGACTACTCGCCCGCGTTGGGCGCCTGTCGTGCTGATGGCGCAGTGGGCGCAAAACCCCATTCATTGTTGCCGCGCAGGAAGGCGATCCAGCCCCACGCCGCACCGGCGTGACGCAGCAACTGAAAACTGAACGGTTCGAGGATCGCCGCGAACACCGCTGCGGCAAAACTCGTGCGCGTGCGGCCGCCTGTCAGGCGCTGATAGAGATGCACGGTCCAGAGATAGACCAGGAAATCCGCGACGATCTTCGCGGTAATCAGACCGAACACTGGCACGGCGATCGCGGTCTTGCCGGTGACGAGCAAAGCCAGCAGCAATGCGAAGGCCGTGAGGCCGTAGATCGGCTGCAGCGTATCCAGCGCCTTGATCGGCAACATGCGCAGGCCGAGCCGGCCGTAACGCGCATTGCCGGTCATGTCGCGATTCCAGTATTGCGTCTGCAGGAAGCCCGCGAACCAGCGCCGGCGCTGCCGCAGGAACGTCATGACGTGAGACGGCGCTTCCGTGCGCGCCAGCGACGTGCCGATCATGCGAAGCTGCCAGTCGAGGCCGTGATCGACGGCATAGCGATGCATGCGGTGGGTCAGCTCATAGTCCTCAACAAGACACTCCGCATCGAAGCCACCGACGGCCACCAGCGCCTCCCTGCGGAAGCCGGCAAAGGCGCCGGAGATCAACAGCAGGCTGTTGCCGCGCATCCAGGCGAAGCGCGAGATGATGTTGCGGATATATTCGTAGGTCTGGAACCACTGCATCACGCGGCCGCCGGCGCTGTCGTCGCAGACCGGCACGAGAATGCCGCCGGCCGCGACCAGCGCGGGATCTGCAGCAAAGGCCGCGCGCATTTCGGCGATGGCATCATCAGCCAGAAACGTATCGGCATCCAGCGTGATGACGATGTCGGTATCGGCCTTGAGGATCGCCGTGTTCAGCGCCCGCGCCTTGCCCTGATGCGGCAGGCGCAGCCATTGCAGTCTCGATCTGCCAAACTGGCCGATGCTGCTCTGGCCGACGGCCGGAATGGCGAGACCGTAGCGGTCACGGAGGAGCGTGTCGGTTGCATCGCGCGAGCCGTCATCCGCGATCAGGATCAGATCCGGCGCATCGGACTGGCGTGCGATGGCGGCCAGCGCCTCCGGCAGATTCAGCACCTCATTATGCGCGGCTATCAGTATGCCCACCGATGGACGCGATTGCGCAGCAACCGCTCCAGATGGACCACGCGCGGACACTGCCAGCGGCAGCGTCTGCCACACCACATAAAGCATCAGCACCGTGTCATAGGCGATATAGACCATGCCCGCTGACCACGCCCAGATGCTGTTCAGAAAGAACGCGCGGCCGAACAGCAGCGCCCATAGCGCGAGTACGGCGAGATAGATCATCAGGCTGATGAACGGCATCCGGCGCGGTGTGATACGCGGCGATGCGGCGGCGAAGGCCGCCTGAAGGGATATTGTCATGCCGTCAATTCAATCGCGCGTTCGAGCAAACCGATCCTGCGAGAGCTACGCGTGAATCGTGATCGAGTTGCGGAGCCGCGATCAAATAGCGCGTGATTGCGGTCACGACGAACACACAAAGTCGTCATGCCTCAAAAGACAAATCCTGTTTAAACTTATTCCATGCACGCACAGAAAATGCCGATTCAACGTTACAGCCGCATCGCCATGATCCTGCACTGGCTGATTGCCGTTCTGATCACACTCAATGTCGCGCTGATCTGGAGCGTGAACCTCATTCCCGAGGACAACATCCGGTTCGTCATCGATGCGCACAAGTCATTCGGCATCACCGTGCTCGGCCTCGTGCTGATGCGCCTGCTGTGGCGCGCGGCGAACAGGCCACCCGATCTGCCCGAGACCTATCCCCCCGCCGAGAAGGCCGCCGCGCATGGTGCGCATCTCGCGCTCTATGTGCTGATGATCGGACTGCCGCTCTCCGGCTGGATGCACGACTCCGCCTGGAAGGCGGCCGGCGAAATCCCGATGTATCTGTTCGGCCTGTTCCAGTGGCCACGCATTGGCTGGATCATGTCGATCGAGCCGGCCTTCAAGGAACGCCTGCACGACATCTTCGGCGGCATTCACGTGTGGCTGTCCTATGCGCTCTATGCGCTGGTCGGCCTGCACATCGCCGCCGCGCTGAAGCATCAATTCTGGGACGGTCATCCCGAACTGCAGCGGATGTGGCCCGGTGGCGACGCGCCCGCGCCTAGCCCCTTGTCGCCAGCGCAACGCCCGCCAGCGTAAATACCAGGGCCGCGATCTGCATGGCGCCGAGCGGTTCCCGCAGGGCGATGGCCGAGCTGACCACGCCGATCACGGGCACCGCCATGGTCCCGATTGCGGCCACCGAGGCCGGCAACTGCTTGAGCGCCGCGAACCAGCAGACGTAAGCGATGCAGAACCCCACCAGCACGACATAGGCGAGTAGCCCCCAGCCCAGCGGCGTCAGTGCTGCAAAATGCGGGCTTTCGAAGATCAGACCCAGCAACAGCACCGGCACACAACCGATCCCGATCTGCCAGGCGGATGACGTCACCAGTGGCAGCGTGAGCCCGAACTTCTTGGCCAGCACCGTGCCGAGCGCAAAGCCGAACCCGCCCAGCAGCGCCAGGGCGATTCCCGGGAGCTTCTCCGCGCTCGCGGCCAGACCACCGCCCCCCATCAACGCGGCGATGCCGGCAAAGGCCATCAGCATGGCCACGATCCGCTGCATCGACAGGCGCTCGCCGAGGATCAGCCAGGCCAGTCCGGCAGCCCAGACCGGCATGGTGAACGCAATCACCGCGGCCTCGCCGGCCGGCAGCCACAGCAGCGACAAGCCGACGAAAGCCATCCAGCCGAACACGTTCAGGCCCGCCAGCACGACCAGATGCAACCATTGATGATGCGGTACGCGGAGACTCTCGCCGCGCCAGACGGCGATCCCGGCCAGCAGCAATGCCCCGACGATGCCGGTGCTGCCGCGCGCCGACAGCGGTGGCCATTCCGACAGCAGCGCTTTCGACACCGGCCAGTTCAGACCCCAGGCGATCGACGCGATGGCGAGCAACACGAGACCGAAGGGAGCGATTCGCGCGCGCGAAACGGGGGGACTGGGCATTGTCATGGAGGGAACCGGCTGAGGAATCGGCGGGACCATGCGCGCAGTTGGAGGGTCTGACCACTGCCGGTGGAGGGAACCTGCCCGGCAACCACCGCTGCGCCTGAGTCCCCCCAAACGCAATCCCTGGATGACAAAATAAAGTTGGGCTGTGAACAGTGGGCGCAGCTCGGATTCCGGACAGTTTTAGAAATATTTTTGACTTCCGAATCCATGAGGACTCACTGATACTTGACCTCAATCGAGGCGCGCTCTGCCCCCTTGGTTATCCACCCTTTCCACCATATTTAGTATTTGATTCAGGAACCCCGACTACTCCTTGACGGGTGAGATCGGTTTGGCCTAGTTTTCGAACTGTTCGGCGCGGGTCGTTTTTTGTCCCGTCGGACGCTCCCAAACGGGTTCCAGATTGACCGCTCCGTCCTCCAGTCGAGGCTACGGGATCGGGGATTTGCGTCCTGGAATCCGGGCCGGAAAGTCGGCGCTTGGAGCACTAAAAAACGGGCCGGAAACCGGCTCAAACAGCGTGGTGAGGCGTTAGGATCAGGTCGACCCGCAACAGCGAGGAAGCCCGATCCAAGGAAGCATGACCCCGGCAGTCCCGGGTGGCCGAGATGACGGCCAGCACATGCTCCACAGAGAAAACAGGACCGGTTCACCCGGCCAAGCTGCGGCGAATTTGGGGCAACCCGGACGTCGCTAACAGAAATCGCCGATGCCGCCAGATGGGGTGTCGGGCTTAAGACGGGGCACGACCACGATGCAGATTCAACGCCGCTACACCACCGAAGGACAGTCGCCCTATGCCGGGATCGACTTCCGCCACACCACGTCCGAGATCCGCAATCCGGATGGCTCCGTGGTGTTCAAGCTTGAAGGCGTTGAAGTGCCCGACTCGTGGTCGCAGGTCGCCTCCGACGTGCTGGCCCAGAAGTATTTCCGCAAGGCCGGCGTCGCCGCCAAACTGAAGAAGGTCGAGGAAGAGACCGTGCCGTCGTGGCTGTGGCGCTCGGTGCCGGACACCGAGGCCCTCGCCGCACTGCCCGAGAAAGAGCGCTTCGTCAGCGAACTGTCCTCGAAGCAGGTGTTCGATCGCCTCGCCGGCTGCTGGACCTATTGGGGCTGGAAGGGCGGCTACTTCACCTCTGAAGCCGACGCCCACGCCTTCCATGACGAGCTGCGCTTCATGCTCGCCAAGCAGATGGTCGCGCCGAATTCGCCGCAGTGGTTCAACACCGGCCTGCACTGGGCCTACGGCGTCGATGGTCCCGGCCAGGGCCACTATTATGTGGACTGGAAGACCGGCAAGCTGACCAAGTCGAAATCGGCTTACGAACATCCGCAGCCGCATGCCTGCTTCATCCAGGGCGTCGAGGACGATCTGGTCAATGAAGGCGGCATCATGGACCTGTGGGTGCGTGAAGCCCGTCTGTTCAAATACGGCTCGGGCACTGGCTCCAATTTCTCGAAGCTGCGCGGCGAAGGCGAGAAGCTGTCGGGCGGCGGACGCTCCTCCGGCCTGATGTCATTCCTGAAGATCGGCGACCGTGCCGCCGGCGCCATCAAGTCGGGCGGCACCACGCGCCGTGCGGCCAAGATGGTGGTGGTCGATGCCGACCATCCGGATATCGAGACCTATATCGACTGGAAGGTGAAGGAAGAGCAGAAGGTCGCGGCCTTGGTCACTGGTTCGAAGATGAACCAGAAGCACCTCAAGGCCATCCTGAAGGCTTGCGTCAATTGCGAAGGCTCGGGCGACGACTGCTTCGATCCCGAGAAGAACCCGGCGCTGCGCCGCGAGATCAAGCTCGCGCGCCGTTCGCTGGTCAATGACAACGTCATCAAGCGCGTCATCCAGTATGCCAAGCAGGGCTACAAGGACATCGACTTCCCGATCTACGACACCGACTGGGATTCCGAAGCCTATCTCACCGTTGCCGGCCAGAACTCCAACAACTCCGTCTCGCTGAAGGACGATTTCCTGCGCGCCGTCGAGACCGATGGCACCTGGGACCTGATCGCCCGCAAGGACGGCAAGGTCATGAAGACCATCAAGGCCCGCGACCTCTGGGAAAAGATTGGCTACGCCGCCTGGGCGTCGGCCGATCCCGGCCTGCACTTCAACACCACCATGAACGACTGGCACACCTGCAAGTCATCCGGCGATATCCGCGCGTCGAATCCGTGCTCGGAATACATGTTCCTGGACGACACCGCGTGTAACCTCGCCTCGGCCAACCTGCTGACCTTCTACGACACCGCTTCGGCGACCTTCGACATCCACGCTTACGAGCATCTCTGCCGTCTGTGGACCATGGTGCTCGAAATCTCTGTCATGATGGCGCAGTTCCCGTCGAAGCCGATCGCCGAACTCTCCTACGAGTTCCGCACCCTCGGCCTCGGCTATGCGAATATCGGCGGCCTGCTGATGACCATGGGTCTGTCCTATGACTCCAAGGAAGGCCGCGCGCTGTGCGGCGCCCTCACCGCTGTCATGACCGGCGTCAGCTACGCCACCTCGGCCGAGATGGCCAAGGAGCTCGGCCCGTTCCCCGGCTACAAGAAGAACGCAGCCCACATGCTGCGTGTCATCCGCAACCATCGCCGTGCAGCCCATGGCGAAACCCGCGGCTATGAAGGCCTCGCCGTGGCGCCTGTGGCGCTGGACCATGCCTCCTGCCCGCAGGCCGACATCGTCACCCGCGCCAAGATCGCCTGGGATCTCGCCCTCGAACTCGGCGAACTCCATGGCTATCGCAACGCCCAGACCACCGTCGTGGCGCCGACCGGCACCATCGGCCTGGTCATGGATTGCGACACCACCGGCATCGAGCCTGACTTCGCGCTGGTGAAATTCAAGAAGCTCGCCGGTGGCGGCTACTGGAAGATCATCAACCGCGCCGTCCCCGCAGCGCTCCGCGTGCTCGGCTATCGCGAAAGCGAGATTGCCGAGATCGAGGCCTATGCCGTCGGTCACGGCTCGCTGTCCAACGCGCCGGGCATCAATGCCTCGACGCTGAAGGCCAAGGGCTTCACCGATGAGGCGCTGAAGAAGGTCGAGGCTGCCCTGCCGACCGCCTTCGACATCAAGTTCGCCTTCAACAAGTGGACCTTCGGCGAAGACTTCCTGCGCGACACCCTCAAGATCGAAGCCGAAGCCATTGCCGCTCCGGGCTTCGACCTGCTCGCCGCGCTCGGCTTCACCAAGCGCGAGATCGAAGCCGCCAACGTGCACATCTGCGGCGCCATGACAGTGGAAGGTGCCCCGCATCTGAAAGCCGAGCACTACAGCGTGTTCGATTGCGCCAATCCCTGCGGCAAGATCGGCAAGCGCTATCTCTCGGTGGAAAGCCACATCCGCATGATGGCGGCGTCGCAGCCCTTCATCTCGGGTGCGATCTCCAAGACCATCAACATGCCGAACGACGCCACGGTGGAGGACTGCAAGTCCGCTTACCTCCTCTCCTGGAAGCTCGCGCTGAAGGCCAACGCGCTGTATCGCGACGGCTCCAAGCTCTCGCAGCCGCTCAACTCGCAGCTCATCAGCGATGATGACGAGGACGAGGATGCGCTGGAGAACCTGATGGAGAAGCCGATGGCGGCCCGCACCGCCGCGATCTCCGAGAAGGTGGTCGAGCGTCTGGTCGAACGCATCGTGGTGATGCGCGACCGCGAAAAGATGCCGGATCGCCGCAAGGGCTACACCCAGAAGGCCGTCGTCGGCGGTCACAAAGTGTACCTCCGCACCGGCGAATATGATGACGGTCGCCTCGGCGAAATCTTCATCGACATGCACAAGGAAGGCGCGGCGCTGCGCTCCTTCATCAACAACTTCGCCATCGCCGTCTCGCTGGGTCTCCAGTATGGCGTGCCGCTGGAGGAATATGTCGACGCCTTCACCTTCACCCGCTTCGAGCCCGCGGGCCCGGTGCAGGGCAACGACAGCATCAAGTTCGCGACCTCGATCCTCGACTATGTGTTCCGCGAACTCGCGGTCTCCTACATGTCGCGCTTCGATCTCGGCCATGTGGACGTCTCCGAGTCGGGCTTCGATGCGCTTGGCAAGGGCGAGGACGAAGGCAAGGCGCCGGCCGACCAGAACAAGTATGTCTCCAAGGGCCTGACCCGCTCGCGCACCGACAACCTCGTCGTCATGCGTGCGCCGGCCCCGGCCGACAACACCGACGCCCGCGCTTCGGGCAACGTCACCTCGCTGAACGCGTCGGGCGCCACCGCCCGCCACGGCAGTGGAGATGCCGCGGTGGCCCTCAAGACCGCCGAGCCCGAGCACGCGCTCTCGCCGACCGAAAAACTCGAGGCGCAAGCCTGGAGCAAAGCCGGCACCGCCGCGGCCGCTGCGCCAAGCAAGGCCGAGCGCCGCGCGGAAGCGAAAGCCAAGGGCTACGAAGGCGACATGTGCGGCGAGTGCTCGAACTTCACGCTGGTGCGGAATGGGACCTGTATGAAGTGCGATACGTGCGGAAGCACGACGGGGTGTTCGTGAGTTCGACCCACGCCGAGCATCGATTCGTAAAAACGGCGCGCCCATGGCGCGCCGCTTCCTTTCAGGCAAACGCTTAAACTCAGGGTGCGATAATCTTTCTGACACGATACACGTCGAGCAAATGATCACTCTCCATAAGCACACCAGAAATTTTGTCGGACTTAATGGCAGGCAACTGCCCCACAGAGACATGATCGACCGCATCGAGCGACAGTCCCACGGCACTGATCATCTCAATTTGAGAATCCAGATCTACAATCAGAGATGGCAAGAAGACCGTATCGCCATTCAATGTGAGAAAACGAGCAAAGCCTACTCTTTCTTTATCTTCAACTGATCGAAATTTTTGTGCCCATTGAAGAGCCGGAACGATGAAAACGCATTGCGCCCCCGCCTTTAACGCCCGCGCAATATTCCCCCAAGCGCTGGGAGAGTTATACGGATCACCTAAAATGGCGAATATCCAATCAAACTCGCGCTCTCCAAATTCCTGACGTTCCACATCGAGCGCGCGTTGCTCGTATGACGTGCTGTTATGAAGCAGCATACCCCGAGACTTATCTACCAACACCAAATCACGGACATTGAAGTCAACGAGCAGTGAGCGACCGCAACCAATGTCCGCAACCCGCCCAGTAGGCAACTCTAGATCAAACAGCCGCGTCAAATATAGAGCGGATGCCGCACGAAAATCCGCGCATGTCGGATGAGCGCACTCATCATAATATTCGGAGGCCACAGCTTCGTAGGTGCCACCATCAGAGGTTTCTAAAGATCTGGATGCGAGACCACGGGGCGAGTTCAAGGTTGATCTCCAGCAAACTTAGCGTCAGTTTCGACTCTCGGATAAGAGAGCGGATCTTTTCTCGAAGCAATGTCTCATTTCCAAACGCG
This sequence comes from Tardiphaga sp. OK245, assembly GCF_900108575.1. Taxonomy (NCBI): domain Bacteria; kingdom Pseudomonadati; phylum Pseudomonadota; class Alphaproteobacteria; order Hyphomicrobiales; family Nitrobacteraceae; genus Tardiphaga; species Tardiphaga sp. OK245. Next base: position 193,492 of record NZ_FNWZ01000003.1, on the reverse strand, counting down.
TTCATCAATTTGGAATCAAAAAATATAACTCCGAGAGATTTCCCGCCGCCGTCCAAACGAATTGCTCCGTAGGATTGATACGGACGAATTTTGAACACCTCGTCCAAGGTCAACCCCCATCTCCTAGCAATAAATTTATCCAGGTTCTCTCCGCTTGCAGCTGATCCAAGCTGTGCTCGATCGTCAGCTGATATAAGCTCCCCTTCAATTTCATCGACGCCCGAACGCCACACACGACCTATGACGCCGTATCGAATTGAAAAAGCTCGACCTGACCTTCCCTCAGAAACTCTGTTGCCTTTCTTGTCGTAATATTCCGACAATTGATAGAGACGATCGCTAAACACCAAGTCAGGTACATACAACGTAAGTCGATAGTCTGAAGGACAATTATCTCCAATAGCATCGGCTACTTTTAATGCTAGATCGCCAACCAGCTTATTGATGTCATATCTATCTCGCAGCTGTGATACGTAGATTTTAGCTCCATCATAAGCCTGTTCGATTTCTTTATTAGCCCTCTCAACGGCCCTCTGGGCGTCTCCCATTTCCTTCCGAAAAATGTCAGGAGGGGCTGAACCGCCATCAAATTTGAAGCCGCCCGGCAGCTCAAATTTGGCTGAAGACAGCAGATCACGAATCCGATTTGGCCCCCAAGCAATGAGAGCCAAAACGAGAATGAGAAGAATTGGCCAAGGAAAGAGTGATTTTATGATCTCCGCGAGAAAAGAGATAGACGGAACGCAAACCGCATAGAATACGCTGATAAGCAGCGTACGAAATGAAGTGGATTGAAATCCAAGGCGCACATCCAAGGCCGCGAATAAAATTGAGAGGAAAAGAATTATCGTTAAGATTGAAAGCGCCACACATAGAAAGCATGTGCCGCCCACATATAGACACGACGACGTCAACTTCTTCGAGCTGCGATCATCTCTATCTGGTTTCTCGTTCATAGTGTCCTCGCCCATTTGGGCTTCAAACTACTTCGGCATTCAGCAAGAAGACAAGCGGATCGAGCCGGACGTCTTGATCGCTGGACGCGGCGAAAGCACGGAACATACTGCTCATAGGACGGGTTAACATGTCGTCCCCCATCGGCATAAGCAGAATAACCTCCCCTATTCCGCCCTACTCCCACTCGCTCACGTCGATATTGCGTGCAGGCCCGGAGACCCCGAATATCCCGCCCAATTCAAAAACACTCTAGGGAGACTCCAGCCCATGCAACTCGATGACGCGATCCTCGGTCACCGCAGCATCCGCGGTTACAAGCCCGATCCGGTCCCCCAAAAAACTGATCGCTGAAATCATCGCGCTGACGATGCGCGCGCCGTCGTGGATGAACACGCAGCCGTGGAATTTCACTGCCGTCACCGGCGAACCGCTCAACCGGATTCGCGCCGGCAATACCGAGCGGATGATCGCACAGCGCAGGCCGGATTAGCGCAACGTAATCCGCCGCAACTGTCTCTCGGCGCAGTGCCCGGTCAAACCGTCCACGGCCCTGGTCGAGGCACGAGGCGCGCTTCATTCACCAGAGGTTGGGCACGGCTAGGCGCTGGTGACGCAGCGCCGCGTGATGTGGTTGATGTCCAGCGCACCCACCTGCCGCATGATCGTGATGAACTCATCGTCCAGGATCTGCAGCACCCGGTCCACGCCGGCCTCGCCGAACGACGCCAGGCCCCACACGTAAGGCCGGACTTGCCGGCGGCCGTTTTCAGCGTGACGGTCACCGAAGCGCCCTCGGCGACGTCGCTTTTCGCTTCGGCGTTCAGTGCATTTCCGGAGATGACGAGCGGCAGCGTCTCGCGGTCGTTTCCGGACGTCAGCAGCACGGCGCCGGAAACGCCGCTGGCGGGGAGCAACTTGTTGGCCTCGTTGAGGATGTTGAAGATCAGCACCTTCCCCGCAGCGATCATCTCGACATGCACGCCGGCGAAGATCGGCGAACCGACGGCATAAGCAAGAAAGAAAACGCCTCAGGCGAACCCCGCCTGTGTCTCCGAAAAGCCAGTGTTTGGTACGCAACGCCGGCGCAACGGCAGCATAATTGGCGATGCGTGCCGCCGTAGTAGGACTCGCGCGGCGCATGGGTCAGCGGCACACCTCTTCGTAGTCGCTCGACCAGGTCTGGATTGGCGATGAACGGGCGCCCGAAGGCCCCAGCATCGATCTTGCCGGCTGCGCGGCGCTCGATCGCGAGATTGTAGCTGTTGTTGCCGATATACGAGCGCGCTTTCGATGCTCAGTTGGCGGTTTTCGTCGCCTCATCGACCGGCTGACCAAGTCCGTTCTGGGTCAATCTTCACATCGTCACCGTGACGAGGAAGGCGACCTCGCGTATCGGCAAATCCTTTTCGGATTAGTGCTGCATGTCGGCTAGTTCGTCCACCAAAACGCGAACATTCTCGCTGTAGTCCACCGGCACCACCACGAGGTGGAGGCCACCAGCCGCGAAAGCCTTCTCCAGTGTCGGCGCCAGACCGTCCGCCTCCGCCACGCGATGACCTTGGGCACCGTAGGACTGCGCGTAGGCGACGAAATCCGGATTGCCGAACGTCATCCCCGCATCGGCGAAGCCGTCGACGGCCTGCTTCCACCTGATCATCCCGTAGGCGTGATCCTCAATTACGAGTACGACGAGATCGAGCTTCAGACGCTGCGCGGTCTCCAGTTCCTGCGAATTCATCATAAAACCGCCGTCGCCGGCGACAACGAGCACACGGCGCTTCGGATTCAGCAACGCCGCCATCATGCCCGACGGAAGCCCCGCTCCCATCGTCGCAAGCGCATTGTCGAGCAGCAGCGTGTTGGCGACGTCCGTGCGGTAGTTACGCGCGAACCATATCTTGTACATCCCGTTGTCCAACGCGACGATGCCGTCGGGTGGCATGACCTGGCGGACGTCGTGGACGATCCGCTGCGGGGTCAGCGGAAAGCGGTCTTCGTTGGCCCGGTCGCCGATGTGGCGCAGGATATCCGCGCGTACACCGTCCCACTGCGTGGTCTGCTTGAGCTTCCCATCGAGCTCGGCCGCCAGCATGTCGAGACCTTTCGCAATGTCGCCGATAAGTTCAGCTTGCGGGTAGTAAACCTCCTCGACCGTCGCCGGCGTGAAGCAGATGTGGAGCACCTGATGGCGGCCACGCCCCATGATGAATGGCGGCTTTTCGATGGTGTCGTGGCCGATGGTGATGATCAGGTCGGCGCAGTCGATCGCGCGATGGACGTAGTCGCGTTCGCTCAGCGCCGCCGTGCCGACATAGTAGTCGGACGCCCCGCCGACGGCCCCCTTCCCCATCTGCGTGTTGAAGAATGGGATCTTCACCCGGCGGACGAATTCAGAGAGCGCGGGCGCGAGCATGGGCCTACTGGCACCGGCACCGAACATGAGCAACGGGCATTTCGCCGAGAGGATGAGCTCGGCCGCCTTCCGGACGGCGTCCGTCGAGGGCGCCGGGAGATCGGTCGGGTGGACCGGGACCACCGAAACGCCAGAAACCTTCTCCGCCGCGACATCTTCCGGAAGCTCCAGGTGCACGGGTCCGGGACGCTCCTCCATCGCAATCCGGAAAGCATTCCGGACGACGGTCGCAATCGAAGACGCACTTACGATCTGCTGCGACAATTTCGTGAGCGGCTTCATGCTCGCGACGACATCCACGATCTGGAAGTGCGCCTGCCGGCTGGCGTGGATCGCCTTCTGGCCAGTGATCAGGACCATCGGCATGCCTCCCAGGAGCCCATAGGCAGCCCCTGTCGAGAGATTCAGGGCTCCGGGCCCCAAAGTGCTGAGGGCGACGCCTGGCCTGCCTGTGAGGCGCCCGTGGGTCGCAGCCATAAAGGCCGCAGGCTGCTCGTGACGCGTGACGACCAGTTCGATGGAAGACTTGCGCAAGCTCTCAACGACGTCGAGGTTCTCCTCGCCGGGGACGCCAAAGATGCGGTCGACGCCCTCGTTTTCGAGGGCTGCCACTAGCAGATCGGAGCCTTTCATTTCCCGGTCCTCGTTGTTCATCGTCAAGCTCCTCCATTTGCCCAGTACCGTATCAGACAAACAGGCCCATTTAATGAAACGTTTGGTGGAACAGACGCGCGTCACCGTTGCCGCACTTTGAGAGCGACTGAGCTTGGCTTTCGGTGACGCGGTCGGTGAAGCGAAAAATCTACGCCTTTATGAAGGACAAAATCTCGGCATTGATGATGTCGGCGTGGGTCGTGCACATGCCGTGAGGTAGCTTCTCGTAGATTTTGAGTGTGCTGTTTTTCAGAAGTTTCGCGGACAGAAGAGCGGAATCCGCGATAGGCACGATCTGATCATCGTCGCCGTGCAGGACGAGCGTTGGCACAGCGATGCTCTTCAGGTCCTCGCTGAAATCCGTCTCCGAGAAGGCCTTGATGCCGTCGTGGTGCGCTTTTGCGCTGCCCATCATGCCTTGGCGCCACCAGTTTTGAATGATCGCCTGCGACGGTTCTGCTCCAGGACGATTGTATCCGTAGAACGGACCGCCCGAGAAATCGAGGTAGAACTGCGACCTGTTGGCTGCAAGCTGGCTGCGCAGGTTATCGAACGCCTCGATGGGCAAGCCTCCGGGATTGGCAGCGGTTTTCAGCATCAACGGCGGCACTGCACCGATGATCACGAGCTTGGCTACGCGGCCCTTACCGTGACGAGCGACGTACCGTGTCGCTTCGCCGCCGCCGGTTGAATGTCCGATGTGAATCGCATTGCGCAGATCGAGATGTTCGACCAACGCAGCGACATCGGCCGCGTAGTGATCCATATCGTGGCCGTCGCTTACCTGGCTCGATCGACCGTGACCGCGTCGATCATGGGCGATGACGCGGAAGCCTTTGCCGACGAAGTGCAGCATCTGGTTATCCCAGTCATCTGAGCTCAACGGCCAACCATGATGGAAGACAATCGGTTGGGCCGATTTCGTGCCCCAGTCCTTGTAGAAAATCTGTACGCCGTCCTTGGTGGTGATGGAGGTCATGGGATCGTTCCTCTGCGTTGGATATATGGGGGGTATTGTTTGGATGCCGGCGGCCGACGTGAAGTTGACGACTAGCGAAATCGCATACGTAAGCGTGGTCGCAAGCACCCTCCGTCGGGAAGCATTCGCAAGCCCACTGACGACGCGTTTCGAGTTCATCGTTCGTCTCCTGTCGTTGACGTGGCACGATGATTTCTAGTGAAGCAGGCGTCCTTCTGCGCCAGAGCGATTGCTCGACCTGCAGAGCGATTGCCGTCAGACAACGCGTCGGCGCCAATCGGTCGGAGTTTCGCCGTCAGCTTCCGGAACGCCGGGGCGAACGCGGTTTGGGACGAATAACCCAGCGCTGCAGCGATGGCGCCCGGAGACCGCGAGGACGAAGTAATTGGTCGGATGGTGCCGGAGAGATCGAACTGCCGACCTCCGGTTCAGAAAGCCGCAATCCACCCCGTGGGCGACAGATGCGGACATTCAGCGATCTACAGCTACAATGCCGTCTGGTGCTTCGCTCAAGACCTCGCGACGCACCGGAAGCCGAGCACCCAGAGGTTGCGCACTTTGGGACCATCGAAGGTGAAGATCGGCGCGCCCAGCCAGTCGATATGCTTGCCAGTCGGCGGATGGCCGAACATCGCTTCGCGCTGGATGCCGTGGAAGAACACCTCGCCGGAAACGCGGTGCCCTTCCTCGATCACTACCAAAATGTCCGTCGCGTAGTGCTGCGCCAAGCGAGGGCGGATTAGCGCAGCGTAATCCGCCGCCACTGTTTCTCGGCGGAATACGCTTCGCACTTGCACCCTACGCGCTGCGTTTTCCCTAGTCCCTTGGATGTCTTCCAGTGCCCGGTCAAACCGTCGACGGCCGTGGTCGAGGCACGAGGCGCGCTTCATTCATCGGAGGTCGCGCACGGCTAGGCGCTGGTGACGCAGCGCCGCGTGATGTGGTTGATGTCCAGCGCACCCACCTGCCGCATGATCGTGATGAACTCATCGTCCAGGATCTGCAGCACACGGTCCACGCCGGCCTCGCCGAACGAGGCCAGGCCCCACACGTAAGGCCGGCCAATGCCGACGGCGGTGGCGCCCAAGGCGAGCGCCTTCAGGACATCGGTGCCGCGGCGTACGCCGCCGTCGATGAGCACCGGGATGCGGCCGCCCACTGAATCCACGACCTCCGCCAGCACACCGATCGTCGACTGCCCGCTCTCTTCCGCGCGCCCGCCGTGGTTGGAGACGATCAGGCCATCCACGCCGTGGCGCAACGCCTCCTTGGCGTCCTCGCCCGTCATGATGCCCTTCAGCACGAGCTTGCCCTTGACGATCCCGCGCAGGCGATCGACGAATTCCCACGTCATCCCGGTGCCGTAGAGGTTCGTGACCTTGGAAACGTCGATGTCCGCGAAGTTGGCCTTGCGGCTGACCTCGTTGGTGAAGCCCGGTGTGTGACAGCCCGAGCACTCGCGCAGGTCCTGGCGCCGCTCGCGGAACAGGGTTTCGGTGTTGCGGCCGCCCTGGCGGTCGACCGTGAGGACGATCGCCGGAGAGCCCGCACTCTCGGCGCGCTGCACCAGCGCCCGCGTCACGTTCCAGTCATCGGTCGGATACAACATGAACCAGGCGGGCCGGCCGTGCGCCTTGTTGACGTCGACGATGCTCGCATTATCGACCGTCGAGAGAATCATCTGATGGTTGCGCTTGGCAGCGGCGCGCGCCACGGTGACCCCCGCTTCGGGATCGTAGGCGCCGAGGCTGCTGACCGGGCACATGAAGATGGGGCTGGCCCAGGTCTCGCCGAAGATCTTCACGCTGGTGTCGATCTTCCGCGCATCGATGAGACGCTGGACGCGAATGTTGTACTTCGCGAAGGCGGTGTGGTTGGCGTCGCGCGTCACGTCGCCGTCGACGCCGCTCTGGAGGTAGCCCCAGTGGGCCGGCGCGTCCTGGCTGAGCACGGCCTTCTTCGCCGCCGGCTCGAACTCAAACACGTCCAGCGCATCGGCCGGAGCGGTGATGATGCCGTCCGGGCCGAACGCTCGTCGCGAGCCGCGCAGCACGTCGTAGCTCTGCGCGAGCGCATCCGAATTAGCCGTCAACAGGGTGGTGATCGTACCGAGAGAGGTCGCCGTGAGAAGAGGACTGGCGGCGAAAAAACGCAGGAGTTGGCGGCGCGCGATCATGGTGCGCTCTGAAATGTCCGACGCCCCGGCTGCACTTGTCGCCTTCACCAGCGTCGTCCTGCGCGAGAGACCTGTCATCGTGTTCTTTCGAATGCGAATGAGTGCTGCAGGTTAGGCGGTTGGTCTGTATCGTCGTCACGTCAGTGTCATCAGGTAGGCGATGACATTCCGGCGATATAATGACAATTCTGGTCGCATGTCCATCGGCAAGCGGTGGCCGGATGAGCGCTGCGTAATCCGCCATCGTCGTATCGGCGCAATACGCTTCCGCCTTCGCTCTGCGAGCTACGGCGGACAGGTCGCACTTGCGCGCCACGCGTTGACGTCGGACGTTGCGCCCGCTGGGAGACGACCGCGCGTCGACCTCCGTCATTGACGAGTCCTGCGATGCTCTATCTAGTTGCCGCGGGGCCGCCACGCGGCAGCCCGATGACCGGAATATCAATATGCGCTTTCAAATAGCTCGCTGCCTCACGCGTCTCACCGTCGCAACTCTGCTGTCCGCCGCACTGTCGCTGCCCGCTCACGCGGACACCGGCAAAGTCCGCTTCAAGTTCTTCAAGGCCGGATGGTTCATCGGAGCGCAGGCAGGAAGCGGAATCCTCAGTTTCCGTGGGGAGATGTATCCGTTTCGCATCGGCGGCGTGAGCGCGGGCCTGACGTTTGGGGGCTCCTCGACCGATCTGGTCGGCGCGGCGCAAAATATGCATCAGGCTTCGGACATCGAAGGCATTTATACGGCGCTCGGTGCGGGTGTTGCGGTCGGCGCAGGCAGGCGCGCCATCCAGATGCGCAACGCCAAGGGCGTCGTCCTGACGCTGGAAGGCGAGCAACTGGGCCTCCAGTTCGATTTCGACCTGAGCGGAATGAGCGTCTCCATCCAGAACCAGTAATGGGATGCACCAACGTCGAGATGTTTGCTGCCGGTGAAACCATCGCGACCCGCGCATCACGAAACCCGGCGCTCGCCGTCCGGCGCTTTGAAGCGGGGCGACTGCGTATCGCGAAAGCAAGCGTAGCCCGGATTACGCGGAGCCTATCATCGGGCGCGCGACGCGCGCCCCGTTGGCTTCATCCGGGCTACAGACTAGTATAAGTTCTCATGAAACTAAGCCAGAAATCCGACGCCGTCTGGACCTCACAGCAGGACGAAGAATTGCGGCGGCAATTGTCGGTCGGTCGCAGCGTCAACGAGATCGCGATCCGGTTGAAGCGGTCACCGCTATCAGTCCGCACCCGCGTCAAGAAGCTCGGCATCAGCCAGCCGCAGGCGGATTAGCGCGCTGCCATCAGCCATGACGAAGGGCCCGTTCATCTTCAGCGCCAAATGCCGTCGTCGCTGGCGGCGCAGCCTGCGCTCGGCGCAACGGACGCTCGCGAAACTGCCGCGCGCCATTCAAATCACTGGCGCCGTCGCAATCGTGCTTGTCACCCTCGTGCTGTCCAACCTCATCTATCACGTGATCCACAAGCCGACCGAGTTGTTCTTCTTTGTCGGCCACAGGCTGGACAAGGAGCCGGCCGAGACGTGGCGGCATTACGGGCCGCTGTTTCGCGCCTTTTCGACGCGGTCGATCACGCCAGAATTGCTCGCTGCGCTGGCGCAGGTCGAGAGTTCCGGCAATCCCCTGGATCGCACCTATTGGCGCTGGCGGTTCAGCTTCAATCCGTTCGCGATCTATCGGCCCGCATCCAGCGCCGTCGGTCTCTTTCAAATGACCGATCCGGCCTATGCCGAAGTTTCGCGCTTCTGCATCCGCGCGAACGCGGTTCAGGATACGGGCTGCGGCTTCGGCCCCTATATTCGCGCCATCCCGAGCCATGCCACCGAGCTCGCATCGATCTATCTGGACCGCAATGTCGCCGCCGTCCTCGCGCGCGCCGGCGGCGTGACGCCGACCCCGCAACAGGTGCAGGATCTCGCCGCCTTCATCCATCTGTGCGGTGGAGGACCCGCCACCGCTTATGCACGCCGTCGCTTCCAGATGACGGCCAGTGAGCGATGCGGCGACCATTCCGTTGCGGGTTACGTCTCCAGGGTCAACGCGCTGAAGCGCAAGTTCCTGCTGATGGCATCCGATAGCGATAAATAGCGCGTAGTTTGGATCGAGCAAGCGCAGCCGGGATGAAGCTCTTGGGTCATCCGGGATTGATCCCCTCAGTTCTTGAACCTGGCCTGGCCCGACTTGCCGTCGGCGGTCTTCAGCGTGACGCTCACCGAAGCGCCCTTGGCGATGTCGCTTTTCGCTTCGGCTTTCAATGCAGTCCCGGAGGTGACGAGCGGCAGCGTCTCGCGGTCGCTTCCGGCTATCAGCAAGACCGCGCCGGAAAAGCCGCTGCTCGGGAGCGGCTTGTTGGCCTCGTCGAGGATGTTGAAAGTCAGCACCTTCCCCGCAGCAATCATCTCGACATGCACGCCGGCGACATCCTCCATGGGTCCGCCATTCGGTCCTTTCTGATGGGCGTGCTGCGCCATCGCCGGAGCCGCCAGCAACAGCGCGGATATTGCGAGCAGGATTGTCTTCATCGATGGTCTCCCTGGGTGGCATGGACAGAGGTCGCCTCCGCGTGGGCAGGCGACGATTCCCGGCGGAACAGGATGTAGAGGGCGGGAAGAACGAGCAGCGTGAGGATGGTCGACGAGACGATGCCGCCGATGACGACCGTTGCGAGCGGGCGCTGCACCTCGGCTCCCGCACCGGTCGCAATCGCCATCGGCACGAAGCCGAGCGAGGCCACCAGCGCCGTCATCAGCACAGGCCGGAGGCGGGTCAGCGCGCCTTCGCGCACGGCCTCCACCACCTTTTTCCCTTCGAGGCGAAGCCGCGCGATGAAGGTGATGATGACGAGACCGTTGAGCACCGCCACGCCCGAGAGCGCGACGAAGCCGATCCCCGCGCTGATCGACAGCGGAATGTCACGCAGGAGCAGCGCGAAGATGCCGCCCGTGAGCGCCAGCGGTACGCCGCTGAAGACCAGCAGCGCGTCAGCCACGGAGCCGAGGCTGATGAACAGCAGCAGGAAGATCAGCAACAGCGCGATCGGAACCACGATGGTCAAACGCTGCGTCGCCGAGACGAGCTGCTCGAACTGGCCGCCCCAGCCGATCCAGTAGCCCGCGGGCAATTTGACCTTCTGCGCGATCTGCTGCTGCGCCTCGCCGACGAAGGAGCCGAGATCGCGTCCGCGCACATTGGCGGAGACGACGATACGGCGCTTGCCGTCCTCGCGGCTGATCTGGTTCGGACCCGGCGCGACCGAGATCTCCGCCAGTTCCGACAGCGGCGCGTAGCGCATCTGGGCCAGCGGCGAGGTGCCGAACGCCGCCGGCATCGCCTTGCTCTGGCTCGGCTGGCCCTCCAGCGGCGGCAGCGGGATCGGCAGCGCCTTGATCGCCTCGATATCCGTCCGCAGTTCGTCCGGAAGGCGCACAACGAGATCGAAGCGGCGGTCGCCCTCGAACACCAGGCCTGCGGTCTTGCCGCCCACCGCGATCTCGACCAGGTTCTGCACGTCCGACACGCTGATGCCGAAGCGCGCCAGCGCCTTGCGGTCCAGCTTGACCGTCAACACCGGAAGCCCTGCCACCTGCTCGGTCTTGACGTCCGCGGCGCCCTGGATGGTCTGCAGCGCCGACTGCACCTGCCCCGCGATCCCTGCCAGCACGCCGAGGTCGTCGCCGAAGATCTTGACGCCCACATCGCTGCGCACACCCGAGATCAGCTCGTTGAAGCGAAGCTGGATCGGCTGCGAGAGTTCATAAAGACTGCCTGCGACCTCTTCGGATGCGGCCTCGATCTCCTTCATCAGATCGAGCTTCGACTTCTTCGGGTCCGGCCACTGGTCGCGCGGCTTGAGCATGACATAGCCGTCCGAAATCGACGGCGGCATGGGATCTGTCGCCACCTCCGCGGTACCGGTACGTGCGAAGGATTCCTTCACCTCCGGAATCCTGGCCAGCCGCCGCTCGAGCGCCATCTGCATCTCGAGCGATTGCGTGAGGCTGGTTCCGGGGATGCGCATCGCCTGGATCGCGACATCGCCCTCGTCGAGGCTCGGGATGAACTCGCCGCCCATCCGCGTCGCGGCGTATCCGCTTACGACAACGAGCGCCACGGCCGCGGCCGCCACGACGATGCGCAGACGGATCGCGAGTTCGAGCAACGGCATATAGGTCCGGCGCGCGGCGCGCATGAACCAGTTCTCTGTCTCGGAGACCTTGCCGGTCACGAACAGCGCGACAGCGGCCGGAACGAAGGTCATCGACAGGATGCTGGCGCCCAGCAACGCCATCAGCACGGTCAGCGCCATCGGCGTGAACATCTTGCCTTCGACGCCGGTCAGCGTGAGCACCGGCAGATAGACCACGGCGATGATCAGCGTGCCGAACAGGCTGGGCTTGATGACCTCGCGCGACGCTTCGATGATCGTATCGAAGCGTTCCTCGCGGGTCAGCAGACGGCCTCGCTTTTCCTGTTCATGGGCGAGCAGACGCAGGCAATTCTCCACGATGATGACAGCGCCATCGATGATGATGCCGAAATCGATGGCGCCGAGACTCATCAGGTTGGCGCTGACCTTGTTCTCGAACATGCCCGTGATGGTGAACAGCATGGACAGCGGAATGACGAGCGCGGTGGCGAAGGCCGCCTTGAAGTTCCCGAGGATGAGGAAGAGGATCGCGATGACGAGCAGCGCGCCCTCGACCAGGTTCTTCTCGACGGTCGCAATGGTGGCATCGATCAGATGGGTGCGGTCGTAGATCGCACGGAGAGAGACGCCCTCCGGCAGCGACTTCTGGATCTGCTCCAGCTTCTGCCCGACACGCTGCGCCACGGTCCGGCCGTTCTCGCCGATCAGCAACATCGCCGTGCCGAGCACGACTTCCTTGCCGTCGACGGTCGCCGCGCCGGTGCGCAGGTCGGTACCTTCCTTGACCTCGGCGATGTCGAGGATGCGGACCGGGACGCCGTTCCGGGAGCCGATGACGATCTGCCGGATCTCCTCGACGTCGGCGACCTGTCCGGGCGTGCGCACCAGATACTGCTCGCCGTTCTTCTCGATGTAACCGGCGCCGACATTGGCGTTGTTGTTGGCGAGTGACGTCATGACGTCGCGGAAGCTGAGGCGATAGGCCATCAGCCTGGCCGGGTCCGGAAGCACGTGGAACTGCTTCTCGAAACCGCCGATGGTGTTGACCTCGTTGACCCCCTGCACGTTGCGAAGCTGAGGCTTGATGATCCAGTCCTGCACGGTCCGCAGATCGCTCGGCGTGTAGGGCTTGCCTTCGGCGTTCTTCGCGCCCTCCTTCGCCTCGACCGTGTACATGTAGATCTCGCCGAGGCCGGTGGAGACCGGTCCCATCGCCGTCTCGATGCCCGTCGGCAGCGAGTCCTTCACCCGCTGGACGCGTTCATTGACGAGCTGACGCGCGAAATAGATGTCCGTGCCGTCCTTGAACACGACGGTGACCTGGCTGAGGCCATAGCGCGACAGCGAGCGCGTGTTCACGAGGTTCGGCAGGCCGGCCATCCCCGTCTCGATCGGGAACGTGATGCGCTGCTCGACCTCGAGCGGCGAGAAGCCCGGCGCGTTGGTGTTGATCTGAACCTGGACATTGGTGATGTCAGGCACGGCATCGATCGGCAGGCGCGTGAAGTTCCAGACGCCGAAGGCGCCCATCATCAACACGGCGATCATGACCAGCCAGCGCTGGTGCACGGAGAATGCGAGAAGCCTGTCGATCATGGTTGAATTCCCGGAGCGAGCTCAGTGTTCATGGGACGCCGATCCCTTTCCGAGCTCCGCTTTCACGATGAAGCTGTTCTTCGCCGCGTATCTGTCGCCGTCGAGCAGTCCGAACAGGATCTCGACATTGTCGGAGTCGCGCGCGCCGAGTTCGACGTCGCGCGCCTCGAACTTGTCGCCGCTACGGACGAACACGACGCTGCGGTTCTCGACCGTCTGGATCGCCGACACCCGAACGGCGATCGCGACCGGCTTGGCTGACAGGATCAGGCGCGCGGACACGAACAGGCCCGTGCGCAGGCGCATGTCGATATTCGGCACGACGGCGCGTGCGAGCGCGCTCTGCGTGTCGCTGCTGCCAACCGGCGAGATGTAGGACAGGCTCGCCTCGATCGGCTTCCCGCCATCGCCGACGTCGATCAGGATCCTGTCGCCGATCCGGACGCGCGGCAGGTTGCGGCGGTAAACGGACAGATCGACCCAGACCGTCGAAATGTCGGCGACGATGAAGGCCGGCTTCTGCTCGGAGGCATATTCGCCGAGCGAGATCTGGCGATCGATCACCGTGCCCGAGATCGGCGCCCGCATCTCATAGACGCTGAGGCTCTGGTTGCTCTCGATCTTCGCGAGGAGTTCGCCCTTCTCGACGGTGTCGCCGATGCGCTTCTTGATCTCGCGCACGACGCCCGGGAAACGCGGGGTGACCTGCACCAGCGTCTCCTGATTGGGCTGCAGAATTCCGTTCAGCACCAGAGAGTCGTGCAGCGTTTCGCTTTTGGCGGCGAGGATCTCGATGTTCGACGAGGCGACGCGCGCGTCGCTCATTTCCACGACGCCCTCTTCACCGTGACCTTTCTCGTCGTGGCCCTTCTCGCCCTTCACCTTTTCACCTTTGGCCTTGTCGCCCTGCCTGGCAGCCTTGGAGGCGGCCGCGGTCTGCGTGTCGGACTTGCTCGGTGCGGTGGCGTAGACCCCGGCGCCGAGCGCGAAGATCGCGGCGGCGCTCACCAGGAACATGATTGGCTTGTTCATCGTGCGCTCCCCCGCGCCAGTGCAAATGGATTGCCGACCAGCCCCTCGATGGTGGCGACGGCGACGTGGAAATTCTGCTGGGCTTCCTGTTCGCGCAGGCGCGCTTGCGCGACGCTGGCCTGGGCGTCGAGCACTTCGAGCAGCGAATAGCGTCCCTGCCCGTAGCCTTCGGAAATCGCGTCAGCCGCGTCCCTGGACTTGGGGATCGCGGTCTCGCGCAGGATGGCGAGTTCGCGCAGCGAGCCCTGCAGCGAGTCGTAGGCGCGGCCCGCCACCACGATCAGCATGTTGCGGTTGCCCTGGCGTTCTGCGGCGGTCTTGGCGAGGCTTTCCTGCGCAGAGAGGATGTTGCCCTGGTTCTGGTCGAACACCGGGATCGGCACCGACAGCGAAAGCCGAACGGCGTTGTCGCCGGTCTCACTGAAGCGGCGCCATCCGGCGGATACCGTGACGTCCGGATAGGGCTTCAGCCGGGCGAGCAGCAGTTCGGCGTTGCGCTGCGCGTAGATCGCCTTCCAGCGGACGAGCTGCGGGTTGGCATCAATCGCCGCGACCACCGACTGAAAGGTCGGCGGCCTGCCGGTCGCGTCCAGCCGTCCGGAGACGGCCGCGAATTTCGGCGCGCTGTCGCCCATCAGGATCGCCAGTTCGCGGCGCGCGCTCGCGAGCGACGACCTGGTGCGCTCACGGTCGGCCTTGACCAGTGCCGATGCGACCTCGGCGCGTCCGGTCTCCGCAATGGATGATGCGCCGGCCTCGACGCGCCGCTGCAGCAGCGGCGAGATCTTGTCGATCGCCTCGATCTGTTCGTCGAGGATCTGAATCCGCCGCTGCAGGCCGAGCACGCTCACGAAGGCGATAGCCGTCTCTGACAGCACTTCGAGCCGGACGGCCTGGCGTCCGATGCCCGCCGCATCGAGACCTGCCTGACCCGCGGCGACGCGCGCATCGCGCTTGCCCCACAGCTCGAACATCTGGCTGACCTGCAGCGTGGTCTCCGCCGAGCGGGTTCCGCGATATGCACCTGACCCGAACGAATTGTCCTGCTCGTACGAAATCTCCGGATTGATCAGCGCGCCGGACTGGATGCGCTGGCCACGCGCGATCCCGACGTCACGCTCGGCGGCTGTCAGACGTGGACTGGCGGCAAGCGCGCGCTGCAGCGCAGCCCCCATGGTGAGGGTTTGCGAATGGGCTACCCCCGTCAGCGACGAACTGACGAACAGCACAGCCGCGCACGCAAAACGCGTGGCGATCTTCGAGAACATGATGGAAACCTGACGAATGACGGAGTCTGGGCGCGATGCGCCCGGCGATGACGGTCAGGTCAGGAATTTGGGTGGGGGAGGTTCGATCCCGCGCGGCAGGCTGCGACGTTCGACATTATGGAAGACCGCAGTGCGGGTCTCGATGGAGACGGGCATCGCCGCAAAGACGAGCGGCTGTGCCGTCACAGAGAAGCAGCCGTGGCAGTGATTGTCCGCGACAACTCCCTTGTCGGAATGGCCGGTCGCCTTCTCCGCAAGCGAGACGATCGTCGCTCCGGACGGATTGGTCACATCGCATTCGCAGAGACCGTGCATGGCGCCGGCGAAAATGTACGTCGCCAGCACGACCATCACCAACGCCCTGCGCGGGATGCGCAGCAGGCCATGGGGAAGAATGCGGGCGAAAATCATCACTTTCAGCGTCTCTTTCGAACTCTGCGAGGGAGGTAGCACGGATCGGCGATTCATGTCGATCCGCAACAATGTAACAACATATGGTTATGCGCAGGGTACGCATTGCCTGCGTGTTACCATGTTAACGAGTAACCAGATCGCAAATGTGGCAAGCGCGACGTCTGGCCACATGGTCATGATCGCGGGACGTAGCCGCAGGAGAGGAACTCAATCGGACGGGTTGAGTGCGCTTCGGCCAGTCTCACCGAGACGTGGAAAATTCGTTGCCCTGCATGCCATCTGTCCTGATCTGCCCGAGCAGGCCGTAGATGTCACCGAGCACCCACAGGTCGCGCACCTTCGGCCCGTCGAACGAAAAGATCGGCGCTCCAAGCCAGCCGACGAGCTTTCCTGTCGGCGGATTGCCGAACATCGCTTCGCGTTGAACGCCGTGGAAGTAGACCTTGCCGGCAACGCGATGGCCCTCCTCGATCATCAGGAGAATGTCCGTTGTGTAATTCTGCAGCACGCCGGTGACCCAGCGGACGTAGTCGGCAAACTGGGCATGTCCGACCAGCACCGGTCCGAGCGATCCCCTGAAGGTGAAATCCTCATGGAAAATTTGCGGGATCAAAGTCACGTCCGCATGGTCCCACATATCCTTGTAGAAGGCGCGGACCACTTCCTTCTGCGGCGTGAGCGTCACGCCATCGAACGTCATTGGCTCCTCAAGATGATCGCTGCGTGTGTTCATCGCCCTCGGTCCGGCATGATGGGATTGAACAACGACACTAGCAATCGCAGCGCGGATTAGCGAAGCGTAATCCGCCGTCGTCGAGATGTTTGCGCAGCGGAATACGCTTCGCTATTCCACCCTACAACTGAGCGGCGACCGCCTTCTGCCCCTCACGTCAATCTTGCACACGGCCGAGGAAACCTCGAATATCCCGCCCAATTCAGAAACGCCCCAGGGAGATTCCAGGCCTATGAAGTTCGATGACGTCATCCTCGGCCGCCGCAGCATCCGCGGCTACAAACCAGATCCGGTCCCCAAAAAGCTGATCGAGGAAATCATCAACCTTGCGATGCGCGCGCCGTCGTCGATGAACACCCAGCCATGGAATTTCTATGTCGTGACCGGCGAGCCGCTCGACAGGATCCGCGCCGGCAATACCGAACGGATGATCGCAGGTATCCCGCAGTCGCGCGAATTCCGTACCGGTCACGCGTTTGCGGGTCACCACCGCGACAGACAGGTCGGCGTCGCCAAGCAGTTGTTCTCGGCCATGGGGATCGCCAGGGACGACAAGGAGATGCGGCAGGATTGGGTGCTGCGCGGCTTCCGTCAGTTCGACGCGCCGGTCTGCGTGATCGTGACCTATGACCGCGTGCTGGATGGCAGCGACGATACGCCGTTCGATTGCGGCGCCGTGGCGACCGCGCTCGTCAACGCCGCCTGGTCGCGCGGCCTTGGCGCGGTGATCAACAGCCAAGGCATCATGCAGTCACCGGTGGTGCGCGAGCATGCTGGCATTGCCGACGATCAGGTCATCATGAAAAGCATTGCGCTCGGATGGCCCGATGACAGCTTTCCTGCCAATGCGGTGGTGTCCGAACGCAAGTCGGTCGAGGAAGCCACGGTGTTCGTTGGCTTCGACAATTAACGCGTCGCCTATTGCGGTCCGACTGTGCCGGTGTGTTTCAGGCGGGATGATCTGACCCAGCCTGTGACGCCGCCGCCCGTCGCACGCGCATACATCACCGAGGTCCACCCGTCGCGCGTTTCAGCATAAGCGACCAGATGATCCCTGGGGATGACAAACACACCGGCCATCGCGCAATGCGCGCTTGGCGCCGAATGGAATTGCAGGCGCCCCGTACCGGTGACGACGGCGCCGAGCGGCGGCGAAAAGATCGGCGTGTCTTTGGTGCCGGTGCCGGGCTCGTTGCAGGCGGCGAATACCGGAGACGCCAGGAGCGCCAGCGCGATCACCAATGCTTTCGACGTCACGTGCATTCTCCCGGGGCTGATTGAGCGAGGCCGCGTCTCGGTATCAGCTCTCACCATGGGTTGGTCGGACAAAACGCGTTGCGGTTCAGCGGGCGCTGGGCTGATCGACGTTGCACGCTCCCTATGCGCGCAGCGCGGTTGACGTCCCTGCCTTTCCCGCGCATCCAGCCTCCAACGAGAAACCTGGGGGCGGAACGTGCTTTACCTGATCTGGGCGCTGCCCGCGCTGGCGGTGATCGGCGCTATCGCCAGCGGGCTCGCCGGCACGCTCCCCGCCTCGCTCGTCGGCCTCGCCACGGCGCTTGCGGTCGCGCTGGCCACCGCCCCGCAACTGTTCGGGATCGCTGACGCCTGGACGGCGCTGCTGCGCGGCGCATGGATCGGCTGGATCGTCGTGCCCTATATTCTCGGCGGGTTGCTGTTCTGGCAGATGGCGATCCGCCCCGGCGACGCAGCCATGCCGGTCGAGACGTCACTACCGGATGCGCGAGCGCGGCGGCGCCTGCTGTTCACCGCCTGCTATCTGATCGGGCCCTTCGCGGAATCCGCGACGGGCTTCGGCATCGGCATCATGGGGACGATGGTGCTGATCCGCCGCCTTGGCCTGAAGCCGATCGAGCTCCTCGCCTTCTCGCTGATCAGCCAGACCATGATCGTGTGGGGCGCCATGGGCAGCGGCGCGGTGGTCGGCGCTGCCTTCGCGCGGACCGATCCAACGGCGCTCGCGCTGCGCACCAGTCTCATCTACCTCGTGTTCAACATCCTGTGGCTGCCGATCTACTGGCGCATGGCGGAGCGCGCGGGCATCGGAGCAGACTGGCGCGAGCGCGCCAGCGAAGCGCTCTGGCTGCTCGGCAGTCTCGGCCTCGCCATCGTCGCGACAGCGTTCCTCGGCCCGGAGCCGGCGATGCTGGCGGCGTTCGGGCCAGCCATCGTGCTGCGTTATCTCATCGACGAAAAGCCGGACCGCGCGGCGATCGCCGCTGCGGCACGGCGCATGCTGCCATTCACGCTGCTGATCGGCTGGCTCGCCCTGACGCGCCTCGTGCCGCCGCTCAATCACCTCCTGCAGTCGTCTTGGAGCATCCAGCCTTTCGCAGGCGTGCCTATCTGGGCGCCGTTGTTTCACGCCGGCACCTGGCTCGTCGCAGCCGCCGTGCTGACCGCCCTGCTGCACGGCCATCAGCGGGCCTTCCCCGCGGAGATCGCAGCCGCCTGGAAGACCGGCCGGCTCGCGGTGCTTACCGTGATCGTGTTCTCGATGATGGCCGAACTGCTGTCGCGCTCGGGCATCGCCGGGGGCCTCGCCCGCGGCATGTACGACACGTTCGGGGTCTGGTCGGTGACGGTCACGCCGATGATCTCGGCCGTGTTCGGCGCGCTGGCCAATAGCGGCAATGCGGCCAACGGATTGTTCATGCCGTCGCAGCTCAGCCTTGCGACCGAAGCCGGCCTCGACGTCGCCGCCGTCGTCGCGCTTCAGCACGCCGCGGCACTGTCACTCAACATGGTCTCGCCGGTACGGATGTCGATCGTCTGCAATCTCGCAGGCACCCCCGGCCACGAGCGGGACGCCTATCGCGCGATGTTCCCCTTCGTCGTGGTCATCGTCGCGGTTCTGCTCGTGATCTCCATCCTCATCGCCACCCGGCTCATCTGAGGTTCTGGATCGATGCCGCCGGTTGGCTGAAAGCCGGTGGCGATCCCCCTCAGCCGATCTTGAACTTGCTGTAAGCCTCGCTCGTGCAAATGATCACATGCTCGGCACAGCCGTTGGTCCGGTGCGGGTCGCAGAGATTTTCATAGTCCGGTGACGTCATCATCCCGATGAAGGCTGCAACGGAGGGATAATACACCAGCGCCAGATAGTCCCACTGCTGGTGATCCGGTTCGCCGAGCGCAATGGCCTTGGCGTCACCGGTCCACAGCAATGTGCCGCCGCGGGCCTTGATCATCGGCACGGTCAGCGCGCTGTAACGCAGATAGGCGTCCCAGCCCGACCCGTCGCCGTCGAGCGAGCGCTCGCGGAATCGCATCAGGTTGACCATGACGATCGGGCCCTGATGCGCGAGCTCTGTGAGACCCTTGATGTTCAAGAGATCGACACCCATGCACAATCTCCTGTTTCAACTGGTGGTAAGCAGATGAGCGCACAGCGCGGTTAAGCCTCGGGATCGACATCGTCCAGGAACGTCGCCGTGGGAACGAAGAACAGCGTCCCCGTCACCGCGCGGCTGAAATCCAGCAGATGATCGTAAGTGCCCGGCGGGTTGCCGATGAACATGTTCTCCAGCATCTTCTCAATGCGCTGCGGGGAACGGGCGTAACCGATGAAATAGGTGCCGAACTCACCTTTGCCCACTTCGCCGAACGGCATGTTGTCGCGCAGGATTTGAAGCTGCTCCCCATTCTCTTCAATCGACGTCAGGACGTTGTGCGCATACGGTTTCTTCTCGGAATCGCGCTGTTCGATATCGGACAGCTTGTGCCGGCCGATGATGTTCTCCTGTTCCTCGACGGGCACCTTGTTCCATCGCGCGACGTCGTGCAGATATTTTTGCACGATCACGTAGCTGCCTCCGGCAAAGCCGGGGTCTTCAGCGCCGACAAGGGTGGCCGCGTCGGCGGCCTGACCGACAGGGTTTTCAGTTCCGTCAACAAAGCCGATCAGATCGCGGTCGTCGAAGAATTTGAAACCGTGCACCTCGTCCACGGCCGAAACCGCGCCGGCGAGCCGCGACATGATATGCGTCGCCAGCTCGAAACAGAGATCCATGCTCGCCGCGCGGATGTGAAAGAGGATGTCGCCGGGCGTCGAAACGGCGGTATGCACGCCGCGAATTTCGCGAAACGGATGCAAGTCTTTCGGACCCGGCGCTCCGAACAGCCGGGCCCAAGCCTCGGAGCCAAACCCCATGATGCAGGACAACTGCCCATTGAGATTGCGGAAGCCCACGCCGCGCAACAGGCTGGACAGGTCGCCGCACAAGCCACGAACCGCCTTCTCGGAGGCCGGTCCGGGATTGATCGTCACGACCAGGAATATCGCCGCCCGCGTCAGCCTGGCAGCGACCGACTGGGACACGGGAGCCGGTAAGCCTGAAACCATGTTCGATCCATTCGATATCCGCTGTGCCACGTATCTTTAGCGCGACGAAGACAAGATACGCCGACACGCCTATTGCCGGCTGACATGCTTTGCCGGCAGCTTGCCGCCATTCCACTTGCCGTCGATCGCCCGCTCGATCTGCGCGGCCAGTTGCAGCAGCAGGCCGTCATTCGCCTGACGCGTCTGCGCCTGAATGCCGAGCGGCAGTCCGTTCTCCTGCGCCGCCAGCGGCAGCGAGATGCCGGGGATGCCGCACAGATTGGCGAGCGGTGTATAGGCGAAATTCTTCCACAGATTGGCGAACCAGTCATGCACCGACGGATTGGTGCTGGTGGTGAGATATTCCGATGTGCCGACCTTCGGCGTCGGCTTGGCGGTGATCGGCGTCAGGATGATGTCGTAGCGCTCGAAGAACGCGCCGAAAGCGCGCGACGTCGTATTGAACACGGCCTGCATCGCGTTGCGCTCGGTATAGGAGGTGCTCAGTCCGCTCTCCCAGATATTGATGTTGATCGGCTCCAGCAGATCGGTGGTCGGTTTATCCAAACCGAGCCGCGCCAGATGACCGGCGATCACCTGCGCGAAATTGCTGATGTAGCAGGTCGTCTGCGCGGCGAACGCGTTGCGGAAATCCACCTCCGGCAGCGCCCATTCCACGTGATGGCCGAGCCCTTCGAGCATTTTGCCGACACGCTCCAGCTCTGCAACGAAATGCGGCGGCGCCTTGTAGTCGCCCCACTCATGCGACAGCGCGATGCGCAGTCTGCCCGGGTCGTGCTTGATCAGATCGCTATAGGGTTCGACCGGCGACCAGAAAGGCATGAATTCGCCGGGTGCGCCGCCGCGGCAGTTGTCGACGAAGGCTGCGGTGTCGCGCACGCTGCGGCTGACGCAGCCCTGGATCGAGACCAACCCGGAGAGATCCGACAGCGCGGGCGCCAGCGAATAGACGCCGCGCGAGACCTTCAGGCCGATCAGGCCGTTCACACCCGCGGGAATGCGGATCGAACCACCGCCATCCGTGGCATGGGAGATCGGCAGCACGCCGGCCGCGACCATCGCCGCAGAGCCGGCGGAGGAGCCACAGGTGGTGTAGTCGGTGTCCCAGGGATTGCGGGTAACATAGAGCTTGTTCTCGGCAGAACTGCAGACGCCGAATTCCGGCGTGGTGCTGCGGCCAATGATGTTGAGCCCGGCGCCCCGGATCTTGCCGGTCAGGAAGCTGTCCTGCGCGGGGCGATGCCCCTGCATGATCATGGAGCCGAATTCCTGCAGCCGTCCCTTCAGGGTCGGGCCGAGATCCTTCATCAGGTACGGAACGCCAGCGAACGCGCCCTCGGCATTCATACCGTCCTTGGCAGGATCGGCGACGACGTCGTCGAACACTTCGACGACGGCATCGAGCGCGGGATTGGTGCTGGCGATGCCGGCCGCGGCCTGCGCCGCCAGATCGGCCGGCGTCAGGTCGCCCTTGCGCACGCGCGCGGCCAGCGCCACGGCGTCGTGTTTGGCCCATTCGTCCCAGCTCATCGCCAATGTCATGTCGCACGTCCAATTCGAGATTCGGTTGGTGCGAGCCTAGACCGGATGGCGGTTTTCTCGAAAGCCGTGGCAGGTGCCCTGAGCGCGCGGCAGACGCAGGGCAGACCAGCGTGCGGAATGGCGATTGCCGCCACCCGCCACCGGCGGCGAATTCCGACCGAATGTCGCCCTGCGGCACCATAGCCGGGCCGCCGGCGCCCCGGGTACCGCTTCGCTCACCCGGGCACCGCGCCGCTCTCGTCAGTTTGCCGAGAACGGCAGAGAATACGGCCGTCCGAACGGGACCCCGCCGCGCACGGTCTGGATCGCCTTCAGATAGGCCTTACCGGTGCGGGGCTTGTTCGAGGTGTCGAGCAGTTCGACCGGGCCTTCGACGAGTTCGAGAATGGCCACGTCCGCGGGCGCACCGACCTGCAGCGTGCCGAGCTTGGGCACACGGTTGATGACATTGGCCGGCTTGATCGTGGCGGCCGCGATCACCTGATCGAGCGAGAAACCGAGCGCGAGAAACTTGCTGAGCACCCAGGGCAGATACGGCCGGCTCGGTGTGTTCGCCGCGGCCACATGGACGTCGCTGGAAATCGTATCGAACAGCAGCCCCTGCTGGATCGCCTCCTCGGCAATGTCATAGTCGAAGCTGCCGGCGCCATGACCGACATCGATGATGACGCCGCGCTTCTTCGCCTCCAGCAGCGCCGGAAGCACCTTGCCGTTCTGCACCGTGTTGTTGCCGAGCGCGCTGTAGGGATGCGTGAGGATATCGCCGGGACGCAACGTATCGACGAGCACCGACAGATCGCCCGGTGCATTGCCGATGTGGCACATCACCCGCCCCTTGGTGCCCGAGCGTTCGACGGCCAGAATGGCGCGTTTCAGCGGTTCGATGCCGTTATTGCCGACGAATGCCAGCGTCTCGCGCACCTTGGCGCCGAGCACGAGATCGGGATTTTCCGCAATCGTGCGCGCCGCGGCATCGACATTGGCGTAATCGATATTCAGCAACTCGCCGACGGGAAAGCCCGCAAGGCCGATGGTCGAGATGTGAACGAAGGCAAACAGCCGGCTGCGCGAATGCCCGACGACATCGCGCTTGAATCCGGCAAAGGTGTTGGCGCCGGCATCTCCGGCACTGACATAGGTCGTCGTCGCCGAGAACGGCACAAGCTCGTCGGGCGGAATGCCGATCGCCGACCCATAGGGATAGACATGGGTGTGAAGATCGACGAGGCCGGGCGTCACCAGTTTGCCTTTGGCATCGATGCTTTGTTTGGCCCGCTCCGCAGGAATGCTCGGCTCGACGGCGGCGACCTGCCCGAACTTGATGCCGATATCGCGAATGCCGCGCAGATTCTGGCTGGGGTCGATGACCTCGCCGCCCCGGATTACGAGATCGAAATTCTCGGTGGGCTGCTGGCCGAACGTCCCCCCGGATGCGCCAAGCGACCCAAGCATGGCCGCGCCACCTGCCAACACGTCACGTCGTGAAATCTTAGCCACTGATATCTCCGCCCCTGAACCAAAGTCCTGTCAGGCGAAGATAGTGGTCGGAACTCGAAATGTGTTTTCGTTGATTTTGCTTTCACGGCGCTTTTGAACTCCGCCGCGATCAAACAGGAGCAACAGATAGTCGCTGCGATGATTTAATGAGGGTCGCGACAATGTCGACCGAAAGCTTTCACATGAATCCGGCGCTGCGGCATGCGCCGCCTCGCCTCGCCTAGCCGCAATTCCAGATTGGTCCGATCGGGGTTCGCGTCCAGCATGGGCCCATGCTGCCGCCATTGTACTGGCCGCGATAGAAACCGGGCCGGCCGAAATAATACTTCTCGCCATCGGACCAGCGATAATAGACCGGGGTACGGTCGATGTACCAATGGCGCCGATCGCGTTTGGCCATGCGCAGGTCCGCGCGCTTCTGCATGAACAGCGGAACGCTGTTGTTCAGCGGCTGGTGATAGCCGGGCAGGAAACCGTAGCCCTTCCACTGATGTGGCTTCTTCTTCACCGGCGCCCCCAGCGCAGCGGCGGAGGTGAGCGACAGGACGAGAGCAATCGATAGAGACATGAATCGCGACATGCCCGCAGCATAGAGATTTGGCGCGCGGGCGGCCATTCAAATTCAGGTGCGCCGCGCTCACGTCGACACAGAGGAATCGTTGTGCCGTCCGTGACCTCGCCGCGCATCAGGAATCCACCCTAGGTTGCACTTCACGTGATCCGGGCTACACTCACGGAACATCACGCGAAAGCCATGCGGAGGTGATCTTGCCCGTCGTATTTCGCTCCGGCGGCTTGCGCTACTATTTCTACTCAAACGAAGGAAGACCGCCCGAGCCGCCGCACATCCACATCAGGGGCAACGGCTGCGACGCCAAGGTCTGGATCGCGCCAGACATCCAGATCGCCGACAGTTACGGCTTCAACCCGCGCGAACTTTCGGCTATTCTGCGCACCGTTGCGAACAATCGCGACCTGATCCTGAAGGCGTGGCATGACCATTTCGGCAACCAGCGTCCGTTTCGATGACGCAAGCATGTGGGTCGAACTGACCGACGGGCGAACGCTCGGCGTTCCCCTCGCTTGGTATCCGCGCCTGCTGAATGCCACGCCCGAGCAGCGCAATCAGGTCGAGATCGGCCGCCACGGTCTGCATTGGGAAGCCCTTGACGAGGATATTTCAATCGCCGGCTTGATCGCCGGTCGTGGTGACCTCACGCATCGCTCGGAGAGCGCAGCTTAGATCATCCAAAACGTCGGCGGCGTGCAGACGCTGATCAGCTCGCAGGATTTCGCGCCGACGCAGCGAAAGCGATGCGGGCGTCGGCTTTAGAAACAACAGGCATCGCCGGAAGCGAGGATGCGTCGTTCTTCGCGGACATTCACCTCCCGCGAGTCATTGGCACTTGCACCCTGCCTCGCCCCGCAACGTGCCCCTGTGAAACACCTGCGATCGCTGCGACGCGATCCCCGATCAGTTTCTGCTCATATTGATGGTGACGTTCCGGATGTCGCCTTCGGACGATATCGAGAAAGACTGCTTGTTGCCGCGCGTCGAGAGCGACAGGCTGGCCGAGAAGCCCGGCGCATCGATGACGGCCGAGATGAGGCCGCCGGACTCCCTGCCTGCGATGCTTCCGCTGATTCCGCGACTGGTTTCGCTCCATGTTCCGGCGATGGTGCCATCCTGGCTGACCACGTCGCTGTTGAGATCGAAGCGGTAGCTGTCGCTCGCGCAACGCAAGCTCTGCAGGAGCCGCCTTTCGCCATTGCTGACCTGGTATGTCGCCTTGCAGCGAAGCCGCTCCTTCGATCCGTCGGACAGCGAGATCGCTCCCGCGCCTGCCCAGGATCCGGTAAGGCCCGTGAACGGCAACGACTGCGCCGCCGCCGAACCCGAGGCGGCGACGAGCAGGATCGACACCAGCGCAATTCGACGGGGCGAAACGATCTTGCGAAGCATGGAAAGTCTCATGAGGTCACTCCTGTTTCAGCACGCATGTGCCGGGTTTGAACGTCGCATCGCGCATCAGTTGCCGCTTGCGACTTGCCGCGTGATTGCTGTGTGTGACGCCGCCACGGAATCCTGATCGTCGGAGGGCGGCGATTTCGACCACAGACGGTTGCCCCGCGCCCTCTCATAACCGTACTGGAACAGCGCGCGCATATAGGCGGTGTCGAAGCCTGACATCGGCGATGGCGGTCGATCGCCCTCGATATAGGTCAGATTGAATCCGAACTTGTTGCGGCGGGCGAAGGCATAGGTGTTGTAAAGGATGGAGCGTGTCTGAATCTTCGTCACGGTCGATGACGCCCGCGCAGCGATTTCGATGGTGGAATTGGGAATGACCTGAAATTCCCGTTCGATCTTGTTGTTGATCAGGACGTAGAGTTGCAGCTTCTCTGCTTTGGCGAATGTGGCGTCGCGCAGCAGGAAGGCCTCCGGCAATGTCAGGACAGGCGCGGTGACGCCGCCATCGACATGCATCTCCTCGAAGCGCTTGCCGTTCGCCTCCGCGGTCACCAGCATCGGCGGAAACACCACGGGCAGACTCGCCGAAGCCGCGACAACATCCCGGAACAGGTTCAGTGCTTCGGGCGTACGCAGCGAAGCGATCCGTCCCATGTCCCAGATGGCGGTCCGCTGGGAGTCCAGGTTGGTCGTGACGACGAACAGCATCCGCCCCTTCGCGTGTTCGGCTGCGACAGCCGCGACGAAGGTCTCGTCGATATACTTCGCCACCAGCTCGCGTAGCCGCGTGTTGCCGAACAGGCCCGAACCGAAGATCGCATTGAACGGATTGGGTGCATCGAGCAGGCTCGCGGCAACGCCGCTGGTGTAGACGTCACGCAAGGTCGCGTCATAGTCGGGACCGAGAAACGCGAAGGGCGCGATCAGTGCGCCGGTGCTCACACCGGAGACCATCGAGAATGACGGGCGCGTCCCTGCCTCGGTCCAGCCATTCAGCACGCCGGCGCCATAGGCGCCGTCCGCCCCGCCTCCGGACAGCGCCAGATAGGTTCGAGGCCCCCGCAACACGACCTGGTTCTGACCGCTTCGGAACGTCGAGGCCGGTTCGTCCGCATAACGGCGCAGGTCCGTAAGATCGAGGACGCGCGCACTGGATGCATCCGCGGCGCTATGCGGCGTCCGTGGCAGTGACGAACATCCGGCGACCAGAAGGCCCAGCGCCGCAACGACAGGCAACGAAACCGACGGCCGCCAACGGCGGCCACGCATGACATGTTCGGTCAGGAGAGCGCTCACGGGTTCGACGCCCCGTCCATAGAACCGCGTCGCTGGGCGACCTGAAGGGATGCCGCCGCGGGTTGAGCGACGAGTTCGAGGTAGTCCCGGTGGATCGCCTGGACGGTCGTGCGCTCGTCGAACTTGACCCGCCAACTGCTCGGCGAGCCGCGGCCCACGATGACTCCCTGGCGATCGCCGTATTTGGGATGCCGCTCACGACCGAGAACGCTCATCCGAACACGGGCACCGCGGAACAGCCGCGGCGGCGATGCGTCACTATCCGCATTCATCATGCAGCCCTCGCCCGGTCGGGCGCCTGATGGGCAATCAGTGTCGCTTTCGCTGTGGCCACGGTTTCGATCAGCTTGCGTCGCCGATCTGCGGTGCCGGCCGCATCGGCTGGCAACGGAGGCATCATTTTGAAAACGTTATGCATTTGACCGCGCATTAAGTGAGCAATCACTCACTATTATTGACTGACTCAAAAGTCAATAGCAGCCATGTCACGGATCGGTTATCCTAATCCCATGAGTGCTGAGCTGAAGAAGCGCGCCCGACGAAAGGCGGAACGACCGATCGAGATCCTCGACGCAGCCTTCGAGGAATTCGCCAAAAACGGCTATGCGGCGACCCGGCTGGAGGATGTCGCCGCCCGCGCGTCCGTCACCAAGGGCACGATCTATTTCTACTTCGAAACCAAGGAGCGCGTGTTCGACGAGATGATCCGATACAAGTCCCAGGCGTTCTTTCCCGAACTGGAAAGCTATGCCGGGACACTGGAAGGATCATACAACGCACGCCTGCGTGCGCTCATGGTCTTCGTGTATCGCAAGATTGCCGAGGACAGACCTTTCCGCGAAACACTCCGCTTCCTGATCGCCGACGGCTCCCGCTTCCCCGACCTCGTGGACCGGCACTATGACGAGTTCATGCGGCCGGTCATCGACCAGTTCCGAATGGTGATCGAAGCGGGAGTCGCGGCTGGCGAATTCCGCCCGTCGCAGGCAAGCACATTCACCGAAATCGTGATGAGCCCGGCGCTGCTGTTGACCGTGTGGTCACTGCTGTTTGGAACGCGAAGGCAGATCGACGTCGCGGTCTTCACCGATGCCAGTATCGACCTACTGATGCGAGGAATCGATACGTCCCGTTAGCCCGGGCGTGAGCTGAGGTCCTCAAAACGTCGGCGGCGTGCACGCACTGATCACTTCGCAGGGTTTCGCGCCGACGCAGCGGAAGCGATGCGGACGGCGGCTTTCGAAATAATAGGCATCGCCGGGATCGAGGATGCGGCGCTCCTCGTCGACGGTCACTTCGAGCCGGCCTGACACCACGATGCCGCCCTCCTCGCCGTCATGCACCAGCGGCACCCGGCCGGTGTCGCTGCCCGGCTCGTAGCGCTCCTTCAGGATCTGCAGGCTACGGCCGAACAGATTGTCGCCAACCTGGCGATAGGAGATTGGCGTCTTGCCGATTTCGGTCAGCTCATCCGAGCGGTAGAATGCCTTGCGCGGCCGGTCCGGCTCGATGGCGAAGAAGTCGGCGAGCCCCATCGGAATGCCATCGAGAATACGCTTGAGCGCGCCGACCGACGGGTTCATCTGGTTGGACTCGATCAGCGAGATCGTCGAATTGGTCACGCCCGCGCGCTTGGCCAGTTCACGCTGCGACAGCTTGTGACGTCCACGCACGAAGCGCAGCCGTTCGCCTAGATCGATACTCACGCCAAATCCCTGTTGCGAGTGTTTCGGATCGAACAAATATGACCCGGCCCATTCAATAAAATCAACAGGTTAATCAGATCGAGAAAAGGACTTGTTGCATTCGGGCGAACATGATCCAGATGCTGAATCAGCCAAGGGAGCCGCGCCGTGACCGTTCATCAGATTCCGAACACGCTACAACTCGAGTCGTTCTGGATGCCGTTCACGGCCAACCGCCAGTTCAAGGCGGCACCGCGCATGTTCGCATCCGCGCAGGGCATGTATTACACCACCGAAGACGGCCGCAAGGTGATCGACGGATCGGCTGGCCTCTGGTGCACCAATGCCGGCCACGGCCGCCGCGAGATCGCCAGCGCCGTTGAGAAGCAGCTTACCACCCTCGACTTCGCCCCCGCGTTCCAGATGGGCCATCCGCTCGCCTTCGAATTCGCCAATCGTCTGGCCGAGATCGCACCCGCCGGCCTCGACCGCATCTTCTTCACCAATTCCGGTTCGGAGTCGGGCGATACCGCGCTGAAGATCGCGCTGGCCTATCATCGCGCCAACGGCCAGGCCTCGCGCACGCGCCTGATCGGCAGGGAACGCGGCTATCACGGCGTCGGCTTCGGCGGCACCTCGGTCGGCGGCATGGTCAATAACCGCCGCGCCTTCTCGTCCGCCCAACTGCCCGGCACCGATCACATCCGCCACACCCACGATCTCGCACGCAACGCATTCTCCAAGGACCTCCCGGAGCACGGCGCCGAACTCGCCGACGACGTTGAGCGACTGGTGGCCCTGCATGGCGCCGACACCATTGCCGCCGTCATCGTCGAGCCGGTGCCCGGTTCGACCGGCGTGCTGCCGCCGCCGAAGGGCTACCTGCAGCGTCTGCGCGAGCTCTGCACCAAGCACGGCATCCTGTTGATCTTCGACGAAGTCATCACCGGTTTCGGCCGTCTCGGCACGCCGTTCGCCGCAAATTATTTCGGCGTGACGCCGGACCTGATGACCACCGCGAAAGGCATCACCAACGGCACCGTGCCCTGCGGCGCCGTGTTCGCCAGCCGCAAGATCTATGACGGGCTGATGACCGGACCGGAAAGCCAGATCGAGCTGTTCCACGGCTACACCTATTCGGCGCATCCGGTCGCCTGCGCCGCGGGCATCGCGACGCTGGACATCTACAAGAGCGAGGGACTGCTGACGCGCGGTGCCTCGCTGTCCGACTACTGGCGCGATAGCCTGCACGCGCTCCGCGACCTGCCCAATGTCATCGACATCCGCAATTGCGGCCTGATGGGCGCCGTCGAACTTGCGCCCCGCAAGGATGCACCGGCTGCGCGCGGCTATGACGTCATGGTCGACTGCTTCAACCGCGGCCTCTATCTGCGCCAGAGCGGCGACGCCTTCGCGATGTCGCCGCCCCTCATCGTCGAGAAGAACCAGATCGACGAGATCGTTTCGATCCTGAGCGACGCCATCAAGCGCGTCGCCTGAGTCCACACACCGTCTGATCCAACAAGGCCCGGATGAAGCGCCTGCTCCATCCGGGCCTTTGTTGTTTAAGAGATCCGGTTGCGATCAACTCGCGCTGCCATGCGCCCGCGCGCACATCCGTGTCACATGATCCGCGCTCATCACCGGCGTCGGCGCAACGGTGTCGCTCGAACCTGTGCTGGTCGTCCATGAGAGACCGCCGAGCGACGCCATGACAGGCGCTATGGCAAAGCGCGACATCATCGCGACATTCACCATCGCCGGCACGTCGACGCGGGGATGGCTGACGATCGCGTCCACGATCAGGCCGAAGGCGGCCAGTCCCAGTGTTCGCTTGCGAGATCTGATTGAGGTCTTGCGGAATTGGATCGGCATCGCGGGCTCATGGGCTTGAGGATGCGCACGCACCGGAGTCGGAGTGCGCCGACGCGTCGACGTCGCGCGCCATTTTAGCGATCAACTGTGACCATCCGGTCTGATGCCACGAACAACAAAGCTCGCAACCGATCACGTCGCGAAGAGTCGCCCGATATCGGTCATCACATCTTCACGAGGACAAGACCTCGGACGCGACGAGCAACCGCCGGGCTTCGTGTCATCCGGACAGCGTCTCGATCACCCGGCAGTCACTGACCCTGCCATGACTGCACTCTTCCACCATGCGCTTCAATTCTCCGCGTAACGCGGTGAGTTGCGCGATCCGGCGCTCGACGTCCGACAAGTGCCGGCGCGTGATCCGATCGACCTCTGCGCAAGACTGATCGGGTCCCTCGCTCAGGGTCAGCAATTCGGCGATGTCGGCGATCTCGAAGCCGAGCTCGCGTGCGTGCCGGATGAAATTCAGGCGGGCGACATCCTCGGGGCGATAACGGCGCTGCTTTCCCTCCGTCCTTGTGGGCGCGGCCAGCAGACCAATCCCCTCGTAGTAACGGATCGTCGGCACCTTGATGCCCGTCAGACGCGACGCTTCTCCGATTGCGTAATCCATTTTTCTCTTGAACCTCTAGTCGCTAGAGATTGTACGCTTGTCTCATATTGAGAGGAAGCCGATGTCCGACAAGACCTGTTGCACCACCGATACCTGCTGCGAGCCGCCGCCCATCGATTTTTCGAAGGCGAACGCGGAACCTGTCTCCCCGGCGGCCTGTGGGACCGAGGCATGCGGTTGCTCCGGTGGCGTTCCGGTCTTCGACGGCGTCGATCCCCGCTACAAGCGCGTGCTGTGGACGGTCATTGCCATCAACGGCATCATGTTTCTTGTCGAGATGATCGCGGGACAGATCGCGGGGTCGCAGGCGCTGAAAGCGGATGCGCTCGACTTCCTCGGCGATACAGTCACTTACGGGCTGAGCCTCGCGGTCATCGGCACCGGCATCAGGACGCGGGCAACGGCGGCTTTGTTCAAGGGCCTTTCGCTCAGCGTCATGGCTCTGTGGGTGTTCGGTTCGACCGTCTATCACACGCTTATCCTCGGCGTTCCAAGTGCCGAGGTCATGGGCGCGATCGGCTTCCTGGCGCTGGCAGCCAACCTCGCCTCGGTGCTGCTGCTGATGCGTTACAAGGACGGCGATGCCAATGTGCGCTCTGTCTGGCTGTGTTCCCGCAACGACGCCATTGGCAATGTCATTGTCATGTTCGCAGCCCTGGGAGTCTGGGGCTCGTCGAGTGCGTGGCCGGATCTGGCGGTGGCCGCCGTGATGGCCTTCATCTTTCTCTCCTCCTCGGTGCAGATACTCCGTCAGGCCTGGGCTGAATATTCCGAACAGCCCGCGCGCGCCGGTGTTTCAGGGCGTTCCTGAGTCTGACATGCCATCTCTTCATCGCCGGCATCCTCGCTCCGCGGCGACAATTCTGAAAATAATCCTTGACGCCAATCCATTCCAGTATATATTCCCATCCATCCCGCTCCACTTGAGGGAGCGTTACCGGGACGCCGACTGGCGCGGGGCGGGATGTGGCGCCTGCGGGCGGGAGGAAGACGTTTCCTCACGCACTCGGGAGGCCTTGGGTCACCGTCCGGCCCCACTACGGGGGTCTGCCACTCATGCTGGCTGGACGTGGCATTGGTGAACGGCGGGAAACCGTCGGGATCAGCGGAGTGCGGAGCTCTGCGCCTTTGCCCGGAAGAACGGTCCCGGGGACAGAAATCGCCACGGTGGAGCGTCGAAAGGCGTTTCCGCGGCCTCTGTGGTCCGGCGATCCGGACAGCACGCTGCGGCACTGTACCCAAGTCGCGCCTTTCGGCGCTTCATCTCCCTCATTCTTGAGGGAGACCACCGGGACTGCCACTCACGCGCTCAGGCGCGGGCATCGATGGCGTACGCCCATCCCCTCACCTGCATCACAGCAATCAACAAGGTCGTCACGGGAGGTCACATGCTCCTTGGTCACATGCATCCGCGCCTCACATCGACAAATTCCACGCTGCGGCAGCAGACCTTAGCGGCCTTTCGTCTACTTTCCCCGTTACCATGCGATGCGGTAGCCTGCATGCGGGACTCTGCATTCCGCGACATCCGTCACGGCGCAGAACGGGCAGACAACAAGAAGAACGGTCTGCGATCCAGAGCGAGCGCTACGGCGCTCCCGCCGCTCTGGAGCGCGCCGGCAGTCGAGGAAATGAAATGATGAAGAGCTTCGTCCGCGCCGTGAGCGTGATCGCCGTGATGGCCGCCTGCGCCGGCAGCGCCGGAATGGCACAAGCGCAGAGCTGGCCGAACCGGCCGATCCGCATGGTCGTGCCCTACACGCCGGGCGGCTATACCGATCTGATGGCGCGCCTCGTTTCCGAAAAGATGTCGGTGGCGCTGGGCCAGCCGATCGTCATCGAGAACAAGCCGGGCGCGAATGCCGCCATCGGCACCGACGCCGTCGCCAAGGCAGCCCCCGACGGCTACACCTTCGGCACCGTGATCGCGGCGCATTCAGTGAATCCGACGCTCAATCCGAAGCTGCCCTATGATGCGATGAAGGACTTCACTTACGTGTCGCTGACCTCGGTCGCGCCGCTGATTTTGATTGCGACGCCGTCCCTGCCCGCCAAGGACATGAAGGAGTTCATCGCACTCGCCAAGGCGAAGCCCGGCTCGCTCAATTTTGCCTCCAGCGGCATCGGCTCGGCGGCGCATCTGACCATGGAAATGCTGAAAAGCCGCGAAGGCATCAATCTGCAACACATTCCCTACAAGGGCACGTCCGGCGCGCTGCAGGATACGGTCGGCGGCCAGATCAATGTGATGTTCGACGTCATCGGCCCGCTGATGTCGCAGGTGAAGTCCGGCAATGCCAAGGCGCTCGCCGTCGCCGCCAAGGAGCGCGTCCCGGCGGCCGGCGACGTGCCGACCATGGCGGAAGCCGGCGTGCCGGATTTCGTCTCCGGCACCTGGTCCGGCATCATCGCACCCGCTGGCACACCGAAGGAGATCGTCGATCGCGTAGCCGCGGAGGCAAAGAAGGCGCTCACCGATCCCGACCTGAAGAAGAAGCTCGACGATCAGGGTATCGTCCCCATGGGCACCACCCCGGATGAATTCCGCGCCTTCGTCACCGACGAAATCGCGCGCTGGAAGAAGGTGATCACGGACGCCGGCATCAAGATGGAACAGTAAGAGCCAACCTCGTCATTCCGGGATGCGAGCGCCACCTGGCGATCGCGGACCCGGAATCTCAAGATGAGAGTCGCTCCCTCCGCCGCGCTGGATCAAGAGGTGATGAACACATCAAGCTTCCCCGCCACTCCAATTGGAGTGGCTGAGGTTCGCGCCGAACCGCTTCGCGTTTCGCCCCGCCCCGGAATGACAGCGTAAGGCCTTTCAGCTGTCGCTGCGCGTTTTCAGAATCGCCAGATGCACGAAATGCAGCTTTCCCCTCACCGCTTGCGTCAAGTGAAACGGATAAGCGTCGCTCATGCCCATTGAACGATTGAGTTCGTTCATGCTGTAGGAGACAGCATCCCACAGCGACAGCAGCGCTTCGAAGTCACGCTCGAGATAGGGATCGTCCAGCGTATGACGCGAGCGCTCGTCCAGTGACAGCGGCAGCGACGATGCGGTATCCAGCGTCGAGACGATGTGCAGGAAATGCGCAAAGGTCTCGGCCCAGTCTTCCCACGGATGCGATGTCGCATATTCGCTGATGAAGGCGTCGCTATTCCACGAGCGATCGGCGCGATTGTGATAGGCCGCGAGTGCCTCGCCATAGTCGCGCGTTTCATCGCCGAAGATCATCCGGAACGGACCGATGAGCTGCGACTGATCGACCAGCGCTTCCCAGTAGAAATGCCCGACCTCGTGGCGGAAATGCCCGAGCAGCGTTCGATACGGTTCGCGAAACGCCGCGCGCCGCGCCTCGCGCTCGGCATCGTCAGCTTCCGAGAGGTTCATCGTGATCAGCCCCGACAAATGCCCGGTCATGATCGGATGTCCGGCGGTCTCGTCCGAGAGAATGTCGAACGCGATATGCGCGCCGCTCGACACGGCAAGGGGCAGTCTGAGCCGCATCAGGTCATAGGTCAGACGTCGCTTGGCTTGCTCAACCCGCTTCCAGAGCGCGACATTGCGATCGGATACCAGATTGGGAATTGTTCGCGTAAGCCGGCAGGACGGACAGAACGGATCGCTGTCATCCGTGGCCCAGTTACAGGCGATCAGATCGCGATTGGCACAGGACATGGCCGCCGCGGCGCTGACGACATTGGACTGCGCGGTGTCGAAGATCAGCGCCTCGCCGCATTGCACGCAATCGCTCTGCTCGAAGAAGACGCGTGTCTGGCAATTGGGGCAGATCAGTTGTTTCATGGGTGAAGTCTAACCCGAAACGGCCGGGATGGTTCAACGCGCTCACAACATTCGCCGCCCGGCCGTGCCTGTCATGCGCGATGCCGGCATGCAGGAATGGCGCTTGAGCCATCCGCCCAAATCGCGCTTCAATCCTGGCGTTCAAAAGAACCAATAAAAATCGAACCGGGAGGCCATCATGAAGACGCTCGCAGGAGCCATCTGCGCTCTGGCGCTATTTGCAGGCAACGCGCAGGCACAGACCGTCAAGGATTTTCTGGCGCAGGTCATGGTCAAGTGGACCGCCCCCTTCGAGCCTTTTCAATTGATCGACAACATCTATTACGTCGGCACCGATGGCATCGCGGTCTATCTCATCAAGACGTCGGACGGGCTGATCCTGATGGACACGGGCGTCCCGCAATCGACGAGCATGATCAAGGAGCACATCGCAAAGCTCGGTTTCAAGGAAGCCGATATCAAGATCATCCTCAACAGCCATGCCCATTTCGATCACACTGGCGGTTTTGCGGAGATCAAGAAGGACACCGGCGCGCAACTGATCGCAGGCCTACGGGACAAGCCGTTGCTCGAAAGCGGCACCTATCCGGGCGATGAAAAGAACACCGATATCGGCTTCCCGCCGGTCAAGGTGGATCGCACCGTCACCGAAGGCGATAAGGTCACGCTCGGCGGCACCACGCTGACGGCGCATGCAACGCCCGGCCATTCGCCGGGCTGCACGAGCTGGGAAATGACCGTGAAGGACGGCAGCGAGAACCGTGAGGTCCTGTTCTTCTGCAGTGGCACCGTGGCGCTGAACCGGCTTGTCGGCAATCCAACCCATGCCGGCATCGTCGACGATTATCGGTCGACCTATGCCAAGGCCAAGGCCATGAAAATCGACGTGCTGCTCGGACCGCATCCGGAAGTCTATGGCATGCAGGCCAAGCGCGCGGCGATGAAGGACGGCGCGCCGAATCCGTTCGTGAAACAAGGCGAGCTTGCCGCTTACGCTGCAACACTCGAACAGGATTTCGACAAGCAGCTCGCCAAGCAAACGGCTGCGCTGCAAAGCGGCAAATAGCGACTGCCAGCCGCGGCGAGCGATTTGTCGCAAGCCGCGGCAGTTGTCGGCGATTGCGGTCGGCTGGTAGTTTTGCGCATCAGATGAGGTGCGCCCATGGAACTCGCCTGCCCCTGCAACGCCGTGAAGCTCAGGATTTCAGCCGACCCCATCGCCCATTTCTGGTGCCACTGCGCCGACTGCCAAACCGTCCACGGCGCGGCCTATGTGGCCGAGGCCGTCTATCCGGCTGACGGCGTTGAAGTCGTACAAGGCGACACGACGTCGTTCGCACTGAAGACGACCCCGCGCCTCAGCTGCGCAAAGTGTGCCACGCGGCTGATTATCGAGCTCGACGGGATCGGCATGCGCAGCATCAACGGCTATCTGCTCGGGGACGCGTTCAAGCCGAGCCTGCATATCAATTGCAGCGAGGCGATCGCTCCAGTCCGCGACGGCCTGCCACATTACGCGGCCATGCCGGCTGCGTTCGGCGGCGACGACCGAATGGTGGACTGGTAAACAGCCGAGGTTTTCCTCGCTAGGGCAGCGCCAACAGTCCCGCCGCGACGACCATGGTCGCCAGCGCCGACAGCGCCAGCGACCAATGGATCCCGATCATGCTGCCGACGACGCCGACCGAGATGCCGCTGAAGGCGCGCAGACCCAGGCTCGCCATATTGAACAGGCCGATGACGCGACCGCGCTTGTCCAGGGGTGCATCGAGCTGCACGAGGCTTTGCGCCATCGCGTTGAACGACAATTCGAGAAATCCCGCTGCAAACAGGAACACCAGCGCGATGGCGTAATGACCGGTCAGCGCGAAGATCGCCAGCGCGCCGCACCAGAGCAGCGCCAATATGATCGCCGTACGCGGCTTCGGCGCCAGCAATTGCCTGCCCTCCAGCGCCAGGCCGGCAAGCAGGCCACCGGCTGCGTCAGCCGCCAGCAGCATGCTGTAGGACATGCCGGGATCGCCATGGCCGAGATCACTGGCGAAGCCCGGCATCTGTGAACTATAGGCGTTGCCGACGAAGAACGATGCCGCGCCGGCCAGCGCGATCATGGAGACGATCACCGGACGGTGGCGAACGTCGCGCATGGTCTGGACGATGTCCGCAAAGCCCCGCACGGCGCGCTGAGGCGCGGGCGCGCCGGTGCGAAAGCGCGGACCATAGGGCGCATTGATCAGCCACAGCACAAGCGGCAGATAGAAGACGGTGTTGAGCATGATGCCATAGGCCGGACCCAACGCGAGCAGGATCACACCGCCGACCGCTGGGCCAACCATGACACCGAGATAGCGCGCCATCGCGTTCAGACGCACCGCACTCGGCAGGTCGGCGGAACCGACGACATCGTAGAGCAGCATCTGGTTCGGCGTCTGCCAGAGCACGCCGGCACAGCCATGGATCACCAGCAGCACCATGGCCTGCCACATCTGCAGGGTATCGGTGACAAAGAAATAGCCCCAGCCCAGCGATGCCAGAATGAACAGCGCCATGCCGCACTGGATCACGCGCCGCGGGTCGAAACGCTCCGCCAGCGCGCCAGACGTGACTGAGAACAGCAGGAACGGCAGCCAGTGCGAGACGATGGCGAAACCACCCAGCGCGGGCGACTGGAATTTCTGAAACACCACCCAGTAGCTGATCACATGCTCGATATTGTCGGCCATCATGGCCAGCACATAGGTGATGAATTGGGCGCGGAATCCCGGGTGATGGAGCGCCGCGAAGGATCGTTTGGTGGGCGATGCGCCGACGGTCTGCGCTGGGGTGTCGCTCATCGGGAGGGGAATCTTCGGACGGAGGGAAACGCCGCCATCGGCAATTACGGCGCAGACTCGTTACATCGCATGTCTTCGCCCGGCACAAGGCGGCTTCCGGCATAGGACGCCTCGCCATCTTGCATGCAATTGCATTCATCCCTACCTGTCCCCGGCAACCATCAACCCTGCCCCTTTTCCGGAGCCAGCCTGACATGACCGACGCCCCCTACACGCCTCCCAAAGTCTGGACCTGGGACAAGGAAAACGGCGGCAAATTTGCCTCGACCAACCGGCCCATCGCCGGCCCCACCCATGAGAAGGAGCTCCCGGTCGGCAAACATCCGTTCCAGCTCTATTCGCTGGCGACGCCGAATGGCCAGAAGGTCACGATCATGTTCGAGGAACTGCTCGCTGCCGGCCATACAGGCGCGGAATACGATGCATGGCTGATCCGGATCGACGGCAACCAGTTCGGTTCGGGTTTCGTCGATGTGAACCCTAATTCCAAGATTCCAGCTCTGATCGACCGCAGTGGCGACAAGCCGTTTCGCGTGTTCGAATCCGGCGCGATCCTGGTGCATCTCGCCGAGAAATTCGGCGCCTTCCTTCCAAAAGACGGAGCGGAACGGGCCGAAACCCTATCCTGGCTGTTCTGGCAGATGGGTAGCGCGCCGTTCCTCGGCGGCGGCTTCGGGCACTTCTATGCCTATGCGCCCAGCAAGATCGAATATGCCATCGACCGCTACGCCATGGAGACCAAGCGCCAGCTCGACGTGCTCGATCGTCAATTGGCCAACAACGAATTCATCGCCGGCAAGGATTACAGCATCGCCGACATGGCGATCTTCCCCTGGTATGGCGGCCTTGCGGAGAGCGCCATCTACGGCGATGCCGGCACGTTCCTCGATGTGCAGAGCTACAAGAACCTGCAGCGCTGGACCAAGACCATCGCGGCACGACCTGCCGTGAAGCGCGGTCGCATGGTCAATCGCACCTCGGGCGACCCGGCCGGCCAGTTGCGCGAACGCCATGACGCCAGCGACTTCGACACGAAGACTCAGGACAAGCTCGAAGCGAAGAGCTGAGACGAAGACTTCGAGTTGACGTCGCTTCAGCCCGGAATCGAAAAGCCCCGCGCGAGCGGGGCTTTTGCACGTCTGGATGCGTGAGGCAGCAGCCTCAGCCCTTCATGCACTTGTTGACCGATGAGGTCTTGGCGGCGCCGGCCAGTGGCTTGCCCTCGGCGCTCTTGGCGTTGTCCTCGCAGCACTTCTTCATGAAGCTCTTCTTGGCAGCGCCCGCGAGCGGCTTGCCGTCGCCGCTGACGGCGTTGCAGGATTGCGCCATTGCGGGCGCAGCACTGAACAGGCTCAAGAGAACGAGGACAGACAGACGTTTCATGGACCGACTCCCGGTTTGTTGGAGCTGCAGCCTAGCGCAACCACGGGCTCTCGCAAGACCGGCTATGCATCACGTGCCTACCGCTTAAACGCTATGTCGCGGCGCAGCGATTTCGCCGCGCACAGAGGCAACGCCCATCTCGAAACTGTCAGCGATACGGCGCGCGCGGATCATGAAGGCCTCAGTGACCTCAGCCGGAAATATCTCGCGCGCGGTCTGTTCGAACAGCAAAAGCCAGCGATCGAAATGTTCGCCCTTCAGCGGCAGCACGAGATGTGGACGCATCGGGCGGCCATTGTAGCGGCCGGTCTTCAGCATCATCGACGACCAGAAATCGCTGATCTGCGCGATGTGATGATCCCAGTCGGTCACGGCGCTGTTGAAGATCGGCCCCAGCAAATCATCCTCGCGGGCACGGCCGTAAAAGGTCTGCACCAGAAGCGCGATATTTTCTTCATTCAGGGAGGGCTGGAAGCTGGTGAAGCCGATTTCGGAGGTCTGCGTCATGCGCCCTGATGTAGGCGACGGCGGCCAGCTCGGCAACCGCCATCGCCCGAAATCCGTTCTGCAATTGATCCAGCGCAGGCTCAGTTGCGACGACCCGCCGTCTGCGTCCGTTCCATCAGGTCCCCTTCCGAGCGAGCGCCATAAAATGCCTGCAGGAGCATCCCCCGACGCAACTTCCCGGTGTGATGGAGCGGCACCCAGAATTCTTATAGAGCTGCCGAACTCCCCGGAGACCGTCCGGTGTCGCATTCGCCAACACGCGGTACTCTCCGGCTTTTTGCGATAGGATAACGCTGATAACCGTGCCCCGAAACCGCAAGGACACCTTCACTTGCCCGAAGCTCTCCTCTCCGCCCGCTCCGGCGAGTTTCCGACCTTTGAAACCTCGGATTTCGCGGGCGAAGGCTCGTTCTACTTCGACCTCGTACGACTGGAGGACCGCGACGACATCCCGCGCGGTTTCCTGCACCGGCACAACTACTACCATCTGCTCTGGATGACCCGGGCGTGCGGCACGCACACACTCGACTTCGCGCATTTCGACGTGCGCGACCACTCAGTGTTCTTTCTTTCGCCGGGCCAGGTCCATGCCTGGACGTCATCGGTCAAGCCTCACGGCTACGTGCTGAACTTCAGCACCGACTTCTTCGCGCGGATGTTTCCGCGCGCCGAAGATGTCGCGAAACTTCCGTTCTTCCACTCTGCGCGCGGCAATAGCGCGCTCTATCTCACGCAGGCCCAGCATGACGGCATGCTGCCACTGCTCTGCGAGATGGAGCGTGAGGCACGCGATCGCCAGCCGGGATTTCCCGATGTGGTGCGGGCCAGCCTGCTGATCCTGCTCACGCGCCTGCGCCGTGTGTGCCCCGGCAACGAGCCCGCTGGTGGCGTTGGTCCACACCAGGCGCTCGCGCGCCGTTTCGCGATGCTGGTGGAAACGCACTACCTGCGCTTCGGTACCATCGGCCAGTACGCCGAGGCGCTTGGCGTGAGCGAGCGCCAGCTCAACGATGCGGTCAAGCGCACTGTGGCGCGCACGGCCAGCCAGGTGGTGCAGGAGCGCGTGGTCCTCGAAGCCAAGCGCTGGCTCAGCAACACCGAAACGGGCATCGCCGAGATCGCGTTCCGCCTCAATATCGAGGATCCGGCCTACTTTGCGCGCTTCTTCAAGAAGCAGACCGGCCTCACGCCGGGCGACTTCCGGAGGAAGCATTGCCGTCCACTGGACTGACACGCGAAAAAGTCCAACACAACGTCTGATCCGTCCTAGCGCCGTCGCCGCGCGGCTGCATAGAGTGTCCCGCATGGACGCCTGACCGGGCGCTGCCATCGCCACCTGCGCGTTTGTATGCGCAGGTCGGCATGGCATGACGCCCACCGCCACGACCGCCCCGCATCTGCGGGGCGCGCCGTCGGCAGGACATAAAAACAAGAGGCAGAGGAAACAAAATGCACAAAGCAATCATCCCGTTGCGGAGCCTCGTCGTGGCCGTAGCATTGGCCCTCACCTCAGTCAGCGCGATGGCCGATTATCCAGAACGTCCCCTGCGCGTGATCGTGCCGTTCGCCGCCGGTGGTGCCACCGACGTGATCGCGCGCACCGTGGCGCAAGCCATGTCGGTACGGCTCGGCCAGTCGATCGTGGTGGAAAACAAGGCCGGCGCCAACGGCAATATCGGCGGTGCCGCGGCGGCGCGCTCGGAGCCCGACGGCTATACGCTGCTGATGGCCACATCGAGCCACGCGATCAATGCATCGCTCTACCAGAAGCTCAGCTACAGCCTCACGCGCGATTTCGCGGCCTTGTCAAACCTGGCGTCGGTGCCCCTGCTGCTGGTGGTGCACCCGTCGGTGCCAGTCAATTCGGTGAGCGAACTCGCCGCTTACGCCAAGGCCAATGCCGCGAGCGTCAACTATGCATCGGGCGGCGTGGGCACCGCGTCCCATCTGTCCGGCGAGCAGTTCAGCACACTGGCTGGTGCGAAGATCACGCACGTCGCTTACAAGGGCGGCGCGCAGGCGCTCAACGATATGATCGGCGGCCAAGTGCAGATCATGTTCGCCAACCTGCCCGAAGTTCGCTCTCTGGTGCAGAGTGGCAAGCTCAAGGCGCTGGCGGTGACGGGCAGCACGCGTCACGCCGCCTTGCCCGACGTGCCCGCTTTCTCAGAAACGCCGTTCCCCGGCATGAACGCGCGCTCGTGGTTCGGCCTGTTCGCACCGGCCGGCACGCCCCCCGCTATCGTCGAGAAGCTTGCGCAGACCATTGTTCAGAGCGTGGCTGACCCCGCTGTCCAGGAGCGGCTCAAAGGGCTCGGCGCCGACCCCGTCGGCGACGATCGGGCGACATTCCAGAAATACGTGAACGACGAGGTGGCGCGCTGGGCCGTACTTGTCGCGCAGTCCGGCGCCACCGCCGAATGACCCTATTGATCCGCCACCGCTCGAGGAAACCCCATGCTGCTTGACGTTCGCACCTACACCTGCCGCCCCGGCACGATCAAGAAACACCTGGCGCTGTATGCCGAGCACGGCTACGAGATCCAGAGCCGCCATCTGGGCAAGCCACTCGCCTACGCGCAAATTGAGACCGGCAACGTCAACAGCTACATGCACATCTGGGTTTATGACAGCGCAGCCGATCGTGAGGCCAAGCGCCAGGCGCTGCAGAAGGACCCGGCCTGGGCCGACTACCTGAAGATCAGCGCCGAGGCCGCCTATCTCATCAGCCAGGACAACCAGTTGATGACGCCGGTATCGTTCTTCAAGCCGTAGGCGGACCTGTAGTCGCGGCATCTGACTGCCGAACCTACGATGCGCCGCATTCTTGATGCTGCGCATCCCTTCTGTTCATCAGGTGGATGCCGCGCCTGCGAGCCCGGCAACCGC
This sequence comes from Tardiphaga sp. OK245, assembly GCF_900108575.1. NCBI lineage: Bacteria > Pseudomonadati > Pseudomonadota > Alphaproteobacteria > Hyphomicrobiales > Nitrobacteraceae > Tardiphaga > Tardiphaga sp. OK245. The sequence continues at coordinate 150,851 of NZ_FNWZ01000003.1, read as the reverse complement.
GGAGCCTGCTAGAGCATGATCCCGAAAAGTGGACACCGGTTTTCGGACAAGATCATGCTCTCATAGAGAAAATAGCTAGAGTCTGATCCATCGAAGATGGATCAGACTCTAGCGCAAGCTCAGCTGCGATAGGACGGATCGACCCGGTCGAGCTTGCGGAGCAGCGCCGGCCAGGCGAGTTCGCCGCTGAGGCCCGGAACATTGTCGCGTGGCTTCATGCGGTCATAGGTATCCTGCAGGACCTTCTGCGGCGGCGTGATCAGCTTGGTGTTGCACGACAGCGCTGCAACGTGAACCTGACAGGCCCGCTCCATCCGGAACAGCACGTTGAAAGCGGCGGCGATGGTCTTGCCGACCACCAGCAGGCCGTGATTGCGCAGCACCATCGCTTCATGATTGCCGAGATGCGCGATCAGTCGTTCGCGCTCCTCAGGGTTGTCTGCGATCCCCTCGAAGTCATGATAGGCGACATGAAGGAAGCGCATGCAGGTCTGCGCCACCGGCAGCAACCCGCATTCCATCGCCGACACGGCCATACCAGCCACCGTATGGGTATGCGCGACGCAATCGACATCGTGACGCGCCATGTGGATGGCGCTGTGGATCACAAAGCCCGCGGCATTCACGGCGTAGTCGGACGCGTTGAACAGCGTGTTGCCGTCGAGGTCAATCTTGACGAGGCTCGACGCATCGATCTCCTCATAGAGCATGCCATAGGGATTGATCAGGAACTGGTCTTCGGTTCCCGGCACGCGGCAGGAGATGTGGTTGGCGATCATTTCGGTCATGCCATACATCGCCGTCAAGCGATAACAGGCCGCGAGATTGACGCGCGACTGCCATTCCTCAGGACTGACCTGATCCTGCACCGAACGGACGACTTTCACGGCGGGTGAGCTGACGGCTGCATTCATTGATATTCTCCCTTGATCTTGTTCACGCGGTCAGTCGACCGTGATGTTGGCTTCGCGAATGAGCTTGCCCAGACGGTCGCGCTCGCTCTTCACATGGTTCTCGAGTTCCGCCGACGTCATCGGCCACGGCTGATTGCCGATCGGCTCCATCTTCTTTGCAAATTCCGGCGTCCTGACGATGCGGGTGATGGCAGCGCTGAGCCTGTCCAGAACCGGCTGCGGTGTACCAGCGGGCGCGAACACCGCGAACCACGTCGCGCCGACAATGCCAGGGAATCCGAGTTCCTTGAAGGTCGGCACATCGGGCAATTGCGGCAAGCGCTCCTCGGACAAGACCGCCAGCGCGCGGTACATGCCGGCCTTGTGGTTCGGGACCGTATTGGTCAGCGCCTCCACATTGCTGTCGACGATCCCCGCAAGCATGTCGTTCATCGCCGGCGCAGCACCGCGATAGTGTACATGCTGCAGCTTCACGCCGAGTCCGCGGGCCACGATCTCACCCATGAGGTGCACGGTGCTGCCCGGTCCGTTGGTGGCATTGTTGACCTTGCTCGGATTGGCCAGCGCATAGGCACGAAACGCCGCGACGTCGGCAGCCGGAAAGTCCTTCTTCACGACGAAGGCGAACGGCACCTTCACCACCATCGCGACCGGCGCAAAGTCCTCGAGCTTGTATTTGATGGAGGCCAGCAGATGCGGGTTGGTCGTGAAGGTCGTCGCGCTGGCGAATAGCAGGGTGTAACCATCCTTGTCGGCACCGGCCACGACTTGCGCACCGATCGATGTGCTCGCGCCGCCGCGGTTCTCGATCACCACCTGCTTGCCGAGTTCGGTGCTGAGCTGTTCGGTGAGGATGCGCGCGACGATGTCGGTCGTTCCGCCGGGCGGAAATGGCACGACCATGGTGATGTTGCGCTCGGGATATTGCTGCGCCTGCCCTGGCGCTACGGCGAACAGCGATGCGGCAAGGACCGCGGCGATGGCAGACCATCGTCCCTTCTTGTTGTTGCTCACGTTTTCTCCCTCTGCACCGGTCCATTGGGCTTTCGCCTGGAACGGCATTTTCGGGAGAGGCTAAAACAAGAGTAGAGCCGATGCGACGACTAAATAAGCCGGGCAGCTATCGGATTACACGGGACGCGCAATCGACGAACGGAACGCTGCCGTCGCGGTGGATCAATGCACCGTGGCGTTCGAGAACAGGTTGATCACGACCTGATCCTTCCTGCCGACCGATAGCGGCTGCTCCATGCATTCCGGGGCAGTCACCGCCGCTTTCGCTGCCGATGTCGTATAGAGCCATGCGGGCTATGTCCTCATAGCCTATCCCCGAGAGAGTCCCGTGACCGCTCCGACGCCCCCTGCTTTCGCACTCGATGCCCCCTTCTTCAAACTCCTCACCGGGAGCTATCTCCGCACTGTCGGGAAGCCCCTGTTGGCGCCTGGGCAAGATGCAGCGTGGCTTTACAGCGACGCACAATTCGCGGTGCTCGCACATAACACCGACGCCGATCCGGTGTTCACCTATGCCAATCGCACCGCGCAATCTTGCTTCGAATATAAGTGGGACGAATTCGTCACCATCCCGTCGCGCCTCTCGGCAGAAGCGCCGAACCGCGACGAGCGGCAGCGCCTGCTGGATGCCGTCGCACGTAACGGCTTCATCGACAATTATCGTGGGTTGCGGATCGCCAAGTCCGGCCGGCGCTTCTGGATCGAAGGTGGCATCGTCTGGGAACTGAGAAGTGAGAACGGCGAGCGACGCGGTCAGGCGGCGCTGTTCACGTCATGGACGGATGTGTGAGACACAATACTAGTCGGCGAGTTCCCCTTTGTCGCATCGGAGCGGCCAGCAACGGCCGGGCAGACCGTCGGACGGAAATGTCACCACCTGCTGCTGACATATCGACGATCACGCTTTCGTCGCTCTCAGCCTGCGTGGCCACTCCGCCCTTAAACCACCACATGATTTCAGCTATAGAACATCATGACGGTTTTACGACAGCAACGATTCCAATGGCGATTGATCGCTCCACTGCCGGGATTTGCCGCGCTGCTGCTGGCGCCTGGTCTCGCCATTCACTGGGGCTTTCTGCCGTTCGAATATCGCATTCCCGCGTTGCTGCTGGTGTCCGTGCTGTGTATCGCGCTGTGCCTGCTGGCCGGCTTCTCGGTCGCGGAACTCGGCCTCAGCCGTCCCTCTGACATCAGGCACTGGCTGTTCTGTGCCGCGATCACGGCAGGCATCGCGGCAATCATGGTGGCGCAGACCCGCTTTCTGACCTTCGACCACAAACCGCCAGTCTGGCTCAGTTTCGCGCCGTTCTATGTCCTGGTCTCCAGCCCATGCCAGGAAGTCGTGTGCCGGTCTATACCGAAACTGATGACCGATCGGCTGCAGGTCAGGCCCTGGACCTATGTGATCTATTCCGCAGCAGTGTTCTCGCTGATCCATGTCGCCTATGGCGACAGCGTCCTGTTGCTCAACACTTTCTTGGTCGGCATCGTCTGGGGTTTCGCCTATCTGCGGATGCGCAACATCTGGCCGGTGATCCTGTCGCATGCCGCGATCGGCACGCTGGCCTTCTCGCTCGGGCTGGCCTGATTCAGATTTGCCTGAGCCTAGCGATCGTATCCGCCGCCGAAGCTGCTCTTGATCTGATGCAGCAGCGTCAGCACCCAGCATAGCGCAAAAGCTCCCGCGAGCCCGTAAGCCGTGCGGCGATCGATCACCGACAGGCCGGTCCAGAGATAGATGCGATAGAGCCAGAGGCCGGCGAGACCGACGCCGAGCAAACACACCAACAGCTTGACGAAGCGCGCATTGGCCACCCCCACCGCGGCAAACAGAATGGTCAGCGGCACCAGAAACAACTGGCAGATGGCAATCAGGCTCTCGTTCACAGGCGGCTCCAGGGAAACGCAAAAGGCGACTCAGAGCCGGGAGTTTAGGCGGCCAATTTCAAACAAATGGTTGCGGACGCATGCGGCAGAAAATCGCTGCCATGGTCGAGCGTCATGAACCCGCTCACTCCCGCCGCGACAAAGGATCATGACCCCGTCCTTGCCTCGCGACATCCGCACCCTCGCCGCATCACTCGCCGTTGCCATGATGATGCTGGCCGCGCTCACATCACACGCGGCAGCACAGCAGCCCTGCACCACCGACCCGCTCGCCCAGTATGCCGAGATGAGATTCACGCTTGCCGACGTCGCCAGACGCGGTCTGCGCGGCCGTCATTATTACGAGATCACGTTCAGGACCTCGTTCGACGGCGTCATCGTGCCCGATGCCCAGCGCGCCAAATATCCCGAAAAGATGACGTTCGTGCTGCAGCACCAGTTCGAACGACTGAACGTCACCGCGGATCGCTTCAGCGTCAACCTGTGGTTCAAGGGGATCAAGTCGCGCGTCACAGTGCCGTTCAACGCCGTCATCTATTTCGTTGATCCGTCGGTGAATGACCGGCGCGAATTCGACGTGGGTACGCCGGCGCGCGCCTGCGACAGACCGCAGTCAGGCTAGGCTGATCAGAAGCACATATTGCTGACCACGTTGCCGCGCTTGTCCTTGAGCACATAAGGGCACTTGATGCGTTCCAACGCCTTCTTCGCATCGTCGTCGCCGAGCGCTGCGGCCTTCTCATAATAGGCCTTCGCGGCATCCTTATCCGACGCACCACCGCGGCCGCTTTGCGCGAACGCGCCCATTCGCTCCAGTGCGCCCGCATGGTTCTGTGCTGCCGCCTTCTCGAACAGGCTGCGTGCCGCAACATCGTCTTTCGCGCCGCCGATGCCTTCCGACAGCATCATGCCGAGCTGATATTGCGCCTCGGCATTGGTCTCCGCGGATTTCGCCAGCAATTGCCGTGCACGCACCGGGTCTGAACCCGCGCCTGCGCCTCCTGATAGTGCCGCAAGATTGCTTACGCCGCGCGGATTGCCGGCTTCAGCCGCACGCTCGAACAGTTTGCGCGCCTGCGCCTCGTCGCGCGCGAGGCCGGTTCCGTTGCCATAGGCGACGCCGAGTTCGACCATGGCTGAGGTACTGCCTTTGTCAGCCGCCTTGCGCCATGCCGCGAGCGCCTCAGCTGCCTGCGCATTGGCCGCGTAAGCACGCCCGAGCTGGAACATCGCACGGCGCGACCCGCCGGACGCGGTCCGGCAGAATTTGATGGCGGTGGCAATATCGGCTTTGGCAATATCGGCCACGCCCTTCACATCGGCCGGCTTGTCGGGATCGGCAGGATCGGCCGCGAGGCGATCGCACAGAACCAGATCGGCGGACTGGGCCTGCGCGCGTGTTGGCGCGGACAGCACAGCCAGTCCGGCGGCGACGCCGAGCAAACAGATCAGAGCGGTCGCGCCGATACGCTGGGTCATGGATTTGTCGCCACCTGTGTCATTCGCCGGTGACATTACGGACAGGCGCGCACCCCATCAAGCCGTACGCCAGCCTGGAACTTACACGGCCTTGCGGATCAGCTTCAGCACTGCCTGCAACCGCAGGCTCCGTTTGCCGGCCAGCGCCGTGGCTTCCAGTTCGGCGCCGGTTTCGTCGCAAGTACCGGAAAAGCCGATACCGATTTCATGGCCGCCGAAGACCGGGTTCTCGCCCTTTGCCGGCGTGTGCTCCTGATTGAGCATCTCGCCCTTCCAGCGTCCGTCCGCGGAGGAATAGGCGCCGAGATAATAGAAGAACGCGTCTCCGCCGAGGATGCGGCCGTCATGCAGCAGCATCACGCCGTTGAGCCCGCCATCGATGCCGTCGAGTGTGCGCAGATGGATCGAATACAGCCCGTTGGCGATGCCACCCGCACCGATCGGTCCGGCCGGAGGCATCTCGCCGTCATCGATCGTCGTCATGACCGACTCGAATTTCGCACCCGGCATTTGCGGCGACGAACCCTGAAAACGATAGGTGTCACCATAGGGCCGGCCGGTGACGCTGATGGTCGCCACATCCTGGCCGAGCAGCGAGGGATAGTTGGGATCGTTCATGTGGCGGCGGCTCTCGATCTCCGCCACCACCTCGTCACCCCGGAGCTCATAGCTGCCGATATGGGCAAAAGCGGAATTGCCGCCGAGCATGCTGCCATGCTCGACAAACATCACACTGCGACCGACCGCCTCATCAACCCGGTATTCGCATTTGTAGAAGCCCGTCCGCAACCCGTCATTCCCCTGCAGTGCCTTTCGCATTGTAGCGGAAGATGTGCAGTGGAGGAAAGCGCACCCGGCCAATTGGGGGCGATTCCAACAGCCTTGGACGCAGGCTACGCAATTCCTCGCCTTAGAATGGGTCGAAACGGCGCATTCGTGGACCAGCAGCCCTCATCAGGCGTCTCCTTCCCCGGTCCCGGGCGTTACGAATGCGACGTGGCGTGCGGGCGCGATTCTGCTTCGTGCGATCCCGGTGCCAGCGGCGCCGCCTGATCGACCGTCGCTTCGCCATGCTGGGTCAGCGGACGGTTGCCTGCCATGGCGCGCAGCAGCACATAGAACATCGGCGTGAAGAAGATGCCGAAGGCCGTGACGCCAATCATACCGGCGAACACCGCGACACCCATGGCATGACGCATCTCCGAGCCTGCGCCAGTGGACGTCACCAGCGGCACGACGCCCATGATGAAGGCCAGCGACGTCATCAGGATCGGCCGCAACCGCAGACGGCTGGCCTCGATCGCGGCCTGGATCGGTGTCCGCCCGGCAAATTCCAGCTCGCGGGCAAACTCCACGATCAGGATGGCGTTCTTCGCCGACAGACCCACCAACACGATCAAACCAATCTGGGTGAAGACGTTGTTGTCGCCCTTGGTCAACCAGACGCCGAACATCGCCGCCAGCAAGCCCATCGGCACAATCATGATGATCGACAATGGCAGTGTCAGGCTTTCGTATTGCGCGGCGAGCACCAGGAACACCAGCAGCATCGCCACCGGGAACACGATCAGCGACGAATTGCCGGCGATGATCTCCTGATAGGTCAGTTCAGTCCATTCGAAGTCGATGCCCTTGGGCAGCGTCTCCTTGGCGACACGCGCCACGGCGTCCTGCGCCTGGCCGGTGGAATAGCCGGGCGCCGCGCCGCCATTGATGTCGGCCGACAGGAAACCGTTGTAGCGCATGGCGCGCTCCGGCCCTGCACTTTCCTTAACGCGCAGCAGCGTCGAGAGCGGGATCATCTCGTTGCTGTCGGAGCGAACTTTCAACTGGCCAATATCGTCGGCCCGCGCCCGGAATTTGGCGTCAGCCTGGACGCGCACCGAATAGGTGCGACCGAATTTGTTGAAGTCGTTCACATAGAGCGAGCCGAGATAGATCTGCATCGTGTCGAACACCGAGGTAACCGGCACGTTGAGCTGCCGCGCTTTGGTGCGATCGACATCCGCATAGAGCTGCGGCACATTGATCTGATAGCTTGAGAACAGACCGGCCAGCTCCTTCTGCTGCATTGCCTTGCCGATAAAAGCCTTGGTGGCGTCGTTCAGCGCCTCATAGCCGAGACCGGCGCGATCCTCGATCTGCAGCTTGAAGCCACCGATCGTGCCAAGACCCGACACAGGCGGCGGCGGGAACATGGCAATAAAGGCGTCCTGAATGCCGGCAAACTTCTTGTTCAGCGACAACGCAATGGCATTTCCGCTCAGGCTCGGATCCTTGCGTTTGTCAAACGCATCCAGACCGATGAAGACGATGCCGGAGTTGGACGAGTTGGTGAAGCCGTTGATCGACAGACCCGGAAACTGGATCGAATTCTCGACGCCGGGCTCCTTCTGCGCAATCTCGCCCATGCGACGGATCACCTCTTCGGTACGATCCAGCGTAGCGCCGTCGGGGAGCTGCGCAAACCCGACCAGATACTGCTTGTCCTGACCGGGCACGAAACCGCCCGGGACTGCGTGGAACAGATAACCGGTGACGCCAATCAGCAGAACGTAGATTCCCATCACCGCCGCGCGGCGCGAGACGACGCGCTTCACGCCGCCGCTATAAGCGTCGGAGCTTCTGGCAAAGAAGCGGTTGAAGCGGACGAAAAACCAGCCGAGCGTCTTGTCCATGAAGCGCGTCAACGCATCCTTCGGCGCGTCATGGCCCTTCAGAAGCAGCGCGGCGAGTGCTGGCGACAGTGTCAGCGAATTGAAGGCGGAGATCACAGTCGAGATCGCCACCGTCAGCGCGAACTGCTTGTAGAACTGCCCGGTCAGGCCGGTGATGAAGGCCAGCGGCACGAACACCGCGACCAGCACCAGCGCGATCGCGATGATCGGGCCGGTCACCTCGCGCATAGCCTGATAGGCCGCGCTCTTCGGATCGAGCCCACGCTCGATATTGCGCTCGACATTCTCGACCACAACGATGGCGTCGTCGACCACAATGCCGATCGCCAGAACGAGGCCGAACAGCGTCAGCGCATTCACCGAGAAGCCGAACACATGCATCACGGCGAAGGTGCCGACCACCGATACCGGCACGGCGATCAGCGGGATGATCGAGGCTCGCCATGTCTGCAGGAACAGGATAACGACGAGCACCACCAGTGCGATGGCCTCGAGCAGCGTATGGATCACCGCCTCGATCGAGGCGCGGACGAATTGCGTGGGGTCGTAGACGATGTCGTAGGTGACACCGTCCGGCATGTTTTCCTTCAGCTCCTTCATCGTCTTGCGCACGTTGTCGGAAATCTGAATCGCGTTCGAGCCGGGCGACTGGAAGATCGGAACCGCCACTGCGGACTTGTTGTTCAGCAGCGAGCGCAGTGCATAGTCGGCGGCGCCGAGTTCGATACGGGCGATGTCGCGCAGCCGCGTCACCTCGCCATTGTCGCCGTTCTTGACGATGATCTCGCCGAATTCCTCTTCGGTCTGCAGGCGTCCCTGTGCATTGATGGAGAGCTGTAGATCGAGGCCTGGCTCGTTGGGCGAACCGCCCACCTGCCCCGCTGCCGCCTGCACGTTCTGCGCACGGATCTCACGCACCACGTCGCCGGGCGACAGACCGCGCTCGGCGACCTTCTGCGGATCGAGCCAGACGCGCATGGAGTAGTCGCCCGAGCCGAACAGCTGCACCTGACCGACGCCTTCGATGCGCGCGAGGCGGTCCTTCACGTTGAGCACGGCGTAATTGCGCAGATAGGTCATGTCATAGCGGTCGTTCGGCGACAGCAAATGCACGACCATGGTAAGATCGGGGGCGCTCTTGATTGTGGTCACGCCAAGCGCACGGACTTCCGCGGGGAGACGCGGCTCGGCCTGCGAAACGCGGTTCTGCACCAGCTGCTGCGCCTTGTCGGGATCGGTGCCGAGACGGAAAGTGACGTTGAGAGTCATCCTGCCGTCGGTGGTCGCCTGGCTGCTCATATAGAGCATGTTCTCGACGCCGTTGATCTGCTCTTCGATCGGCGTCGAGACCGTTTCCGCAATCACCTTCGGATTGGCGCCGGGATAATTCGCTGTCACCACCACGGTCGGCGGCGCGACTTCCGGATATTCGGAGATCGGCAGCACCGGCATCGACAACAGGCCGGCGAGAAAAATCACCGTCGACAACACGCCGGCAAAGATCGGACGATCAATAAAGAATTTTGAAAAGTTCATGGCGCTATTCCGTGATGATCCAGACCTGCGGGGTACAAGGGCCCCGCGCGGCCGATCGCTCGACCTCGATGACGTGCTGTGTATTAGGAAGAGCGCCCTGCCCGCCTGCGGACAGGGCGGTCGTTATCAGTTCTGCGCGACGGCCTTGATCGAGACGAGAGACGCGGCGTTCATCGCCACCATCTCCGGCTTGATGGTCACACCCGGACGCACGCGCTGAAGTCCGTTGACGACGATCCGTTCACCGGCTTTGAGGCCGTTGAGGATCACGCGCATGCCATCAACCGAGGGCCCCAGGATCACTTCGCGATATTGCGCCTTGTCTTTGGCATCGACCACCATGACGAACTTCTTGTTCTGGTCGGTGCCAACTGCCCGCTCGCTAATCAGCAGCGTCTGTTCTGCCTTCGGCTGGCCCATTGTGAGCCGCGCGAACTGGCCGGGCATCAACCGGCCATCAGCGTTGTCGAACATCGCACGCACCCGTACCGTGCCGCTGCGCGGATCGACCTGATTATCGATGAACTGCATGCGGCCCTTCACCGGTGCGCTATCAGTGACGGTGGTCATGTGAACCGGGATGCGGTCGATATCGCCCGGCGTCTTCTCGTCTGCCAGCGTCTTCAACGCGCGCGACACCACCTGTTCGTCGGCATTGAAGCTTGCATAGATCGGATTGACCGAGACCAGCGTCGTCAGCAGCGGCGCGGACGGGCCGGCCGAAATCAGGTTGCCGACGGTGATCTCCACCTTGCCGACCCGGCCCGCGACCGGCGCGCGCACTTCAGTGTAGCTGAGATTGAGCTCGGCGGTCTTGAGCGCGGCTTCTGCAGCCTTGAGGTTGGCTTCGGCCTCACGATACGCATTGATACGATTGTCGAGGTCGCGCTGGGTGATGCTGGAGCTGGTCAGTTGCTGACCGCGGTCGAAATCGGCCTTGGTCAGGATCAGGCGCGCCCGCGACGCGGACACCTGCCCTTGGGCGCGATCGACATCTGCGGCGTAGAGCGCCGGATCGATCAGCACGAGCAGGTCATCTTTCTTGACCAGCGCGCCTTCGCGAAAGTGGATCTCCTGGACGGCGCCTGCGACGCGGGAGCGAATCTCCACGCGCTCGATGGCCTCAAGGCGGCCCGAGAACTCGTCCGAAGGCGCCGTGGCCTTGGCTTCCACCAGGGCAACCGAAGCCTGAACAGCAGCGGGAACAACCGCACCGGACTCGGCTTGAGCTGCAACGCTGGACAGATTCATCAGCGCCGCACCGCCGCCAACGGCGACCGCTACCAACGCGATTCCGGCGCCAAAAGCGATCTTGCGAGGGAGATTATGTGCCATTGTGAACCCCATTTAATCTGCGTGGGCCTTGTAAAGCCCTGTCATTTCAGTAGCTAAGCTGTACATTCCGCGTCTGGCCGGTCCCGCCGGGCATCTCGCTGCAACGCACACATTCGTAACGTCCGGTATAGATGGACTATCGACATCCACTGTCAAGAGACTTATCTACTGAACGGTAGAAAACTTTGGAGGGCCCGTCGTGGCACTGGGACGTCCTCGTGAATTCGATACCGACACGGCCCTCGACCTCGCGCTGCATGTGTTCTGGCGCAAGGGTTACGAAGGCGCGTCGATGGCCGACCTCACCGAGGCCATGGGCATCACCAAGCCCAGTCTCTATGCGGCGTTTGGCAACAAGGAAGATCTGTTCCGCAAGGCGCTGGATCGCTACGTCGATGGTCCCGGCGGCTATTTCCGCACCGGCCTGGAGAAGGCCACGGCCCGCGAAGCGGTCGAACATATCCTCTACGAATCCGTTGAGGCGGTGACTGATCCCAGGAATCCCGGTTGTCTCGCGGTCCAGGGTGCCCTCTGCTGTGGTGATGCCGCGGAAACGATCAAGCAGGAACTGATGGCGCGCCGCTCGAAGAGCGAAGGCGATCTGCGCCTCCGTTTTACACGCGCGATCGCCGAAGGCGATCTGCCAGCCGATGCGGATGCCGGCGATCTCGCGCGCTACGTGTCTGCCATCCTGCAGGGCATGGCCGTGCAAGCCGCAGGCGGCGCACCGCGCGAGCAATTGCGAAAACTCGCCGACATGGCCATGCGCAGCTGGCCTCCGGTCTGAGCCGTCCGCCTGCATTTTATGCTGAGATCGCACAGCCGGCCTATTGTCCGCTGACAGCCGCTCCATCGAAACGCCTCTCGACAGTTTGATGACCGAGGTGCGCAATGCTGCCTCCCCCGCGAGGCGGTCGCCAAATCGCTGAGGTCGTGGCACATCTCCTGATATTGCATCGCAATATTTCCGCTCAGGAGAATACCCATCCGACTATCCCTTCCTATTCTCGCATTGGCTGCGGCATCTTTCGGCATCGGCACGACCGAGTTCGTCATTATGGGCCTGCTGCCCGACGTCGCGCGAAGCCTGTCGGCGACCATCCCGCAAGCCGGCTATCTCGTGTCGGGTTATGCATTGGGCGTCGTGATCGGCGCCCCCATCGTGGCAATGGCGACCGCAGGCATCCCGCGCAAGACTGCTCTCCTGGCTCTGATGGCGCTGTTTACCATCGGTAATCTCGGCTGCGCCCTCGCGCCGGATTACTGGTTGCTGATGACCGCGCGCGTGGTCACTGCCTTTGCCCATGGCGCGTTCTTCGGAATTGGCGCCGTCGTTGCCAGCAATCTGGTGCCGCGTGAGCAGCGCACGCAAGCTGTGTCGTTGATGTTCGCCGGTCTTACGCTGGCCAATGTGCTTGGTGTGCCATTCGGCACAGCTCTGGGACAGGCCGCCGGATGGCGTGCGGCATTCTGGGCGGTCGTGGTGATCGGTATCGTTGCGTTCCTCGCGATCACGCGTTTCGTTCCATCGGGCATGCCGGGCACACGCGGCGGACTGGCGAAAGAGTTTCGCGCCTTGGGCCGCTGGCCGGTGCTGCTGCCGATGCTGATCTCGACCATGGCTTCAGTCAGCATGTTCAGCCTGTTCACCTACATCACCCCGCTGCTCGAAGAGGTCACCGGCCTCACGCCGCATGGCGTGACTGGCGCGCTGTTGGCGATCGGCGTCGGTCTCACCATCGGCAATCTGATCGGCGGCCGCCTCGCCGACCGCAACCTGCTCTCGACCATCATCGGTGCATTCATCTGTCTCGTCATCGTGCTCGGCGCACTGGCGCTTGTGGTGCACATGGCGCTCCCGACGCTGGTGCTGCTGATCCTGTGGGGCGGTATCGCCTTCGCGCTGGTCTCGCCGCTGCAGATCTGGGTGGTCGATGCCGCCACGGATGCGCCGAACCTCGCCTCGACCCTGAACCAGGGCGCGTTCAATCTCGGCAATGCCACCGGCGCATGGATCGGCGGCGTCGCGCTGAATACCGGCATGCACTACGCGCAGCTTCCGCTGCTCGCAGCGCTCGTCGCCATGGCCGGGCTCGGGCTCACGCTGAGCAGCTTCATTGACCGCCGGATCTTGCCGGCGCAGATCAGTCCGGCAGAATAGCGCCGCGACCGCGTAAACACTTTTTCGCATTTTCAAGGAATCGATTTTGGCCCTCAGGCGCGACAGTTTCGCCTTCACTGCCTTTCTGGGCACATTGACCGCATTACCCCCTCTGTCGATCGACATGGGATTGCCGGGCCTTCCGGCGATCGAGGCGAGTTTCGCCGACGCCGCAGGACGCGGGCCGTTGACGCTCAGCCTGTTCCTGGCGGGCTTTGCGATCTCGCCGCTGATCTGCGGTCCCTTGGCTGACCGCTTCGGGCGCCGCGCAACCTTGCTGGATGGACTGCTGCTGTTCTCGATCGCGGCGGGCGCCTGTGCGCTCGCGTCGTCGTTTAGCGTGCTCCTCGCGTTTCGATTGCTGCAGGGCCTCGCCGCAGGCGCTTGCACCATCCTGCCCTTCGCCATCGTGCGCGACCTGTTCGAACACGGCACGGCGCGCCACAAGCTGTCGCAGATCGCGGCGGTCCTCGGCATCGCGCCGATGATCGCGCCCGTGCTGGGCGGCTGGGTGATGACCGTCAGCGACTGGCGCACCATCTACGCGGCCCAGGCCGCCGTCGGACTTATCCTGCTGATCGTCGGCGCCATCAGCCTCGATGAATCCCAGCCGGTCGAGAAACGCCGCTCGCTCAATCCCGCGCAATTGATCGAAAGCTATCGCATGGTGCTGTCCGATCGCATCTTCGTCGGCTTCTCCCTGCTCTATGCCTTCGCCTTTGCCTGCATGTTCGCCTTCATCTCCGGCGCGCCATCCGTGTTGATCGGCAGCCTCGGTCTCTCCACCACGATGTTTGCGCTGCTGTTCGGGTTGACCTCCTGCGGCGTGCTGGTTGCCTCGCTGATCAGCGGAAGCCTGAGCCGCCGCCATGTGGCCTCACGCAAGATCATCATGGCCGGTCTGCTGCTGATGATCGCCAGCGCTGTTGTAGCCGTCGCTTTGGTGCCTGCCGGCGCCATCACGACGCTGTCGTTGATGCCGCTGATGGCGCTCACGATCTTTTCCTTCGGCCTGCTTGCACCGAGCACCAACCACGAAGCCTTGGAGAACCTGCCGCATGTGGCAGGTGCGGCAGCCGGCGTGATGCGATGTATGCAGATGGTCATGGGCGCCTTCGCCAGCGCCATGATCGCGGTGTTCGAACCGTTCGGGCATCCGGCGCTGGTGATGACCGGCCTGATGGCCGGCATGGCGCTCGCCGCCGGCGCGATCTATCTGTGGCTATTACCCAAGGCCAATTCCGGGCAGGATCATCGCGCGTAACAGGAGTACCCCATGAACGGAAAGATCGTCGTCATCACCGGAGCGTCCGGTGCGCTGGGTCAGGTCGTGCTCGACCGCGCCGTTAAGAGCGGTGCAACCATTGCCGCCATCGACCATTCCGCCAAGACGCCGGCCTCAACGCCAGATCGCTTGCAGATCGGCGGCGTCGACCTCTCCGATGCCGCGCAAGCCGACGCCGCCATCGCTGCAGTGGTCAAACAATTCGGCAAGATCGACGTGCTGATCAATATCGCCGGCGCATTCACCTTCGAGAATATTGCCGACGGTAACAACAAGAGCTGGGAGACGATGCATCGGCTCAACTTGCTCACGGCTCTCAATGCCTCGCGCGCGGCAATCCCGCATCTGACGTTGTCGAAGGCCGGACGGATCATCAATATCGGTGCGATGGGTGCGCTACAGGCCGGCGCCGGCATGGGGCCTTACGCCGCCTCGAAGGCTGGCGTGCATCGGCTGACGGAAACTCTCGCCGCCGAGCTGAAGGGCAAGGTCACGGTCAATGCCGTATTGCCGTCGACGATCGACACAGCCGCGAACCGCCGCGATATGCCCAATGCCGATTTTTCAAAGTGGGTCACGCCGGACGAACTCGCCAGCGTGATCCTGTTCCTGGCGAGCGATGCGGCGAGTGCGTTGACCGGCGCGCTGCTGCCGGTAAGCGGACGGGTTTAGCCACTATTTGTCCCACGCTCCGCCCTCATCCTGAGGAGCGGCCGCTTGGCCGCGTCTCGAAGGATGATTGCATATCACCAACTCATGGTTCGAGACGCGCGCTAAAGTAGCGCGCTCCTCACCATGAGGTCGGAGCCCAGACTACCCGGCGTTGCCCCAGATCTTTTTCTTCTTGCCGAAAGCCGGCTTGGCAGCTGGCGCACCGCCATCGCGCTTGGCCTTGGCGACGTAGGGCGGCTTGTCCGCGCGTGGTTTCTTGTCGAACTTCGGCTTGCCTTCGTAACGCGTGTCTTCGCTGCGGGGCTTTGCATAAGCCGGCTTGTCGGCGCGCACCGGATCGTATTTCGGCTTGCCGTCGAACTTGGGCTTGCCTTCATACTTCGGCTTGTCGTCGAAACGCGGTTTGCCCTCGTAGCGCGGCTTGTCGCCCTGGTAAGGCTTGTCGCTCTTCGGCTTGTCCTTCCAGGACTTCTCCTTATAGGCACCCTTGTCCTTGAAGTCCGGACGGTCGCCATCGGATCTGAAGCTGGGCTTGCGCGGGCGCTTGTTGGAATAGTCGCGATCTTCCGGCGCCGTGCGGCTCGATGCGACCGCGCCTTCCGGACCGTTAGCTAGCGGCTCGATGTGGATATTGTCTTCCTTGTCCGGACGCTTGATCATGGTCGCGAACTTCTCAGCCGCGGCTGCCGAAATCTCGAATTCCGAATTGCCGTCATAGATCTTGATCGCGCCGATATCGGCCTTCTCGATGCCGCCGCGACGGCAGATCATCGGCAGCAACCAACGCGCTTCGGCATTCTTCTGCCGGCCGATGGCGACGCGGAACCACTTGGCGCCCTCGCCCATCGGTTCGCTCTTCTTCGGGGTCTTGCGGACCGGAGCGCCTTCTTCGTCCCGGCGACGGCTGCCGGGGCGATCCTCGCGACCGCGGAACGTGCCGGGATCCTGCACATCTTCCGGCGACGGCAGACGCGAGCGATACAGCCGCGCCAGCGCCGCTGCGATCTCCTCGGCCGAACGCTCGGCGAGCATCGCGCGCGCCAGCGTCAGATCGTCCTCGGTGGACTCTTCAGTGAACAACGTATCCTGCAGCATGCGCTGCTGATCGAGCACGCGGATTTCCTCGACGGTCGGCGCTGATCCCCAGACGGCATCCGTGCCAGCGAGATTGAGCAGCATCTCGGCGCGGCGACGGCGCGATGGTGGCACCAAGAGAACACTGACGCCCTTGCGGCCGGCACGGCCAGTACGACCCGAGCGATGCTGCATCACTTCCGGATCGTTCGGCAGGTCGGAGTGAATGACGAGACCGAGATTGGGCAAATCGATACCGCGCGCAGCCACGTCGGTGGCGACGCAAACCCGTGCGCGACCATCGCGCAGCGCCTGCAGCGCGTGAGTACGCTCGTTCTGCGACAGTTCGCCCGACAGAGCGACGACCGAGAAGCCGCGCTCCAGCAGAACGGTCTGCAGATGGTTCACCGCATTGCGGGTGTTGCAGAACACGATGCTGCTCGGCGATTCAAAATAGCGGAGCACGTTGACGACAGCGTGTTCGACGTCGTTCGGCGAAATCCGGATCGCACGATATTCGATGTCGGAGTGGCCACCTTCGGTGCCAGCGACTTCGACGCGGAACGCCTGCTGCTGATACTGCTTGGCCAGATTGGCGATGCCGCGCGGCAACGTTGCCGAGAACAGCAGCGTACGGCGGGATGCCGGCGTGGTCTTGAGGATGAACTCCATGTCTTCGCGAAAGCCCATGTCGAGCATTTCGTCGGCTTCATCGAGCACCACGGCCTTCAGTTCGGAGACGTCGAGGCGGTTGCGAC
This sequence comes from Tardiphaga sp. OK245, assembly GCF_900108575.1. NCBI lineage: Bacteria > Pseudomonadati > Pseudomonadota > Alphaproteobacteria > Hyphomicrobiales > Nitrobacteraceae > Tardiphaga > Tardiphaga sp. OK245. The sequence continues at coordinate 134,055 of NZ_FNWZ01000003.1, read as the reverse complement.
GCAGATGGTCGCATAGACGTCCGGGCGTACCGACGACGATATGCGCGCCTGCGGCCAGTTCGCGCTGCTCCTTGCGCGGATCCATACCGCCCACGCAGGAAACGACGCGTGCGCCGGCATATTGATAGAGCCAGGTCAGCTCGCCATGCACCTGCAGCGCGAGTTCGCGCGTCGGTGCGACGATCAGCGCCAGCGGCGATCCAGCCTTCGGCAGCTTCTCCGCGCCTTCGAGCAGATTTTCGGCGATCGCCAGACCATAAGCGACGGTCTTGCCGGAGCCAGTCTGCGCCGACACGAGAAGATCACGACCGACAGCATCGTCAGCGAGGACAGCGGCCTGGACGGGGGTGGATTCATTGTAGTTGCGCTCAGCCAACGCGCGGGCGAGCGACGGACCAGTCGAGAGAAATGACACAGATGTAAACCTTGGTTGCAGCGGACCGCGTCGCGGTCGGACTCATTGAGATCCACGGGATCAATACTTGGGACCAAACGGAAACGAATCTGCCGCCCTTCAGTTGGCGGTCACGTCGGGTCCAGGAGTCCGGTGCGTATCGGGATCGACGGAGTTTTACGCTGCTTCGCAGCAAAAGGCCAATCATTGCTGCCATGTGCCGGCGAAATCGGGCGAATTGAGGTTAACCCTCACAGAATTGCGCCAGCACCGGTATTTTGTCGCTCAAATTTCGCTGGGAGGCTTTTTAACGTCCTCTTCCGTCTTTGGCCCCTCCTGCTTGAAAGGTACCAGGAGCCAAAGTGTCAGGAAGGTGAACAGCGAGATGACGACCGCCACATCATAGGCGCCGAGGCCCACGGCAGCGCCAGTTGCGCCGGTTGCCCACAGACTGGCTGCAGTGGCGGTACCACGCACCGAGCCGTTGTCTTTCAAAATGGCGCCGCCGCCGATAAATCCCATGCCGGTCATCAGGCCTTCGATGATACGCGCCGTGCCTTCGGGATGACCGTTCAGAAACCCCTCGGTCGCCTGAACGATGCCGCAAGTGGCAAGCGCCACCAGCGGAAAGGTCCGCAGCCCGGCGCTGCGCTCGGCGCGCTCGCGATTCCAGCCGATGGGCAGCGCCAGAACATAGGCGATCGACATGGCGATCAGATGCGGCAACAGACGAAAGCTGTCCGACATTTCCAGAAGGGTCTTCACCGGGTCTCCGATCGCACAGGGATAAAGCCCCTCGGGTGTCGCCGCGGGCCAACCCGGATAAACTCCGCCGGTGAGTCGCGGTTGCAGCGACGCATCGTCTCATGGACTTCGACTTGGACGTTCGATTTGGAAACTTCGCTCTACCTCCCGGTGAAACGCTTCCTCGAAGGCCTTGGCTTTACCGTCAAAGGCGAGATATCAGGTTGCGATCTCGTGGCGCTGAATGGCGATGATCCGCCAATCGTCGTGATCGGCGAGCTCAAGCTCAGCTTCAATCTCGAACTGATCCTGCAGGCTGTCGATCGCGCCGGCGCCTGTGATGAAGTCTGGGTCGCCGCCAAGCTCTCCATCCGCGGCAAGGGGCGCGAAAGCGATGCGCGCTACCGCAACCTGTGCCGCAGACTCGGTTTCGGCATGCTCGGAATTACGGAAGCCGGCGGTGTCGAGGTTCTCGTCGCGCCTGCCACTGTCGCGCCCCGACGCAATCCGAAGAAGCGTTCACGCCTCGTTACCGAACACAAGAAACGTCAAGGCGATCCTGCCCTTGGCGGCAGCACGCGCGCGCCGATCATGACGGCCTATCGTCAGCAGGCGCTCGCTTGCGCAGCGATGCTTGTCGTCGGTCCGCGCAAGGTGCGTGAGCTCACGCCGGATTATCCGGATGCGCAGAAGATCCTGCATCGCAACGTCTATGGCTGGTTCGAAAGTCCGGCGCGCGGCACCTACGCGCTCACCGATGCGGGTTACGCGGCGCTGAAACGTTGGCCGCAACCCCAACGGGATACCGCCCCGCCATCCGCTTTGTCGTAAAGCTACTGACCAAACTCTTTCTCGTTTTCCGGGAACAAGTTTGCATGGCTGCTTTGTCGCGGTAATTCCATATTGCAATGCAACAACTGCTCGCTTAGGTATCGCAAATCAACACTGAGGCGAGCGATGAGCGAAGACTGGAACACGAAATATGGAACGCGGCGCGTACGGCGCGATCCCCCGACCCTGGAAGAAGCCATCTTCGCCGCGATGGGTATCACCGAGGATCTCGACCAGCAGGCGGAGATCGCCGCCTCGCTGATGGGCATGCCGTTCGACGCCGTGCAGGCTGAAGTGAAGAAGGCCAATCGTTCTACCGGCACGCTGCGCGTGACCCGCGTTATCGCAGGCGAGCAAGGTGCTCAGCGTTCGGTGGTCGTGGAACGTCGCGTGACGCGCAAATTCGGTAACGACAAGCGCATCTGATTTTGAGGGCGCTCACAGCCCTCCCCGCAGTCGCAAAAAAGGCCTCGTTCACCACGAGGCCTTTTTCTTTGTCGCGATAGTTTCTTGGCTCAGGACGATTTGCCCCAGCCGGCGAGCTTCAACCACAGACCCCAGTAAGCCCGGTTATAGTCGGCCACCGCGCGCGCCACATCGAGCGCCGAAGTCTTCGGCTGCGGCGCGACACCTGCGCCCATGGGATCGCGCAGGTCTATAACTCCCGTGGATTCACCGTGCCGGAACGACAGGTGCGCACCGAACTTGTTGGCCAGTGCGCGCATCGCATCGTTCTGCGCGCCGGTGGTGATGCGCAGCCTCGCGTAGCCCATCGACCGCGCCTTGGCGATCAGCTTCGTGAACAGGATGCTGCCCACGCCCTTGCGGCGCACGATGGCTTCAACGCTGAAGGCAATCTCGGGCAGCGAGTCCGGCGACAGGTCGGCCTGATGCAGTTCAGCGGCGCCGCGTACGATGCCATCCTCGAAGTAAACGAGAATGACGGTGCCGGTATTGACGGACTTCTCGGCGTAACGTGCGACCCATTCGTCGTCGAGCGAACCGTTGAAACGATCGCGGCGGCTTTCGCGGTCCAATCTCAAGAGATGATCGCGGAACAGCGGCAGCTCGCGGGCTGCAAGGACACGCACATGTCCGCGGGCCGGAGCGCGTGTCGAAATGGCAATGGTGGTGGCTGCGTCTAACATGGTCAAAATCCTCAAGTTGCCCTCGAGGAAAGCGTCGATTCCCTAGACACCCCATATTGTGCGACGCACCATAAAATACAAGGGCGCAGATGCCGCACCTGCCAGCGCCCACTGCAGGTGAGCCATGCAATTATCCAGCGTTAACAAAACCTTAAGCGCGGCATACCACCGCTTTACAGCACCAATTGGGTCTGCGTCACGACGCCTACCAGCTTGCCCTCTTCGGTCTCGATTCGGGTCTGCCATACCTGCGTTCTGCGCCCCCGATGAACCGGAGTTGCGATCGCGCGCACGGTGCTTCCTGCTTTCGCCCCGCCTGTGAAATTGGTCTTACTCTCGATGGTCGTCGTTCCCTTGGCGCCCTCCGGCAGATTGATGACCGTCGCCGCCGCACCAACCGCGTCGGCGAGCGCCATCACCGCGCCGCCATGGATCGTATGGCCGAGTGTGCACAGGTCCTCGCGCACCAGCATCGTGGCAACGACGCGCTCCAGGTCGGCGTCGGTGAAGGTCACGCCCATCGAGACCGAAAACGGCATCGCGAGGCTGTGAATCTTGTCGAGTGGCGTCATGCTGGCATCGTCTCCCTGCAACCTGTCTCGCCTATCGTCGTGCGGGCTTGATGAAATTTCACGACACAACGGCATGTCGTGACAAGAGCTTTGTTAACAGGCATATCGGCATCATGCGCCACTTCCCGCCAAGCCGGATCGTCTGCCTTACGGAAGAGACCGTGGAGACGCTGTATCTACTCGGCGAGCAGGATCGCATCGTCGGCGTTTCCGGTTATGCGGTGCGGCCCCCGCAGGTCCGGCGCGAGAAGCCGCGGGTGTCCGCGTTCATCTCGGCCGACCTGCCGAAGATCCTCGCACTCGATCCTGACTTGGTGCTGTGCTTCTCCGATCTGCAGGCTGAAATCGCCGCAGACCTGACGCGCGCTGGCATCGCCGTTCATGTATTCAACCAGCGCGACATCGCCGGCATTCTGGCGATGATCCGCACGCTCGGCGCGATGGTGGACGCGAGCGAACGCGCAAATCAACTCGCAACGCAATTTGAGCTGCGACTTTCCAGCGTCAAAGCTGCGGCAGACTTGCGGCAGACGAAGCCACGCGTCTATTTCGAGGAGTGGGACGATCCGCTGATCACCGGGATCGGCTGGGTGTCCGAGCTGATCGAGATCGCCGGCGGCGAAGACGCTTTTCCGCAGCTTCGACATCAGAAGGCAGCGAAGGATCGCATCGTCGTGCCAGCCGACGTGATTGCCGCGGCCCCCGATGTGATCCTCGCCTCGTGGTGCGGCAAGAAAGTCGTGCCCGATAAAATCCGGCAGCGACCGGGCTGGAACGCGATTCCTGCCGTGCGCGACAATCGCATCTATGAGATCAAATCGCCGCTGATCCTGCAGCCAGGACCAGCAGCGTTGACGGACGGACTCGACGCGATCGTCGCGGCGCTGTGGCCGTAACCGGCACGAGCACCGACGCCGTCATCTGAGATGCTCGCCCCTTACCCCTTCGGGTACTGCAGAAAGTAGGCATCTATCAGCGCATCTTCGAGCAGCCGGCCTTCCGAATATGCTTGCAAGGATGCAGGCCGTTCGACGCCGGGCAACAACCGCGGACACGGCTCCGGCGCACCGATCACCGTCCTCACCGGAATGCGCTCGGCATAGATCGGCAGTTCGTAATCCTCGTCATCGTCAGCCACGCCCTTGGCGCGGATCTTGGCTGATGCCTCCTCGATCTCCATGGCGATAAAGGACGTCGCCTTCATCTCCTGTGCCGTGGTCTCGCGCAGACTGGCGGTGCGATCCGGAAAGAAACGGTCGACCATCGCGATGCCAGCTTGCTCCTTCTCGTCGGGATCGGTGACGAGATAAGCGTTTCCGAATGCCATCACCGCACGGTAGTCCGCTGAATGATTGAAGCCGCAACGTGCCAGCACGAGGCTGTCGAGAAAGGCCACCGTGAGACAGACGCGTTGCTGCGCGGTCTGGTTCTTCAGCATGCGGCTCGCGCTGCTGCCGTGCCAGTACAGTTTCGTGCCTTCGCGCCAGAAGAAGGTCGGCGTGCAATAGGGCTGCCCGTCGATCACGTAGGACACATGGCACATCATCGATGCGTCCAGAATTTTATGGACGGTCTCGTGGTCATAGAAGCCGCGGTCATGGCGTCGCTTCACGCGATTGCGCGCCGTGAGCGGATATGACGCGATGTCTGCGTTCGTCGATTCATCGGTCTTCAGTTCGGTTGTGGTCACGGCAATTCCCCGTCAATTGGAAGCGTTCGTATGTGTTGTACCGCCACATTTGGTCTGCGATAGTGCCAATTCCATGCGAAAAATTCCGACCAATTTGGCGAAGCCAATTTCGAAGCCCGAGCTGCCGCTCGATCTCACGGGCGCGCATATCACCGAAGGATCGTCCTCGCAGGATCGGCTCTATCAGGCGCTGTGTCATGCCATCACCGGCGGCGTCGCCAAGCCCGGCGAAGCTCTGCCGCCATCGCGTATCCTTGCGAAGCAAACCGGTTTTCAACGCAATGCCGTCACCAATGCCTATGAGCGTCTGATCGCCGATGGCTTTGCCGTCGCACGCGTCGGCTCCGGCACCTTCGTCGCCGCGCGGATTCCGACGCGGACCAACAGCAAGCCAGCCAAGGCCATTGCCATCGACGCGCCGCAGCGGGGCACGCTCGCTCTCGGCTGTACCGATATCGACGAACAGGCGCTGCGCCGTTTTCGCGCTTTCGCCGGCCGCCGCCTGCGCGCTTTCGGCGCCGAGCATCTGCACTACGGCGATCCCCGCGGCAGTCATGAACTACGCACCGCCATCGCCAATCATCTTCTGTCGGCGCGTGGGCTACGCTGCGATCCCGATCAGATCATGCTGACATCGGGCACACAGCACGGGCTGCGCATCGTGCTGTCAGCCATTCTCAAGCCAGGCGAACAGATCTGGTGCGAGGACCCCGGTTACCCCGCCGCACGAAAATCGATCGAACATTGCGGCGCCCGGCCGGTGTCGGTGCCGGTCGATGACTTCGGCCTGATCGTCGCCAGGGGCCGTGCCACGGCGCCATCTGCGCGCGCGGCCTATGTCACGCCCTCGCATCAATTTCCACTCGGCGTGCAAATGGCGATGCCGCGGCGTCTTGAATTGCTCGACTGGGCGAAGGACGCCGGCGCATGGATATTCGAAGACGATTACGACAGCGAGTTTCGCTATGACGGCGCGCCGTTGCTGTCGCTCGCCGGCATCGATCACCTGCAACGCGTGATCTATATGGGCACGTTTGCCAAGACTCTGTTTCCCGGTCTGCGCATCGGCTATTGCGCCCTGCCCGAACGCCTGATTGGCCCGGTCACGACGGCGCGCGCGGCGATGGACCGCTTTCCCGGCACATTGATGGAAGGCGCCGTCGCCGACATGTTGAACTCCGGCGCCTTCGCGGCCAACCTGCGCAAGATGCGGAACATCTATCGCGAGGCGCGCGACGCTCTGGCGACGACGTTGACGGATGCGTCGGACGGGCAACTGACCGTGCCGGTGCCGTCACAGGGCCTGCATCTGGTGGCGAAGTTCGCGCCCGCGACGTCGCTTGAGATCGCCGCAAAGGCCAAGGCTGCAGCCGGCGTCGAGGGCTGGTTGCTGGCTGACACCTATCTGCGCGCCCGCCCTGCGCCGGGCTTCGTGCTCGGCTTCGCCGGCCATCCCATTCGTGAGCTTGTCACATCGGCGGAAAGACTGGCGAAAGCCTCAGCGGCGAGTTTGCGCGCCCACCGCAAGCCTGCAGCAAAGACGCGTGGAACCCGCGTGGGGGGCTAAAACTTGAGGCTGGCTGGCACTCAATGCCGGCAACCGCTGCGCTTCTAGAATCGGATGCGCATCCCTACAATCCAGGCAGACAAAATGCCCAGCAGGCAGATCTGCCCCCAACGGAGACCTCATGTCCGGCAATCGCAACGTGCTCTACCTGATCATCGGCGCGCTGATCGTCGGCATCGGCGTGCTCGGCTACAATCTCTACCAGACCAAGAAAGAACCCAGCGGGCTGCAGATCAATGTCGGCCCCGACGGCCTCAAGATCCAGAACAAGTAACAAAGGTCGCACGATGCGCTCGGCAATTTGGCTATCAGGAATTCTGGCTTCGCTTGCGTTAGCGACGCCGGCGCTGGCGATCGATCAGGTCAACCGCGAACAGGACATTGTTGATGTCCGCCTCGGCCAGCGCATTCTGGTCGATGACGGCTCTTGCCCCACCGGCCAGATCAAGGAAGTGTCCGGCACGACGCTGACCACGTCCGGTGTGACGCGTGTTCGCAAATGCGTTCCCCGCGCGGGCACCAAGACGCGCTAGTCCAAGACATGCTCATCAATGCCGCAGTGGCTCACTTGGCGGCACCGGTGAACCGGTCTGGCCCACACTCGCACCGCCATCGATCGCTAGCGTAATCCCTGTGATCCAGCGCGCCTCGTCGCTGGCAAGAAACAGAACACCATAGCCGATATCCCAGCCGGTCCCTTCGGTGCCCAGCAGTGTGCCCGCTGCGCGCGCCTTGCGCATCTCATCGCTCATGCCACGCGACGCCACCATCGGCGTATAGACCGTGCCGGGAGCGATGCAGTTGACGCGAATGCCGTCGCGACCGTGATGTGCCGCCATCGCCCTGGTGAGGCCGATCACCGCCGATTTCGACGTTGGATACAACAAGCTCGGGTGGCCCCCGCGCAGGCCGGCGATCGACGTCAGGTTGATGATCGAGCCGCCGCCGGATTTCATCATTTCCGGAATCGCATACTTCGCCATCAGCATCATTGAGGCAACGTTGATACGCATGGCGCCGTCCCAGGCGCGGTCGTCGACCTCGATGGCGTCGCCGCGCGGCCCGGTGAGGCCAACATTGTTGACGAGGATGTCCAGCCGGCCAAAGCCTTCGACGGTGCGTTCGACGATCGCCTCGCATGACGCGCGATCGCTGACATCGCCGTCATAGATCTGCGTGACGCCGCCTTCCGCAGCGATCAATCGCGCTGTTTCTTCGGCAGCGTCTACGTCGGTGTCGACCAACGCGACGCGCGCGCCATGCCGCGCCAACAACACCGCTGCGGCACGTCCGTTGCCAATGCCATCGCCGCGGGAACCCGCACCGGTGATAATGGCGACCTTGCCTTTCAATCGATCGTCACGCTGGGGCTGCGCCATATCCATCAGAACATGCCGTTGGTGTTAGCGGATTTTTCCGGGATCGGCTGAACGGCATCCCAATGTTCGACGATCTTGCCGTTCTCAAGCTTGAAGATGTCGATGATCGCGTTACCGCGCGTGCCCTTTTCGCGCACGGCATGCACATGCAGGATCACATAGTCGCCGTCGGCGAAGACCTGCTTGATCTCGCTATGCGAGTCCGGGAATTTCTCCCGCAGGAAACCGATAAAGCCTTTGAAGCCCTCGACACCATCAGCCGCGTTGGGATTGTGCTGAACATAACGCGGACCGAAATATTTGGACGCCGCCTCGAAGTCTTTCTGGTTGAGGCCCTTCTCATAGAATTCAACGACGGTTTTCTTGTTGGTGTCCTGGGTGCTGGCATCTGCAGCCAACGCCGCGCCGGTCAGAAATATCGAGACACACGTCAAGCCGATCGAAACAAATCGCATAAAAAATCCCTCGGTTCCCACCAATTCAATTAGTAGCGAATCCACCCACCTAACGGTGGTGTAGTAAAACGCTATCATTGGCAGTAACGGGATGACGAGAGGGAAAGACAGAAATCCGCTATCATTTTGGCGCGACGACGCAGCGCAAAAAGATCACGCGAACTAACTGAGTGGTTCAATCCAGCGGCGCCGGATCATACATGCATTGCAGGGTCGGCTTCGCGATCTGCGTGAAGGTCGCGCTGATCATCGACTGCTTCGATGCCGGGATCCAGTCCTTCTCGATCGTAGGTACGCCGCGCTCACTGATGCCTCGCAGCAGTGCCTCGCGCAAATCAGCGTCTTCCACCGTTGCCACGGCGTGGTCATGCAGGCAGCCGCACACTTCTTCCGGATGCGCCCAGCGCCCGACCATATGCGGCGAGCACAAACGAACGAACTCGCCACGCTGGTCCGGCAATTTCCGCCATGACCAGATCTGCGCCTGCGCCGCACTTCCCGTGATGGAACTCGCAAGGGCGGCAGCGACAACAATGGCAGTCAGAATACGCGGTCTAGTCATTTCAAAACTTTTCTTGTTGTTTCTCGGGTTATCCGCCCGCGATCGAAATCAGCGTGCGTAGGCCACAACCATCGGCGCAACAGCACTGATCGCGGGCGAACCGGTAAAGGCGAAAGTGCCGATACCCGGCAGGTTACCCTCAATGGAACCGGCCATCGACGGGCCAGCCAGGATGAAGGCGAAAGCGAGGATGAAGCTGATGGTACGCATCTGACGTCTCCAGTTCGGCAGCGCTGCCCGCCGCGTCGTTGGGAAAGGAATAGCCAATGCGGGTTTCGGCACGTCTGCGGCCCAAGAGGAAAATGGTTTCGTCCCCCTACTGAATTGTTTCGTGGCGCCCATGCCGACGACACAATCCGGGCGGCAAATCTGCGAACGGCTTAGAAAGAACGCCTTGGAAAGGATGTCTCGAAAGTTCGTCCGGCTGTCGCACGCCCTTAACAAAACTGAACCGAAACGCGGCTAAAGCGACTTCAGGAGAGCGTATGCAACCTTTTCAGGCGACTGCGCGTTTCTGTTCACCTCGAAGAGAAGGAATGCAGTCGTGGGAACCGGCAACAACGACGTTGGCAAGGATACCCCGATCAGCGCCCCCGGACGGCCACTGGTCTCCACGGTACACTCGCGCGCCAAATGCCAAGGCGCCATGTCGCAGCAGGGCTACGGCTCACACGGCAACGAGTGCTATCCGCAGCAGCTGGTCCAGCTCGTAGGCTATCGTGACCCGCAGCCGCAGCAGTCATGGGACCGCTTGCGCACGAAACGCGTCGTCACCCACTCCGTTGAATAGCGAAGCAGAGCTAAGTTCTAGCGGCCATTAGCTCGCTTATTTGATGAAGTCGCCGCATTTCTGCACGGCGGCGTCTGACTGCCCCCAGGGCATGATCGGAACTGATGACGTCGAGTTCTTCGGCGAACCCTCGATGATCCGGTCCGAATAGACCATGTAAACCAGCACGTTTCGCTTGGCGTCGCAGCCGCGGACGATTTGCATTTTCTTGAAAAAAAGACTGCGGCGCTGCCGGAACATGTCCTCGCCCTGATCGCTCTTGGCCTTGAACGTAATCGGGCCGATCTGCCGGCACGCGAGCGAGATGTCCGAGACTTCTTCGGCCAGACCGAGCCAGCCCTTGAAGCCACCCTTTTCAGGCACCGTGAAGTGGCAGGCGACGCCGTCGACTTCGGGGTCGTCGACGCCATAGGTCGCCAGCTTGTCGTTCGGACTGAGCCATTTGAACACGGTGGAGCGCCGGAAGATCAGATCCGGCTCGTCCGCAGCCTGCGCCGGGACAATTGCCAACGCCGCGAATGCCGAAAGCGCCAAGACGCCGCGCCGCAACATCTTGGTGAGCTCGCCAGATCCATTAAACGTCATGCAACTCTCCGTGACCGATCCAGAATATGTAGGCATTCCAACCGGATTCGGAAGCCAGGATGCCCCTCTGTTAATTCAATGTGAGGCTTTTTTGCTAGGCTGATCCCGACTCAGCGGTAGCCAGATCACTCATGCTGGTGAACCCATCTCGCGCCTGCGAGACTAATGTTTTCAGATGGATTCGAGGATATTGGACGTGGGTGCATTTCAATTGTCGCGGGGATCAACGGACAAGAGCCGTTTTCTGAGCAGCACGATTTTTTCCGGCAGCTTCCTGCGGATTGCACTCGTCGCCATGGCCGGCATGACCGTGGCGATGCCTGCCGATGCCGCGGTGTTCTGGACCGACGAAAACCCAATGATCATGCGGGAGATCGAACCGCCGGCGCCACAACCACAGCAGCGCCAGAAAAAGCTGAAGCGCCTCGGCGCCAAACTTGAGAAACAGGTCAAGGAACACGCCAAGCCGGTCGGCCCGCTGGTGATCGCCATCTCGATCGAGCGACAGTCCCTGCGGGTATTCGACGCCAACGGCCTGTTCGCGGAAACACCGGTCTCCACCGGCATGCGCGGCCATTCGACGCCCATGGGCGTGTTCAGCATCATCCAGAAGAACAAATGGCACCGCTCCAACATCTATAGCGGCGCGCCGATGCCCTACATGCAGCGCATCACCTGGTCGGGCATTGCTCTGCATGCCGGCGCGCTGCCAGGCTATCCGGCGTCCCACGGCTGCATCCGCATGCCGATGGCCTTTGCGACCAAGATCTGGGGCTGGACCCGCATGGGTGCCCGCGTGATCATCGCGCCCGGTGAAATCTCCCCAGCGGAAATCTCGCATCCGCTGCTCGCCGCTCAGAAAATCGCGCCGGGTCCGGTCGCGGCAGCGGCGCCTCAAGACGTCCAGGCGTCGCCAAAGACTGATAAGGCATCGGCAGATGCGAAGCTCCAAGACCTCGGTCTGAGGCCATCCGCCGCCGACCGCTCCAAGACTCAGGACAAGACCCAGACCGCCGATGCCAGCAATGCGATGACAAAACCGGCGCCTGCGACTGTGATGTCGGACGCCACACCTACAAAGGTCGAAACCGCCGTCAAAGCCGCCGAGCCCGAGATCATGACGCGCCGCGATCTCGACGCCGCGATCGCCAAGGTCGTCGAATTGCCGACCCCCGAGGTCAAATCGGCAGAGACCGTCGCGGAAGCGCCAGCCAAGCTTGAGCCTGCCAAGACGGAAGCCCCGAAGGCGGAAATCGCAAAAGCTGATGTCGCACCGGTCGCCGCCAGTGTGCCCGACGCCAAGAAGGACGAAACGCGCCCTGCGGATGCAGCGAAGGCCGAAATGTCTACGGCCTCCCCGGCGCCCGCTGCCGATGCGACGCCAAAGCGGTCCGGCCAGATTGCCGTGCTGGTCAGCGGCAAGGACGGCAAGCTCTATGTGCGGCAGAATTTCGCGCCGCTGTTCGAAACGCCGATCGCCATCAAGCCCAGCGATCGCCCGCTCGGCACTCACATCTTTACCGCCCGCACCGACAAGAATGATGCCAAGGCATTTCACTGGACCGCAGTCTCGCTGCCTGCCGTCCCGCATCGCGCCGACGAGGACGACAATGTTTCGCGTCGCCGCAAATCCACTGGTGCCGTTGAGGTGAAAACCCGACCGCTGCCGAACAGCGCCGCCGAAGCGCTCGACCGCCTGACGATCCCCGCGGACGCCATGGCACAGATTACCGAAGCGCTCGCGAGTGGCGGCTCCATCGTGGTGTCCGATCAGGGCATTGCCGCCGGCGGCGAGACCGGCCAGGGCACCGAATTCGTGGTGCCGCTGCGCTAGCCTCATTTGCTCCAGCCCTGTAACAGCTTGTTGAGTGCGTCATCTCGGAGATGACGCTACTCTGCTCGGGAAACAGGCTGGGCTACGACGAATGGCGATGATCAATCGCAGGCAGATACTGACGACGGTATTGGGCGCGGCAAGTGCTGTGGCGGTCGCGCGTCACGCCTCGGCGCAAGGCGCCGTGAGCCGCATGACCGCCTATGGCTTCGCGTTTCCCGGCCTCAAGGGTGGCGACATCAAACTTGCCGACTATGCAGGCCGCCCGATCATGGTGGTCAATACCGCCTCGCAATGCGGCTTCACCCCGCAATATGCCGGGCTTCAGACACTGTGGACCGAGTTCCGCGAGCGCGGCTTGATGATCGTCGGCGTGCCCTCCAATGACTTCGGTGGACAGGAGCCGGGGGGCGCCAAGGAGATCGCCGACATTGCCGAGGGACATTTCGGTATCGGCTTCCCGATGGCCGCCAAGACCGTCGTGAAGGGACCGAACGCACACCCGTTCTACAAATGGGCGGCAGAGGCACGGCCGCGCGACCTGCCGCGGTGGAACTTTCACAAATATCTGGTCGGACGCGATGGCTACCTCACCGACTCCTTTGCCTCCGAATTCGAACCGACCGACACACGCATCAAGACCGCCGTCGGACGCGCTCTGACCGCGGCTTGAGCGGTTCAATATCGATCCAGCCACTGACTGGGGATAAGGGCCGTTGCCATAGCGGGACCGCCTGAAATCGCGCTAGAATTGCGGCCACGACCATCTGGATCAGCCCGGCCACCTCGCTGACGACGCTGGTCGCAGGTCAAGGGGAACGTGATGCGCAGTGCGGCAGGTCTGATTTTTGCGAGCGCGATTTCATTGTGGGCGGCAGGCGCACAGGCGCAGGCACCCAAAGCCGGAGCCCCAGCCCCCGCGGCAACGCCCGCGCCGCCACCGGCGCCCGCGGCTGCACCTGCCCCCGCCAAATCGACCTGCGCCAATCCCGATGCGCTCGGCGTCAGCCGTGTGGTCGAGATCGACACGACGGGCGGTCCGGGTTTCGGCTTCGAACATTTCAAGCAGCTCGACTTCCTGCGCGACAAGGAAGTGGTGCTGACCTTCGACGATGGCCCGTGGCAGACTACGACGCCGACCGTGTTGAAGACGCTGGCCGACGAATGCGTCAAGGCAGTGTTCTTTCCGATCGGCAAGCACGCTACCTATTATCCGGAGGTGCTCAAGCAGGTCGCTGCGGCCGGCCATACCATCGGCGGACACACCTGGGCCCATATCGCGCTGACCAACAAGAAACTGACCCAGCAGCAGCGCATCGATGAAATCGAGAAAGGCTTCAGCGCCGTGAAGTGGGCACTCGGCTCAGCCCCCGCACCGTTCTTCCGCGCTCCGGCGCTGCAGCACCCGCCGGAAATCGTCACCTATCTCGGCACGCGCAACATGGCGATCTTCTCCTGTGACATCGACTCGTTCGACTTCAAGACGCGCAAGTCCGAACAGGTCATCACCAATGTGATGACCAAGCTCGACAAGCTCGGCAAGGGTATCATCCTGATGCACGACTTCCAGAAGCACACCGCCGAAGCGTTGCCGACCCTGCTGCGCAAGCTCAAGGCCGGTGGCTACAAGGTCGTGCATATGCGTGCCAAGGCGCCCGTGCAGACCATCGCGTCCTATGATGAAGCGATCGTCAAGGACGCCAAGCTGCCGACGGTCAGCAGCCGTCCTGTGAACAGCGTCGTCCAGACGATCTCGGAATAATGAGGACGCGTCGACGCCCCTGATGCCCGCATTTCGTTTTAACGGCTACGTCATCGTCTCGGCGGACGGCATGCTCGCCGACGCCAGTGGCGTGATGCCCGATACCCTCAAATTTCCCGGCGACCTCGCCTTTTTCACCGCAGGTCTCGACCGTGCCGACCTGATCGTGCACGGCAGGCATTCGTTCGAGGATCAGCCAAACTCACCGAAGCGCAAGCGCATCATCGTCAGCCGCAGCATCGCTGCCATAGGCCCCGATCCCGAAAACAACAAAGCCACGCTGTGGAATCCGGCCGGCGTATCTTTCGAGGACGCTTGCGCGCATGCTGGCGTTCATGCCGGCACCGTCGCCGTCATCGGCGGCCCCAGCGTATTCGAGATGTTCTTTGATCGCATCGACGTGTTTTGGCTCTCGCAGGCGCCGCATGTCCGTCTGCCCGGCGGCGAGGGATGCTTCCCCGGCGTCCCCGAACGATCACCGCAGGACATTCTCTCCAGTCACGGCCTACAAGCGAGCGAGGTCCAGATCCTCGACGCCGCGCGTGAAGTCACAGTAACGGCCTGGCGGCGGGTGTCCTGAACGACAACTACACTTCGTTGTAGCCGCCCGGCAGCCGCGCGCTGCGGCCGATACCGGCGATCATGAAGAGGCCGCCGATCAGCGACAGGTTCTTCAGCGCGTGGATCATCTGGTTCTTGGCCTCAGGGCCTGTCAGGTTCCAGAAGTCGTGGAAGTAGAAAGTCGCGGCCATCACGAACAGCACCAGCACCAGGGCGAAAAAGCGCGCACCCAGATTCAGCGCGACGAGAATACCGCCGACCAGTTCCAGTGTTGCAACGGCGATTGCGAGAATCTGCTTCAATTCCATGCCCGCCAGCCCTTCGAGCTGCGTCGCATAGGGCGTCACGACAGCGGGGATCGTCGGGATAACCTTGTTCGCGATTGCATCCGCAGTTGCGCTGAGGTCGAGAAACTTGGATGCGCCGGACGCAATGAAGATCACGGCAAAGAGAATGCGCCCGAAAGTAATAAACGCTGGCATTGGTCGGCCTCGCTGGACTGCAATGAATACTTGTCGAAATACATGACGAGTATGATCATTCCACCACATTTTTCAAACGAACAAATGGATGACCTCGTTGCCGTCATCCATTTGTCGCGATGCATTTCAGATCGGCGAACTATCCAAAAGCGCAACGGCTGGGAAGCATCCAGCCAGCGCGAGGCTGACTGAACGCGCTAGCCGAACAGGCTCGCCTGCGGACGCCCAGCCCGCTCCTGCGCCTCGACAGCCGCAACCGCCGTCATGTTGAGGATACCACGCGCTGTCACCCCCGGCGTCAGGATATGCGCCGGACGCGCCGGGCCGATCAGGATCGGGCCGACCGGGAGCGCATCGGCCAGCGTCTTGATCATCTGATAGGCGACATTGGCGGCATCGAGCGTCGGCATGATGAGCACATTCGCCGAGCCCTCGAGTTTCGAATGCGGCAGCACGATCTTGCGGGCCGCTTCCGACAGCGCGGTGTCGCCCTGCATTTCGCCATCGGACTCGATTTCCGGATGCTTCTCACGCAGCAATGCTGCGGCGCGGCGCATCTTCCGCGAAGAGTCCGTATCGTAGCTGCCAAAGTCAGAATGCGACACGAAAGCGATCTTCGGCTTCATGGCGAAGCGCTGCACGTGGTTGGCAGCGAGCGCCGCGATTTCCGCGAGTTCTTCCGCGCTCGGATTCGGACGCACCTGCGTATCAGCGATGAAGTGCGCACCCTTGCTGGTGATCATCAGCGACAGCGCTGCAAAATCGCTGACGCCCGGCAGGAAGCCGATGATCTCGCGCACATGGCGCAGATGGCTCATGTAGCGGCCTTCGACGCCGCAGATCATTGCATCCGCCTCGCCGCGGATCACGGCGAGCGCGGCGATCACCGTCGCATTGGTGCGGACGACCGTGCGCGCCGCATCCGGCGTCACGCCGCGACGGCCGGCCACGTCGATATAGGACTGCACGTAAGAGCGATAACGCGGATCGTCCTCGGGATTGATCAGGTCGAAATCCTGGCCGGCCTGGATCGCCAGACCGAACCGCTTGATGCGGGCTTCGACGACCGACGGACGGCCAACGAGGATCGGACGCGCCAGCTTCTCTTCCAGCACCACCTGCACGGCGCGCAGCACGCGCTCGTCTTCGCCTTCGGCATAAATCACGCGCACCGGCTGGGTCTTTGCCTTCGCGAAGACCGGCTTCATCACCAGACCGGAGCGGAACGCGAACCGCTCAAGACCCGCGGTGTATTCCTCGAAATTGGCGATCGGGCGCGAGGCCACGCCGGATTCCATCGCCGCCTTGGCGACGGCCGGCGCGATGCGCAGGATCAGGCGTGGATCGAACGGGCTCGGGATCAGCGACCCCGGACCGAAGCCCTGGGTCTCGTTGTCGAAGCCGGCGGTCACAGCATCCGACGGCGGGTCTTGCGCAAGCTGCGCGATGGCATCGACGGCGGCGATCTTCATCGCCTCATTGATCGCCGTCGCACCACAATCGAGTGCACCGCGGAAGATGAACGGGAAACAAAGGACGTTATTGACCTGGTTCGGAAAGTCCGACCGGCCGGTGCAGATCATCGCGTCCGGGCGTGCCTTGCGCGCTTCGTCCGGCATGATCTCCGGCGTCGGATTGGCCAGCGCCATCACCAGCGGCTTGTCGGCCATCGCCTTGACCATCTCGGGCTTCAGCACGCCCGGAGCGGAGACGCCCAAGAAAATATCGGCGCCGGCGATGACATCGCCCAGCACGCGCGCATCGGTCTTCTGCGCATAGACCGCCTTCCAGCGATCCATCAGGGTGTTGCGGCCCTCATGCACGACACCGTCGATATCGCAGACCCAGATGTTCTTCTTCTGCGCGCCCAGCGACACCAGAAGATTGAGACAAGCGATCGCCGCAGCGCCAGCACCCGAGCAGACGATCTTGACGTTCTTGATGTTCTTGCCGTTGAGCAGCAGCGCATTCTTGATCGCGGCGCCGACGATGATGGCGGTGCCATGCTGATCGTCGTGAAACACCGGGATCTTCATGCGCTCTTTAAGCTGCGCCTCGATCTCGAAACATTCCGGACCCTTGATGTCCTCAAGGTTGATGCCACCGAAGGTCGGCTCCAGTGCCGAGACGACCTCGACCACGCGCTCGATGGTGTCGGCGGCGATCTCGATGTCGAACACGTCGATGCCGGCGAACTTCTTGAACAGGACCGCCTTGCCTTCCATCACCGGCTTCGACGCCAGCGGACCGATATTGCCGAGACCGAGGACAGCCGTGCCGTTGGAGACGACGGCCACGAGATTGGCGCGCGAGGTCAGCGACGCCGCTTCATTGGGGTCGGCAGCAATCGCCAGACACGGCGCGGCCACGCCCGGCGAATAGGCCAGCGCCAGATCACGCTGGTTGGCAAGCGGCTTGGTGGCCTGGATTTCGAGCTTACCCGGCTTGGGAAGGCGGTGATAGGCAAGCGCCGCGCGCGAGAGATCGTCAGAAGATGAAGAAGACATGCGTGCTCCCGCGCGTCATAAAACAAAAGTTAGGTAGAAGGGCGTTTCTTCTTGTTGGTTTGCCGGACTACTTGTCCTGCAGATTGAGACGGATATGCGCTTCACGCAACTGCTTCGGCGAAGCCTCTGACGGCGCGCCCATCAACAAATCTTCAGCACGCTGGTTCATCGGGAAGAGCGAGATCTCGCGCAGGTTGTTCGTACCGCAGAGCAGCATCACGATACGATCGACGCCTGCCGCCATACCGCCATGAGGCGGTGCGCCGTACTGGAAGGCGCGATACATGCCGCCGAAGCGCTCGACCACCGTCTCCTCGCCATAGCCGGCGATCTCGAACGCCTTCACCATCGCTTCTGGCTTGTGATTACGGATGCCGCCCGACGCGATCTCGTAGCCGTTGCAGGTGATGTCGTACTGGAAGGCCTTGATGGTCAGCGGATCCTGCCCGACCAGCGCATCCATGCCCCCCTGCGGCATCGAGAACGGGTTGTGCGAGAAGTCGACCTTCTTGTCGTCCTCGTTGTACTCGTACATCGGGAAATCGACGATCCAGGCCAGCGCAAAGCGCTCCTTGTCGATCAGGTTGAGCTCTTCGCCGACCTTGGTGCGTGCGAGACCGGCGAACTTGTAGAATTTCTCGGGATCGCCCGCGACGAAGAACGCGGCATCGCCGGCCCCCAATCCGAGTTGCCTCCTGATCTCTTCCGTTCTTTCCGGTCCGATGTTCTTCGCTAGCGGACCGGCTGCCTCGACGCCTTCGGCCCACTTTTCGTAGAGCTTGTGTGCCTCTTCGTGCTGTCCGTTTTCGAGCGCCTTAGTGATTGCGGTTTCGAGCATCCGCCATTCGGTAGAGGATAAACCTTCAGCTTTTTCTCGCCAAAAGATGTAGCCGAGGCCCGGCTGGCCTTCGCCCTGCGCCCAGGAATTCATGCGGTCGCAAAATGCACGGCTGCCGCCGCCGGGACCGGGGATCGCCCAGACCTGGTTCTTGTCGTCTTCGAGCATGCGCGCGAACACCTTGAAGCCGGAGCCGCGGAAGTGCTCCGCCGTGTTCTGCATCTCGATCGGGTTGCGCAGGTCCGGCTTGTCGGTGCCGTATTTGCGGAGCGACTCTGCGTAGGGAATCTTCGGCCAGTCCTTGTTGACCGGCTTGCCCTTGGCGAACTCCTCGAACACGCCGGTGATCACGGGCTGCACCGCCGCGAACACGTCTTCCTGTTCGACAAAGCTCATTTCGAGATCGAGCTGGTAGAACTCGCCCGGCAGACGATCGGCACGCGGATCCTCGTCGCGAAAACATGGCGCGATCTGGAAGTAGCGGTCGAAGCCCGACATCATCAGCAGCTGCTTGTACTGCTGCGGTGCCTGCGGCAGCGCGTAGAACTTGCCGGGATGGATGCGCGACGGCACCAGGAAGTCGCGCGCGCCTTCCGGCGACGACGCGGTGAGGATGGGCGTCTGGAATTCGAAGAAGCCCTGCTCCTTCATCCGCTTGCGCATCGAGTCGACGATGGCGCCGCGGGTCATGATGTTCTGATGCAGCTTCTCGCGACGCAGGTCGAGGAAGCGATATTTCAGCCGGATGTCTTCCGGATAGTCCTGATCGCCGAACACCGGCAGCGGCAACTCGGCCGCAGGGCCAAGCACCTCGATGGCATCGATATAGATTTCGACATCGCCGGTGGGCAGTTCGGCATTCTCGGTGCCGCCGGGACGACGACGCACCTTGCCGTCGATCTTCACGACCCATTCCGAACGCAGCGTCTCGGCGACCTTGAATGCCGGCGAGTCCGGGTCGGCGACGCATTGCGTCAGGCCGTAATGGTCGCGCAGATCGATGAAGAGCACGCCGCCATGGTCGCGGATACGATGGCACCACCCCGACAGGCGAACGGTCTGGTCGATATGGCTGTCGCGGAGCGCGCCGCAGGTGTGAGACCGGTAGCGATGCATGGGTATCCTGGAAATACGTCAGAGGGCGGAATCGGGTTCGCGATCAAGCGCGAAGCGCAGGGTTTACCCGACCGCACCCGACGCGGCAACCAAAGCTCGGCGATCAGATCGCCCGAATTTGCGGGCCGCGACTGCATCACCGGAGGCCTCCGACCGATGAATTTCGGACTACCATTTCCAAATGCAATCGAGCGATCGGAAAACCTCCCGCAACGCGGGAACTACATGATTGCACACGCAATAACCAGCTACCTCGGGTCAAGCACCATCGGCACCCGGATACGTCACGTCGGTATTTCAGCACCAGATTCAACTACTTAAAGCGGTATTTGTGTCAAAATTTACTGAACGTTGACGACCACCATTCACTGTCTTGCCGTGAACCCAGCCCGTTTTGAAGGCAGGTGATTCAACTGGAACTTGCTGCTTCTTGCCCTGCCGCAACCCAAGGCAGCCGCCATTTCGGCTGACCGGCGTCGCAGCCTTAGAACCGCCGAGGAATATGTTCGTGCTCGCCAGATATTCGATCAGTACCAAGCTGTTTGTCATTGTCGCTTTTCTCTTCGTGGTGATCGCGGGCATCGGCACCCTCGCCTTCATGCAGATGCGAGCCATCAACGCAGCAACCCAGGATATCCAGACGCAGTGGCTCCCCAGCGTCCGCTGGATCGGCGAAATGCGCGTTCAGTCGGCGCGGTATCGCGCAGTGCTGCGCGACCACCTGATCGTGGCCGATGCCGACCGTCCGGATGTCGACAAGAACCTCGCCGCCCGCAAATCGGACTTTGAAAAGGCAGCAAAGGCCTATGCCCCGCTGGTGTCATCGCCGGCAGAGCGCGAATTGGCTGACAAGCTCGACGCAGAATGGAAGGCTTTCATCGCCGCGGGCAACGACGTCCAGGCCCTCGCCAACAAGGGCGACGTGAACGCCGCCAAAGAGATCAACGCCAAGAAGGTCGTCCCGACCGGCCGCGCCATGGACGGCACATTGGCCAAGCTCGTCGAGCTGAACGACAAGGGCGCCGAAGCAGCCGGCAGCAATGCGAACGCCACCTATGCCAACGCGATCTGGATGATGGTTATCATTCTCGGCGCCTCGGTCGTGCTCGGCCTCGGCGCCGCCATGTATCTGGTGCGTGACATCTCCGGCGGCATCGCCTCGATCCTGAAGCCAATGGGCCAGCTGACCGATGGTCAGTTGGAGGCCATCATTCCGCATCAGGGCGAAAGCACCGAGATTGGCCGTATCGCGAGCGCGTTGCAGATCTTCAAGGACGCCCTCATCGCCAAGCGTGCGGCGGATCAGGCTGCCGGTGCCGAGGCCGCCATCAAGGCTGCCCGTGCGGAAACCATCACGAAGGCGACCAGCAATTTTGAATCGATGATCAGCGAGCTGGTTGGTTCGCTCTCATCAGCCTCGACCGAACTCGAAGCCTCTGCCACCACGCTGACGCGTACATCGGATATCACCATGAGCCTCTCGGGCTCGGCCGCATCCGCATCGCACGTCGTGTCGAACAACGTGCAGTCGGTTGCTGCCGCCACCGAGGAAATCACCTCGTCGGTGAATGAAATCGGCCGCCAGGTTCATGAATCGAACCGTATCGCTTCGACCGCCGTGCTGCAGGCCGAGAAGACCAATGAAAGCATTGTCAAACTCACGCAGGCCACTGCACGCATCGATGATGTCGTGAAGCTCATCACCGCCGTTGCCGAACAGACCAACCTGCTGGCGCTCAACGCCACCATCGAGGCCGCGCGCGCCGGTGACGCCGGCCGCGGTTTCGCCGTTGTCGCCGCCGAGGTGAAGGCGCTGGCGTCGCAGACCGCCAAGGCCACTGACGAAATCAGCATGCAGATCGCCGGCATGCAGGCGGCCAGTGCCGAGACGATCGAGACCATCAAGGAGATCGGCTCGACCATCACGCTGATTTCCGAAGTCTCGTCGGCCATCGCAGCGGCGGTTGAGGAACAGGGCGCAGCGACACAGGAAATCGCGCGCAATGTCCAGCAGTCGGCCCAGCTCAGCACCCAGGTCGCCAGCGAGGTCACCGAGGTCAATCGCGGCGCCAGCGAGACTGGCTCCGCATCGACCCAGGTGCTGGCCGCAGCGCAGTCGCTGTCGCTCGAAAGCAATCGCCTGAAGGATGAAGTCGACCGGTTCCTCGACACGGTTCGCGCCGCCTGAGGCCGTTTTCAGCGGTTGCCTAACACGTCGTGGCCCCCCATCTTGGGGCCATGACAGTCCACTTCCCGTTCGACAACAGCTATGCCGCCCTGCCCGCGAATTTCTTCGCCCGCGTTGCACCGACGCCGGTGACAGCGCCGCGACTGATCAAGCTGAACCGCGCACTGGCCGACCAACTCCGCATCGATCCTGACTGGCTGGCCAGTCCCGAAGGCGTCGAGGTCCTCGCCGGCAAGCGCGTGCCGGATGGCGCCGATCCCCTCGCGATGGCCTATGCCGGACATCAGTTCGGACATTTCGTGGCGCAGCTCGGCGACGGGCGCGCGATCCTGCTCGGCGAGGTCATTGACCGCGACGGCGTGCGCCGCGACATCCAGCTCAAGGGTTCCGGTCCGACACCGTTCTCGCGCCGCGGCGATGGCCGTGCTGCGCTTGGTCCAGTGATCCGGGAATATATCGTCAGCGAAGCCATGGCGGCCCTGGGCATCCCCACAACGCGCTCCCTCGCCGCCGTCCTCACGGGCGAACGGGTTCAGCGTGAGACTATGCTGCCGGGCGCCGTGCTGACTCGCGTCGCCTCAAGCCATATTCGCGTCGGCACGTTTCAGTTTTTCGCTGCGCGCGAGGATATCACCGGCGTCAAACAACTCGCCGATCATGTGATCAACAGGCACTATCCCGACGCAGCCGAAGCCGAACATCCCATTCGCGCCTTGCTCGATGCAGTGATCCGCCGTCAGGCCGAACTTGTCGCACGCTGGCTGCATGTCGGCTTCATCCATGGTGTGATGAACACCGACAACTGCTCGGTATCCGGCGAGACCATCGATTACGGCCCCTGCGCCTTCATGGACGCCTACGATCCCGCGACGGTATACAGCTCGATCGACGAGATGGGCCGCTACGCCTATGCGAACCAGCCGCGCATCGCGCTGTGGAATCTGACGCGCTTCGCCGAGACGCTGCTGCCGCTGATCGACAGCGACGAGAAGACCGCTATCGAGATTGCGCAGGCCGCATTGGGCGAATTCTCTGATATTTTCGACACGGCCTATCAGGCCGGTCTCCGCCGGAAGCTCGGGCTGTTCACCAGCCAGCCGGACGATGCCGCATTGGCGCAGGATCTGCTGACCGCCATGACCGCCAATCAGGCCGATTTCACCCTGACCTTCCGCCGCCTCGGCGCCGCCGCGGTTGACGCAGACAGCGACGAAGCCGTCCGCGGACTGTTCATCGATCCGACGGCGTTTGACGCCTGGGCCGTGAACTGGCGGGCACGACTCGGTCGGGAGTCGCAGGACGCCGGTACCCGCCATCAGGCCATGCAGACGATCAATCCAGCCTTCATCCCCCGCAATCATCGCGTCGAGGCGGTGATCCAGGCGGCGCTGGCCGACGACTACGCGCCGTTCGAGAAATTGCTGGCCGTGCTGGCGAAACCCTATGAAGATCAACCGGAGATGGCGGATTACGCCGAGCCGCCGGAGCCGGATCAGCGCGTACTGAAGACCTTCTGCGGCACCTAAACACCCTCATTCTATCGGAGCAGACCTCCAATCTGCCCGAAACACCTTGACTCAACAGGTTTTTCGGCCGAACGCCTTGGCAAAAGCGTTATGGACCGTCCATGGAACTGATCACGACCACTGCCCAGCTGACCGCCGCGTGCGAGCGACTTGCCAAGCACCCCGTCATTACGGTCGATACGGAATTCCTCCGCGAGACCACTTATTACCCGCTGCTCTGCGTGGTCCAGATGGCCAGCGCGGAAGACGCGGTGGTGATCGACACGCTTGCCGAAGGCATCGACCTCACGTCGTTCTTCGACCTGATGGCCAACGAGGCCGTGCTGAAGGTCTTCCATGCCGCGCGGCAGGACATCGAAATCATCGTGCACCGCGCCGGCGTGGTGCCGCATCCGATCTTCGACACCCAGGTCGCAGCCATGGTGCTCGGCTACGGCGACAGCATTGCCTATGACCAACTCGTCGAACGCGTCACCGGCCACCGCCCCGACAAGACCCACCGCTTTACCGATTGGTCGCGCCGTCCGCTGACCGAAGAGCAGTTGCACTACGCCGTCTCCGACGTCACCCATCTGCGCGACGTGTTCGCCAAGCTCGATGCCGATCTGAAGAAGCGCGACCGCAGCGACTGGGTCAGCGAGGAAATGGAAATTCTCACCTCGCCAAAGACCTATGATTTCCATCCCGAGCGCGCCTGGGAACGGCTGAAGACCCGCGTCCGCAAGCCGAAAGAGCTCGCAGTGCTGATGGAAGTCGCTGCCTGGCGCGAACAGGAAGCACAGAGCCGCGATGTGCCGCGCTCGCGCGTGCTGAAGGACGATGCCGTCGGCGATATCGCGACCCATGCGCCGACGTCACTGGAGAAGCTTGCCAATCTGCGTTCGCTGCCGAAGGGCTTTGATCGCTCCAAGTGGGGCAGCGACATTGTCGCCGCCGTCCAGCGTGGCGTCGCCCGCGATCCCGCCACGTTGCCGAAGATCGAGAAGCCGCGCGGCAATTCCAACGGCGCAGCCACCGTCGAACTGCTGAAGGTGTTGCTGCGCATGACCTCTGAGCGTCACGCCGTCGCTAGCAAGGTCATCGCCACCGTCGACGATCTCGAGCAGATCGCCACCGACGATAATGCCGATGTCGGCGCCCTGCACGGCTGGCGGCGTGAGTTGTTCGGCGAGGCCGCCCTGGCGCTCAAGCATGGCCGCCTTGCATTGGCGATGGAAAAAGGCCGGGTGATCCGGGTGGATCGCGCGTAGGCTGCGTCGTCCAAGGTAGCGTTCTAATTGCCTGCCGCAAACAGCAGGACGGGGCGTACCAGACCTCGCCCTGCGAGACGCAATGACGATCGCTTTACGCCGCCGATCTGTTCTTGATGGCTCCGACGATTGCCGTCAGCACCGCACCCGCGACACCGCCTCCGGCCACCTGACCGATCAGCGAACCGATATCGGTGGTCGCCGATGCGTTTGAAAGCATAGGAATCAGCATTCCGAGAATTTGACCGCCAACGCCGCCACCTATTGCACCTGCGATCGTGTTGCCGATTGTGCCAAGATCGACAGACTTCGATGCACCGCCGGCAACATTTCCGCCAATCGCGCCGCCAATCAGTTGAACGATAAGGTTGATCAGAAGGGCTGACATTTCGACTCTCCCGGTCCGGAAATCGTATGTACTTGCCGCGTGGACCAAAACGGCCGCACCGGAAAAGAGTATACGCACGGAAACCGAGAGTCACGCCGCGGTGCAATCAGTAGTATCACTCGGAATGAGCGGCGGTGGCTATCGCCTGACGATCGAACCGGACTTCCCGACCAGTCGCGCCAGTTGCTTGAAGCGGCTACCGACGCGGTCGGCGACGAGATCGACCATGCGATGCTCGAAGACGAGCATCATCTTGCGATCCTTGGTGGCGAAATGCGTGGCGGGCAGCACGCCCGGCCGCGCGGCCGAAATGAGATGCGCGACCCTGAATAACGCGCCGAGCAAACGGGCGCGTTCGACCTGCGCCGGCGAGACAAGCGCGCGGACCAGCTCCGGGGGCTCGTTCTCGGCGCCGAATCCTGCGTAGCGGTAGTACACACAGAGCGCGAGGAATGCGCGACCGTGATGATCGACCGAGCCGAAATTGCCGTTCGTGATCAAACTGAGCGTCTGCTCGCCGCGATGATCCGGATGGACCCGCCAGCCGATATCGGACAACAGACACGCCACCCGGCGTAGCCGACGATCCTCGTCGGTCTCTTTGAGCTTGGCGACACGGGCGAACCGATCACTCCAATCGCTCAGCTCCTGCGCGTGGCGGGCCGAACGCGACAGCAACTCGTTCATGGTCTGCGCGGCGCCGACCAGACCATCTTGCATGCGCTGCGCTTGCGGCAGCATTTCGTACAGCAAGCCTTCACGGACGCCATAGGTCGAGAACACGATAGTCTTCGGCTTGGCGGTGCGAATGACATATTCAAGCACGAGCGCCGCGTAGACCAGCAGAGGCTGGCGCTGTTCGGCTATGGCTTCGATGTTGGCAAGAATGTTGGCTGTTGCGAGCCGGCGCAAGCGGCGCACGAAATCGAGCGCTTCGGTGGCCGGGATCGAATAGCCATGCATCACACGTAGCGGATAGCCGCTCTGGATGATGTGCAGCCGCGCCAATGCACGCCAGGTGCCGCCGACCGCATAGAAATTGCGACCTACGCCCGCCTTGAGCTGCGCGACGTCAGCCAGCGCCAGCCTGACGATGCGCTCCGCCTTCTTCGGTGATTTCTGTGAGGCATCCTGCAATGCGAGACTGCCGAGCGGCAGCGTCACGCCCTGCCGGACCGCATTGCCTTTGACATCGATCAGTTCGAGCGAACCGCCCCCGAGATCGCCAACCAGGCCATCCGGCTTGTGCACGCCCGAAATCACGCCCAGCGCCGAGAGCTTCGCTTCGCGCGGCCCCGATATGATCTGGATCTCGCAGCCGCAGATTTTCTCGGCTGCTGTGATGAAGGCAGGTCCATTGCTCGCATCGCGCGCCGCAGCGGTCGCGATGGCGTAGACGCGACCGACCTTCATGACCCTGCACAGCGCACGGAAGCGCCGCAGCGCCGTCAGCGCCTTGTCGACAGCGTCCTTGGCCAGCAACCCGGTGCTCTGCACTTCGCGGCCGAGACCGCACAGCGCCTTCTCATTGAAGAGCGTAACAAGGCTTCGCGTCAGCGACTCGTAGACAACGAGACGCACCGAGTTGGAGCCAATATCGATGACGGCGACGCTGGTCGCGCGTTGATTGGCACGCGCTACCACGTTGCTGGTTCCTTACGAGGATTGGTGACGCTCCGAACGGCGGGTGAGCCGGCGCGGGGATGATTTCTCAAGCGACTTTCCACGGCCAGACAGACTCGGATTCGTCATGAAGTAATTGTGCACATTGAAGGGTTCCTCGCCCTTCGCTGCCTTCATACGCGTTGACGACCCGTCCGGCAACAATTGCCAGCTCTGTTCCGTATCCTTGAGATTGGCCACCATGATCTGCTCGAGCACCTGGGTATGCACGGTGGGGTTCTGCAGCGGACACAGAACCTCGACGCGGCGATCCAGATTGCGCGGCATCATGTCAGCCGACGATATGTATATCGCCGCCTTCGGGCTCGGCAGGCCATTGCCCATACCGAAGCAATAGATTCGACCATGTTCAAGGAAGCGGCCGATGATCGACTTGACGCGAATGTTTTCGGACAGGCCGGGCACGCCCGGCCGCAGGCAGCAGATGCCACGCACGATCAGTTCAACGGATACACCGGCATTCGACGCCTCATAGAGCGCATCGATGATTTCCGGATCGACCAACGAATTCATCTTGAGCCAGATCGCACCCGGCTTGCCGCTGCGGGCGAATGCCGCTTCGCCGCGGATGTGTTCGAGCATGCGCCCGCGCAAGGTCAGCGGCGATACGGCCATCTTCTCGATGTCGCTCGGCTCGGCATAACCGGTGATATAGTTGAACACGCGTGCGGCATCGCGACCGATGATCGGGTCGGATGTGAAATATGACAGATCGGTGTAGATGCGCGCGGTGACCGGATGATAGTTGCCGGTGCCGGTGTGCACATAGGTCGTGAGCGAGCCGCCCTCGCGGCGCACCACCAGCGACAGCTTGGCGTGGGTCTTCAATTCCAGGAAGCCATAGACCACCTGGACACCGGCGCGTTCGAGATCGCGAGCCCAGCGGATATTGGCCTCTTCATCAAACCGCGCACGCAGTTCGACGAGCGCCGTTACCGACTTACCAGCTTCGGCGGCCTCCACCAGCGTGCGGACAATCGGCGAATTGTTGGAGGTGCGATACAGCGTCTGCTTGATCGCCACCACATCCGGATCGCGCGCGGCCTGCTGCAGGAACTGCACGACGACGTCGAAGGACTCATAGGGATGATGGACAATCAGGTCCTTCTGACGGATCGCCGCAAAGATGTCGCCGCCATGATCGCGGACACGTTCCGGATGACGCGGCACATAGGGCACGAATTCGAGATCGGGCCGATCGAGCCGTGTGAGCTGCGAGACCTCGTTCATGGCAAGAATGCCGTCGACCAGCAGGATTTCGTCATCCGAGGTCGCCAGCGCGCGCTGCACGAAGGCACGGAGTTCTGCCGGCATGCCGGCTTCGATTTCGAGGCGGATCACCGACCCTCTGCGGCGACGCTTCAGCGCAGTCTCGAACAGCCGGACCAGATCCTCGGCCTCTTCTTCGACTTCAAGTTCACTGTCGCGGATGATGCGGAAGGCACCCTGCCCCTGAACAGTGTAGCCCGGGAATAGACGCGCGATGAACAGGCCAGTGGCCTGTTCCAGCGTGATAAGGCGGACCGCGCCGTCCTTGCCGGGGGTCGGCAGGCGGATGAAGCGATCGATCTTGCCGGGCATGCGGATCAGCGCGTTCATCGTCTTGCCGTCGGACACCCGCGACAGATGCAGCGCGATGGTGAAGCCCAGACTCGGAATGAACGGGAACGGATGCGCCGGGTCGATCGCCAGCGGCGTCAGCAGCGGGAAAATATTGTGGAGGAAGTGGTCCTCGATCCAGGACCGGTCGGCCTTGCTGACCTCCTTGCCGTCGAGCAGCACGATTCCGACATCGGCCAGCATGCCGCGCTGGTCGCGCCAGATCGCCTGCTGGTCGCTGCCGAGCTTGGAGACCGCACTGTTGATCAGCACCAGTTGCTCGGCCGGGGTCAAGCCGTCCGGACTGCGCTCGCTGATTCCCTCACGGACCTGCGCTTTGATACCGGCGACGCGGACCATGAAGAATTCATCAAGGTTGTTTGCGGAAATCGACAGGAAGCGGACGCGCTCCAGCGCCGGATGGCCCGGATTGACGGACTCCTCAAGGACGCGGCGATTGAAATGCAGCCAGGACAGCTCGCGATTGATGAAGCGCTCGGGACCCGACGCGACCACCTCTGCCGGCTTCGCTTCGCCCTTTTTCTCTTCAATAACAATCTCTTCTGCGGAGTCCATGAGACAGCAATCCATCCAGTTCAAGCAGCGCTATAGTGCCGGCAAATCACAGCGGACATTGCGTCAGTTGCGTGACGCTTCGATGACATTGAGGAACCTGCCTGC
This sequence comes from Tardiphaga sp. OK245, assembly GCF_900108575.1. Taxonomy (NCBI): domain Bacteria; kingdom Pseudomonadati; phylum Pseudomonadota; class Alphaproteobacteria; order Hyphomicrobiales; family Nitrobacteraceae; genus Tardiphaga; species Tardiphaga sp. OK245. The sequence continues at coordinate 104,923 of NZ_FNWZ01000003.1, read as the reverse complement.
CGCGCCGTCAAGGCACGGTTTGACGCGCCGCGTTTGACGTCCAAGGCTAAGTCAGGCGTCGCGCAGCAGTTCCGCGGCCAATGCACGGGTCACCGGCCGCCCAAGCCGAAGCGCCTCGCTATCCAGCAATTCCACCGTATGGCGGGCGGCGGCGAATGACCGCTCGATGCGGCTGGCCACATAGCTGACCACGCTCTCGTCGATGCTGAGCTGGCGGTCGGCGCAAAACTTCACGATCAGCGCCCGAAACAACCCGTCATCCGGCGGCAGCAGATTGACTACCGGGATCGCACGGAGCCGCGACCGCAGATCGCGCAACTCGACCTCCATGGCGGCCGGGGCGACCCGCGCCGTAATCAGCACATAGGCGTTGTCTTGACGTGCCAGATTAAGAAGGTGGAACAGTGCCCGCTCATCGAAGGCACCGGCATTGAGATCCTCCACCACCAGTGCGTTGGTCACCAACTCAGCCGGAACCGTCGCAGCCGTCAGGCTGTGCGCCATGGTGGAGCGCGCCCCGGCCTCCTCGGCCCAGATCGCCGCCAGATGGCTCTTGCCGGACCCTTCCGGGCCGACAAGGAGCATTACCCGGTTCGGCCAATCCGGCCAGCAGTCGATCAGTCCCAGCGCCTCGGCATTGGCCGGGCCCTCAAGGAAGTTGTCGCGGGACAGACTCTCCGCATGGGGCAGCGCGAACGCCAATTGACGGGGTTGGACGCGGGCGACCACGCAAATACTCCTGCCGGCTCCGCCGGCGAACGTCACGAATACCGGTTTACCGGGGCTCTTGACCAGGTTCGATGGTGCTCATGTGTCGCATCCACTCGACGAGATAGAAGGACACAGAGAGCAGCGTCAAGATGGTCACAAAGCCCATTAAAATCAAATCGTAAGGCGAGGATTTGAAACCAAATCCGAGGGCAGCAAGAACCAAGGCTGCGAAGGCCACCTGCGCCACCGTATTGAGCTTCGATACCATCAGCGGCTTCATCGGGATCGGTTTGCCGAACAACCACGACACAATGACGGCGCCCACGATCATGATATCCCGCGACACCACGAGAATCACGATCCAACGCGGAACTGCCCCCCATATCCCCAGGGAGACATAGATCGAGACCAGCAGCGCCTTATCGGCCAAGGGGTCGAGCAGCGCACCGAGTTCGCTGGCCATGTTGAAACGCTTGGCGAGAAAGCCGTCCACGGCATCGCTGACCCCCGCAATCACGAAGATTGCAAAGGCGATTTCCATCTGGTTCGAGGCAATCGCCCAGACAATCACGGGCACCAGCAGGATGCGCCCGAGGGTAATTAAATTGGGGATACTCACGCGGCGCTTCCCGGCTCCGGCCTGTTTCGCAATCCGAGCTTGGGGGCTCCGACCGGCTTACCGCCTACATAGTAATCGGGATAGCGTTTACGAGCCATTGCGCAGGCGGGGATTCCGACGTAACCAGCCGAAAATACACAGTTTCGCAGCTCCGGCAGGATACCCGGCATGACCGACCAGAAAAAAGGCCTCACTTACGCGGACGCGGGCGTCGATATCGATGCTGGCAACCGTCTGGTGGACCTCATCAAGCCGATGGTTCGCGCAACCGCCCGTGCCGGCGCTGACGCCGAGATCGGCGGCTTCGGCGGACTGTTCGACCTCAAGGCCGCCGGCTTCAAGGATCCGGTTCTCGTCGCCGCCACCGACGGCGTTGGCACCAAGGTTAAGATCGCTATCGAAGCCGGTATCCATAACGGCATCGGCATCGATCTCGTCGCCATGTCAGTCAACGACCTCGTGGTCCAGGGTGCCGAGCCGCTGTTCTTTCTCGACTACTTTGCCTGCGGCAAGCTCGACCCAGAAGCCACCGCCTCAATCGTCGCTGGCATCGCAGAGGGTTGTCGTGAATCCGGCTGCGCGCTGATCGGCGGCGAAACCGCCGAAATGCCCGGTCTCTACAAGGACGGCGACTACGACCTCGCCGGATTCTCGGTGGGCGCTGCGGAGCGCGGCACGCTGCTGCCGACCAAGGACATCGGCGTGGGCGATGCCGTCATTGGCATGGCCTCGTCTGGCGTCCACTCCAACGGCTTCTCGCTGGTCCGCAAGATTGTCGAGCGCACGGGCCTCTCTTACGCCGACAAGGCGCCGTTCTCGCCGGTGATGACGCTTGGCGGTGCACTGCTGACCCCGACCCGGCTCTATGTGAAATCCTGCTTGCGCGCGATCCGCGAGACCGGCGCCGTGAAGGGCCTCGCGCATATCACTGGCGGCGGCTTCACCGACAACATCCCGCGCGTGCTGCCAAAGAACCTCGGCGTTCGCATCGACCTGCCCTCCCTCACCGTCCTGCCGGTGTTCAAGTGGCTGGCAAAGGAAGGCGATATCGCCGAACTCGAGCTGCTGCGCACCTTCAATTGCGGCGTCGGAATGATCGCCATCGTCAAGCGCGAAGCTGTGCAGCAGGTGATGGACATCCTGCGCGAGAGCGGCGAGACCGTGTCGTTGCTCGGCGACGTCATCGAGGCCAAAGGCGACGAGCGCGTCGTTTATGACGGACATCTCGAACTCAAACTGTGAGGCCGTGATGCGTCGCGTCGCCATCCTGATTTCCGGCCGCGGGTCGAACATGACCGCATTGATCGAGGCCGCCGCAGCAGATGGCTTCCCGGCCGAGATTGCGCTGGTGATTTCCAACAGGGTTGACGCTGCCGGCCTCGCCACTGCGCAGGCCAATGGCGTCAACACGCTGGTGATCGAGAGCAAGCCGTTCGGCAAGGATCGCGCAGGCTTCGAGAAGCTGCTGCAGTCGGCCCTCGACGAGCACAAGATCGAGCTGATCTGCCTCGGCGGCTTCATGCGCCTGTTCACGGCGGAATTCGTGCGACACTGGTACGGCCGGATGCTGAACATCCACCCGTCGCTGCTGCCCTCCTTCCCCGGCCTCGATCCGCACGGCCAAGCATTGCGCGCCGGCGTCAAGATTTCCGGCGCCACGGTGCATTTCGTCATTCCGGAGACCGATGCCGGCCCGATCGTGATGCAGGGAGCCGTGGCCGTGGCCGATAACGACACCCCCGACACCCTCGCCGCGCGCGTGCTCGACATCGAGCACAAGATCTATCCGCAGGCGTTACGGCTGTTGGCCACCAACGGCGTTGGCATCACCGGCGACACCTGCACCACCAGCACCGGCGCCAGCGCCAGCCGCGACGACACGCTGATCTCGCCGACGGTGATCTAGGCGAGACGTTCGGGGTCGCCCTGCCATGCAGTGCAGCCCGCAGGTCAGATTACGACGTCGTCCATATCGTTGATCCACCGGGTTCTGCGCGTCGATTCCAGCGTCCCGTGTGCATCGAACGGCTTTACCGCCGAGAAATCCAGACCGGTCGCCTCCTCGATCGCCACGATCGTGGTTTGAATCCTGCGCTTGCGCATTTCATCGACGGTGTACGGCTTCAATCCGGAGAACACCTTGGCCTCATACAGCGCCTGGACATACTGGGTCTGCCCCACGATGAACGCCGCCGCGGCGATCTTGGTTGTCGTCTTTTGCAGCACCGCCACTTTCCAAAACGAGAGCGGCACCTTCCACGGTCCGCCCTTGCGACCCTTGCCATAATAGGGATCGTCATCGCGATAGATCGGCCCAGTAAAAACCGTCAACCGCTTCTCGGTGGTCTGCGCCTTATTCAGCAGATAGTCCTCGAGATTGCCCCAGTCGATATCGTTGTAGCTTTGCACCTGCGGCGCTGCATTGGTGTAGTGGAACGTATCCTCGGAACCCGCTTGGGCTTCCTCAAGACGTTCCACATCGTCGGATAGTGCGCTCCAGCATGGATCGAGCAGACGGACCTGATGCCCCCGGCTGAATTGAACTGGATCGTTACCCTTGGCCTTTTCGTAGAAGGCACCGTCCGGCTGATACTCGTCCGCGATCCGCGCGTCGCGCCGCCACGTATCCTTTCGCTTACCGGGATGGATGAGTTTCCCCCCGGCAATGTTGACCGCCGTGATCAGTGGAAACTTGCGCTCTTCATGGATCACCGACGTAAAATGATGATAGGCCAGTTCATATCCCGAGCCATCCAGCAATGGCGCAACCTTGCCGGCGGCAAGCAGCGGTGCATAGATCGTCGCAAGATCGATGGGATTGCTCTTGAAGAACCCCGCATCATAGCCACGAACACCTGCCCAGCGTGACACTTGAAGCGGCTTACGGTCAGCCTCCAGAAGCGTCTCGCCAACCGATATGCCCTGGGACATCGGACTGAGGCCGAGCGACTTGTCGAGCCTGTCGAGAACGAGCCCTGCCTGCCGTTTTGCAAATCGTTCCTTTTCGAGCAGTGAAAAGATGGCACTGATCCGAATGCCTTCATTGGCGATCCATACTGGATCCTTGACGACTGCGCCGGGCTTGCTCGGCGCAGGAACCGCCTTGTGATGCAACGCCAGCACCTGCCACTGGTCATTCAGCACTGGCGCGCCCGAAGACCCCGGTTGCGTATCTGTCGAATAATGGATGAACTGACTAAGGTCGATCCCGACAGCCGAGGTTGGGTCAAGCGTGACGATCTGGCTGGCGCGGATCGCGATCTGCTTCGGCTCGCTGCCCGGATGCTGAATGATCGTGACCCATTCGCCATCGACTGCTTTGCCCGACAGCGGGATCAGTGGAAGCCGGCCGTAGCGGTCGAGCGGTACGCCGTCATCCGACAACGGCGTAATCGCCACAAAGGTGATATCGAGTTCGGCGTTGGTATAGAATATTTCATGCGGACGCAGGTTGAAGCAGACCGGATCGCGCAACACGCCATCGATGTCGTGCTCGTAGCCGAACTCGGCCTCACACTGGCTCGCCTCGTCTTCGTCGCCAAGCACGTGATGATTGGTGAGCAGCAGTCGTGGTCCGACCAAAAAACCGGTGCCATACCACGCCCCGCCGTCACTCGGCACTCTGATCCGGCACACGGCCGCCGCTGCACGCTTGCCCCGATCCAGAAAATTGATCGACAGCAGATCGCTTTCGCCGATGATACGCTCGAACGCATTGGGATCGCTGCGCGGCGCCTCGAGGAAATTCTTGCGGATAGCAAAACGATCATCTGCCTTGGCTCGGCTGCGTCGTTTGGCGCGCGCCGAAGGCGGCACATAACTCGAATCCGCCCTGGATATGATCTTCTCCAGCTGTGCGGACAGTGCCGTCGATGTCGTTGCAACAACGTCTTTCTGAGACTCACTCGCTTCGCGACCGGAATCCATTGCGCGTCCCCACAAACCGCCCAAAAAATGCATCGTCAACAAAGCGCCCGTACCAAGTCGGCACGGCGCGCGCTATCAAAGGTTGCATATTGGCCTGATCGTAACTTTTCCGCAACGAGGACAACGCATTTATTGTTCGGCAGGCGCCCCGAACTGTCATATCCCGGTCATCAACGAGGGACCGCTCAGTTCGCGAGCACCGGTCGCAGGACCATTAAAGACAATGCGAACGACGCAACACGCAGCGTCGTTCACACTGGTTCGTTTAGCTGCGAACAAATGCCAGCAGATCCGGGTTGATCACATCCGCATGGGTGGTCAGCATGCCGTGCGGGAAGCCCGGATAGGTCTTCAGCGTGCCGTTCTTGAGCAGCTTCACCGTCAGTGGTGCAGCGTCGGCATAAGGCACGATCTGGTCATCATCGCCGTGCAAAACGAGCACCGGCACATCGATCGCCTTCAGGTCTTCGGTGAAGTCCGTTTCCGAAAATGCCTTGATGCAATCATAGTGCGCCTTGGCGCCGCCGATCATGCCCTGCCGCCACCAGTTGTCGATCACGCCCTGATAGACTTTCGCGCCCGGCCGGTTGAAGCCGTAGAATGGCCCGGCCGGGACATCGACGTAGAACTGCGCGCGGTTGGCCACAAGCGCAGCACGGAAGCCGTCGAACACTTCGAGCGGCAGGCCGCCGGGATTGTTCTCGGTCTTGAGCATGATCGGCGGCACGGCGCTGACCAGCACCGCCTTGGCGACGCGTCCCTTCTTGGCACGTGCGACGTAACGCGCAACTTCGCCGCCGCCGGTGGAGTGACCGATATGCACAGCGTCCTTCAGATCCAGTTTGTCGGTGAGTTCGGCGACGTCGGCCGCATAGGTGTCCATCTCATTACCGGTCGCGGTCTGGCTGGAGCGACCATGGCCACGGCGGTCGTGCGCGATGACGCGATAGCCCTGATTGAGGAAGAACATCATCTGGTTGTCCCAGTCGTCCGCACTTAGGGGCCAGCCGTGATGAAACACGATCGGCTGCCCGGTGCCCCAATCCTTGTAGAAAATCTCGGTGCCGTCTTTGGTGGTGATGGTTCCCATGATCCAGACTCCTTTGAGTGGGTTGCGGGCAAGCGCGACTTCGAACTCGCAGCGGCTTATGCGGATAACCTGGCCGCTTTCCGCCCCCGCGCCGATGACAGGCCAGTGAATAGACTAACGGGCCGCAAGTCTCTTGTACGTTTCGAATACAAAAACAAGATGTCGCCGAACCGCCAACGGGCGACGACCAGCTGCATGCTACTCAGGCGGCAATGCCGAAGTTTCGGCATTGCGCTCTTCGCAAATTAATATACCACTAGTACAGTTATTAAATTTTGTCGAGCGGATCGCTTGTCGCACCCTCGGCAAGCGTCAACGGACCTTCCGGAGCTGCAGCATGAGTACGCCGAACGACTACCAGATCTTCGAGGCGGGTGACGTGCTGCTGGAATCCGGCCAGCGGCACCCGCGCCTGCAGCTTGCCTACAAGACCTATGGCGCACTCAATGCTGCCAAAGATAACGTCATCCTCTATCCGACGTCGTTCGGCGCACAACACTACGACACTGAGTGGCTGATCGCGCCGGGCGCCGCACTCGATCCGGACCGCTACTTCATCGTCATCCCCAATCTGTTCGGAAACGGGCTGTCGTCATCGCCATCGAATTCGCTGGAAGCTCTGGCTGGCGCCCCCTATCCGAACATCAGCTATCACGACGCTATTTCGATCCAGCATCGCCTGCTGACCGAGCAATTCGACGTCGCGCGTCTGGCACTCGTCTATGGCTGGTCGATGGGTGGCATGCAGGCCTATCACTGGGCCGCCCGCTATCCGGACATGGTGGCACGCGCGGCAGTGGTCTGCGGCAGCGCCCGTTGTTCGCCGTTCAACGCCGTATTCCTCGAAAGTGTGCGGGCCGCTTTGACCACCGATCCTGCCTTTGTCGATGGCCGCTTCGTTTCGAAACCATCTGCCGGACTTCGCGCCATGGGGCGGGTTTATGCCGGCTGGGCAATGTCGCATGGCTTCTACCGCGACGAAATCTGGCGCGAAGCCGGCTTCACCTCGCTGGAAGACTATCTGGCGCGATCATGGGACGTCGCTTTCGCGCATCGTGATGCCAACAATCTGCTGGCCCAACTATGGACCTGGCAGAATGGCGACATCAGCCGCTGCGACGCCTTCGGCGGCGACTTCCGCAAGGCCATGGCTGCGATCACCGCACGCGTTCTGCTGATGCCTGGGCAGACGGACAACTATTTTCAGGTCGGCGACAACGAAGACGAACTCCCCCTGCTGACGAACGCACGCGCGGCCGAACTGTGCCCTATCCCCTCGCTGCACGGACACCGCGCCGGCAACCCGGTCAAGAACCCGGTCGATGCCGCCTTCATCAACACGAGAGTCTCGGCGCTGCTCGCCGCCGACGCCTGAACCGAGAACGGGACGAACCGATGACGATGGATGCAGTTGGCCATGGCAAGATCGAAACCCGCGCCCTAACGCCCGCACAGCTGAAGGACCTGTCGGTTCGCGCCAATCTTCCGGGGCTCATTCGCTCGATCAGCCATTATGCCTTGATCGCTTTGGTTGGAACGCTGATCTGGCAGGTCGCCACCCGCTACGGCGTGGTGTGGACGACCCCGCTGATCGTCATCCAGGGTTATCTCATCGCCTTCCTGTTCATGGCGGTGCACGAGGCCGCGCACAAGACTGTGTTCACCAGCCGGCGGCTGAACGAGGCCCTCGGCCATGTCTCGTCGCTGATGATCGTTCTACCCTATGAACACTATGCGCTATTTCACTGGGACCATCACCGCTTCACGCAGGATCCCGACCGCGATCCTGAACTCGTCACCGCAACGATCCCCTCGTCCGACACCAGACTCGCCATCGCCTATACCGGCATCGTGCAACTGACCAATCGGATCCGTCTGCTGGTCCGCCGTGCTCTGACCGGACAAGCCGTGGCGCCGTGGATCCCGGAATCCAAGCAGGGCATGGTGGTGCGCGAAGCCCGCATCTATGCCCTCGTCTATCTGGCGCTGCTGATCGCTTCTATCGCGCTCTCCAGCACGCTGCTGCTGTGGTGCTGGCTTGTCCCGCTCTATGTCGGCCAGCTCTTCCTGCGGCCCTATCTCTATGCCGAACACACCGGCTGCGAGCGTACCCGCAGCGCCTATGAGAACACCCGCACGACCTATACCGACGCGCTGACGAAATGGTTCACCTGGAACATGCCATTCCATGTCGAGCATCACGCCTATCCGTCGGTGCCCTTCCATGCATTGCCGAAGCTCAATGCCATCATCGACGAGCGCATCACGCATCGCGGTTGGGGTTACCGGGCCGTCACACGCGAAACCTGGCGCTGGTTTCGCCGCGCGCGGCAAGGCGGCATCTGACTATTGCGCCGACAATACGGATCTGACGAGCTTGCGCGCATAGTCGGCCGTCAGCGGCCGAAATCCAAAGACATACTCATAAAACAGCGTGCCATAGATCCGGTCATAGAGATCGCCGGCTGGCTCCGAAGCAACGATGCTGCCGTCCTTCTGGCCGTCCTTGATAATCGCCAGCGATATGTCCCGGCGGATACCAAGATAGCGTTCGGAAAAGATCTTCGCTGAACCGGTCCGCGAGATGCATTCGGCAATGACAGCGAGCTGTACCTTGCCGAAATCGCTGTTCAGCGCCACGGCATAGGCGGCGGCATGTTTCGTGATGCGGGTAAACGGATCACCGCTCTCGGAAAGCGGCAGCATGGTCGACGCCTGCCGCAGGAATGCATCGATCAGCACCGCTTCGCGCGACGGCCACCATTTATAGATCGTCATCTTGGAGACGCCGGAATCCCGCGCAATCGCATCGATGGTCGTCGCAGCGAGCCCCTGGGCTGCCATCATGCGATAGGCGCTGTCCAGGATCGCATCCTCGGTCTCGACCGATCGAGGACGACCTCGCCGCACCGGGGTCACCTCGGTCATCGTCGCAATATTTCTCTGTCGGCTGCCATGCGTTCACTATAGCGCGGCCCCCATCGATCAAACAGGGAAATTGGCGTGGCGATCAGACGCGGCGACGGAATGTTGGTCTCGCGCGCCGAGCAACTCATAGATCTGCACTTCGGCGGCAAAGCCTTTCGGCTTGATCCGGGCGACGCTGCGGAAAAGAAACAATGAGTCCACCCGCTCCTTGACGGCTTCGCTGACCAGGACGCTGGTTCCGTAGTCCTTGTTCAGCGTCTCGAGCCGTGACGCGAGATTTACGGTCGCGCCGAGCGCCGTGTAGTTCATGCGGTCGGGTGATCCGATATTGCCGATCATGACATCGCCGACATGCAGGCCAAACCGGGTCTTGTAGACCGGCCATCCCTCGCGCTCGAATTCCTCATTGAGCTTCCGATTGGCTTCGACGCAATCGAGCACAGCGGCGCAAGCCTGCGCGACATGGTTGGTGTGCTCGACGGGGGCGTTCCACAGCCCCATAACCGCATCGCCGATATATTTATCGACCGTGCCCTGATGCGTAGCAATGACGTCCGAAATCGCAGCGAAATAGCGCGATGTGTAGAGCATCACCCGGGTCGGATCTTCGTTCTCCGTCATTCCCGTGAAATTCTCGACATCTGTGAACAGGATGGTCGCTTCGCGGCGCTCTCCGCCCAATTGCATGGCCGTGCCGGTTTCGACCAGTTGCTGAACCAGACGCTTGGGAACGAAATTCGAGAATGTCTGCACCAGCGTACGCATGGTGAAGACCGATCGGCCGAGATCGTCGATTTCGCGGATCGGCGAACGCAGTTGCGGCATCGACGAAAACCGGAAGTTCTGGATGCGATCGACCTCGCGCGCCAAAATTCGCAGGGAGAGCGACAGCTTGTTGCCGATCCAGAACGCAATCGGTACGGCCGCGAGCACAAAACAAAATGCGAGAATGAAGAGCGTGCGCTTTTCTTGCTCGATCTCGGCATAGAACTCATCGAGCGGCGCGAAGAACCCGACCCGGAGATTGGCCGATCCGGCCATCTCCACGGGACGGAACGCGGCTGCGTAGGCCCGCCCTGTGCTGTCAGTAAAAAATTGCTCCGCAACGCCGGTTTGACGCCACGCCTTGATCGCGGCCGTTGCGTCGATCGTATCGACATCGCTCAGTCGCGGCAGCTCCGACAGTTTGTTCGGCACACTCGTGGCTTCAAGCCAGCGGGACATCTCGGGATGCGCCAGCACCCGGTCGGCATCATCAAACAGGTAGGCCACGCCCGAATGCCCGAGCTGCTGCTTGCGCAGCATGGCCTCGGCTTCACTGAGCAGGATATCGCCGGCCACAACACCCCGCTGTCCCTCCACAATGGGCATTCGCAGCGTGTAGCCGATGTCACCGGTCTGATAGAAAATATAGGGCTCGGTCAGCAGACTGGCATTGGGCTCGAAGGCGCCGCGATACCACGGCCGAACGCGAGGATCGAAATCGACCGGTCCGGGCAGACTTGCCAAAGGCCGCAGCGCATCGTCGAGATAGGAGGTCGTGGTCTGAAGCGGTCCAAAATCGCCTGCTTTCACGATCGTGAACAGGCGAAATCTGGCCCCGTCCGGCGCCCCGAAGCGCGCTTTCACCCCAGCTCCCGTTCGGTCGATCAGGTCCATTTCCAGGAACGAGCCGTCCTCATATCCCATGTACAGGCTGAAGAGCTGCTTATTGTTGCGCAGCATCGACGCCAGCAGGATGTTCAGCCGCGGGTTATTCTTGAGCTCCGCGGACTGGACCGATGTGATACCGCGCAGGATATCCAGATTGTCGTGAACGCTCTTGAGCTGCGCATCGATGCGATCGGTCGCAGCCTGCGCGACCACGCTGAGATACGACGAAGCCGCCGTCCGGATGATCGTGTTGACCCTGCTGAAGCTGAGATAAACCAGCGCCAGGCCGACGGTAAGGACGACGCCGACGAACAGCGCAATGATCGACGTCCTGAAGCCAATCCGAAAACGCGATCTCGCCGGCACCGTCATCGCAGGATGCTCCACACGCCAGCCAATCTGGCACCGCATATCGACAGGCCAGACCTGGCTGCGCCGGACGGGACGTCTCGCGGTATCATGATTCCGTCACGCAAGCGCAATTGCCGAGTATCTTTACGGTAAAGAAACCCGATCTGTGCTTACGACATCGGACAATAAGCTCACCTCGTCCAGTACGCCGGCAAGCGCCACGAGCTGCGACGATTGCAATGCCTCAATGGCACCTGCATAATTGAAACAATTGACTATTCTGGCTGTCACTTAAGGAAATGAAGAATGACGGGCGCCGATCTGGGTGTGATCATCCGGCAGACTGCTAAGCAGCAAAACAAGACACTGATGGCAGCCGTCAAGGCACAACGCGATCGCTATGCGGGCCTGGCCGCCAAGGCCAAGGACAAGACCGCTAAGGACCGTTTCAAGCAACTAGCGAAGGACGCGACGGAGCAAGGCATGGCCGCTGCCAAGCGCCTTCAGATGTCCGCCGATAATGCCGCCGATAGCTATGCGCGATCGATGCGTAAGGCCGTTGAAGCACTTCAGATCGCAGAAGCAGCGCAAGCGATGAAGGCTCAGAACGCCGAAAAGGACAAGGCCGCCAAGAAGGCTGTACCCGCCAAGAAAACGGCCAAAAAGGCGAAGAAGCCAAAGAAGCGATAATGCGGGCATAACCTCGCCCGCTCGGCACGATCCGCACCGGAGCTACAAAAGGCCCAGCTTGCGCCGGAGTTACATCAGTCGGCCGGCCCACATGTCAGGGCCGGCAGGGCAAAACTCGGTTATGAGACCTTGAGGTTCTCGGCAGACGCCTTGCCGCGATTTTCCACCAGGTCGTATTCGATGGTCTGGTTTTCGTTGAGGGTACTAAGGCCTGCGCGCTCGACAGCGGAGATGTGCACGAAGACATCCTTGTCGCCGACAGTCGGCTTGATGAAGCCATAACCCTTGGTTGGGTTGAACCATTTGACGGTGCCCTTCTGCATCGTCTGTCTCCCGATCTAGATACAAAAAAGACGCGGCCACGCATCATGCGTACCACGCCACAAGCGGGCTTCCCGGTGTCTGCTGAATGTCCTGCTCGCAAAACGCACAGTCGAACGGCCTCAATCCGATTGCGCAAGAATTCCAACATGAAAATTTTGGCTACGCAAGTCTTTGGCTTTTTACGGCAGAGGTTTTGATATCACCGGCCGCGTTCAAGCGTACCTGTCGAAAGCCGCTGACCGGACCCGTGAGCAGACGTGCCGGATTGAAATATCGTCGGCCCGCTCTGCGTGAACGGCCATAACGTGATGAAAAGCGACACGAATCCGCTGTGGCAATCGCACAACAATACGCGTCAATCGCCACCGGAGGCGCTCAATGCGCAGCGGCAATGCTCATTGGATCGCGTATGCTCTGCCGCAGTCGAACGGCACTGCAGCGACAATTTCGAAACGAGTGACAATGCGCGATCCATCGCGATACGCCCAAACGGACAGGAGCCCGGCTGCCAGTCGGCAACGCCGGACCATTGTACTCGGCCTTGCCGTCGCGCTTGTCGCTGCGCCTTCGCTTGCATCCGCCCAGGTCGCGCCGCCGCCTACCACGCCGCCCCCAACCACACCTCCGCCGACACCGCCGCTGCCAGCCGCACCGATGCCATCATCGACCGACTTCAATGCCGGGCAATCCGCAGGTATTGCCATTGGCGATCTCGGTAGCCAGTTCCTGCGGCGCCTCGGCGATCAGGCGAGCTACGGCTTCAACCGCGCGTCGCGCGCCAATCCCGGCGGCGGTGGTGCGTCGGAGACCACCGAGACGCCGCGCTTCCGAAGCTGGGCCGAATTCTACGGCGTTGGCGCGCATACCAGCACGATCGGGGATTTCGTCGGCGACAAGCGCCGGACTGTCGGCGGCGTCGCCGGGATCGGCGCGCGGCTGATGCCAGGTGTCAATGTCGGACTGTCGGTCGACCAGAGTCACACCACGATCGATGTACCGCTGGCGCTGCAATCAGCGACGCTCGACCTCACGCAAATCGGCCTCAATGCATCGGTCGATCAGGGCGCCTGGACCTGGGCGATCGCGTTGGTGCACGGCTTCGGCGACATCAACTCGCGCCGCGACACGGGCCTGGGGCTTGCCAGCGCCGGCTACAATGCGCGGATCGACGGCGCGCTCACCGAGCTGAGCTATTACTGGAGTTACGAACAGGCACGGATCGTGCCCAAGGCTGCCTTCGAATACACCCGCGCGACAACCGGCGCGATGCAGGAGCTTGGCGGCCTCAATCCTGTCAACGCGAGCGGCGCCTCAGCCGAGCGTGCGCGTATCCTGATTGGCGCAGAAGTCGGCCGTTACTGGATATTCGATCAGAAGATTCTGGATCTATCGGGCTATGCCAAATTCGTCGACAACGTGCATCAGCGCTTTAGCAACGTCACGGTTAGCCTGGGTTCCGAGAGCATCACCGTTCAGGGGATCGGCGAAAGCCAGTACGGCGCAGATGCCGGCGCATCGGCGTCGCTGAGCCTCAGCAACACCGCGCGTCTCTATCTCAATTATGACGGCAAGTTCCGCGCCTATTCGCAGTCCCACCAGGGAACGCTGGGCATCGAATTCAAGTTCTAGAAACCGTCAGATTCCAGAAACAAAAAAGCGGGCGAAAGGCAAATGCCCCTCGCCCGCTTTGCGTTTTTATTGAGTTAGGCCGCCTGCTCGGCGTGCCCTGCCATGCTGCGACGACGCCACAACGTTCCGACAGCGAGCACCACAGCGACACCAATCAGACCGCAGACGATCTCGCCACCATGTCCCCCATTGGTGAAACGAACGCCAAGGCCCAGCGATGACATCAGGCTGTCGAGGCCAGTGCCGACCGAACCGCTGAAGAAGCTGTGCATCAGCGGCAGAACCGCAGGATCCGTCGCGATCACTTCGCCGGCGACCCAGCCCAGCAGGGCCGCACCGAGCCAGACCAGAACGGGCAGACGGGTCAGCAGCGCCATGATCAGCGCAGCGCCGGCGACGATCAGCGGGACGCTGATGGCAAGGCCGAGGATCAGCAATGGCACGCTGCCATTGGCAGCGGCAGCAACTGCAATGACGTTGTCGAGGCTCATCACGATATCGGCGACGACGACGATCTGCACGGCGGCCCACAGATGCGAGGCAGCCTTGACGCCGTCCTCTTCTTCCTGCTCGGGAACCAGCAGTTTGGCCGCGATCACGATCAGCGCGAGACCGCCCACCAGCTTGAGGTAGGGCAGTTCCATCAATGTGGCGACGATGCCGGTGAAAATGATACGCAGGATGACGGCCGCAGCGGCACCAAGGATCATGCCCCACATGCGCTGCTTCGGCTCGAGGCCGCGGCAGGCCAGCGCGATCACGAGGGCGTTGTCGCCGGACAGCAGAACGTTGATCCAGATGATCTTGCCGACGGCTACCCAGAATGCGGGCTGCTGCATTTCGACCTGAAACTGAACGAAAACCGACTTGATCGTCGCCGGATCGAGAATATGCAGCAACCAGTCCACAGCGCGCCCCTTTGTTTGTTCGTTTTGATTGGAAAGGTCGGCGCGCCCCCGCGCGCCGACCGGTCGTCAATTCGGCTGGAAGTTTAGCCGACGATCTCGTTGCCCGAGAAGAACTGTGCGATCTCGATCGCTGCAGTTTCCGGAGCGTCCGAACCGTGCACCGAGTTCTCGCCGATCGACTTGGCGTGAAGCTTGCGGATGGTGCCATCAGCAGCCTTGGACGGATCGGTTGCGCCCATCACATCGCGATGCTTGAGGACGGCGTTCTCGCCTTCCAGCACCTGCACGACAACCGGACCCGAGGTCATGAAGTCCACCAGTTCGCCGAAGAAGGGGCGTTCCTTGTGAACGGCGTAGAAAGTGCCGGCCTGTTCGCGGGTCATGCGGATGCGCTTCTGCGCGACGATCCGCAGGCCGGCCTTTTCGATCAGCGCGTTGATCGCACCGGTCAGATTGCGCTCGGTCGCGTCGGGCTTCAGAATCGAAAAGGTACGCTCGATAGCCATGATTTATCCTTGAATAACAGTCGCTGGAAGATGGCGGCTTATATCGACGCTATCCGGGAACGGCAAGCGATCCGTCCAAATGTCGCAGGCCCTATTTTGGCAGATCCGGCGCTCGAAATTACCTAGATGTCATCCACATGAACCATTCCTGACAGGATTGGCGCGATCCGGTTCAGCTTCCTCCTCCTAGACTGCCTGCAATGACCCCGGCCAACGGCATTTGCCCCCGGTGCCATGTTCACGGCAGGCGCAACACGCGCCGTACCAGAGGAGATGAGAATGTTCCGCAAGATCGCACTGACTTTGGTTGCAGCGGCCTCATTGGGCGCCGCGGCGCTGGCTCCGACCTCGGCTTCTGCCTGGGGCGGCCACGGCGGATGGCACGGCGGTGGCTGGCATGGCGGCGGCTGGCATCGCGGCGGCTGGCATCGCGGCGGCTGGCATCGCGGCTGGGGCGGACCACGCTTCGTCGGCGGGCCGGTTTACGGCTATGGCGGCGGATGTCTCGTCCGCCGGGTCGTTCCGACCCCGTGGGGACCGCGTTGGCGACTGGTCAATCGCTGCTACTGACGCTCCACGAGCAGAGAAATACCGCCCGGCCG
This sequence comes from Tardiphaga sp. OK245, assembly GCF_900108575.1. Taxonomy (NCBI): domain Bacteria; kingdom Pseudomonadati; phylum Pseudomonadota; class Alphaproteobacteria; order Hyphomicrobiales; family Nitrobacteraceae; genus Tardiphaga; species Tardiphaga sp. OK245. The sequence goes on along the minus strand of NZ_FNWZ01000003.1, from coordinate 88,985 downwards.
TTCCCTCGGCCGGGCTTTTTCTTGGCAGATCCATCGACGATTCATCGAATTTTGACTCAAACAGCCTCAAATCCATAAATCTTGAAACAATTTCGGCCCGCACGACTTGCCTTAGTGTCATTCAACTGCCACGAGCGCCGGGAAGACAATGCAGAACCAGTTCATCAATGATGGCGAAGAACACATTGACCGCACCACCAGCGCGGCGATCTGCAATGCCATCGGCGAACGGCTGCGCCGGGATGTCGGCCCGGACAACGCCCTGCCCTCCCATCTGCAGATGCTGATCGACCAGATGCGGCAGCAGGATGAGAACACCGGTAGCCGCTGACGGCATAATTGACCTTCCGCGCACCAGCAGCGAGCAAATCGGGGTTGCCTTTGTGCGTCGCAGCGGTGACAACCCCGCATGCTTTCCATCACAGACATTTCGATCCGGATCGCCGGACGCCTGCTCATTGACGAGAGCACGGTACAGATTGCGCCGGGAGCCCGCGTGGGTTTCGTGGGCCGCAACGGCGTCGGTAAATCGACACTTTTTCACGCCATTCGCGGCGATCTGGCCACCGAAACCGGAAGTATTTCGATTCCGCCCCGCTGGCGTATCGGCAGCCTCGCCCAGGAGGCGCCGGACGGCCCCGAAAGCCTGATCTCCGTCGTCTTGAAAGCCGATCTCGAGCGCGACGCACTGCTGAAGGAAGCCGAGACCGCCTCCGATCCGGAGCGCATTTCCGACATCCAGACCCGCCTTGTCGATATCGATGCGCATTCCGCGCCCGCTCGCGCCGCAGCGATTCTGAGCGGCCTTGGCTTTTCGGCTGAAGCCCAGTTGCGCTCCTGTTCCGAATTCTCCGGCGGCTGGCGCATGCGCGTCGCGCTTGCGGCCACGTTGTTCTCGGCACCGGACCTGTTGCTGCTGGACGAACCGACCAACTATCTCGATCTCGAAGGCACGCTGTGGCTCGAGGATCATCTCGCCAACTATCCGCGCACGGTCATCGTCATCAGCCATGACCGCGACCTGCTCGATACGTCGGTGAACGAGATCCTGCATCTCGACCGTGGCAAGCTCGTGCATTATCGCGGGACTTACTCAAATTACGAAGAGTTCCGCGCCAACAAAGAGGCGCTCGACGCCAAGAACGTCAAGCGTCAGGAAGCCGAGCGCAAGCGGCTGCAGGACTTCGTCGATCGCTTCAAGGCCAAGGCCTCCAAGGCACGTCAGGCACAATCGCGCGTAAAGATGCTTGAGCGCATGAAGCCAATCTCGGCGCTAGTAACGCAAGACGTGCGCGAGATCGTCTTCCCTGCGCCCGAGAAGATCCTGTCGCCGCCGATTCTCGCGGTGGACAATGTGTCGGTCGGCTATGAGCCCGGCAAGCCGGTACTCAATCAGGTGACACTCCGCATCGATACCGAGGATCGCATTGCCCTGCTCGGCTCCAACGGCAACGGTAAGTCGACGCTGGTCAAGCTGCTGGCAAACAAGCTGAAGCCATTTTCGGGATCGATTACGCGCGCCGACAAACTGTCGATTGCTTACTTTGCCCAGCATCAGCTCGACGAGCTGGTGATGGACAACTCGGTCTATGATCACGTGCGCAAGCTGATGCCCGACATGCCGGAATCGAAAATCCGCGCGCGTGCCGGCAATATCGGCTTTTCCGGCAAGGCCGCGGATACGATCGTAAAAAGCCTGTCCGGCGGCGAAAAGGCGCGGCTACTGCTGGGGCTCGCGACTTTCTACGGTCCGAACATGATCATTCTGGACGAACCGACCAACCATCTCGATATCGACAGCCGCGCAGCGCTGGCCGAGGCGATCAACGAATTCCCCGGCGCAGTGATCATGGTCTCCCATGATCGCTATCTGATCGAGGCCTGCGCTGACCAGCTCTGGGTCGTGGCTGACCGCACCGTCACCAATTTCGACGGCGATCTTGACGACTATCGCAAAGTCGTCATGCAAGCCCGCGGCATGCGCACGCCGACACGCGACCGCGCAAACACGGACCGCGAAAAACTGGCGAAGCCTAAAGAAAAGAAGGTCCCGCTCAAGCAGCAGGTCGCCGAAGCAGAATCCGAGATGGAGCGGATCACCGCCATCATCGCCAAGATCGATACTGCGCTCGCATTGCCTGACCTGTTCAAGAAAGATCCGAAGCAGGCCACGCAACTCACCAAAGCGCGCGCCGCTGCGGCGGACGCATTGCAACGCGCTGAAGAGCAATGGCTTAGCGCGAGTTCTCTGCATGAAGAAGCGAACGGCTGAAAACGCAGCCGTCGCTTACTTCGACATCATCACGATAAAGATCAGGTCGCGGCGCGCTTCTTCGCCTTCGGACGCGCGGTCTTCGGCTGCTCAACTTCCGGACCGCGTTCGACCACGGTCAGACGACCGGCGGTAAACGTATAGATGCCAGCGCGCGGACCGCGCAGATAGGTCAGCACGGCAACGCGATCGCCGCGCGGGCTGGTCGATAGACTGACATTATCGGGTGCGCCTGCACCACGCGCCACGTCGCATTCGGTATGGCCGAGCGCCACGACGCCAGTTTGAACCGGCGCACCTGCGGTACCATCGGCAAGCGCGTTGGCATCACGCGGCGCCATGCCCGGGCACGCACCGTCAGCGCTGATGAGATCCTGCGGACTGACGGCCTGCTCAGGCGACAGCGGCGGCGTCTCAATCGAAACATTCTTGATGAACACGCGACCTGGCTTGGAGAACCAGTCGGCATCCTTGGACAGCAGGTCCGTGGAGAATGCGTCACCGCCCACGCCGGCGCAGCCAGCAAGCAATGGCGCAGCAAGCAGCAGCACGAGAAGACCGTTTCGATGAAGCTTTTCTTGTCGCACGATTACGCAACCCCAAGACAGGCGATAAGCGCCTGTAACATCATTCATTTGCGGCACCACCATGACACAGCGGCAGATACCGGTGAGGAAATCTACAATTATCATTAATTGCAGCAGATCGCCAATCGCCAGCTAATTCTTACGCTGCCACCGGCCGCGTTCATCGGTCTGCCAGTAAGTGGCGGTAAAGCCCCTCGCCTTACAATCAGTCCAAGCTGCTCGCGCTGCAGCGAGCGCATCGGCATCGTCACCGTTGAATACCAGCACCATGCGCTCATAGCCGTCAGCATCCGCCGGCACTGCTGCGCTGTCCACAAGGAACCGGACCTGGGCACGATTGGGATTACCCTCTTCGATCGCGAGAATGATCGGCTGATCCGCAGCGTCTGCCACACGCCAGGTCGCGTGCGGCAGAAATGAATCATCACGATAGGTCCACAAATGCGCATCAAGCGCATCGGCGCGTTCTTCTGATGTGGATTGCACGACGACACGCCAGCCGCGCTCGAGTGACTTCTCGAGCAGCGGCGGCAGCACGCTCTCCAGCGTCATGTTCTGCAGGTGATAGAACAGGACCTCGGTCATCGTGTCGGACTACTTCTTCGCCTCGTAATAATCAGCAACAAGCCGATCCAGCAGCCGCACGCCGTAACCCGAGCCCCAGCTCTGATTGATCTCGGTCTTCGGCGCACCCATGGCGGTGCCGGCAATATCGAGATGCGCCCACGGCGTATCGTCAACAAAGCGCTGCAGGAACTGCGCCGCAGTGATCGAGCCGCCATTGCGCGTGCCGGTGTTCTTCATGTCAGCAAATTGCGAGTCGATCTGCTTGTCGTATTCCGGACCGAGTGGCATCCGCCAGACACGTTCGCCAGTGGTCTGTCCGACGGTGGACAGACGCTCTGCGAGTTCGTCGTTGTTGGAGAACATGCCAGCATATTCGGTACCGAGTGCGACCATGATCGCGCCGGTCAGCGTCGCCAGATCGACCATGAATTTCGGCTTGAACTTCTTCGCCACATACCAGAGTACATCGGCCAGTACGAGACGGCCTTCAGCGTCGGTGTTGATGATTTCGATGGTCTGACCGGACATCGACGTCACGATGTCGCCCGGACGCTGCGCGTTGCCATCCGGCATGTTTTCGACGATGCCGATGGCGCCGACCACATTGACCTTGGCCTTGCGGCCCGCGAGTGCATGCATCAGGCCAACGACGCAGGCTGCGCCGCCCATATCGCCCTTCATGTCTTCCATGCTGCCGGCCGGCTTGATGGAGATGCCACCGGTATCGAAGGTGACGCCCTTGCCGATGAAGGCGACGGGCTGCTCGCCCTTTTTGCCACCGTTCCAGCGCATCACCACCATGCGGCCGGGACGCACAGATCCCTGGGACACGCCGAGCAGCGCGCCCATGCCAAGCTTGGTCATCGCCTTGACGTCGAGCACTTCGACCGTGACGCCGAGCTTCTTTAACTCACCGGCGCGGCGCGCGAATTCGGCGGGAAACAGCACATTCGGCGGCTCATTTACGAGCTCGCGGGCCAGCACGACGCCGTTCACGATATGATTGCCCGGCACAAAGGCCCTCTTGGCTGCGGCGACGTCGCCGACGGCCAACGAAACCGCGACGCTGCCGGGCGTCTCGTCGGCATCCTTCTTCTTGGTCTTGTAACGATCGAATTTGTAAGCGCGCAGCAACGCGCCCGAGGCAACCGATGCAGCCTGCTCCGGCGCCATGGCCCCCGAAGCGAGTTCGGCGATCACGGTTACTGCATCACTGCTGCCGCCGACCTTGCCGACGAGCACGCCGCCAAATTTCAGCAGATCGGTCTCCTTCAGATCGGCCGGCTTGCCGGTGCCGATCACGATGAGACGCGACGCCTTGATGCCATCCGGGGCCAGGATGTCGAGCGTCGACGCGCTCTTGCCCTTGAACTTGCTGGTTGTAGCCGCGCGCTTCACAGTGGCTGCCGCATCCCCGAGAGCCTTGGTCGCGGCAGGACCGAATTTCAGCGTTTCGTCGCAGAACACCACAAGAGCACCGCGCACAGCAGTGGCAAATGGGACGAAGCCGACCTTGACGGCGTCGGACATGGCAAATTCCTCCAGAAGATCAGGGCTGTCGCAGGGGTCGGCGCGGAATCCGGTCAGTGCGGCGGGGTTCAAGTGTTTTGTTGTCGTCGCAGCGTGAACCGTCAAGACAGGTTCTGACCGAAACCGCCAAGGATCGATAGTTTTATCGATAGTTTCTTGTGTTTCCCCCGAGGGAAACCAAACCGCGCGTAAACCACGATTCGGGCATTGCCTGTGTCCGAATGTGTCGACTCTGACCTTAGGTGACGGTCTTGCCAACAAACGGGCCCTGCCGACTAACCCGGTTCCTCGCCGCCAATTGAGTTGCTAAGCATTTCAGTGGCCCAAGGGACACATCGGGCACATAATTAACCATATCTTGAGCGAGCCATCCCCCGGCCATTTTGTTGACCAATCAAAGGGATGCTAAGTGAGATGATGGGCTTGTGAAGATCGCGGCATGTCCTCGGGGGTCCCCTTGCGGGATTGGGCATGCGGGCGGCTTTAACCGCCGGAATGGGGATTGATCGGACCGATGGGGTCTATCGACAAGTATATTTTCCGCACGACGCTGGCGTCGTTTGCGGTGGTTCTGGTCAGCCTGACGGGCGTGATCTGGATCACGCAAGCGTTGCGCGGAATCGACCTGATGACGAGCCAGGGTCAAACCATTCTGACTTTCCTCGGCGTCACCAGCCTCGCGATTCCCGTTCTCGTTCTGATCATTGCTCCGATCGCCCTGATGATCGCGGTGTCCCACACCCTGACCAAGCTCGCGACCGACTCCGAAATCATCGTGATGAATGCCGCCGGCCTGTCGCCGCGACGGCTGTTTCGTCCCTTCCTGTTCGCGACAATGGTCGTATCGCTGCTCGTGGCTTTCATCGGCTCATATCTAGCACCGGATGGTATGCGCCGGCTGAAGCGCTGGGACGCCGAGATCACGGCCGATGTTCTGGCGAATATCCTGCAGCCTGGCCGCTTCGCTCAGCTCGATCAGAACCTGACTATCCGCGTCCGGGAGCGTCAGCCCGGCGGATTATTGGTTGGCATCTTCGTGGACGATCGCCGCGACCCGAAGGAGCGCGTCACCATTATCGCGGACCATGGCACGGTGCTGAAGAACAAGGATGGCTCGTTCCTGATCCTGGAAGACGGCAATCTGCAGCGTTTCGAGACAGGCAAGACCGACCCCGCCATGGTAGCGTTCGGCCGCTATGCTTTCGATATGTCGAAGTTCTCCAATCGCAGCCAAGACGTCACCTACGGAATTCGTGAACGATATCTCTGGGAATTGATGGTGCCGCCAGTGGATGACCCGCTTTACAAGCAGGTCCCGCGGCAGTTCAGCGCCGAGATGCACGACCGCTTGATGGCGCCGATCTATCCGCTTGCCTTTGCCGCCTTGACCTTTGCATTCCTGGGCTCGCCACGGACGACGCGGCAGAGCCGCAACTTCTCGATGGGCAGCGCAATTGCCGCGGTGTTCGGCCTACGCATGGCGGGCTTTGCCTGTTCCGTCGTGGCAGCGAAATCGGACTTCGCCGCACCGCTTCAATATGCCTTGCTGGCGACAGCGATCGGCGTCAGCTTCTGGATCATCTCTGCCGGCATTGTGGTGGAACCGCCGGCGAAGCTGGTGGAAGCAATCAACAGATCCAACGAGCGGTTGTTGCGCCTCTTCCGACGGCCGGCCACCGCATGAACATGATCACCAACACCATCGGCAGATATTTCGCCGGTCGCTTCCTGGTGGCAGCCTTGGGCGTGTTCATCAGTATCTTCATGCTGCTGGTGCTGGTCGACTACATCGAGATGGTCAGGCGCACCTCCGGGCTGGCCTCGGCCTCCGCTCTGATGGTGGCGCAGACGTCGCTGTACCGGGTGCCCCAGTTGCTCGAGAAGATGATGCCGTTTTGCATCCTGATCGGCGCCATGACCTGTTATCTCGCGCTATCGCGGCGGCTCGAACTGGTGGTCGCCCGCGCCGCCGGCGTTTCGGCCTGGCAGTTTATTTCCCCTGCGCTGGCCAGCGCCCTCGTCCTGGGCGTGCTGGCGACCGTGGGCTACAATCCCCTGTCGGCCAACCTGCGCGAGGAATCGAAGCGAATGGAGGCCCAGATGTTCGGCGATGCGCCCGGCGGCGGCGTCCAGGACGCCTCCGGCTTCTGGATCAACCAGGTCAACCGCGAGGGCCAATCCATCATCAATGCCGCGCGCAGCGAGCAGCAGGGCGTCCGCCTGACCGGCCTGACCGTGTTCCGGTTCGACACCGAATCCCAGTTCAAGGAACGGATCGAAGCTCGCGAGGCATCGCTGGAGCCCGGCCGCTGGTTGTTCAAAGGGGTGCGACGCTACACCCTCGATTCGCCCGTGGTTGAGCAGGACAGCATGTACCTGGCCACGACCCTGACCCCGCTGCAGGTCAGAAACAGTTTTTCGACCCCTGAAACAGTGTCATTTTGGCAACTTCCTTCGTATATCAAATCCTCAGAGAGTTCGGGTTTCGCGACGGCGGGGTATCGCTTGCAGTATCATAAGCTTATCGCACAGCCGTTTTTGCTGGTTGCGATGGTGATGCTGGCTGCTTCCGTGAGCCTGAGGTTCTTTCGGATGGGCGGTGTCCAGAAGATGGTTTTGAGTGGCGTGGGCGCAGGCTTTCTGCTCTACGTCCTGTCGAAAGTTACGGAAGATTTGAGCAAGGCTGAGTTGATGCATCCGATTGCTGCGGCGTGGCTGCCTGTGTGTGTGGGCGGCCTCACCGGCTTTTTGGCCTTGTTGTACCAGGAGGACGGATAGTGGCTGTGTTTGCCGCCCTCCGTGAGCAGGCATTTGATTGGAAGCTGCGCATGACCATGCGCAGTGACCGTTTCTGCACGTCTGGCGTACTGGCCCCGGTGCTCGCAACCGTTTTGGGTCTTGCTACTGCATTTGGCGTCGCGACGACAACGCCGGCGGGAGCCCAGAGTTTCACCTACAATCGCCCCGCCACCCGGCCGAAGCCGCCGCCTGCCGCCCAGACCGGGCAGATGCTGGTCCAGGCCACCGAGGTCAATTACGACTATAACAACTCGCGCGTCGCCGCAGTCGGCAGCGTGCAGATGTATTACAACGGCACGTCCGTCGAAGCCGACAAGGTCATCTACGACCAGAAGACCAAGCGCCTGCACGCCGAAGGCAATGTCCGCATGACGGACGCCGACGGCAAGATCACCTATGCTAACCTGCTCGATCTCAGCGACGACTACCGCGACGGTTTCGTGGATTCGCTGCGTGTCGATACCGCGGATGCGACCCGCATGGCCGCGACGCGCGCCGAGCGCACCGCCGGCAACTACACCGTGTTCCAGAACGGTGTCTACACCGCCTGCGCCGCCTGTAAGGAAGATCCGAAAAAACCGCCGCTGTGGCAGGTCAAGGGTGCCCGCGTCATCCACGACCAGACCGAAAAGATGATGTATTTCGAGGACGCCCGGATCGAGTTCTTCGGCGTGCCCCTCGCCTATATCCCGTATTTTTCGACGCCCGATCCGACGGTGAAGCGCAAGACCGGCTTCCTGATGCCGTCGCCCTCGCAGAACACCAATTACGGTTTCGGTGTCGAAACCCCATTCTATTGGGCGATCGCCCCCGACTACGACGCGACGATCTCGCCGCGCTACATGACCAAACAGGGCCTGTTGCTCCAGGGTGAATTCCGCCAACGCCTGATGGATGGTGCGTACCAGATCCGTGCCTACGGCATCAATCAACAGGATCCGAATGCCTATGCTGGTCAGGTCGGCCAGAAGGATTGGCGCGGCGGCGTGGAGTCCAAAGGCCAGTTCGCGCTGAACGACAAATGGGTCTGGGGCTGGGATGCGGTCGCACTGAGCGACTACAATTTCCTGCAGGATTACCGGCTGTCGATGTACCGGGACCCCTATGCCTCGTTCCTGAACCTGCAGACGGAAGCCGTTTCGCAGCTCTATCTGACGGGCGTCGGCAAGCGCAGCTTCTTCGATGCGCGCACAATCTACTACCTGAGCTTCTCCGGCAGCCAGAGCCAGGTCCCGGTCATCCATCCGGTGATCGATTACAACAACGTCCTGAACCAGAACATTCTCGGCGGCGAGTTCAGCTACAAGTTCAACATGACCAGCCTGAGCCGTGATCAGGCAGCGTTCACGACGACCAAGCTAGCTGCTGACGGCACCAGCCTGTGCATACCTACGAGCGCCGATACATTAGCTATTCGGAATAACTGCCTGTTGAACGGCGTTCCCGGCACCTACACAAGGTTCACGGCCGAGGCACAGTGGCGCCGGTCCTATACGGACTCGTTCGGCCAGATCTTCACGCCGTTCGCGATGCTGCGTGTGGATGCGATTGATGCGTCCATCTCGAACCAACCAGGCGTCGCTGCCATGGGACTCACCCCCGGCGACACGACCGCGCTGCGGGTGATGCCGACCGTTGGCCTCGAATATCGCTATCCGTTCATCAACGTTCAGCCATGGGGCACCACCACCCTCGAGCCGATCGCGCAGGTCATCATTCGTCCGAACGAAACCTACGCCGGTAAGTTGCCGAACGAAGACGCGCAGAGCATGAGCTTCGACGCGAGCAATCTGTTCAGCGTCAACAAATTCTCCGGTTACGACCGTGTCGAAGGCGGCGGCCGCGCCAACGTAGGCGTGCAGGCCACCACGCAGTTCGATCGTGGCGGTTCGGTCAAGGTCCTGTTCGGTCAGTCCTATCAACTTTTCGGCCTGAACTCGTTCGCGGTTGCCGATACGACCAACACCGGCGTCAACTCCGGACTGGCCACTTCGCGGTCCGACTATGTCGCCAGCCTCGCCTATTCGCCGAACCGCACTTATACGGTCAGCACGCGCGCGCGAATCGACGAGGCGACCGGCAACATCTCGCGCTTTGAGGCGGAGGGTCGCGCAAGCTTCGACCGCTGGTCGGTCAGCCTGATGTATGGCAACTACGCACCGCAGGCGGAATTGGGCTACCTCACCCGCCGCGAAGGCCTTCTTGGCACCGGCTCGATCAAACTGGCATCGAACTGGGTGGTCACCGGTGGCGCGCGCTGGGATCTCGAGGCCAACAAGATCAACCAGTACACGGTCGGCGCAGGCTATGTGGACGATTGTTTCGTGCTCGGCGTCAATTATGTCACGTCCTACAACTACGTGAGTAACCTGAGCACGCCGCCCGTTCTGAGCCATTCTGTCATGTTCCAGATTGGCCTGCGGACAATTGGCAACACCACGTCTGCGAGCGGAACCGGCGGCACTTACTAGTATCGGTCGTTTGTGCCGTGAAATCTCCGTTTTCCGTCGCGATGTATGCGAATTCTGCTTTCAAGAGAGCTTTGACACCGCGGTTTAGACAATGATGGGTACGATGATTTCCGGACGCGTTCTGCAAGCCACTTTGGCGACGGCAGTTACCCTTTTCATTTGCGCGGGATCGCCGGCTCGGGCCCAATCCGTCGCCGTCATGGTCAATGGCGAGCCCATCACCAATTTCGATATCGAGCAGCGCACCAAGTTGAATGCACTGTCAGGTGCGAAGACAAACAGCCGCCAGGACGTGATCGACGAATTGATCAACGAGAAGGTGAAGATCAAGGAAGGCAAGAAATACAGCGTTGATCCCGGCGCCTCCGAAGTCGATGGTGCATTTCAGAACATGAGCTCGCGCATGCGCCTCACGCCGGATCAGCTGGTGCAGTCGCTGGCATCCAAAGGTATTCGCCCAGACACATTGAAGAGCCGCTTGAAGGCTGACATGGTTTGGAATGCCATCGTCCGTGGCCGCTTCAAGCAGAGCCTGCAGGTCGGCGAAAAGGAAGTCGATGCAGCGGTTCAGGGAGCCGGCGGCGACGCGATGACCGAAGCGTTCGAATATCAGATGCGACCGGTTGTGCTGGTCGTGCCCCGCGGTGCGGCGTCCGGCATGATGGAAGCGCGACACAAGGAAGCCGAGGGGCTACGCGAGCGTATCCAGAGCTGCGAAGACGCCAACCGTACCTTCAAGTCGATGCAGAATGCGACTATCCGCGATACGGTCGTCAAGACCTCTGCCGATCTGCCGCCGTCGCTGCGAGAATTGCTCGACAAGACCCCGATCGGACGTCTCACGCCTCCGGAAGTGACCCGTCAGGGCGTCGAAATGGTCGCTCTATGCGCGCGCAAGCCGACCAAGGTCGATACCCCGAAGAAGCGGGAAGTCCGCGACAAGATGTTTGCCGACAAATTCGAAGCGAAGTCGAAATCCTACCTGCAGGAAGTGCGCAAAGCGGCGATGATCGAATATCGGTAATTTCCGATCCGGCTTAGGCCGCGACTGGCTTAGGGCGGCACCATGACCAAACCTCTTGCGCTGACATTGGGCGAACCGGCCGGCATCGGCCCGGACATTGCCATCGCTGCCTGGCTGCGTCGGCACGAACTCGACCTGCCCCCGTTCTATTTGCTTGGTGACCGTGACTTCATGGCGGAACGTGCCAAGACGCTCGGCCTCGACGTCAAGCTGGCCGATGCAACGCCCGCCGGTGCTGCTGAGACCTTTGCTGACGCGTTACCAGTGGTGTCGATCGGGCAGACGGTCACCGCGCCTCCCCGTCGTCCTGATGCTTCCAGCGCGCCTGCAGCCATCGCCTCGATCCGTCAGGCGGTCGCGGACGTGGAAGCCGGCCACGCCAGCGCCGTCGTGACCAACCCGATCGCCAAGAGTGTGCTCTATCGCGCAGGTTTCACCCACCCCGGTCACACCGAATTTCTCGCCGAGCTTGCCGCCCGCGACGGAGAGGTCCCGCTGCCGGTGATGCTGTTGTGGTCGCCCGAACTGGCCGTGGTGCCGGTCACGATCCATGTCTCGCTGCGCGATGCCATTGCCCAACTGAGCGGCCCGCTGATCACTGCCACCGCGCGCATCGTGGTCAACGACATGAAGACCCGTTTCGGCATCAAGCGGCCACGACTGGCCATTGCTGGCCTCAATCCGCATGCCGGCGAAGACGGTTCGATGGGAGATGAGGAGCAGGCGTTCATCATGCACGCGGTCACCGTATTGCAGAACGAAGGCATCGACGCACGCGGGCCTTTGCCCTCCGACACCATGTTCCATCCGGCAGCCCGCGCGACCTATGACTGCGCGATCTGCATGTATCATGATCAGGCGCTGATCCCGATCAAGACCATCGCCTTCGATGAGGGCGTCAACGTCACGCTCGGCCTGCCCTTCATCCGCACCTCACCCGATCACGGCACCGCCTTCGACATCGCCGGCACCGGCAAGGCTAATCCGTCGAGCCTAATTGCGGCGCTGAAACTCGCGGCCCGCATGGCTGCGACGCAATCCGCATGAGCGGGATCGACGATCTGCCGCCGCTGCGTGACGTCATCAAACGTTTCGATCTGCAGGCGCGCAAATCGCTCGGCCAGAATTTTCTGCTCGATCTCAATCTCACCGCACGCATCGCACGCGCCGCCGGCCCGCTGGAAGATTGCACGGTCATCGAGGTTGGCCCCGGTCCCGGCGGCCTCACCCGTGCATTGCTGGCGACGGGCGCCAAACGCGTCATCGCCGTCGAGCGTGACGAGCGCGCGCTCGGCCCGCTCAAGGAAATCGCCGCGCACTATCCTGGTCGGCTCGAGATCGTCATCGGCGACGCCCAGACCTTCGATCCGCGCTCGATGCTATCAGGCGAGCGCACCAAGATCGTCGCCAACCTGCCCTATAATATCGGCACGCAGCTCCTGATCGACTGGCTGTGCACCGAGCCGTGGCCGCCCTGGTACGACATGATGGTGCTGATGTTCCAGCGCGAGGTCGCCGAACGCATCGTCGCGGTCGAAGATGACGAAGCCTATGGCCGGCTCGGTGTGCTGTCGAACTGGCGCGCCGAAACCAAAATCCTGTTCGACATCTCGCCGGCCGCCTTCACGCCGCCCCCGAAGGTGACGTCATCGGTTGTGCGCCTCGTTCCCCGCGCGGAGCCAGAGGCCTGCGAACGACGCCTGCTGGAACAGGTGGCCGCTGCAGCATTCAATCAGCGCCGCAAGATGCTGCGGCAGAGCCTGAAATCCCTCGGCGTCGATCCGGAGCGGCTCGCCGCAGCTGCCGATGTCGACGTTACCCGGCGTGCCGAGACGGTTCCGGTGTCGGGTTTTGTCGCAATGGCACGCGAATTATCCGAGATCCGAAAAACCAAGAGCGTTACGCCGACGCCTTGATCTCCTGCGTCGGGCTCCTGATCGCGGCCCACATGAAACATGTGCAGGCGAGTGCCACGAACATCGGCAGCCCATGCGTCAGTCCCTGCATCGCAGCGCCGGCGAAGACCGGGCCGATCAGCGCGCCTGCGCCCCACATCAGTCCCATCGCCGCATAGATACCAACCAGCTGGCTGCCGCTGAAGCGACTGCCGACAATGGTCAGCATGATCGTATAGATGCCAACAAACACACCGCCCCACACGAACAGCAAGGGATAGGTCGTCCACGGCGACAACAGCGCCCATGGCCACACGAGCGCACCGCTCACCGCCAGCCCCGCCAAAGCGATGATCATGCGACGGCGGTCGAGCTTGTCGCCGAGCCAGCCGATCGGTAGTTGCAGTATGATGGCGCCGACCATCATGCACGACATCAACTGCGTCGCTTCTGTCTCGAGCCAGCCGAGCTTCACGGCATAAAGCGCGAGGAACGACAGCCCAGCGCTTTCCACCGTTGCATGCAGCACCGTTGCCGCCATCGCGATCGGCGCCAGCATGATGAAGCGCAGCGGATTGGCATCCACGGGTTCATCGAACACCGGCTGCGCAATCCCGGGCATCGCCAGGCACATCAAGGCAAGGATGGAGAAGCCCGCACCGATCCAATAAGCGGTCCCGCCCTGCGTCCCCACAAGGGACAGCGTAAACGGACCGAGCGCGAAGCCTACCGAGAGCGCGGCAGTATAGGCCGCCATGGCGCGGGCCCGTGTCGCGTCGGTGCTCAGGCTGTTTAGCCAGGTTTCCGACATCACGAACAGCGTTTCAGACGCGGCGCCAAGCACGATGCGCAGCGGAAACCACAGCCAGATCGACGGCACCGCCGGGAACAGCGCAAGTACCATGGCAGCAAGCGCCAGCGCACCGATCACCATACGCCGCATGCCGACGCGCGCGGCAAACCTTGGCAACACAAATGCCATAGCCAGCACGCCGACCGCATGCATGGCGGCATTCGCGCCTATGAATGTGTCAGATAAGCCGCGCTCTGCGAGATCCAGCGCGATCAATGCGGCACTGAGGCTGTAAGTCAGGCCGAAGATCATCGCTGCCATGATCACTGCGGCGCGCGACCAGAGCGTGGAACCGGGTATGGAACCGGCTGAAGACTGCATGCGTGACCCCACGGTGAACGCAGAGCTCCTCGCATAAAAACATTAATCATCCGCTGGCTATATCTGGCCCTGGAAAACCGGGATTATGGGTGACCGATGATACGACTGCTGCTCCTCCTGCTGGGCGCGGAAGTGGTGCAACGGCGCTGGCGGTTGCTGCTCGCGATCGGCGTGCTGTGGGCTGCCTTGGGCCTCGCTATCGTGATCGACGCGTTCGATGGCAGCACGATCGTGCGGCCGCATTACTTCGGCTACCTGCTGCTGCTGGAAGGCATTGTCAGCCTGCTGGCTGCTCTGCTTGCCGTCAAACGTCGGCCCTATCAGTTCGCCAAGGCCATTATCCTGATCGTACCGGCCGTTATCATCATCGCGCTGCCGCGTCATTCCAACCTGTTGATCGCGATGCTGCTGGGTGGCGTGCTGCTACTCGACGGTAGCGCGCGCATCGTCAGCGCCTGGCTGGTGCGCTTCGAGAACTGGCGGATGGCGATCGGTGCTGGTGCGGTCGAACTGATGCTCGCCGCCACCACGCTGGAGCCGTGGCCGACTTGGTACGAGGGCACGATCGGCTTTAACATCGGCGCGCTCCTGATCGTGTCGGGGTTGAGCACGACGTTGCTGGCTAATCGCTTGCGGCGATTGCCACCGGATGCACCGATCTCGATGCTGGTGGGCGGCGCGTTTCCGACCGCATTGTGGGTGCCCGCCACGCCGGATGATGCCGGCAAGGACGATCTCGTCGTGCATGTCTGGACACCCACAGGGCCCGGCCGCAGCGCGCGGCGCCGACCGCTGGTGGACCGCTATATTGCAGCCGTCGACGCCAATGGCATCGTCTCCACCGGACATGCAGCACTCGAGCTGGCGCCCAATGTCTATGTCAGCCACTACCCCGACGTCGAAATTGATCGCGCACCGGACGAGTTCGGCCGGGTGCTGCGTGCCGGCGTCGAGAACGACCTGCCCGGCCGTTTTCAGCCGAGCTATGCCGAGGAAGCAGAAGGATGGTGCGAGGCCACTGAACATATCCGTTTCACGTGCATCGACCGCGTTCGCGTCCGCCACTTCTGGCGCACATACCGCGTTGATACGACCTATAACCTCACCAGCCGCAACTGCTCGACCGCCGTGGCACACGCGCTCGATGCGGCACTCGAAGGTGTGCTTGGACGCACCGATCGGCCTTGGCGTGCATTTTTCCAGGCCGTGGCCACGCCCGAATTGTGGGTTGCAAGCGTGTTGCGACGCCGCGCCGAAGCAATGGCATGGACGCCCGGCCTGATCCTCGACTATGCGCGGCTGCTGCAGGCGGTGGTCGAGCCCGAGCCAGAACAAATCTCCCCCGCATGGTCGCGCCTTAGAAGGCTCAGCATTCGTCGCGCAGCCCGGGCCCGCATGCGCGCGACATGAGTCTCTCAAGACGACCGCGACGTGGGCAAGAAGGTGCGAACCTGGCGCTCTTTCGCACCCTTGAACTCGCCCCCATCCTGTGATTGCTAGGATGCAACGAAGTCTAGGGAAAACAAAAATGGCTCTTATGAAACGCCAGTCTCTGGTGAAATTCGACGCTCCGCTCTGCGAAACAATCGTCGACACACCGAAGCCGCAAGGCAAGGAAGTACTCGTCCGCATCGAATGCTGCGGGCTGTGTCATTCCGACCTGCATATCCAGGACGGCTATGCAGATCTGGGCGGTGGCAAGAAGCTCGACACCACCCGCGGCATGACGCTTCCCTTTACGCTCGGCCACGAGATCGCTGGCATCGTCGATGAAGTCGGTCCTGATGGCGATCAATCGCTGATCGGCAAAAAGAAGGCCGTCTTCCCGTGGATCGGCTGCGGCAAATGCCGCGACTGCCTTGCGGGCGATGAGAACCTCTGCGCCAAGAACCGCTTCCTCGGCGTGTCGCTCGACGGTGGTTTCGCGACGCATGTCCTCGTGCCGGACGAGAAGTATCTGCTCGATTACGATCCGCTGCCGATCAACATGGCGGCCACGCTGATGTGCTCAGGCATCACCGCCTATGGCGCGCTTAAGCGTCTCGTTGATCGGCC
The DNA here is from genome assembly GCF_900108575.1 of Tardiphaga sp. OK245. Lineage (NCBI taxonomy): Bacteria > Pseudomonadati > Pseudomonadota > Alphaproteobacteria > Hyphomicrobiales > Nitrobacteraceae > Tardiphaga > Tardiphaga sp. OK245. The sequence continues at coordinate 72,611 of NZ_FNWZ01000003.1, read as the reverse complement.
GCGACAGCGCAACCTGCTGCTGGTCGGTCTCGGCGGCGTCGGCATGGCGGGCCTCGCATTGGCGCAGGCGATGTTCAAGCAGCCGATCTCGGTGGCCGACCTCAACCCCGCCGCACGCGAAGCCGCGCTGAAGAACGGTGCTGCCTTCGCTTACGATCCGGCTGAGCCGGACGTCGCCAGGCGGATGGTCAAGGAGAACGATGGCGGCTTCGATGGCGTGGTCGACTTTGCTGGTAATGACAAGTCCATGAACTTTGCGGTGGCCACGGTGGCGCGGGGTGGCAAGATCGTGGTGTCCGGCCTGATGGGCGGCGAGTTCAGCCTGCCCATGGTGCAATGGATCTATAAGCGCATGACCATCGAGGGCTTCATGGTTGGCACGCTTGAGGAAGCCAAAGAGCTGATGGCGCTGGCCCGCGAAGGCAAGCTCAAGCCGACGCCGATGAAGGCGGAGCCGATGGACGATGCCCAGAAGTGGATCGATGAACTGCGCGCCGGCAAGGTCGTCGGCCGGATCATGCTGACCAACTGAATTAGACTGCACTCAGGCTCCGGCCCGGATTGCGCTTCATGCGATCCGGGCTAGGATATGTCCCATTGCAGGATGGGATTCATGGACCATTTCGTCCAACCGGTCAGGTCGCTTGCGCGAATTGCCGCGCTGATGGCCCTGATTTTGCAGCTCTCAGTCAGCGCTGCATTGGCCGAGAAGCGCATTGCGCTTGTGGTCGGCAACTCCGGCTACCAGAACATCACCCGCCTCGATAACCCGAAGAACGACGCGAAGCTGATGGCGGAGACGCTGAGCGGTCTCGGCTTCACGTTGATCGGCGGCACTGCGCAATTGGACCTGGACAAAAGCGCACTTGATCTCGCCGTGCAGAATTTCGGCCGGCAGGTTCAGGGCGCTGACGTCGCCCTGTTCTATTACGCGGGCCACGGCGTGCAGGTCAGCGGCTCCAATTACCTCGTGCCGGTGAATGCCAATCCCACCCGCGAGGCGGATGTCGACTTCCAGATGGTCGATATCAATCTGGTGCTGCGCCAGATGCAGGGCTCTGGCACGCGGCTCAACATGGTTATCCTGGACGCATGCCGGAACAATCCATTCGGGTCGCGGGGCCTGCGCGCATCGGAAGGCGGCCTCGCCCAGATGCGCGCACCGGAAGGCACCCTGATCTCCTATGCGACCCAGCCCGGCAGCGTGGCGCAGGACGGCAGCGATGGTAACAGCCCCTATACCAAGGCATTGGCGACTACCGTGCGTCAGGCCGGGCTCGATATTTTCCAAACCTTCAATCAGGTCGGCCTTGCGGTGAAGCGCGCCACCGGCGGCTCGCAACAGCCATGGGTATCGTCGTCGCCGATCGACGGCACGTTTTACTTCGTGGCACCAACCGCCACCGTGCCGCTCGTCGTGCCGCAGAAGGCCGTGCAGGAAGCACGCCTGCCCGATGCGCCGCGGATCGACTTCGACAAATTGCCGATCACCGATCCAATAAAGCTTACGGAAATCAGCGACCGGCTTTATGAGCTGAATTTCGATCCCGAGCCACTGAACAGCAAGAATGGAATCGCGGTTGCGATCCGCGATTTCCAGGTCAAGGGCGGTATGCCACCAACGGGAGAGGCGACCGAGGGCCTGCTGCAGCGTTTGCGCAGCGCGAGCGATCAGAAACAATGGGGCTCGATCGTCTACGACATCAAGAACAAGAAATGGGGCATGTCGTGGGATCAACCGTCCCGCAAGTCAGCCGTGACCAAGGCACGCGCCCAATGCGGCACGGCTCCCTGCCCGCTCGAACTGTCGTTTTACGGAGCGAATTGCGGCGCCTTCGCAGCTCTCGGCGGCAACTGGTCGCTGGTCGCACGGCCGACGCTTGCGCAAGCGCGCGATGCGGCCATCGATCAGTGCACAAAGACGGGGAAATCATGTCCGATCGTCGGCGCAATTTGCGCCAATGCCACGGTGGGCCCTGACGCGAAATTGTAAGTTCGATCTTTTTTTGAAAGTTATTGAACATGATTTTTCGATCTGGACTTCTGATTGGTTTGGCCATTCTGATGTTTTCGGGAGACGCAGCTCTGGCACAGGGCGCAACCGGCGGCAGCCTTGGCAATGACAGCAAGACGCTGTCGGGCTCCTCCCCCGAATCCCGATCAGCGGCGCCTGCCCAACGCGAAAGCTCCGAACGCCGCGCGCCGCGCCGTCAGACCGCGCCGCGCAACCGTGGCGAGGGCGCCGGAGGCGGCGGAAATTTCGACGGCGCCTGGTCGATATCGAGCGTAGGCACCTCCGGCTGTTCCGACACATTCACGGAAAGCTTCGTCGTGGCCAACGGAAGGATGATCGGCAAAGACGGCAGCGCCCCGGTCAGCGCCAACGGGACAGTGCGCGGAAGCGGAAACTACAGCGGCATCCGCGTCACCAGCCAGGGTCGCCTCTCCGGCCGTACCGGTTCGGGAGTTTTCCAGCGATCCGATGGATGCTCGGGCCGCTGGGTCGCAAGCAAGCAGTAACCGCCCATGACAATCCCGCAGATCATCATGAAATCCGTCATCCTCCCCTGTCTGCTCATCATCGCACTCGGCGGCAGCGACGCATGGAGTCAGGGCGCAACCGGCGGCAGTCTCGGCAATGACAGTAAGTCGCTGTCCGGCTCGTCCTCCGAGCCGCCTGCCGCCAAACCAGCCCGCCGCGAGCGATCCGAGCAGCGTGCCGCTCCGGCCCGCCGCGGCGCTGGTGAGGGCGGCAGCGCCGCCAGATTCGACGGCATGTGGCAGATCACTTTCACCGGTCAGTCGGCGGTGTGCGCGGGCAAAACCGCCAGTAGCACATTAACGATCTCCGGCGGGAGTGTCGGCGGGGGTGGTAGCATCAGTCCGAGCGGCGTATTGCAGGGAGTCGGCAGCAGCGGCAGTGTGAGTGCGGTCATGACCGGCCGCCTGTCCGGCCGCGGTGGCGGCGGCTCGATGCAAATGTCGAATGGCTGCACCGGTCGCTGGACGGCCAGCAAGCAATGATCGGCCGTAGCGACTACGACTTGCGCTGCGGACGCATCGCTTCGCCGATCGCCACGACGACGGCGCAGATCGCCACCAGCACGATCGATGCTGCGGATGCGGCCGGCAGATCGGTGCCCGTCTCCGAGATCTTGCTGTAGAGCACCAGCGGCAGAATGTTCACTTGCGTACCGGCCAGCGCCAGCGCCGTACCATAAGCGCCGACGGCAACTGCGGCCGTCAGGCAATAGGCCGCGATCAGGCTCGGCAGTATCTGCGGCAGCATCACTTCAATGAGCGTTCGGAAACTCCCCGCACCGAGCGAGCGCGAGGCGAGCATCTGGTTGCGATCGAAATTGCTGATCGCGGGCAGTACGATCAACACGACGCGCGGCACCAAGTAATAGGAATAAGCCAGACCCAGTCCCACCGGTGAAAAGATGAAGCCACCGATGACAGCAGGATCGAAGCCCAGTTTGGCGAGCAACAGCGTCACGAAGCCGGCACGGCCGAGCAGAAGGATAAAACCATAGGCGACGATCAGCCCGGAAAATGTCAGCGGCAGCGAGATGGCAATCAGCGCTGCGGTGCGCAGGCCCGGCGCAAAACGCGCCAGCGCGAGCGCCACGCAGAAGCCGACGACGAGCGAGAACAACGGCGCGACCGTGCCCAGCACCATCGTGCCGCGCAGACCGTTCCAGAACACCGGATCGTTTGCCAGACGGCCGAAGGCGCTCCCGCCATCCGCAAAGGCGCCAACAAGCACCGCACAAACCGGGATGAGAAAGAACAGTCCCAGCACCACGCTGCCGGGAACGGCAAAGGCAGCGAGCATGGATGTCGGAACGCGCGCGCTCATCGTGATCTTTATTCCGTAATGACGAAAACGCGATCCCCGCGCTATCGCGGAGATCGCTTTGGTGAGTTCGGCTTACTGGCCGAGAACGGCCTTGGCCCAACCGGCATCGATCTCGGCCTTCTTCGCGGTGGCCTTGGCGATATCCATCGCCTGCACCTGCGGCGCGGCCGGCATCTTGTCGGCAACGCTCGGCGGCAGGCTGACACCGGGCACAGCCGGACGCACATAACCCTCGGCGAAGATCTTCTGGCCTTCATCGCTCATGATGAAGTTGAGCCAGAGCTTGCCGGCATTCGGGTTCGGGCCGTTCTTCACCAGCGAGATTGCGTATGGCGCGGCTGCCGACGCTTCCTTCGGAATGACGACGGACACGCCATCGCCGAGACCGTCGGTGAACTTGGCTTTCAGGCCGTCGTTCTCGTAGCCGATCCAGATCGGGATCTCGCCCTTCAGGAACTGCGCGTAAGGCGTGGTGCCAACTGTGCGCAGGACGTTGCCGGCCTTGGTGAGCTTGCCGAGATAATCGATACCCGGCGCCACATTGTCCATGCTGCCGCCATTGCCGAAGGCTGCGGCGAAGGCCACCACCTGGCCCTGCCCCGTCGAGCGCGGGTCCTGATACACAATGGCGTTCTTGTATTCCGGCTTCAGGAGATCGGCCCAGCTCTGCGGCACGGTCTTGACCAGCTTGGTGTTGACGAGAAACGCCACGCTCAGCGTGTGGATGGTGAACCAGCGGCCTTCGGCCTCGCGCAGCGGATCGGCGAGCTTGTCGAAATTCACCGGCTTGAAGCCATCGACGACGCCAGCCCTTGCTGCGTCCAGAGCGGACGCTGCAAAGTAATAGGCCGTATCGGCCTGCGGGCGATTGCGCGCCTTGTCGAGGGCGACGACGGTCGCGGCCGAACCGAGATCGTTATAGACCATCTCGACGCCGGGATAGCGTTTCTGGAAGGCCTTGAACTGGTTGGCCCAGTTGGCCCAGGTCGGTCCGGTATCGAACGACACGACGAGGCCTTCCTTGCGGGCGGCTTCGTACAGCGCCTTTTCGCCGGCATAGAGCTCGGCGCCTTCGAAGGCCCAAGCGGCCGGGCTGATGGCAATGGCGAGGGAAGCTGCGGCAACGCCGCTCAGAAACTTGCGTCGGTTCATGTCGATCTCCTCTATGAGGTCGGGGGAAGAAGGCGGATGGCATCGTGCGGGATAGTCACGCCGGTGATTGGCCCGCGCAGATGGGTTTCGAGACGGATGGCGCCGCCGGCGACGGCCATATCGATGCGCCTGACAGGGCCGAGGTAACGGTCGGCGGACATGGAGCCGGCGAAGCAACATGGATTGCTCGCATCGACGGGTCCTGTGATCGGCTCGACCCGTTCAGGACGCACGAACACAGTGACCTTCGCACCGAGGCTTTTGCCCTGCGTATCGCAGGCCAGCGCGCCAATCGGCGTCGTCACCATGCCATCGCCGGAGACGCTGCCGGACCACAGATTGGATTGACCGACAAATGCCGCGACACTGGCATCGGCCGGTGTCTCGTATAATTCGCGCGGCGTGCCGATCTGCACGATGCGACCATCGCGCATCATCACGACCTTGTCGGCAATCGACAGCGCCTCTTCCTGATCATGCGTCACAAGCAGCGTCGCAATGCCGGCCTGACGCTGCACGCGCAGAATTTCGTCGCGCATTTCCAGTCGCAACCCCGCATCGAGCGCCGACAGCGGCTCGTCGAGCAGCAGTCCCTGCGGCTCGAACACCAGCGCACGGGCCAGCGCAACGCGCTGCTGCTGGCCGCCCGACAATTCCGCTGGATAGTCCTCTGCCCGCTTACCCATGCCGACACGTCCCAGCATCTCGATGGCACGCGCGCGCCGATCCTGTTTGGCGATACCGCGCACCTTCAGCGGATAGGCGATGTTTTCCCAAAGCCGCATATGCGGGAACAACGCATAGTTCTGAAACACGACACCCAGACGACGCGCCTCGGGCAGTGACGCGCCGACGTCCTTGCCATCGATCAGGATGCGCCCGGAGTCAGGCTTGAGGAAGCCCGCCAGCAATTTCAAAATCGTCGACTTGCCCGACCCCGACGCGCCGATGATCGCCAGCAATTCGCCGCGGCCGATCTCCAGGGCAATGTCGAACACACCAGTGCTCGTGCCCGGATAGCTGTAGCTCACTTGATCGTATCGCAGCGTCACGCGCCTGCCCCCACTTTACGCCGGCCGGTGACCCGCGCCGTCAGCCCGCTGGTCAGCGATGCGATCATCGCAAGCCCAAGCAATACGACGGTGGCCGCGCAGGCAAAGCCCGTCGCGCCATAGAACGCCTGCAACAGCACCACAGGATAGGTCCGCGACAGAAAGCCCGAGACCAGGTTGGACAATTGAAATTCGCCGATCGACAGCGCTGCCACTGTCAGCATGCAGGACAGCAGACTCGTATGCAGCTGCGGCAGTGTGACGTCCCACATACGTGCCGGAAACGATGCGCCGAGCGTTGCGGCTGCGTGCTCATATTCGGCGAGCCCGAGCTGATCCATATCGGCAACAAGAGCCGTCACCGTATAGGGCAGCGTCAATACGAGGTGCCCCGCCGCCAGTAGCCAAAAACTGCCAAGCCACGGCAATGCATCCGACGAGAAGACGAGGATGAAGCCGAAAGCGAGAACCAGTTCGGGCACGGCAATCGGCATCAGCGTGACGATCCGCGCCGCGAGCCGCACACCACCCCGCGCGCCGGCATGAATGGCGTAAGCGAGCGGAAGTCCAATCAGGATGTTGAGAATGCAGGTGGTCGCGACGATCTTCAGGCTGGTAATGAAAGCGCGGCGAAAGCTGGGATCGCCGGCGACTTCCTGATACCAGCGCCAGGTGAAGCCTGACGGCAGAAGCGTCCCGCTCCAGACTTCTCCAAAAGAGCCGACGAACAACAACAGGACTGGCGCCGCGAGAAAAATCAGATAGGCGATCGCGACGAACGGCACGAGCCATGTCCCCTGTCAAATGTGATGCTGAAGTCTGCGCCTCAGTATAACGGCGGCATATCAGTTTTATGACAGAGCGGCAAAGTTATGCATTTGCGAGAAGGCGTGCTGCGATGCGAGCGATGACGCCGTCGACATCAGCGACGCGCTCGACTGTATTCACCTCAGGCGCATCGGCCATCGCCAACACCAGGCGATTGAATTGTAGTCCGAGCGCCATCTCCGAGAGTGTCCCGACACCTCCGCCAATCGCGACCAGCACGAGACATGCGCGCGCGATAATGGCATTCCGTGCGGGGCCTATGCCCGTCGCGATAGGAATAGCCACATAGGGATTGGATGCGTGCCATTCCTCGTCGGGCAGCAGACCAACAGGCATGCCGCCTTCCTGCGCGTGGCCCTTGCACGCAGCTTCCATCACGCCGTGCTTGCCGCCGCACAACAGTTGCAGGCCATGGCGCGCCAATGCCACGCCCATCTGTTCGGCGAGATCGTATTGCGCTTGTGTCGCGTCTCGCGGCCCGATGATGCCGATGGGCACACGGCGCAGCTTGCGCGTTGCTGCGAGCCGCAGCAACGCCTCGGAAGCCGTCACAGCTTCTCCACCCTGCTCCACGGCATCATCACGCCACGTGAGCGCCAGCGGATCAAACACCCGTGCGCCATCGCTGAGCTGCTGCGTGCGCTCATTCCAAATCAATGCCTGCATGGTATTAGCCTTCGAGTTCTTGCTGCAATCCGCGCACGAAAGATGTCAGCCCGGTGCGGCGTTCGCGCTTCAGGCGCTCGGCCTTGAGAATCGACTGCACCTCGCTATAGGCCTCCTCCACATTGTGGTTGATGACAATATAGTCGTATTCAGCCCAGTGGCTCATCTCGTGGCTGGCACGGCTCATGCGCCCGCGGATCACTTCGTCCGAATCCTGCGCGCGGGTATGAAGTCGCTTTTCGAGATCGGCCGCCGAGGGCGGCAGGATGAAGACGCTGACGACGTCAGCCCGCGCCTTCTCGCGCAATTGCTGCGTACCCTGCCAGTCGATATCGAACAGCACGTCATTGCCGGCTGAGAGCGCGGCTTCCACTGGCGCACGCGGCGTGCCGTAGCGGTTATCGAACACCGTGGCCCATTCGAGCAGTTCATTGCCCTTGGCCATCTTCTCGAAGCGCGGCTTGTCGACGAAGATGTAGTCCTTGCCGTCAACCTCGCCAGGCCGCATCGGGCGCGTCGTGGCCGAGACCGACAGTTGCAGCCCCGGCATCCGGTCGATCAGCAGCCGCGTCAGCGTCGTCTTGCCGGCACCGGATGGCGATGACAGCACGAACATCAGCCCGCGCCGTTCGACTCCGTCAAAGCCAGCTTCTTGAGAATTTCGGCTGCCCCCGGACATGGTCACTCCAGATTTTGTACCTGTTCACGGAATTGCTCGACCACGTTCTTCATCTCGAGGCCGGTGCTGGTCAATTCCAGATCGTTGGATTTCGAGCAGCAGGTGTTGACCTCGCGATTGAACTCCTGCGACAGGAAATCCAGCCGCCGCCCCACCGGACCGCCCTTCTTGATCATTTCGCGCGACTGCGAAATGTGCGACGCGATGCGGTCGAGTTCTTCGCGGATGTCGGCCTTGGTCGCCATCATCAACGCTTCCTGATTCAGCCGATCACTATCGAAACGATCCGACGCCTCGAGCAACGTCGCGATCTGTTCGGCAAGCCGTGCACGAATGGCTTCCGGCTTGCGGCCGGGCGCGGCCTCGGCCTTCTGCGACAGCGCCTCGATTTCATTCAGACGCTGGGACAGGATGTCACCAAGCGTCATGCCCTCACGCTTGCGCATGGCGACCAGCGCGGTGAGAGCCTCTTCGAATGCTGCGGTCACGGCAGCCTTCGCCGCCTTGTCCTCGGCCTCGTCAGCCTCGGGCTCGACCACTTCGATGACGCCCTTGATATTCATCAGGCCATCGACGCTCGGCGCGACGGCGTCGATCTTGCTGGCCAATTCGGCGGCAATACGCAGCACCGAATTCAGCACCTCTTCGTTGATCCGCACGGTCGAAGCCGCATTGCTGCGCTTAACGGTGAGGTTCGCGTAAACCGTGCCGCGTGACAGCACTTCAGTGGCGCGCTTGCGGGCGACCGCCTCGACTTCGTCGAAACCCGGGGGCATCCGGAAGCGCAGGTCGAAGCCCTTGGCGTTGACGGATTTCAGCTCCCACTCGAAGCTGTAAGGCCCGCTGGTGCCGTGGCTTCGCGCAAAGCCGGTCATGCTCGACAACGCCATCGCGGAACGTCTCCAAAGAATACGAGTAAGATTCGCAAGGCGCGAACCGGCTCAGGTTAGGGCCTTTTCAGGCCAAGGGGAATTCGAAGCAGAAGCCAGCGCAGGCTTGGTGGTACGGCCTATTGCTGGACAACCGGCGGTGTACCCGTCGACTGCGCAGCGCCCTGACGGGCCGGCGCGGCTGGCGCAGGAGCCGTACGGGCACGCTGTTTGGCCGGTGCGGCGGGCCTGACCGGACTTGTACCCGTCGCGGCGGCAGGATCCGTCGCCGCTCCGGTAGGCGCAGCAGTAGCCTCTTCCGGCGGCTCGACAGCGTCGTTCTGGACGGCCTTCTCGAGCGCGCGCAGCTTGCTGACGTTCTTCTGGTGCGCGTCGTAGGTTTCGGTGAAGGCGTGACCACCGGTGCCGTCGGCAACGAAGAACAGGTCGCGGGTGCGTGCCGGATTGGCAGTCGCCTCAAGCGACGCACGGCCCGGATTGGCGATCGGGCCCGGCGGCAGGCCTTCCACCACATAGGTATTGTAGGGCGACGGCTGCTGGATCTCGCTGCGCTTGATCGGACGGCCCAATGTGCCCTTGCCGCCGACGATGCCATAGATGATCGTCGGATCCGACTGCAGCTTCATCTTCTGGCGCAGGCGATTGGCGAACACGGCGGCCACCCGGCTGCGCTCATCGGCGCGGCCGGTTTCCTTCTCGACGATCGAGGCGAGCGTCACCAGTTGTTCCGGCGTCTTCGCCGGAATGTCGGCGTTACGGCGTTCCCAGACTTCGGCCAGCACGCGCTTCTGCAATTGCTGCATGCGCTGGATCACCTGGTCGCGCGGCGTGCCACGGGGAAATTTGTAGGTCTCGGGCAACAACGTGCCTTCGCGTGGCATTTCACGGATCGAGCCGGTGAAGATGTCGCTATCGGTCAACCGCGCGACGATCTGCTCGGAGGTCAAGCCCTCGGGAATCGTGATGGAGTGTTGCACGACCTTGCCTTCGACGATGGTGCCGATGACATCGCGCAGATTGGCGTTCTTCTGGAACAGATATTCGCCGGGCTTCAGTTCCGAGCTGGCCTTCAGCGCAAACACGGCGCCGATGAAAACCCAGCGATTGGCTGAGATCACGCCTTCGCGCAGCAACGCTTCGGCGATGTCGCCTTTGCCCGCACGCGCGGGGATATTGACGACCTTTTCTTCCTGCAGCGGTCCCGGCGCTTCCAGCGCCTGGCGACCATAGACATACGCGCCGCCTGCACCGAGCATGGCGACGATAATGATGGTGATGATGGCATTACCGGCAACCACGAGCGGATTACGCGCATGATCAGAACGCTTCGGCGGCGGCGGAACCTGCTCCGGCTCCAGCGCGGCACGCGGACTCCTCGGCGAAATGGGCGGCCTCTCACTCATCGATAGTACCTGATCCTGTCGGTTCAATCGTGACGGGGACAAACACGATCCCCGTCAATAACATACGCCCAGTGTAGGAATTAGCGCGGAATACGGCGAAACGGTGGAGGTTCTCTAACCAGCCACGCGCTGTAGGATCACGGACGCATTAGTACCGCCGAAACCGAATGAATTCGACAAGGCAATGTTGATCTCGCGCTTGCGCGGGGTCAATGCGACGAGATCGATCGCAGTTTCCACCGACGGATTGTCGAGATTGATCGTCGGCGGCGCGATGTTATCCCGAATCGCAAGCACACAGAAGATGGCCTCGACCGCACCGGCCGCACCGAGCAGGTGGCCGATCGACGACTTCGTCGACGACATCGACACTTTCGACGCGGCATTGCCAAGCAGGCGCTGAACCGCGCCGAGCTCGATCTCGTCGCCGAGTGGCGTCGAGGTGCCGTGCGCATTGATGTAGTCGATGTCGGCCGCGGCAATGCCGGCGCGCTTCATCGCAGCGTTCATGCTGCGGAACGCACCATCGCCATCGGGCGTCGGTGAGGTGATGTGATAGGCATCGCCCGACATACCGTAGCCGATGATCTCGGCATAGATGCGTGCGCCGCGCGCTTTGGCGTGCTCGTACTCTTCGAGCACCACGACGCCGGCACCCTCGCCCATGACGAAACCATCGCGATCCCTATCGTAGGGCCGCGACGCTTTCTCCGGCGCTTCGTTGAAATTGGTCGACAGCGCGCGTGCTGCCGCGAAGCCGGCCATCGCCAAACGGCTGATTGGCGACTCGGTACCGCCGGCGACCATGACATCGGCATCGCCGAGCGCGATCAGACGGCTGGCATCGCCGATCGCATGCGCGCCGGTCGAACATGCGGTGACGACGGAGTGATTGGGGCCCTTGAGGCCGTGCTCGATCGAGACATAGCCCGAAGCGAGATTGATCAGGCGGCCGGGAATGAAGAACGGCGACACTTTGCGCGGGCCGCGCTCTTTCAGAAGCAATGCGGTATCGGCAATGCCGGACAGACCGCCGATGCCGGAGCCGATCATCACGCCGGTGGCGCAGCGATCGTCTTCATTGTCGGGGTGCCAGTTGGCATCGTCGAGCGCCTGCTTGGCGGCGCACATCGCATAGATGATGAAGTCGTCGACCTTGCGCTGGTCTTTCGGCTCCATCCACTGGTCGGGATTGAAGGTACCGCCCGTGCCGTCGCCGCGTGGAATCACACAGGCGATCTGGCTGGTGAGATCGGATACATCGAATGTATCGATCCGCTTTGCGCCGCTCTCACCGTTGAGGATGCGCTTCCAGGTCGGCTCGACGCCGCAGCCAAGTGGCGACACCATGCCAAGGCCTGTGACGACCACCCGCCTCATTGTCGTACCTCCATGGCCCATCCTTGAGCCAATGCCTTTGAGCAATGCCTACGCGTCACAGCAAGAAGCCGGTGGATCGCACAAACGCGATCCGGCCGGCTTCAAAATGTGTCGCGCGAAGGTGTCAGCTCTTTGCGTTCTTCTCGAGAAACTTGGTTGCGTCGCCGACGGTCAGAATCGTCTCGGCGGCATCGTCCGGAATTTCGCAGCCGAACTCTTCTTCGAACGCCATCACGAGCTCGACCGTATCGAGGCTGTCAGCGCCGAGATCATCGATGAAGCTCGCGGCATCGACCACCTTCTCGGGTTCAACACCAAGGTGTTCAACCACGATCTTCTTCACTCGCTCGCCAATCTCGCTCATATCAACCTCGTGCTTGTTACATTGGGCCCGTCCGCAGACGATACGAGCCATCGTGGAGCGTTTAACTCGTTAAACCTTGCGCAGTTGCGCGTCTCTGGATTGACCCCGTCGTCCCGGACGGAGCCTCGCGAAAACGGCAGGCTCGTCCCCGCCAATATACAGGGTTTCAAATTCCTGCAATGGCCTTCTTTGCCCCACCGTTGGAGGTTCGGTTACCATACTTCATTTGGCTTGGCCACATAGCCCGGCGACTGTCCAAACCTCAATTAAATCACGACGTTGGGTTCCCCCGACGCCTAGATCATCGCCATGCCGCCATTGACATGAATCGTCTGTCCGGTGACGTAAGCCGCCTCATTTGAGCTCAGATAGACCGCTGCTGCCGCAATATCTTCCGGCGAGCCAAGACGCCCTGCCGGCACCTTGGTCAGAATCGTTTCGCGCTGCTTGTCATTGAGCACATCGGTCATCGGCGTTGCGATGAAACCAGGTGCAATGCAATTGGCCGTCACGTTGCGCTTGGCGTATTCCGCCCCCAGCGTTTTCATCATGCCGATCAGGCCGGCTTTCGCTGCGGTGTAATTCCCCTGCCCGGGATTTCCAGTGACGCCGACCACCGAAGTGATGGCGATGATGCGGCCGAAGCGCTTGCGCATCATCAGCTTGGTTGCGGCGCGTGCGAGGCGGAAGGTCGCGGTCAGATTGACGTTGATTACGTCATCCCAGTCTTCGTCCTTCAACTGGACGAACAGATTATCGCGGGTGATCCCGGCATTGCTGACGAGGATGTCGAGCTGGCCCATGGCTTTCTCGGCTGACGGCACCAACTCTTCGACCTCAGCGGCGTTGGAAAGATTGCACGGCAGCACATGCGTGCGATCGCCGAGCTTCGCAGCCAGCGTTTCGAGAACCGCCTTGCGCGTTCCGGACAGCGCCACCGTCGCGCCCTGAGCATGCAGAGCTGTGGCGATGGCTTCGCCGATGCCACCAGTCGCGCCGGTCACGAGCGCCGTCTTGCCTGTCAAATCGAACATCTTGTCTTCTCCTCTGGCCGCTTACGCCGAACGCGCTGCTGCGAGCGCATCCTTGGCGGCGGCAATGTCATTGGGTCCACCGACAGCGACGCCGACGGCGCCTTCAGCAATGCGTTTGACGAGCCCGCTCAGCACCTTGCCGGAGCCGACCTCAAGGAAGCGCGTCACGCCCTGGTCTGCCATATAGGATACGCATTCACGCCAGCGCACGGTGCCGGTGACCTGCTCGACCAGGCGGCGGCGGATTTCATCGGGATCCGAGATCGGCGCGGCCAGTACGTTGGATACCAGCGGCACCACCGGCTTGTTGATCGTGACCTTGGCCAGCGCCTCCGCCATCACGTCGGCGGCGGGCTGCATCAGGCTGCAATGGAACGGCGCCGACACCGGCAGCAACATCGCGCGCTTGGCGCCCTTGGTCTTGGCTATCTCCAGTGCGCGTTCGACCGCAGCCTTGTTGCCGGACACCACCACCTGCCCGCCACCATTGTCGTTGGCGGCGTGACACACTTCCCCTTGTGCAGCTTCTTCAGCCACGGCCACGGCGGTCTCGTAATCGAGGCCGAGCAACGCCGCCATGGCGCCGACGCCCACCGGCACGGCTTTCTGCATGGCCAGACCGCGGGTCCGCAGCAGGCGGGCCGCATCCGTGACCGAGAGGCTTCCGGCCGCTGCCAGCGCCGAATATTCGCCGAGCGAGTGGCCGGCCACAAAAGCAGCGTCCCTGGCCAGCGAGACGCCGGCCTCGGCCTCAAGCACCCGCATGGTCGCCAGCGACACCGCCATCAGCGCGGGCTGGGCGTTTTCGGTCAATTGCAGCGTTTCGGCCGGGCCATCCCAGATGATTCCCGTGAGCTTCTCGCTGAGGGCCGAATCGACCTCGTCGAATACGGCCTTAGCGGCGGGAAATGCATCCGCGAGCGCCTTGCCCATGCCGACCGCCTGGGAACCCTGCCCCGGAAAGGTAAATGCTGCGGTCATTGACGCCCCGTCATGTTTTTTAGCTTAAACTCGTTCAAACGTGCGCCGTAAGACACTGGCACGACGGGGAATGTCAAGCCGCAGCGCCCAGGATGCACCACGATCCGGGTTCCCGCCCGCTCCCGGAATCCGCTCATTTGGCCCCCGTTTCGCTTGCCATTACTGGGAAAATCCGTATAAGGCCCCGATCCGCAGATCCCGGCCGGGAGCTGAACGGACGGTCACAGCAAAATCACACACAGGTTTGTTGCGATAGGGCCAGTTGGTCCGTCGTCCCGTGCTCCCGCCTTCTGAGCAATATCGAGTCCTTTCCATAAGGGTTCGAAGGGCTTGCCGTCGGGAAACGCGCTAACCTTGGAAAGGACAGCCATGCCTCTTTATGAGCATGTATTTCTCGCACGTCAGGATGCGAGCGCACAGCAGGTCGAAGACCTCACCACCCAGATGACCGGCATCGTCGAAGGTCTCGGCGGCAAGGTCGTGAAGATGGAAAACTGGGGCGTGCGCTCCCTGACCTATCGCATGAACAAGAATCGCAAGGCGCACTTCGTGCTGATGAACCTCGATGCCCCGTCCGCGGCGGTCACCGAGATTGAGCGCCAGGAGCGGATCAGCGAAGACGTCATTCGTTATCTGACCGTCCGTGTCGAAGAGCACGAGGAAGGCCCGAGCGCCATGATGCGCAAGGCTGATCGCGATCGTGAACGCGACGACCGCGGCGGTGGCTTCCGTGGCGACCGCGAAGGCGGCGGTTTCCGTGGCGACCGTGAAGGCGGTGGCTTCCGTGGTGATCGTGGTCCGCGTCGTCCGCGCGACGACGAAGCAGCATCGGTTGAGGAGTAAGAATAATGGCTGAAGCTGGTGCACGTCGTCCGTTTTTCCGCCGTCGCAAGACCTGCCCGTTCACGGGTCCGAACGCGCCGAAGATCGACTACAAGGATTCCAAGCTGCTGATGCGTTACGTTTCCGAGCGCGGCAAGATCGTGCCGAGCCGCATCACGGCCGTCTCTGCCAAGAAGCAGCGTGAACTCGCCCGCGCCATCAAGCGCTCGCGTTTCCTCGGTCTGCTGCCCTACGTTATCCGCTAAGGCGGTTTTCGACCGGCGGCCTCGTGCCGCCGGTCGCTTCTATTTCTCATAAGGCTTCCGGGTCGTCCGGTCGCCGATGGTTGGGGCAAGTGCCTCTAACCGCTCAAGGGGGCGGGACAGCTGATGATCGCAAGTCTTCTCATCGCGTTTGCCGCCGGCGCTGCCTCAGCGCTGATGTTCGCCTCGATCATTTCGGGCGCGTTGATTTCCCTTTTGCTGTTCTATCTAGCGCCGCTGCCCTTGATGGTGGCCGCTCTCGGCTGGGGTCCGGTGACTGCTGCCATCGGCGGCATCGCAGCCGGCACCTCGCTCGGCCTGCTGTTCGGCATGCCCTATCTTGCCGCCTTCGTCTTCACCGTGGCACTGCCCGCCTGGTGGCTTGGCCATCTCGCATTGCTCGGCCGTCCAGTGACTGCAGAAGTGCCGGGCGTGAATGGCGCGGCCGCGACATCCCCCGTGGTCGAATGGTATCCGGTGGGCCGCATGCTGCTGTGGACAGCGGGTTTCGCCGCATTCACGACCATGGGCGCGCTGCTGACGCTCGGCACCGATGGCGACACTATCGTCTCGGCGCTGCGCCGCGCTCTGACCCGCATCCTGGGATCGCGCGGCGGCGCTGGCGACTCCGAACAGGTCATCAATGCCCTGGTGACGATCGCGCCGGCTGCCGCCGCCATCGTCGCGATCATGACGCTGACGCTCAATCTCTGGCTCGCCGGCCGCATCATCGTGACATCGGGCCGGCTGAATCGGCCGTGGCCTGAGCTGAAATCCGCAGCACTGCCGCCGATGACGATGGTCGCGCTGTGTCTGGCCATCGCGCTGTCCTTCATGGGCGGCATCGTCGGCATCTTTTCGCAGATCGTCACCTCGGCGCTGATGATGGCCTATGCCCTCACCGGCTTCGCCGCGCTGCATACGCTGACCATGGGCATGAAAAGCCGCGTGATGGTGCTCGGTCTGACCTACACCATGGTGCTCGTCCTCGGCTGGCCCATCCTCACCATGGTTGGCCTCGGCCTCGCCGATGCCTTCTTCGGATTTCGCCAACGTTTTCTCGCACGCAAGCCACCTTCTTCGACGGTGGCCTGACCAACTCAACTCAACACCTCTCAACACTTAAAGGAGAACGATCATGGAAGTTATTTTGCTCGAACGCGTCGCCAAGCTCGGCCAGATGGGCGAAGTCGTCCGCGTCAAGGACGGCTACGGCCGCAACTTTCTGCTGAAGCGTGGCAAGGCGCTGCGCGCCACCGCCGACAACCGCGCCAAGTACGACGGCATGAAGGCTGACCTCGAAGCCAACAACATCAAGGCCAAGGCGGAAGCCACCACGGTTGCCGAGAAGATCGACGGCCGCAACGTCGTCATCATCCGTCAGGCGTCGGAAACCGGTCAGCTGTTCGGTTCGGTGTCGGTGCGCGACATCATCGCCACCTTCGAGGCTGACGGCGTCACCTTCGCCCGCAGCCAGGTGCTGCTCGACGCGCCGATCAAGACCATCGGCCAGCACAAGATCTCGATCGCCGTGCATCCGGAAGTCGAAGTCAGCGTCAGCGTCACCGTTGCCCGTTCGGCCGACGAAGCCGAGCGCATCAACCGCGGCGAAGACATCTCGAGCCGTCAGGAAGATCAAGACGCAGCCGCCGAAGCACTCGCCGCCGCTGGCGAGTTCTTCGATCCGGACGCACAGGGCAACGCCGAAGAAGACAACGGCTAAGCCACGCGCCTCAGAGCTTCTGCTCAAACGAGAAAAGCCCGGCCAGATTGGCCGGGCTTTTTTGTATCGTCACTCAAACGACGGCTGATCTACTACTGCGAGATCGGCGGCACCGGCGAGCCTGACGAGGCCGGAGGCGCCGGTGGTGCAGCCGACGCGGGAGGCGGTGGTGGCGGCGCGGCCGGTGCCGGCGGAGGCGCGGCTGGAGCCGGGGCCACAGGAGTCGGCGCGGGCGGAGTTGCGGGAGGCACGACCGCTGGCGGCGGAGCTGCGGCCGGCGGAGGCGTTGGAGCCACAGGTGCCGGGGCCGGCGTTGCTGCGGGCGGAGACGCAGGGGCGGCCGGCGCAGGAGGCGCCGGCTCGGCTGGCGCCGGACGGCTTTCCCCTTCAGGCGCCTTCGGTGCCGGCGTGACCGACGGAACGGGATCTGGACGAAGTGCCGGAGTCTCAGGCTTGGCTTCGGGTTTCGCCTCAGGCTTGCTCTCTTCAGCGGGCTTCGCAGGCTCGGTCTTGGCCGGCTCAGGCCGTGGCTCAGCCTTCGGCTCAGTCTTGGGTTCGACCTTGGGCTCGTCCTTCACAGGTTCGGCCTTCGGCGGCTCTTCCTGATGACGGCGTCCCTTCTTGCCGAGCTTTTGCTTCTGCGCGGGACGCTCTGCTTCGGCGGCAGCCGGCGACTGTGCGTCTACGGGCTTGGCGGCATCGGGCTTCGCTTCGGGATTGTCTGTCGCCGGGCGCGCCTGTCGCCGGGCATTGCGGCCCTGGCGCGTGCCGGGCTCGGCCTGAGCTGGTGCAACATCGGCCTCGCGCTTGGCGGCCTCCTGCGGACGTAGCCGGCGGCCCGGCGGCGGGGCCTCGGGCGGCGGCGCAGCACCGGGCCTGGCATCGGCCGGGGCCGGCTTCTGCTCGGTCGTGAGTTCACGGCCCTGACGCGTCAGGTTATCCCCGGCAGGACGGCGGTCGGCCGCCCCGTTGGACACGACATAGGCGGCCATGGACGCCGCCATATCTGTACTTGTGGTGTAGTGCTGGCGCAGGAAGGCCGGCAACTGACCGGGTGCCACCGTCTTCAGCAGCCCGCGCGGACTTTTATGGCAGACGGCACAGCCGCCCGCGAAAATCTGGGAGGGTGACTTTCCGGCTTCGAGGTTTTGGGCCTGTGCCGGGACTGCCGCGAAGCCAATCAGGAGCATCACCGTCGCTAAACTGAGCGCTCGGCTCAACATTTCAATCTCCTGATGTGGCTAGCTTAATCACGCGGATCACCTTGTATCCGATTGTGACGTGAATGGAAGCATCGACATATCGCAACGATGTGATCGGAACAATCGGGATAGCGGCATTGCAGCGTGCGCATTGGCACAGGCGGTGCACCACTACTATCTTCTACTCAAGAGCTAGGGAGACAGTTGATCTCGTGCACGGCGGGAAGTTACGCTGTTGCTTCAGTTTGCGCGTGATCGGATCATTGGGGTGATTTCGATGGACCGTCTGTTGCGATTCTTCCTGAGTCAGTACATTCGCCGAGGGGCAATAACCTTCACTACGGCCTCCGGCCAACAATTCACCTTCGGCGATGGCTCCGGGCCTCCCGTCTCTGCCCGCTTCGTCACCAAAGCCGCCCAACGCCGACTACTTCTCGATCCCGAACTGGCACTCGGCGAGATATTCATGGACGGGCTCCTCGTTATGGAGCGTGGCACTATTGCCGACCTGCTCGCCATCGCCCTGAACCAGCCCGACATGGCGCCCCGCTGGGCCAAGCTGCAATGGTGGCTCCGCTACGTCCTGCGCCACGCCCAGCAGTTCAATCCCCGCAAGCGCTCCCGCAACAACGTTGCCCATCACTACGATCTGGACGGCCGGCTCTACTCATTGTTTCTGGATGCCGACAAGCAATATAGCTGCGCCTATTTCGAAGGACCGGACGCGACCCTGGACGACGCCCAGCTCGCCAAGAAGCGCCACCTCGCGGCCAAGATGCTCATCGAAAAAGGCCAACGCGTACTCGACATCGGCTCCGGCTGGGGCGGGCTTGGGCTCTATCTGGCAGAGATGACCGGTGCCAATGTCACCGGCGTTACGCTGTCCACCGAACAGCTGCAGGTCGCCAATGCCCGGGCCGGCGAGAAAAACCTCAAAGACCGCGCAAAATTCCTGCTCGAGGACTATCGCGACATCCCCGGTCCATTCCACCGCATCGTCTCCGTCGGCATGTTCGAACATGTCGGCGTCGACCATTACGACACCTACTTCAAGCGATGCGCTGAACTCCTGACAGAGGACGGCGTCATGGTGCTGCACTCCATCGGCCGCCCTGAAGGACCCGGTATCACCAATCCATGGGTCGCCAAGTACATTTTCCCCGGCGGCTACATCCCCGCTTTGTCGGAAGTTCTCCCGGCCATCGAACGGGCCGGGTTACTGGTCTCGGACATCGAAATCCTGCGGCTGCATTATGCCGAGACGCTCAAGGCATGGCGCGAGCGCTTCATGGCACGACGCGAGGAAGCCGTGCGGCTCTATGACGAGCGCTTTGCGCGAATGTGGGAGTTCTATCTGGCGGCGTCCGAAATGTCGTTTCGGATGCAGAACGTGATGAACTTCCAGATCCAGCTCACCAAACGTCAGGACGTGGTGCCGTTCACGCGGGATTATATCGGGCGGGAGGAAGATCGGCTTCGAGCCAGGGAACGGACCCATCAACCGCGTCTGCAAATTGCCGGCGAATAGGCTGGTTTAGTGCTGGAATAGGAGCGTCGCCTGCCGGCGGCGCAAGACAGGCCGTGGCCGCAAAATGGCGGGGCGCTGGAGGCGCGCTTTGGCGGCGGAGAGCGCTTTCGTATCGCATGGGACATTTTCAAGCTGCGCGGTGCGCTCGAACGTGTCGATCAGCGTGGACAACCACGCAGAACCGTCGGTTCCGGCAGCCTGAGTTCCGGCATCGGGATGCTGGTGACGCTGGCTCATGGATCTATCCTTCGCCTCTTATTCGTTTTGAAGCCAACGCCCGGCTCCCCGTGGGGTTCCGGCACCGCCGTGCCTGCCAGCGGCTGGCTCTCTTATAAGTGCGAGAGATCGCCATCCGGTTCAGGCGCGGGGCGCAATTTTTCCGGGTTCCTTAAGCAATGATTCAGACCCCTCCCCTTGCTGCGGCGAAAGCGTCAAGCGCAATGCGCGCGACCGGCCGGAATTCCCCCGCCTTGATGTGTGAATCGTGCATAAGGCCGCTTCGTCCTTCCACTCGGAGACCGTCAGGCGCTTAGTCGCCGACGCCCGCGTGACCACGCCGTTCATCCGCCCAATTCGGAAGACCCAATAGAGACCATGGCCGCATTCGATTCGAACGTTCTCAAGCTCACCCCCGAGGCGGGCACCCCGGCCTATCGGTCGGCGCCGCACAACATCGAGGCGGAACAGGGCGTGCTGGGCGCGATCCTGGTCAATAACGACGCCTTCTACCGGGTCTCGGACTTCCTCAAGGCCGAGCATTTCTTC
Organism: Tardiphaga sp. OK245; assembly: GCF_900108575.1. Lineage (NCBI taxonomy): Bacteria > Pseudomonadati > Pseudomonadota > Alphaproteobacteria > Hyphomicrobiales > Nitrobacteraceae > Tardiphaga > Tardiphaga sp. OK245. The sequence goes on along the minus strand of NZ_FNWZ01000003.1, from coordinate 52,017 downwards.
GAGCCGATCCACCAGACGATCTTCGAAACGGCCGCTGCCATCGTGCGCGCCGGCAAGATCGCCACACCCGTGACGCTGAAGACCTTCCTGCCGACCGACACGGATCTCGGCGGCATGACCGTGGGCCAATATCTCGCCCGCCTCGCCGCCGAAGCCACCACCATCATCAATGCGCAGGATTACGGCCGCACGATCTACGAACTGGCAATCCGCCGCCAGCTGATCAATGTCGGCGAGGACATGGTCAACGTCGCTTATGACGCTCCGGTGGATTTCGCCCCCCGCGCCCAGATCGAGGACGCCGAGCGCCGGCTGTATGAGCTGGCCGAAGCCGGCCGCTATGACGGCGGCTTCCAGCGCTTCTCCCAGGCAATGACCACCGCGCTGGACATGGCGGCCAACGCCTATCAGCGCGACGGCAAACTGTCGGGCATCTCCAGCGGGTTGCGCGACCTCGACGCCCGCATGGGCGGCTTGCAGCGCTCCGACTTGATCGTGCTCGCCGGACGTCCCGGCATGGGCAAGACCTCGCTGGCCACCAACATCGCCTACAACATCGCCGCCGCCTATCAGTCCGAAGTGCAGCCCGACGGCAGCATGAAGACCATCAATGGCGGCGTCGTCGGCTTCTTCTCGTGCGAAATGTCGGCCGAACAGCTCGCCACGCGTATTCTCGCAGAGCAGACCGAGATTTCCTCCAGCGCGATCCGCCGCGGCGGCATCACCCAAGCCGAATTCGACAAGATCCGCGACTACACCATCAAGCTGCAGAACCTGCCGCTTTATGTCGACGAAACCGGCGGCCTGTCGATCTCGCAGCTCACCGCCCGCGCCCGCCGCCTGAAGCGGCAAAAGGGCCTCGACGTCATCATGGTGGACTACATCCAGCTGCTGCAGGGCTCGGGCAAGCGCTCCGACAACCGCGTGCAGGAAGTCACCGAGATCACCACCAGCCTCAAGGCACTGGCGAAGGAATTGAACTGCCCGGTAGTGGCGCTGTCGCAGCTCTCGCGTCAGGTCGAAAATCGTGAAGACAAGCATCCGCAACTCTCCGACTTGCGTGAATCCGGATCGATCGAGCAGGACGCCGATGTGGTGGTCTTCGTGTATCGCGAGGAATACTATCTGCAGGCCAAGGAGCCGCGACTCGGCACTCCCGAACACGAGAAATGGCAGCTCGAGATGGATCTTGCGCACGGCAAGGCCGAAGTCATCATCGCCAAGCAGCGTCACGGCCCCACAGGCACCGTCGACCTGCAGTTCGAAGGCCAGTTCACCCGCTTCAGCGATCTCGCCGGTGGCGCCCAGTTCCGCGCCCCGCAGGAGTGACGCGCATGCGGTTGTACCGTCTCTGACGCGCGCATATTGTGCGGCGCAGAATTCGATCGTGTGATCCCATCGCACGATCCCTGTGCCAGGACATTTCGATGAACAGCGTCTCCGCCCCGAAACCAACAACTCCCGCGGATATGGAGTTGCCCGCAGACGCCAGCGGCATCCTGACCATCGATCTCGACGCCATCGTCGCCAATTGGCGCAAGCTCGAAAAGCATGGCGTGCCCGCCGAATGCGGCGCGGCGGTGAAAGCAGACGCCTATGGCTGCGGCATCACCCCCGTGGTGGGCGCGCTGGCGAAGGCGGGCTGCAAGACCTTCTTTGTCGCGACCTTCGACGAAGCTCGCGCCGCCCGCGCGGTCGCGCCCGAAGCCGCGATCTATCTCCTGAACGGTTTCCCGCCAAATTCCGGCGATGCGCTGGCCGCCGTCAATGTGCAGCCCGTGATCGGCGATCTCAACGAACTCGCCGAATGGGACATGTTCTGCCGCCGCACCGGCTGGAAGGGCGGCGCGGCGGTGCATATCGACACCGGCATGAACCGGCTCGGCCTCGGCCTGGTTGACGTCCAGGGCCTAATCCCGCGCCTCGGCTCGGGCGATCACGGCTTCACGCTGGTGATGAGCCACCTCGCTTGTGCTGAACAACTACACAATCCGATGAACGCCCGGCAATATTCCAGTTTCCGCGAGGCGTCCTCGCTGTTCTCCGGCGTGCCTGCATCCCTCGCGAATTCGTCAGGCATCTATCTCGGCGCGGCCTATCAGTTCGATCTGATGCGTCCGGGCGCAGCGCTCTACGGCGTCAATCCGACGCCGGAAGCCGACAATCCGATGGCACCCGTGGTCGATCTCAAGGTGCGCATCCTGCAGACCCGCAGCGTCGAGCGCGGCGACAGCGTCGGCTACGGTGCCACCTGGGTGGCGCGGCGTCCGACCAGACTTGCGATCATCGCGGCCGGCTACGCCGATGGCTATTTCCGCGCGGCCGGCAGCAGCGACGGCACCCGCGGTGCCGAGGTCATCATCGCCGGCCAGCGCTGCCCAATCGCCGGCCGCATCTCCATGGATCTGCTCGCGGTGGATATCACCGACGTGCCCCAGAACGCCGCCCGCCGCGGCCATCTGGCAACGCTGATCGGCGACGGCATCACTGTCGACGAACTCGCGCATCACTACGGTACCATCGCCTATGAGGTGCTGACCAGCCTCGGCCGACGCTACCTGCGGGTCTACAAGGGCGACTAACTCCGTACTTTGTCCCCGGTCTACGAAGCAGCGCTCAAGGACGCTTCACCGCGTCCGGGCTGCGATCATATCGATCTACTGCATCAATCCTGTAGAGAATAGTGTAGTCTGTCGTGACAGCTGGTGCGAGCCCGGCGGGCGGCATCACCGGTCGCGGCGGATCGATGAGCAGCACATGATCGAAATCGGCGCGCCAGTTCTGCAGATAGCGCTCCATGACAGGCGCCTGATCGGCCTGCAGCGAGGACCACAATGCCGGAGCCATCAGCGGATTCGCCATGCTATCAAAAGGCGACTTGATATCGATCGGCTGCTGCGCGGGATCGGCAAACAGCTGCGGCCAGAAAGCGCGGCGCTCGATCAGCAGCAGCGCCGAAATGTGATCATCGAGTCGGTAGAAACCCGGCAGCGCGCGTTCCGCCTTCTCCACGCGAGTGTTGCTGCCATGCTGCTGGTGCGCCACCAGCACGCGATCACCCGGCATCACTGGTGCAATAGCCGCGCGCAAATCGGCAAGATCGTCGCTATGCGCAGCCCAGTCGGCACTGACGCTGCCGACGCGCACCGCGATCACCAGTGCCACACTGACGCTGGCTAACAAACCCGCGCGCTTCGTGAATCGGGGTTGCACGCCTGCGAATAGCGTTAGGCCCATTATCAGCGCCAGCCGCACATCGGCAAAAGTGCCACCTTTGATTGATGACGGCATCACCACATAGACGATGCCGAGCGCGGCGAGCACCAATACTACGCCCGGTGCCACCACGGCCTGGCGCCAGTTCAGTATCACGAATACGAATACCATCAGCCCACTCGCAAGCGTCAGCGCTACATGGCTTGTCATGAATGGCGTAAATATGCCCCAGATCTTGTTGATCAGCTTCCAATCGCCGGCTGCAGCGCCACCTTCTGCCAGCGGCGACATGATGTAGAGGATCAACGCCGGCAGCAGCGTGAGTGCGACGAGCACTACCGCGCCGCCGACCATCCGCAGTCTCAGTGAGTTCCATCGCCGGTGCTGCTGCAAGACCGCCAGTTCCCGGCTGCCAATCAGCAGCGCGAAGAAGACGACGCCATAGAGGTGGCAGAAAAAGATCAATGCCGCAGACAACGCGCCGGCCAGCGCGACCGTCCATGTGCCACCGCGCCGCCGCAACGCCAACCACGCCGCCGCAGCGATCAACGCCACTCCTACCGACAATAGGAAGTTCATGAAGCCGAGCAGAAATATGCCGTTATAGGCCACAATCCCTGACGCCAGAGGCCAATACGAGAAACGCCCGAAGGCGGCGCGGTGATAGACGACCACGCCGATGATTGGCGCAAACAGGCTCAGCGCCAGCAACAGCCGGCCGCCGACATGCACCGGAGTGATCCTCAGTAATCCGGCGCCGAGCACGTCCATGCCAAGGTTTGGCAAAATGCGCCAGCGCGTCATCACCATCTGCGACAACACGGAATCGTCGGGGTGCGCCAGCACGAAATACCTTGCGAGATGGTTCGGATAGTCCAGCACAGGCGGCACATCGACGAGAAGGAAAGGAAGCGCGAGCGAGATCGCAAGCGCCAGCGCCGCAAGGGCCCAAAGTCCGGTTGGCCCGCGTCCTTTAGGGGCGTGGCATGGCCTCATATGGAAGATATCGGTGGAGGCGTCGGTCATGCGAAATCTGCGGTCCGCCGATTATGGCGATACGGTCGTTTCCGGATCGTGAACGCTCCCGCCCGATTGTCCGAATATATATCGACCTTGAAACTGAGTTCGATCTCGGAGGCCGGCAAGCCGCCGCGTACGCCCCAGTTCTCCAAAGGCTGCTCGTTCAGCACGATCTTGATCTCGAGTTCCGGAACGCCGAGCGCCGCAAGATTCTGCACGAGCGTCTTGTAGAGGCTGCGCTTGGTTTCGATGGAGCGGCCGGCGAACATCGTTATCTCGACCCGCGTGAAACGCTGCGAGCGCCCGGTCGGCACGATGCGCTGCGTGTCGCTATAGGTGTCCACCGTCACGTCGCGGTCCCAGTCGGGAATTTTGAGCGCCGCCAGCATGGCCGATTGCACGGCCTCGATGACCTCGATCTCGCGGCCCCGCGCCCAATCTCCGGTGACAATTCTTGTGACTGGCATCGCCCTCTCCCATTGGACCGGTTGCACCTACACGACTGGAGCGCTCTTGTAACGTCCCCCGCTTGGAGAGTCGCGCCGTGAACTTCATCTTCGTCTGCACGGTCGGCCTTATCGCTGGCACCATTTCCGGGATCGTCGGCACCGGCTCATCGATCATACTGATGCCGGTGCTGGTCTGGCAGTTCGGGCCGAAGGAAGCCGTGCCGATCATGGCCGTCGCCGCGGTGATGGCCAACCTGTCGCGCATCCTCGCCTGGTGGCGCGAGGTCGACTGGCGCGCCACCGCCGCCTATTCGCTCACCGGCATTCCAGCTGCAGCCCTGGGCGCACGCACGCTGCTGGTGCTGCCGTCGCATGTGGTCGATCTCACCATCGGACTGTTCTTCATTGCGATGGTGCCGCTGCGCCACTGGCTGGCGCGGCGCTCCTTCATCATCAGCCTGTGGCAACTCGCGCTTGGCGGCGCGATCATCGGCTATCTCACCGGCATCGTCGTTTCCAGCGGCCCACTCAGCGTGCCGCTGTTTCTGTTCTACGGCCTCGCCAAGGGCGCCTTCCTCGCCACCGAAGCCGCGAGTTCGCTCGGCCTGTATCTCAGCAAGTCTGTCACCTTCCAGCGGTTTGGCGCGCTCGATCTCGACGTGCTCGTGAAAGGCCTGATCGCCGGCGCCTCGCTGATGGCCGGCGCGTTCATCGCCAAGCGCTACGTACTGAAACTGAGCGTCGAGACGTTCCGCCTGGTCATGGACGGGATCATGCTTCTGGCTGGCGCAAGCATGGTGCTGTCAGGCATGGCGCTGATCTAGGGAGTGGACTCACAAATCGCGGTAAGTATGTCCGCTACCCCGCTAATTGCAGACTCAACCGGACAGCAGGCCGCTGGAAACTGGCGCTGTTTAAAGTTGTATCTATTACTTACAAGTACGTACGACTGATGTTCATAGATGGCGATCAACTAGCAACAGGTATTAGTATCTCGCGAATCCGCATTTCCAACGTGCGCAGTGCAACATAATCCTTTGCCTCGCCGCGTACAGTAAAGCCAATATTTCCAACCTATTATTAAGGTTCGTCATCCACGCTGAAATCCGGAATTTCATTTGTTTCATTTGTAACGACTACTGGACGCTTCATGCGCGCGTTCTATGGAAGACTGGCCCGGCTGCCAGGATTTTCATTGGTGGTGCTCGGCGTCTTCTTTGCGACGTCGATCATCGTTGTGTTTTTGGTGGATCTGCAGGCGCGCCATCATGCGGCGCTCTCTGAGGCAAAAAAGGCAGCACTGAACATCGCCGAGATTCTCGCCGAACACACGGCGCTGACCTTTGAGGGGATCGATCGAACACTGCTCGAAGCCGAGAGAATTCGCGAAGATAACCTTTCGGGAAAGTATGCAACGCCCGAAGCCGCAAATACCGCCTTGCGTCTTCTCAAGAAGGCCTCATCGATCGTCGTTGCCGTCGGCTGGACAGATGCAGCCGGTAACCTTCTGGCGCATTCCTACGATCGCACGCCGCCGCGAAGCAATATCTCCGACATGTTGCACTTCACCGCTCAACGCGATCAGGCCGATGGCCGGCTGTTTATTGCGCCCCCCTATCCCTCGGCTGTCACCGACAAATGGTTGACGGCGGCGTCGCGCCGGTTAAGCAACGCCGACGGCAGCTTCGCAGGGGTCGTAACTGCGCCGCTCGACCCGACACATTTCACGCAGGTCTATCGCGCGATCGATGTCGGCAAGGGCGGATCCGTGCTGTTGCTGCATCGCGCGGGCACGGGGCGGGTTCTTGCGCGAGAGCCCGCGAGAAAAGGAGCTATCGGAAAATCTTTCGCGGATAGCCCGCTCGTCTCCGAATATCTGCCAAAATCGGAAGCGGGCACCTACGAGACCATAGGCGTTATCGACGGCATCGCGCGCCTCGCGGGGTACAAGGCTGTGCCCGGACTGCCGCTGGTCTTGGTCATCACATACGCCCGCAGTGAGGTGCTGGGACCATGGCGCCAGCACCTTTACATGGTGGGCCCGCTCGTCGCTATGATCGTTGCCGTCATCTTGTTCGGCACGTTTAGGATTTTGCGCCAAACGAATAGTCTTGCCGTGAAAACTAGGATTCTGGAACGAACGAACATGCAGTTCGATGCTGCCTTGAGCAACATGTCGCTAGGGCTCTGCCTGTTTGACGCGAACAAGAATCTGGTGGTTTCGAATGGCCGCTTCCGCGAGATGTACGGTTTCCCGGAAGAACTCGTCAGGCCCGGAACACCTTTGTCTCTCATGCTGCAGGCCCTCAAAGATCGCGGAAAGCACGATTTGTCCATCGAGGGGGATGTTCAGGAGATTCCGACGAAGCAAAGACAGATTTTTATGACTGCCGACGGTCGCGTGATTTTAATTCAACGCAGGTCGATTGCGGATGGCGGATGGGTCGCAACCCATGAAGACATCACCGAGCAGAAACGCGCACAGCGCTTGTTGACTGATAAAGCTGCTGAACTCGAGCGGATCAACATGCGCTTCGACGCCGCGATGAACAACATGTCGCAGGGTCTTTCGCTGTTTGATGGGGAGCAGAGGATCATTCTTTCAAATGCGCGCTATGCGGAAATCTATCACCTCAGCGAGGAACAGGTGAAGCCAGGGACTACGCTGCGGCAAATCATTGAATATCGCCGGGCGAAGAGAACAAATTGCGAAATGGCTGCGGATGTCCTTGTCGACGCCAAACTGAAACTGGAGAAAGAGGTCCAGGAGCTTGTCGACGGGCGCCTCATTTCGATGACGCGCCATCTGATGCCGACCGAAGGGTGGCTGGCGACTCATGAAGATGTCACGGCGCAAAAACACAGGGAGCAGTTGCTGGCCACGAAAGCCGTGGAGCTGGAGCAGACCAACGAACGCTTCGACATTGCGCTGAGCAACATGTCGCAGGGTCTCTGCATGTTCGACGGAGCGAAACGGCTCGTTGTCTGGAATGATCGTTATGCGGAACTATACCAGTTGCCTGCGGCTTTGTTGAAAGTCGGGACGCCTCATGAGGCTATCATCGCCGATCGCGTCTCCCGTGGCATTCTCAAGGGCGGGACGAGCGAACCAGCCATCAGGAAAAAGATAGCTGAATTGGGCCAGCATTCGACAGATTCAAGCTCGGCCAGGGTCGATGAACTTGCGGACGGGCGATTGATACTCGTCACCCGACAGCCGATGAAGGACGGCGGTTGGGTTGCAACGCATGAAGATATCACTGAACGGCGGCGCGCAGAGGCCGAGATCGTTCACCTGGCGCGTCACGATGCGCTCACGGGACTTGCCAACCGAACACTGTTTACCGAGAAACTTGAGGAGGCGAGCCAGCGTCTTAGCCGCCATGACGATGGCTTTGCCGTGGTCATGCTCGACCTCGATAGATTCAAGACCGTCAACGACACGCTGGGACATCCCGCTGGGGATCGTTTGCTCGTTGAGTTCGCTCAACGGCTGAAATCATCGACTCGCGAAACCGATGTGCTGGCCCGCCTTGGGGGTGACGAGTTTGCGATCATCCAGGACGGCGGACCCAATCCGCAGGAGGGTGCAATCGTGCTTGCCCTCAGGATCATCGATGCCATTGCTCAGCCATTTGATCTCAACGGCCACCAGGCCAGCATCGGGATCAGCATTGGAATTGCCCTCGCTCCGGAACAGGGCGTCGATCCCGAGGACCTGTTGAGAAAAGCAGATCTCGCGCTCTACGACGCCAAGACGGGGGGGCGAAACGATTTCCGCCTGTTCCAGTCCGAAATGATTGAGGCTGCCCACTCGCAGAAGATATTGGCAAACGAACTGCGGGACGCGATCGCGCGAAATGAATTCGAAGTGCACTATCAGCCGGTGGTTGACGCCAAGACACGGCAGATTCGCGGCGCCGAGGCGCTGGTCCGCTGGCGGCATCCGTCGAAAGGGCTCATCGCTCCCGATCAATTTATTCCGCTCGCGGAAGCGACGGGGCTGATCCTTCCTCTTGGCGAGTGGATCCTGCACCAGGCTTGCACGGATGCAGCGTCGTGGCCGGCTCACCTCAAGATCATGGTCAACATCTCAGCGGTTCAAGTCAGCAAGGGAAAGCTGCTCGACGTCATGCTGGATACTCTGATGGAGACGGGTCTTTCGCCTGAACGGCTGGAGTTGGAAATCACGGAGACCGCTCTTCTTGAGAACGCGACGGCGCATCTGGGGACGATACGGCAGCTGAAGAATCTCGGCATCTCCATAGCGCTCGATGATTTTGGCACTGGTTATTCAACGGCGAGTTATTTGACCAATTTCCCGTTCGACAGGATCAAGATCGACAAATCCTTCGCACAAGGCGCTCCCAATCGCCGCGATTGCGCAGCGGTAGTGTCCTCGGTGCTTGCGCTGGCCCATGGTCTTGGCATCGCAACGACGGCGGAGGGTGTCGAGACCGAAGAGCAATTTGAATATCTGCAGGCTGCAGGCGTGGACCTCGTCCAGGGCTTTCTGTTCGGTCGGCCCGTCCCGCTCTCCGAATTCGACCTCGATGCCGCAGTTTCATTTGGAAATGGTGCTGCTGACGGCGAGTTGTGCGGAGAGGTCATCACCGCAGGGAGATGACCGCCCCGTTTCAAACGGCGATCAGGTGAGCCGCGCCGCCGCTGCAACGAAGCGCGATATCGGCCACGGCTCCGGAAGCGCCATTCGGATTTGGCTACGCGCTTAGGAGTCCATGCCCTGGTTCGTCGGGACGCAGCGTCAGCACCGATACGCCGGACGCTGTCACGGCAACGGTGTGCTCGAACTGGGCGGACAGCGACCCGTCTCTCGTCACAACAGTCCAACCGTCACCCATGGTTCTCACACTCCGCCGGCCGCGATTGAGCATCGGCTCGATCGTGAAAACCATCCCCTCACGCAGGGCGAGGCCCGTCCCCGGCTTTCCGAAGTGCCGAACCTGCGGTTCCTCATGCATCTCCCGGCCGATGCCGTGACCGCAATATTCACGCACCACGGAATAGCCATTGCGCCTGGCATGTCGTTCGATCGCCCAGCCGATGTCTCCGAGCCGTGCGCCCGGGCGAACCGCCCGGATGCCCATCCACATGGCCTCATAGGTGGTCTGGACCAGTCTCCTGGCGGCCGGATTCACTTCGCCAACGAGATAGGTCTTGCTGGAATCTGCGATGTAGCCGTTCTTCTCGAGCGTGATATCGAAATTGACGATGTCGCCGTCGCGAAGCACGTGCGATTGAGATGGGACGCCGTGGCAGACCACATCGTTCACCGACGCATTCAACACGAAACCATAGCCATATTGGCCCTTGCTTGCGGGCCGGGCCTGGAGATCGTCGACGATGAACCGCTCGACCATTTCATTGACCTGAAGCGTCGAGAGGCCGGCGAGCGAGCGGCGATCCAACAGCCCGAAGACGGACGCCAGCAGCCGCCCGGCTTCGGCCAGCAAGGCCAGTTCCTCAGGTCGCTTCGTCATGCTGCTCTGACAGCCAGCGGCTGAGCCGAAACGCCTGCAGAGCTGAGTTCACGCGCCATGATCTCGTTGAAACTGAGCGTCGGATTGGTCTCGCACAGCATGCCGATCTTGATCCAATAGGCAGCCTGCGCATTGATCGAACGCAACGATACTGTGCACGCTTTGCGCACCTGATCGTGCAGATCGTCATCGATATTCACGATACCCATGGGAATCCTCATATATGATTCGTATATGAATCATATATTCCACGCATGCGAGAAAGCCAAGAGCGGCTTGTCCTGACTGCCTGCACCGCCCTCCCCAAACGCAAATCGGCCGCCCTGAGGCGGCCGATCGCAGTCCTGAAAATCTGAGCTACCCGCGGCTTAGTAGCCGTATCCGTAGCTTGAGCCGAAGCTGAAGCCGCGATTGCAGGTCGAGCAGCCCTGCTGCACCGGTGCGTAATAGACCTGCGCCGGAGCGACCATCTGCACACGCTGCTGCGTGGCGTATTGCGCCGGAATGCGCTCGTAATCGACGCGCGCAGGCGCAACCATCACGGTCTTCGGCACCATCACCGTCTCGTACTGCGCTGGCGTGCGGCGCGCGACGGTGCGACCGGGAGCGACCATCACCGTCTCTTCGACCGTACGATACTGCGGCGGCACCACCTGCTGCTGATAGCAAGTCTGGCACGGCGGCGGTGGCGCGTAGCAATTATAGCAGCCAGCCGAGGCAACACCGGGCATCGCCATTCCGGCGACAGTGGCGAACAGCGCAGCAGCAATCAATTTTGTCATGATGAGACCCCGTGGCGAGCTTGTTTGAAATGGGTTCGTATCGCTTTGATGCGCGACACTCAGCCAAGCACCACCACCGGTCAACGCGGTCCTGATATTTACCTTGATGAACGTGCTTAAGATTTGATGACGGCAACATATGAGGATGCCAAGGCAGACACAGCTGCACTGCGCCTGGATTCACCGCAGAGCCCGACGTGAGATCAATCGGCCTCAGCAGCCAACCTAATAACCGTCGCGGGGCAGCCCGAAGAGTTGCTCGAACACACTCGGTTGGCGAACCACCCATTGGCCCGGTTCGCCCGTTCTCAGATCCCGCACATAACGCGGCGGCGCTTCCACATAGTAAAGCGGCGGCGGCGCGCGAATGCCGGTATCCATCGTGATGGGATAGCGCGCGGTGCCGGCGCGATAGCGCGCATCACGGTAGTCAGAGGCAAGTACCGGCGTCGCCAGCGTCGCTGCACCCAGCACGATTATCAAAATACGCACGGCACACCTCACGCTGACGTCACTGCGGTGAGGCTATCGGGCGGAGGTTAATGAAGGATTCGTCGCATGGCAGTTCCACGCGAGCTCCTGCGCGGAACAAATTGGACTCGCGAAGCGCTGGACTGCGGCTCAGCTGGTTGGTCGAGCAGCCTCGATTGCTCACCACTGCTTGCATCTGGATTCTGCTCGCGGCGCGTCTACCGAGCGTAAGCAATCGCCAAGTTGAACAGGACCACTGCAGAGGCTGCACCTCCGGCATCGCCGCGGCAAAGGCGATCCAGGCCGACATTGCCGACCAGTTCTCGCGCGTCGGAATTTTGGCAACCGAATAGATCTTGCCCATGTGCCGGTTGATGCGTCCCACCCGGCGAGGCTGGCAAACCCTTCGAGAAGAAACTTGCAAATGCCCCAGTCAACCGCGTAGACCAAGAGAACAAACCAAAAACACCTACAGCCCCGATTCCCTCACCCCTATGGCCAAGAACCTCCTCTCCTTCGTCTGCCAGAATTGCGGTGCCGCCTATAACAAGTGGCAGGGCAAGTGCGACGCCTGCGGCGAGTGGAATTCGCTGGCCGAGGAGGACACCACCGGCGTCACCACGATTCCGGTCAGCGCGCGCTCCAAGCGCAAGGGGCGCACCTTCAATCTCGAAAGCCTGACCGGCCAGAGCAACGATGCGCCGCGCATTGCCTCGGGGATGGGCGAGCTCGACCGCGTCACGGGCGGCGGTTTCGTACGCGGCTCGGTGCTCTTGATCGGCGGCGATCCCGGCATCGGTAAATCGACCTTGCTGACGCAGGCCACCAGCCTGATGGCGCGGGCCGGCCATCGCGTGGTTTACATCTCCGGCGAAGAAGCCGTGGCACAGGTGCGGCTGCGCGCGTCGCGGTTGGGCCTTGCAGACGCCTCGGTGCAGCTCGCGTCCGAGACCTCGGTCGAAGATATCATCGCCACGCTGTCCGAAGGCACGGTGCCGCGGCTGATCGTGATCGACTCGATCCAGACCATGTGGACCGACACCGTGGAATCCGCGCCGGGCACAGTGACTCAGGTCCGCGCCTCGGCGCAGGCGCTCATTCGCTTCGCCAAGAAATCCGGGGCCACCATCATCCTGGTCGGCCATGTCACCAAGGACGGCCAGATCGCCGGGCCCCGTGTGGTCGAGCATATGGTCGATGCCGTGATGTCCTTCGAGGGCGAAGGCTCGCAGCAGTTCCGCATCCTGCGCGCGGTGAAGAACCGCTTCGGCCCGACCGACGAGATCGGCGTATTCGAGATGACCGGGCTTGGCCTGCGCGAGGTCTCCAACCCGTCCGAGCTGTTCCTGTCCGATCGCGATCTCGGCTCGCCGGGCACCGCCGTCTTCGCCGGCATGGAGGGCACCCGCCCGGTGCTGGTGGAACTGCAGGCTCTGGTTGCGCCGACGACTTTGGGCACGCCGCGCCGCGCCGTGGTGGGTTGGGATTCCTCCCGGCTGTCCATGGTGCTGGCAGTGCTGGAGGCCCATTGCGGGGTCAAGCTGTCGGGCTACGACGTCTATTTCAATGTCGCCGGCGGATTGCGCATCAACGAGCCCGCCGCCGACATGGCCGCGGCCGCAGCGCTGGTGTCGTCGCTCTGCAATGCGCCGCTGCCCACCGACGCGGTCTATTTCGGCGAAATCTCGCTGTCCGGCGCGGTGCGCCCGGTGGCGCAGACCTCGGCGCGGCTTAAAGAGGCGGCAAAACTCGGCTTCGGCCGCGCAGTGCTGCCGGAATCGGCGCGCGGCGATCCCAGCGGCGATGCCGGACTGTCGCTGAATACCATCGGCGGCCTGACCTCGCTGGTCGCCGATATCGCTGCGCGCGGCGTCAAACCCACGCGCGACAACAGCAAAAGCACAGATGCCGAGAAAAATACCGTACCGGCGCGATTCAAGCGCCAGGACGGCTGACAGCGACGTGACCTGCGCTGCCGCGGCCGCTATAGAATGCGCGCGCGACAGACTGCGCAGATGTGCAACACGCTCCGTTAAGGCACTCTGCCGAAAGCGGAACAATGGTGTGATCAGGTGTGCTCTTGCGGCCGATAGCGGTTTTCCGGCCTTGCGAGACGTGCCATATCACCGTCACCTGAAGCGGCAGCCTGTGCCGATTCGCGGTTTCTGATTCACGAGCGGACCTGACCAGCCGATGCCGATCACGATTCTCGACCTTGTCCTGCTCGGCGTCATGCTGATCTCCGGCCTGCTGGCCATGGTCCGCGGCTTCATGCGCGAGATCCTGTCGATCGCGGCCTGGGGCGCGGCGGCGCTGGTCACCCTGTTTGCTTTCCAGAAGCTGCTCCCGACCGCTAAAACTTATTTCAACAACGATACCGTCGCCAGCATCGTGGTGGTGGCCGGCGTGTTCATCGGCACGCTGATCGTGGTCTCGATCATCACCGTCCGCATCTCCGACATGATCCTGGATTCGCGCATCGGCGCGCTGGACCGCACGCTGGGCTTCCTGTTCGGCCTCGCCCGCGGCCTCCTGATCGTGGTCGTCGCCTTCCTGTTCTTCTCATGGCTGGTCCCGGACAAGCAGCGTCCGGACTGGGTCACGGGTGCCAAATCGCGCGTCGTTCTGCAGGGAACCGGCGATTGGCTGATGGCACTCTTGCCGGATGACCCTGAAAACACCATCTTGAAGAGGTTCAAGAAAAACAAACCTGATGAGGATACGACCGACGCCGAGCCCGCAACGCCCGGCGCCGCGGATGGCTATTCCAAACCTGCCCGCGACAGCCTGAAAAAGCTGATCGATGGCAAACCGGCGGGACGCTAGGCGTTCTTAGTTTCTCGCGACACCTGAAAGGCGCGATGGATCCGATGCAGAGCCCTTCCGACGACGCGAGCACCACCATGCGAAATCCCGATCTAGACGGCGACATGCTCCGCGAAAAATGCGGTGTATTTGGTATCTACGGCCATCCCGATGCGGCGGCGATCACCGCGCTCGGTCTCCACGCCCTCCAGCATCGCGGCCAGGAAGCGGCCGGCATCGTCGCCTTCGACGGCAAGCGCTTCCATTCCGAACGTCGCCTCGGCCTCGTCGGCGACACCTTCTCCCGCCGCGAAGTGATCGAGCGCCTGCCCGGCACCGCCGCCGTCGGCCACACCCGCTACTCCACCACGGGCGAAACCATTCTCCGCAACGTCCAGCCGCTATTCGCCGAACTCAATGCCGGCGGTTTTGCAGTGGCCCATAACGGCAACCTCACCAACGGTCTGACCCTGCGCCGCGAGCTCGTGAAGAACGGCGCGATGATGCAGTCGACCACCGACACCGAGGTCATCCTGCACCTCGTCGCGCATTCCAAGCGCAACCGTTTCATCGACCGCTATATTGAAGCACTCCGCGCCATCGAAGGCGCCTATGCGCTGGTCTCGCTGACCAACAAGAAGCTGGTCGGCGCCCGCGATCCGCTCGGCATCCGCCCGCTGGTGCTGGGTGAACTTGACGGCTCGCCGATCCTCGCCTCGGAAACCTGCGCGCTCGACATCATCGGCGCCAAGTACATCCGCGACATCGAGCCTGGCGAAGTCATCGTGTTCGATGAGAACGGCGCGCAGAGCCACAAGCCGTTCGCGCCGCAAGCGCCGCGCCCCTGCATCTTCGAATATATCTACTTCGCGCGCCCCGACTCGATCGTCGGCGGCCGCTCGGTCTACGACACCCGCAAGGCGATGGGCGAACAGCTCGCCCGCGAGACCCATGTGGAAGCCGACGTGATCGTGCCGGTGCCGGACTCCGGCGTGCCTGCTGCGATCGGCTATTCCCGCGCTTCGGGCGTGCCGTTCGAACTCGGCATCATCCGCAATCACTATGTCGGCCGCACCTTCATCCAGCCGACCCAGAGCGTGCGCGAACTCGGCGTGCGCATGAAACATTCGGCCAACCGCGCCGCCATCGAAGGCAAGCGCATCGTGCTGATCGACGACAGTCTGGTGCGCGGCACCACCTCGAAGAAGATCGTCAAGATGATGCGCGACGCCGGCGCCCGGGAAGTCCACTTCCGCATTGCGTCGCCGCCGATCACCCATCCCGACTATTACGGCATCGACACACCGGACCGCGCCGGGCTGCTCGCCGCCACGCACACGTTGGAAGAAATGCGCGACCTGATCGGCGCGGACTCGCTGGCCTTCGTCTCGGTCGACGGCATCTACCGCGCCATGGGCGAACCCGGCCGCGATCCCGCCCATCCGAAATTCGCCGACCACTGCTTCACTGGCGACTACCCGACCCCGCTCACCGACATGAGCGAGATCGACGCTCCGCGGCAGCTCTCGCTGCTGGCTGAGGCGAGCTGATCGCAGTCTTATCGGGTGTCATCCCCGCGAAAGCGGGGATCCGTAGCCACGATCTAATTTGTTTGGCTCTGGATTAGACACAACCACCTTTCCGCATCATAACCCTCCCGTGTATGGATCCCCGCCTTCGCGGGGATGACGCCTGAGATTTATGAGCCGCGCCATGACCCTTCCCCTCGCCTCCCGTATCGCCCTCGTCACCGGCGCCTCGCGCGGCATCGGCTATGCCACTGCGCTGGCGCTGGCCAAGGCCGGCGCACACATCGTCGCCGTGGCGCGCACCCAGGGTGGCCTTGAAGAACTCGACGACGCGATCCGTGCCGAGGGCGGCAGTGCCACGCTGGTGCCGCTGAACATCACCGATCTCGACGGCCTGTCGCGCCTCGGCGCCGCTTTGCATGAGCGCCACGGCAAGCTCGACATTCTGGTCGGCAATGCCGGCGTCGCAGGCCCCTCGTCGCCGCTCGGCCATATCGAGCTGAAGGCCTGGAACGACACCATGGCCGCGAACCTCACCGCGAACTTCCAGCTCATCCGCTGCATGGAGCCGCTGCTGCAGCAGTCCGATGCCGGGCGCGCGGTGTTCCTCACATCCGGCACCGCCAGCAAGGCCTCCGCCTATCGGGGTCCCTATGCCGTCTCCAAGGCTGCGCTGGAAACATTGGTGCGCGTCTGGGCCAACGAGACCGTCACGACGCCGCTGCGTGTGAACCTGTTCAATCCCGGCCCGATCCGCACCCACATGCGCGCCATCGTGATGCCCGGCGAAGATCCGGAGACGCTCGACACTCCCGCACAGGCTGCGGAAGCCATCTTGCCACTGTGTCTGCCGTCGTGGACGGAGACCGGGAAATTCGTCGACTACAAGACCGGCAAAGTGATGGGCTTCCACCCGCCGGCGTGACGATTTCGCAGAACGACCCACACTCTGTCATGGCCGGGCAAAGCGCGAAGCGTAGCTCCGCTAGATGTCCCGGCCATCCACGTCCTACGTTGCGGCCAAGGCGTGGATGCATGACGACCGAAGGTGCACAGGATTGACTCTTCCCAATCTCAAGCCTTCACTCCCTCCCAAGCGGGACAACCCGCACCGACAATCAGGGAGGTCGTCATGGCGTCGCCAACTCGCGCGCGGTCACTGCGTGCACTTGCAACAGCAGCCCTCGCTTTCTCCGCGCTGTCCCTCGCACCTCCCTCCTCCCGCGCCGCCGATATCCCCCGCTTCGAGGTCGACGCGTCCTGGCCGAAGCCGCTGCCGAACAACTGGATCCTCGGCCAGGTCGGCGGCATCACGACCGACAAGGACGGCCACGTCTGGGTGATCCATCGCCCGCGCTCGCTCACCGATGACGAGAAAGGCGCGGCACTCAATCCGCCGCGTTCGAAGTGCTGCGTCTCAGCGCCGCCGGTGCTGGAGTTCGATGCCGCCGGCAATCTGTTGCGCTCATGGGGCGGTCCTGGCGAAGGCTATGAATGGGTCGGCCGCGAGCATGGCATCGAAGTCGACGAGAAAGGCTTCGTCTGGGTCGGTGGCAATCTCGACAACGACAATGCGATCCTGAAATTCACCACCGACGGCAAATTCGTGATGCAGATCGGCAAGATCGCGCCGAGCAAGGGCAGCAACGACACCACCCAGCTCGGCAAGCCCGCCGAGACCGCCATCGACAAGGATGCCAACGAGATCTATGTCGCTGACGGTTACGGCAATCGCCGCGTCATCGTGTTCGATGCGACCACCGGTGCCTACAAGCGGCACTGGGGCGCCTATGGCAACAAGCCTAATGACGACAAGCAGGCGGCCTACGATCCGAACGCGCCGGTAGCACAACAATTCGGCAATCCCGTGCATTGCGTGAAGCTCGCCAATGACGGCCTCGTCTATGTCTGCGACCGCATCAACAACCGCGTGCAGGTGTTCAAGAAGGACGGCAGCTTCGTGAAGGAGTGGTTCTACGAGAAGGCCACGCTCGGCAACGGCGCGGTGTGGGATCTCGCGGTGTGGCCCGATCCTAAGCAGAGCTGGCTGCTGACGGCGGATGGCGAGAACAACGAGATCCGCGTCATCAATCGCGACGATGGCAAGGTCGTCGGCACCTTCGGCCGAAATGGCCGCCAGGCCGGCCAGTTCCACTGGATTCACGCCATGGCTGTCGATGCCAAGGGCAACGTCTACACGGCCGAAGTCGACACCGGAAAGCGCATCCAGAAATTCAGGCTGGTCTCGGATGCGCTGAAGTAGTCATCGCGACAATCAGACCGGCTGTTTCTGGTCCTGATGATACACGCCCCATCCTGATGCACACGGACAATGGAACTGTCCATCATCTGGACAGCCGCATCGTTCGAGCTCCCGGTTGGAGAATTTGAATCACTGACGTTCGGCCAGACGCAATGGCCTTGGCTCGGCTCTCGCCCTTCGGGACGACGCCGACAATACATGCTAGTCTCGCGAGCCATCAAACGGACGACGGGTGATAGCAATGCTGGAAACGGACAAGTTATTCGCTGGCTCGATTCCGGAAAACTACGATCGCTATATGGTGCCGTTGATTTTCGAGCCCTACGCCGCAGATCTCGCACAACGCGCAGCGTCTTTCTCGCCAGGCGCCGTTCTGGAAATTGCCGCGGGCACCGGGGTTGTCACCCGCGTGTTGACGCCAAAATTATCCCCACGCGCAAGCTATATTGTCACCGACCTCAACCAGCCGATGCTCGACTACGCCGCGTCGCGACAAGCTCCGGACAATCGCATCACATGGCGACAAGCGGATGCTATGGCGCTCCCGTTTGAAAATGCGGCCTTCGATCTCGTGTGTTGTCAGTTCGGCGCGATGTTCTTTCCCGACCGCCCAGCCGCCTACCGCGAAGCAAAGCGAGCTCTGAAGCCCGGAGGGCATCTTTTATTCAATGTATGGGATCGCATCGAGGACAATGTATTTGCTGACGATGTGACGAATGCTCTAGCGAATATTTTTCCGGACGATCCGCCGCGCTTTCTGGCGCGCACGCCGCACGGCTACCACGATACGGCACTGATCCGTCGCGAGCTGGAGGACGCAGGTTTCTCCCACGTGAGGATCGAGACGAGAGCCGAACAAAGCCGTGCATCTTCGCCGCGCCTTCCGGCCGTTGCCTATTGTCAGGGAACTGTTCTTCGCACCGAAATCGAAGCCAGAGACGCCGGAAAACTGGAAACTGCAACCAACTACGCAGCATCTGAAATTGCGCGCAGACATGGTAGCGGCGAGGTTGCTGCTAAAATTCAGGCGCACGTGATTGTGGCTGTGGCCTGAGTATACACCCTGGATGTCATTACCGGACTCAAACGTCACGATCCGTGTCGGCACTTCGCGTGGCCCGGCTTCCGTGAATTTCGAACCGTTCTATATCATGTCCTCATCAATGGCTTGAGCTGGACGGTGGTACCGTCTATCTCTGCCGGAAGATCAGGAGCATCCTGACCGCAGGAACCGGTGATGAGCGAGATTTCCGATAGCGACATTGGCGCCGTCGGTGACATGGTCGATGATCTCGTCATACAGACAACATATCGTCTGTATCGATCAGCTATTGCCCCGTTCTCAATGATCGCCGCAACGCATCGAAGCCCGTCTTGTTCGAACGCGTGAGATCATGACCCTCTGGAAGAGCACGATCGCGAGGCTCTTTACGTCACATCGCGCTCATCTCGAAACGCTGGTACGTCGCCGGGTCCGTGATCGTGAAGTGGCTTCGGAGATCGTCCAGGACGTCTTCGCCCGGGTACTGGCCGCCGGCACCAATGGCTCAGACGAAGACAACAAGCGCGTTCTCTACGCTGCAGCCCGGAACGCCGCGATCGATCATAACCTGACGGCATCGCGGCGGCATCATATGCTCGCCGATGTATTGCCTGAACAGCTCAGTCCCGGGCAGCCATCGGAAGACGCAGCATTGCAGGCGCGCGAGGCCGTTGCCGCGCTGGATCGCGCGCTCGCGCAGCTTCCCGCCCGAACCCGCGAGATCTTCATTCGCCGACGTGTCAATGGCGAATCCAATGCCGAGATCGGACAGCGGTTCGGCATTTCCGTAAGTGCCGTCGAAAAACATCTGCTACGCGCCATGCAGCACTGCCGCGCCGCCGTGGACGATCATCTCAACCTCGCCAGCAAAGATTTCCGCTAAAATGGATGTGGGTTCTTTCTCGTCGCTCGTTGTAAAGGTAGGAGTAGCTGGAACGCTTCTAACGGCAGGAGCATTCCCGCGTCGCCTTTTCGATCGATCGAAGGAATTGCTGATGAAACCTGGCGACCGGCCAACGAAAGCACAATGCGCCGCCGCTGATCTCTGGCTCATCCGACGCGACGGGACGACGACCGAGGCCGACGAAGCGTCCTTTCGGCAATGGCTCGATGAGGATCATCGTCATCAACTGGCCTATCGCGAAGCAGCGACGATCTGGCAGCAGCTTGAGGAGCCCGCCATTCGACTGGCTGCACGCGACCATCGTCACGGCAACATCGCTGCCCGGCGCCGGCGACAGATGGGATGGTGGCCGGCATTGCCGGCAGCGATCGCCGCGGCCTGCGTCATCTGGTTCGTCAATCCGTCGATGGTCGAGAACTGGCAGGCAGATATTGTCACGGCGCGTGGTCAGATGGTCGCCCGCGACCTGCCGGACGGCTCCCGCCTCAACATCGGCGCCGACACTGCCCTGGACCTGGACTTCAAGGATGGTCGACGCCGGGTCGTTCTGCGCCGTGGCCAGGCCTTCTTCGATGTAAAGCCGAACCAGATGGCCTTCACGGTCGACAGCGGCTCAGGCGAAATCCGCGTGCTCGGGACTGCCTTCAATATCGACCGCACGGCTGATGATGTCGAGGTGACAGTTCAACGCGGACTGGTGTCGGTCGCCGGCCAGGACCGCGACACGAGTGTCAAACTATCGGCAAACCAGCATGTGCGCGTGTCCGGCGGAAAACTTGGTACCGTCGAAACCGGAGACATTGATGCCAGACTGGCCTGGATATCAGGCCGTCTGGTCTTCGACCGCGTTCCGCTATACCGGGTCGTCGAAGCGCTGCAGCGCCAAACATCGAGCCGCATCGTCATCCGCGGTCGCTTCAGCGATTTGCTCGTCTCCGGCACATTCCCGACCACGAATGTCGATGAAAGCCTCACAGCCATTGCCGGCATGGTCGAGGGCAACATCGCCCAAGTCACACCCTGGGTGACCGTCATCTACTGAACTCTGTTTACCGGAATTCTAAACGGCAACACGCACGACCCTGATGTGGGTTTGATTTCGTGACTCGTTGAACTGGATGAAGAGCAGAAGCTCTTCGCGGCGCTGGGGCGGCGCACAGCAAACAACGAGAAAGCGGAGTTCGTGCGTAATGCGGTTCGGGGGTAGACGGGGCGTCGCTCGCCATGTGGCGGGCGGGCTGATCGGCATGTTGCCGTTGATCACGACAATACCGGCCTTTGGCCAAAACAGTGTCGACGCAACGGCGACCGCCTCTACGACCTACCCGCTCAACATTCCCGCCAAACCTCTTGCAGCGGCAATTGCGGATCTCGGCGCCAGCAGCGGCTGGCGCATCCTCTATACGATCCAGCTCGCACCAGACATGCGCAGCCGGCCATTGAATGGCAATTACACGGTGGCCCAGGCGCTCGCACAGCTCCTGGCCGGCACGGGAATTACGTATCGCATCACCGGCCCGAAAGCCGCGTTGCTGATCGATCCGTCGCAGGGCCGTGCAGGTCCCGTTTCCTCCTCCGCTGACGGCGTCCAGCTCGACACGATCGTCGTCGACGCCACCAGGAACGATAATACGACGGGCTCCGGCTATCAGGGAACGCCGGACTGGGTCTATCAGCGCCCAGCCGCGGTCAGCGTGATTTCCCGCGAGGCGATCGAGAGCAGCCCGACGCGCAACGCGCGCGATCTCCTGGACAATGTGGCCGGCGTCTATGCCAATCGCTCGGCGGCGCAGAACCCTGCCATCAGCGTCAATGTCCGCGGCCTGCAGGATCAGGACCGCATCACCACCATGATCGATGGTGCGCGGCAGAACTTTCAGCGTAGCGGCCACGGTGCGACGCAGCGGACCTATGTCGACACTGCCTTCCTGCGCCAGATCGACGTGGAGAAAAGCACGACGTCGGGCGTTGGAAGCGCCGGCGCACTTGGCGGCCTGGTCAATTTCCGTACCTTTATTGCCGACGATCTGATCAAGCCCGGCAACCATTATGGCGGCGTGGTGAATGCCACCACAGGCACCAACGCGTATAATTTCGACGGCTCGACGGCGGCAGCCGTCCGCGTGTCGGAGCGCTTCTCGGTGCTCGGCGGCGTCAGCTACAAGAACATCGGAGCCTACGATATCGGCAAGAACGGCACCATCGGCGGCGGCACGACGGCCTATGATGGCAATGTCTTCCTGTTCTCCGGCCAGGAGGTGTTCTCGACGATCCTCAAGGCCGAGGCGCTGACGACCGAAGACGTGAAGATCACGATCGGCTGGCTGCATAACGATTCCCGGTACAATACCGGAAACTACGATAACACGATCGCACGCGGCGGCATCCTGAAGTCCAGTGAGCAGGTCGCCAACGATACGTTCACATCAGCGCTCGACTGGAATCCGGGCAATGACATCGTCGATCTGAAGGCCAAGCTCTACTACAACCACCTCAAGAACGACACGGTCTCCGACGGCGCCGTTGCGCTGACCGGACCATCGAACTTCGTATTCTCGACGCTGGGCGGCAGCGTCGAGAATACCAGCCGTTTCGAGACCGGCATCGGCGCGCTGGCGCTCAATTACGGGCTGGAGGCCTTCACCGACGACGGCAAGACGACGCTGCAGCGCGGATTCCTCGGCCCCAACGGTGTCGATTATTCCAGCCTGCTGACCGGCGGCACGCCGAGCGGAAACCGCGATGTGGTCAGCGGCTTCGGCAGCGCAACTCTCAAGCCAGCGGAATGGGTCACGCTGACCGGCGGCATCCGCTACGACTGGCATCATCTCTATGGCAAGACCACGTTCATTGGTGACCCGCAGTACGACCAGATCGGCGTGAGAATCATCAAGGCCGCAGTGGCGCCATTCTGCAATCGGCGCGGCTGCTCCCTCGGGTCGGCTGCTGTAACGGAGCCGATCTACGGTCCGGCTTATTACACCCCCTATGATGTCGATATCGACAAGTCCGGCGGCGCGTGGCTGCCAAGCTTCACGGTCGCCTTCCAGCCGGTCGAGTGGCTGCAACCCTTTGCCAAATATTCCAAGAGCTATCGGCCACCGACCGTGATGGAATCGTTCCTGAACGGCGGCCACGATGCAAATGAAATCAATGGCTACGCGCCGAACCCGTTCCTGCGTCCGGAGCGCGGCGACACCTACGAAGCCGGCTTCAATGTTTTGGCCAACGGCATCCTGACCGAGCGCGACGCCATCCGCTTCAAGGCCGTCGGTTTCTATCGGGAGATCACCGATTACATCAGCTTCGGCTACATCCTGAACCCGGCGGTGAACACCAGGCAATATGATTCATTCGTAAATCTCGATGGCATCACGCGCATGAAGGGCGTCGAGATCGAGGCCAATTACGACGCGCGATTCTTCTATATCGGCGGCACGGTGACGCGCATCGACACCGACTTCGCCGACAGCTTTACGACCCCGTCAGGCAGGAACATGCCTATCAATGCCGGCCGTGGCGCCGCCGTCATCTTCGAGCAGCCGAAGCTGCGCGTGACGCTCGATGCCGGCATCCGGCTGCTCGACGAGAAACTGACGCTGGGCACACGCATCGTCGACGTGTCGAAGACCGTCCCTGCCCTCGGCTCGCTGCGCAGCGGCTACGAGATGTCGGGCTACCGCGTCTACGACATCTACGGATCCTACAGCTTCGACGAAACGACCAAGCTACGCTTCGCCGTGAACAATGTCACCGATCTCGCTTATGCGCCGGCGGTCGGCGCCAATTTCTACGCCGCGCCGGGCCGTACAGCGACGGTGTCGCTGAACTACAAGTTCTAGAAATTCCCCGCCCATTGGCGTGGATGGAGGCCCACCACAAGGCGGGCAAAACAAGCAGAGAAGGGTTTCGAGAATGGCACTCAATCTTCAGCTTACGGCAGCAAGCAGCGACCTCGCCACATATCTGGCGTCGTATGACGCCAACTTCACCTACAACGGAAACGGCTGGTTCTCCACCTCGTTCACTGGCCAGGATCAATGGTCGGCCGGTGTCGATACCGAAGGCACCGACAACAATCTGCCTTCCGTCATCATGAACATCCATGACTACACCTACACGCCAGGCACCTTCAACGGCGACGTGGAATCGCTCACGCTCGGCCATAATCTTGAATATGTGCCAGCCACGGATCTGTGGGTGCAGGATCAGGAACTGATCATCACCAATAGCAGCGGCTACATGCCCGTCACCACCACCTTCAATCAGGCGATCTATTCGCTGTCGCATGGCGGGCTGGTCGATGGCGGGACGTTCTTCGGTCAGTCGTTCGCGGGTCTGACCGACTACTTCGCCGAACAGGGGACGAACCAGACCGGCACGACGAGCGACGACGTTCTCCTCAGCTTCGCGGGCAACGACGTGCTGAGCGGAAATGGAGCCGTGCTGGTCGATACGTTCCTCTGGAGCGCTGACTATTACGACACCGCCGCGGGCACCGCTGCCCAGGGCTGGGGCAACGACGTCATCACCGACTTCTTCGACGACGCCGACCAGATTCAGTTCGCAGGTTTCGGCTGGGCAAATGCCGCGGCATTCCAGAGTGCGGGCGGCAGCCTGTCCGGCAATGTCATCACCTATGCCGATGCAACCAACGGACTGACCAGCACCATCACCGTGAACTTCGACGGCGGCGGCACGCTGGACTGGAGCGATATCGCCTTCGTCTAACAGACTTCGCTGCGAACTGGCGGCCACGCAACCTGCTGACGCGACGCTGATGTCGCGTCAGCTCCCTGCATCGGGATCGCCTGCAGTGATCACGACGCGCCGCCGGATCACGACGTCCCGACAACCCAAATCCTGAGGAACGACAATGGCGCTGACTATCACCTACAGCGAAGCAAGCAGCAACCTGCCCGCTTATCTGGACAACTGGATCGACAATTTCGAATATCGCGGCACCGGAAATTTCAACGCCGTGAAGAACACCACCGACCAATGGTATGCCGGCACACGCATCGTCGGCGGCGTCGACAATGATAAATCGTCCATCATCGTGAGCGGCGATGACTTCTCCTATACGCCGGGCATCGCCGATGGCACGGTCACCAACCTGACACTCGGCAGCAATCTGGCTTATGTCTCATCGACCGACCTGTGGGTCCAGGATCCCGGTCTGTCGATCGGATTCAGCGGCGCAACGCTGACGTCGGCCTTCGATGCCGCGATCACCGATCTGTCGCAGAATGGCAGCCTGAACGGCCTTTACGGCTACTTTGCCGAACAGGGCACCATCCAGACCGGCACGGCCGGCGACGATGTCATGCTGAGCTTCGGTGGCAATGACAGCTTCACTGGCGGTCTTGGCAACGATACGCTCGTTTTCGCCGACGGGTGG
The DNA here is from genome assembly GCF_900108575.1 of Tardiphaga sp. OK245. Classification (NCBI taxonomy): domain Bacteria; kingdom Pseudomonadati; phylum Pseudomonadota; class Alphaproteobacteria; order Hyphomicrobiales; family Nitrobacteraceae; genus Tardiphaga; species Tardiphaga sp. OK245. The sequence continues at coordinate 26,634 of NZ_FNWZ01000003.1, read as the reverse complement.
GCCAATGACGTCGTGCTGGATTTTCACGCGGCCACCGGCGATTTCGACGTCCTCGACCTGCAGGGCGTGACCAACATCTCGAACTATGTCGACCTGTTCTTCAACCACAGCAACTGGTGGGACAATAGCAACGTGCTCACCATCACCGACGGCGCCAACTCGATCCAGCTCGATGGCTATGTCGGGACAGACATGCTTGGTCTGATCCTGGACGGCCACTTCACCGTCTGAGCAGAGCTGTCGTGGTGAAAGCTCCACAGCGTGTTCCGTCGCAGCCATTAGCTGCGGCGGCCATCTCGCCACTCAAGCCCGCGATCGCGGGGATCGCCGTGATCAGCGGCATCGTGAACGTGCTCGCGCTGACCGCGCCGCTGTTCATGCTGCAGATCTATGACCGCGTGCTGGCCAGCCGCAGCGTTTCGACGCTGATCGGCCTCGGTGTGCTGGCGGCCACGCTCTACGCCTTTCAGTCCCTTTTCGACATCATTCGATCGCGCATTCTGCTGCGCATCGGCGAGCGCTTCGATCATCAGTTGTCCGGCCGCGTGCATGATGCCGTCGTCGGCCTGCCGCTTGAGATGCCTTTGCCCGGCGATGGCCTGCAGCCCTTGCGCGATCTCGACAATGTACGCGGCTTCCTGTCCAGCCCCGGTCCCACCGCCTTCTTCGACCTGCCGTGGATGCCATTCTACCTCGCCATCTGCTTCGTGTTTCATGTCTGGATCGGCATTACGGCCCTCGTAGGTGCTGTCATCCTCGTATCCCTCACCCTTCTCACCAATGCCCGCTCCAGGGGACCCGCCCGCGAGACCGTCCAGCATGGCATGTTTCGCAACGCCCTGATGGAGGCCAGCCGTCGCAACGCCGAAGTGGTGCGCGCGATGGGCCTCGGCGGCCGGATGGCCGCGCGCTGGCATCGTACCAACTCGGATTATCTGGCGGCCAATCGCCGGGCTGGCGATGTGGCGGGAGGCCTAGGCGGTGTAGCCCGCGCGCTGCGTGCGCTGCTGCAGTCGACCATGCTCGGTGTCGGCGCCTATCTCGTGATTAGGCAGGAAGCCAGCGCCGGCGTGATGGTGGCGAGTTCGATCATGATGGGCCGCGCGCTCGCGCCCGTGGATCTGGCCATCTCGACATGGAAGCCGTTCCTGATGGCACGGCAGAGCTGGGCACGGCTCGATGAATTGCTGACGTGCATGCCGGAAGCCACCAAGACGATGGCACTGCCGCGTGCCCATATCGATCTGCGCGTCGAAGCGATGACCATCGCGCCGCCCGGAGAGAAACGGCCGACGGTCACGGGGCTGAGCTTTGCCGTCTCCGCCGGAAGCGCTCTTGGCATCATCGGCCATAGTGGCAGCGGCAAGTCCACACTGGCACGCGCGCTGGTCGGCGCTTGGCGACCGGCCAACGGCAAGGTGCGCATCGACGGCGCCAGCTTCGACCAGTGGGACCGCGAAATGCTCGGTCGCGATATCGGTTATCTGCCGCAGGGCGTCGAACTGTTCGATGGCACCATTGCCGAGAATATCTCCCGCTTCGAAGATGACCCGGTCTCCGAGGCCATCGTCGCCGCGGCCAAAGCTGCCGGCGTGCACGATCTCATCCTGCGGCTGGAACATGGCTACCAGACGCGGATCGGCGAAGCCGGCTCAGCCCTGTCCGCCGGCCAGCGCCAGCGCATCGGGCTGGCACGCGCGCTTTATGGCGATCCGTTCCTGGTCGTGCTCGACGAGCCCAATGCCAATCTCGACGTCGAGGGCGAAGCGGCGGTCATCCGCGCCATCGCCGCCATCCGCGAGCGCAAGGGCATTGCCATCGTCATCGCACATCGTCCGAGTGCGATCGGCGCCGTCGACCTCGTCATGGTGATGGAAGGCGGTCGCGCCAAGGCATTCGGTCCGCGCGCGGACGTCCTCAGCAAAACGCTGAAGACTCCCGCCCCCGCAGCACACGGCAGTGGCACGACGACCGGCCATGCGGCCACCGCGCGGTCTCTGGCGCCGCTGCGGGTGATCGCAAATCCCGCCGACAAGTCGGGAATGAGCACACATCCTCACGACGATATGGAAGATCGCGATGCCCGATAGCAATGTCTCGGCGGTCTCCCACTCGATCCTGCGCCACCTCGGCATCGCCACGCTGGCGGGTGTTGTGCTGGTCGGCGGCATCGGCGGATGGGCCGCGGAGACCAATCTGGCCGGCGCAGTCGTCGCCGCAGGACACTTCGTCGTGGATACCAACGTCAAGAAGGTCCAGCACCCGACCGGCGGCGTGGTCGGCGAAATTCTGGTCCGCGAAGGACAACGCGTCACCGCAGGCGACATGGTGATGCGCCTCGACGCGACGCAAACGCGCGCCAATCTCGCCATCGTCACCAAGCGGCTCGACGAATTCGCGGTGCGACGGGCGCGACTCCGCGCCGAGCGCGACGAGGCTGGCGTCATCGCCTTTCCCGACGAAATCAGATCGCGCGCCGCCGATCCGGAGATCGCACTGCTCATGGCAGGCGAAAGCAGACTGTTCGAACTGCGCCGCGACGCCCGCCTCGGCCAGAAGGCACAGCTTCGCGAACGCGCCCTTCAATACGGCAAGGAAGTGCGCGGCCTCGTGGCTCAGGAAGAAGCGAAAATTCGCGGCATCGGCCTCATCCAACGCGAGCTGACAGGCGTGCGCGAACTCTGGGAGAAAGGGCTGGTACCCATTCAGCGGATGATGGCACTGGAACGCGAAGCGGCAAACCTCGACGGCGAACGCGGCCGGCTCGTCGAAGCCCAGGCGCAATCCGGCGGCAAGATTTCCGAAACACAGTTGCAGATGATTCAGGTCGACCAGGACCTCCGCAGCGAAGTCGCCAGCAGCCTGCGCGACATCGAGGGCCAGACGGCGGAATATGTCGAACGGAAGGTGACTGCAGAAGATCAGCTCAAGCGGATCGATATTATCGCTCCGCAAAGCGGACTGGTCCACGAGCTCGCGGTGCACACCGTTGGCGGTGTGATTTCGCCAGCCGACACCGTCATGCTGATCGTGCCCGACAGCGACAGACTGGCACTTGAAGTACAAATCAACCCGCAGGATATCGACCAGATACGGCTCGGCCAGCCTGCCGTGCTGCGCATGTCGGCCTTCAACCAGCGTACCACTCCCGAACTGAACGGCAGCGTCAGCCGCATCGCCGCCGACCTGACGCTGGATCAGAAGTCCGGGCTTTCCCATTACATCGTGCGGATCACCATCCCGCCGCAGCAACCGGCGCGCCTCGGCAAACTCGCCCTCGTTCCCGGAATGCCCGCGGAAGCCTTCATTCAGACCGGCGAACGCACAGTCCTGTCTTTTCTGATCAAGCCGATCGGTGACCAGATCGCACGATCATTTCGCGAGGAATAGCCGGTTCAAGTCGAGGTCAGCCTCTGCGCATGGGGCTCGGATACGGCTTCGCCGACTTCGCGCCGTCACGCCAGCGACCCGGTGCTATTCCGGTCACGCGCTTGAAGGCGCGATTGAAGGCCGCCTCGGAATCGTAGCCCACATCGCTGGCGATGACGGCAAGGCTGTCGGCGCCCGTTCGCATGCGCTCCGCTGCCAACTGCATCCGCCAGCTGGTGACATATTCGATCGGAGCCTGGCCCAACACCTCGTTGAAGCGCTCGGCGAGCACCGTGCGCGACGTGCCACATTCGCGGGCCAGATCGTCAACCGTCCAGCGATGGCCCGGGTTGCCATGGACATGCCACATCGCACGCCCGAGCACGGGATCGTTCAGTGCTGCGAACCAGCCATGCGCGCTGGGCGGCAATCCCGCAGCGTAGCGACGCAGCACCTCCACGAACAGCAGCTCCATCAGCCGGCCGAGCATGATCTCACTGCCGGGCGTAGCGTCTTCGGTCAGTGAGAGAATTTCGCGCACCGTCGTGGCGAGAATCGCGCTCACCTTGTCGTCGCCGGCGCGATCGATGAGCATCGGCGGCAGGGTCCGAAAGACCGGAGAATGCAGCAACTCCGACGATTCGATGAAGCCGCAGACCATGCGGGTCTCCCGCCCTCCGCCGCCATGCTCGATCGTCCACATGCCGGATAGTGGACCGGCCCGTACCAGTTCCATCGCGGAACACAACTCCGCGCCGTCGCCGCTGTAGAACCTGTGCGTGTCGGCAAACGGCATCAGCAGAACGTCGCCCGCAGCAATGGTGCCTCGCTCGCCACTGGCGAGTTCGACGGTGCATTCGCCCGCCGCGATCAAATGAAAAATGCTGACATGGCGCAAATGCGCCATCGGAGTGCGTTCGTCGAAATGTTTCGGACTAATGAGGCCGAAGGGCTCGGTCAGGCTGGCGTTCAGAAATACCGATCCGCTGAGCCGGATCGACCGCAGCATATCTGCGAGCAAATCCCCACCGCGATCAATATCCGGCGTCGCTGCAAATGATGGCGGTGTCTCGATCATGTGAGGTCCTGAACCTCCGATCATCGTCCGCAGCCCCAACCGTGCGCGGCATGTGGCGCATTGTATCCGATGGAGACGATGATGATCAAGAAACGGCTGTCCAAAGCCGCCGATCGTAGCTTCCGCTTGATTGCAGCACTGTTGATGCGGCGCGCCATTGCGCGGCTAATCAGCATCGACGACAGATCGCTATCCAAGGCAGGAATATCACGCGCCGCGGTGGCCGAGTTCCTCGAGAGTCCGCTCCGAACCGACCCGCACCGCTTCTTCAGTAGCAAGCATGCGCAGCGCGATATGCAAGACGTCGATACCGCTCTTGAGTCGGGTCAAGTGTCGCTGCCCCAACCGGACCCGACTCAACATCTCGCAGATGAATCGATCGCTTTCGACGGCCACCGCGCGCAGATCGATACGCTGCACCGGGAAACCATCATGCGCGCGATCCGACAAATGGTGAGCTTCCGCATTCGGATACTTACAGCTGGCGTGCTCGTCGCCGTCGGCGCCCTGAGTGCTTGCTCTGGCAGCCTGCCCGATCACAATGCGGCACAAATCCGCCGTGATCAGCCCGCGCGCTGTCAGTTGCGGCCGAATCTCATTCATCTATCGCCGATCATGCCGTCGGGCGAGCGCGTGGCCGAGGCATCTCTCCTCCCCAGCCAGCCGCGCAGCAGGCAACCCGAAGCGCGCGCGGGTCCTCCCGGACGGGCCGGCTAAGGAAACGCTTGTTTCAAATCGACAAGACAACCAGCAAAGGATAGTTCCATGACCCGCATCATTGCACTCCTCTACGGGCTCGCGTCCTACACGATCTTCTTCATCACGATCCTCTATGCCATCGGTTTCGTCGACGGAATGATGGTACCAAAAGACATCAACACCGGAACGCAGGTTCCGTGGCTGGAAGCTGTGCTCGTCAATCTCGCTCTGATGTCGCTGTTTGCAATCCAGCACAGCGTCATGGCGCGGAAGTCGTTCAAGCAGTGGTGGACGCAATATGTCCCGGCTTCGGTCGAGCGCAGCACCTATGTGCTGTTCGCGAGCCTGAGCCTTCTGCTGCTGTTCTGGCAGTGGCGCCCGATGCCGGCGGTCGTCTGGCAGATCAACAATCCACAATTGGCCATGACGATGACAGGGCTTTCCCTGTTCGGATGGGTCCTCGTCTTCACCAGCACGTTCCTGATCAACCATTTCGAGTTGTTCGGCGTGCAGCAGGTGGTGCAGAATCTGTCTGACCAGAAGCCATCTGCGCCGGTGTTTCGCACGCCGCTCTACTACAACTTCGTGCGCCACCCGATCTATCTCGGCTTCATCATCGCCTTCTGGGCGACGCCGCTCATGACGGTCGGACATCTGTTGTTTGCGGCCGTCACCACCGCCTACATCTTCGTCGGGATCTTTCTGGAAGAGCGCGATCTGGTCGAGCTGTTCGGCGACGACTATCGCCGCTACCGCGATCGGGTGTCGATGATCCTGCCGTGGCGCAAATCAGAGCGTCCGCCGACGCAGAGGCACGCCAATCCGTTCGGACTCACCGGCGAGCGATAGGACACAAAATAAAAACGCCGGATCGCGTGCACCGCGATCCGGCGTTTTTTCCTGCTGGTCGATCAGTTCGGCCGCTTGCGCTTGTGCGCGAACGGGTTCGCCTTCTCGCGCAACGTGATGCGGATCGGCGTGCCCGGCAGGTCGAAGGCTTCGCGCAGCGTATTGGTGAGATAGCGCAGATAGCTCGTCGGCACCGCATCGGCGCGCGAGCAGAACACCACGAAGCTTGGCGGCCGTGCCTTGTTCTGGGTGACGTAGTTCAGTTTCAGCCGGCGACCCGATACCGACGGCGGCGGATTCTTGTCGATCGCATCCTCGAACCAGCGATTGAGGCCTGCGGTGGGAATACGGCGATTCCAGACCGCGTAGGCATCCTGTATCGCCTTCATCAGCCGTTCTACACCCTCTCCCATCAGCCCGGAGATCGCTACGACCGGCACCCCCCTGATCTGCGGCAACAAGTGATCGGCATCGGTGCGCAGCGCGCCAATCTGGCCGCCCTGCTTCTCGACCAGATCCCATTTGTTGACCGCAAGCACCAGCGCGCGTCCCTCACGCTCGACCAGATCGGCGATGCGCAGATCCTGTTCCTCGAACTTGTTCTGCGAGTCCATCATCAGCACGACGACTTCGGCGAAGCGCACGGCACGCAGCGTGTCGGCGACGGACAGCTTTTCCAGCTTCTCCTCGATGCGCGACCGACGGCGTAGACCCGCGGTATCGAAGATGCGGAAGTCGCGGCCCTTGTAGTTGAGCTCGACCGAAATGCTGTCGCGCGTGGTGCCGGCTTCCGGAGAGGTTAGCAGGCGCTCTTCGCCGAGCAGATAGTTGATGGTCGTCGACTTGCCGGCATTGGGGCGCCCAACGATGGCGACGCGGATCGGCCGCGTCTCGATCTCTTCCTCTGGAATGATGACGTCGTCATCGTCGAATTCTTCAGGCTCTTCGACCGGCTCCGGCATCAGCACGCGCAGCGCGTCATAGAGCTCGCCAAGGCCTTCGCCGTGTTCGGCGGAGACCTGGATGGGATCACCGAGACCCAGCGCATAGGATTCCATCGCGCCGACTTCGCCGTGCTTGCCCTCGCTCTTGTTGGCGAGCAGCAGCACCGGCTTGTTGGCGCGGCGCGCGAAATCCGCAAAGGCGCGGTCGTTCGGCGTCAGGCCCATGCGCGCATCGATGACGAAGAACAGCGCGTCCGCCAGCGCGATCGCCGTCTCGGTCTGTTCCTGCATGCGTGCGGTCAGCGAGCCCTTCGGGCCTTCGTCGAGACCGGCAGTGTCGACCAGCGTGAATTCGAGATCGCCAAGCTTGCCCTCGCCCTCGCGGCGGTCGCGGGTGACGCCCGGGGTGTCATCGACCAGCGCAAGCTTCTGCCCGACCAGACGGTTGAACAGCGTGGACTTGCCGACATTGGGTCGGCCGATGATGGCAATGGTATAAGACATAGGTGATCCGTGCGCCCTTTACGGACAGCCTGTCAATGAGAGGGCGCGCGAACTCAGCGCGAGAAACTACCCGACGGCACTGGTGCCGGGAATGGTGTGGTGGCCTGCTGGGCCGGCGCGGCTGCTGCCGGCTCATCCGGCGGCGGCGCGGTGGTGCTGCGGCGGCGGGCGACTTTCTTGCCTTGCGGCGGAGGCGGCGCGGCAGCCGTGCTGCCTTCCTCTGTCGGCGCGGCATCGGGATCGGCGGGAGCTGCGCCGTCCTGACGGACGGTGCCGACCTGAACAGAGCCGCGGCTCTTCGCCTTGCGGCCCTTCGGCTCTGGCGCGCCCGGCGGCGGCTGCAGTGGGGCGGCTGCGACGGGCGCAGCCTCCTGCGCGCGCTGGCGCTCGACATTCTCCTTGTAGAGATCGCGCGGCACGCCCTGCTCAAGACCGGGGACGCCGTCGGGGAATACCGGCTTGCGGTCGCCGGGCAGCTTCTTCTTGGTGTCCAGGAAGTCGAGCATGTCGGACGGGTCCCAGCCGGTCATGCTGCCGCAGCCCGTGAGCGCGCTGGACAGCGCGATCAGGACGGCGGCGGAAACGAGGCGTTGCATCGGGCGCATGGACGACTTCTCACTCAACTCGTGATCTGAACGATCGGCTTCAGGTCAGCTTTAATTCGGCTCTTGTCTTGCTCAGCTTTTCGCCGCGGGCGGCAGCAGCGCCTGCAGTGCTTCGGCACGGGTGCGCAGGCTCGCCGGCGTCTCCGCATCGTTGGACATCATGTCCAGCCACTGCCGCGTCGCCACGGCGTTGTTGGCCTTCCATGCCGACAGCGCCAGCAGCTCGCGCGCCGAATGACGATAGGTGCTGGTATTGGTCGTCGCCGGCTCCAGACGGGTCTGCATCGCTTCATATGGGGTGGTCTCGAGCAACAGGCTGCCGGCGCGGATGCGCGCCAAATCCTGCTCCGGCGCGGGAACGGTCCGGTCAGCGATAATGTCGTCATAGAGCTTCACCGCGGCCTGAGGGTCGCGCGAAGCAGCCTCGGCAGCGGCGCGCAGACGCGCCAGCGTGCGGTAGCCGGACGGCGCCTCGGCCGCGAGCTTGGTGAAGGCGGCTTCCGCCTCGGCATGCTTGTTCTGCTCAGCCAGCTCGACCGCGCGGTCGAACGCCGCACCGGCCACGGCGGCCTTCTTGGCCTCGAGATAGCTGTAGCCACGCCAGCCGCCGACGCCGACCACGATCAGAATCGCGACTGCGATGATTAGGAGCGAATACTTCTCCCAGATCTTCTTGAGCTGCTCGCGACGCAGGTCTTCGTCGACTTCATTAAATAATTCAGACACTTAAAGGTATCCTGTCCCCGATGGGCCGCGCTCACCCCGAGCGGCGCCGGGCATATGCGCTCCGGCATGGCGGCGGCGATACCCTAGCGTTATGGCGCTGGCAAGGCAAAGCCAGCGCGATCAAAGCGTTATCCCGAAATGCTTAATTTCGAACCGATGCCTTTTGGGCCCGTCAGTTCATGCCACCGGCGCCGCCGCTGGTGCGGCCATTGGCATTGGACCCGGCGCTGTTATCGCCGAAGGCCGAATTGGCGTTGTTGCCACCCAGCGCCGCATTGCCGCGGGTGTCGTTCAGCGGGTTTACGACCGGACGCGGCTCCTCGACACGATAATGGGGCTTCCGCTCCTTTTTGGCTGGCTCCGCGTGCGAAACCGCGGGAAGCAGCGCCAAAACGGCGACAAAGCTCAGGAATTTCAAGGCCTTCATCATCAACATCCTTCGCATTGCCCCTGCTCTTTCAACCCCGGCCGGGCCGCAAAATTCCTGCGGAAATCCTGCGTCCGTCTTGCGTCAAACCTGCGTCAGCCCTTCGGCTTGCCGCCATAGACATGTTCCGGCCCCGGAAATGCCCGCGAGCGCACATCGGTGGCGTAGCCTTCGATGGCGGCCTCGATCATGGGTCCGAGATTGCCGTAGCGCTTGACGAATTTCGGCACCCGCGCCGACAGGCCGAGCATATCTTCGAGCACCAATACCTGACCGTCACAAGCCGGGCTCGCGCCGATGCCGATGGTCGGGATCGGAATCGTCTCCGTGATCTTTCGCGCGAGCGGTTCAGCCACCGCTTCGATCACCACCGAGAACGCGCCGGCCTGCGCGACAGCAATCGCATCGTTCTGGATCGGACCCGGTACGTTCTCACCGCGCGCAATCGCTTCGGCCTCTTCCTTGCCCTGCGAACGGAACGAACCGAGCGCTGCGATCGACTGCGGCGTTAGACCGATATGCGCCATCACGGGGATGCTGCGCTCGGTGAGGAACGCGATGGTCTCGGCCATGCGCGCGCCGCCTTCCAGCTTCACGGCGCCGCAATGGGTCTCTTTCAGGATGCGCGCGGCAGAATGAAACGCCTGTTCCTTCGAGGCTTCATAGGAGCCGAACGGCATGTCGACGACGACCAGCGACTGCTTGGAGCCGCGCATCACCGCGTGGCCCTGCAAGATCATCATCTCCAGCGTCACGGGGATTGTGGTCTCGAAGCCATGCATCACATTGCCGAGCGAGTCGCCGACCAGGATCACGTCGCAATAGCGATCGACCAATGAGGCCGTATGCGCATGATACGAGGTGAGCATCACGATCGGCTCGCCGTTCTTGCGCGCGAGAATATCCGGTGCGGTCTTGCGCTTGATGGCTGACTGAACTGACATGAACTTAAGCTCCGAACACGGGAACGCCGATCACCACCGGATGGAAGGCGAAACCCAAAGCGATATAGGCGACGATGCCAACCGCGACCGCAATCGCATCATTCATCGGACCACCCACCGGGATCGGCGGACCGCCGGCGTCAGCGCGGTGCTTCAGCGAAATGCGATCGATCACCGCCCAGGCCAGGAACGATCCGAACAGGATGATCGAGCCGAGATCGCCATTGGCGAGCAGATGCGCGGCGGCCCACAGCTTGATGCCGGCGAGCATCGGATGTTTCAGCGTGGTGTAGATGCGGCCGCGGATATAGGACGCAGTGACCATGATCACCGCCGGCAGCATCAGGGCGACGGTGATGTGCTTCATCGCCAGCGGCGGCGTCCAGACATTGATCCAGCCGGTCGCGCGATATTGCGCGAAGCCCCAGATGATCAGCGCGAGGCCGACGGCGGAGATCAGCGCAAAGCCAAGCTTGTAGACGCTCTCGCCCAGGCGTGCGATCAGCTCCGCGCGCGCCTCGCGCCTGATGATGAACAGGTGAATGCCGAGAAACAGCACGAGGCCGAGGATCATCACGATCAGTCCCATGATGTTCAGTCCTCTCGCCCGGGCGGTTGCGTGCCGGATGGGTTGCCCGCCCTGAAATTCCCACTATGGTCCCGCCCGGCCAGCGGATTTTAGCCGCTTTTGGCGCCGGTCAGACGGTTTCCGGGTATCACTTTTCAGGGGACGCACGCAATGCTGCGAAACGACACGACATCCGCCCGCTTTCGCCTTGCGCTCGCAGCGCTGTTGTTCGCGACGCTGCCCTTCGCAGCGCACGCGCAGGCGCCCGTCTGGCCGCCCAAGCTGGTGCGCATCATCGTGCCGTTCGGCGCCGGCGCGAGCCCGGACATCGTCGGCCGCGTGCTCGCCGACAGTCTGCAGACGCGGCATCCCGGCACCAATTTCGTCGTGGAGAATAAGCCCGGCGCCTCCGGCAATATCGGCACCGACGCCATCGCCAAATCCACGCCGGATGGTTCGACCATCGGCATCTCGCTCGGCGGCCCGCTCGCCATCAACACGCTGCTGTTTGCCAAGCTGCCCTACAATCCCGACACCGACATCGCGCCGATCACTTTGCTGACCCAGCTCCCGAGCGTGCTCGCGGTGCCGACCAGCCTCGGCGTCAACACCGTCGCGGAATTCCTCGCCAAGGCCAAAGCCGATCCGAAAGGCCTCGGCTACGGCTCGATCGGCGTCGGCACGCTGTCGCAGCTTTGCATGGAAGCAATCGCGCAAAAGGCCGGCGCCAACATGGTGCACATCCCCTACCCGTCCTCGCCCGCTGCAACCACCGCGCTGATCCGCGGCGACGTGCAGGTCGCGTGCCTGCCCGCCATCGGCGTGACGCCACAACTCGCCACCGGCGCCGTAAAAATCCTCGCCGTCACCACTGCGAAGCGCTCGCCGTTCCTGCCGGACGTGCCGACACTCACCGAGAGCGGCATCGACGTGCAGTCCGACGCCTGGAATGCGCTGGTCGGCCCGGGCGGGCTATCGAAGGATGTGGTGGCGACGATCAATGCCGAAGTGACGCAGACGCTGGCCGAGCCTGCCGTGATCGAGAAGCTGAAGCTGCAGCTCATCACGCCCTCGCCGACCACGCCCGATCAGCTCCGCAAGCGCATGGCCGACGAGAAAGCGCTATGGGCCGAGGTGATCAAGGCGGCGAAAATCAGGATCGATTGAGGGACTTCCTAACCTCTCCCCGCCCCGCGCGAAGCGAAGCTTCGCTAGGCGGGGCGAGGTAAGAAAGACCGTCACACGAACCGGCAGTTTCGCGCGGTTTGCGCCATGCCGGACGACGACGAGGTCGGAATGCTGTAGCTCGCCTCGCTCGGCGTTTGGCCGCGTGCAGGGATGATCACCATGCCGTGGTCCTTCACCGAGCCCTTGGCGTTGGTGACCGTGACGTCGATGCCGCAGGCGATCTTGCGGGCGCAGTTGTTCTCGAAATCCATCTTGAACGAATACTTGCCGTTGTCCTGCCAGAAGCCGACATACTTGTCGCCGACGCAGGCCTTGGCTTCCTCGGTCCAGTTGTCGGGCTCGGGCCAGAACAACAGTGCGCTGCCGCCGGTGAGCGCACCGACAACGCCAACCGTCGTCGCAATCAATACGAACCTGCGTCCAAACATCGCCGCCTCCGGAGTGACTTCCCCTTCGTCGCGGCGGGTGGCGCAGTGGTTCACTCTCTTAACCTCCCCCCGCTCTGCGCGGGGAGAGGTCGAAACGCGTGCGCAGCGCGTGTTTCGGGTGAGGGGCATGGCACAAAGCCAGCCACAAAGAAGCACCCTCGGATCTCGATACTGCAGACCCGAGATTCCGCGTCCTCCCCCCGCTATTCAAGGCCCCTCACCCGGAGCCGTCGCTACGCGCCGACTCCGACCTCTCCCCGCAAATGCGGGGCGAGGTTAGGAAGCAGCTTACTTCCCGGACTGCTTCTCCAACTCCCGGTTATCGACATAGCGGATCATGATCGGCCGCCCGGCGACCGCGCCGCCGAGGCCCTTGGTCAGCTTCAGCGGCAGGCATGCATCGAGGGAGCCGTTGATGGCCTTGAGATAGGTGCCGCGCGTGTCCTGCGGCGCATCCTTGCTCGCGAATGTTACGCGCGGCGGCGCGATCGGCATGCCGGCCGTGTTGAACGAAAACATCACCGACATCTGCATGCCCGCACGCGCACTCTCCACCGCGGGCGGCGACCAGCACGACCGCAAGGTGGCGAACAGGTCACCGATCGTATCGAGATCATGATCAGGCCGGCGGTAGAGAGCCTGCTGATCACCCGGCCGCACGCTTAGCACCGTGACCTGCAGGTTTTGCCCGATCGGATAATCGATCTCGGGAATGCACGGCCCGTGATCGAACACGCTGCAGGTGGACGGCGTGCACGGCTCGCCATCAAGCACGCTGCACGGCCTGTGCGAGAAAGGTACTGCATCGCCGGCGCGCAGCCGCCGCGCCTCCGCCTGGCCGGCGAATGCCACCAGTACGCCGACGATCAACAGTAACGTGAGGTTCCGTGTCATTCGGACACCCTTGCAAATGCGCCCTCACCTGAAATGATACAGGCGTGTGGCGTCATCAAGATCGGGATGGGTCACAACCGCACGAGCGAACCAACAAGCGGAACGCCGGCCAAACGACCGATTGCAGACATTGTTGCGCCTGCGCGCAGCCCGGCACCACACGTCGTCATCATCACACCCCGACCTCAGGAGACCGACATGAGCAGTCCCCAGGTGCATCGTGATACTTCCGTCACCATGAAGCTCGAAATCGTCGTCATTCCCGTGTCGAATGTCGACACGGCCAAGAGTTTTTACGCAAGCCTCGGCTGGAGGCTCGATGCCGACTTCGTGGTCGGCGACGACTATCGCGTGATCCAGTTCACGCCGCCGGGGTCGGATTGCTCGGTCATCTTCGGCAAGAACGTCACTGCTGCAGCGCCCGGTTCGGCGCAGGGTCTATATCTGATCGTCTCCGACATCGAGGCCGCCCGCGCAGACCTGCTCAGCCGCGGAGTCAAGGTGAGCGACGCCTTCCACGCCGTAGATGTCAATGTCGGGCCGGACGAGCCTTATTTGTTCGGACGGCTTCGGGTGAATGGCCCGGATCCCGCGCGGGCCAGCTATCGCTCCTTCGCATCATTCAGCGACCCGGACGGCAACGGCTGGCTGTTTCAGGAGATCACCGCGCGACTGCCCGGACGCATCGATGCCAGTGCCACGACTTTCAATTCATCTGCTGACCTTGCAGCCGCCTTGCGGCGAGCGGCAATCGCGCATGGTGAACACGAAAAGCGCACCGGCGGCCAGCATGACGAGAACTGGCCGGACTGGTATGCCGACTATATCGTGCGCGAGCAGAGCGGCGAGTCGTTGCCGACATAGCGGCCGCATCGCGTTGCATATGGAATACGTTGCAACTGAATCGTCTGACGCAAAGCTGGATGACTTGCGCACCCATCTTTGCGAAACCGAATTCGACGTCAGAGCCGGGCGCCGTCCTGGCTCTGCAGCTGCGGAAGCGCGTATCCGGATCCAGCAACTGGCGCGTCGGCAGAGGCGCTTAGCGTGCGAGAAACTGTGCGGTTGCGGCCGGTCCGCTTCGCTTCGTAAAGTCGCCCATCGACCCGCTTGTACAGGCTCGGCCAGCTATCTCCCGGCTGCAACGTCCCCACGCCGAAGCTCGCAGTGACCTGCCTCGCTCCATCCGGGACGGCAAAGCTGTTCTGCTCGATCGCGATCCTCAACCGTTCGGCGTAATCAACCGCTTCCTGTTCGTCCGTATCCGGAAGGAACACCGCAAATTCCTCGCCGCCCAGCCGCCCGACGATGTCGCGTTTGCGCGACGCGTTGCGCAGCATGCGCCCCACCTCCCCAAGGACATCGTCTCCGACGTCATGACCGAGGGTGTCGTTGATGCTCTTGAAGTTGTCGATGTCGCACAGAGCGAGCGCAGCACGGCTCGGTCCGTGTTTGCGCAGATGGGCGGATACCCGTTCTTGAAAGCCGCGCCGGTTCAGGATGCCGGTCAACAGATCGAGATCGCGTTCGCGACGAAGATCGTCGATCATGTCGGACACCGCCGCGGCGAGGATGGCCAGCGCCAGGCCGGCGCCGAGCACGGCGAGCGAAAGCTGGAGTGCTTGCCAAAACATCGAATTGCTGAACGCTGTTCTGTCGACCGGCGCGGAAAATCCGACCGTGAGCAGGGTTCGCGGAAAAAAATGCAATCCGAACAGCAACAGCACCCAGAACAGAGCCCGATCGACATAAGGCCCGCGCGCCAATGCGGTGAGCCGCCCCGCTGCGATCAGCATCAGGAGGCCGTAGCCGAAATTCTGGATGTAGACCCGGGCGATGAGACTGCGATCGATATAAAAGAAATAGGCGAGCAGAAGAACGAAGCCGGCAAGGATCGCCATATCGATGACCGGACCGAGCCCCTTCCCCGAACGCACCAGGACGCCCTCCACGGCGGCGATAACCGCCGACGTGTAGAGCGCGCCCGAGACGATGGCATTGGGCCCCGCGCCGGGCGGCAAACCCAAGATCTGCGACGTCGCACCGAGGGCAAACAGAACGCACGCGCCGGCCAGCAAAAGCAGGTAGTTGCGCTTCTTCTCGACGAGCCACGCGCAGACGAAGGCAGCCCCGAAGACGAACAGTATTCCGGGCGTGATCAGTTGGAGCGTAGTTCTGACGATGACCCCATTCATCTCGCTCAAACTTTCCAAAAGGCCCAGGTCGTCGTGACGCACGGCTTGGGCACCGGTACCTCGTAGCCAGAGAACACTATCAAATTTGACCGGAAATGCCTCAAATGCGAGTCGATGACGGGAACCGGGTTCGTCACGCCCGACGTCAAAGGCCGCGAATACATCGTCAGCCGCCCGGCTCACAAGGGAAGATGGATGGCCGGTCATCTCGCGAAGCCGCGCTTCGCGCTTTGCACAGCCAAGACGTGGGGAGAGTCTACCGCCCAACTCATACGTCATACACGGGCTTGACCCACGTACCCATCTTCCCCGACAAAGCCTCCACACAATACGCAGCGCTGTTGCGCACTCATCAAGAACAAGACCGTTCACAACTGCGCGAACAGACCGCGGAGGAACTGCCAGCCATGACCACACCCAAGACACCGACGCATCCGTTCGAGCGCAGCCACTCCATCGTGATTGCGGCTGCGCCCGAAGCTGTGTTCGACTACGTCACCAATCCGAAAACATGGCCGCAATGGCTGCCCTCCTCGCACGACATCGACTGCGAGGATCGCCCGATGCGGTTCGGCGACACGTTTCACGAACACTGGTCGACGCGGTCGGGCCCAGTCGCGCTGGACTGGCTGGTGATCGCCTGCGAGCGTCCGCGGCTCTGGATAGGCCTGACACATATGAGCGTCACCGGCCCGATCGTGGTGCAGTATGTGTGCGATGTGGTGGATGGCGGGACGAAATTCACGCGGACTGTGCGTAATCCTGCGCGGCCGAAGGCGCCGACGCCGGAAGTGGTTCAGCGGATCGATGAAGAAGCGGAGTTGGGTCTGGCGAATATCAAGAGGATCGTGGAATCCGGCACCTGACGCTGTGGCCTGAAGGCCGCACAAACTTCATATCCATTCCGCGACTTAACTATGTAGGGGCAGCGGCCGGTTCTCTGTTGCCTTGACTGACGATAGTTGCCGACGCGCTTCGCGGTCAGGAATCTTTCTTTAAGAATTCAGCGATACGGTCTTCTCAAGCGGTTCATGTATTGCGTACCGCTAGCAGGTTGAGATCCGCCGGAGCGACCCGGCGGATCGTCCTCGCTTTTCGTGAGAACGCTGCCTCACCATATAGACCGACGTCGAACGCGCAGTCTCTTACCCCTGCTTCTTCACGTCCTTGATATCAGAGAACACAATCCCCTCGGCGCGTTCCTTCGTATAGTTCAGATAGAAGTCGTTCTTCGCCAGGAACACCGGATCGCCGTCGACGTCATCCGCGACGCCAGAGTTGTTGTTCGACATGAAGGTCTCGAGCTTCTTCTTGTCGTCCGACGAAATCCAGCGCGCCAACGAGAATTCCGAGACTTCGAAACTGACCGGAAGCTGATATTCAGCGTCGAGCCGTGCCTTCAGCACGTCGAGCTGCAGCGGGCCGACGACGCCGACCAGGGCCGGCGCGCCGTCGCGCGGGCGGAACACCTGGACGACGCCCTCTTCCGACATCTGCTGCAAGGCTTCCTTCAGCTTCTTCGCCTTCATCGCATCGCCGAGACGCACACGACGCACGATTTCCGGCGCGAAGCTGGGCACGCCGATGAAGGTGATGTCCTCGCCATCGGTCAGCGTGTCGCCGATCCGCAACGTGCCGTGATTGGGGATGCCGACCACGTCGCCGGCGTAGGCTTCGTCGGCGATGGCGCGGTCCTGCGCGAAGAAGAATTGCGGCGACGACAGCGACATGTTCTTGCCGGTACGCACCAGCTTGGCCTTCATGCCCCTTGTCAGTTTGCCCGAGCACAGCCGCGCAAAGGCGATACGGTCGCGGTGGTTGGGATCCATGTTCGCCTGGATCTTGAACACGAAGGCCGACATCCGGGGCTCGTCGGCCTCGACCTTGCGCAAATTAGATTCCTGCGCGCGCGGCGATGGCGCAAAACGGCCGAGACCTTCGAGCAGATCGCCGACGCCGAAATTGCGCAGCGCGCTGCCGAAATAGACCGGCGTCATATGGCCTTCGCGGAACGACTGCAGGTCGAACGGTTTCGAGGCTTCCTTCACCAGTTCGAGTTCGTCGGCGACCTCGCTGGCGTCGAGATTGGGGTTGCGGCCGGCCAGATCGGCAATCTTGATCTTCTCGGCTGCGCCGGTCTTGGCGCCGCCGCCCTCCAACAGGCGGATGCCACCGGTCTCGATGTCATAGGTGCCCATGAAATCGCGGCCGCGGCCGACGGGCCAGTTGATCGGCGTGGTGTCGAGCGCCAGCGTCTTCTCGATCTCGTCGAGGAGATCGAACACGTCGCGGCTCTCGCGGTCCATCTTATTGACGAAGGTGATGATCGGGATGTCGCGGAGACGACAAACCTCGATCAGCTTCAGCGTCCGCGCCTCGATGCCCTTGGCGGCGTCGATCACCATGACAGCCGAGTCGACCGCGGTGAGCGTGCGATAGGTGTCTTCCGAGAAGTCTTCATGGCCCGGCGTGTCCAGCAGGTTGAAGACGTGGCCCTGGAATTCGAAGGTCATCACCGAGGTGACGACGGAGATGCCGCGGTCGCGCTCGATCTTCATCCAGTCAGAACGCGTGTTGCGGCGCTCGCCCTTGGCCTTGACCTGGCCCGCCAGATTGATGGCGCCGCCGAACAGCAGCAGCTTTTCGGTCAGCGTGGTCTTGCCGGCGTCAGGATGCGAGATGATCGCGAAAGTGCGGCGGCGGGCGACCTCAGTGGCAAGCGGGGAACGCGCGGCTGAGTCGGCGGAAAGGGCGATATCGGACATAAACGTGCCTGTGGCAGGGAAAACGGGCGCAATCAAGGGATTTTGGGCGGGAAACTGGCCGAAGTGGCGACCATCGGCCGCGTTGCGATCCGGCTGCGTGGGTCCCATATAACCCCTGCGAGGACGACCTCCAAATCATCATCATCTGCAGGGACGGCCCTGCCTGTTTACAGGGGTCATCCCATGGCTTGGCTATTGTTGTTCGTTGCGGGTCTGCTTGAAGTCGGCTGGGCCGTCGGGCTCAAATATACCGAAGGCTTCACCCGCCTCGTCCCCTCCGTCCTCACCCTCATCAGCATGACCGCATCCGTCGGCATGCTCGCCCTCGCCCTCAAGGAACTGCCGATGGGAACCGCCTATGCGGTGTGGACCGGCATCGGGGCGGTCGGCACCGCAGCGCTGGGCATGTACTTGTTCGGCGACCCGGCCACCGTGGCGCGGATCACCTGTATCGGGCTGATCGTGGCGGGCATTGCGGGACTGAAGCTGGTGTCGTGACCTGCGTCAGATAAAGCTCAGATGCAACAGCTTCACGATCCACCAGGTCGCCGCGGCGACGATCGCCGCGGCCGGGATCGTGATCACCCAGGCATAGACGATCGAACTTGCCACGTTCCAGCGCACCGCTGATACGCGACGGGCTGCGCCGACGCCGACGATCGCGCCGGTGATGGTATGTGTGGTCGAGACGGGAACGCCGAGGAACGTCGCCGCGAATAGCGTCGCCGCACCGCCGGTCTCGGCGCAGAAGCCCTGCATCGGCGTGAGCTTGGTGATGCGCAGACCCATGGTGCGGACGATGCGCCAGCCGCCCATCAGCGTGCCCAGCGCCATCGCCGCCTGACATGACAGCACGACCCAGAACGGCACGGAAAACTCCGTGCCGAGATGGCCCTGCGAATAGAGCAGCACCGCGATGATGCCCATGGTCTTCTGCGCATCATTGCCGCCATGGCCGAGCGAATACAGCGAGGCCGAGACGAACTGCAGAATGCGGAAGGCGCGGTCCACGGCGAAAGGCGTCGAGCGCACCGACGCCCATGACACGATGGCCACCAGCACCAGCGCCAGCAGGAAGCCCACCAGCGGCGACAGCACAATGGCCAGCAGCGCCTTGGACAGCCCGGTCCATAAGGCTGCCGAGAGTCCTGCCTTGGCGACACCTGCCCCGAGCAAACCACCGATCAGCGCATGCGACGAGCTCGAGGGAATGCCGAGGCCCCAGGTGATCACATTCCAGACGATGGCGCCCATCAGGGCCGCAAAGATCACCGCGGGATCGATGACGCTGGGCTCGATGATCCCGGTGCCGATGGTGTTGGCGACATGCAGACCGAACACCAGGAAGGCGATGAAGTTGAAGAATGCCGCCCACAGCACGGCATATTGCGGCCGCAGCACGCGCGTCGAGACGATCGTCGCGATCGAGTTGGCAGCGTCATGCAGGCCGTTGAGAAAGTCGAACAGCAATGCGATGGCGATGAGGCCGATCAGCACCGGAAAGGCGAGCGTGGCGTCCACCTGATGGCCCTGCCTTATACTTGTTCGATGACGATGCTGTTGATCTCGTTCGCGACGTCGTCGAAGCGGTCGGCCACCTTTTCAAGGTGCTTGTAAATCTCGGCGCCGACCACGAAATCCATGGTGTTGGCGTCGCGATGCTTGAGAAAGAGCTCCTTGAGCCCGATGTCGTGCAGATCGTCGACGCGGCCTTCGAGCTTGCCGACTTCCTCGGTGATCGCGGTGAGCAGGCCGACATTGTCGCCGATGGCGCTCATCAGCGGCACCGCGCGGCCGACAAGGTTGGCGCATTCCACCAGCAGCGTGCCGATCTCGCGCATCGGCGGCTCGAACTGGCGCACCTCGAACAGCATCACCGCTTTCGCCGTCTGCTGCATCTGGTCGATGGAATCGTCCATCGCCGTGATGAGGTTCTTGATGTCGACGCGATCGAACGGCGTGATGAAAGTGCGGCGAACGGCGGTCAGCACCTCGCGGGTGATGGCGTCGGCGTCGTTCTCGAACTGGTTGACACGCTGGCAGTAGACCGGCGTCTCGTCGCCGCCTTCCAGCATCCCCGCAAGCGCCTTGGAGCCCTCGACCACGGTCACTGAATGGCGGGCGAACAGGTCGAAAAACCTTTCCTCCCGGGGCAGAAAGGACCGGAACCAGCGCAGCATCATCTCATCCAACTGTCAGGAAAACGCAGCGACCGGACCGCCAGATGGCGGACATGGTCCCGCGGGGCCACCGCCGGCGGCCCTGTGTCACACGGATGTCATAAAGCATTTCCGGCCAAGACGGGCAATCACGCACCTTTTAGGCCCGATCATCCACCGCTTTATGACAGCCTGCTTTTCCTGAGGCAGTGCCTGGATTTAGAGCGACCGCTTGAAGTAATGCGCGATTTCGCCGATGACGCCGCGGCGCAAGGTCGGCCCAACCGTTGACGGCGCTACGCCTTGTAGGCGACCCAGCCCCTGAACGTGAACCCCGCATAAAACAGGGCAACGTCGGTGAAGCCTGCGTCCCACAGCAGGGCTTCGTCCTGCTCCGGCGACAGCAGCGGCAAGCGTTCGCCGATCGCCGAGATCGCATTCTCCGTATTGGCGGCCAGTACGCCGGATGCCGCCGCAAAAGCTGCGTAACGGGACAACCATCTGGCCTTTTCTCCGTCGTGCTGGGGAAAGCTGTGGTGGGCGACGACGAAGGGAGCGCCCGGCTTGAGCCGCCGGTGCACCTCGGCCAGCGTGCGTCGACGCTCCTCCTCCGGGATGAAATGCAGGGTCAGGATGCAGGTCGCCGCATCGAACGGCCCCTCGGGCGCGCCGTCTATATAGCCTTCATGGAGATCGACGCGTGACGCGAGCGGACCGAGCGTGCGCTTGGCCAGTCCCAGCATCTCGGCCGATGGATCGACGCCGCAAAAGCGCCATCCGGGGTGCGTCTCGGCAAAGGCCTTCAACTCCAGCCCACCACCCGCGCCAAGCACGAGCACATGGGCGTCATTCGGTGCCCGTTCCGCAAGGAGAATACGCGCCATCTGCAGCAAGCCGAGGAAGCCCGGCACTTGCCGCACCGGGCCTTCCGCATAGCGTGCCACTGCCTCCGGGTCGGAGAAGTATGACAACGGTGAACTACAGCGACCGCTTGAAGTAATGCGCGATTTCGCCAATGACGCCGCGGCGGAAGGTCAGCACGCAGACCACAAAGATCACGCCCTGGATCACCGTCACCCACTGGCCGAAGCCGGCGAGATATTGCTGCATAGCGATGATCACAAAGGCGCCCACCACAGGCCCGAACAGCGTGCCGAGGCCGCCGACCAGCGTGATCAGCACGATTTCACCGGACATGCTCCAATGCACGTCGGTGAGCGAGGCGTTCTGTGCCACGAACACCTTCAGCGCGCCGGCGAAGCCCGCAAGCGTGCCGGACAGGATATAGGCCAGCAGCTTGTATTGATCGGTCTTGTAGCCCAGCGACACCGCACGCGGCTCGTTCTCACGGATCGCCTTGAGCACCTCGCCGAAGGGCGAGTTAATGGCGCGGTAGATGATCAGGAAGCCCAGCGTGAAGCCGGCCAGGATCACGTAATACAGCGTGATCGGCTTCGAGAGATTGAACAGGCCGAACAGCGTGCCCTGCGGAATGCCCTGGATACCGTCTTCACCATGGGTGAACGGCGTTTGCAGATAGACGAAGTACAGGAGCTGCGACAGCGCCAGCGTGATCATGGCGAAGTAGATGCCCTGACGACGAATGGCGATCAGGCCAGTGACGACGCTGAGCGCAGCGGCGGCGACGACACCGACGACGATGCCGAGTTCGGGCGTCAGGCCCCACACTTTCAGCGCATGCGCCGTACAGTAGCCGGCGGTGCCCAGGAACATCGCGTGGCCGAACGACAGCAGACCGCCATAGCCGATCAAAAGGTTGAAGGCACAGGCGAGCAGCGCGAAGCAGAGCGCCTGCATCACGAAGAACGGATAGACGCCAGTGAGCGGCACGACCAGCAACAGTGCGGTCATGATCGCAAAGGCGACCATCTCGTCTTTGACGGTGCGGCGGGGTGACGGAATGGCGTTTTCAGTGATCGTTGTCATATCAGGCAGCCCGTCCCGTCAGTCCGGAAGGTTTCACAAGGAGCACCAGCACCATCAGCACGAAGACGACGGTGTTGGAGGCCTCGGGGTAAAAATACTTGGTCAGACCCTCGATGATGCCGAGGGCGAAACCGGTGATGATGGAGCCCATGATAGAGCCCATGCCGCCGATCACGACGACCGCGAACACGACGATGATCAGGTCCGCGCCCATCAGCGGGCGCACCTGGTTGATCGGCGCCGACAGCACGCCGGCGAGTGCCGCGAGACCGACGCCGAGACCGTAGGTCAGCGTGATCATCAGCGGCACATTGATGCCGAAGGCGCGGACCAGCGTCGGGTTTTCGGTGGCGGCGCGCAGGTAGGCGCCGAGCCGCGTACGCTCGATCAGGAACCAGGTCGCGATACAGACCACCAGCGAGAAGATAACGACCCAGCCGCGATAGATCGGCAGGAACATGAAGCCAAGATTCATACCGCCCTTCAGCGCATCCGGGATCGCGTAAGGCAGACCCGACGAGCCGAAATAATTCTGGAACACGCCCTGGATGATCAGCGCCAGACCGAAGGTCAGCAGCAGGCCATAGAGATGGTCGAGATTGGCGATCCATTTCAGCATGGTGCGTTCCATCACCATGCCGAACAGGCCGACCGCCAGCGGCGCCAGGATCAGCGCCGGCCAGTAGCCGATGCCGGCCAGGTTGAGCAGGAAGTATGCCGCAAACGCGCCCATCATATAGACGGCGCCATGGGCAAAATTGATGATGTTCAGCATGCCGAAGATCACGGCGAGACCGAGACTTAACAGCGCATAGAACGAGCCGTTGATGAGTCCGACCAGCAATTGCGCAGACAGGGCCTGTAGATTGATCGACATGTTGTTCTCAACTCTTATCGCAGGAAAGTCTTGGCCCGGCAGAGTGACGCCGCCGGGCCAACGATCTTATTTCTTCAGCAGCGCACAAGTGCTCTTCTCGATCGGTGTAAAGGCCTGATCGGCTGGCACTGTACCGGCAAGCTTGTAGAAATCCCACGGCGCCTTCGATTCCGACGGCTTCTTCACCTCGAACAGATAGCCTGGGTGAATCTTGCGGCCATTGGCTTCGATCTTGCCCTGCCCGAACAGCGGATCGTCGGTCGGCAATTCCTTCATCTTGGCAACGATCTTCGCGCCATCATGCGGATTGCTGCCGAGCGCTTCCAGCGCCTTGAAGTAGTGGATCAAGCCGGCATACACGCCCGCCTGCACCATCGACGGCGGAGCGCCGTTCTTCATGCGCGCCGCGAACTTCTTGGAGAAGTCGCGGGTCTTGTCGTTCAGGTCCCAATAGAAGGTCTCGGTGAAGCTGAGGCCCTGTGCGGTTTCAAGACCGATCGCCTTGACGTCGGTGATGAACAGCAGCAACGCCGCGAGCTTCTGACCGCCCTTGGCGATGCCGAATTCAGCCGCCTGCTTGATCGAGTTGGTGGTGTCGCCGCCGGCATTGGCCAGACCGATGACCTTGGCCTTCGACGACTGCGCCTGCAGCAGGAAGGAGGAGAAGTCCGCGGTGTTGAGCGGATGCTTGACGCCGCCGACCACCTTGCCGCCCGAGGATTTGACGACTTCCGAGGTATCGCGCTCCAGCGCGGCACCGAAGGCGTAGTCGGCGGTGAGGAAGAACCAGCTGTCACCGCCGGCCTTGACCATCGCCTGCCCGGTCGAATGCGCGAGCATGTAGGTGTCGTAGGTCCAGTGCACGGTGTTCGGCGAACACTGCGCATTGGTGAGATCCGACGTCGCGGCGCCCGAATTGATGTAGACGCCGTTCTTCTCCTTGACGATGTTGTTCACCGCCAGTGCCACGCCGGAATTCGGCACGTCGACGATGGTGTCGACCTTGTCGACGTCGAACCACTGCCGCGCGATGTTGGAGCCGATATCCGGCTTGTTCTGGTGATCGCCGGAAATGATGTCGATCTTCCAGCCCTTGGCCATCAGACCGGAGTCCTCCGCCGCCATCTGCGCAGCCAGGGTCGAGCCCGGGCCGCCGAGATCGGCGTAGAGACCGGACTGATCGCTGAGTGCGCCGATCTTGACAGTCTTGTCCTGGGCCATGACGACGCCCGCCATGGCCAGCGAAAGCGCCGTGCCGAGAAGTGCGGTTGAAATCTTGTTTTTCATGACTTCCTCTCAATAATTTGGACGACGGCTTCTAAATTAGGTCTTCTTCAAAAGCGGACAAGCACTCTTGTCGAGCGGCGTGAAGGCCTGATCGGCAGGGATCGTCGCCACGAGCTTGTAGTAATCCCAGGGTCCCTTCGACTCCTCAGGCTTCTTGACCTCGAACAGATAGGCCGGGTGCAGCTTGCGGCCGTTCGGCTGGATCGTGCCCTTGCCGAAGATGATGTCGTCCGTCGGGGTCGCCTTCATCTTGTCGACGATCTTCAATCCGTCATGGGAGTTGCCGCCCATCGCGTCGAGGGTCTTGAAGTAGTGGATCAGCGATGAGTAGACGCCAGCCTGCACCGTGGTCGGCATGGCCTTGTTCTTCGCGCGGTCCTGGAACCGCTTGGAGAATGCACGGGTACCGTCGTTGAGATCCCAATAGAAGGTCTCGGTCAGGTTCAGGCCGTTGGCAACCGGCAGACCGAGCGAATGGACGTCGGTGATGAACATCAGGAGGCCGGCCAGCTTCTGGCCACCCTTGACGATGCCGAATTCTGACGCCTGCTTGATCGAGTTGATGGTGTCGCCGCCGGCATTGGCGAGGCCAATGACCTTGGCCTTGGATGTCTGTGCCTGCAGCAGGAACGACGAGAAGTCAGCAGTGTTGAGCGGCGGACGGACGCTGCCGAGCACCTTGCCGCCGACAGCGTTGACGGCGTTGGTGGTGTCGCGCTCGAGCGCCGTCCCGAAGGCGTAGTCCGCGGTCAGGAAGAACCAGGTATCGCCGCCGGACTTGGTCAGCGCCGTGCCGGTGCCGTTGGCGAGCTGATAAGTGTCGTAAGCCCAGTGAATGGTGTTCGGCGAGCACTGCGCGTTGGACAGGTCCGACGTTCCCGAACCCGAATTCAGGTAGACGCCGTTCTTTTCCTTGACCACGTTGTTGACGGCGAGACCGACCGACGAGGTCGGCACGTCGACGACGACGTCGAGCTTGTCGCGATCGTACCACTGACGCACGATGTTGACGCCGATATCGGGCTTGTTCTGGTGATCTCCGACCAGCACGTCGATCTTCCAGCCCTTGGCGACCAGACCGGAGTCCTCGACCGCCATCTGCGCGGCAAGCACCGAGCCCTGCCCGGTGATATCGGCATAGAGGCCGGACTGGTCGTTCAGCACGCCGATCTTGGCGGTCTTGTCCTGGGCGAACGCAAGCGAGCTTGCGCTCATCATCAGCGCAAAACCCAGCAGCGACGTCGAAACGACTTTTTTCATTCTGTGCTCCCTACCCGTATTGATGGTTGTGTCTATCGTCGGACCGTTGGCTCGGTCCGTTATTCGATATTAGACGCCGAGATACGTATGCAGCTTGTCCATATTCGCCGAGAGCTCGGAATTGGCGAAGCCATCGATGATCTTGCCGTGCTCGACGATGTAGTAGCGATCCGCCACCGTGGCAGCGAAACGGAAGTTCTGCTCGACCAGCAGGATGGTGAAGCCTTCCGACTTCAACCGCGCGATGGTGTGGCCGATCTGCTGGATGATGACAGGTGCGAGACCTTCGGTCGGCTCGTCCAGCATCAGGAAGCGCGCGCCGGTGCGCAGGATGCGGCCGATCGCCAGCATTTGTTGCTCACCGCCGGAGAGTTTTGTCCCCTGGCTGTTAAGACGCTCTTTCAGATTTGGAAACAGCTCGAAGATCTGATCCAGAGACAACCCGCCCGGCCGGATCGTCGGGGGCAGCATCAGATTCTCTTTCACGTCGAGGCTGGAGAAGATGCCGCGTTCTTCCGGACAGAATGCGATGCCCTGCTTCGCGATCTTGTCGGACGAGGTCTTGATGATCTCGTTGCCTTCGAACTTTATCGAGCCGGTGCGCTTGCCGATGATGCCCATGATGGACTTCAGCGTCGTGGTCTTGCCGGCGCCGTTGCGACCGAGCAGCGTGACGACTTCGCCCGGCTTCACGTTGAAATTGATGCCGTGAAGAATGTGCGACTCGCCATACCAGGCTTCGAGATTCTCGATGCTGAGAATTGGATTGCCAGTTGCTGCAGTCGTTGCCGGTGCGGCCATTGTGATCTCAGCCATGCCCGGCTCCCAGATAAGCTTCCTTGACGCGCTCGTCCTTGGTCAGATCGGCGTAGCTGCCTTCCGCAAGAACCTTTCCGCGAGTCAGAACGGTAATGATGTCCG